>CAVPZV010000003.1:0-518570 GCA_963710305.1 uncultured Solirubrobacterales bacterium | reverse complement strand
TCGAGGCTGCTGGCGCAGACCCGTCGTCAGACGCAGCGCGAGTTGGACTTCCGCTCGCCGGCGCTCTCGCTGCTCGCAGCGGCGGCGGCGCTGGTCGCCGTTCGGCTCTGTGTGGCTGTCCGTACGCGGACAGCATCCCTACAAGTGGCCGACCCCGTTGGGCCTCTCGCCATCTCGATCGCGGTCGTGCTCCTCGCCGCCGGGAGCGCGTTCGCAGGACCCCGCGGGGTGTGGTTGAGCAACGGTATTGGCCTCTGCGTCGTGCTCTTGGCGGACAGTGCCGTCCAGGCCTGGCTGCTCCGCGCGACTCGATCAGAAGCATGACGACTGACGCGCTTGACCCGTTGATTCACGTCCCCGCGCGACTGCAGATCATGGCCACGCTGGCCGCCTTGCCCAACGGTGACGCGCTGTCCTTCACCCGCCTATAGGACATGATCGGGCTGACGCCCGGCAACCTGATCACGCCCCTACGCAAGCTCGAGGACGCCGACTACCTCACCAGCGAGAAAACCGGGAGCGGACCGGCATCGCGAACCGCCTGGCGCCGCCCGCGCGAGGGCGGCGTGGCCACGGGAGAACCACCGGCTCCTTGGCACAGATGAGTGTCACAGTCTTGCGCCAGCTGGCACTCCCTCTGTAATGAACGAATTCGAGCCGGTCGACAGCGACCTCGAGCTGCTGCGCGCAGCGCGCACCGATCCCGACGCGTTCGGCGACCTCTACCGTCGCCACGCGGTCGCGGTCGAGCGCTGGATCCGCGCTCAGACGCCCGATATGGCCACGGCAGCCGATCTCACCGCCGAGACCTTCGCGCAGGCATTGGTCAGCCTCGACCGGTTCCGTGGCGCGACCGATGAGTCAGCACGCGGCTGGCTGTACGGGATCGCCCGCAACTTGGTCCGTCGATACCGCCGCCGCGGACGGGTCGAACTCGCGACCTGCCAGAAGCTCGGTATCCAGCTCGACCACGACCCCGATGAGCTCGCCGAGGTCGAGTCGCAGATCGACGCTGCGATCCAGACGCCCGAGCTGACCCAGGCTCTGAACACCCTGCCCGACACCCAACGCCAAGCCCTGCAGCTGCGCGTGGTCGACGAGATGGACTACGACGAGGCGGCCGCCCTGATGGGCACCACCGAGCACAACGCTCGAATCCGCGTGTCGCGCGCCCTGAGAACCCTCTCGACACGACTAGGAGTCTCCCGATGACCAACACCAGCCTCCCCCCGCACCTCGAACGCATCGGCCGGCAGCTCACCGCTGCCGCCCACGACCTCCCCCGAGCGCCGCGCCGATCCCGCCGTCGCGCCTCCCGACTCGCGGCGCTCAGCACCACGGGGCTGGCCGCGATCGCCGCCGCGGCCGTGCTCGCGGTCGGTGCGACGACCAGTACGCCGCCGGCGTTTGCCGTGACCCGCCTGCATGACGGGTCGGTTTCGCTGAAGGTCAACCGCACGTCGTCGATCGCCGCGGTGAACCGCAAGCTCGCCGCCATGGGGATCGAAAGGATCGGCAAACGGGCGACGGCCGCCGGTGACTTGTCGTCGATCCCCAGCTGCTCGTCGATCCCCCCGGGGTGGAAGGGCGGGTGGGTCCAGATGGCGGGGTCGATATCGGCCCCGGGCTACTCGATTTCTGACAACGTCGCCCCGGGCACCTGGGTCCTGGTCCAGTGCGCCGCCGTCAACCCGGGTGACGCCGGCTCGAGCAAGACCGGCACCACAGGCTCGGGTATTACCGGCAACACCGGATCAGGCAACTCGGGCGCCGGTTGATCTGCTGACGATTGCCGGCGCCCGCTCGGCTCGGGCGCCGGCGATGGCCCGGCTGGCGCCGCGACCGATCGGATCGGATCGGTACTGAAGGTGCCGCTCGCTTGGCTGACAACCTTTTCTCGCTCCCGCACGTCTTCAGACGAGAGTGGATCGGCGCGAACGGGCCGATCGCTGATCCTGACAAGGAGCTCGCCGGGCTACACCCAGACAAGAGTCCGCGCATAGGAGCGCGGTGAGCTTACGGACGCGCGCGCTGCCAGCGTTGTGTGCATGCTGACGCGCCTTGCGGATCAGTCAAGCGCAGCGCTCGCCCACCGCTCGATGGCGTCGACGACTTCCCGCGGGCGCGTCAACGTGGGCACATGGCCGGCCTCGGGAATCACGACCAACTCGGAGCTGGGGATCGCGTCGGCGACAGCCTTGCCCAGCGCGAGCGGAACGATGGCGTCGTGTTGCCCGTGGATGACGAGGGTCGGTACGGAGACGGCGCTCAGGTCTGCGACGACGCGCTGCTGATAGTGGCTCTCGAGCAACCGTGCGGCAGCTTCGGGATGCGCGCGAAGCAGGATCTGCTTGCCCCAGCGGCGCACGTGCTCGCTGTCCGGCTCGGGTACACACGCGTCAACGAAAGCGGAGACCGTGCGCGGGTAGTCGGTGCGCGATCCCTCCACCAGCGGACGCTGCCGCTCCTCATTGGCCGCCGGAACTCCGTCGACCAGCACCAGGCCCCTGAACCGAGCCGGGTCCTTCACCGCGGCGAGCAAGCAGGTCAGTGCTCCCATCGATTCACCGCCGAGCACGCAGGAGTCGACCCCATAGAAGTCCAGAACGGTGAACAGGTCCTCGACCAGGCCTCCAGGGGTGATTGCCTCGGGCGGGAAAGTACTCGCCCCCGCGCCGCGATGGTCATAGGCGATGCACCGCCACCGTGACTGCATGAGCTGGAACGGCTCCTGCCAGAGCTCCCAGTTGCCGACCCACCCTCCGTGCGCCACGAAGGTCAGCGGCCCCGAGCCGAAGTCCACCGAGTTCAGTAGATAGCCATCCGCCGCGACGAACACCCGCAGAACCTATCGCCTGGAGCGCGAAGCTCGGACGACCGGGACCTGCGTTGCAGGGCGGAACAGATGCCCATCGCGGCCGCTGGCCCGTAACCGTTCCGGCGGTTTGTCAGTTACCTGTGATCTCAGCGAACTCGGGCTCCGCGCGAAGCGCGGCGAGGTCATCGTCATCGCGCGCGAGCTCGGACATCTCCGGCGCAAGCTCGAGCGCCCGCCGCAGGTGCGCAAGCGCCGCATCGGTTCGCCCCGCTCGACTCTCGAAGCAGGCGGTGTTGTAGTACAAGGCCGCGTAAGGTGGATCGTCGGCGATCAGCGCATTGGCGCGCTCGGCGCCCTCCTCGTACTCGCCCGACTCGAACAGAGGCATCAGCGGCAAGAACAGCTCCCAGCCGTCGGGTCTGTAAGGCTTGCCGGGCGCCCCAGCTCCGATGGCAACCACTGTCGTGCCGGCGTCCCGCGCGAACGCCGTCCGTGACACGCCGGGCGCGACGCGGACGAACGTTCCCGCCGGCGCGTCGTGCCGCTCGCCGTCGACCTCGAACGTGGCGTGCCCAGACATCACCACGTACAGCTCTTCGGCGCTGCCCGGCTCAGTCTCGTCGTGCTCGGTGATCAGCCGGGCGCCGTCGGCGTGCGCGGTGGCTGCCGTCACGCCGAACGTCGTAATCCCGAGCCGGTGCCGCACAGGACGGAACGCCACGCGCCCGTCATCTAACTCCTCGATCTCATCGAGTCGGACTACCTCGAAACTCGCCAACGGTCAACTCCTCCTCGGATTGGATTTTCGGTCGCAGACTACGCCGGGCGGCGCCCGACGCCATTCCTCGCGCAAGGACAATGTCGTCCCCGACGTACGTGCTGCAGCCACAGGCGCCGAGCGGCAGCGCTCTGGCCCTTCGTACCGTGGCAACCGCGGGGCTGCCGCTGACCGTCCAGTGCGCGGCGCTGTCCGTCGGGTGTAGGAAGCACTTGTCGCTGGGATACACGCCGCCCTTGTGCACTCCTCGGTTCGAGCCCGTCCGCAAGAGCGCGGGTTATCTGTTGGATCGCTGGAATGCGATCCGGGCGTGTCGGAAGGCTGGGCCGTGGGGGGGCGGGAGCGTCCCGATTCCGCCGCCCGGCGGAAGGCTGCCCGGATCGTTGCCGACGCCGAGCAGGCTGCGTGTGAGTTGCTGGCCGGCGTCGAGCAGATCGTCGAGCGCCTGCGCGACGTGTGCGGCCGTCACTGTCGAGGCTGCCGGGTCCTCGATGCACGGATTCGAGCATCGCGCGTCGGAGCAACTCCTTGATGAATGACGCCGTGACGCCATCGGTTCGCTCGATGACCTCGTCCGTCTCGCCGTCGGTGAGTCGCATGGGTAGCGAGCGGCCGTAGAGCGCGAGAAGTCGACGACGAGCATCGGCGTCCGGGAGGTCGACCTCGATCGCGACGTCAACGCGGCCGGGTCGCGCCGCGAGCGCCGGCTCCAGCAGATCCGCGCGATTGGTGGTGAGCACGAACACCAGATCGGCGTCGGGTGCCGCGCCGTCCATCGCGTCGAGTAGCTCGAAAAGGACCGGGCTCGAGCCCGGGCCCGAAGCTCCGGTCCTCGGCGACGAGATCGACATCCTCGAGAACGATCGCTGACGGCTGCAGGTCTCGCGCAAGCTCGCTGACCGAGCCGATCGCGTGCAAGGCTCGACCGGTGAGCACCAGCCGCGTGTACCCGGTCAGCTGACCCACCAGGTACCGCGTGGTGTGGGTCTTGCCGGTCCCCGGCGGACCGTAGAGCAGCAGACCGCGTTTGAGGTGCTGGCCTGCGGCGAGTAGCGCTTCGCGGTGGGTCGCGACGCCGAGCGCGTGTCGCTCCACCCGTGCCAGAACCGCCTCCGGCAGCACGACATCATCGCGAGTCGGTCATGGGACTGTCGGCGAACTCGAGCGTTACGCCGCCCATCGGAGAGAGACCGACCTCGAGCAAATGGCCGCGGTATACGTTGAGCTGGCTGCGCAATTCGTCGAGGCGGGCATGGACGGCTTGCGCCGCCTCGACCGGCAACCCGGCAATCTCAACCGCGAGCGTGCGCTCATGTTCGCTCGGGCCTCGCACCAAGACCACATACCGGCCGTCCGCGTCGGTCACCAACAGGACCGCCAACTGCAGGCACGCGAGCGTCGACCCCCGGACCGTTGGGCAGATCGACCAACGGCGGCGCCGACAGCCGCAGCGGCGGCATCCCGTCGCCGGTGACCAATTGCTGCAGCGAGATCGGTCCGTGGTGAGGCGGGATCGCGATGCCCCGCAGGTCCACCGTCCGCCCCGCCTCACGCGACCAAGCATTCAGCGCCGTCTGCAGGTTGACGTGCTCGAAGACCGCCAGCGAACGCGTCACCACCGACCGCTCGAGCGCGTCCGCTCCCGAGGAAGTCGGCCACCAACGCAGCGACCTCGTTGCGCTCCTGACCGCCGCCGCCTCCGAATGCACCCACTCTAAGAACGACAGGAACGAAGCCGCGAATTCACGAGCCTCCGAATCCGATGCGCCGGTCACACCCCAAGCCTACGCCAAGCTCCCCACCCCGTTCGGCAGCCAAACCGCGACGCTCCTGAGCACGACCCCGCCAGACGTCGTGCCTAATTCGCCATGATCGGCCCACGCAGGATGTGGCATAAGACGGCTGATAGTCGCGTAACGCAGTCACGAACATCGATGACGGCCACGGGACCCCTCGAACGAAATGCGGTCATCACAACCGGCGTGACCCAAAGAGGCGCAACCCAGAAGGTCGTGGGCCGCTTCAACCTTTACGACCTCGTGGACGGGACCGGGGAGGTGGGCTATCGCGTTGCGCAACGGGCCGCCGGCCGCGGCGTCGCGACTTCCGCATGGGACGACGTCTGCCGGATCGCGCGCGAGCAGTATGGGCTGCGTCGGGCTGCGCGCAGCGCCAGCGGCGCGAGAATGCCGACGGCCCGATCGAAAGCGATGAGTTCAGCCGCCCGCGTCGGTCTAATGGTCATTTCCTCAACCGACGGAGGGAGAATCGTGACGATCGCGTTCCCAGGTGAGTCAGCGGCCTACCGAGCCGCGCGCGACCGGCTACTGGCGCAAGAGATCGAGCTGCGCCGGCTAAACGGAGGCGGTTGCAGTATCACGGCGTTCGCTTCCGCATGGCGGACCGGTGCTCGAGGACTACGTGTTCCAGGGCGCTAGTGTCGATGGCGCCCCGTTGGATGTGAAACTGTCGGAGCTGTTCGAGCCGGGAAAGAACAGCCTCGTGATCTACAACTTCATGTTTCCGCGCGACCCTGCCGACACGTCCCCGGGACCGGCGGAAGGCGAAACGGCGCTCCTGCCGCTCGCGGAGGGTCCCTGCCCGTCATGCACCGCGCTGCTCGACCAGCTCGACGGTGCCGCCGAGCATGCCCGTCAGCACATCAACTTCGCTGTCGTCGCAAAGACGTCGCTCTCACGCTTGCTTACGTTCGGTGAACAGCGCGGCTGGCGTCGCCTCCGTCTCCTGTCCTCGGCGACCAGCACCTACAACCGCGACTACCACGGAGAGACCGCCGAGGGAATCCAACGGCCGATTCTCAACGTGTTTCAGCGCGACCCGGACACGATCCGCCACTTCTGGGGCTCAGAGCTTCTCTACGCGCCGACGGACCGCGACCAGGAGCCGCGCCACGTCGGCACGATCGAGCCGCTTTGGAATCTCTTCGATCTCACGCGTGACGGACGTCCGCTCGACTGGTATGAGCAGCTGAGCTACTAGCCGGTGCCTTCAGCGGCCCTCGTCGATAGCGCCCGGCTGGCGAACCCACAGCACCACCACCGGCGCGGCCGGCGTCAGTGCACGTCGCCGAGGACCTCGCGAAGCTTGCGCGCGAACGCCTCCGGTTGGCCGGGGTAGCCGGACTCGCCGCCGAGGAAGCCACCGTGGTGGCTCGGGAACACGGTCGCCTCCTGACCGAGGAGCTCAGCCAGGGCCCTCGCCGTGCGTCCGGTGAAGGTGCTTCCCGACTCCTCGCCCACGGCGATCACGATGCGGGTCGGCGCTGCGACCAGCGCCTCGAGGTTGAGGCGATGACTCGTGACCGCCCAGGAGCGATCGGAGAGCAACGGGCTGTCGCGGGAGCCATCGTCCTCGGTCGGCATCCCGAATCGCGGCGGGATCCGGAACGGGCTGCTCGAAGTACTCGTCGGTGAACTCGCCCGGCCACGACGTCATCGCGATGAAGGCCGCCATCCCAGCATTTGAGCCGTTCGCCTCGTACGCGTCGCGGACCGCCGCACGGGCGCGCTCGGCTCCCGCCGAGTCCGGAAGCACATGTATCAGGGGCGGCTCGTGCGCCACCAGGGTGATCACGTCCTCGGGGTTGGCGGTCACGAGCGCGAGCGCCGTGACCGCGCCGCCGCTGCTCGCGAATACCTCCACCGGACCCGCGCCGAGGGCCTGGATGAGGGCGTGCACGTCGCTCGCTTGAACCGTGGGCGAGTTGTCGACCCGGCCGTCGCTGCGAGTGCTCCGACCGAGGCCACGCGGGTCGTAGGTGACGACTGTGCGGTCGGGAAAGTAGGACGCCAGCGTGCCGAAGCCGCCGGCGGTCATCGGCTGACCGATCATGAACAGTGGTGGACGTCCATCCGGGGTCGGCAGAGGGCCATGGACGTCATAGGCGATGTCGGCCTCGGCGATTCTGAGAATGTGCGTTGCGGTCACGACAGTGTTGACCTGCCCCGCGTCGAAAACTCATCGATGCCGCGGTGGCCCGCACGATGCCATCGGCGGTCAGATGCCGGAAGAACGAAGTCCGCCAGACAGTTGATCAGTTTTCAGGCCTATCGGGAGGCAGGACGGCATCGGATGCGACCAGGAGGGCTGACACTTCCGGGCCCAAGCTTGTCGGCGCTCTCGTGGGCATGGTCCGGCGGAGCCGCAGCGGTCCTGATGGCCGGCCTCATGCTCGCAGCGCTGCTGGGCCTTGGCGCCGGCGCACCGAGCCCGCACGGCACGATCACCGGGGTCTCTGGCGCCGGCGGGTTGCACCGCCTCACGGCGCTGCCTCTCGCCGAGCAGTCCGCCATTTCGAACCGACTCGCGCTCGCCGAGCCAGCGTTCGCTGCACGCCGGGCGGGGGACGGCTACCGGCTGGCCGGCGGCGGCGTGGTCACCGATGTGCAAGCCAACGAGGTGAAGCTGGCAGGCGCCGAGGGATCGGTGTCCTGGTCTGCGGCCGCCATCGGTCGTGGTACGAGGCTCGATCGGCTCGTCACCCCGGCGTTGAGCGCACACGGCAACCGTGTCCTTCTCGCCCGGCCCGGCCTGCTCGAGGCCTACTCCACCGGGCCGCTGGGGATCGAGCAGACCTTCACCGTGGGACGCCAGCCGGGCAGATCGGCCTCGGGACCACTAACCCTGGCGCTGACTGTGAGTGGCGACCTCACGCCCCGGCTCGCCGCCTCCCGAAGCCGGGAGCTCACATTCACAACCCCCGGCGGCCGGCCGGCCCTTAATGATGGTGGCCTCGTCGCGACCGACGCCCGGGGGCGGCGGCTTCCCGCCTGGTTCGCCCTCAGCGCCGGTCGGGTGCTTATCCGCGTCGACGACGCGGACGCCGTCTACCCGCTTCATATCGATCCCCTCGTGCAGGCGGCCGAGCTGACCGCCTCGGACGGTGCCGCAGGCGACCAGCTCGGGGTCTCCGTCGCGGTGTCCGGAGGGACCGTCGCGGTCGGTAGCGCCGCGGTGAACAACAGCGGCGGCGCGGTGTACGTGTTCGAGGAGCCGGCGGGTGGATGGTCGGGTACGCCGACCGAGGTGGCCAAGCTGACCGCCTCCGACGGCACCGCCGGTGACGAGCTCGGGTCCGCGGTGGGCATTGATGGCTCGACCGTGGTGGCGGGGGCGCCGGGCGCCGCAAGTGGAGGCGCCGCGTACGTCTTCACCGAGCCAGGCGGCGGCTGGAGCGGGGCGCAGAACGAGTCCGCCAAGCTGACCGCCTCCAACGGCCAGACCGGCGACAAGCTCGGATCCTCCGTGGGCATCTCGGGTTCGACCGTGGTCGCCGGAGCGCCGGGCGCCGCCACCGGCGGCGCGGCCTACGTCTTCGAGCAGCCGGGCGACGGGTGGACCGGGCCGCAGAACGAGTCCGCCAAGCTGACCGCCTCCGACGGCGCCGCCAACGACGGGCTCGGGTCCTCCGTCGGCATCTCGGGCCCCACCGTGGTCGCAGGAGCGCCCGGCGCCGCCGCCGGCGGCGCGGCTTACGTCTTCCAGCAGCCCGACAACGGCTGGAACGGACCCCAGCCCGAGGCCGCCAAACTGACCGCCTCCGACGGCGCCGCCGGCGACGTGCTCGGCACTTCCGTGGGCATCTCGGGCTCCACCGTCGCCGCAGGAGCGCCCGGCACCGCCAGCGGCGGCGCGGCTTACGTCTTCCAGCAGCCCGACAACGGCTGGAACGGACCCCAGCCCGAGGCCGCCAAACTGACCGCCTCCGACGGCGCCGCCGGTAACGAGCTCGGAGCCTCCGTCGGCATCGACGGCTCGACCGTGGTCGCCGGCGCACCGGCCGCCGCCGGCGGGGGCGTCGCATACGTGTTCACGGAGCCCGGCGACGGATGGAGCGACCAGACCGAGACGCAGGCGCTGAGCGCTTCCGACGCCGGCTCCCAAGACCACCTCGGCGAAGCCGTCGGGGTCTCCGGCCCCAGTGTGGTTGCCGGCGCCCCCGGCGCGCACGCGGCCCAGGGCAAGGCCTATGTCTTCCAGGAGACAGCCGCCCTGAGGCGTGAGCCCGACCGGCTCGGGCTCGGGGTCGGTCACCAGCGACCCGGCCGGAATCGATTGCGGTTCGGGCAGCTCCGACTGCTCGGCTCAGTTCACCGACGGCAGCACGGTCACGCTCACGGCCACCCCGTCCCCCGGCTCGGGTTTCTCCGGCTGGTCCGGCGGCGGGTGCTCGGGCGCTCGAACCTGCACGATAACCCTGGATGGAGACACGACGGTGAGCCCCGAGTTCGATCCGGATGGCTCGTTCACCGTGTTGTCTACGTCCGGGCCGCCCGGCGAGGACGGGACCACAGGCCTCGTCGACACCGGGATCGCGGTGCAGCACAGCGTCACGATCTCGGCCTCCGGCCTGATCGACATTGGCTACGGTCAGAACGTCACCCCGGACGGCGACCCCGGCCAGAACTACCCGTGTCGCACCGGGAGCAGCGCGGAGAACTGCGTCGCGCCCGATCTTCAACTCTGGTCGCTGGTGGGAAAGATCGGTGACGGACCCTGGCAGGAGGTCGGTTCCGGGCCGACCACGCTGAGCGGGACCGGCGATCTCTACCTGGCCGACAACGACAATGGCTACGGGGACAACTACGACAGCTGGACCGCTGCCATCACCCCCGACCCGACCCACCAGCTCACGGTGACCAAGGCGGGCGCAGGCGCCGGATCGGTGACCAGCTCGCCCGCGGGGATCGACTGCGGCTCGAGCTGCGCGGCGATGTTCGCCACCGGCAGCTCGGTGACCCTGACCGCCGCTCCCAGCTCCGGCTCCAGCTTCGCCGGCTGGTCCGGTGCCTGTTCGAACGGCGGGGCGACCTGCACCGTCGCGCTCGACGCCGACCGGAGCGTCACCGCCACGTTCGTGACCTCCTCGGTGACGCGCAGCCAGACGGCTCCGACCGTGACCACGGGCACGCCGACCGTGCACGATTCCAAGGTGACCTTTGCCGGCACCGTTACGGGCGACGGACTGGCGAGCTCGGCCTACTTCCAGTACGGCCTCGATCCTCGTTACGGAACGCTCACCGGCGGGCCGACGGCGTTCTCCACCACGCCGCGATCCCTGGGGGCGGACTCAGCCGTCCACGCGGTCTCAGCGTCCGTGTCGGGGCTGTCTCCGAACACCGTCTACGACGTCCGACTCGTCACCTCGACCACCGGCCTGGGCACGACCTACGGGCCGGAGCGGATCTTCACCGTGCCGCGTGCAGCGGCACCACCGCCCCCGATACTCGGCAAGTCGTTCGACCTCAAGCCGGTCTCCGGTCTCGTCCTGATCAAGCCGCCTCCCGGACAGTCGATCGGCCCGGTCAAGGGATTCGTGCCCCTCACGCAGGCGCGACGGATTCCCTCCGGCTCACAGATCGACACCCTCAAAGGCAAGCTGTCGGTGACCGCCGCGCCGGGCGCCAAGCACGGTCGCCAGGACGTCGGGGTGTTCTCGGGCGCCGTGTTCAAGCTCACCCAGGCCCGCTCCGGCTCCGCCAAAGGCCTGACCACGCTCGCCCTGGTCGAAGGCGCGTTCAAGGGAGCGCCGAGCTACGCGGCGTGCCGGAAGCACACCGCGGGCGATCCGGGTAACGCACGCATCGCCCGCCTGAGCTCCCGCGTGCTCCAGACCCTTTCCGCCAGCGACCACGGCAGCCACTTCCGGTCCCGCGGCCGCTACAGCGCCGGCACCGTCCGAGGCACGGTCTGGATCACGAGCGACCGGTGCGACGGCACCCTGACCACCGTGCACAAGGGAGTGGTGGCAGTCACCGACTTGGTCCGCCACATCACGGTGATCCTCCGCGCCGGGCACAGCTACCTGGCAAAACCGCGGCCCTGACAGCTCGGGCAATCGCGCAGCATTGCGTCCCGCGCCGTGGGGTACGCTCAGACCGGTGAGTGAGAACGTCCGCATCAAGCGCGGTTGGATCCTCGTCAACGGCACCCGGCAGGACGACGGCACGATCAAGCTCGGGACCGGCGGCGAGATGCGATTCAGCCCGTTCGAGGCGATGTCGCAGCGTCAGGACACGCCGATCACCTGGGGCCACATCCTCACGGCGTCAGCGCAGCGCCTAGCTTTCTGGCGCCGCTAAACGGCACGAAGTGCGGCCGGCCACCTCGCTCGGACGGATGAAAGGCCGACAGGCTGCGGAGCGCAAGGAGTGCTAGTTCGTCGGCTCCGGCCCACGGACCGTGATCTCCCCCACATCGTCGATCAGATCAACAGCGCGAGCATGGAGATCGACGAGCCTCTCACGCAAGACTCCCTGACCGAGTTCCTGACGGATGACCGGAACGTCTACCTCGCTGTTCACATGCACGGGCGGCTGGCCGGAACCTTGCACGCGATCGGCTACATGCATCCTGCTGGCCGGCGTTACCTGTACGTGGACGAGGTCGACACCGATGAGGCGTTCCGACGACAAGGCGTCGCGAGCGCGATGATGCGGACGGTGTTGGAGATCGCTCGGGACATGGGCGCCAGCGCCGTGTGGCTCGGCGCCGACGATGGGAACGATGACGCCCACGCGCTTTATCGCTCGCTCGGGGTTCAGGTGATCGAACCCGGCGTCATCTACACGTACGACGTCGGCCCGGCACAGAAGGCGCCGCCGGCAGGTCGGCCTGACTAATCCGTGCCGGGCCAAGTCGCGGTGGCGCGGACGCCATCGCCTTCCTCGGGCTTGGGGCCGCCGACAGCGATGACGTCGAGCCCGTCGGGGCCGGCCTCGAATGCCCGGACGACCTCCGGCGCCACGCGGATGACATCCCAGGTCCGGAGCTCCTCGGTCTCGTCATCGAGCAGGATCCGGCCGGAGCCGGCGACGACGACGTAGGCCTCCTCCTGCTCCTTGTGGCTGTGGGCCATCGGGCTGCGCAGGTTCGGGGCGTACCGAAACAGGCTGACCCCGAGGTCGCGGGAATCCAGGTGCTTACGCCCGAAGCGGCCCTCGAGCCCCTCCACCCGACCCGCGACGGAGTCCTCGACCTCGAGCAGGTTTACCTTCGCGAAACGGGACATGCGATCTCCTCGGCTGGTGAGCGAGTCGGTGCAGCGGAGGGAACCCTAGCTGCCGAGGCCGGCCCGGATGGCGGATGTGCGTGCGGGTCTTGGCGGGCGGCGCGGGCGATCAGTCGAGCCGTGATCGGTCGACGCGTGATCGGTCGAGGCGTGAGAGTGTGCGCTCGGGGACCCAGCCCTCCCGGCCGCTCTCTGCGCGGCACCAAAGCCAGCCGCTGATCAAATCCTCGCGGAGCACTTCGAGCTCCTCCCCTTCCTCGGTCGGCAACTCCGTGGTGTCGTAGCCGCTCGTGACGACCGCGCTCTCGCCTTGACGATCCAAATGACGGTCAGGGACCCAACCCGAGCCCTCCTCCGTGGTTACGAAGACGAACGCCGGCCACTCGCTGTCGCGCTCGCCCACTTCAACCCGGTCGCCGACCTCCAGGCGAATCGGAGGACGGTCAGGAATCTCGTGGGACGATCCTGCAACGACGACGCGGCTCACGTCGTACATGATCTCAACGCGATTCCGGCGGACGCCCTAGCCGGCTGGGCAAGAGCCGCGACGCGGGGCGCCGATCCCCAAGGCCGGCGCCCAAGCGGCACGGAACGCGCACGTTGTTTGCCGGTCGCTGAGTCAGCGTAGGCAGACGACCCCCGCGGCCCAGTGAACCGGGTCGCTCCCGAGGTTCCTTGCCGCAACGGTCCAGAAGCGGGAGCCGGTCCGGTAGAAGTCACCGAGCGTTATCTCGCTCGAGTTGCGGAGGTCCGTGCCGAAGAAGCCGCCGTCGATTGCCGTTTGCCCGGACGGGCATCGCATGTGGAAGCCGTCGAGCTTGCCGGCCGGAACCGTGGTTTGCTCCTGCTCGATCCCGATCCGCAAGCTGGCGCAGACGGCACCGACGACGACGCCCACCGGCGCGTTGGTCAGGTTCCGCATGCCCACGCTCTCGTGACGCGTCAGGCCGCGCTCCGTGAACGTCTCGCTCGTCCAGTTGACCACCGCGCTGCCGGCGAGCGCGCCATGCTGCAGCCTGAAGGAGCCACCGATCGGCGTCGGCGCCCAACTGGGACAAGTTAGGACTGCTCCCCGGGCCTGCTGCGGGCCTGCGACCACGCTTTGCTGCGGATAGGCGAAACGTGCATTGGCGCGCAGGCATTCCACTGCGGCGTAGAAACCGTGCGGAGCACCGCTTAGGTTCAAGACCGATATCCGCCAGCTGCGCTGTCCCCTGGGAAGCGACGCGGCGAGAATCACCTGGCCATCGCCGGCGACGTCCAGTGAGCCAAGCTCGCCGGCAATTGGATGCGACGCAACGGGACACCGGGCGTCGAAGTTGATCACGGCATGGCCGCCAACGACACGCTCCCCAGCTATCGCCGTGACAGATACGCCTTTCGCGAGAGCGACACTCGTTGGCGCAGACATAGCCGCGAGCAGCATCCCAAACACGATGCATCCAGACCTTGGGCACCTGATCATTACTTCTCCTCTCCTCTAACAAGTATCGGCGTGAGTCTGGCCAGCGGCGGTAACGCACGGCCGGACTTTGTCGTTCTTGGACGTCGCCGTTGGCGACATTCACGGATCCTTCAGTGGTGGCGGGCCAGCAGCAGACCGAGCGCGAACATCGCAATGGAGAGCGCGATGATCTGGATGCCGTGCCTGCTCGGACTCCTCTTGCCCGGTTGAGCAACCACGGCGATCCCAAATGCAAGCCCGACCAATGGGAAGAACACCGCGGCCACGTAACCAAGCGGAACAAACCAGGATTGGCGCTGCTTTCCAGGCTCAGCCGTGCGCAGTTCAGCGCCAGCCCGTGGGCGATAGTCGCTCCAGCGGTCGCCATCCCAGTACCGCATTGCGCCGGCTTTCCTTTGATACCAGCCTGCGGGCCTCGCCGGACCGTGACCGGTTGCAGGCAACCGGCTTCTCCCGTTGACCTGCCGGCTGTCCGGCGCCGTGCCCGAGGCCACCGCCCGTGCTTCTCCACGGACCCCCTGCGTCCACCTGCCCCCGTCCCACCAGCGCTCAGCAGCGACACCGAACGGATCCGGGTACCAAGCGCTGCGGCTGACCGCTTTGTCTCGCAGCCTGGTGGACTCCCTTAGGTCGTGGGCATTGCGCCGTCCCGCGGATCTGAAGATTGATCGCTTGGTGTTCATTTGGAACGCCTCCTCTCTCGATTAGGGATTCCGAGGATTCCAGCGCCGGTCGGGCAGGGCTAGGCCGTGTTTCCCGCCTGTGCCGGACGAGCGGGCCGGCTCTGACCCCTAACTGCATTCGGGCACCGGACGCTCGGCGCACACCGGGCCGAGTCGGCTTGACGGGCAGCTGCGTTGATCGGACCACGTCTGGACAACGTTTGGACGTCGATTTGACATCCTCGGCTCGTTGCCTTTGGATTGAACCGATGCGAGAGAAGGACTCGACGCTCGAGCGGCTGACAAAAGAGCTTTACGAGGTTGTCCGCAAGGCGGCGAGCGAGCCGGAAGCCCTCGAGGGACAGGTCCCCGTGCTTAGCGGGTTCTTCCGCGTCGCGGCGGTTCCGTTCAAGACCGATGCGGAGCAGGTCCACTACATAACGAGGCGCCTGATCCCAGACTACGTGAAACGCCTGGTACAGGGACCCGAAGCAAACGCAATCGCGGAGCTGTTCCTGTACGAGGACCGGGGGGTGGCTCGGTCTCTAACGAGCCGTTACACCAAGGCCGAGACGTGCCTCGGGATCAGAACGTCCAACTTCGCGAGGCGCCATGAGCCGCGTCTGCTCCGCTCATGCGCCCGGCAATTCCTGATCCTTGACCGCGACGACTCGCTCGATGCCATGCTTCACCAAGTTGAGAACGATGCCGGCTCCGGGCTCGTACTAAGCGAACCGGAGAACCTCAGCCCGGTCGCAACGAGGCTGTGGAACCAGACTCTTGAACAACAACTCGACCGCCTCACAGCTATCCAAGAGGGCGTTGTCCCGGTCCGCGACCAAGACGAGATGCTGGATCTTTTCGTCAAGCTCACTCACGCGGCCGAGAGCTCGCTTCACGCGGTCGACCAAACCTCACTAGAACGCTGGTTTACCGATCGCCGTCTGCGGCGATATCTCGACGCGCAGCTACAGCGCGCTCAGAGCGGCGAGGTGCGTGTAATTCGGCTGCGCGTCGTCCGGCAGGTCGATCTTTCCGAGGCGCGTCAACGGAATCTGCTCAGAGAGTTCATCGCCCTGCACAGCAGCGCCGGGGCGCAACTTGTATTAAGCCACGAGGACGACCTCCGCGGACTGAATACAAGCTTCTTGCGAGGCCGCAACCCCGAAGATCGCCTAATTCTGGCGATGACCGACTACAGCACGAAACCAGCCTGCCTCGTCGGTGAGCTCGACGAGGATGGCTACGTCAAGCAGTCCGTTCTGTATTTGCGCTCGCTCGCCCAAGTTCGGCGCTACTACGCTGACCTTCAAACCGTCCTGGAGGACATCACCTACCGCGAAAAGCACGGACGCGGTCTGGCGTCCCTGCTAGCCGAACACGATGATCCACCACTCTCCGGGACGCCCCCCACGGATGCGCCCCACCCCCGCTGGCCACTCGCACCGCCCGTCATGTGATCCGGAGACCGCTCGCCTGAGGCCGCGAATGCATAAGCAGTCGCTCCGCCCGTGGATGTCGATCTATGAGGCTTCGGACCATTCTTGGGGCGAGCAGCTGGTGCGCCGGCGGTGGCGACGCCACGCGGGGTGGGACGCGCGGACGTGCTGAGAGAAGGGCGCGCTAAGCTGACAGAGTCAGATAGCGAGGGCAACAAGAGGGCGAGACCTTCATCTGAACGTCCCCTTCCCGCGAAAGCAGCCTGATCTTCTGATGGCCGAGAGTCCTCCTACGGGTGGGCTCTCCGCGTTTAAGCCGCGTGCGTCAGGGCAGGATGTCGTTCAGCGTCGCCGTGAACCGCTCGCCCGACTCCTCGAGCTCACCCTCGATGTGCAGGCGTGCAGGGCCCGTATCGGTCCACAGGTCGAGGAAGTAGGACCAGCCCGGCAGGTCCGGGTCGTCGGACTTGGCGATCGCCTCGACTCCGTAAATCTCGCGCGGCGCCAGCACCAGCGCCTCGGGACAGTCCTCCTCGACCCGGCGGCGCAGGTCCTCGGCGCTGAGCCGGCCGCCAGAGGCGACGGAGAGCTCGTCGTACTCGCCGTCCACGACGAGGCCAACGACGTTCTCCAGTGCCGCGTACATCGCGTCGGGCATGAGCTCGAGCGTCTCGACGGTCTCTCCCCGTGCGTCCAACTCGTGGGTCGGCGCCAGCTTGAGCCGGCTGTAGAAGTAGTCCTCGCACGCCGCGCGCGCCTGCCGGCGAATGCTCTTCGGCAACCCCGCGGCGCCGAGCGAAAAAGCCGCCGCATCGATCGCCTCCTCGAGCGTTCCGTGGCGGCGCGTCAGCTGCGCGGTCATCGCGCGACCGTGCTCGGTGTCGCGCGCCACCGACGAGCCGTCCAACAGGATCGAGGGAGCGTCGTGGCGGCTGTAGCCGGTGCAGGCGCGCACCGCAGAGTGAAGGACGATCAGATGGTCGCCCATTACGCCCGCCCGGACGATGCGTAGCCGGGCGTCATCCGGCTCTGGCCGGCCTCCTGAACGCGGTCCTCGTAGCGATGCCACCGCTCCGCATCCTACGAACAAAGAACGACCCGGGCTGTGACGGAGCATGAGCTTCTGCGAGGACCAGACGACGCCATCACGGACATCCGCCGTCATCGCGTCGCCGCCGTTCTCGAGCCCCAGGCGCACCGAACCGACGCCCAGGCGGCCGCGTCCGGCCCCGGCAACGGCCCTCACGCGCTCAGGCGTCGGGGCACTTTGGCCGATAAAGCTGGTTGTGAGTTTGGCCTCGGAATCATCGACCCGCTGGTTCAGCGTCGGATCGTCGAGCCTCGCCGATGCGCGCGGGGCGGGGATCCAAGCCGCTGATGGCGCGATCACCGGCGAGAACGCCAAGCTGCTGATCGCGTTCTGCTCCGACCGTTATGACATCCAGGTGCTCGTCGACGCAGTCAACGAGCGCAGCGGGGGGGTTCCGCTGATCGGCTGCTCGACGGCGGGCGAGATCGCGACCGCTGGTCCCGGGGACGCGAGCGTGGTGCTCGTCGCGCTCGGCGGCGACGGATTCTCGGTCGCGACCGGGCTCGCAACCGACGCGTCCGAGGATCTGCGAGCAGCCGGCGAGCGCGCGGCAGCGTGCAGCGCTGAACTCGAGCCTCGTGAGCACCGCGCCCTGATCTTGCTCACCGACGGCCTCGCGGGCAATCAGCAGGAGATCGTGCGCGGCGCGCACAGCGTGCTCGGCGCGGGTGTGCCGCTGGTGGGTGGATGCGCCGGCGATGACCTCAAGATGTCGAGGACCTTCCAGTTCGCCGGCGGAAAGGTCATGACCGACAGCGTCGTGGCGGCGGCGCTGGGGTCCGATGCGCCGCTCGGTATCGGCGTTCGGCACGGCTGGCGCCGGCTGGGCGATCCCGTGCTGGTCACGCGGAGCGCCGGCAACCAGGTATTCGAGCTCGACGATCAGCCTGCCCTGGACGTGTATCTGGAGCGCTTGGCGGTTCCGGAGGCCGCGCGCGAGGATGCCGGGGCGTTCACCCGGTTCGCGCTGACGCACCCGCTGGGCCTCGGTCGGCGTAGCGGCGAGGATCAGGTCCGTTTCGTGGGCGGCGCGAATTTCGAGGAACGGTCCCTGAGCTGCATCGCCGAGATTCCGCCCGCGGCGATGGCGTGGTTCATGGAGGGCGATGCGGGCTCTGTGATGACCGCTACGGATTCCGCCTGCCGCGACGCGCTGGAGCCGCTCGGCGGCCGGGCGCCCCTGGGCATGATCGCGTTCGACTGCATCGCTCGCCGCGGCGTGCTGGGTGAGGACGGGATTCGCGAGGAGATCTGTCGGCTTGGGACGGTCTCGGGCGGCGCCCCGGTGGCTGGGTTCTACACGTACGGGGAGATCGCACGGACCCGCGGTGCCGGCGGGTTCCACAATCAGACGTTGGTCGTGCTCGCGTTCAGCTGAGCCTCAGAGATGGCGGGTTGGTCGACACAGCAGCTGGTCGAGTTCCTGGCGGGGATCTCATCGTGCATGGACGAGAGCTCCGCGAGGCGCGACGCGGTGGAGCGCGCCGCGGAGGCACTCGAAGCGGAGATCGCCGCGCTTGTGCAGGGCGATGTGGCGGTCGCCTCCACGGGATTCGCCGCCGGCGAGATACCCCACGCAGACCTCGTCGAGGTCGCCCACGGCAGAGCGAAATCCGTGTCGGTTCCGGGCGTCGGCCTTTGTGATGCGCTGTCGGCCTCGTTGGGCGACCCGGACGAGGGCTACCTCGTTATCGCGGGCGCTCCGGGTACGCCGTTCAACCACGAGGACGTCAGTGTCTTGCGCGGCATGGCGCGGGTGCTGGCCCTGACCCTCCGCCAGCTCCGGTTGATCGAGAGCGAGCGAGGGGCCCGCGAACGAAGCGAGCATGAGGCCGGCGTGCGGCGTGTCGCGGAGGCGAAGCTCGCGCATCAGGCGCTGCACGACGCGCTCACCGGCCTGCCGAATCGGACCCTGCTGCTCGACCGGCTCGACCGCGGGCTTACCTTGGCGCGGCACGACGGGACGATGGTGTCGGTGCTGTTCGTCGACCTCGACAACTTCAAGCTGATCAACGACACGCTCGGGCACCGCGTCGGTGACGATCTGCTCCAGCTGGTCGCCGGAAGGTTGCGGGACGCCGTGAGGCTGACCGACGCCGAGGATCGACCGGCGAGTGACACGTTCGCCCGGTTCGGTGGCGACGAATTCGTGCTGCTCGTGGAGGGCCTGCGCTGCCCAGAGGACTCTCTGGCCGTCGCGAAGCGAATCGCCGCCCGGTTTGGCGAGCCGTTCAAGATCGCTGACGAGCAACTGTTCGTCACCGCGAGCATCGGCGTGGCCAACAGCGACGGCTGCAGCACGCCACATTCGCTGATTCGCGACGCGGACGCGGCGATGTACTACGCCAAGGAACGCGGACGCGCCCGATTCGAGGTCTTCGACGAGGCAATGCGCGGGCGGCTGCTCGAGCGTCTCGGCCGGGAGAAGGACCTGCGCTCGGCGCTCGAGCGCAACGAGCTCGTGCTCTTCTACCAGCCGATCTTCGGCGTCGCCGACCGGTCGATTGTCGGAGCCGAGGCGCTGATCCGCTGGCATCACCCGGACAAGGGCCTCGTTACCGCGGACGAGTTCATCCCGCTGGCCGAGGAGACCGGGCTGATTACGCAGATCGACGAGTGGGTCGTTTGGGAGGCGTGCCGCCAGCTCGCCGCCTGGCAGGCCGCGGGAGCGCCGTGGGCCGACATGACCATTTCGGTGAACCTCTCGGCCCGACAGGTCCAGGACGATGCGTTCCTGGATCGGCTGAAGGTCGCGCTTGCGGAAACCGGTGCGGACGCGAACTCGCTGGCGCTGGAGATCACCGAGAGCGTTCTGATCGAGAACACCGAATCGCCGATCGCGGTTCTCGAAGCGATGCGACTTCTCGGCCCGAGGCTGATCCTCGACGATTTCGGAACCGGCTACTCGTCCCTGAGCTACCTCCAACGTCTCCCCCTCGACACGATCAAGCTCGACCGAACGTTCGCCCACGGGATTGCTCACCCCGGGCGAGACCGCAACATCGTCGCGGCACTCGCTCACCTCGCCAGCGTGCTCGAGCTGGACGTCGTGGCGGAGGGAATCGAGACGGCAGCCCAGTTTGCGTGTCTCAAGGACCTCAGATGTCAGTTCGCTCAGGGGTACCACCTCGGCCGCCCGATGCCGGTCGATCAGCTGGAAGAGATCGTGTCGAGCTCCTTCGTGCCGCGCGTGCGACAGATATCGCTCTCGAGCACTGGCTCGCACTCGCGCTCATAGAAGAACCGCCCCCCGCTGGTGCGCAGGACGGTTTGCGCGGGCGCAGTCTCGATTACGAGGTCTCTTCGGCGAGCGCCGGGCGGCCGCGCCGCCCGCGGACCGCGGCGAGCAGCGGCGGCGAGTACCAGGCACCGCCCTCACCCTCCATGAAGCGCGGGATGTTCGGCGTCTGCGGGCGCGCCCCCCCGAGCGCGTAGAGCAGTACGGCGAGCAGCGCACCGCCCACCGCGAGCCCAACCCCGATCCACAGCGCGATCCCGGTGCCCAAGGCAAGGTTGCCCCCGACCGTGGCGGCGAAGTGGGCGAACACGGGGGCGATCATGAACGCGGCCACCGCACGCAACAGCTCGATGATCGCGAACACACGCTGGAGGTTCATCGAGGGCAGCGACATCCCGGCGACGAACAGCGCAGGGGCCACCGTGGCGCCAAGCCCGATTCCGGTCAACCCGGACCCAACCAAGGTGAGCGCCTGGCTCGGTGGCAGCGAAATCCGGAACACCGCAATCCCGGCGGCCAGGAACACCATCCCCACCAGCGGGAGGTAGTGGATCTGGCGTTTACCGATCAGGACACCGAGGGCGAATGCGGTGAGCACGGCTCCGCCGAGCTCGGGGAGGTAGAGAAGCCCCACGTGAAGAGGTCCGTAGCGTTCGGCGAGCAGGCTCGCGGTCAGTCCGGTCGCCGACACCGACGCGGCCGCTGCGAACAGGGCGATCACGATCCCGGCAACCGGCATGGTGCTCGCCAGACCGCGGATCGTCAGCAGTGCCCGCGAGGCACGGAACTGGTAGACGATCAACACGACGATCAGGGCCAGCCCGCCGAACAGCGGCACCACGGAAGACACGGCGAGGAAGGGATGCGTCAGCAGTTGCGAGGCGCCGAAGAACGCCGCCACCGAGCCCCCGGCCGCGAGCCCGATTGCGATCGGGTCCCACGGGGAGGTCCGGTCAGCAGGCGGGGCATCCTCAAAGGTCAGCAGGGCCAGAACCAGCGCGGCGGCCGAGATCGCCGCGACGATCCAGAACATAGGTCGCCACGCGTGCGCGCTGGCCTGGATGCCGCCCATCGTCGGGCCGAGCGCTACCGCGCCGAAGATGCACAGATTCATGATCATCGCGGTCTCGCGAAACCTTGCCGATCCGTAGCCGAGGGCTAGAGGCGGGACCGCGGCGATCAGCAACAGGCTGGTGCACAGGCCCTGGAGCACGTGTCCCACGAGGAACATCGCGGCGTTCTGCGCCGCCGCCGTCAGGACGGACCCGATCACCAGCACGATGGCGTAGACGACCATCATCCGCCGCTGGGGCAGATGCTGAGCCAGCGCCACCGCGAGCACCGTACCCACCGCGTAGCCGGCGTTGGCCATGCCGGAGCCCAAGCTCATCGTCTGCAGACTCGTGTGCAGGCTGTGCGCGATGATCGGCGTGAGCGGCTGCAGCGCTGCCGACAGCGCGAGGTACGGGACGAGGGCGAAGATCACCATCGCCGCCGCGGCGGGGTAACGGCCGGCCAGCGAGCCTGGTCGCATCAGCGTCGACATCAACCGATTATTGCGCAGACAACCATCTGGGGCGCAGCTCAGCGCCCCACGCCCCACGGTGAGGCAGCGCGACCGCTGCTCTAGACATCCGCGGTTTCCCCGTCAGATAACCGGTGGTGCTTGGTCGGTCCGGCGAGCACTCGTCGACGACGGACAGCCTTCGGGGGCGCCAGCTTTGGCATCGTCGGCTGGCGACCGCGCCACGTGGGAATCATGTTCGCCGGTGCCGCGGCGCGGCGGGCGGGCGCGTCTTTCCACGTTCGTCGGTCATCCGTCACCACGAGCGTCGGAACGCTGGTAAGCGCTTCGTGCATCTTGGTTAGAGCGAGGCGCTGTCGGCCTTTGACGGTCCCGAGCGGGATGCCGGCTCTCTTGGCGATTTCACTTTGGGTCAATCCTTTGAAGTACGCCAGCTCGACCACCTGTCGTTGCGCTCTCGGAAGGCACGCCAGCAGTTGCCGGGCACGGCGACACTCGTCACGGTCGGCCACCTGTTCCTCGGTGCGCTCGTCCGACTCGAGCTGACCGACGAGGGTCTCGTCGATCTCGACGTCGCGGTCGTGTCGGGCTGCGCCGCGCAGCCAGTCGATGCCTCGGTGCCGCACTATCGACAAGAGCCATGCGCTCAGGGACCCTCGATCCGGCTCGTAGCGGGACGCTGTGCGCCAGAGACCGAGAAAGGCGTCTTGCGTGACCTCCTCGGCGGCGTCGCGGCGGCCGGTCATGCGCATCGCGAGTGAGAACGCCCGGGCGCTATAGCGGTCATAGAGCGCTTCGAAGGCCCGGACGTCGCCGTCGGCGACTTGGAGCAGGAGGTCGTGGTCGTCCAGGCTGGTGGGCTCAACTCGGGTCATGTGCCGGTCACTGTACAGCATCTGTATAGCTTCTGTCTAGTAATCGTCGAAATGCGTTACGATCGGGTACATGCCCGAGAGCGGACGCCTGCGGATCGGAGAGCTCAGCCGACGAGTCGGCGAGAGCCCGGAGCTGTTACGCGCCTGGGAGTTGCGCTACGGGCTGGTGGCACCTGAGCGGTCCCCTGGCGGCCTTCGTCTGTACTCCGAGAAGGACGAACGACGAGTGCGCGTAATGCGCCACCACATCAACATGGGGCTTTCCGCTTCTGAGGCCGCCCGCCTGGCGAAGCTCGCCGATGATCCCCAAGCCGATGCCGCACCTGCGAGCCTCGCCGACATCGAAGCTGCTCTCGAGGGCAGCTTCGATGCGCTCGACGAGCCCGCTGCGCAGGCTGCGCTGGACAGCGTCTTGATGTCCTTCGGGCTGCGACCAGTGCTCTCGGAGGTGATCCTGCCGTTCCTGCGCCGGTTGGGCGTGCGCTGGGCCACCGCCCAGGCGAGCGTCGCTCAGGAGCACTTCGCGAGCAATGTCATCGCTGGGCGGCTTCGAGGGCTGGCTCGGGGTTGGGGACAAGGCGTCGGACCGCGCGCGATCCTGGCCTGCCCGCCCGGCGAGCTTCACGACCTCGGGCTCCTGTGCTTCGGCCTCGCCCTCCGAGAGCACGGTTGGCGAATCACGTACCTCGGCGCTGACACCCCGATCGGCGACATCGCCGGGACGCTCGATGAGCTCTCCGCCGCAATCGTCGTGCTCGCCGCGGTGACCCCGCAGCGGTTCCTCGACAGCGCAGACGAGCTGGCGGCGCTCGCGGCTCAGGCGCGAGTCGGGATCGGCGGCGCGGGCGCCTCCACTGCTCTCGCCAACCGGCTGGGCGCTGAGTCACTCGCCGGCGAGCTCTTAGAGGTGGCGGCGGCGCTCACTCCATGAGCGTCATGCGATGCTTCGCGCTCTGATGTACGTCTCGCTGTCTCGGCTGCGGGTCCCGGAGCGCGGCGCGCCAGACCTCCTCGTCGCATTCCGCGCACGCGCACACCTCGTCGATAGTGCCGACGGCTTCATCGACCTGCAGGTCTGGCAATCCGATCGCGATGCCGGTGAGATCGTGATGGTGAGCCGCTGGCGAGACCGCGGCGCCTTTACGGCGTACATGAAGAGCGAGGCGCACGCGTATTCGCACCGCCGGATCGACCCGAGTCTGCAAGCGCTGATCAAGCTCGAGCGGCTCGAGCACCTCCACACCTACGACGTCGTGGCCGAGTGAGCCGACCACCCCGCGCCCCCAGCGGCGGCGCACCACCCGAATCGGCGACACTGCCTGACGGCTCGTCGCTCGAGCTCGTGCCGCTCGCCCGGGAGATTGCCCGTCGCCACCGCCTCGAGTTCCCCGACGAGGTCGATCGCTACGGCGACACGAGGACTCGAGTGGTGCGTATACGACAACCAGTGGATCCTCTCGTGGTCGATCATGGCCGCCGGCGGATGGGGCGACTTCCACGCTCAGCTCCGCTGGCTCGCGGGCATACTCCAGACCCGTGGCTACCCCGTCCAACGGCTCGCTCGCGACCTCGAAATAGCCGCGGACGTGACCGCGGACGCACTCACCTCGGCATCGGATCCAGTCCGCAGCATCCTCCTCTCCGGCGCCGACGCAGTCAGAGCACGCTAGCCCAGGCGGCGCTCGCCTCAGCCGCTTTGCTGGGCCTGTGGGACGGCGTTGCAGGCGTCAAAGGAGCCCGCACTCGAACGAGCAGCCGCACCGATCCAGGACTGGTGCTGCGCACCGTGTCCCACGCGCGGGTGCTCCGGACACTTTCACGACCGGCAGACATCACCTCGGCCGAACAGCGTCCGGCCGCCATTGCGGCATGAGCGACGGTCGTCCGCCGGCGCCCTGATGACGCTACGCAACCTCACAGCCAAGCCCCTGGTTTGCGACCCAAACGGGCGCCGTGTGCGACCCAAATGAGACGTTTGTACAGCTGCCCGCCGTCTTGTGTACACGCGCCGCCGACGCCGAGCACGCGTGGTGGTCAGGTGTGTCGACGAAGTTCCGGATTAGGGCTGAGGCACAGGCCGGCTTCGGGTCGTGGCGTGCGCCGGGGGAGTGCGCGTGCACTTCCCCTGCGCCGGACCCCGCCGCCGCTGGGCTCCGTCCTGGACTGACGAGGGCGTAGAGTTCACCGGAGTGTGTCCGGCGTGCCTGACTCTGAGATCGCGACTCATCATCGGCCGCCCGCGGTGGCGAACGTCGCTGGCCGTGCCGGTGGTGCTCGTGATGCTCGCCGTGGCCCCGGCCACGGCTGACGCCACGTTTCCAGGACGCACCGGCGTGATTGCGTGGTCCTACAGCTACCAGATCAACGAGGGCCCGACACCGGGGGGATACGGGATTCTGACGGTCCCCCGCGGCGGTGGGCGGGACCACGCGGTGCGGTCCTGCAGCACATTCGGCTATTGCGAGGCCTGGACTCACGTCTCGTATTCCCCGAGCGGCGAGAAGCTGGCATGGGAGATTCGGACCCGGAGGGGCGCGTCGGACGTCATCGTTGCGGACGCGGACGGGACGCACGCGGTCGTCGTCGGGCGGGGCTTCGGCGAGAGCTTCTCCCCGTCCGGCCAGCGTTTGGTGTTCGTCCGGTCATCTGGCGCACACGAACAGATCGTCACGAGCGACCTGCGCGGCGGGGTCGTCCGGACGCTCCTCACGGTGACAGGCGCGGCCGATCCGCAGTTCTCGCCCAACGGCCGCCAGATTCTCTTCGCCAGGCACACGTCGGTCTGGATCATGGATGCCACCGGTCGCAATGCGCATGCGATCATCGCCAACGCCAAGGCTCCGTCGTGGGCGCCGAGCGGCAACGAGATCACGTATGTCAGCTTCCGGTCGGGTCGCGTGTTCACCGCGCTCCCGGACGGTGCGCAGGCGCGGGAGCTCCCGGCCGACGGCCTGTGCTATCCACCCGCATGCGGAGGCGGGAGCGATCTCGCTGTTTTCTCTCCCGACGGCCGCACCATCGCGTTCGACGACACCGACGGCTCCGGAGACCCGAACGTCTACACGATGCCTGCCGTCGGCGGTCGCGCCAAGGACATCGACGCCTTCAACACCGACGATGCCGGCGGTGCGGTGACCGGTCTCAGCTGGCAGTCGCTCCGCTAAGGCTTAGGCGAGCGAACACCGCACTCCCGGCGCAAACGCGGCACATCCGCCGCCTGAGCGCTCCCCCCAGCTCCACGTAGCAAGCCGTCAGCGTGACCGCCTGGCAATTCGCGCGTCAATAGGCGCGTTGAACGTCTGGCGAGCAGGAACCGGCGCCGAATCCACAGCGGTGGCGGGTCGAAAAGCCTGCTTAACGCCGAAAGACGCCTCAGCCTCCATATTTGGAAACTGAAGCGTCTAACTGACGGAGTGGAGACGACTGGTGCAATAGCAGCGAAAATGCCTGCTCTCGATCTGATCTCATTGTGCGCTGCGTCCCGATTGCGACCTAACCACGTGATGGCAGTGCAGAAACATTAAGCCCGTACGCCTTCTTCAAACGCTCACGTGCGCCATATCTCTGTCGGGTGCCCGTAAGTGGACATCACAAGCGCCCGCCATCGGTGTGCCCAAGCTGGACTGCCACGTCGGCGTGCGCGACGCCCAGCTCGAAGCAGATGAGTCGCGCAGAAGTGGCGGAGCTCGTAGAAGTCCATCGTCGGCCGGCCGAACAGACTCACGCACTGGGCGCCAGTCGTAGAGGTGCGTCCCTTTGGAGAACTGTCGACCGCGCGGCGTCGTGAAGAGCCACGGGACGTCGAGCCACGTTGGTACATCGCGCAGCGCATCCCGCGCAGGAGGCGGGAGGATCGACCACCCGCTCCTTGCCATTCTTCGGCCGCTTGACGTTGCCGGCGCCGTCGACGCTCTGGCGGATCGTCAACCTCATCCGCCCTGATGTCGCTGACGCTCAAGTGCATACAGCTCGCCAGGTCGCAGACCCGACATATGCCGCGAAGAGGATCATCGCGCGGAAGGCTCGGCCAAACGACCATGCGCCCCGCAGCGCGCAGTCTGCAAGCTCATGTAGCTGCGGCTCCGTCAAGGCGATCGAGATCCTTGCGCCCACGTGGCTGCTCCAGGCGCATGTTCGCAAACGGGATTCGATCCTGGATGAAAGCCCGTCGTTGATCGCGTCCGTGAACATCGACCGAACAACTCGCACGTTCGACTGTGGTTGCCGAAATACCCATTCCCGCGCGCGAGGTCGGTCCACATCGCGCCAACGCGACGCCATTGAAAGTCCGCCGCGAACTGTCGCAGCGCGTACGTGTACGTGCGCCTCGTTGCCGCCGCAGCCTCGCGGATAGTCGTCCACCCACCGCTCCGCGAAGCTGCGGCAGTCCTCCGGTCGACCCGTGAGGCGCGCTTGCGCCGCGTACCGCTCCGCCTTCCGCGCCTCACGCAACGTCGCGAACGTGCCGACCCAACGCTTCCGCTTCAGCTCCGGGTCGTACACCCTGACGCCGTAGCTCTTCCCGCGTCTGGTGATCACGCGAACCGCTCCGCGACCCAGGCTTCGACCTCGCTCACGCCGGTACGCCCGTCTGACCGCCGATCATGCGCGACGGCATCCCCTCACGTGCCATCAGTTCGACCCAGCGGTTCGAGCGGCCGAGGTAGGTTGCGACCTGAGCCTTGTTGACCCATGGCTCGAAATCTGCGCAGGCGCTCGCGAAACGCGTAGATCTGCGCGCTCACGTTCCGCTACCTTCATCCTCGGCTGAATCAGCTCATCGAAGTCCCAACTGCTCAAGGTCGTCGAACCCCTTGCTGGGTCAGTTCGTATCTCCATCGCCGGATCCGCAGAGCTCTTCGTTGAACTCTTCGGTGATGAAGCCCTGCTCGATCATGCTCGTCGAGCAGCGTCTGGGATTCGTTCCGGCTCGCCACCCATCGTCTCTCTGCAGCTCTTCTCGTCGTGTCCGCCCGAGAGTTGGCGATCGTTCTGCAGGAGCGCCAACTGCCAGGTCGTAGCTGCTGCTCGCTGTACCTCGCGCGCGCAGCTGGTAAAGCCGTCGGACGGCTCTACAGCGGCTAGCGACCGAGATCTCGCTGAGCGTCAAGCGCCTGCATCGGCGGCACTCCCCAAGTAGTCGACGCCACGCCGGTCGAGCTGCGCTTCTTCGTTGCCTCACGCAGGCTATCCCTCGTCCCTCTCCTCGATGCTCCTGCAGCTCGCTCAGGTAGAGGGCACGAACCGTCGCGCGTCCTCGCTCACTGCTGATGTATCGCAGGTCTCTGATCATCGACCATACATCTATCGTAAAGCCGGTACTCGGACGGCGTCAATGGCTTTACAAAGATCGTGATAATGGCGTGACCTACGGAATCAAGTCATAGCCCTACAGACAGAACGAGTCCCGTCTGCGCTACGCCGATACGCTCATGCAGGTCCTTGCCGAAGGCAACGATGCTGCTCGCTCACTACGTCAAGGACATATCACGATAGCAGTGCTAATCGCTGAACTATCAAACAATACGTGTGGCCGCTGCCAACGTTACTCAGCCCGCAACCCGTGCCCTTCAACGTGACGTATACTCATCGACGCGCCGTGGCGACTGAATTAACGAACGGCATCACGATGCCGACTAGAGCTAGTGGATGCAGATAGCTGATCAGGTCTTAGTGCCACACGCTGTCGGCATTTAGCATGAGCCCCTATGTCATCGAGGCACGTTCCTGATTTCGGTCGGCTTCCATTTGCGCTGTGCGCTGTTCTCGCATAATCTCCAAGATGGCCTCTCGCTATCCGTATTCGGCCGTCAGACGCTTCCGCCTGGCAGTCGCTGACGGATTGGCCGCCTTAGCATCGACGACTGAAACGCCGGCATCCCGAACTGGCGGCCTACGCCGTGCTCGACGAACGGCACAGCGACAGTAGCCGCTGCATCTTGGTCAAACCCACGTCTATGTTCTCAGACTGTCGCTACGATGTTGGCGCTCTTGTATCTGCCGATTTAGCTGACTGAAAGCTCACGTCAACGTGTCGCCGCACCCAGCCCTCAGTCTCCATGTACTACCGTGATCGTCGACTTCGGGCTCGATGTCGAGCTACTCTCTGCGAGCTCGTCCACTGCCTTTCGCACCTCACGCGTCTGAAGACGATTACCGCTATGCGACGTGCTGCACACCGTTCGCCCTCTCCGCGATCGCCGTTCAGCGCACTCGATCTGCATCGGCGTCAGTCTCGACGCCTCCAAAACGTTTCCCGCGCTGTTCTTGGTCATGTAGCCGATATCTAGTCCTCTTGTACAAGAACTATACCTGTTGTCATTTCTGCCATCTTGATCTCCTGCCTGCAGCTCACACAATCATCGTGATCTCGCTTCGTCCATTTCGCAACGTCACGAAGTACTACCTTCGTTCCGGCATCGTAGATGCTCATCGTGCTGTTATACGCACCAAGGTCGCAACAGAAGCGACATCTGTTCTGCTCGGAACGCGTTCTGTATTGGAACAGCGTTCCCGGCTGGTGAATCAAGTTGAAGCGCTCTTCTCGGGGTGTCCGTCTCGCGTAGAAAGTCCCAGCTCATGGCTCGAGCTCAACGAGTCCACGCAGGCTTCATCTTCGCGCTCCCCTGTCTCAACGACCCGGAAGACGGTCCGCAGGTCCGTGTCCACTGCCACGACTTCCAGCGCCTCTAGCACCATCCCACGGTCAATCTACCCGGGCCATTAGACGCGTCCGCTCTCCAAGCCGTCTCGTAGCCTCCGCTCTCGCGGAAGATCAAGGGCGCCGCTGCGCGGCTCGCTCCGCTCGGCCCTGCCGGGCCGCCCTTGACTGCCGCGTCCGCTCCGGCTAGGTGGCGATGAAGGTCCGCTGGCCGGACCTGCCCGAACTGCCGGGCCGATGGGCGAGGCTGGTGCGTACCAGCGCGGCAGGCAGATCCAGTTGCGGCGGCCGCCGCCGCGCGGACGGCTGACGCCGGGCTCGTCGCGTGCCGTCGTCCGGCGCTAGCGAGCTGGCTGTCGACGCGGGCGATCGCCAGAGCTCGAACGCCTGGCCGTCGTGGGTCGGACGGACGAACCACTCGTACCGATCACGCTGCTGGCCCCACGCGTTGACGTACCGAGCGGCATTCTCGGCCTGCAATGCTGCGTCGCGTAGCGCTTTCCGGAGCGAGCCGGACGCGACTGACCGGCCCGATCGGAGGTCTCTACCGGCCTTCAGCCTTCGCGCGCTCGCGCGACTGCGCGCGGTCTCGTAGTCGAGCTTGCTCACGGCTGCTCGACCTTACGCGCCGAGCGCGGCCGGAACTGCGCGGCGGCGCCCGTCCAGGTCGCCACTGGCGACCAGCTCGACGCTGCCTCGAAACACCTCCGAGGAACTTGGCCGACGACATGCACCTCGATCGAGCGGCAGAGCTCGCGCTCCCCACACGACGTAGAGCGCGCGCCGGAGCCGCAGATTCCGCATCGTGCACCGCGTCTCTCTGCGTGAGATCCGGCTCGAGACGTGGATGATCGACACTCGGCATCGCGCCCGACATCACCGACTCCCACAGCGCCGCCTTCCGTCCTCGCCCCGTTGACGAAGTACGACGACAGGTACGCCGCGGCGCCCGTCGCTGGATGCGCCTTGACTCGGCGTCGATCGTGGTCGACGAAGCCGAACCCGTACTGCGGCGCGAGCTCCGACAGGCGCTCCGAGGTAGGCACGGGCGCCGGCCATCTTCGGCAGCAGAGCCGTACCCGAGGACCGGATGAACGTGGAGCACGCCGCGCGTCTGCATCTCCCACACCCGAGCGAGCAGCCTCACCGACCCGGGCCCGGTCCTCCGCACCGTCTCCTGGTATGCGCGCCGATGTAGCCGTCGCCATCGCTCGGGAGCGCTGCGGTTCCACTCGATCAGCGGCGCGCTTGCCTGCACGCGACAGCCCAAGCATGCCCGAGTGCTCGTGAGGGCCTAGCGCCGCGCACACCGCCTCATCCCAGGGCAGCTCATCGCCGGCCCGGGGCGGTCACCGCGCTCATGAAGCACGTCGCCGCCGTAGCTCTCCAGGTTCGCGAATAGCTTCCGTCGCTGGTCCCCCGCCCACACACGCGAGTACTCCGGACACTTGCGCGACCGGCAGACCTCACCGCGCCCGAACAGCCGTCGCCCGCAGCTGCGGCACGAGCGAACGATCGTCCGCTGGTCTCGCAGCGAGACGTCGCACGCTCACTGCGCGAACCCGTCGATTTGCGACCCAAACGGTCACCGCGTGCGACCCAGATGCGACCCGACCACAGCCGCCGTCGGCCGCGAAAGTGGCCGTTTTTCGTTCGCAGTACTTCGCGCCCCTGCAACGACAATCGCCCTGCAGTTCGCTGCTTTTCGCAGCTCTGCAGGGCGATTCGTACTAGTGGAGACGGCGGGAATTGAACCCGCGTCCGCAGCCGCGTGAAAGGTGGCGTCTACGAGCGTAGCCGGCGTTCTGTGTCTCGCCCTCGACTCGCCTGCCGGCGGGGTTGTCGAGGGCCAGCTCCGTTAGATGTCCCCGGATCGGCTGGAGCGGGCCTCACCGGGTTAGCCTGCTTTTGACCCGACCGTGGACGCAGGCGAACCGCGGCCGGGTCTGACCAACGGTTTACTGACTAAGCAGCGAGACCGAGGTCAAAGTTGTGGGAATCAGCAGTGTGATTCGCACTTATTTTGTTCCCGGTGTTTAACGAGGCCTCCGGGACCTCGACTCGCAACCACCCCCACGAACCGACCACGTCGAAGCCTGTCGTCCCCGGGGGTTCCTACTCGTATCGAGTATAGCCGCGCACGCCCTGAGCCGCAGGGCACGGGCTGGCCGAATGGCCGCGTGACGCGCCCGCCGCGCCCGTTTCGAAAAACATCATAAGAGCAGGGGATTGGGCCCCCGAGGCCTGTCAGAATCAATGTCGTGGAACCACGAACTCCCTGGCTGCCGGCGCCACCGCTCCCCGAGCCGACCCCACCGGTCGCGTTCGAGCCGTTCCGCGCGCCCGAGCCGCCGGCCGACCCGCGCCGTCCTTCGTGGTTCAAGCGCCGGCTCGGGCCGATCCTGGCCGCGCTCGTCGCGCTCCTGGCGAAGCTCAAGACGCTCATCCTGCTGCTCCCCAAGCTGAAGCTGCTCACCACCTTCGGCACGATGTTCGTCTCGGTCGCGGCGTACTCGCTTCTGTGGGGCTGGCAGTTCGCCGCCGGCTTCGTCGTGCTGCTGCTCGTACACGAGATGGGCCACGTGATCGCGCTGCGCCGGGAGGGAATCAAGGCCAGCGCGCCGATGTTCATCCCGTTCCTCGGCGCCGTGATCAGCGCCCGCTCGCTCGGCGACGACGCCACCGCGGAGGCGCGGGTCGGCCTCGCCGGCCCGGTCCTCGGCACCATCGGCGTCGGCGGCGTGCATCCTCATCTGGCACGCTCACCGGCAACGACCTGTGGCGCGCGCTCGCCTACACCGGGTTCCTGCTCAACCTGTTCAACCTGCTGCCCGTCGTGCCGCTCGACGGCGGCCGCGCGATGGCGGCGATGGCGCCGTGGATGTGGTTCGTCGGGTTCCTGTCGCTGATCCCGCTCCTGTTCTTCTTCTTCAACCCGATCTTCCTGCTGATCCTGTTCTTCGCCGGCCGCGAGACGTACCGGCGCTGGCAGCTACGCCGCGCGGGCGGAGCCCAGCAGGCGCGCTACTACCGGGTCAGCCGGCGCAACCGCGTGCTGATCGCGGCGGTGTATCTGGGCCTGATCGCGCTGCTCGTCGTCGGGATGGACGCGACGCACCTGGCGCGCACGCTGTAGGTACCTACCGACGCGGACCCGGGCCGGGGCCGCGCGTCACGTGCGTGTCGTCATAGGGCTCGCGCCGGGCTGTTGGCCCACCAGAAGGTGTAGAAGAGGGCCAGGACCAGCCCGACCAAGCCGACCACGAACAGCACCGTGCCGGCGGTCTGGATGTCGAAACCGCTGATGTGAGCCGTGACCGCCCACTTCAGGATCGCCCCGATCGCGATCAGGACGATGGACGAACCAATGGTCATGGGCCAGGGCTACCCACGTTCTCCGCTGCTCTACCCGCTCGCACCGGGCGGCCCAAGAAGCCGCTAATGCCGCGCTTCGCGCAGCTCACGCTGCACGTCGCGCGCCATCTCGCGCTTGCGGATCGATTCGCGCTTGTCGTAGAGATCCTTACCCCGCGCGAGCGCGATCTCGACCTTCGCGCGCGAACGCGCCCCGCCGAAATAGATGCGGGTCGGCACGAGCGTCAGGCCGCGCTCATGCGTGCGGCCCATGAGCCGGTCGATCTCGGATCGGTGCAGGAGCAGCTTGCGCTGGCGCTCCGGGTCGTGGTTCTCGCGTGACGCGGGCCCATATGGCGGGATGTACAGGCCGATCAGCCACACCTCGCCATCGCGAATCGTCGCGTAGGAGTCCTTGAGCTGCGCCTTGCCCTCGCGCAGGGACTTGACCTCGGTCCCGGTCAGGACCAGGCCGCACTCGAACCTCTCGAGCAGGTTGTAGCGGTACGCCGCCTGGCGGTTGCTCGCCACGTCGCCGGGCGCTGCCTTGCGCTTTCCCCCTTTGGCCATCGCCGCTCAATCCTCCTCGACCGCGGGCAGGAGGTCCACCCTCCCCCGCGGCGCGTCGATCCGTCCCACGCGCACCGACACGGGATCGCCGAGACGCATGGCGCGACCGGTGTGGCTGCCGACCAGCATCGTCCCGAGCTCGTTCAGCTCCCACCAGTCTCCGCGCATGCGCCGCACGGGCAGCAGCCCCTCGAAGTCGCCGTCCTCGCCGAAGGCCACGAACGCGCCCACGCCCGCCAGGCCCACGACCTCGGCCTCGAACACCAGGTCCGACCCCGACTCGAACAGCCGCCGTTCCAAGAGGAAGCACCGCGCCACATCGTCGGCGTCCCGCTCGATCGACATCGCCTCCCGCTCGCGCGCCGAGGCCCACGGTCCGGCGGCGGTCACCCACGACGCGTCGGGCGCCGGCTCCTGACCGTCCAGCGTCGAGAGCAGCGCGCGGTGACAGATGAGATCCGGGTAGCGCCGGATCGGCGAGGTGAAGTGGCAGTAGCGCGGCGACTGGAGCCCGGCATGGCCGAGGTTGCGGTGGTCGTAGTACGCCTGCTTCAAAGACCGCAGCACGAGTCCTGTCAATGCCCGCCGCCCGCGGCCGGCGTGCGAGGAGACCCACTCGCTGACCAGCACGGACGCCTCCCCCACCACGTCGGCCGCCTGCTGCGGTGTCATGTGCCCGCGCGGCGCGGGAGGCGTCGGCACCCCGAGCGACTCCAGCTGGTCGAGCAGCCGCTCCGCCGACGACCCATCTGGACGCTCGTGCACGCGATACAGGCTCGGAACCCGCCCCGCCTCGAGCCGCGCCGCCACCTGCTCGTTGGCCGCGATCATCAGGTGCTCGATCAGCCGGTGCGACTCGGTCTGCGCGACGGCCTCGAGCTCCGTCACGTGCCCGGCGCGATCGAAGCGGAACTCGGGCTCGGCGGAATCGACCACGATGGCCGACGAGGCCGCCCGCCGCGCCGCCAGCGCGCCCGCCGCGGCCCGCGCGACGGCCAGCGGCTCGCCCCATGGCTCGGCCGCCCGCTCGGTGCCCCGCGAACACGCGATCGACCCGGTCGTAGTCGAGGCGCTCGTCGGAGCGGATCACCGAGCGGTAGAAGGCGGCGTGCGACACGCGCTCGCCGGTGATCACCATCTCCACCGTGACGGCCAGCCGGTCCTGCCCCGGCACGAGCGAGCACGCGTTGTTCGACAGCGCCGCCGGGAGCATCGGCTCGACCGCTCCGGGCACGTATACGCTCGTACCCCGGCGGTAGGCCTCGCGATCGATCGAGCGAGCGCGGGGCCACGTACGCCGACACGTCCGCGATGTGGACCCAGACGCGCCACGACCCGTCCGGGAACGGCCTCCGCGGAGATGGCATCGTCGAAGTCGCGCGCGCTGGCCGGGTCGATCGTGAACGTCGGCAGCGCGCGAAGGTCGCGACGCCCCTCATCGCTCACGGCCACCTCGGAGGCCGACCGCGCCTCGTGCTCGACCGCCGGATCGAACGCCCGGCGCAGCCCGCGGTCGAGCATCAGCGCCTCGATCACATCGCGCGCGACCTCGGGCCGTCCGATGCGCCGTGCCACCGACGCCCGGCCGCCACCCCGGCCGCGCCGAGTCGCCGGCGCTCGCAGCACGACCAGGTCGCCCACCTCCGCCCGGTGGTCGCGGCTGACCACGAGCCGCGGTCCCGGCCCGAACAGCGGCTCGCCGACCAGGAACTTCCCGCGCCGCTCGAGCACGGCGACGCGCGGCGCACCCGCCGGCGCCTCGGCACGCGCGCTCACCGGAGCTTGGCGGAGACGGTCCGCTCCGCCACCTGCAGCGCCTCGTCCGGCTGCGTGTGCGGATTGTCGATCGCGTAGACGTTCGGCTTGATCCCGGCTCCCTCGCGGACCCCGCCGCCGCCCAGGTTGTGACCGTCGGGCGTGAAGTACTCGCCTACGGTGATGTCGAGCGCGCCGCCGTTGGGCAGGGGCTCGATCTCCTGGAATACGCCCTTCCCGTACGTGTGCGTGCCCACCACGGTCGCGCGGCCGCGATCCTGAAGCGCGCCGGTGACGATCTCCGCGGCGGACGCGGTGCCGCGGTCGACGAGCACGACCAGCGGGATGCTGGTCGAGATCGCGTTGCCCTTCGCCGTGTACACCTGGCGCGGCTGGCTGCGGCCGTCGGTGGAGACGATCGTGCCGTCGGGAATGAAGATGCTCGCGACGTTCACGCCCTCGTCGAGCAGACCGCCGCCGTTCTCGCGCAGGTCGAGGATCAGCCCGCGCGCCCCGGCGTGAAGCGCCTTGTTCACGTTCGCGCGGAGCTCCGCGCCGGCGCCCTGGGTGAAGCTCGTGAGCGTCACGATCCCCGAGCTTCACCCCGTGATACGTGACGATCGACTCGCTCGCCACCGGGACGGTGAGATCGGCGCGCACGATCGAGAAGTGGACCTTCTTCGAGCCTCGGAGCACGGTCAGCGCGACGTGCGTGCCCGCCTTGCCCTGGATCAGCCTCGAGCCGAAGGAGGCGGGGCGGTTGGCCAGCGAGGTCGAGCCGACGGCCACGATCACGTCGGCGCGCTGGATGCCGGCGTTCGCGGCGGGCGAGCCCGGGAACACGTCGACCACCTGCAGCCCGCGCGGCTGCACGACCACGTCGATCCCGATCCCGCTCAGATGCGGGTTGGTGTCGTTCATGAACGCCTTGTACGAGGTCGGGTCGTAGTAATGCGAGTAGGGGTCGCCCAGGCTCGCCACCATCGCGCTCAGCCCCTTGTTCGGCCAGCGACGCCCGGTTCAGCGGGCCGGTAGTAGTTGCGCGTGAGCAGGTCGAGGACCTGGTTGACCAGCGACCCGTTGCTCTGGTTCACGAACGTCGAGCGAAGGCCGGAGGGCATCCAGCCCGGGTGACCTCCCAGCCAGATGCCGAGCAGCAGCACGACCACGCCGGCAAGAGCCAGCGGAACGACTCGGGGGCGCTGCCTGCGGCGGGACACGCATCAATCGGAGGGTAGCCGTGGCGCTCTCCCGGCCGCCGCACAGGCGTCACGCCCGGTGGCCGGGCTGCGTCGAGCCCGGCCACCTGAGCGGACCTGCTACCTCACGCCGAACTGATAGATCGTCGTCGAGTGGAACGCCTTGCCCGGGTTCAGAACCACCGACGGCCATCCCGCCTGCCCGATGTGGTGCGGCGAGTCCGGGTAGTGCTGAGTCTCGAGCGTGAACGCCGAGGTCTGGCGATAGACGTGTCCGCTCGTCCCGACCAGATCCCCCACGAGGAAGTTGCCCGTGTAGATCTGGATGCCCGGCTCGGTCGTGAAGGTCTTGACCTCGCGACCGCTCGCCGGGATCGACCGCCACCGCGGCCAGCTTCAACTTGCCGTTCGGCCCGTTCATGACCCAGTTCTGGTCATAGCCATGGGCGGCCGTCAGCTGGCTCCCGAACGGCGCGGAGGCGTCGAGGATCCGCGCCCCGATCGCGTGCAGCTTGCGGAAGTCGAACGGCGTACCGGCGACCGACAGCGAACCGGCCGGTCGGGATCAGGTTCGCGTCGGTCGGCGTGAACTTGTTCGCCTTCAGCTGCAACAGCTGGTTGTAGACCGGGCCGGACGCCTCGCCGGCCAGGTTGAAGTAGGTGTGGTTGGTGACGTTGATCACGGTCGGCTTCGTGGTCGTCGCCGTCCAGTGGATCTGGAGGGCGTTGCCGCGGGTGACCGTGTAGATGACCTGCACGTTCACCGTGCCGGGGAACCCGTTGTAGCCGTCGGGATCGACGGTGGAGAGGACCAGCGAGACGCTGCCCGCGGCCTTCCTCGTGGTCGCCGACCACACGTGCGTGTTCCACGCGTCCGGGCCGCCGTGCAGGGTGTTGATGTTGTTCGGGCCGTTGTTGCCGACCAGGTTGTAGGTGATGCCGTTCAGCGTGAACGAATGGTTCGCGATCCGGTTCGCGTACCGGCCGACCGCCGAGCCGAAGTACGTGTCGCCGGATCCTCCCGAGGCCGGCCACGGCTGGTTCTCGAAGTCGTTGACGTAGTCGCTGAGCTTGCTGAACCCGAGCGCGACGTCCGCCACGCGTCCGCCCCGGCCCGGGACCAGGATCGACTGGACTACGCCGCCGTAGTTGGTGATCTTGACCTTCAGCCCGTTGCCGCTGGTGAGCGTGTACAGGCTGACGTTCTGACCGTGCGCCGTCCCCCAATGCACGCTCGATATCCCCGGTGCGGCGTGGTGCGCGGGCTTCGCCGCGCTCTCTGAGCTCCCCATCCAGAGGACGACCCCGGCGACCAGCGCGCATGCCGAGAGTCCTGCAAGCAGCTTCCGGCTGCCCCGAAAGGCGTACTGCATGTCTCCTCTCCTCCTATTGCCGGCTCACGCCCCGGCCTGCGCAAGCGCTGATACGTGTCCTCTGAACGTATAGCGTGTGAGCGCTCACATCTCAAGTGGGGCCGCGCGCTGGCGCGCGCGTCGTCCATGGGGCCGGTTGCGCCCGGCATCCATGCCGGGCGCCCGAGCGCCCAGCCTCGAACGCGGCAGCCGAGGGCCCGCGGCCGTCAGACGCGCAGGAAGCGGCGCAGCGACAAGCCCGACCCGAGCGCCGACACGATCACGCCGGCGCCGATCAGGATGGCCACGAGCGCGGAGAAGGCAATCGTTCGCGGGGCCGCGATCAGGGTCCAGTTGTTGGCCAGCGGATCGAGCAGCGCCACCTTGGTCACGCCGAGGACGACGATCGCCAGGAACGCGCCCGCGGCGCCGACGATGATCCCCTCGATCACGAACGGCCAGCGGATGAACCAGTTGGTGGCGCCGACCAGCTTCATCACCTCGACCTCACGCCGCCGCGCGTAGAGCGAGAGCCGGATCGTGTTCGCGATGAGCAGGATCGACGCGAGCGTGAGCAGCACCGTGAGGACCGCGGCCGTGATCGTCACGAGGTTGGTGACCTCGAGGATCTTGCGCGTGTCGCTCTTCTTGTTGGACACGCTCTGGATCGAGGGGTCGATCACCGTCGCCACCCCTCCCGCGCCGGACGGCGGCGTGAGCGCGCTGCGCACGGCGAGCACGTTGCCGGGCTTGTCGGGGATCACGTGGAACGTGTCGGGCAGCGGGTTGGTCCCGAGCAGCGCGTAGGCCTGCGGGTTCTGCTGGGACTGCTGCGCGTAGGCCTGCTGCTTGGAGACGAACTCGACCGACCGGACGTGCTTGACGGCGAGCAGCTCGCCCCGGACGCGCGAGTCGTCGGCCGGTGTGGCGGTCCCCTTCATGTACACGTCGACCATCACCCGGCTGCGCACGCTGCTGGCGGCGCCGTTGGTCGCCTGGACGATCGGGATGAACACGCCGAGGACCAGCATCGTCACGAGCACGGTGGCGAGCGCCGCGAAGCTGGGCGCAGCGTTGCGGCGCATCACGCGCAGCGCCTCGCGCAGGAAGAACACCGGCCGCACGATCAAACCCCCGCCGGGCGGCCGCCCGGCCCCCGCAGTCGCTGGGCAAACTCCCGTGTCGACTCGTCGCGCGTGTACAGGCCCGCGGACTCGTCGCGCACGATCCGGCCGTGCGAGAGCTCGAGCACGCGCCGGCGCATCTTGTCGACCATGGCCTGGTCGTGCGTGGCCACCAGCACCGTCGTGCCGGTGCGGTTGATCCGGTAGAGCAGGCGCATGATGTCGATGCTCGTCTCCGGATCGAGATTCCCGGTCGGCTCGTCGGCCAGCAGCAGGGGCGGGTGGTTGACGAACGCCCGCGCGATCGACACGCGCTGCTGCTCACCCCCGGACAGCTGGTCCGGGTAGTTGTGGAGCTTGGTCGAAAGGCCGGTCAGGCGCAGGATGTCCGGCACCTTGTGGCGGATCTCCTTGCGCGAGCCGCCGGTGACCTGAAGCGCGTAGGCCACGTTGTCGTACACGGTCCGGCTCGGCAGGAGCTTGAAGTCCTGGAACACCACACCGAGGTTGCGCCGGAAGAACGGCACCCGCTTGCCCGAGACCCCGGCCAGGTCCTTTCCGGCGACTCGGAGCGTGCCTTCGCTCGGCTCGAGCTCCTTGATCAGCAGACGCATCACGGTCGACTTGCCCGACCCGGTGGCGCCCACCAGGAACACGAACTCCTCGCGCTCGACCGAGAAGGTCGCGCGGTCGAGGCCGATGTCTCCGCTGGGATAGCGCATGGTGACGCCGCGGAACTCGATCACCGCGGGACGGCCCGGACGTGCAGGCTCCGGACGCTCGACGGCGTGGGGCGCGGGGGCGGCCGCGGCACGCCTTCGAGTACGTGAGTGAGATTCTGAGATAGCCATAGACGGCGGCCAGCGTAGCGGCCAACTCGCCGTCCGCGCCTCTCAAACGACCCTCTGCAACGGGATTTGCAGGCATTTGCACGAGGCAGGAGCGCGCGGGCCCACCGCGACGCCCTGCCAGATCAGGCGAACGGCTACCTTTTTGGATCAATGACAACGGTGACCGAGACCATCCTTCCGAACGGGCTGCCGCTCTACCGCGTCGCCACCGACGGCACGCGCGCCACCACGATCCTGGTCGCCTTCGACGCGGGCGCGCGGACCGAGCGGCCCGAGGAGAACGGGATGGCCCACTTCCTCGAGCACCTGGTGTTCAAGGGCGGCGAGAAGTACCCCACGTATCGCGACGTGAACGAGGCCGCGGAGCGCATCGGCGCCGTGCTCAACGCCTACACCAGCCACGACCTGGTCGCGTTCCACATCACCGCTCGCGCCGAGCGCGCGCTCGAGGCGGCCGACCTGCTGACCGACTTCGTGGCGCGCGCCCGGGTCGACGGCGAGGAGCTCAACCGCGAGCGCGGCGTGGTCGTGCAGGAGATCGCGCGGGCCAACGATCAGCCGTCGACGGTGGCCGAGCACCTGATCGACGAGGCGGCGTTCGGCGACCATCCGCTTGGCCGGCCGGTGCTCGGACCGGCCGAGCACATTCGCGACACCTTCACGCGCGAGGGCATCCTCGCCTTCCGCGCCCGCCGCTGGGCGCCCGAGCGGGGCGGCGCGTTCGTGGTCGGGAACCTGAGCGCCACCGAGAACGGCGGGAGCCTCGAGGAGCTCTTCGGCCGCTTCGAATCGCGCCCGCAACCCGACCCGTACGACCCCGCTCCGCCCGCCGAGCCGCGCGTGCTCGTCCGCGAGCGCGACTCGAACCAGTCGCACCTGCGGATCTCCTACCGCCCGCAGGTCGACATCGCCGACGCGCGCCAGCGGGCCACGCTGGCCATCTACTCGACGCTGCTCGGCGGTTCGATGGGCTCGCGGCTGTTCGACGAGATCCGCGAGCAGCGCGGCCTCGCCTACTCGGTGTACTCGACGGCGCACGCCTACGCCGACGTCCCCGTGCTCCAGCTCTCGGCCGGCCTCGAGTCGGCCAAGTGCCTCGAGGCCTACCGGCGCATGCGCGAGATCGTCACCGAGCTGCGCGAGCAGGGCCCGACCGAGACCGAGGTCGAGCGCGCGCGGGCCTACGCCGCGGGCGCTCGAGCGATCGCGTTCGAGAACAGCGGCGCCGTCGCGCGTCACGCGGCGCAGCAGCGGATCCTGTTCCGCGAGGACATCGACCCGGACCGGACGATCGCCCTGCTCGACGAGGTCACCTTCGACGAGGTGGCGCAGCTCGCCGCGGGCGTCTCCGCGGAGCCTGCGGTCGCCTGCGTGGGGCCGCACAGCGTGGAGGAGTTCACGTCAGCCTGAGGCGCGGGAGCCTCGTCGCCGCGCTGACCGCGATCCTGATCGCGGGGTGCGGTGGCCAGCGGTCGCGGCCGAACACCGTCGCGTCCTCGGTGCCGCCGGCGTTCAAGCAGGCGACGACGGCGAAGGCCGCTCCACTCGCCCCGGGCGTCCCACCGCTCACCGCGCTTCAGTCGAGGCTGGGCCGCCTGTTCGCTAAGGCCGGCCCGCACACCGGGGGCGAGGTCTACGACCTGACCGCACGCACGGCGCTGTTCGCGCTGCGCGCGGGCGTCGGCCGCCCGCCCGCATCGGTCGAGAAGCTGTACACGACGCCTCGCCGCGCTCCGCGACCTCGGCCCGGAGGCCACGTTTCCAGACCAGGCTGCTCGGCGCCGGCCACCTCGGCTCCCGCGGGGTCTGGCACGGGGACCTGTACCTGAAGGGGGGCGGCGACCCGACGTTCGGCGACGGCACGTTCAACCGGACCTGGAACCGCGGGTTCGGCCCCACCGCGGCGGAGCTCGTCGGTCAGCTCCGCGCGCGCGGGATCAAGCGCGTCACCGGCGAGGTGATCGGCGACGAGTCGCTGTTCGACTCCGCCCGCGGTGGTCCCGCGTCGGGCTACGCCCCCGACATCGGCGACTTCGGCGGCCAGCTCAGCGCGCTCACCTACGACCACGGCGGCACGCTGGGGCGGCTGACGCCGCCGGAGTTCGCGGTCAAGGAGCTGGTGCTGACGATGCACGCGCAGCACATCAAGGCGCGGGCCTCCACCGCCACCGGCGTGACTCCCGCGGGCGCACAGCCCCTCGCCCAGGTCACCTCTCCCCCGCTCTCGACGCTGCTCAGCCTGATGGACGTGCCCTCCGATGACCTGTTCGCCGAGATCCTCGCCAAGCAGCTCGGCGTCCGCTTCGGCGGGGGGGCCGGGCAGATCTCCGCCGGCGCGAAGGTGATCGCGTCGGTGCTCGCCGGCTACGGCCTCCACCCCACGATCGTCGACGGCTCCGGCCTCTCCCGCTCCGACCGCACCTCGCCCGCCCAGGTGGTGTCGCTGCTGCGCCAGATCTGGCGCACGCCGATCGGCAACGAGCTGTCCGACGCGCTTCCCGTCGTCGGCGTCAACGGCACCGTCGAGCGCATCGGCGTGCACACACCCGGCGCAGGGCCGCTGCATCGCCAAGACGGGCACGCTCGACGACGTCACCAACCTCGCCGGCTACTGCACCAACCGCGCCGGCCACGTGCTGGCGTTCGCGCTGTTCATCGACGGGCCGCCGAACTGGGTGGCGGAGAAGACGCTCGGCCAGATGGTCGGCGCGATTGCCGGCTAGTGCCCTGGACAGAGCGCCCGGCCAGACGCCACAATCGCGCGCGTGGAGACGGCCCCCGGGCTGAACTGGCGCGAGCTGCGCAGGTACCTGAGCCGGGTCGACGACCGCTGGCCGATCGAGACGGCGCTGCTCGGTGGCGCGCGCGTCGCCGACGAGCTCGGCGCGCCGCCCGCAGCGCGAGCGCGGCTCCGAGTACGTGCTCATCCTCGTCTCGCCGGCGTGGGACGGAATGCCGTGGCTCGAGCGCGTCTACCACGCCGGCGCGCTTTGGGACGCGCTCGAGATGGGCGCCCCCGCCGACGTCCACTGCTACACGCCGCCCGAGTTCGAGCGCAAGCGCGGCACGCTGCGGGCGGTCCGCGAGACGGTCGAGCACGGACTCGACCTGCTCGCCGAGACGGCGGCTTAGCTGATCGCGACCATCCGCTCGATCGGCACGCGGGCGCGCTCCGCGATCGCCGCCGGCACCTTGACCTCGTGCACCCCGTCGCGCAGGGCGTCGCGCAGCTTGGGCAGCGTGATCATCTTCATGAAGCGGCAGTGGGCGGCCTCGTTGGCGGCGATGAAGTCGGTGTCGGGCGCGGCCTGACGGAGCGGGTGGAGCATGCCGGTCTCGGTGGCGACGATCGCCGTCCCGCCGTCGTGCGATCGCGCGTAGCCGAGCATCCCGCCGGTCGAGAGCATGTGCACGCCCTCGGCGTCGACGTCGCCGGCGGCGACGTACTCCATCACGCTGGTGGAGCACCCGCACTCGGGGTGGATCAGGAAGTCGGCGCCGGGATGCTCCGCGCGCACGCGGGAGATGTCGTCGGGCCGGATGCCGGCGTGCACGTGGCACTCGCCGTCCCACACGTGCATCGGCCGGCCCGAGCGTCTTCTCCACGTAGGCGCCGAGGAACATGTCCGGGCCGAACAGGATCTCGGTGTCGGCGCCGTGCGTGCGGTAGATGTGCTCCACCACCTGCACGGCGTTGGCCGAGGTGCAGCAGTAGTCGGTCTCGGCCTTGACCTCGGCCGTCGTGTTCACGTACATGACCACCACCGCGCCGGGGTGCTTGGCCTTCCACTCGCGCAGTTGCTCGGCGGTGATCGAGTCCGCGAGCGAGCAGCCGGCGTCGGGGTCGGGGATCAGCACCTGCTTGTCGGGGCACAGGATCGAGGCCGTCTCGGCCATGAAGTGAACGCCGCAGAACACGATCGTGCCGGCGCCGGCCTTGGCCGCCTGCTGGGAGAGGCCGAGCGAGTCGCCGACGTAGTCGGCCACGTCCTGGATCTCGGGCAGCTGGTAGTTGTGGGCGAGGATCACCGCGCCGCGCTCGGCGGCGAGCGCGCGAACCTCGTCTTGGAGCAACGGGATGTTCTCGAGCAGCAGCGGCGCGTCGGCACCGAGCATCGGAAGGTTCATGAGATCGGTTCCAGGATCAGGGACAGGTCCAGCGCCGGGGCGCTGTGCGTCAGCGCCCCCACCGAGATGAAGTCTACGCCGGTGTCGGCAATCTCCTTGAGCGCGTCGAGGGTCACGCCCCCGCTCGCCTCGAGCTTGGCCCGCCGCGCGACGTGCTCCACCGCCTCGCGCATCTGCGCCGGCGTCATGTTGTCGAGCAGGATCCACGGCGCGCCCGCGGCGAGCGCCTCGTCCACCTCGGCCAGTGAACGGCACTCGACCTCGAGCGGGCACGTCCAGTCCACGGGCGCGGGCCAGGCGCACCGCCTCCCCCACGCCGCCGGCCAGCGCGGCGTGGTTCTCCTTGATCAGGATCGCGTCGTAGAGCCCGACGCGGTGGTTGCGGGCGCCGCCGGCGGCGACCGCCGCCTTCTCGAGCGCGCGCAGGCCCGGCGTGGTCTTGCGCGTGTCGAGGATCTTCGCGCCCGTGCCCGTCGACGGCCTGCACGCAGCGAGCGGCCAGCGTGGCCACGCCGGACAGGCGCTGGAGGAAGTTGAGCGCGGTCCGCTCGCCGGTCAGGATCGCCCGCGCCGAGCCTTCGAGCGCCAGCACCGGGCCGCCCTCGCGCCAGCGGCCTTCCTCGGTCAGCCGCTCGATCGCCAGATCCGGGTCGAGCGCGCGGAACGTCTGCTCGGCGGCGTCGAGACCGAAGATCACGCCCGGGGCCTTCTGCGTGATCAGCGCCCGCGCCCGGGCCTCGCTCGGGGACGGTCGTCTCCGTGGTGAGGTCGCCGGCGCCCACGTCCTCGGCCAGCGCCGTGGCGACCACGTCGGCGAGCGCGCTCATTGCACCAGCACCCGGACGGTGGTGAACGTCGGGTCGGCGGCGCCGTGCAGGCGCGCGCCGGCAGCGGTGATCTCGCGCAGGTAGTCGACCACCTCCGCGGTGACCCGCTCGCCCGGCAGGAGCGCCGGCACGCCCGGCGGATAGCCGGCGATCGACTCGGAGGAGATCCGCCCGACCGCGTCCGCCGACCGGCACCGCCTCGCTCGCGCCGAGGAACGCGTCGCGCGGGGCGATCACCGTCTCGTGCTCGAGCGCCGCCGGCGGACGCGAGACCGCCGCCTGCTCCCCCGCCCGCGAGATCCGCCTGACCGTCTCGGCCAGGTCGTGGGCGAGGCGCTCGAGCGCGTCCACCGGCTGGCCCAGGCCGAGCACGAGCACGAGCGTGGCGTGCGTGGCGAGCTCGATGTAGATGTCATAGGAGGCGCGCAGCGCCGCCGCCACCTCATAACCGGTGCATCCCGTAGCCGCGGGTGTCGATCACGATCCGCAGCGGGTCCTGGCCGGCGACGCCGGGCCGGCCGATGAACCCCGGGCCCACGGTCGCGAGACCCGGGATCGAGTCGATCGCCTCGCGCGCCCGCTCGGCGGCGTGGATCGTGCGATCGAGCAGCGCCTCGCCGTGCACCGCGAGCTGTCGGCGCGCGGCGTCGAGCGAGGCCATGAGCAGCGAGCTCGGGCTCGTGGAGCGCACCAGCCGCACCGCCCGCGCCACCGCGCCGATGTCGATCCGCCCGGTCGGCGCCACGTGCAGCATCGCCGACTGCGTGAGGCTCCCGACGATCTTGTGGGTCGAGGTGAGCATCGCGTCGGCGCCGAGCGCGAACGGCGACTCGGGAAGCCGGGCGTGGAAGCCGAAGTGCGAGCCCCAGGCGTTGTCGACGATCAGCGCGGCGCCGGCGCGGTGGGCCACCTCGGCGCAGCCGGCGAGGTCGGCGGCCATGCCGTAGTAGGTCGGCGAGACGATGAACGCGCTCGTCGCGTCCGGAGTCCGCGCGAACGCGCGCTCGAGCGCCTCCGGAGTCACGCCGTGGGCCATGCCCAGCTCGACGTCGTACTCGGGCGCGACCCAGCCGGCCGTGCCGCCGCTCAGGATCAGCCCGTCGATCAGGCTGGCGTGCGAGTTGCGCTGGAGGATCACCCGGTTGGCCTGCGTGGCCAGGGCCAGGCACAGCGCGTGGTTGCCCTGGGTGGCGCCGTTGGTGAGAAACCAGGTTCGCTCGGCGCCGTACGCCTCGGCGGCCAGCCGCTCGGCGCGCTCGTAGGGCGTGGGCGACGGGCCGATGTCGATCCCCTCGATGTCCAGCGGGCACGTCGAGGAGCAGGGCGCGGTCGCCGAGCGCGCTGCGCAGCCCGGGGTCGGCGCCCTCGCCGCCCTTGTGGCCCGGGACGTGGAAGCGGACCGAGCCCGCGGAAGCCGTACGCGGTCACCGCCTCGAGGTAGGGCGCGGTCGGCTGCGCCGCCGGCTCGCGCGGCGCGCCGGGGCGCCACGGGACGTCCGTGGTCACCTCGCGGCCTTGAGCAGGTACGCGCGAATGAACCCGTCGAGGTCGCCGTCGAGCACCCGGTTGGCGTCGCCCATCTCGAAGTCGGTCCGGTGGTCCTTGACCATCGTGTACGGGTGGAGCACGTAGGAGCGGATCTGCGAGCCGAAGTTGACGTCCTGCGCCTCGCCCTTCTCGCGCGCGATCTCCTCGCGGCGCTTGCGCTCCTCGAGCTCGAGCAGCTTCGAGCGGAGCATCGTCATCGCCTCGGCCTTGTTCGAGGACTGCGAGCGCTCGTTCTGGCACTGCACGACGATGCCGGTCGGCTTGTGCGTGATGCGCACGGCCGAGTCGGTCTTGTTCACGTGCTGACCGCCGGCGCCGCTGGCCCGGTAGGTGTCGATCTGGAGGTCGTCGTCGTCGATGGCGACCTCGTCGATCGCGTCCACGACGGGCGAGACCTCGACGCCGGCGAAGCTCGTCTGGCGCCGGTGCGCGGCGTCGAACGGCGACAGGCGGACCAGCCGGTGCACGCCCTTCTCGCTGCCGTACAGGCCGTAGGCGTTCTCGCCCTTGACCAGGAACGTGGCCGACTTGATCCCGGCCTCCTCGCCCGCGGACACCTCGAGCAGCTCGACCTGGAAGCCGCGCTTCTCCGCCCAGCGCATCTCCATCCGCAGGACCATCTCGGCCCAGTCCTGGGCGTCGGTGCCGCCGGCGCCGGCGTTGATCGTCACCAGCGCGTCGCCGGAGTCGTAGCGGCCGGCGAACAGACGCTGCTCCTCGAGCGCGTCGAGGCGCGACTGCACGCTGCGGACCTGCTCCTCGAGCTCGGCCGCCATGTCCGGGTCCTCCTCGGCCATCTCCGCGAGCGGCTCGAGGTCCTCGACGTCGCGCTCGAGATCGCGGAAGCCGGCCAGCTTGCGGCTGACGCCCGCGCGTGCTCGGCGCTGACCTCGCCGCCTGCTCCTGGTCCTCCCAGAAGCCGGGCGCGCCCATCTCCTGTTCGAGCGCGTCGACGCGCTCGCTCAGCCCAGCCGGGTCAAAGATAGTCCGCGAGCAGCTTGAGCTGGTCACGGATCGCCGCGAGGCGCTGGGAGAGCGGCTCGGAAGGGGCGGTGGCCATCGCGTATCAAGGTAGCAGTGGGGTAGAAATCCAGGCATGGCCAATCTCGATGACTGCAGGCGTGCGCGAGCTGCTCGCCAATCCCAACTACGCAGTGATCTCGACCCTCAACTCCGACGGCACCGTCCACAACGCCGTGATCTGGATCTCCGCCGACGACGGCTCGGTGGCGGTCAACAGCGCGATCGGGCGCGTGTGGCCCACCAACCTCGAGCGCGACCCGCGCGTCAACGTGCTCGTGCAGGAGGCGAACAATCCCTACCACTACGTGGAGATCCGCGGCACCGCCACGGCCACGACCGAGGGCGCCGACGACCACATCAACGCCCTCGCCAAGAAGTACATCGACCAGGACGAGTACCCGTTCCGCCAGCCGGGCGAGGAGCGGATCAAGTTCACGATCAAGCCGGACCAGGTCCGGTACGTGAAGCAGAGCTGACCCGCGCTCTATCGGTGGTGGCGATGGTGGTGACGTCCCGGCGTCCCGGCGCTCGCGGCGCGCCAGCTCCGCCTCCACGCGCTCGAAATCGGGCGCCGGTCCGTACAGCCGCCACCCGTTGCGGAGCAGCGGCACGACCACGACGAGCAGGACCCAGATCGGCCAGAACTGGCCGCGGCGTGGCCGCCGTCCGCCAGCCCAGATCACGACGCACACGCACCAACAGCGCCAGTCCGCCGCCGGTCTGCTGGAGCAGCCGGCGCTGGAGGTGGCGCCGGCGCTCGGCGATCTCGGCGCGCTGCTGGGCCCGCGTCACGGGGAGCCGGGGCAGGTCGGCGAGCAGCCGGCGCAGCTCACCGTCCGTCCGCGACGCGTAGACCGCCTCCACGCGCTCGTCCATCTCCTCCTCGGTCAGGCGGCCCGCCGCGAAGTGCTCGCGGATGTCCTGCGCCGCCCGGTCGCGATCTGCGTCCGAGGCGCGGAAGTCGCTCATCCTGCCGCTAGGCGCCGTGGCACTTCTTGTACTTCTTGCCCGAGCCGCACCAGCAGGGATCGTTGCGACCGATCTGCTCGGTCTGGTCGACGCGGCGCTGCTCCACCGGAGGCGGCGGCGGCTCGTCGTCGGCGTATCCGGCCGCGGCCGCGCTCCCGGCCGCCGCCGCCATCGCCATCGCGCCCTGGGGGGCGGTCCCGCCCGAGTAGCTGACGCGTCCGCCACCGGTGGGCGAGCTCGCGCTCGAGCTCGGTCGGCGCTGCGGCGGCGCGGGCGCGGAACCGTCCTCGGTCGTGACCTGAACGTGGAAGATCATCCGCGCGAAGTCGCCCCACACGCTGTTCATCAGGTCGCGGAACAGCTCGAAGGCCTCGTTCTTGTAGGCGACGAGCGGCTCGATCTGGGCCGCCGCGCGCAGGCCGATGCCCTCGCGCAGGTAGTCCATGTCGTAGAGGTGCTCGCGCCAGCGCTGGTCGATGACCTGGAGCAGCAGGAAGCGCTCGAGCGCGCGCATCAGCTCCTCGCCCAGCTCCTGCTCGCGCTGGTCGTACTGCGCCAGCGCCTCCTCCTGGATCCGCTGCGGTCAGCTCCTCGCGGTCGACCCGGTTGGCATCGATCTCGGCGATCGCCGCGCTGGGGATGAAGATCTCCTGCACGCGCGCGAGCAGGCTCTCGACGTCCCAGTCCTCGACGAAGTCGCCCGCCGTGTACTCCTCGACCAGGCGCTCGATCAGGCCCGTGATCTCCTCGCGCGAGGCCTCGCTCATGTCGCGGCCCTCGAGGATCTCGTCGCGGTAGGTGTAGATCACCTCGCGCTGCTGGTTGAGCACGTCGTCGTACTCGAGCGTGTGCTTGCGGATCAGGAAGTTCTGCTCCTCGACCTTCTTCTGCGCCTTCTCGATCTGGCGGGAGAGCATCTTGTGCTCGATCGGCTCCTCGTTGCCCTCCTCGTCGGTGGTGCCGAGCCGGTCGAGGATCTTGTAGATCCGCTCGCCCGCGAACAGCCGCACCAGGTCGTCCTGGGCGGAGAGGAAGAAGCGCGACTCGCCCGGGTCGCCCTGGCGGCCGGAGCGACCGCGAAGCTGGTTGTCGATCCGCCGCGACTCGTGGCGCTCGGTGCCGAGGATGAACAGGCCGCCCGCCTCGAGCACCTGTTCGCGCTGGGCCTCGACGCGGCTCTCGATCTCCGGCAGCACCTTCTCGTAGTGCTCCTCGTAGTCGGGCATGCCCGGCTGCAGCCCGAGCTTGGCCAGCTCGAGCTGGGCCAGGTGCTCGTCGTTGCCGCCGAGCTTGATGTCGACGCCGCGGCCGGCCATGTTGGTCGCGATCGTGACCGCGCCCGGCGCGCCGGCCTCGGCGATGATCTCGCCCTCGCGCTCGGCGTGCTCGGGCTTGGCGTTCAGGACCGTGTGCTTGATCCCCTGGCGCTTGAGCGCGCCGGAGATCTCCTCCGAGACCTCGACCGAGATCGTTCCCACCAGGACCGGCTGGCCGCGCTCGTGGCGCTCCGCGATCTCCCGGATCAGGGCCGAGCGCTTGCCGTCCTTGGTCTTGTAGACCTGGTCGTTGTGATCGGCCCGGACCATCGGCCGGTTGGTCGGGACCTGGACGACGGGCAGCTCGTAGATCTTCATGAACTCGGTCGCCTCGGTGAGGGCGGTACCGGTCATGCCCGCGAGCTTGTCGTACATGCGGAAGTAGTTCTGGAGCGTGATCGTCGCGAGCGTCTGGTTCTCCTCCTGGACCCGCACGCCCTCCTTGGCCTCGACCGCCTGGTGCAGTCCCTCCGACCAGCGGCGGCCCTCGAGGATGCGGCCGGTGAACTCGTCGATGATCTTGACCTCGCCGTCGATCACCGCGTAGTCGACGTCGCGCTTGTACAGCGACTCGGCCTTGAGCGACTGGATCAGGTGGTTGACCAGGTGGCCGTTCTCGGCCCGGTACAGGTGGTCGATGCCCAGGAAGCGCTCGGCCTTGGCGACGCCGCGCTCGGTCACCGCCACCGTCTTGTGCTTCTCCTCGAACTCGTAGTCGAAGTCGGCGACGAACTCCTTCTTCGTCCGCGGGTCGAGCCCCTCGGGCGTCTTGCCCGGCTCCATCTTCGGCGCCAGCCGCGCGAACTTGGCGTACAGGTCGGCCGCCTGCTCGGGCGCGCCGGAGATGATCAGCGGGGTCCGCGCCTCGTCGATCAGGATGTTGTCGACCTCGTCCACGATCGCGTAGGAGTGGTACGGCGACGTGCCCTTCTCGGGCTTGGGCCGGCCGCCGTGCTGGACCTTCTCGTCCAGCGTGGTGGCCATGTTGTCGCGCAGGTAGTCGAACCCGAACTCGGAGTTGGTGCCGTAGGTGACGTCGGCGGCGTAGGCAGCCCGCTTCTCCTCGTAGGGCTGCATGTTCTGGAGGATCCCGACCGAGATGCCCAGCATGTCGTAGATCGGCATCATCCACATGGCGTCGCGCCGGGCCAGGTAGTCGTTGACCGTGACCACGTGGACGCCGCGGCCGGCGAGCGCGTTCAGCACCACGGCGAGCGTGGCCGTCAGCGTCTTGCCCTCGCCGGTCTTCATCTCGGCGATGCAGCCGTCGTGCAGGACCATGCCGCCGATCAGCTGCACGTCGAAGTGGCGCATCCCCATCGTGCGCCTGCCCGCCTCGCGCACGAGCGCGAAGCACTCGTAGATCAGATCGTCGAGCGTCTCGCCGTTCTGGGCCCGCTCCCTCAGGGCGTCGGCCGCCTCGCGGAGCTCCTCGTCGCCGTAGTGCTCGAGCTCGGGCTCGAACGCGTTGATCCGGCCGACCCGCTGCTCGTAGGACTTGAACTTCTTGGCCTCGCCCATGCGAAGCGCGCGGTCCAGGAAGGACATGGGCTTAGCGTAGCAGTGGGTCTGGGCGCCTCAGGGGGCTCCAGCCCGCCTCTCAGGCGGCGGGCGAGACGTCCCCGGGGACCGACGGCGAGGCCGATTCCGGGGCCACCGGAGCGGCTGCGGCAGCCCGCGCCTCACGGCGCTTGCGGCGCTTGTCGCGGTGGCGCTTGACCTGCACGTGCATCTCGTCCGCGCACAGGCTGACCGACCGAACCAGGTCCGGCGAGGCGTCCCGCGCGCGCAGGGTCACGCCCTTCAGGTGCAGCGTCGCCTCGGCCACGTAGCAGTCGGCGATCGCCGGGTTGCGCTCCTCGAACACCTCGACCTCGAGCTCGGCCAGCTCCGAGACCTGGCGCGAGACCTTTCGGAAGCGCTTGGCCACGTGCTCCTTCAAGTCATCCGAAACGGGCAAGTTGCGGCCTTTGACCTCGATCCGCATCGACCGACCTCCTACTTGAAAGGATGCATGTGCGCCTAGGTCATCAGAGACTAATCCTCCCCCGGACGTTTGTCGATTGGCGACAATGCGCGGGATGAGCCCGGTAATTGCGTGGACGTTCGACCCGATTGCCGTGCTCGGCGTGATCCTGCTGGCGCTCCTGTACCTGATCGGCTGGCACCGCGCGCGGAGTGAGCGGCGAGCGCCACCGGCCCGGCATCGGCCGCGCTGGCCCTGTATGCCTGCGGCCTGCTGGCGATCCTGGTCGCGCTCGTCTCGCCGATCGACAAGCTCGGCGAGCAGCTGCTGGTGATGCACATGCTCCAGCACGTCCTGCTCCTGGACGTGGCGCCGATCCTGCTCATCCTGGGGCTGACCAAGGTGCTCCTGCGCCCGGCGACCCGGCGTCTTCAGACGATCGAGCGGCGAGCGGGGCCGCTCGCCCATCCCGCGTTCGCGGTGATCGCCTACGCCGGCCTGATGTGGCTCTGGCACGTCCCCCGGATGTACGACCTCGCGCTCGACCACGGGGGCATCCACGCGCTCGAGCACACCTGCTTCTTCGCTGCAGGCTCGCTCTACTGGTGGCACATCCTCTCGCCGATCCGCGCCCGGCAGCGGCTGCGCGGCCTCGGGCCCGGTCCTCTACATGGTCAGCACGAAGCTGATCGTGGGCATCCTCGGCATCGTGCTCGCCTTCGCCCCCCACGCGATCTACGCCTACTACAAGCACAACCCGCACTACTGGGGGCTGACGCCGGGAGAGGATCAGTCGCTGGCGGGCCTGCTGATGGCGCTCGAGCAGTCGGTGGTGATGGGCATCGCCCTGGTCTGGCTGTTCGTCCGGATGCTCACGGAGTCTGAGCGGGAAGCGCAGCGTCAGGAGCGCTTCGAGCTGGTGTAGCCGCTCGTCCCCCGCCGCGGGCGCCTGCAGCGTCAGCAGCGCCGCGCCGAGCGCGCCGCCGAGGTCGCCGAGCGCGGCGAGCTTGACGTCCGGGGGCCGGGTGTCGTTGAACAGGTGCGGGTGCATGGCCTTCGAGATCAGCTGCACGTAGGGCTCGCCGAAGCGCACCCCGAGGCCGCCGCCGATGATCACGGCCTCGACGTCGAGCAGGTTCACGGCCGAGGCGACCCCGGCCCCCAGCGCCTCGACGGCTTCCGCGATCAGCTTGCTCGCCAGCTTGTCCTGCTGCTCGAGCGCGTGCCACCACACCGAGCTGGTGAGCCGGGTCCGGCCGCGCTTCTCCATCAGCTTGAACAGCTTGGTCTTGGCGCCCTTCTTGACCTGCCGGCGCGCACGGGCCTCCATCGCGCCGCGCCCGGCGTAGGCCTCCATGCAGCCCCGGCGCCCGCACGGGCAGCGTCGGCCGTTCATCTTGACCACCATGTGCCCGATCTCGCCCGCGCCGCCGCGGCCGAGCCACGGCTTGCCGTCGAGGATCAGGCCGCCGCCGACGCCCGTGCCCCAGAACACGCCGAGCACCGAGTCGTACGGCTTGCCCGGCGCCGAGGTGGAACTCGGCCTGCGTCGCCACGTCCACGTCGTTGCCGACGAACACGCGCACTCCGAGCTGCTGCTGGAGCACCGCCCCGAGCTCGAACGCCCCGTCCCAGTTCGGGAGGTTGCGCGCGGTCGAGACGACGCCGGTCCCCTCGTTGACGATGCCCGGGCGACCCGACGCCCACGCCCGCGCAGCGCCGCGGGTCGAGGCCGGCGGCCTGGCACGCCTCGCGCATCGCCGCCACCATCTGCGCAGCCACCTCAGGGGGCCCGCCGTCGAGCGGCGTGGGATGGCGCGCCGCGCCCAGGACGTTGTTCTGCTCGTCGACGACGGCCGCCGCGATCTTGGTCCCGCCGAGGTCGATTCCGCCGCGTGCCGGTGTGCTCGAATTCGCCACCGGCGGATCCTCTCAGAGCCCGGCGCTCATGTCCAAGACTCGCGGTAGTGCGCCTGCTCCGGGCGTGGGCCGGTCGATCTCCACGCCGAGCGCCTCGAGCTTGAGCCGCGCCACCTCGCGGTCGATCGCGCGCCGGCACCGGGTGGACGCCCGGGTCGGTTCGGCCCCGCCGGCGGACGAGCTCCTCGACGCACAGCGCCTGGATCGCGAACGAGACGTCCATCACCGCCGCCGGATGGCCCTCGGCGGCGGCCAGGTTGACCACGCGCCCGCCGGCCAGCAGGTTGAGCCGGCGACCGTCGCGGAGCTCGTACTGCTCCACCAGCGGCCGGACCGCCCGGGGCGCGCCCACGGCGACCGCGCGCAGCTCCCCGAGGTCGATCTCGACGTCGAAGTGGCCGGCGTTGGCCAGCAGCGCCCCGTCCTTCATCCGCTCGAAGTGCTCGCCGTGCAGCACGCGGCGCGATCCGGTCACGGTGACGAACACGTCGCCGCGCGACGCCGCCTCGAGCGCGGGCATCACCTCGTAGCCGCCCATCCGCGCCTCGAGCGCCTTGAGCGGATCGACCTCGCACACGATCACCGCCGCCCCGGCGCCCCGGGCCCGCTCGGCCACCCCCCGACCGGCCGGCCCGTAGCCGAGGACGACGAGGGTGTGCCCGGCGAGCAGCACGTGGCTGGCCCGGATGATCCCGTCGATCGCCGACTGCCCCGTCCCGTGGCGGTCGTTCAGCGCGCGCTCGGTCTGGGCCTCGTTGACGGCCAGCACCGGGCAGGCAGCGTGCCGTCGTCCTCGAGGCGGCGCAGCCGGACCAGGCCGGTGGTCGTCTCCTCGGTCCCGCCGATCAGGCCCGTCGAGCGTGGGTCCGCCGAGCTGGTGGGCGCTCACGAGCAGGTCCGCGCCGTCGTCGAGGGTGATCTCGGGCGCGCCGTCGAGCAGCGCGCGGACGTGCTCGGCGTAGGTCTGCAGGCTCTCGCCGTGCATCGCCCTGACCTGCGACGCCGTGGTCGGCGACGAGCGAGGCGGCCACGTCATCCTGGGTCGAGAGCGGGTTGGCCGAGCACAGCGCCGGCCTTGCGCCGCCCGCCTTCAGGGCGAGGACCAGGTTCGCCGTCTCGCGCCGTGACGTGCAGGCAGGCGGCGATCCGCACCCCGTCGAGCGGGCGCTCGCGGGCGAAGCGCTCGCGCACGCGGCGCAGCACCGGCATCTGCTGGTCGGCCCAGGCGATGCGGGCCGCGCCCGCCGGGGCGAGGCTCAGGTCGGCGACGTCGTGGGGCGGGAGCGTGGTCTGCGCCATGTCCGCCGACCGGGCCGCCGCGCGGACCGCGGTCGCCGCCCGCCCTAGTACCGGTAGTGGTCCGGCTTGAACGGGCCCTCGACCGGGACGCCCAGGTACGCGGCCTGATCGGGCTTGAGCTCGGTCAGCTTGGCGCCGAGCGCGTCCAGGTGCAGGCGCGCGACCTTCTCGTCCAGGTGCTTGGGCAGCGTGTAGACGTTGAGCTCGTAGCGGTCGGTGTGGGCGTAGAGCTCGATCTGCGCGATCACCTGGTTGGTGAACGAGTTGGACATCACGAAGCTGGGATGCCCGGTGGCGTTGCCCAGGTTCAGGAGCCGGCCCTCGGACAGGACGATGATCGAGTGGCCGTCGGGGAACACCCACTCGTCGACCTGCGGCTTGATGTTGATCCGCTCGATCCCGGGCGTACGCGCCAGGCCGGCCATGTCGATCTCGTTGTCGAAGTGGCCGATGTTGCCGACGATCGCCTGGTGCTTCATCCGCGCCATGTGCTCGGCGGTGATCACGTCCTTGTTGCCGGTGGCGGTGACGAAGATGTCGGCCGTGTCGAGCACGTCCTCCAGGCGCAGGACCTGATAGCCGTCCATCGCCGCCTGGAGCGCGCAGATCGGGTCGATCTCGGTGACCACGACGCGGGCGCGCTGCCCGCGCAGCGACTCGGCGCAGCCCTTGCCGACGTCGCCGTAGCCGCACACCACGGCGAGCTTGCCGCCGATCAGCACGTCGGTGGCCGCGGTTGATCCCGTCGATCAGGGAGTGCCGGCAGCCGTACTTGTTGTCGAACTTGCTCTTGGTCACCGAGTCGTTGACGTTGATCGCCGGGAACAGGAGCTGGCCCTGCTCGGCGAACTGGTAGAGCCGGTGCACGCCGGTCGTGGTCTCCTCGGTCACGCCCTTGACGTTCTCGGCGATCTTGGTGAAGCGCTGCGAGTCCTCGTTCAGCGAGCGCGTGAGCACCTCGAGGATGATCCGGAACTCGTCGTTGTCGGCGGTCGACGGGATCGGGCACCGCGCCGGCGCGCTCGAACTCCGCGCCCTTGTGGACGAGCAGCGTGGCGTCGCCGCCGTCGTCGAGGATCATGTTCGGGCCGTTTCCGTCGGGCCAGTTCAGGGCCTGCTCGGTGCACCACCAGTACTCCTCGAGCGTCTCGCCCTTCCACGCGTAGACCGGGACGCCCTGCGGATCCTCCGGCGTGCCTTCGGGACCGACGACGACCGCCGCGGCGGCGTGATCCTGGGTGGAGAAGATGTTGCACGACGCCCAGCGCACCTCGGCGCCGAGCGCGGTCAAGGTCTCGATCAGCACCGCCGTCTGGATCGTCATGTGCAGCGACCCGGTGATCCGGGCGCCCTTGAGCGGCTGGCTGGCGCCGAACTCCTCGCGTGTCGCCATCAGGCCGGGCATCTCGTGCTCGGCCAGGCGGATCTCCTTGCGTCCGAACTCGGCCAGGCTCAGGTCGGCAACCTTGAAATCGGTCTTCGCGGCGGTCGTGCTCATCGTCTCTCCAGTGTCTGTCGGGGGGCGGTGGGTTCGGGCTCAGACCAGGGACAGCAGGCGCTCGTGCTTCTCCTGCTCGAACCGGAGCCAGTCGTCGGCGGTCACGTGCTCGGGACGCTCCGGCTTGGCCTCGAGCCACGCCTGCACGGCCTCGCGGAGCTCGTCGCTCTGCGACATCCGCGCCGCGAACGCCACGTCGGACAGGCCCAGCTCGAAGCGCGCCAGCAGCTCCTTGAGCGTGCGCAGCCGCTGAAGCTGGGCCGGACCGTAGAGTCGGTAGCCGGAGGCCGAGCGGCTCGGAGCGATCAATCCGGCCTGCTCGACGTAGCGCAGCATCCTCGGCGACCAGCCGGTCGTCTGGGCTGCTTCGTTGATCGTCAGGCCGTCCACGCGGCAAACCTTACCACGGTTGTGTCAAGGTTTGGGGCGGGACGACGCCGAAAGGCCTAAATGCGGCTAGTTCCGCCTACGACACTTGTCCACGACGGCTCTAGAAGCTTAGGATCCGGCCGATAGGATGATTGTCGAGTAGTAGGGGAAACGCTGGAAGCGAGTTTGGATTGTCTGGATCACGTACATGGATGGTCAGGCGGAGCAAGGGAATCTGCAAGGTCGCCGTTTCGGCGTCCCTTCTAGGGATGCCGATCGTCGGGCTGCCCGGGCCCGGCCACCACGCCGGCGCCCCCGCGCCGGCCGTCGCGCAGATCCACTCGGACCGCAGCGACTCCGGTAACGCCTACGGCCGCGACCGGGGCGACAGCTACACGCACGCCCCGTGGAGCGGTGGCGACTCCGGGCGCCAGTCGAGCTCGCCGAGCATCAGCCAGCCTTCGACGCCCGTCACGCCGGCGCTCCGCCGGCTCCACGCCGCGCCCGCGACGCGCCACGTGAACGTGGTGCCCACGCCGCCCGTGCCCACGCGCGCCGCCGTCGCGCCACGTGAACGTCGTGCCCACGCCGCCGGTGCCGACCCCGACGAGCAACACGCCGAGCACCCCGGCGGCGCCGAACGCCGCCACCGGCCAGACCAGCGACCCGCCGATCCCGACCGACGGACCGGGCGACGCCCACAACGCGGCCCACGCCAACAGCAACAGCGGCGGTCCGGCCACCTCGCACCAGGGGCAGGGAAGCAGTGGCTCCACGCCGTGCGACGGCCTGTGCCACGGCGGCCAGAACCCCAATCTCAGCTCGACCGCGGCCGTGGCATTGCCCGCGGTGACCGTGAACGCGACCCCCACGCCACCGGTCACGGTCACGCCTTCGACGCCTTCGACGCCGTCGATCCCGACGGTCACGCCTCCGACGATCCCGAACCCGATCTCGATCTCGCTGCCGACGCTGCCGGGGTTCCCGGTGACCTCGAACACCGGCGCGCCCAGCTCACCGCGCACTCCGATCGGCCTGCTCGGGATCCGGCACGGGCTTCAGCGCGATCGCCGGCACCTCCGCGTTCGCGCCGACGACGGCCACCGGCGCCGGCGGATTGGTCACGCCGAGCGCGCTCTCCGCCACCGGCGGCCTCGGCGGCCTGGCCGGGTCCACCGCTCTCACGCAAGCCGCGGCCACCGCCCCGAAGGCCACCAGCAGCACGGGTACGGCCCACCACGGCGGCAGCTCGTCGAAGGGCGGCGGGACGACGATCCTGACCATCCCGCGCTTCATCAATCACATCCCGGAGGGCGTGTGGATCGCGCTGGGCGCCTCGCTGCTGCTGGCAGCGGTCGCCGCCGGCGTCGCGGTCGTCTCCCGCCGGCGCGCCGCCGCGCAGGCCGGCGAGCTTGCGGCGGTATCGGCTGCCGCGCTCACCGATCCGCTCCTCGGCGTGCTCAACCGGCGCGGGTTCATCGAGGCGGTCGAGCGCGAGCTCGCCCGCGCCCGCCGCTACCACCATCCCTTCGTCCTCGCCTACGTGGACGTGCGCGGCCTGAAGAGCGTCAATGACACCGAGGGCCACCTCACCGGAGACACGCTGCTCAAGAACGTCGCGGCGCTCCTGACCGACTGCGCCCGCGCCGACGACGTCGTCGGCCGGCTCGGTGGCGACGAGCTCGGGCTGCTGCTGGTCGAGCAGACGCCGGACGCCGCCAAGGCCGTGACGCGCCGGATCGAGACGCAGGTCGAGTCCCGCCGCAGGGCCATGAACCTCGGCTCGCACTGGGACCTGACGATCGGCACCGCCGCCTTCCCGCAGGACGGCCAGTCGGTCGACGAGCTCCTGGGCACGGCGGACCGCCGCCTGTACCAGCAGCGCGGGATCCAGCTCGTCGACTCGCGGTAGCGGCCACCGCCGGCTGCGGCCACCTCCGGCTGGGGACTCCTCCGGCTGGGGACCTCCTCCGGCTGGCGACCTCCTCCGGCTGCGGCTCCCGCCGGCGACCCCCGCCGGCGAAGCGGGCATAACGACGTCCGGGCGACGCAAGTCTCGATGCGGCCGCCGTTGTGCTCGCTGAGCGGGCAGAAGCGCGGCCGGGCAGGATTTCTTGCCGTGCGGCCGTCGTTCTGCACGCCCGCGGGGCAGTCGCCCCGCCCCGCCGGCGCCGGGACCGGGCATTCCGTTCCTCTCGACGCGGCCGGTTCGCCGAAGCCGACTTTCTTCCCGCTGGACGGGAACTTCCTCGGCTTCGCCGATGCGCGCGCGCCGAGAGGAACATTCTTCCCGGCCGGCGCACCATCCCGCCGGCGCGCCCATCCCGCCGCGCGGCCCCGCCGCCGCAGGCGCCGGCCCAGCACCACTCCGACCCGCGTCAGCGCGGCACGTAGCGCAGGTACACGACCCCGCCACCGAACCGCCGCTCGTCCACGAGCGAGAGGTCCAGCCGCACGCCCCCGGGCAGCCACGACGTCCCGCCACCGACGACCACCGGGTGCACGTAGTAGTGGTACTCGTCGACCAGGCCGGCGCGGATCGCCTCCGCCGCCAGCCCGGCGCCGCCGACGCTCAGATCCAGGTCCGACTCCGCCTTCAGGGCGCGGACGACGCCCGGATCAAACGACCGCTCCAGCCGAGTCCGCGCGCTCGAGACCGCAGACAGCGTCCTGGAGAACACGACCTTCTCGGCCGCCCGCCAGATCGACGCGAACTCCCGCGCCACCGGATGGTCGTCCTCCATCGTCTCCCACACCGCCATCGTCTCGTACATCCCGCGCCCGTACAGGTAGGTCCCCACCGAGCGCTCCATCTCGTTGACGAAGGCGTGCACCTCCTCGTCCGGAGCCGCCCAGGCAAAGCTTCCGGAGGCGTCGACGACGTACCCGTCGAGCGACCCGATCGCCGAGTAGATCAGTCGCCCGGGCACGCCTCCTAGCCGTGTGCGAGCGCGTTCTTCAGGCGGTCGATCATCGCCACCGGCGTCGGGTCCACGCCCCGGAGCACCGCCAGGTACAGCGAGACCAGGTCACCGAGCAGGACGAGCGAGATCAGGCGCTCGGCCGCGCTCTCCCCGATCGACTCGATCCGGTAGGTGGCGGCCGCGTCGGCCTCGATCAGCCCGCGCGTCAGCTCGATCCGCTGCCGGACCCGCGGGTGCAGGTCCGAGTCGTCGAGGAACACCGCGCTGAACTGGCCGAGCTCGCGTGCGCCCTGCCAGCCGACGATCTCGTTGTGGTCGAGCTCGGGGAGCTCGGCGCAGAAGCAGGGCGTCTTGGCGTTCTCGTTGATCTGGCACTTCCAGCGGTAGGCGATCGGGCCGGTCAGGCCGGCGCCGGCGATCTGGGGCACCGTCCCGTGCAGGCCGCGCGCGAGCTTCTTGGGCAGCGAGTCCTCCGCCCCGTCGGGCCCCCACTCCGCGACCAGCCGCTCGGCGTGGGCGGCGGCGACGTCGATCTCGGAGTGCAGGCGATCGCCGGCGCCGCACAGGCCGGCCACCTCGAGCGCCACGACCAGCGAGTACGCGACGGCGGCGCGGGGCTGGAAGCCGCCGGGCAGCGGTATCACCGGAACCGACTCCTCGCGGGCGGCGGCGGCGAGCTGGCCGCCGGTGGTGGCCACGATCCGCTGCGCCCCGAGGGCGCCGGCGGCCTCGTAGGCGGCGAGCGTCTCCTCGGTGTCCCCCGAGTAGCTCGCGCACAGCACCATCGTGTCCGGCGTCGTCCACGCCGGCAGCCCGTAGCCGCGCGCGATCACGATCGGCCGCGACGCCCGGTCGCCGAGCACGGCCCGCGCCAGCGAGCCGCCGATCGCCGAGCCGCCCATGCCGGCGACGACCAGGCCGCCGGCCGCGTCGTTCAGGTCCAGCTTGCTCGACTCGACCCGCCACAGCGCATCGCGCAGCTGGTCGGGCATCTCGAGGATGTCCGCGAGCTCGTCCGAGGCGTCGATCGCGGCGATCGCCTCACGCGTGATTTCGGTGGTGGTGCTCAAAACCTGATTGCTCCCTCTGGCAGCTCGACCCCGGGGAAGATACGCGCGCCGGCGGCCAGGGCGTTGCCAGCCCCGATCTTCACCCCGGCGCCGAGCACCACGCCCCCCTCAACCCGGCAGCGCGCGCCGATCTCGACCCCCGCGCCGAGGATCGAGGCGCGGACCACGCTCCCGGGCCCGATCACGCACCCGTCCAGCAGCACCGAGCACTCGATGTGCGCGCCCTCGCCGATCGTCACGCCCTCCCCCAGGACGCTGCGATCGCCCACGACCGACCCGCGCGCGAGCCTGCACCCGGACCCCACCAGGACCGGCGCGACGACGCGCCCGTCAACCACCTCGGCATCCACCGCGACCAGCCGGGACTCCTCGAGCCGCCGCCCGACCGACGTGACCACGTTGCCCTCGAGGATGTCGTACGTCCCTTGCAGGTAGCGCTGGGGCGTCCCGATGTCCATCCAGTAGCCGCTGGCCTCGTAGCCGAACAGTCCGTGCCCGACGAGAGTCGGGAACACGTCGCGCTCGATCGAGATGTTCGTCCCGGCCGGCGCCATGCCGTCCAGGATCTCCCGCTGAAGGATGTACGCGCCTGCGTTGATCAGCGCGATCTCGCGCAGCTCCGGACCGGGCTTCTCGATGAACTCGGTGACCGAGCCGTCCTCGGCGCGCCCGACCAGCCCGTAGGCCGACGGATCCTCCACCGCGATCAGGCCGAGCGTGGCCCGGGCGCCGGTCCGCTCGTGCTGGGCGAGCTGAGCGCTCAGGTCGATGTCGGTCAGCACGTCGCCGTTGAGCATGAAGAAGCGCTCCTCGAGCAAGTCCTCGGCGAACTTCAGGGCGCCGCCGGTGCCCAGCGGCCGGGGCTCCTCCAGGTAGCGCAGACGCACCCCGAGACCTTCGCCGTCGCCGAGCACGGCGCGCACCCCGTCGGCCATGAACCCGCACCCGAGGATCACGTCGTCGACGCCGTGACCGCGCAGCCACTCGATCATGTAGGAGATGAACGGCCGGCCGGCGAGCGGCACGACCGGCTTGGGAACGGTCGAGGTCAGGGGGCGGAGCCGGGTCCCCTCGCCCCCCGCGAGGATCAGCGCCTGCAAGTCAGGACCCCGGGCGCCTCAACGTCCGATGCACTCGTAGGCGAAGCCCGCCGCCTGGATCGCCTCAGGGTCGAGGAAGTCGCGTCCGTCGACCAGGAGCCGGCCGCGCATCCGCTCCCCCACCTCGCGCCAGTCGAGGCCCGCGAACTCCGGCCATTCCGTCACGAGCACGGCCGCGTCCGCTCCCTCGAGCGCCTCCAGCGCGGAGTCGGCGAACTGGACGCCGACCATCAGCTTGCGCGCCTGCTCCTCGGCCACGGGGTCGTACGCCCGCACGGTGGCACCGTCGGCCTGTAGGCGCGCCGCCAGCACCAGCGAGGAGGCCTCGCGCATGTCGTCGGTGTTGGCCTTGAAGGCGAGTCCGAGCAGGGCGATGTTCCGCCCCACGAGCGACCCGAGGTGCTTCTGGAGCTTGTTCATCACGCGGCGCTTCTGCAGCTCGTTGACCTCGATCACGGCGGTCAGGAGCTGGAAGTGGTAGCCGGAGTTCCCGGCGAGCTGCTTCAGGGCCGAGACGTCCTTGGGGAAGCAGCTGCCGCCGAAGCCGATCCCCGGCTTCAGGAAGTGCGGCCCGATCCGGCGGTCGAGGCCCATCCCCCGCGCCACCTCGAGCACGTCCGCGCCCGTCTCCTCGCACACGTTGGCGATCTCGTTGATGAACGAGATCTTGGTGGCCAGGAACGCGTTGGCGGCGAGCTTGATCATCTCGGCGCTCGCCACGTCGGTCCGCACCAGCGGCGCCTGGAGCGGCGCGTACAGCTCGGCCACCGCGTCGCCGGCCCAGTCGCCGTCGTCGCCCACGACGACGCGGTCGGGCTTCATGAAGTCCTCGAGCGCCGAGCCCTCCTTGAGGAACTCGGGACACGACACGTACGCGAAGCCCGACTTGCCCTGCTCCGCGAAGATGCGCTTGATCGAGCGGCCGGTGCCGACCGGCACGGTCGACTTCATCACCAGTGCGTGGCGGTCGGAGGCGGGCATCGAGGACACCACCGAGTGGACGGCCGAGAGGTCGGCGTCGCCGGAGTACGTCGGTGGCGTGCCCACGGCGACGAACAGCAGACGGGCGTGCTCGAGCGCCGGCGCCAGCTCGGTGCCGAAGTGCAGCCGCTCGCGGTTGCGCGCCACCGACTCCGCCAGCCCGGGCTCGAAGATCGGGATTTCGCCCTGCTCGCAGCCTGGCGATCTTGGCGGCGTCGACGTCCACGCACCAGACTTCGCTGCCCAGCTCGGCAAAGCCGGCGGCGCTGACAAGACCGACGTATCCCGTGCCGATGACGGCTACTGGCTCCCTGGAGGCCATAGACGCGGAGAGGCTAGCGACAATGCGCCGGACCGGATGTCCGGCGGTGGTAATTGCCGCGCAAGACCGGACGACTCGGGCGCCGGCCAAATGGCGAGGCCGGATGCCGAGCGGCCGGCCAGCCCGAGCCGTTTCCCGGACTCGAGGAGCGGAGCGCAGCGCGGCCCGGAGCCGGACGCGGTCACGTCCCGCTCAGGTACCGCTCGGAGCCCCGCCGCGGGCGGGCGCCGCCGAGCCCCCCACCTGCGCCAGCGACCCCGCGATCGCCACCATCTGCTGGTTGGACAAGTCGTCCGTGAGGTCGTTGGAGATCCAGTAGACGGCCTGGGGGGTCCGCCACGCGGCGAGGCTGATCTTGCCCTCGTTCATGTAGAGCATCAGCCGCTTGCCGTTCACGGTCTGGGTCTTCGTCGGGCTGTTCAGGATCGGCGGGTTCCCCCAGGTCGTCCCCTGCACGCCGTAGTACTGACCGAGCGCCGGGTTCATGACCAGCGTCATGCGGTAGGCGGGGTGGGGGGCGCCGCGCCGGTCGTGGATCACGTAGGCACGCGGATAGGAATTGGCGACCGGCCCGATCGGGCAGGTGGCGTTCGTGCAGTACCGGGAGCCGTTGGCGATCACGCGCGGGACGTACACCGTCATCCCGGGGTTCACGAGCGCAGCCCGCCTGCGCCTTGCCGTCGCCGAAGTCGCCGTACACGGCCGCCGGCTTCGGTGGCCCCGGTGGCGGCCCGTGCCCCGACGCGCCGCGGTTCCCGTTGCCGCCGGCGGGCGCCGCCCGGGCCGCGGTCGTCGTGGCCATGAACGACTGCAGCGCCTTGTGCAGCGCGCCGGGAGTCGCCGAGACGTAGCACGGGGTCTGCGCCTGCGCACCGGTGCCGACGGCCGCGGTCGGATTGCAGGGCAGCAGGATCGCCGGGAACGGGACCTGCTTGACCGCGTGTCCGGCGGAGAACGCGACCAGGTCGAACAGGTTGATCAGCCCGTCGACGCTGTGCAGGTCAGGGTCGGTCTGGGTGTGCTGGCCGAAGATCGAGAGCAGCTTGTTCTTCTGGCCGATCAGGTCGCCTTCGCCGAACTGACCCTTCACCCAGCGCAGGAAGTCCTGCTGGCGCGCGTTGCGGACGATGTCGGTGTCGGTGTGCCGGAAGCGCACGAAGGCCAGCGCGTCGGGCCCGCACAGCTTTTGGTAGCCGGGCTGGATGTCGATGCTCGAGTAGTTGGTGTAGACCGTGTTGTTGTAGTAGCGGTGGTCGACGTCGGTGTAGACGCACCCGATCGCGTTGACCAGCGACTCGAACCCGCCGAAGTTGACGTCGATGATGTGGTTGATCTGGAGGCCGGGCAACACCTGGTGGGTGAGGATCCTCACGAGCAGGTTGGGCCCACCGATCGAGTAGGCGGAGTTGAGCTTTCCGGGCGCGACCACGTGGCCCTGCGGGATCATCACCCTCAGGTCGCGCGGCACCGACAGGAGGTTGATCGTCGAGGAGTTCGGGTCGATGTGCACGAGCATCATCGTGTCCGTGTTGGCCGTCGCCCACGACGTCCCGGCGCGATGGTCGGAGCCGATCAGCAGCAGCGTCTGCGGGATGCCCGGGTTGGCGATCGTCACCTGGGCATGGTTGAGCGCGGGCGTGGCGTTGAAGTAGTGAGCGATCTGCTTGAACTGGAGCAGCCCGGCGACGGCCGTGGCCGACGCGGTGAAGGCGACGACGATCAGCGCGGCCATCGAGAACCGCAGCAGCGCGCCGCCGCGCGTGCGCGGGATCAGCCTCAAGCCAGGCCGCCTTCGATCGCCCGCAGCCCCGCTGCCTTGATCGCTCTGCCCATCTCGCAGCGCCGCCGTCTGCGCCAGCCCCGGCTGCGACGGCACCACGGCCGGCGCGGCGCCGTCCTCGTCCGGGTGCGCCGACCCAAGCCCTCCTCCAAGCGCATGGGCAGCGTCCGGATGAAGTCGCCGAGCGAGCGCCGGTAGCGCGCGAGCGAGGAGATCGAAACCCACTCCTCGGGACCGTGGTGGCCGTCTCCGGCCGGCCCGTACTCGACGGCCGGGATCCCGGCCTGGATGAAGGCGGCGGCGTCGGAGGCGCCGTCACGGCCCACGCTCATCACCTCGCCGAGCGCCGATCGCGCCACCGCGTCGCGCAGCGCGCGCACGAACGGATTGGTGCGAGTCACCGCCACCGTCGGCCAGACGAATGTCCGCGTCACCTCGATCGAGGGAATCTGGCGCACTTGCCTCAAGATCTCCTCAGGATCCTGGCCGGGCAGGTAGCGCACGTCGACCGCCATCGTGCACGCGTCGGGCACGCGGTTGAGCGCGTCTCCGCCCTGGATCCGGCCCAGGTTGATCGACGGGCGGTCGAACATCTCCGAGGACTCGCGCGAGAACGGGAGCGATTCGATCGCCCGGAACACGTCGACGGCCTTCAGCACCGCGTTGTCACCGAGCCACGGCGTCGAGCTGTGGGCCGAGCGGCCGTGGACGTGGATCCGCATCACCAGCACGCCCTTGGCCTGGATGCCGATGTGCAGGTTGGTCGGCTCGCCCGTGATCGCGAAGTCGCCGCCCAGCCCGAGCTTGACCATGCGATCCGTCTGCGCTCGTCGATCTCCTCGGACTCCTCGTCGGGCACGCACACGAGCCGCACGCGCACCCGCTCCTGGCGCTCCACGTCCTTCAGAGCGCACATCATCGCGGCCAGGCCGCCCTTCATGTCGTAGGCGCCGCGCCCGTACAGGCGATCGCCCTCGATCCGGGGGTGGAACTGCTCCGGACGGGCGGGGACCACGTCGAGGTGCCCGTGGAAGACGACCTCGGGACAGGAGCCGTCCGATGAGCAGTGCCCGACCTCGGCGATCAGCACGGGCAGCCCATTGTGGTCGTGGTGGCGAACCTCGATGTCGCGAGATTCGAGCCAGCCCTTGACGAATCCTGCCGCCGCCACGATCTCCTCCGGACGTGAGGTGTCGTAGGAGATCAGCCGCTCGGCGAGGATGCGCTCGTCGACCATGCGCCGGAGGATACGACGGGGCTAGCTTGATTCGGCGATACGCAAGAACTGTTCCAAGCGCCGCTTGTCGCGCTCGGCCACCCGCCGCTTCTCAGAGTCGTCCTCGGCCGACTCGAGCTCGTGCTCGGCCCGCTCCAGGCGGTCGCGCAGCTCGCCCGCGTCGAGGTCGCCGGGCGGATGCGCCTCCTCGACCAGCACGATCGCGCGGTTGTTCATCACCTGCAGGTAGCCCTCGGCCTGCGCGAACGAGCACACCTCGGACTCGCTCTTGTAGATGCGCAGCTCGGTCGGGTCGAGCATGGCGAGCAGTGGCGCGTGGTGGGCCAGGACGCCGATCGAGCCGATCGCGGTCCGCGTCGAGAGCATCTCGGCCTCGTCGTTGAAGACCTCCCCTTCGGGGGTCAGGACCTCGACCTGGAACTTGTCGTGCGCCACGCGCTACTCGTCGTCGTCGTCGGAGTCTGAATCCGAGTCGGAATCGTCCTTGTCGTCCTTCTCGTCCTTCTCGTCCTTCGTCGTCGTCCTTGTCCTTGGATCGTCCTCGTCCGAGTCGTCGTCGTCCTCGTCCGAATCGTCGGAGCTGTCGTCGTCGCCGCGGGCCTCGGTGCCCTCGCCCTCGTCCTTGTCCTCGTCGTCCTTGTCCTCGTCGTCCTTCTTCGTCCTCGTCGTCGTCCTCGCCACCGGCCTCCTTGACCACGTCGTCGATCGAGCCCTTCATGAAGAAGGCGCGCTCGGGCAGGTCGTCGTGCTTGCCCTCGAGGATCTCCTTGAAGCCGCGGATCGACTCCTTGACCGGAACGTACATGCCGGGCGTGCCGGTGAACTGCTCGGCCACGTGGAAGGGCTGGGACAGGAAGCGCTCGAGCCGGCGGGCCCGGTTCACGGTCTGGCGGTCCTCGTCGGAGAGCTCCTCGATCCCGAGGATCGCGATGATGTCCTGGAGGTCGCGGTACTTCTGGAGCACCTCCTTGACGTCGTTGGCCACCTTGACGTGCTCCTCCCCGACGATCTCCTCCTTGAGGATGGTCGAGGTCGAGTCGAGCGGGTCGACTGCGGGGTAGATGCCCTTCTCCGAGATCGAGCGCGACAGCGTGGTGGTCGCGTTCAGGTGGGCGAACACCGACGCCGGCGCCGGGTCGGTGAGGTCGTCGGCCGGGACGTAGATCGCCTGGATCGACGTGACCGAGCCGTTCCTCGTGGACGTGATCCGCTCCTGGAGCTCGCCCATCTCGGTCTCGAGCGTCGGCTGGTAGCCCACCTGGGAGGGCATCCGGCCGAGCAGCGCCGAGACCTCCGAGCCGGCCTGCACGAAGCGGAAGATGTTGTCGATGAAGAGGAGCACGTCCTGGCCCTCCTCGTCGCGGAAGTACTCGGCCATGGTCAGGCCCGACAGCGCCACGCGCATGCGGGCGCCCGGCGGCTCGTTCATCTGGCCGAAGACCAGCATGGTCTTCTCGAGCACGCCCGATTCCTTCATCTCGAGCCACAGGTCGTTGCCCTCGCGCGAGCGCTCGCCCACGCCGCAGAAGGCCGACAGGCCGCCGTGCTCCTGGGCCAGGTTGTGGATCAGCTCCTGGATGATCACGGTCTTGCCCACGCCGGCGCCGCCGAACAGGCCGACCTTGCCGCCCTTGGCGTACGGGGCAAGCAGATCGACGACCTTGATCCCGGTCTCGAACATCTCGGTCGTCGGGACCAGGTTCTCGACGTTGGGCGCCTCGCGGTGGATCGGCCACCGCTCTGTGTCCTCGTCGAGCTCGTCGCCGAGGTCGATCGGCTCACCGAGCAGGTTGAAGATCCGCCCCAGCGTCACCTTGCCGACCGGCACCGTGATCGGCGAGCCGGTGTCGATCACCTCGACGCCTCGGGCCAGGCCATCGGTGACGTCCATGGCCACCGCGAGCACGCGGTCGTCGCCCACGTGCTGCTGAACCTCGCACACGAGCCATTCGTCCTGGGAGGCGGCGGGGTCGATCCCCTCCTCCTCGCGCATGACCTCCGGACGGCGGATCTTGATCGCGTGGTTGATCTCGGGCAGCTTGTCGGGGAACACCGCCTCGATCACGACGCCCTGGACCTCTTCGACCCGGCCGACGTTCTCGGTCCGCTCCTCCTCGCGCTCGCCCCCCTCTTCGCGCTGCCCTTCTCTGGATTCTGATGCGGTAGCCATGTGTCTCCCTAGGTTAGCCGGAGAGCCCTTCCGCTCCGGCGACTACTTCCATGATCTCCTGCGTGATCTCGGCCTGGCGCGCCCGGTTCATCTGCAAGGTGAGATCGTCGATCAGCTGCCCCGCGTTGTCGGAGGCGCTGCGCATCGCGGTCATGCGCGAGCCGTGCTCGGAGGCGGTTGACTCGAGCAGCGCGCGGAAGATCGAGACCTCGACGTAGTCCGGGACCAGGCGCTTGAGGATCTCCTCGGGGTCGGGCTCGTACTCCACCAGCGCGCGCTTGTCGCGCTCACGATCCTTCTTCGTCGCCTCGTCCTCGTCGGAGTGCTCCTCGTCCTCGTCCTCTTCGTCGTCGAGCACGTCGGCCTTCTGGAGCGGCAGCAGCGTCTCCCGGACCACGTCCTGGGACAGGGCGGTCTTGTACTGGTTGTAGAAGATCTCCACCTGATCGACCTCTTCGTCGATGTAGGCCGCCATCACGCGTTCGGCGATCCGCCGGGCGTCGGCGTACGCGGGGCGGTCGGTGAAGCCGCTGAAGCTGTCGGCCAGCTCGAGCCCGCGGAAGGACACCGACGAGGCGATCCGCCGTCCGGACGCGAAGTAGACCGCGTTGCGTCCCTCGCGCTCGTGTCCCCGTGCCGCCCGCGTGCCGGCTCGGACGATGCTGGAGTTGAACGCCCCGGCCAGCCCCCGGTCGCCGCCGATCAGAAGCATGCCGACGTTCTTGATCTCGGAGTGCTCCTGGAGGATCGGCAGGTTGGGCACGTCGCCGGCTGCCTCGGCGGCCTGGCGGGTCATCTGCCGGATCGCGCGAGCGTACGGCCGCAGGACCTCGATCCGCTGCTCGGCCCTGCGCAGCCGGGCGGCTGCGACCATCTCCATGGCGCGGGTGATCTTCTCGATGTTCTTGACCGAGCCGATCCGCTCCTTGATGTCACGCTGTCCGGCCATCGCCTACTCGTCGCTGTCGTCTGACTTCTTCTTGCTGTCGTCGTCGGAGTCGTCGTCGAGTCGGAGTCGTCGGAGTCGTCGCCGGAGCTCCCGGAGTCCGAGTCGCTCTCCTCGCCGGAGTCGCCGCCGCCGTCCTCGTCCTCGTCGTCCTCGAGGTCGTGCCCTTCCTCGTCGAGGTCGTAGCCGAAGTCCTCGGCGAAGCTCTCCACCGCCTTCTCGAGCTGGGACTGGATCTCGTCGCTCCAGTCGCCGTCGGCGATCTTGTCCAGCAGCTCGGGCTCGCCGCCGCGCACCGTATCGCTCAGGTCGGCCAGGAACCGGTCGACCTTGTCGACCTTGATCCGGTCGATGTAGCCGTTGGTGGCGGCGTAGATCTGGACGACCTGATCCTCGATCGGCATCGGGCTGCGCTCGTGCTGGTTGAGCGTCTTGACCAGGCGCTCGCCGCGGGCCAGCGTCCGCTGCGTCTCGGGGTCGAGCTCGGAGCCGAACTGGGAGAACGCCTCGAGCTCGCGGTACTGGGAGAGCTCGAGCTTCAGGCGCCCCGCGACCTTGCGCATCGGCGTGATCTGCGCGCTCCCGCCCACGCGGGAGACCGAGATGCCGACGTTGATGGCCGGGCGCACGCCCGAGTAGAACAGCTTCGGCTCGAGGAAGATCTGACCGTCGGTGATCGAGATCACGTTGGTCGGCACGTAGGCCGACACGTCGCCGGCCTGCGTCTCGATGATCGGTAGGGCCGTCAGCGAGCCGCCGCCCTCGATCTTGTCGCCGGTGTGGGGATCGGTTACATCGTCGGCCAGCTTCACCGCCCGCTCGAGCAGCCGGGAGTGCAGGTAGAAGACGTCGCCCGGATACGCCTCGCGGCCCGGCGGCCGGCGCAGGAGCAGCGACATCTGCCGGTAGGCGTAGGCGTGCTTGGTCAGGTCGTCGTAGATGGCGAGCGCGTGCCGCCCGCTGTAGAGGAAGTGCTCGCCCATCGCGCAGCCGGCGTAGGGGGCCAGGAACTTGATCGGAGCGGCCTCGTCGGCCGCCGCCATGACGATGATCGTGTTCGTCGAGCGCGTCCGCTTCCTCCAGCGTCTCGGCGAGCTGGACGACGGTCTGCTTGCGCTGGCCGATGGCCACGTACACGCAGATCAGGTCCCGGTCGCGGTTGTTGATGATCGTGTCGATCGCGATCGCGCTCTTGCCGGTCTGGCGGTCGCCGATGATCAGCTCGCGCTGGCCGCGGCCGATCGGGATCATCGAGTCGATCGCCTTCAGGCCGGTCAGCATCGGCTCCTTCACGGGCTGGCGCTGCACCACGCCCGGCGCCTTGAATTCGGACGGGCGCGTGTGGCTCGCGTCGATCGCGCCCTTGCCGTCGAGCGGGTTTCCGAGCGGATCGACGATTCGCCCGAGCAGTTCGTCGCCCACCGGGATCTCGAGCAGGCGCTTGGTCCGGCGCACCGTGTCGCCCTCGGAGATGTGCTCCCACTCGCCGAACATCACCGCGCCCACGTTGTCGGACTCGAGGTTGAGCGCCAGCCCGGTCACCCCGTGCGGGAACTCGAGCATCTCGAGCGACATGCAGTTCTCGAGTCCGTGGATGCGGCAGATGCCGTCCGCGACGGACAGCACGGTGCCGACCTCGGTCAGATCGGCACTCGAGGTGTCGAGACCCTCGATCCGGCTCTTGAGGATCGAGGTGATCTCATCAGGCTTTATCTGAAGCTCTGGCATCTGTTTGCTCCCTGATTCAGGCGCAGCGCCCTACGCCTGCGCGACTTGCTGACGAAGTTGGTTCAGGCGGTTGCGGATCGACGCGTCGAGGACCGAGTTCCCGACCTGGAGCACGATCCCGCCGATGATGTCCGGGTCGACCCGGCTCGAGATCTCGACCTTCCGCCCCGTCTGCTCGCGGATCCGATCGCCGATGCTCTCGACGGTACCCTCCTCGAGCTCGATCGCGCTGGTCACCTCGACCGGCAGCACGTTCTGCTCCTCGTCCCACAGCTTCTCGTAGCGATCGCGGATGCGGAAGATCACCGGCATCCGGCTTCGCTCGAGCAGCGTCTCGAGGAAGTTCATGAACACCTCGTCCGCGTTCTCCAGCGCCGCGTGCAGCCCCTCCTTCTTCTCCTCGGTCGAGAAGTAGGGGGAGAAGAAGAAGAACCTCATCTCGGCGTTCTCGTTCATCGCCTGCACGAACGCGCGAAGCTGTTCGCGGACCTCGTCCAGAACTCCTCTCTCCTTGGCGACCTCGAACAGCGCGTTCGCGTAGACGGCGGCGATCTCTTCCACTGGCCGGTTACCTTCCGTCGCCGGCGAGCGCGCTGAAGTCGAGCTCGCTCAGGGTCTCCTCGACCAGGCGGCGCTGGTCCTCATCGGTGAGGGTCTTGCGCGTCACCCGCTCGGTGGCCAGCACCGTGAGGTCGGCCACCTCGCGCCGGATCTGGTCGATCGCCCGACGCGTCTCGGACTCGATGTCCCGGCGTGTCTGCTCCATCAGCTTCTCGCGCTGTCTGCTGCGCATCGGCGGTGGCGTTGCGCTCGTGGACCTCGGCCGTCTGCCTGGCCCGATCGATGATCTGCTCGGCCTGGCCGCGGGCCTCGCGCAACCGCTCGCGGTACTCCTGGAGCAGGCGCTCGGACTCCTTGCGGATCCGCGCGGCGTCCTCGATCGAGTCCTCGATCGCGCGCTGGCGCTTGTCGAGCGCCTCGGCGATCCGCGGGAACGCCCAGCGGCGGAGCACGTACATCGAGAGCCCGAACAGCAGCAGGGTCCAGACCATCAGCCCGACGTCGGGCGTGATCAGGAACGAGCCGCTCGAGGCGGGTGTCAACGCGCTGGCCATCTACTTGAGGACGTAGGAGAGCAGGCCGGCGACGAGGCCGTAGAAGAAGCACGCTTCGGTGAGCGCGAAGCCGAGCCACTGGATGCTCGTGATCTCATCGCGCATCTCCGGCTGGCGGGTGACCGACTCGATCACCTTGCCGAAGATGTAGCCGATGCCGACGCCGGCGCCGACGGCCCCGAGGCCGCCGCCGATGCCGATCCCGAGCCCGGCCGAGCCCGAGGACTGCGCGAAGATGAGTGGGAGGAGGAAGTGGAACAAGAGGACTCCTTCGTCCGTCGGGTTAGTGGGAAGACACTGCGCCACCGAGATAGATGGCGGAGAGGGTCGCGAAGATGAAGGCCTGCAGCGTGGCCACGAGGCCGAGCTCGAAGATGTAGACGAGGATCGCGAAGGGCATCGTGAACCAGCCGAGGAACGACAGCCCGAGGATCACCGCCAGCCCCCCGGCCATGAACAGGATGATCATGTGGCCGGCGAAGATGTTCGCCCACAACCGGATGGTCAGCGAGATCAGCCGCATGAAGGTGGAGACCACTTCGAGCGTGCCCACGAACACGGCCATGAAGCCGGTCACACCGTGCGGGATCAGGCTGCTGCATGTAGCCCCGGAATCCCTGGACGCGGAGGCCCTCCCAGTTGAACACGAGGAACACCACGATCGCCAGGATCAACGGCACGGACACGTTGGCGGTGGCGGCGTACAGCGCGAACGAGGGGATGTGGACGCCGAAGATGGTGAACTTCTCCTCGCTGTTGGTCGGCAGCGGGAGGTAGCCGATCATGTTGGCGTACCAGATGAACAGGAACAGGGTCCCGCAGAACGGGAAACCACTGGGCCGCCATCCGGTCGGGCATGTTCCCGCGGGTGATGTTCTCGCGCATCAGCGAGTAGAGCGCTTCGACCGAGGTCTGGACGCGGTTGGGCCGGGCCTGCATCCGGCGCGCGATCCACATCATCGTGCCCACGGTGAGGATCGTGGTGATGAACAGGTAGACGACGGCGCGGTTGATGCTGAACGGGCCGAGGTCGACCCACTTGGTGAGCATGAACTCGTTCTGGATCTGGAACGAGCTGTTCTTCTGCCCGTGGATGCCGTAGACGGCGACGAGCACGATCAGCACGGCCACGTAGAACGCGAAGCTCCCCCAGAGGATCTTCTTGCGCTTGCTCATCGCGCCCTCGGACGGTCGGCGAAGCCGAGGAAGAAGCGGATCGTGAACACGAGCACGACCACGATCGAGCGCGGTGAGACCGGCGTCGTCGTCCGCGTCACGCCGGATCAGGATCACGGTGATGCGAGAGCGAAGATCCGCACCATCGGGATAGGCGAGCTGCCTCACGATCATCTCCCAGTTCTGATCCCCCAGCGCAGCGGCGGACCTGTTCACGCCGATCTCTACTACCCGCAAAGCCAGCCAGACACCCGCCGCCACGCCGTATCCGAGCGGCGGAACGCCGATCAGCAGAAGGATCGGCGCGGCGACCACCAGGAGCACCACGTCGATGTAGCGCAACGGGCCCATTCCGGCCTCAGAAGTCGCGGAAGCGCTTAGAGACAACGTAGATCCCCAGGAAGAAGCCGACGGCGAAGCCCGAAGAGCATGAACGGCACGGTTGAGCCGACCAGCGCGCCGAGCCCAGCGCCGATTCGCCGCGCACAGCAGGTTCACGGTCAGGAGCAGTGCTCCCGCGCCGGCGACGTCCCGGCCGGAAACGGGCGGACGGCTGTTCGTCATGTCGATCGGGCTATTCAAGCTGAAGATGGGGTCGCGGAGGCCGCAGGGTACCGGCGTGCCGAAATCGCCGGTGCACGGGCCGTGAGACCGACACGGCGGAAGCCGTGCGGGGACCGAACTTTAGCGTCTAGTTAGCTGAAGCCGCGCTCTCGGTGCGCGCCGGACCGGTGTCCGTGCGGGGTATGCCGGCCGAAGCGAAGCGGTCGCCGTCCGCGGTCTAACGCGTCGTGGCGACCAGCGACGGCCGGCGCCGGCGCGCCGGCAGGACGGGCTTGGGCAGCTGGCCCTCGGCCCACATCGCGGCGATCCCGGCCCGCGGCAGCCCGAAGGTGCCCTCGTAGACGAGGTACCGCGGCTCCCAGCGGGGGAAGAACTTGGCGTTGAAGCGGTAGAGGCTCTCGATCTGGAAGAACGGGTTGCCGAGGGCGACGAGCTTGCCCATCACGCGCTCGCTTCGCTTCTCCGGGCTGTGCATCCACTTGGCGAACGCCGCGAAGTTGAGCGACATCTCGTTCACCCCGCGCTCCTTGAGCAGCTCGGCCGCCCTGGCCACGAGGAACTCGGTCAGGCCGTTGGGGGTGTCCGGGTCGCGGCGCATGAACGACAGCGACATCGTGGGCCGCCCGAAGCAGGGCACGAAATGCAGGACGCCGCGGATCGCGCCATGCTCGTCGCGCGCGAGCAGGACCAGCGTCTCCTCGCCCGTGAGCGAGTCCATCGCCATCGAGAATCCGCGCTCGGGCGCGCCCTGGCGCCCCCGCTCGATCACGCCTTCGACCTCCACGACCGTGTGGGCGTCCAGTCGGGCAGTTCGTGGAGCTCGGCCGTGTAGCCGGCCTTGCTGAGGCGGGTCACGGACTGGCGCACCTTGCGGATCGGCCGGCCCTCGAGCGAGAACCGGTCGAGCTCGACGATCGCCTCGTCACCGAGGTAGATCGTGTGCAGCCCGAACTCCTCGTACAGACGGGCGCATCCGTTCGCTCGCGCCGACCGCGCCCGAGCTTCAGGCCGCGATCGGCGTGAACGCCCGCAGCTCGGCCATCAGCGCCGGGAATGCGTCGGCCGGGCCCACCGGGTCACCCGAGAGCAGCAGCACGCCGTTCTCGATCCGGTAGCCGACGAACGCGCGCCGGTCCTGGCTGAAGAAGTACTGCTTGTCGGCCCGGAGCTTGAAGAACGACAGGGTGTCGGTGCCGTGCGCGCGCACGAGCTCGGCCGCCTGCTCGCGCGTGGCCGGGCTGGGCAGCGCCTTGGGCGCGGCGATCGGCCGGAAGATCACGTAGGCGATCGAGATCAGGCTGGTGATCTCGAGCAGGTGCACGGCGAGCGGGATCCAGCCGAAGTGGTGGTGGAATTGGATCGGGCCCGTCTGCCAGCGCAGCAGGTCGACCGTCTCGTACACCACCGAGTGGCCGGAGGGATGGCCCTGCGAGGCCCAGTGGCGAGCGCGGCCATGGCCACACCGAACGCGCCGAGCAGCGGCACGCGCCAGGCCGCCGAGCGCAGCGTGATCGCGATCGTGGCGGACGCGGAAGGACGAGCCGCCCCAGAGCAGGAACGCGGCCACGCCCCAGGTGATGAGCGGTCTCCTCGAAGTCGAGCCCCTTGAGCAGGTCGAACAGGCCCAGCGCCAGCATCAGCGCGATCGCCGCCTGCCAGGCGCGCCGGCGCCGCTTGGCCAGGTACGGCGCCACCAGCAGCAGCGCGGTTCCCGCCGGGAAAGGCCAGCGCGTGGAAGAAGCGGATGGCCTCGACCGGCTCGAACTCGAGCAGCAGATGGCCCCGCCAGCTGATCGTCGGGGTCAGCGCCGACGCCACGTTGATCAGCCCGACGATGGCGGCGGCGGCCGCCGCCACGGGCGCCGTCCAGCGTGCGTAGCGATGTACGAGCGTGCTCACTTTCCTCCCTGCCGGGTTGAGGCACCGCGGACGTCAGAACTCTGACTACAGCCGCGGCGTTCAAGACATATCTACCCGACATTCGCTCTTTGTTACTTCGGCTCCTGCCCGGTTTGACCTGAAGTCAACGTATTGGCGGACCCGCCTGACGGGTAGGCCGCCGGGCCGTGAGCGACTGCCGGATCACGGGAATCGACGTGCGCGACGTTCGCTTTCCCACCTCGCGCACGCTGGCCGGCTCGGACGCGATGAACCAGGCGCCGGACTACTCGGCGGCCTACGTGATCCTCCGGACCGACACGCGGCTGACCGGCCACGGGATGACGTTCACGATCGGGCGCGGAACTGAGGTGGTGGTGACGGCCATCCACGCGCTGAGCCCTCTCGTGAAGGGCCGCCGGCTTTCCGACGTGGCCGCCGATCCGCGCGGCTTCTGGCGCGAGGTCACCGGCGACTCGCACCTGCGCTGGATCGGCCCCGAGAAGGGCGTGATCCACCTGGCGACCGCCGCGCTCGTCAACGCGGTCTGGGACCTGTGGGCGCGCGCGGAGGGAAAGCCGCTGTGGAAGCTCGTCGTCGACATGAGCCCCGAGCAGCTCGTCGGCGTGCGTCGACTTCCGCTACATGACCGACGCGCTCACGCCCGAGCAGGCCGTCGAGCTGCTCGAGGCGCGCGCCGCGGGCGGTCGCACCGAGCGCGAGGCGCGCGCCCGGCGCGAGGGCCTTCCCGCCTACACCACGTCGATCGGGTGGCTCGGATTCAGCGACGAGGAGGTGCGCGAACGCTGCCGCGCCGCCGTCGCCGAGGGCTGGCGGCACCTCAAGATGAAGGTCGGCACCTCGCTCGAGGACGACGTGCGGCGCGCGGCGATGATCCGCGAGGAGATCGGCTCCGAGCGCTACCTGATGATGGACGCCAACCAGGTATGGGAGGTGGAGGAGGCGATCGCCGCCACCCGCCGGCTGGCCGAGTTCGACCCCTGGTGGATGGAGGAGCCGACGAGCCCCGACGACATCCTCGGGCACGCGCGCATCGCGCGCGAGGTGGCGCCGGTACGCATCGCCACCGGCGAGCACTGCCACAACCGCACGATGTTCAAGCAGCTGATGCAGGCCGGCGGCCTCGCCGTCTGCCAGCTCGACTCCTGCCGTCTGGGTGGCGTCAACGAGGTGCTGGCGGTGCTGCTGCTGGCCGCGCGCTTCGAGATCCCGGTGTGCCCCCACGCCGGCGGGATCGGGTTGTGCGAGTACGTCCAGCACCTGTCGCTGATCGACTACGTGGCCGTCGGCGGCGAGCTGAGCGATCGCGTGATCGAGTACGTGGAGGAGCTCCACGAGCATTTCGTCGATCCCGCGCAGCGTGCGCGACGGCCGCTACGTGGTACCGGAGGCTCCCGGCTACAGCATCGAGATGCGGCCCGAGTCGCTCGAGGAGTACGCGTTCCCCGATGGGGAAGCCTGGCGGTGAGGCATGAGCGCTGAGGCCGCAGTTCCCCGACGGCTGAAGGACCGCCGGGCCGTGGTCACCGGCGGCGGCGCCGGGCATCGGCCGCGCGATCGCGCTGCGCTTCGCCGCCGAGGGCGCGCGCGTCATCGTCGCCGACCTCGATCCTGAGGCCGCCGAGCGCGTCGTCGAGGAGCTCGGCGGTCCACCCGCGCTCGCCCACGAGGTCGACGTCGCCAGCGAGGAGAGCGTGGCGAACATGATCGACCGCGTGCGGTCGAGGAATGGGACGGGCTCGACGTGCTCGTCAACAACGCCGGCGTCGGAATCGCCGCCACCGCGCCCGATACCGAGGAGTCGGGACTGGCGCCGCGTGATCGATGTCTGCCTTACCGGAACGTTCTTCGGGTGCAAGCACGCGATCCCGGTGATGCGCGCCGGCGGCGGCGGTTCGATCATCAACATGGCCTCGATCGCCGCGCTCGTGGGACCTCCCGACCGCGCCGCTTACAGCGCGGCCAAGGGCGGGATCCTCTCGCTCACCCGCGCCGCGGCGATCGACCACGTCGAGGACGGGATCCGCATCAACTGCATCGCCCCCGGAACCGTGGACACCCCGTGGGTGCAGCGCATCACCGCCGGGTACGCCGATCCCGCGGAAGCGCGCCGCAAGATGGAGGCGCGCCAGCCGCACGGGCGGCTGGTCTCACCCGAGGAGATCGCGGCGATGGCCGCCTACCTCGCCTCCGACGAGGCCGCGTCGGTGATCGGCGCGGTGATGATCGTCGACGGCGGCATGACGGCGCGCTAACGCGCGCCCCACCCCCCCCGAACGTTTCGCCCTCGCCCACCCGGGAAAGGTTTGGGCGCAGAGGAGGAGTTCACATGGCAGCCACTGGTAACGGTGCTGTGGTGGAGATCCGCGGAGTGAGCAAGCGCTTCCCCGGTGTTCAAGCGCTTGACTCCGTGAGCTCTCGACATCCGGCCAGGCGAGGTCCACGCTGTCGCCGGCGAGAACGGCGCCGGCAAGTCGACGCTGATGAAGCTGCTCTCCCAGCTCGAGCGGCCGAGCGACGGCGAGATCCTCGTCGAGGGCGAGCAGGTGCGCTTCCGCAACCCGCTCCACGCCCAGAAGCTGGGATCGCGATGGTCCACCAGGAGTTCGCGCTCGCGCCGCACCTGACGATCGCCGAGAACTTCGCGCTCGGACGCGAGCAGAGCCACGCCGGCCTGATCGTGCGCGGCTCCGAGAAGAAGCGCGCCCGCGAGCTGCTGGAGCGCGTCAAGCTCGACGTCAATCCCGGGCGCCGCGTCTCAAGCTTGTCGGTGGCCGACCAGCAGCGGGTCGAGATCGCCAAGGCCCTTGCCGTCGACGCCAAGGTCGTGATCATGGATGAGCCCACCGCGACGCTCACCGAGCCCGAGATCGAGGATCTGTTCGAGCTGATCGAGGAGCTCAAGTCCGACGGGATCGCGATCTTCTACATCTCGCATCGCCTCGACGAGGTCACGAAGATCGCCGACCGCGTCACCGTGATGCGCGACGGCGAGGTCGTCGAGACGCTCGAGAAGGGCGACTTCGACGAGCCCAAGCTCGTGCAGCTGATGGTGGGGCGGGAGATCGACAACCTGTACCCCAAGGCCGACGCCAAGATCGGCGACGTCGATGCTCAAGGTCGAGGGGCTGACCCGTCCCGGCGTGCTCACCGACTGCTCCTTCGAGGTCCGCGCCGGCGAGATCGTCGGCTTCGCCGGGCTGATCGGTGCCGGCCGCACCGAGCTGGCGCGGGCCGTGTTCGCCGCCGACCCGATCAGCGACGGCCGGATCGAGCTCGACGGCCACGAGCTGAAGCTCCGCTCCCCCAGCGACGCCATCGCCGCGGGCATCGGCTACCTGACCGAGGATCGCAAGGGCGACGGGCTGGCCATGCAGCTGTCGGTCGCGCACAACATCACGCTGGCGCGGATCCCCGGCCGCGGGATCTGGATCAACCGCCGCGCCGAGCACGACGCAGCCGAGCGCCGCCGCGAGCAGCTCGACATCCGCACCCCGTCGCTGAGCCGGCCGGTGGAGGCGCTGTCCGGCGGCACCCAGCAGAAGGTGGTCGTGGCGCGCTGGCTCGAGACCGAGGCCCGCGTGCTGTTCTTCGACGAGCCCAGCCGCGGCATCGACGTCGGCGCCAAGGCCGAGATGTTCAAGCTGATGGGCGAGCTCGCGGCCAACGGCCGCGCGATCGTGATGATCAGCTCCTACCTGCCGGAGCTGATCAACATGTGCGACCGGATCGTGGTGATCCGCGACGGCAGGACGGTGGGCGAACTGAACCGCAACGAGTTCGACGAGGAGCGGATCATGGCGCTCGCGTCGGGCGTGGAAAGGGAGGACTGCATGAGTACGCACGCGGCGCCTCGCCCGGTGGCCCTGCGACTGCCGGGCGGACTGCGCGACCGGCTCCAGGACGTGGTCTCGCAGCTCGCCGCCGCCGGCGGGCTGATCGTCGTCGTCATCGCGCTCGCCATCGCCTCGCCGTACTTCCTGACCGGCAACAACCTGTTCAACATCGGCGTGCAGGTGTCGGTGGTGGCGATCATCGCCGTCGGCCAGACGCTGGTGATCCTGACCGCCGGCATCGACCTCTCGGTGGGCTCGGTCGCGGGCCTGGGCGGGATCCTCGGCACGATGGCGATCGCCAAGGCGGGCTTCCCGATCGTTCCCGGGATCATCATCGGCGTCCTCGCCGGCGCGGCGATCGGGCTCGTCAACGGGCTGCTCATCACCCAGATGAAGCTGCCGCCCTTCATCGCCACGCTGGGCATGCTCGGCGTCGCCCGCGGGCTGACCTTCATCGTCGGCGGCGAGAACGCCGTGTACGGGCTGCCCGCGAACTTCCGCCTGTTCGGCGAGGGTCAGATCGGCCCGATCCCGATGCCGCTCCTGTACCTGATCGTGATCGCGGTCGATCGGCTACGTCGATCCTCAGCCGGACCAAGCTCGGCCGCTACGCCTACGCGATCGGCTCCAACAAGGAGGCCGCGCGGCTGTCGGGCATCGGCGCTCAACCGCTACCTGATCGCCGTCTACGTGATCTCGGCCGCGCTCGCCGGGTTCGGCGGCATGATCGCCGCCTCGCTCGTGCACTCCGGCCAGCCCAACTACGGCGTCGGCCTCGAGCTGAACGTGATCGCGGCCTGCGTGATCGGCGGCGCCAGCCTGTTCGGCGGCGTGGGCACGATCGGCGGCACCCTGATCGGCGCATTCCTGATGGCGGTGATCACCAACGGCGTGCGTGCTGCTCAACATCACCCAGTACTACCAGCAGGTGATCATCGGCGTGATCATCTGGCTGGCGGTGTGGTGGGACCAGGTCCGCCGGCGCCGGCTGTCGGCGGCCTCCGAGCAGGTCGAGCGCCGGAGCGCCGACGCCGGAGGGCGAGGAGGCGCCGGCCAGTGCGTAACGCCGCTCCGCGGCCTCGCCGCGCTCCTCGCTCGCCTTCGCGGCGGCGGGATGCGCCGTGGTCAAGGACCACAAAGCCAAGATCACCCTCCAGAAGACGCCGCCGATCCACCTGGCGGTGATCCCCAAGTCGGTCGGCCTCGACTACTGGTCCAAGGTCCATGCCGGCGCCACGTGCGCGGCCTCGCAGATGCGCGGCGTCGAGGTCACCTGGAACGGCGTCACCGATGAGACCGACGTCGTCGGCCAGCTCAACCTGCTCAACAACTACATCGCCCAGGGCGTCAACGGCCTCGTCTACGCCGCCACCGACGCCACCGCGATGAGCGAGGTCTCGACCGGCGCCGCCAAGGCGGGCATCAAGGTCGTCTCGATCGACTCGGGAACGACGCCCCAGCCCAAGAACGTGCCGCTGATCGAGACCAACAACATCGCCGGCGCGAAGATGGCCGCCGACCGGCTGGCGAAGGCGATCGGTCCCGGCGGCGGGAAGGTGGCGATCATCGCCTTCCACGCCGGCACGCAGACCAACGACCAGCGCGTGGAGGGCTTCGAGTCCGAGCTCAGGAAGTACAAGAAGCTGCACCTGGTCGGGATCCAGTACAGCCAGAACGACTACAACACCGCGCTGACCGTGACCGCCAACGTGCTCACCGCCAACCCCGACCTCAAGGGCGTGTTCGCGGCCAATGAGGCCAGCGACGTCGGCGCGGTCGAGGCGATCCGCATCGCCCACCGGGTGGGCAAGGTGAAGGTGATCGGATGGGACACCTCGCCCGACGAGGTCGACGGCGTCACGCCAGGGCATCGTCTCGGGCCTGGTCTCCCAGGACCCGTTCCGGATGGGCTATGACGGCGTGCGCGCGGCGGTGGCGATCCTGCGCCACCAGCATGCGCCCGGCAACGAGGACACGGGCGCGGTGATGGTCACGCGCTCGGACCTGAACAACCCGACGGTTCGGCAGTTCGTCAATCCGCGCTGCGGCTCCCCACACCAGGTGGACGTCGGATAGCGGATCGAGCCCCCGCATCGACGCCCATCAGCACTTCTGGAGCCTCGGCGATCGGCGGCTATCCGTGGCTGACGGCGGAGACTACGGGCCGATCCACCGGGACTTCGGACCCGACGACCTGCGCCCGCTGCTCGACGCCGCCGGGATCGAGCGGACGATCACGGTGCAGGCCGACAACACGTTCGCCGAAACCGACGCGATGCTCGCCCATGCCGACCGCGCACCCTGGATCGCCGCCGTCACCGGCTGGGTGCCGCTGCTCGACCCGGCGGCGTGCGAACGGTCGCTCGCGCGCTACTGCGCGCATCCCGCCTTTCGCGGCGTGCGCCACCTCGTCCACGACGAGCCCGATCCCGACTGGCTGCTGCGCGAGTCCGTCCAGGAGAGCCTCGGCTGCTGGCCGCGCGAGGCCTCGTGTTCGAGATCCCGGCCGTGTTCCCGCGCCACCTGGTCCATGTCCCGCGCCTGGCCCGTCGCTTCCCGAGCTGAAGATCGTGATCGACCACCTGGGAAAGCCCCCGATCGGTGACCCGCTCGATCCGTGGGCGACCCAGATCGGCGCGTGCGCCGAGCACCCGAACGTCTACGCCAAGGTCTCGGGGCTGAACACGGTCGCGCCTCCCGAGCGCTGGACGGCCGAGTACCTGCTTCCGTACTTCGAGACCGCGCTGATCGCCTTCGGTGCCGAGCGGCTGATGTTCGGCTCCGACTGGCCGGTGTGCCTGATGAACGGCGACTACGACAAGGTGTGGCGCGAGACGCTGCGCCTGGTGGACACGCGACCGGCGGAGGAGCAGGAGGCGATGCTCGGCGGCACCGCCACCGCGCGTGTACGGGCTGTGAGCGTGGTCATCGTCACCGGCGCCGCCGCGGGCATCGGCGCCGCGTGCGTCGATGCGTTCGCCGCCGACGGCTGGGACGTCGTCGCCGTCGACCGTGAGCCGCTCGAGGACGGCGTGGTCGGCGACGTGGCGCGCCGGGAGACCAACGATGCCGCCGTCGGCGCGCGCCCTCGAGCGCTTCGGCCGGCTCGATGCCGTGGTCGCCAACGCCGGCATGAACCTCGCCCGCTCGATCGACGACACCACCGACGAGGACATCGACCGCCTGCTCGGCGTGAACCTGCGGGCGGTCATCTACCTGGCGCAGGCCGCGCACCGCGCGCTGGCGCGCGCCGGCGGCAGCTTCGTGGTCATGGCCTCGAAGACGGGTCTCGTCGCCCAGCCCGACTCGCCGCTCTACTGCGCCACCAAGGGCGCCGCGGTGCAGCTCGCGCGCGCTCTGGCCCTGGACTGGGCGCCCGAGGGCATCCGCGTCAACGCGGTGTGCCCCGGGATCGTCGACACTCCGATGCTCGAGGGCTTCTTCGACGAGCTGCCCGACCCCGGACCGCGCCCGCAGCGAGTTCGCTATCGCTCAGCCGCTGGGGCGGCTGGCGCGGCCCGAGGAGTGTGCGGCCGCGGCGTTGTTCCTGGCCTCGCCCGGCGCCGTCGTTCATCACCGGCGTGGCGCTACCGGTTGACGGCGGCTTCACGGCGCAGTGAGGGCTTCGCGGCGGCGGGGCGCGGGCAGCGCCAGTACCGAGGAGCAGCGCCAGCACGGGCAACCCGGCGATCGTCTCGAACACCGCCCTCAGGCCGTGCGCGTCGCCGAGCACGCCGAGCAGCGGGGCGCCGACGCCACCGAGTCCAATCGAAAGCCCGATGGTCACGCCCGCGGACACGCCCAGACGCCCCGGCAGGAACTCCTGACCCATCACGATCGTCACCGCGAAAGTCGCGATCGTGGCCATCCCCGCCAGCGTCGCGAACACCAGCGCCAGCACCGGGCCGGACAGGAGGAAGCCGACGACGAGCGGAGGCAGCGTGAGCATCGAGCCGATCAGCACCGTGCGCCGGCCGAAGCGGTCGGCGAGCGGACCACCCAGCAGCGTCCCCGCGGCGCCACCCAGGAGCATCGCGGTCAGGGCGCGTTGCCGAGCGTCTTGCTCGAGTGCAGGACGTTCGACGTAGTAGAGCGGGATGAACGTGACCAGCCCGAAGTACACGAACGAGCGCAGCGCGATCACGGCGGCGAGGACGGCGAACGGGCCCCACTCCTCGCGCTCGTCGCCACGCTGCACACGGCGGCCGGCGACGTCGGAGCGGAAAGCTGCGCAACCGCGGCAGCTCGTGCACGAGGACCGCCGCCATCAGCCAGGTCGGGATCACGACGAACGCCGTGCCGTGGAGACCGAAGACCAGGATCAGCGGCGTCACGAGCACCGGCCCGAGCGCGAAGCCGACGTTGCCGCCCACGCTGAACAGGCTCATGCCGCTGGCCCGCCGCTCGCCCGACACGTAGTTGGCAAAGCGTGAGGCTTCAGGGTGGAAGGCCGCGACGCCGAGCCCGCTCAGGACCACGGCGGCGAAGGTGAGCGCGTAGTTGGGAGCGAGCCCCGCGAGTGCAATTCCGAGGCCGCCGAGGGCAGGGCCGAGCGGCATCAGCCAGGGCAGCGAGTAGCGATCGGAGATGTGGCCGAACAACGGGCTGAACCACCGACGAGGAGATCGTGGCCGCCAGGATCAGCGCCGAGGCCGCGGCGTAGCTCAGGTGATCGTCCGCGATCAGGAAGGGCAGCAGCGCCGGCACCGAGCCCTGGGCGACGTCGGTGAACAGGTGGCCGAGGGACAGGGTGGCCATCGCCCGGCGATCGACGCCGTGCAGCCGCGCGGCCGCGCGGAGGCGACTGATCTGGATCGCGCCGGCGCTCACCGGTCGAGGCCGGCTAGCTTGCCGTGGGCTTCTGCCTGCTTTTCGAGCAGCTCGCGCTCGAGGTCCTCGAGGGCGCGGCGGCGGCCCTGGACGAGCTCGAGCTGCGTCCCGATGTGCTCGAGCGCTTCGGTGAGGATCCGCCGCTGCGCGGCGGTGTCCTCGGTGGCGCGGAACTCGCGCCGGAGCTCGGCCCGGGCGTCCTGCGCCGCCACCAGCTTGGTCAGCTGCTCGAGCGACAGGCCGAGGAGGTCCTTCAGGCGCAGGATCTCCCGGACGCGATCGACGTCGCGCGTCGTGTAGCAGCGGTGCTTGCCCTCCTCGCGGTCGGCGGCGCCGAGCAGCAGCCCGATCTCCTCGTAGTAGCGGATCGTCCGCGGGGTGACGCCGGTCAGCTCCGCGACCTCGCCGATCCGCAGCGGACGGTCGACGGTGGTGCTCATGCCGCGGCCTGCACCTCGCGCTCGGCCGCCGGCCGTGGCTCCACCGCCGATTCGGCGACATGCTTGGGACGCGCGGCGGCCACGAACGCGCCGAGCACCGAGACGGCGCACAGGCACCAGAGGGCGGTGTGCATGTTGCTGATGAACGGGGTGAGCTGGGCCGTCGAGATGTGGTTGGCGAGACCGGAGAAGACGCTGAAGAGCACGCTCTTGGGGACCGCGCGGGTGACGATCGCGAGCACGAAGGCGATCGAGATCACCGCGCCGCTGTTCATCAGCAGGACGCGCGCGCCGGCGGCGATGCCGCGGCGGTGCGGCGCCACCGTGCCCATCATGGCCGCGGCATTCGGCGAGTTGAACATGCCCGACCCGACGCCGACGATGAACAGGAAGAGCCCGCTCCACACATAGCTCGTGTCGCGCTCGAGCGTGGTCATGAGCCCAAGCCCGATGGCGGTGGCGATCATCCCGCCCACGGCCAGAGCGCGTGAGCCGCGGCGGTCGGCCCAGATGCCGGCCGGCGGAGAGGCGACGAGCATCCCGAGCGCCATCGGCGCCAGCTTGACGCCGGCGAGCACGGGCGAGTCGCCCTGGACGCCCTGGAAGTAGAAGACGAACAGGAACAGCAGGGCGAAGCGCGCGAGGCCGTTGATGAACGACGCGGCCGAGGCGGCCGAGAAGAGGCGGTTGTTGAAGATCGTCAGGTCGAGCATCGGCGCCTTGACGCGGCGCTCGATCACGACGAAGAGCGGCATCAGGACGGCGGCGGCGATCAGGCCGCCGATCACCAGCGGGTTGTCCCACCCGGAGATCCCGCCCTTGGAGATGCCGTAGACCAGGCCGGTCAGCCCGACCAGGAAGGTCAGCGTCCCCGCCGCGTCGAACGAGCGGTCCTCCGAGCGCCCGGTGAGCTCGCGCAGGACCATGGCGCCCCACAGGCAGCCGATGATCGCGAACGGCACGTTGAACCAGAACACCCACGGCCAGCTGATGGCCACCAGGCCGCCACCGAGCACGGGACCGATCACGAGGCCGACGGCGCCGATCATCGTGTTCGTGCCCATCGCCAGCCCGAGCTGCTCGCGCGGGAAGGCGTCGGTGACGATCGCGCCGGTGTTGGCGAACAGGAAGGCGCCGCCGATCCCCTGGAGGATCCGCCACAGGATCAGCTGCGTGCCGTTGTCGGCGAACCCGGCGCCGAGCGACGCGGCCGCGAAGATGAGGAACCCGCCGAGGTAGGCCTTCTTGCGCCCGAACTGGTCCGACAGCCGGCCGGCGGAGAGGACCAGCACGGTCGAGGCGATCATGTAGACGAGGATCACCCAGACCAGCTCGAGCAGGCTCGTGTGGAGGCTCCGCTCGAGGTCGGGCAGGGCGATGATCAGCGTGCCCGGAGTTGATCGTGGCCAGCAGCATCCCCAGGCTGGTGCACGACAGCGCCCACCACTTGTAGGAGCCGTGGCTGGCGTCGGCGCCGATGCGTCGGCGGGTCCTGCCGGGGGCTCCGGGGGCTGTCTCTGCGGCGGAGTTCACGTTAACGTCAACTTTAGCACGGCCCTCGGACGGAGCCGGCCGTGGTACGCACGCGATGCCAAGTGGTTCCGGTCGGACGGACAGCGGACCAGAATGCCGGACGCGGTTACTCGACGCCGGCGCGCTACTCGAACGCCGCGACGGTGGCGAGGATCACGTAGGTGGCGATCAAGCGCCGCCCCCTCGAACGCCGTCGCCTCCCCGTCGCCGGTCACCTGCCACACGATCACGGCGGTCCCGAACAGCGCCCCGATGTACACGGGCGCCAGCGCGAACGTCAGGGTCGTCGCGGTGAGCAGCGACACCAGCACGAGCGCCGGGTACAGGAACGCCGCGATCTGCGCCACCGAGTTCTTGACCACCGAGATCGCCAGCTCGGACTGCCCCTTGGCCGCCAGCACGATCGCCGACGCGTTCTCGACCGCGTTGCCGGCGATGGCGACGATCACCAGGCCGGCGAAGGCCTGGGAGATGTGGAGCGTGTGGATCGTCGGCTGGAGCGCGTGCACGAACCAGTCCGAGACGAACGCCGATCCGACGCCCGCCGCGCCCAGCAGTCCCGAGGCTCACCGCCAGCGGGCACCCGGCGCTCCGCCGCCTGCGTCGGGAGGGCCGCTGATCCGAGCGTCAGGTACTGGCGCATCCACCATCGCGTACACGACCAGGAGCGCCACCGCGCCGATGATCGAGATCGTCCGGTTGTGGTGGCTGGCCGGGTCGTGGGCGGCGTTCGTCAGCCCGATCAGCACGATGATGAACGACGAGATCAGCAGCAGCGTGGCGGTGTCGTTGGGCAGCCGGGGGCTGAAGCGCATCACCCCGTCGCGCTCCCGGCGGGCGCCGGCGATGATCACCAGCCCGAGCACGAGCAGGGCGTTGACCAGGATCGACCCGATGATCGCCGTCTCCGCCACGGTCAGCTCGCCCGGCCTGAAGCGCGAACAGCACCACGAAGAACTCGGGCAGGTTGCCGAGGCTCGATTGCATCAGCCCGGTGGCGGCCGGCGCCGAACCGCGGCCCACCTGCTCGGTGGCGAACGAGACGAGCCAGGCGAGCCCGGCCAGCGCGAGTGCCGGCGACGACGAACGCCACGATGTGCGAGACGCCGTGGGCATAGCGCAGCACGCCGGCCAGCGCGGTCAGCACGACGATGGCGCCGATGACAGCGCGCTGAACGCGGGTCAGGCCTGTCAGCGTGTAGCCCCGGGTACGCGGTTCACGAGCTGACTCGCTCGAACTCGCCGGTCTCGATGTCGCGCGCCACCGCGGCCTCCACCTCGAGCTCGCTCGTGTCCGGATCCGCCCGGCGCATCTCGCGCAGTCGCCAGTGCTTGAACTTGAGGATCTCGAGCACGTAGACGAGGTACACGCTGGCCGCGACCGCGATCAGCCCGAGCGCCCCCATCAGCAGCGACCAACCCAGGCGGTAGTGGCCGTGGTGGTCGGAGTAGGGCACGAAGCGCAGCGCCACCGCGACGCCGGCGAGCAGCAGCGACCACGCGTACAGATACGCGACGGTCTTGCGCTGACTGAAGCCGATCCGCGCCATGCGGTGGTGGAAGTGGTTGGCATCGCCGTCCCATGGCCGGCGGTGGTACTTCAGGCGCTTGGCCACGACGAAGCCCGTGTCCAGGAACGGGACGGCCAGGATCACCAGCGGCACGACCAGGGCGACCACCGCGTTGGTCTTGAGCGAGCCGACCACGGCGGCCACCCCGAGCAGGTAGCCGAGCAGGTTCGCGCCCGAGTCGCCCATGAACACCGAGGCCGGATGGAAGTTGTAGAACAGGAACCCGAGCGAGGCGCCCGCCGTCAGCGCCGCCAACGTGCCCGCCGAGTTGACGCCCAGGTCGAACGCGATCACCGCGAACGCCACCCCGTCGATCGTGCACAGCCCGGCCGCCAGGCCGTCGACGCCGTCGGAGAAGTTGACCACGTTCATCAGCCCGACCAGCCAGATCACGGTGAGCGCGCCGCCGGCGTTCGGGAACTGGAGCGAGCCGATGAAGGGAAGCGTCACGTCGGTCACCACCGCGCCGCCCTCGACCGCCACGAGCGCCGCCGCCATCTGGCCGGCGAGCTTCCAGTACCAGCGCAGCTCGCGCGGCGTCGTCGACCACGCCCACGAGCGTGATCAGGCAGGCGCCGGCGATCAGGGCCCAGGTGTGGACGACGCCGCCGGGGCCCGGACGCGTGTGCGCGGTGTGCGGCAGGTGGATCGTGGCCGGCACCCAGATGAGCGCCGCCACCAGCACGCCGGCGAGGATCGCGATGCCGCCCAGCGCGGGCGTGTCCGTCAGGGCCAGCCCGCGGTCGCTCGGCCGCGCGAGGATGCCGACGCGCCGCGCCGCAGCGGCGGCGATCGGCGTCAACCCGGCCGCGACCCCCATCGCGACGAGGAAGGCGAAGACGGCATCCCAGTAGCGCATGGTCTGCCGGAAGCATGGCAGCCCCGGCCGATCGCAGGTTTCCGACGTCTACGAGACGCCGGCGGGGGCGCCGAGGCGCGCGTACAGCGGATAGCGCTCGGCGATGGCCGCGGCCCGCTCGGCCAGCTCGGCCTGGTGCTCCTCGAACGGCTCGGCGACGAGCGCCTCGGCGATGATCCTGCCCACCTCGACGAAGTCCTCGGGCTGAAGGCCGCGCGTGGCCAGCGCCGGCGTCCCGATCCGCAGCCCGCTCGACACCGCGGGCGGCCGCGGGTCGAACGGGACCGCGTTGCGGTTGACGGTGATGCCGACCGCCGCGAGCCGGTCCTCGGCCTGCTTGCCGTCGAGCGGGGACTCGCGCAGATCGCACAGCACGAGGTGCACGTCGGTCCCGCCGGTGAGGACGTTGACCCCGCCGCCGGCGCCGAGGAGCTCATCGGCCACGGCGCGCGCGCCGGCGAGCGTCCGCTCCTGGCGCTCCCGGAAGGCCTCCGAGGCGGCGATCTTCAGCGCCACCGCCTTGCCCGCGATCACGTGCTCGAGCGGCCCGCCCTGCTGGCCCGGGAACACCGCGGAGTCGATCTTCTTGGCCAGCTCCTCCTTGCACAGGATCATCCCGCCGCGCCCGCCGCCGATCGTCTTGTGCGTGGTCGTGGTGACCACGTGGGCGTGCGGGACCGGGCTGGGGTGCAGGCCGGCCGCGACCAGGCCGGCGAAGTGCGCCATGTCCACCACCAGGTAGGCGCCGACCGCGTCGGCGATCGCCCGGAAGCGCTCGAAGTCGAGCTGCCGCGGGTAGGCCGACCAGCCGGCGAGGATCACCTTGGGCTTGCGCTCGTGGGCGATCCGCTCGACCTCGTCCATGTCGATCAGGCTCGTCTCACGCGAGACCTGGTAGGGCGCGATGTCGTACAGCCGGCCGGAGAAGTTGATCTTCATCCCGTGGGTGAGATGGCCGCCGTGGGCCAGCTCGAGCCCCATCAGCGTGTCGCCGGCCTGGAGCAGGGCGTGGTAGGCGGCGGCGTTGGCCTGCGCGCCGGCGCTCGGCTGGACGTTCGCGTGCTCGGCGCCGAACAGCGCCTTGGCCCGGTCGATGGCCAGCTGCTCGGCGACGTCGATGTACTCGCAGCCGCCGTAGTAGCGGCGGCCCGGATACCCCTCGGCGTACTTGTTGGTCAGGACCGAGCCCTGGCACTCGAGCACCGAGACCGGAACGAAGTTCTCCGACGCGATCATCTCGAGCGTGCGCTGCTGGCGCTCGAGCTCGTTCGCCAGCACCTCGGCGATCTCCGGGTCGACCTCGGCCAGCGGCCGGTTGAAGAAGTCAGCGGGGAGCTCGGCGTCCACGGATGCCGACGATACCAGCGCTCAACCCGGAAGATCCGCCGCGACGACGGCGAGGTCGCCCTCGACCCAGGTCGCCCGTGGCTCGAAGCCCGCTTCGCGCAGCCAGGCGCAGCTGGTCGGGGAGCGGGCTCGGGAAGTCGTAGCCCTGGGTCAGCGGCGTGAGCGCGTCGCTCGGGGTCCTCGGGCACGACCACGTCCCCCAGCACGAACCGCCCGCCTGGCCGGAGCGCCGAGGCCACGCGTGCGAACAGATCGGCCTTCTCGGCGCCCGGCAGGTGGTGGACGCACAGCGCGCTCGCCACCAGATCGAACGGGCCCTCCGGGAGCGGGTCCTCCAGGCGGCCGACCCGGAGCTCGACGCGCGAAGAGCCCAGGCGCCGCCCGGCCTCCTCGAGCATCGGCTCGCTCACGTCGATGCCGACCAGCGTGGCCCCCGGGTGGCGCTCGAGCAGTCGCCGCGCGGTCTCCCCCGTCCCCGTGCCGAGCTCGAGCATGCGCCGCGCGCCGGCGCCGCTGGCCCCCGCCACCGCCTCCTCGAAGCGCTCGAAGGCCGGCACCTCGCTCCGGATCATCTCGTCGTAGCTCGCCGGATCGAAGTGGAACTGCCAGGCCGGAGGGCATCCTCGATCGCCGCGTGCGGAACCGCCCCCTCGCGCACGACGCGCCACTCCCCGCTCGCCTCGTACTCCCGCAGATCGACGACCGTGGAGGGGGTTCCGGGCAGCTCGCCGCCGTCGATCACGAGGTCGACGGCCGCGCGGATCAGCCTGGGAATCTCGTCGATCCGCCGCGCATCCGGCCCGCCCGCGCGGTTGGCGCTCGACTGGAGCACCGGCCGGGTGACGCCCTCGAGCGCGGGCACCCGCACGACCCGCACCCCGAGCGTCAGCGGATCCTCCCCGCAGGCCAGCGGGAAGCGCCGCTGCCGGATTGGGGACGAGCAGCGACACGGCGCCGGGCAGCAGGCGGCGCATCGCCTCGAGCGTGCGCTCGCCGAGCTCGGGCAGCGCGGCCAGGGCCGGCTCGAGCGAGAAGAACATCACCGCCGAGGGCTTGTTCGTCGGCCGGCGCTTGAGCAGGTACAGGCGCTCGACCGCGAACCGGTTCTCCGGGTCGCACGCCAGGCCGTACACGGTGTCGGCGGGGAACACGGCCACGCCGCCCACCGCGAGGCACCGCTCGAACGCCTCGGCGTCGCTCACCGCCGCGCCGACGACGACGCGCTCGTGACCGGCCAGGTCGCGCAGGCGATCGACCGTGGAAAAGCCGGCCCCGTGCAGGAGCTTCAAGAGCGCGCCGGCCTGGCCGAACCCCATCTCGAGCGCCACCAGCTCGGCGCCGGCGACCATCTCGAGCAGGCGGCGGGTCAAACCGAGCCCGTCCTCGCCGCCGAACAGCGCCACCGCCGGCTCGTAGCCGCCCGATCTCCGGGGCGAGCGGCGACCTCCTCGGGAACGTAGGGCAGGTTCGCCAGCACCGCGTCGAAGCGCTCGCTCGATCCCGCCGAGCAGGTCCGCCTCCACGAACTTCACGTCCAGACCCAGCCGCTGCGCGTTCTCCCGCGCCACCGCCACCGCGTCGGCGCTGACGTCGGTCCCGACCACGTAGAGGTCCGGCCGCTCCTGCTTGAGGGCCAGCGCCACCGCGCCGCTCCCGGTGCCCACGTCGACCACGCGCGCCGCGTGGGGCAGCTCGAGGCCGACCTCGACCAGCAGCTCGGTCTCCGGCCGGGGAATCAGCACCCGGCGGTCGACCTGCAGCGTGATCCACCGGAACTCCTTGCGCCCCAGGATGTAGGCGACGGGCTCGCGCGCGACGCGACGCGCCACCAGTGCGCCGAACCGCTCCAGCGCGACCGGATCGACGTTCTCCGCCGCGTCGCAGGACCAGCCGCTCGCGTCCCACCCCGAGCACTTCGCCGAGCAGCAGCTCCGCATCGAGCCGCGGCGCGTCGCAACCCGGCCTCGGTCAGCGCGGCGGTCGCCTCGGCGAGCGCGTCGCGCACGCCGCACCGCCGCGGCCTCAGACGCCATCCGCCCGCTCCTGCAGCCGCCGGCGCTTCTCGTCGTCCTGGAGCGCGCCGGTCGAGCTCGTCGAGCTCGCCGATCAGGATCCCGTCGAGGTTGTGCACGAGCAGGTTGATGCGGTGGTCCTTGACCCGCTTCTCGGGGAAGTTGTAGGTGCGGATCTTCTCGGCCCGCTCGCCGGTGCCGACCTGGGCCTGGCGCGAGGCCGCCACCTCCGCCTGCTGCTCGGCGAGCGCCCGCTCGTACAGCCGGGCGCGCAGCACGCGCATGGCCCGCTCGCGGTTCTGGAGCTGGGACTTCTCGTCCTGCATCGAGACCACGATCCCCGTCGGCTTGTGGGTGATCCGGACCGCCGAGTCGGTCGTGTTGACCGACTGCCCGCCCGGGCCCGAGCTGCGGTAGACGTCGATCTGGAGGTCGTTCGGGTCGACCTCGACCTCGACGTCGTCGGCCTCGGGCAGCACCGCCACCGTCGCCGTGGAGGTGTGGATCCGCCCCTGGGACTCGGTCTCGGGCACGCGCTGGACGCGGTGGGTGCCGCCCTCGAACTTGAACACCGAGTACGCCCCGTCGCCCTTGATCGCCGAACGTGTAGGTCCCGTCCCCGATCGCCAGCGGCTCGACCGTGAACCCGCGCCGCTCGGCGTAGCGGGTGAGCATCCGGTACAGGTCGCCGGCCCACAGCCCGGCCTCGTCGCCGCCGGCGCCCGGCCGGATCTCGACGATCACGTTCTTCTCGTCGTTCGGGTCGCGCTCGACCATGGCCAGGCGGATCTCCTCCTCGAGCGCGTCGATGCGCTCGCGCGAGGTCTCCATCAGCGCCCGCAGCTCGGGATCGTTGCCGTCCTCGGCCAGCAGCTCGCGCGCGCCCTCGAAGTCGTCGACGGCGCGGCGGTACTCGGCGGCCAGCTTGGCCGCCGGCTCCAGCTCGCGATAGGCCCGGCTGGCCGCGGTGAAGCGCTCGCGGTTCCCGATCACCTCGGGATCCGAGAGCTCCGCCTGCAGGGCGCCGAACCGCGCCTCGATCTGGGAGACGAGCTCGTCGATCATGGTCTCTTCGAGTTTAGGACCCCGTCTGCCGCGGATCATCAGGCGGCGCTCGTCGGCGCGAGCACGAACTCGGCCGGGTCGAGCTCGCGCGACGCGCTGCGGCGTAGTCGGTCATGTAGCCCGGCCAGTTGGTCACGATCCGCCCGGTGTCGTCGCGGTACCAGGAGTTGCACTGGGTCCACGCGGTCCCCGCGAAGCGGCTCTGGAGCTCGCGGTCGCTCGCCGCCTCGACCTCGGGCCGGACCTCGATCGCCGCGCGCCCGCGGTCGCGCAGCAGGGAGAGCGCCTGGCGGATGTACGCCGCCTGCGCCTCCTCGTAGAACGATGATCGAGCCGCCCGAGGTGTTCGTGTTGGGGCCGTAGACGAGGAACAGGGACGGGAAACCGGGGACGCACATGCCCAGGTGGGCGTGCGGCCCCTCGGCCCACGCCTCGCGCAGCGTGACGGCCGCCGGCGCCGCTGACCTCCATCGGGAACATGAACTCGGTGGTGCGAAAGCCGGTGCCGTAGATCATGCAGTCGACTTCGCGCTCGACCCCGTCGGCGGTCACGATCCCGCCCGGCGTCAGGCGCGTCGATCGCGTCGGTCACCAGCTCGACGTTCGGCCGCTGGAGCGCCGGCAGGAAGTGGGAGCTGAACAGGACCCGCTTGCAGCCGAACGTGTAGTGGGGCCAGGCGCGCCGGCGCACCTCGGGGTCGCGGAGCTGGCGGCGCATGAACACCGTCGAGATCAGCCGGCCGATCAGCCCGAGCGTGCGCGGGTGGCGGATCATCAGCGTGAGCGCCTCGGTGTAGTAGTAGATGAACCGCCGCCGGAACGCCTGCACGCCGGGCACGAGCCGGATCGCCGCGCGGACCGGAGCCGGGTACGGGCCGGTTGCGCCGCGGCAGGAACCAGTTGCCCGTGCGCTGGAACACGTACAGCTTTCCGCCTGCTCGGCCACGGGCGGGACGAACTGGACCGCGCTCGCCCCGGTCCCGATCACCGCCACGCGCTTGCCCCGCAGGTCATAGTGTGGTCCCAGCGCGCGGAGTGGAAGCTGTGGCCGTCGAACTGCCCGTCGAGCCGCGGGAACGCGGGCTGGTGCAGCTGGCCGGTGGCGATCACCACCGCGTCGGCCTCCCAGGCGCGCCCGTCGGCGCTGCGCACCGTCCAGCCCGCTCGTCCCACTCGCAGGAGCCCACGTCGACCCCGGTCATCGACCAGCCGGTCCACCCCGTGCTCGCGCGCCACCGATTCCAGGTAGCTCAGGATCTCCTCCTGCGGCGAGCAGAGCCGCGACCAGTCCCGGCGCTGAGCGAACGAGAACGAGTACAGGTGGCTGGGAACGTCGCAGGCGCAGCCGGGATAGATGTTGTAGCGCCAGGTGCCGCCCAGCCCGGAGCCGCGCTCCAGGATCGTCAGCTCATCGAAGCCGTGGCGGCTGCAGCTCGATCGCCGTGGCGATCCCGCCGAACCCGGCCCCGACGATCACCACCCGCATCGCTCGCGGAGCCTACGCCACCGGGCGTGGCTACGCGACCACCTCGACCCCGACCAGCTCGCCGCGCCGGCCGTCGCCCTTCTGGGCCGCGAGCACGGCGTCCAGCGCGGCGATCGCCACCGCGAGCTGATCCAGGTCGGGCTCGCGCGTGGTCAGCCTCTGGAGCTGCATCCCGGGCCACATGATCGCCTGCACCCAGCGCCGGCGCCGGTTGCGCCCGGCCCACTTGATCACCTCGAACGACAGCCCGGCGATCAGCGGCACGCCGACGATCCGGGTGAGGAGCAGGATCCACCAGGCCGGCAGCCCGATCGGGGCGAAGACGAAGATCGCCATGATCATCACGACGAGCAGGAAGCTCGTGCCGCAGCGCGGGTGCAGGCGCGAGTACAGCGTCGCGCGCTCGGGCCGCAGCTCGTCGGAGGCCTCGTAGCAGGAGATCGCCTTGTGCTCGGCGCCGTGGTACTCGAGCACGCGCCGCATGTCGGGCACGCGCGAGAGCAGGACCAGGTAGCCGAGGAAGATCGCGGTGCGCACCACCCCCTCGACCAGCCAGAACAGCGCGGCGGAGCCGAGCTGGTGCTTGATCAGGCTGGTCAGCCCGACCGGGACGACGAAGAACAGCGCGATCGCGAACACCAGCGCCACCAGCACCGTCCCCGTCCAGGCGCCGCCCGAGATCTGCTCCTGCTCGCCCGGCGGAAGCTGGGCGTTGGCCGAGATCGACAGCGCGCGCAGGCCGATGCCCAGCGACTCGGCCAGGGCCACCACGCCGCGGATCACCGGCAGGCGGTAGGCGCGGTGGCGCGCGGTCAGCGGGCGCAGCGGGAACGTGCGGACGTCGATCGGCGCGCGAGGCGCCGTCGGCTCTCCGCCGGCGGGCGGACCGCCACCGCCCAGGTGCTGACGCCGCGCATCATCACGCCCTCGAGCACGGCCTGGCCGCCGAGGGGCGCGTCGCGGGATGCGGTCAGCGGGCCGCCGGAGTGCGGCTGAAGGGTGCGCGGGAACGGGCCGCGGACGCGAGCGGCCCGTCGGCCATCGCCGGGGTCTGGCTACGCGCCCGCGCCGGGGCGCGTGCGGCTCGCCGTCCCTTGGCCACGCGGCGCTGGAAGCGCTCCACCCGGCCACCGGTGTCGACCAGCTTCTGCCGTCCCGGTGTAGAACGGATGGCAGGCCGAGCAGATCTCGACGTGGATCTCCGGCTTGGTCGAGCGAGTCATGAACTCGTTGCCGCACGTGCAGCGCACGTGGGCATCGACGTACTCGGGATGGATTTCGGTCTTCATTGCTTCATGAAGTGTAGCGTCGGCTCTAGCGCCCGTCGCGGTCAGCGGCGCCGGCTCTGCGAGGTCGTGACAGCCGGGCACTGCGTGGTCAGCGTGTTGTTGGCGCGGTCGTAGTCGAGCACCGCATCGTCCGGGTCGACCGTGAGCGTGAGCTGGCTGCCCGGGGTGCAGGCCGGGCCGGTGAACACCTCGCGTACGCGCGAGTGCGGCCGCAGCCAGGACACCGTCGCCGACTGCGATGGGTTGCGAGGCAGCGGTCGAGCGTGACCTGGAACGGGCCGGCGCCGCTCATGCCGCGGTTGCCGATCCAGGCCACATAGCGGTCCTGCGATCGGCTGGCCCGTCACGGGGGTCGCGGTCAGCGAGCGCACCGATCAGATCGGGACGGAGCTCGGGCTGGTAGCAGACCGGGCTGAGGTCGTCGGCGGTCCCGAGCGTGCGCGCGCTCGAGCCCGATCCAGCGGAAGCGGACCCGGAACCGGTAGTACGCCGTGCCCGGACAGGTTGCTCACCTTCTGCTCGACCTTCCAGATGTCGCCCGGCCGCTGCCCGAGCGTGGGATTCTCGGGATGGACCCATTGGTCGAGCCCGTGCCCACGCACGGCTCGAGAACGGCCCGGCGCGCCGCTTCGCGCGCTGCAGGTCGAACATCATCTCCATGCTCGTCGTTCCGCTCACCGGCCGCATCACGGCGGTGATCGCGAGCTTACGCGCCGACGGCAGCATCGCCCGGTGACAGCCCGGGTTGGAGAGCTGCGTGCTCGGCGGCGCCGAGGCGGCCACCACGGGCGTCCAGATACACGCGCCGGCGAGCACCACCACGCCGGCGAGGAGCCAATGCTTCCCCGACATGCTGTTTAACAACAGCCGAGCCTTTGCAAAGTTGTGTGCACCCCGGGACCCCCCACGCGCTGCGTCTGAGCTTTCCCGGAATTATTCCGAGGAAAGTCGGGCGCGTGTGAACGAAGGGGTCAGGTGACGCGGTAGAGCGGCCCGTCGCCGCCCTCGGGCGGCGTCAGCCGGCCGCCCTTGGCCGTGATCGCGCCGCACTGCACGCAGTTGGTGTAGTTGACGATCACGTCGACCGGCCCGGACTCGGGCGCGTCGTCGGGGATCTCGTACACGCCGGCCGGGCACATCCACGCCCACGTCTCGGCGATCTCGCGCGGCACGTGCTTCTCCACCCGGATGTGGTTGGGCGCGTCGTCGCGGGTGGCGTTGCCCGGAGATGTAGACCGACGAGAGCTTGTCGAAGGTGTACTTGCCGTCCGGCTTGGGATAGCGCTCGCTGGTGTCGCCGATGAACATCGGCTCGGCGTCGTCGCGGTGCCACTCCTGCCGGCCCGGCGGGACCTTGCCCTTCGACATGATCGCCGGGCCCGCGAGCAGGCTGCCGACGACGAAGCCCTTCTGGAACGCCTGGCGGGCGTTGCGCACCTGGTAGAGCTCCTTGCCGATCGAGGACTCCTCGACCGCCTGCTCGTAGGACTCGAGCGACTCGCCCGTCTTGAGCGACTTGTAGATCGCCTCGGCGGCCAGGATCCCCGACTTGATGCAGTGGTGGACGCCCTTCAGAGCGGCCGTGTCGACCATGCCGCCGGCGTCGCCGACCAGCAGCGCGCCCGGCATCGTGAGCTTCGGCATCGACCAGTAGCCGCCGCCCGGAAGCGCCTTGGCGCCCCACGCGACGCGCTCGCCGCCCTCGAGGATCTCGCGCACCAGCGGGTGCGTCTTGAACGCCTGGAGCAGGTCGTGGACCGAGGTGGTCGCGTCGCGGTAGTTGAGGTCGACGACGAACCCGATCGAGACCAGGTCATCGCCGGTCTTCTCGTCCTTCATCGGGTAGATCCAGGTGCCGCCGAGCTGGCCGTACTTGGCCGCGACCTTCAGCGGCCACGGCTGCACGAACGTGTGGATCACCCGGTCGAGCGGCTTCGTGACCTTCCACACCTCCTTGACCCCGAGCTCCCACACCTGGGGCTCGCGGCCCTCGGCCAGCTTGAACTCCTTGATCGCGGCGCCGGTGAGATGGCCCCAGCAGCCCTCGGCCAGCACGGTGGCGCGGGCCTTGATGTCGGTCCCGGGCTCGAAGTTGCCCAGCGGCTCGCCGTCCTTGCCCCGGCCCTTGTCGCCGGAGCGGACGCCGACGCACCTTGCCGTCCTCGACGATCAGCTGGGTGGCCGAGGTCTCGGTGAGGACGTAGGCGCCGCCCTCCTCGGCCTGCCGCTGCTGGTAGCGGGCCAGCGCCGAGACCGAGACCACCTCGTTGCCGTGGTTCTTGAAGTTCGGCACGGCGGGAATCGGGACGCGGAGCTTCGTCTTGGGGCCGGTGAGCATGTACACCGACTCCTTGGTCACCTCGCCGAAGGCGAAGCGCTCCTTGCGCCAGTCCTCGCGGCTGACGTCCGGGAACAGCTCCTGCAGCGGCCCGGGCCGCATCACCGCGCCCGAGAGGTTGTGCCCGCCGCACGTCTTGGCCTTCTCGATCACGGCGACCGGGACCTCGCCGAGCTTCTCCATCAGCTCGGGGTCGTCGCCCAGGAGCTGGAGCAGGCGGTTGGCGGTGGCCAGGCCGGCGGTGCCGCCGCCGACGATCGCCACGCCGACCTCGATCAGCTCGTCCTCGGGGTCGAGTCCGCGCTTGATGAACTCGCCTGACGGAGTCGACCGGCGGCGGGAACTCGCTGGGCGCGTACGGCGGCTCGTGACCGTTGCGCGAGGCCATCGCGTCTAGCCCCTTCTTGGCCTTGATCGCGTCGGTCAGCTTGGGCAGGATCTTGTTCAGGTCGCCGACGATCCCCAGGTCGGAGAACTCGAAGATCGGCGCGTTGGCGTCCTTGTTGATCGCGACGATGTTCTCCGAGGACTGCATGCCGACCTTGTGCTGGATCGCGCCGGAGATGCCCGCGGCGAGGTACAGCTTCGGCGAGACGGTCTTGCCGGTCTGACCGATCTGCGCCGCGTACGGGTACCAGCCCGCGTCGACCACCGCGCGGGTGGCCGCGACGGCGGTGTTGCCGCCGAACGCCCTGGCCAGATCCTCGGCCAGCTTGAAGTTCTCGGCCTTGCCGAGCCCGCGGCCGCCGGCGACGAGGATGTCCGCGCCCTCGATGTCCACGTCGGCGCCGCGCTGCTCGCCGCGCTCGACCATCTTGGCCTGGTTGGACCACGGCGAGTACTCGACGTCGACGTCCACCACCTCGGCCGAGCCGCCGTCGACCGACTGCGCCTCGAACGCGTTGATCCGGCCGATGATGATCCCGAGGTCGCCCTGGTAGCGGCGAGACCGAGATCTTCGAGTCCTGGAGGATCGGCCGCTCGGCCACGAGCTTGCCGTCCTCGGCCCGCACCGCGGTGACCTCCATGGTCACGCCCGCCTGCTTGCGCGCGGCCAGGCCGGCGCCGATCTCGAACCCGAGCAGGCCGCCGCCGAACAGCGCGTAGGCCTGGCCGTTGCTCGTCGATCACCTTGGCCATCACGTCGACCACCGGCTGGGCCAGGCCCTCGGTGCCCTTCGCCCCGGAACACCTTGGTGGCGCCGTAGGCGCCGAGCGACTGGCACAGCTCGTCGGTCAGGTCATCGCCGCCGACCACCACGGCGTGGCATTCGCCGCCGATCTCCTTGGCCCGCGCGGCGCCCTCGGACACCGCGCCCAGGGAGTTCTTGTTGAACTCGCCCTCGTAGTGGAGGACGTAGGTGAGTACGTCGGCCATCTAGATCAGCTTCCTTTCGTCGAGCCAGGCGACGATCTTCTCGACCGTCTCGTTGGTGTCCTCGTCCTCGATGATCTGCCCGGCCTCCTTGGCCGGCGGATCGTGGAAGTCGCCGCACTGGACGCGCGAGCCGTCCTCGCCGACCAGCGAGCCGTCGATGCCGATGTCGCCGCTGGCGACCGTCTCGAGCGGCTTCTTCTTCGCGCCCATGATCGCCTTCAGCGACGGGTAGCGGGGCTCGTTGATCGCGTCGCCGACCGAGATCACGGCCGGCAGCTCGACCTCGACGGTGTCGTAGCCGTACTCGGCCTGGCGCTCGCAGCGCAGGCCGCCGTCCTGGACGTCCATCTTGATCACCTGGGTCAGCGAGGGCATCTTCAGGTGGTCGGCGACCACGGCGCCGATCGTGTAGCACTCGCCGTCGTCGGACTGCTGGCCGAGCAGGACCAGGTCGGGCCCCTCCTTCTCGAGCGCCTTGGACAGCGCGTAGCCGGTGGCCGCGACGTCCGAGCCGGCCAGCGCCGCGTCGGTCAGGTGCAGCGAGCGGTCGGCGCCCAGCGACACCGCCTTGTGCAGCGCCCGCACCGCGGACTCCGGACCCATCGTCACCGCCACGATCTCGTCGACCTCGATCGACCCGCCCTCGCGGATCTGCATCGCCGCCTCGATGGCGTGCGTGTCATAGGGGTTGAGGTTCTTCTCCCCTGAGCGGTCCATCCGCCCCGTCGACTGGTCGATGCGCTTCTCGACGGCGGCGTCCGGCACCTCTTTGACCAGGACGCAAATCTTCAAGTTCTTCCTCCTAAAGGATTCCTGAGGAGCTCAATACTACCTCGTTGACTGACGAGTCAATCGGTCGCCCGCGGCGCCACGAGGACCGCTGCCCACGCCCTGCGATGGCCTCACGACCGGACGGCGCCGCGGATGAAGTCGATCACCTGCTGGGTCGAGGCGCCGGGCGTGAACACCTCGGATACCCCCAGCTCCTTGAGCTTCTCCACGTCGTCGGAGGGGATCGTGCCGCCCACGGTCACGAGCACGTCATCGATGTCCTGCTCGTGGAGCAGCTCGAGGATCCGCGGCACGAGCGTCATGTGGGCCCCGGACAGGATCGAGAGGCCGACCGCGTCGGCGTCCTCCTGGATCACCGTCTCCACGATCTGCTCCGGCGTCTGGTGAAGGCCGGTGTAGATCACCTCCATCCCCGCGTCGCGCAGCGCACGGGCGATGATCTTTGCGCCGCGATCGTGGCCGTCGAGGCCAGGTTTCGCGACGACGACGCGAATCTTCTTCTCGGATGAGGAGGACATCGGGGGAGAGCGCAGCTGCGCAGGCTTGGCGGCTGCAGGCTGCGTGGATTCTAAAGCTGGACTCGAAAACACGCGGTGGGACCTGGTCGGGCCCCTCTTCGGCCTCTATCCTCAACCGGGCGGTCCGTCGCTGCGGGGAAGCGGGGCCTTGGCCGCATACGGGGAAGCTTCTTGCGCCGACTGACTCAACTCGCCCACCTCCTGGTCGCGGCCGGCGTGATGGCGCCGGACGTGATCGCCGGAGTCATCCGCAGTCTCGGCGGCGGCCGCCGGCAACCCGGCGCGGGTTCGCGTCGGCCGAGCTCCACGGCACCCTCCCCGCTCACGCGTGACCGGGAAGCTCGCGGGCACGACGCGGCTCGGGATCACCGTGATGCTCAAGCCCCGCGACCCGGCGGGTCTGGCCGCATACGCGGCCGAGGTGTCGACGCCCGGGTCGCCTGCTCTACCACCACTACCTGACCGTCGCCCAGTTCCGGGGCCGGTTCGGGCCGACGACCGATCAGGTCAAGGCCGTCGAGGCCTCGCTGAGCGCTCAAGGCCTCCAGCCGCGCGCGGTCTCCGCCAACGGCCTCGCCATTCCGCTGTCCGCCGCCTCCGCCACGGTCGCGCAAGGCGTTCTCGCTGTCCTTCCAGCAGGTCCAGCTGCCCAGCGGGCGGACCGCGTTCGCCAACACCGCGCCGCCGCAATTCAGCGCCTCGGTTGCCGGCGAGATCCAGAGCGTGGTCGGACTGGACAACCTGGATCAGGCGCAGCCGCTGCTCATCCATCCGCGGGCGCACGCCGCGCGAGCACGCGCGGCCACCCCCAAGGTGGTGACCGGTGGCCCGCAAGCATGTTCGACCGCCGCCGGGACCGCGTCGAGCGCCGGCGCGTACACCGCGGACCAGCTCGCCTCCGCGTACGGGCTCTCCGGGCTGTACGGCGCCGGCGACCAGGGAGCCGGTCAGACGGTGGCGCTGTTCGAGCTCGAGCCCAATCGGACATCCGACATCGCGGCCTACCAATCCTGCTACGCGACCAGCGCCTCGGTGAACTACGTGAAGGTGGACAGCGGCGCGGGCAACGGCTCCGGCTCGGGCGAGGCGGCGCTCGACATCGAGGACGTGATCGGGTTGGCGCCCCAGGCGAACATCCTCGTCTACCAGGGTCCGAACCGGAACGCCAACACCCTGCTGGACACCTACAACGCGATCATCAGCCAGGACCGCGCGAACGTGATCTCCACCTCCTGGGGCGCCTGTGAGGCGCAGCTCCAGGAGGAGCAGTCGGGCCGCGCGGCATCGGAGAACACCCTGTTCGAGGAGGCCGCCACCCAGGGGCAGACGATGTTCGCCGCGGCCGGCGACGACGGATCCGAGGACTGCTCGGGCTCCGATACCGACCTCGCCGTCGACGACCCGGCCAGCCAGCCGTACGTGACCGGGGTGGGCGGTACCCACTCTCGACCCTGGGACCGCCCCCGTCCGAGACGGTCTGGAACGGCGGCTGTAACACCTCGTGTGGAGGCGGCGGGGGCATCTCCACGCTGTGGCCGATGCCGGACTACCAGTCCGGCGCCCCGGCGTCGCTGCACCTGATCAACTCCGAGTCCTCGGGAGCCCCCTGCGCTGCCGTGTCCGGCAGCTACTGCCGCGAGGTCCCCGACGTCTCCGCCGACGCCGACCCGTCCACGGGCTACGTCATCTACTACAAGGGCGCCTGGACCACGATCGGCGGCACGAGCGCCTCTGCGCCGCTGTGGGCGGGGCTGGGGGCGCTCACCAATGCATCCAGTGCCTGCACCGGTGAGGAGATCGGCTTTGCCAATCCGGTCCTGTACAAGGCCGCCGCGAACGGATACGCCGATGACTTCAACGACATCGTCTCGGGTGAGAACGACATCACCGGCACGAACGGTGGCCGGTTCGCCGCCGGGCCGGCGTATGACATGGCCTCGGGGCTGGGCAGTCCGAACGGCACGACGCTCGCGCAGGCGCTGTGCAGCGCGGCGGATCCGGTCACGATCACGAGCCCCGGAGATCAGAGCACCACGACCGACACGCCCGTGAACGTGCCCATCTCCGCGTCCGATGCCCGCGGCGATGCGCTCACCTACACGGCCACGGGGTTGCCGGCGGGAGTCTCGATCGACAGCTCCACCGGCGCCATCTCCGGGACGCCGTCCAGCGCCGGCAGCTCGACGGTCACGGTCACGGCCACCGACAGCGGGGGCGCGCGGGCCAGCACCACGTTCACCTGGACCGTGGCGGCGCGCTCGACCTCCACCACCCTGTCGTGCAGCCCGAGCCCGATCCTGGCCGGAAACACCACCGCGTGCACCGCCACCGTGTCCGACACCAACGCCGGAACGGCGACCACGCCCGGCGGAACCGTGAGCCTTCAGGCGGCGCCGTCCCACTCCGGAAGCTTTCCGAACGGCCCAAGCTGCACGCTCGCCGCGACCGGCACCACCGGTGTCGCCACCTGCGAGGTCGACTACACACCGAGCGCTCCCGGTTCGCAGACGCTCACCGCCGCCTACGCGGGAGATCCGACCCACGCCGGCTCGCAGTCGGGCGGATTCACTCTGACCGTTCCCGGGCCACCCGTGGCTTCGATTTCCTCGCCTGAGGACGGCGGCGCCTACAGCCAGAACCAGGTCGTCACGACCTCGTTCTCGTGCACGGACAGCGCCGGCGGGCCGGGGATCTCGAGCTGCACGGACTCGAACGGAGCGACCGGGGGCAGCGGGACCCTCGACACGAGCACGTACGGCCCGCATACCTACACCGTCACCGCCACCAGCCAGGACGGGTTGACCGGGTCCACGTCGATCGACTACTGGGTCGCCACCGCACCGTCCGCGACGATCACCTCGCCCGCGTCGGGCGGAACATACGAGCTCGGTCAGTCCGTGCCGACAACGTTCTCCTGCACCGAGGGGCAGGGCGGTCCGGGCATCTCGACGTGCACCGACTCGGGCGGCGCCACCGGCACCACCGGCGCCCTCGACACGTCGACGCGCCGGCACGCACACCTACACGGTGACCGCCACCAGCCAGGACGGACTGACCTCGAGCGCCTCGATCTCCTACACCGTGATCGCGCCGCCGACCGCCTCGATCCACTCCCCGCCGACCGGCGGCGCGTACAGCCTGGGCCAGGCCGTCTCGACGTCGTTCTCGTGTGCCGACGGGCAGGGCGGTCCGGGCATCTCGACGTGCACCGACTCGGGCGGCGCCACCGGCACCACCGGGACCCTCGACACGACGTCGTACGGACCACATACCTACACGGTCACCGCGACGAGTCAGGACGGCTACAGCGCGACCGCGTCGATCAGCTACTGGGTGGCCAACGCCCCGAGCGCGAACATCTCCTGGCCGCTCGGGGGCGCCACCTATCCGGTCGGCGATGCGGTTGCCACGTCCTTCTCGTGCGACGACGGAGCCGGCGGCCCGGGGCTGGCCACCTGCAAGGACTCAAATGGCGCGGCCGGCGGCGTGGGCAACCTCGACACGTCCACCCCGGGCTCACACACCTACACCGTCAGCGCGACGAGCCAGGACGGGCTCGTGTCGCACACGTCGATCTCCTACCTCGTCGCCGCGGCACCCTCGGCCAGGATCTCCGCGCCCGGCCCTGGAGGCACGTACGCGCTCGGCCAGGCCGTCTCGACGCGCTTCGCTTGCAGCGAGGGAGCGGCTGGACCGGGTGTCTCCTCATGCCGGGACTCGAGCGGGGCCGACGCCGGAACCGGCGCGTTGAACACGTCCGCGCCCGGCCGCCACACCTACACGGTCACCGCGACCAGCAGCGACGGGCAGACGGGCACGGCGTCGATCGCCTACACCGTGGCCCCGCCGCCGGTTCCGCACGCGACGCACGCCGCCAGGCGTCAGCGGCGCGCCGCGCCGAGGGCACGTGTTGGCGTGCTCGGCGGGACGGTGGACGAACAACCCGACGCGGCTCACCTACCAGTGGAGCCGTGACGGCACCCCGCTCGCGGGCGCCACCAAATCGTCCTACGCGGTGGCCGCGATCGACGAGGGCACGAAGCTGACCTGCTCGGTCGTCGCGGCCAACGCGGGTGGAGCGGGCAGCGCCGCGACGAGCAAGCCGGTGCGCGTCCCCGTCCCGGCCGTTCCCGGCTGCCCCGCCGCCACCGGACGGCTGGCGGGCTCGCGGCTGGGCCAGGCCGGCCTCGGGATGACCCGGGCTCAGGCGCGTGTGGCCTACCGCCGCAGCTCCGTCCGCGGCTCCACCTACCAGGACGTCTTCTGCCTGACTCCGGCCGGCGTCCGCGCGGGTTATCCCACTCCGGGTCTGCTGCGGACCCTGAGCCCCAAGCTGCGCAACCTGCTCGCGGGACGCGTCATCTGGGCGACCAGCGCGAACCCGTACTACGCCACCGCCGGGATCCGCGACGGCGCCTCGCTCGTCGCGGCTCAGCGCGCTCTGCGCGGCGGAACGCTGCTGAGCGTCGGCGCCGTCCGCTGGTACCTCGTCCGCCGGGGAGCGGCCACCGTGTTGATCAAGGCCCGCTCGGGCGTCGTGCAGGAGGTGGGCATCGCCGACAGCCGCCTCACCGCCAACCGCCGGGCCGAGCTCGCCCTGGTACGCACCGTCCTCTGATCGCCGGCTATACGGGCACGCGACGCCGCACGCCCCGCCGCACACCGACCACCCGGTGCACCAGCCGCCGCCGGCGCGCCCGCGCCACCAGTGCCGCGCTTCCGGCCCCGCCGGCCACGGCCGCACCCAGCAGCCCGGCCAGCGCCTTCAACCGGCGGCCGAGCCGGTCGAAGCGGAGCACCTCCCACCCCTCCTCGCGCGCCACCCGCAGCAGCTCAGAGTCCGGGTTGACCACGACCGGATGGCCGACGAGCCGCAGCATCGGGAGATCCGAGGCGGAGTCGGTGTATCCGTACGAGCTGGCCAGGTCGATGCCCTCGCGCCTCGCGAGTTGCTCGATCGCCGCCGCCTTCTCCGCGCCGTAGATGAACAGACCGGTGGGCGTTCCGGTATAGACGCCGTCCACCACCTCGGAGAACTGCGAGCCGAGGCCACCGTCGAGCGCGAGTACCTGGGCGAGCACGGTGGCGAGCTCCTGCGAGGCGGCGGTGGTGATGTAGGCGCGCCGCCCGGCGTCCTGGTGCTCGTGGGCCAACGCCAACACCTGCGGATAGATCCGCGGCAGGATCCCGCGCAGCACTTCCGCGCCGAGGCGCTCCAGGTCCCGGACCCGGGTGCCTCCGAGGGCGTGCGAGACGCGGTCGCGCAGGGCGTGGCTCGACTCGTCGCTCGCGCCCCGCAGCCGGAACTGCAGGTTGTCCCAGGCGTCGGAGGCGAGCTGACGCCGGCTGAGCAGCCCGGCCTTGAACGCGGCGCGCCCGAACTGGAAGGCCGAGGAGCCCTCCATCAGGGTTCGGTCGAGATCGAAGAACGCGGCGGCCTGCCCGGCCGCCGCCTCGCGGGGAGGGTCCACGGCCGCCGGGGTGAGCCCGGCGGCCGGGGCACCCGAGCTCGTCAGCCGCCATTCACCTCGACGATGACCGCGTCACCCTGACCGCCGCCCGAGCAGATCGCCGCGCAGCCCAGCCCGCCGCCGCGCCGGCGCAGCTCGAGCACGAGCGAGCCGAGGATGCGGGCGCCCGACGCCCCGATGGGATGGCCGAGGGCGACCGCGCCACCGTTGACGTTGACCTTGTCCTCGTCGATCTCGAGCATCCGGATCGAGTTCAGGGTCACCGACGCGAACGCCTCGTTGATCTCCCACAGGTCGATGTCCTCGGCCTTCAGCCCGGCCTTGTCGAGCGCCATCTTGGCCGCCTTGCCCGGGGTGCGGGCGAGGTAGGCGAAGTCGTCGGCGACCGCACTCTGAGCGACGATCGTGGCCAGTGCCGACTTGCCGTTGCGCTTGGCCCACTCGTCGCTCGCCAGCACGAGCGCGCCGCCGCCGTCGTTGACTCCGGGCGAGTTGCCCGCCGTGTGCGAGCCGTCCTTCATGAAGATCGGCGGAAGCTTGGCCAGCGTCTCGAGGGTCGCGTCACGCCGCGGCGCCTCGTCGATCTCCACCGTGGTGTCGCCCTTCTTGCCCTTGACCGTGACCGGGACGATCTCCTCGGGGAGCCGGCCCTCGTCGGTCGCCTTCACCGCGAGCTGGTGGGAGCGCAGCGCCCAGCGGTCCAGGTCAGGACGGGTGAGCTCGAGCTCCGCCGCCACCTCGCTCGCCTCCTGGGCCATGTGCTTGCCGCTGAACGGATTGGTCAGGCCGTCGTTGATCATCGCGTCGATCGCCTTGGCGTCGCCCATCCGGAAGCCGAAGCGGGCCTCCTTGAGCAGGTACGGCGACTTCGACATCGACTCCATCCCGCCACCGACCGCGATCTCCAGGTCGCCGGCCCGGACCGCCTGGTCGATCAGCCCGGCGGCGCGGATGCCCGACGCGCACACCTTGTTGATCGTCTCCGAGGAGACCTCCTTGGGGATGCCCGCCTTGACCTGGGCCTGGCGCGAGGGGATCTGCCCCTGGCCGGCCTGGAGCACCTGTCCCATGATCACGTGCTGCACCTGATCGGGCTCCACCTCGGCGCGCTCGAGCGCGGCCGTGATCGCGGTGGCGCCGAGCTCGGTGGCGTCCAGACTGGACAGGCCACCTCCCGAGCTTTCCGATCGGGGTTCGTGCGGCGGACAGGATGACGGTTTTCGGCATGGCGTCTCTCTTCTCCGATGGTGGCTGGCCTGTATTTGTAGCGCCTTGGTAACGTCGCGCGGCGATGAACGTCGAGGCGAGTACCGCTGAGCCGCTCGCCGTCGACGCGGACACCGTCGCCCTTGGGGTGTTCGAGGGCGAGGACCTGTCCTGGGACCCCGGGGGGCTGGCCGACCTGCTGGCCTCGGGCGAGGCCAGCCGAAAGTTCAAGCGCGTGGCCGTCGGCCATGCCGAGGGCCGGCGCTTCCTGCTCGTCGGGCTCGGCGAGCGCGCCCGGTTCGACGCCGAGCGCGCCCGCGCCGCAGCCGCGGTGGCCCATCGCCGCGCCCGCGAGGTCTCGACCAAGGCCCTGTGCTGGGCGGTCCCGCGGGACGCCTCCCCTGACGTCGCCGCCGGCCTCGTCGAGGGGACCCTGCTCCACGCCTACCGCTTCGATCGCTACACGCCGCGCGAGGACTCGCGCGCGCTCGAGCGGCTGATCCTGAGCGCGCCCGACGACCTCGCCGAGCCGGTCCGCGAGGCGGCGATCATCACGGCGGCCGTCAACCGCGCCCGCGACCTGGGCAACACGCCGGCCAACGACCTCTCGCCCGCGGCTCTCGCCGATTACGCCGAGGAGCTCGCCGGGCGCTACGGCTTCCGCGCCGAGATCCTCGACGGCGCCGCGATCCGGGAGCGCGGCATGGGCGCGTTCGCCGCCGTGGCCCAGGGTTCGCAGCAGGACCCCCGGCTGATCCGGCTCGACTACGACGGCGCGCAGGCCGGCGGGGCGCCGCGGCTCGGGTTCGTCGGGAAGGCGGTCACGTTCGACTCGGGCGGGCTCTCGCTGAAGCCCGCGCGCTCGATGCACGAGATGAAGTTCGACATGTGCGGCGGCGCGGCGGTGATCGAGGCGGTGGCCGCGCTGGCCGAGCTGAAGGCGCCCGTGCGCGTGCTCGCCGTGGTCGGCGCCACCGAGAACCTGCCGAGCGGTACCGCGGTCAAGCCGGGCGACGTCGTCCGGGCGCTCGACGGGACGACGATCGAGATCAACAACACGGACGCCGAGGGGCGCCTCGTGCTCGGCGACTGCCTGACCTATGCGATCCGGGAGGGCGCCGAGCGGATCGTCGACCTGGCCACGCTGACCGGCGGCGTCGTCACCGCGCTGGGCCATACCTACGCCGGGCTGATGGCCAACGACGAGGACTGGGCGCGCGCCGTCGAGAAGGCGTCCGCGCGTACGGGCGAGCTCGTCTGGCGCCTGCCCCTGCACGAGGACTTCGCGGAGATGGTCAAGGGCCGGGTCGGTCAGCTGACGAACCTGCCCGCTCGCACCGGCGCGTCCTCGATCGTCGGCGGCGAGTTCCTGCACCACTTCGTCGGCGACACGCCCTGGGCCCACCTCGACATCGCCGGCACCGCCTACGACGTCCGCCGGTCCTACCTCGACCGCGCCGCCACCGGGTACGGGGTGCGGCTCCTGGTCGCGCTGGCCCGCGCCGGCGCCTGACGGCGTCCGCCGGGCCCCGCCTCACACGTGGATCACTGACAGGACCTGGCGCATCAGCGAGATGCGGCCGTCGATTCGCACCCGGCGCGAGGCGATCAGCTGGAGCGCGGCCCGCCCGCGGGCGTTGACCGGGTTGGGCCAGCCCCTGACCAGGGGCGCGACGAGCAGGCTGATCAGGTCGGGCAGGGCACCGCGAATCCGGACGTCGGGGGCCCGCCCGAGTCCATCCTCCACCAGCACGTCGTCCTCGCCGAACACGATCCGCACCGGCGGATAGCCGTCCTCGATCGTCAGCTCGACCTCGGCCCGGAGCGCCCGCGCCGGCACGGGCCGCCGGCGCACGCCACGGTCGACGATGCCGAGGATCGCCGGGGCCAGGCCACCCGTCATCAGCACGCCGAGTCGGACCTCGGGCGCCTCGACTGCCGGTGGGTCGCCCGCGCGGGTCTGCTCGGAGGCCACCGTCTGATCGTACGATCCAGGCATGAACTTCGATCTACCCGATCACCACCAGCTCCTGCGTTCGACCGTGCGGGAGTTCGCCGAGCGGGAGATCGCGCCGGTTGCCGAGGAGCTCGACCGCACCAAGTCGTTCCCGTACGACATCGTCCGCCGGCTCGGCGAGCTCGACCTCATGGGCATCCCGTTCCCCGAGGAGTACGGCGGCGCCGGAGGCGACTCGCTCGCCTACGCGCTGGTGGTCGAGGAGCTCACCCGGGTCGACTCGAGCGTGGCGATCACGCTGTGCGCCCACACCTCCCTCGGGACGCAGCCGCTCTACCTGTTCGGGTCCGAGGAGCAGAAGCGCGAATGGCTGCCGCGGCTGTGCCGGGGCGAGCTGCTGGGGGCGTTCGGACTGACCGAGCCCGAGGCCGGCTCGGACGCCGGCAACACCCAGACGCGGGCGGAGCTCGAGGACGGCGAGTGGGTGGTCAACGGCGCCAAGCAGTTCATCACCAACGCCGGGACCGACATCTCGGGCCTCGTGGTCATCACCGCCGTCACCGACCGGGGGAACGGCTCCGGCGAGCGCGAGATCTCGAACCTGCTCGTCCCGAACGGCACCCCGGGGTACGAGGCCGGGCAGCCCTACCGGAAGATGGGCTGGAACGCCTCCGACACCCGGCCGCTGACGTTCACCGACTGCCGCGTCCCGGAGGAGAACCTGGTCGGCCGGCGCGGCGCCGGTCTGAGCCAGTTCCTGCACGTGCTCGACATCGGGCGGATCGGGGTGTCGGCGATGGGCGTCGGGCTGGCCCAGGGCGCGCTCGACCAGGCACTCGCCTACGCCCGCGAGCGCCGCGCGTTCGGCCGCCCGATCTCGAAGTTCCAGACGATCCAGGCCAAGCTGGCCGACCTGTCGGCCGAGATCGACGCCACCCGGCTGCTCGTCCACAAGGCCGCGTATCTGAAGGACCAGGGGCGTAACTTCACCCTGACCGCGGCCCAGGCCAAGCTCAAGAGCGGCCGGCTCGCCGTGCACGCGGCCGACGAGGCGGTGCAGATCCACGGCGGCTACGGCTACATCGAGGAGTACCCGGTGTGCCGCTTCTACCGGGACGCCAAGATCCTCACGATCGGCGAGGGGACCGACGAGGTGCAGCAGATGGTGATCGCGCGGGCGCTGGGGGCATGAGCCGGCGGCTGACCCTCGCCGGCGCCCTGGCCGCGCTCGTCCGCGCTCGCCGGCGCGTCGCCGGCGTCAGCCCAGACCGCGCCCGTCGCCGCGGCGCGCCTCCAGGGCTCGTTCGAGCTCGCGGGCCGCATCACCACCGCGGTCAACGTGCTCGGCGAGCGCACCCGCCAGACCTTCACCCGGACCTGGACGTTCACCCCGCAGTGCGCCGCCGGCCCGTGCTCCTCGGTGACGCTCTCGCGACCCCGCGCCGGCGGCACCGACACCGTGCTCCTGACCGAGCGCAGCCCGGGCAGCTACACCGGCTCGGCCCAGTTCTACGTACCCCTGCGCTGCTCCGGCCGGCTCTATCCGCAGGGCGAGTCCGTCCCCTTCAGCGTGACGGTCACGATCACCACCGCGATCGTGACCGCCGACGGGACGACCGTCGCCGGGCGGATCGACGCCACCTACGCCAACCGCGCGCGCACCAACCTGACCCCGTGCGTCGAGCCGCCGAGCCACGACGCCGCGAGCTATCACGGTCACCTCACCTCGGGCTGATGTGCAGCGTGCCGAGCACGTGGTCGAGCGTCAGCAGCTGCCGGCGCCGGTGGACGCGCGGCCCCGAGACGACCACGTAGAGGCAGAAGGGCCGGCCCGAGCCGGTGAAGAAGTGCTGCATCCCGGCCTGTCCCGGCTTGGGGTGAGCCATGCCGCGAGGGCTGAACGCGGCGGGGTCGAGCGGGAGCTTCAACCCGCGCGGCGCGAACAGCCCGACGCCCGGTTCGAGCCCCGAGCCCGGCTCATACTCGGTCAGGGCCACGAACGAGGCCGGCGCGGGCATCGTCGAGGTGGCCCGGTCGCCGAACTCGCCGTCCTCGAGGGGGAGCTGGAAGTCGCCGGCGTGCAGCGTCGCGATGTGGTCCGAGCGCCGGAACACGCGCCCGCTCCACCCGCGCGGGAGCTCGATCTCCAGTCCGTGCGCCGTCAGCCTCATGTCACCGCCAGGGCCAGCGCCACCAGGCACAACCCGCCGAGCAGCGCCGTCGCGCCCCGGTGGACCGGCGCGCGCCAGCGCTCGAGCCCGCGGTGCACGGCCATCAGCTGCCCGGGCGTGCGCACTCCCGCGGCGGCGAGCGGCGTGAGGCCGCGGACCGCCCCGAAGCAGCCGACGATCACCGCGCCGCCCACGGGCCCGGCCAGGAAGGCGGCGCCGAGCGCCGCGTAGGTGGTCGCGCTCGTGACGATCGTGGTCACGCCCACGCCGAGTTGCGCGCCGTAGCCGAGCCCGTACACCCAGCCGCGGTACTCGTCCAGCCACCGCTCGTTGACCTGCCGGCGCGGACCCGGCACCGCCGGCGCCAGGAGGTCGAGCGCCAGCGCCGCCGCCAGCAGCCCGACGACCGCGGCGAGACGGCCGCCCGCCGGCAGGAACGCATTCCCGAGGGCGCCGAGCATCGCGCCCGCCCCGGCTCCGGCCGCGGTCGCCCCCAGCGCGAACGCCGTCACGGTCACCCCCCAGGTCGATCGCCGGCCCCGCTCCCCGAGCGGGGTGATGCTCGCGAGCATCGACTCGCCTCAGGGCGACCAGGCCGCCCGCACCGCCGCGAGCAGACCCGCCGCGACCCCGACCAGCACCACCGCGCTCACGACTGCTCGGTCCGCCCGGGGTAGAGGCTCGGGTGGCCCGGGCCGATGCCGGAGGCGACCAGCACCTCGTCGACCCGCTCGGTTCGCCGCTCGCCGCCCCGGTCGTCCTCGATCGCATCGGCCACCAGCGAGCTGAGCGCCTCCCACGTCGAGGCCGATCCCTCGCCGCGAACCGACCCGTCCACCAGCACGAAGTACGGCGACCCGGGCACCTGGTAGTCCGTGAACGCTTGCGTGGACATCACCACCGGGACACCCGTCGGGGCGATCTGGCGCAGCCGCCGCGGGCGCTCGCGCTCCTCGCCGTGGGTCACGATCACGGTCTGAACGCCGGGCAGAGACCGCTCGCCCAGCGCCTGCCAGAAGCCGGCGCAGACGCTGCAGCTCGTGGTCAGAAACGCCAGGAGGGTGGGGCGTCCGCCCGGGCCGGCGAAGTCGAGCGCGAGCGCGTCGCCCTCCGGGGTGGCGCCGGCGATCGGCGCGGCGTCCTGCCCCCGCAGCCCGGCCGGCGGGGGGACGACGTCTGCCGGCTCGTCCGCCGGCCCCAGCCGGCGGAGGATCTCGGCGTGGCTGCGCAGCAGTCCGGCCACGAGCACGACCAGCAGCACCAGCAGCACCGTCTCGACCGACACGAGCGCGACCATCACGCGCCCCCGCCCGAGGGAAGCTGCCCGGCCAGCCCCTGAAGGCAGCCCGCCTCGTGCACGCACGTGCGGTCGTCGACCTTGAGCGTGCCGTTGCAGTTCATCCCGGGCACCGAGGCGGGGTTCTGGCACACGATCAGCCGGCACACCACCTCGGTCGTGCCGTGGATCTGCGTGTTGCACTGCCCGTAGCGGAAGTGGTTGCAGTCCACCGCGCGGTGAGAGCACGTTCCCTGCGCGCACTGACACCCGCCCGGGAACGTCGTGCCGGGGAGCCGGTTGCAGTCGATGTAGTAGCGCACGCCCTCCTCGTGGCACAGGCCGTGGCCCTTGTACGCCGTGCACTTCCACCACCCGGCGATGTAGGTGTTCTCCGGGCACGTGTTGCGACCGCGCTCGATCTCGCAGCAGAACGCCGTGTACCCGTCGGTGCACAGCCCCGTCTTGCAGTGCTTGGGCGTCAGCACCGCCCATGCCGTTCCCGGCCGGATCAGGTAGCGCAGCGGCGCCACCGCAAAGGCCGCTCCCGCCACCGCGGTCCGGCTCAGCGCCCGCCGGCGCGACAGCCGCCGGCCGAGCGCCACCACGAGCCGCTCGGACAGTCCGCTCATCGCGTCCGCCACGCCCCCCAGGCGACCGGGAGCTGGGTGTAGGCGAGCACCGCCGCGTACGTGCAGCCGATGATCCCGATCGCGAGCACCGGCCGCGCCGCCGTCCACGTCAGCCCGTGCGGCGGCCACACCGCGCCGGCCGCGCACACCAGCGCCAGCGCGCCGCTCAGCATCACGTGCGCCAGCGATACCGGCTCCCCGGGCGCGCTGCCACCGAAGCACCCGCACGCCACCCCCCGCCCCCGGAGGGCGGCGCCAGCACTCCCGAACGTAACGTACAGCCCGGCCAGGACGGCGACCGGCGCTCGTCCCGGCACCGCCAGCACCGCCACGCCCACCGCCAGCTCGACCGCGCTGAGCGAGCGCACCGCCCACGTTCGCGCCGGCAACCCGAGCACGATCAGCGCCCGCGCCGCCCCCGCCGGCTCACGCAGCTTCGCCACCGCCGCCACGCACACGAGCGCCGCGGCCATCAGCACCGGCGCGGTCAGGACCTCGCTCAACCGTCCCGTCCCACCAGCCGGTTCTCCAGGATCGTCGTGGCCGCGCTGGCGGGGTCGAGCTCGCGCGAGACGACGCGGTCGAGCAGCCCCTGGACCTCCGCGTCCTCCTGGATCGCGGCCTCGAGCTCACGCCGCATCCGGAACGTGGCGATCGCCATCACCTCATTGAGCAGGTTGCGCTTCCGACGCTCGGACAGCGTGCCCTCGGCCTCGATGAACTCCCGGTGCTCGGCCAGCTTCTCGGCCAGCTCCTCGATCCCCTTGTTACGCACGGCCTCGCTGCGGACGATCGGCACCTGCCACCCCTCGTGCGGCCCCAGCGCCAGCACGCCCTTGATCTCCCGGATCATGGTGTCGGTCAGCGGGTGGTCGGCCTTGTTGACCACGATGATGTCGGGGATCTCCATCACCCCGGCCTTGAGTGCCTGGATCGAGTCGCCCGAGCCGGGCTGGAGCACCAGCACGACCGTGTCGGCGTGGTCGATGATGTCGACCTCGGCCTGGCCCACGCCCACGGTCTCGAGCAGGATCACGTCGCGGCCCGAGGCGTCCATCAGCAGCGCGGCCTGAAGCGTCGCCTCGCTGAGTCCGCCCAACGCGCCACGGTTCGCCATCGACCGTATGAACACGCCAGGGTCCAGGAAGTGATCGCTCAAGCGGATCCGGTCGCCCAAGAGCGCGCCCTTGGTGAACGGCGAGGACGGGTCGATCGAGAGCACCGCCACCGTCCGCTCGCGCTCGCGTTCGAGCTTGACCAGCGCGCCCATCAGCGTCGACTTGCCCACGCCGGGAGGCCCGGTGAAGCCGATCACCGCGCCCTTGCCCGTCTTCGGGTAGACCTCGCGCACCAGCTCCCAGCCCCGCGGGTCGTCGTTCTCGACCAGCGTGATGGCACGGGCCAGCGCCCGCCGGTCGCCGGCGAGTAGACGCTCCGCCAGGCTTTGGTCGGCTTCCGGCATCTGGCGAGCAATCATGCCAACCCGGTCCCCCGTACGATCCTCCCGTGGCGTCGACGAGCACCAGATCGCGTCCAGCCCCGCCCGCCGTTCCGCGCTTCGTCCGCAGCGGACCGCCCCCACTCCGCGGTGGCCTGTGGACGTTCCTGCGCTTCGCCCGGGACCACCACATGCTCACTCCGGGCTACCTGTGGCTGATGGTTCGCTGGGTGTGGCTGAAGCTCCGGTGGCGCGGCCGCTTGCGGACCGACGGGATGTGCTTCATCTGCCCCGGCGTCAAGTTCGAGATCGGCAAGCACGCCTCGCGTCACGCTCGGCCGCTGGTCGTGGCTCGGCCACGGGTGCAAGGTGCGCTCGCACGAGGGCGAGGTGTCGATCGGGGCCAAGTCCGTGCTCGGCCAGGAGTGCACGATCTCCTCCTACGAGCACGTGGCCATCGGGCGCGAGTGCATCATCGCCGACCGGGTGATGATGATCGACTTCGACCACGGCATGGTCGAGGTGGAGCGGCCGATCCGCGAGCAGGGGATCTACAAGCGCAACGTCGACGTGGGCCACAACGTGTGGATCGGGTACGGCGCCTGCCTGCTCCGCGGCGTCAACGTCGGCAGCAACGCGGTGATCGGGACGAGCGCCGTGGTGACCTGCGACGTGCCCGAGAACGCCGTCGTCGGGGGGATCCCGGCGCGCGTGATCCGCATGCGGGACACCCCGCAGTCCTTCCGCTGGGAATGATGGGCCGCGGGCCTGCGGCCCGCGTCATCCGTGGGGCCGGTTGCGCCCGGCCTCCGTGCCGGGCGCCCGGGCACACTGGCGACCCCTACGCGGCAACGTCACCCGAACGCGGCGAACGTCGACGCGGAGGGCTCGGTTTTCGACCCCTGCGCGTCGACGAAGGCGCCACATCGCGGTGATCGCCGCGAAAGGGGTCGCTCGCCTGAGCGCGTCAGCCCCGGCAGACGGCGAGGAAGTCGAGCGCGCGGTCGAGCCCGTCGGGCCGGAGCGCGAAGTCGCTGGCGGCGATCGCCGGCGTGAACCAGTCGTAGAACGGCTTGGTGATCCGCAGCGCCCCGTGGACCCGATCCCAGCCCAACCGCAGCGCCAGCTCGTGCACCCGGAGCTTGCGGGCATGGAACAGCCCGAGCAGCTCCACGTCACCGAACACCGACCGGCACAGCTCGCCGAACTCCGCCGCCCGGTACTCCTTGATGTGCCACGGGTTGTCGGACTTCTCCGCCCCCGCCGGCGCCAGGGTGAGCACGTTCGGGGTCGACACGTACGCCACCCCGCCGGGGGCCAGGAGGTTCCGGAAGTGCTCGAGCACGCCCTTGGGGTCCTGGACGTGCTCGATCGTCTGGAGGAACACCACGGCGTCGAACGAGTCCGGCTCGCCGTACCACTCGACCGCCCCTCGCTCGAACTCGAGGTTCTGGCGCCGGTAGCGCAGCCGGGCGTGCTCGAACGCGTCGGGATTGCCGTCCACCCCCAGCACCGTGGCGGCCGAGCGAGACAGCACCTCGGACCCATATCCCTCGCCGCAGGCCATGTCGATCACGCGCTTGCCCGTCGTCCGCGCGCCGATCCACTCGTACACGGCCAGATGCCGGCGATACCAGTAGTTCTCGGCCGGGACGTCGGGCAGCGTGCGCTCGCCGGTCAGCTCGAGCGGGGGGACGCCGGGGGGTTGGTTGCGCTGAACATAGGCGTTCACTGGCAGGCCGACAGGGTAATGTCTCGCGCCGGCATGGAGGCGGTCCGCAAGCCAGACGACATTCGCGACGTCAATACGCGCTACCACGACGTGGCCGCTCCCGGCTACGACTCCAAGTGGGGAATCGACTTCGGCGAGACCGGCCAGGCCCAGGTCCTGGGCAAGCTGCGCAAGCTGCTCGGATCGGAGCTCGACCGCGGTTACGACCGCTCGCTCGAGATCGGCGCCGGCACCGGCTACTTCAGCCTCAACCTGCTCCAGTCGGGCGTGGTCAAGCGGGCCACCTGCACCGACATCTCCCCCGGGATGATCCGGACTCTGAGCGCGAACGCCGAGCGCCTCGGCCTGGCCGTCCGCACCGCCCGCGCCGACGCCGAATCGCTGCCGTTCCCCGACGCCAGCTTCGACCTCGTAGTCGGCCACGCCGTGCTTCACCACCTGCCCGACCTCCGGCGCGCGTTCGCCGAGTTTCACCGCGTGCTGCGGCCGGGCGGGCGGATCGCCTTTGCCGGCGAGCCCTCGCGCCTCGGCGATCGGATCGCCTCGTTTCCCAAGCGCGGCGCCCACGCGATGGCGCCGCTGTGGCGGCGGGCGCTCCACGCCCGCCCCGCGCCGCCGCCCACCCACGACCCGCACGAGGGTCACGAGCACGGGCTCGAGTACCTGGTCGACATCCACGCGTTCACGCCGGCCGACCTGGCCCGCCACGCCCGCGTCGGCGGCTTCAGCGACATCCGGGTGCGCGGCGAGGAGCTCGTGGCGAACTGGTTCGGATGGTTCAACCGGGCGCTCGAGGCCACGGCCGACCAGGACGACGTCCCGATGCTGTGGCGTCAGTACGCGTTCCGCGGCTACCTGATGTTCCAGAAGCTCGACGGCCACGTGCTCGAGCCACTGCTCCCGCCGGCGATCTTCTACAACCTGCTGCTCACCGCGCGCAAGCGCTGATCCCCCGTTCGCGCGGGCCTAGACTCCGCTCATGCCCGGTCACCCCACGCGTGACTTCCCGCTGTTCCCGCTCGGCCTGGTGGCGCTGCCCGGGGAGATGGTCCCGCTGCACATCTTCGAGGAGCGCTACAAGACGATGATGAACGAGTGCCTGCGCGAGGACCGCGAGTTCGGGATCGTGTGGCTCGCCGACGACGGCCTGCGCGAGATCGGCTGCGCCTGCGAGATCGACCGCGTGCTCGAGCGCATGGAGGATGGGCGGATGAACCTGCTCGCGCGCGGGACCCGGCCGTTCCGCGTGCTCGAGCGCCAGGGGCATCTCGCCTACCCGGCCGGCGTGGTCGAGTTCGTCGAGGACCGCCCCGACGTCCCCGATCCCGAGCTCCTCCGCACCGCGCACGAGGCCTACGCCGAGCTCGTCCGCCTCGCCACCGACCGCGACCCGGACGAGGAGCAGCTCACCGACATGTCCGCCTACGCGATGGCCGCCACCGTCGACTTCGGGCTCGATGCCAAGCAGGGCCTGCTCGACCTGCGCTCCGAGAACGCCCGGCTCCGGCTGGTCACGCGCCTGTTCCGGGCGGCGATCAAGCGCCTGGAGTTCGTCGACCGCGCGCAGGAGCGGGCGCGCTCGAACGGCAAGGTCCGCTTCGGCTGAAGCCGAGCTCGGGTGAAGCCATTCAGTCGCGCTCAGCGCGATCGGACGGCTTCAACCGTTCAGGCGTTGTAGGCCACCATCGCGATCCCGAACACGATGCAGTAGATCCCGAACGGCCTCAGGTTCCCGCGCTTGAAGTAGCGGGTCAGGAAGTGGACCGTGAACACGGCGACGACGGCCGCGGCGATCGCGGCGATCACGGCCGCCCCGCGGATCCCGGCGCCGAGCGGCCCGGTCAGGTCGGAGAACTTGTACACGCCCGCGGCGAGAATGATCGGCGTGGCGAGCAGGAAGCCGAACCGGCCGGCGTCGGAGTTGTCGAGGCCGCGGGACAGGCCGGCGGCCATGACCATGCCGTCGCGGCTGATCCCGGCGAGCAGCCCGCCCGACTGCGCCACACCGATCACGGCGGCCTCGCGGTAATCGAGCGAGTCGAGCACGCGGCCGCCGTCCTCCTTCACCCCCTCGCGCCGGGCCAGAGCACGCACCTCGGCCCGCCGGCGCAGGCGCTCGGCCCCGAGCAGGATCAGGCCGTTGACGACGAGGAAGATCGCCGCGATCTCCGGCTTGGCGGTGGCGGTTCGGGCGGTGTGCTCGAGCGCCACCCCCAGGATCCCGGTGGGGATGCACGCCACCACGATCAGCCAGGCCAGCCGCTCCATCGGCGTCTGGATGTCCCACTTGCGCAGCCGCACCATCCGGGCCAGCGAGACGAAGAAGGCCTTGATCAGCGCGATCCAGTCACGCCAGAAGTAGATCAGCAGCCCGACCGCGCTGCCCACGTGCAGCATCACGATGAAGGCCAGCCACGGGGACTCCGGCTGGGACTGCCAGGCGACGATGTTGCTCCACCCGAACAGCTTCGGGAACAGCACCGTGTGGCCCAGGCTGGAGATCGGAAACAGCTCGGAAACTCCCTGCAGGGCGCCCAGAACGATGGCCTGGAAGCTCGTGATCTTGGCCGCGGCGATGGCTAGCACAAGGCGGGAACGGTAGCGGGCTGGGTAACGGGTGCCTAAGCGAGGCCGCAGGGACCCTGCGCGGCCTCCACGGCAAATTGCTCCGCCTGCGCCAGCTCCTGGTGGCGGCTGCCGGCGGTGTCAGGGAAATGGATGGTGCCATCTTCCAGGCGCACCGTGTATGAGAAAACGCTATTGGAAGGCGTGGGCAGGCGGAGCCCCGTCCTGGCGTCTTCGTCCAGGCTGTTGGCGAGGTCGCGCGCCACCAGCAGCATCTGATCGGGCAAGCGGCTTGGCGGCGCGCCCGTCGCAGCGGATCGTGCCCGAATCGTTGACGAGCAGCGTGAGTGTCTGCCCCTGCCCGGTCCGCGTGAGCACGAACAGGTCGGGCGACTGCACGTTCTCGCCGCAGGCCGCCAGAAGCAGCATGGCCGCAGCCGCGGCCGCGGCCGCCGCCGCGCAGCGCTTCCTCAAGCCGACACCACCACGGCCGCGCCGCCGCGCCGCGGATCCCCCGCTCCCCAGAAGTCGCCGTGGGCGTCGCGCTCGGCGGCCTGAACCCCGCCGAAGAACAGGTTGCGCTGGCGAAACCGAGCGATCGTCCGGCCGGCATGCTCCAGCGCCCCGGTATCGATCCCCGGCTCCACGTACACAATGCCGTCCTCGAAGTGCATTCGCGGGGCCTCCACCGCCCCGGGCGCGCGCAGCCCCTCGTCGATCACCCGGACCACGGTCTGCAGGATCGCCGAGCGGATGCGGTTGGAGCCCGCGCTGCCCAGCACGAGCTCCGGGCGCCCGTCGCGCCGGACGATCGTCGGCGCCATCATGCTGGGCAGCCGCCGTCCCGCGCGGGTGGCGGTGGAAGCCCAGCGGGTTGAGGTCCTGCTCGCCCAGCATGTTGTTCAGATGAAGCCCCGTCCCGGGCACCACCACGCCCGAGCAGGAGCCGTTCGAGCAGGTGACCGAGCAGGCCCCGCCCTCGTCGTCGAGCACCGCGATGTGCGTCGTCGACCCGAGTGGCCCCTCGGTGGCGCCACCGCGCAGGAACCGCTCGACGAACTCCGGATCGTCGAGCCCCTCGAGGAACTCCGCGGTCCGCAGGCTCTGCGTGCGCTCCATCACCGCCACGAGCTGCTCGACGCCCGGCGGCGCCGGTCCCGCCTCCAGCAGGTCGAGCGCCCGCGCGATCAGGATCCCCCCCGCCGAGGGCGGCGGGTTGGTCAGCACCTCGTGGCCGCGGTAGGAGACCCGGATCGGAGCCCGGTCGAGGACCTGATAACCCGCCAGGTCCTCGGCCGTGAGCGTCCCGCCCCGCGCGCCGACCCATTCGACGACCGCGGCCGCGATGTCGCCGGCGTAGAACGGCTCGGCGCCCTCGCTCGCCAGCCGCTCGAGCGCGTCGGCCAGCTCCGGCTGATGCATCGTGTCGCCGGCTTCCAGCAGCCGCCCCTCGGGCGCGAACAGCGCGGCGCACTCGGGGGTGGCCGTGACGATGTCCCCCAGGATCTCGATCAGATAGCCCTGCTGGGGGTTGAGCACGACGCCGGCGCGCGCGAGCCGGGCCGCCGGCGCCACCAGGTCGGCCAGCGGCACCGTCCCGAACCGCTCCGAGGCCGCGGACAGCCCGATCGGCGTGCCGTACGCGCCGATCGAGGCGGCGCCGATGTTGAAGACCTGGATCGCGTCGCCGAACGAGACGCTGATCGGCACGAGCTCGGATCGGGCCGCGGGATCGGCGCCGTGCCCGGGCGCCTCGACGAAGAAGTCGAGCAGCACCGGCTCCTGCCCCGGCTCGGACACGAGCATGTAGCCACCGGCGCCGAGCCCCGTGAGCAGCGGCTCGCACACGAACGAGGCGAGCATCGCGCCGAGCGCGGCGTCCACGGCGTTGCCGCCCTGTCGCAGCACGTCGGCTCCGGCCTGCGCGGTGAGCGGATGGCCGGCCGCCACGACACCGAGCTGGCGCTCTGACACAGGCATACGGGTGGCGCGCCCGGGCCGCCCCGGACGCGCGTTCAGGTTACCGGCGCGGCATGAACTCGGGGACGTCGAGCTCGAGCGGCGAGCGCTGTCGCACCCGGCTCACCCTGGGCTCGCCGGACGGCTCGCGCAGCGTTCCGCGCTGGGCTTCGGGCATCCGCCGCTGCTCGCGCTCCTCGCGTCGCGGCCGGCCGTCGCCATAGCCGGTGGCCACCACCGTCACCCACACCTGATCCTCGAGCTTCTCGTCGACCATGGCGCCGAAGATGATGTTGGCGTCGGGGTGGGCCGCCTCGGCGACCGCCTTGGCCGCCTCGTTGACCTCCCACAGCGACAGGTCCCGCCCGGCGGTGATCGAGAGCAGAATCGAGCGTGCCCCGTCCATGCTCGTCTCGAGCAGCGGCGAGGAGACAGCGCGCTCGGCGGCGTCGATGGCCCGCCGCTCGCCCGTGCCCATGCCGATGCCGAGCAGCGCGCTGCCCGCGCCGGACATGATCGTGCGCACGTCCGCGAAGTCCAGGTTGATCAGGCCCGGGAGCGTGACCAGGTCGGAGATGCCCTGCACGCCCTGGCGCAGGACGTCGTCGGCGACGCGGAACGCCTCGACCATCGAGGTGTTCCGATCGAGGACCGACAGCAGCCGGTTGTTGGGCACGACGATCAGCGTGTCGACCTCATCGGCCAGCGCGGAGATCCCGGCCTCCGCCTGATCGCGGCGGCGGGAGCCCTCGAACTGGAACGGACGGGTGACGATCCCCACCGTGAGTGCGCCCAGCTCGCGCGCGATCTGGGCCACGATCGGAGCCGCGCCGGTGCCCGTGCCGCCGCCCGCGCCGGCGGCGATGAACACCATGTCCGACCCGCGCAGCATCGCCTTGATCCGGTCGTACTCCTCCCGCGCCGCCTGGCGCCCCAGGTCCGGGTTGGAGCCCGAGCCGAGGCCCTTGGTGATCGAGTCGCCGATGTGCAGCGTGTCGTGAGCGGCCGACTGCTGAAGCGACTGCAGGTCGGTGTTCATGGCCAGGAACTCGACGCCCGCGATCTGCGCCTCGACCATCCGGTTGACCGCGTTGACGCCGCCGCCACCGACGCCGACCACGCGGATCACCGGCATGCCGAGCGGCCGCGCCCCGGTGAGCGGCTCCGGCACCCGCTCGTGCCGCGCGAACACGTCGGGCTCGGGCAGCGACAGCGTCTCCGGCTCGGCCGGCGCCGACGGCGGGTCCATCAGGCTCTCGGGGATGTCGGCTGAGAACGCGCTGCGCAGGCGCTCCTGCGCCGAGGGCACCGCGGGCGGCTCGCTCCAGTCGGGGCGGGCCGGCGGTGGCGAGCTCGCCAGCGACGGATGCGGCGAAGCCCTCCGCTCGGGCTCGGGCGGCGCCACCGGCGCCGGCCGGGGGTCGGGCTCCGGCGCGCGCGGCGACGCGGCCGCCTCCTCGGTGGGCGCCTGGGCCGGCGGCGCCGGCGGCGAGGAATCCTCCGCAGTCCTGCGGAACAGGTCAGCGAGGGGGCCCTCGCGCATACTCGCGCGTTTACCGGTGGGCATTCGAGAGGACCTCCTTCGCAAGCTGCCTATAGGCGTGAGCGGCCAAGCCGTCGGGATCGTATTTCAGGACGGACATCCCTTTCACGGGAGCTTCGGCAAAACGCACCGTTTTGCGGATTCGGGATGCGAACACGCGGTCCCCGAAGTTCTCCTCTAACAGCTCGATCGCCTCCTTGGCGTGCAGCGTTCGCGTGTCCACGAGCGTCGGCAGGATTCCCTCGATGTCGACATCCGGATTCAGGTTCTCGCGGATCATCGCCAGCGTGTTCTGGAGCTGGATCAGGCCGCGCATCGACAAATACTCGCATTGGACGGGGACGATCACCTTGTGGGCGGCGGTGAGCGCGTTGATCGTGAGCAGGCCGAGGCTGGGTGGAGTGTCGATGAACACCGAGTCGTAGTCCTCGCTGACCGGCGCCAGGGCCTTCTCCAGCGAGCGCTCGCGGCCGATCATCGTCGACATCGCGATCTCCGCGCCGGCCAGGTCGATCGAGGCACACGCCACGTCGACCTCGCGCTTGCGGATGACCTCGCGGATCGACAGGTGGTGCACGAGCACGTCGTACATCGATTTGTCGAGCGTGTCGGGATCGATGCCCTGGGACATCGTCAGGTTGCCCTGCGGGTCCATATCCACGCACAGCACGCGATGGCCCTCCTCGGCGAAGGCCACGGCGAGATTGAGCGTGGTCGTGGTCTTGGCGACGCCGCCCTTCTGGTTGGCGAATGCGATGACCTTGGCGCTCACGGGAGGCTCCGATACGTCGGGGGACTCATACGCGCCTGTATTCGGAGCACGCGCGCGGATTCCTTGCCCCCACTATGTTTCGCCCCCCGTGCCCGCCCTCCTCGACAAGCGGCTCCTGTTCGTAACCGGCAAGGGTGGCGTGGGCAAGTCGACGGTGGCGACCGCGCTCGGGCTGGTGGCGGCGCGCCGGGGGCTCAGGACGATCGTGGCCGAGCTCGCGGCCCAGTCGCGCGTCCCGGAGAGCTTCGCCCACGAGGTCGAGCCCTTCCAGGAGGTGGAGCTGGCCCCAGGCCTGTTCACGATCTCGATCGACCCCCACAGCGCGATGGAGGAGTACCTCCGCGTCAAGGCGGGCGCGCTCGGGCACGTGCTCAGCTCGAGCCGGCTGTTCAACGCGCTGGCCATGGCCACTCCAGGGCTCCGGGAGCTCCTCGGCGTGGGCAAGGTCTGGGAGCTGGCCCAGCCTCACCGCCGGACCCGCGGCGCCGATCCCTACGACCTGGTGATCGTGGACGCGCCCGGCCAGCGGGCACGGCGTCGCGATCCTGCGCACGCCGCGCACGTTCGCCGACATCGCCCGCGTGGGCCCGATCGCCCACCAGGGACGGATCATCGCCGCCACCATCGCCGACCACGACTTCACCGGCGTGATCGCCGTCGCCACCCCCGAGGAGATGCCGGTGAACGAGACCGTGTGGCTGCGCGACGCGCTCGCGCGTGAGGAGCTTCCGCTCGACGCGGTGATCGTCAACGCCGTCTACCCGCAGCGATTCGGGCCTGAGGAGATCGCCGAGCTGAGCGAGGCCCTCGAGCAGACCGAAGCGATCCTGCCACGCGCGGCGGTGAAGGCGGCACTGTCCGAGCACGCCCGCGCGGAGGTTCAGCGCGAGCAGCAGGCGCGCCTGCGCGCAGAGTTCGACGGGTCGCTCGTGCAGCTCCCCTACGTATTCGCCGACCACATCGACCGGCCGCAGCTCGACCTGCTGGCGGGCGCGCTCGAGGACGGGCTGAAGCGGTGAGCGTCGCCGATCTGCTCGAGGGCAAGCGCGTGTGCGTATGCGGTGGCTCGGGTGGGGTGGGCAAGACCACCACCTCGGCGGCGATCGCGCTGGGCATGGCCGCCCGCGGGGCCAAGGTGGCGGTGGTGACGATCGACCCAGCCAAGCGGCTGGCCAACGCGCTGGGGCTCGAGGAGCTCCACAACGAGCCCCGTCGCGTCGAGCTCACGAGCGGGCGCATCCGGATGCGCGGCGAGCTGTGGGCGATGATGCTCGACCCCAAGCGCACGTTCGACGACCTGATCGACCGGATCGCTCCCGACGAGGCGCGAGCGCACGAGATCAAGGCCAACCGCGTCTACCGGGAGCTCTCGACCGCGGTCTCGGGCTCCCAGGAGTTCACGGCGATCGCCAAGCTCTACGACCTCGCCCAGGCCGGCGACTTCGACCTGCTGGTGCTCGACACCCCGCCGTCGCGCAACGCGCTCGACTTCTTCGAAGCCCCGGGGCGGCTGTCCTCGTTCCTCGAAGGCCGCGCCATGAAGGCGTTCATCCGTCCCACGGGGGTGGGTATGCGCGTGCTCGGCCGGAGCGCGGCCCCCGTTCTGGGCGCGCTGCGACGAGTCACCGGCGTCGACCTGCTGGCCGACATCTCAACCTTCTTCCATCTGCTCGAGGACATGACCGGCGACTTCACCGAGCGCGCGGCCCAGGTGGAGCAGATGCTCCGCGCCCCCACGACCGCGTTCCTGCTCGTCACCTCGCCCCAGCACGCCCCGATCGAGGAGGCGATGTGGTTCCAGCGGACGCTGGCCGAGCAGGGCCTCGGGTTCGCCGGCGTGGTCGTCAACCGGGTGCACCACGACGTGCTCGGAGACGGCGAGCCGGCCGACCTGCTGGAGGCGCTCCGCCAGGCGCTGCCCGACGGCCTGGCCGAGCGGGTGGCCGAGAACTTTCGCGACTACCACGTGCTCGCCCGGCGCGACGATCGCAACATCGCGCGGCTCGCGGGCGAGGTCGACGGCCGACCGCTGCTGCTCGTGCCACACCTCGACGACGACGTGCACGACATCGAGGGGCTCCTGAGGGTCAGGCGCTACCTGTTCGCCTCCGCGGCCCAGCGGCGCAAGCTGATCTCCGAGGTCGTCGCCTAGTGCAGCACTATTCGCGCGGCTCGACGGCCAGCGAGCCGTCCGTCCAGCTCTCCCACCGAAGCAGGGTCGGGCCCCAGGCGTCGCGGGCAAGCGCTTCGTCGTAGCCCAGCAGGTCCATCCGCCCCGCGTGGAGCAACTCCCACACCGCGCGCTCGGCGAGGGCCAATCGGTCGCTGACCCGGGCCCCGGGGTGGGCCTCACCGGCCAGGGCCACCACCTGGCTCAGGGTCAGGCGGCCCTGGCCGAGCAGGGTGGCCTTGAACTGCTCCACCGAGGCGCGCGCGGCCTCGAGCACGCGGTCGGTGACGTCCGCGCCATCGCGCGTGACCGACGACCAACCCCGGCCCAGGCCCATGTCCTCGGCCTTGACCTCGGGACCGTCGTAGATCGTCAGGCGCGCCTTGGCCGGCTCCCAGACGCGCTCGTCGAACTCGACCGAAGTACCCGCCACCCACCGCCTGACGATCCGCTCATCGAGCTGCTCCGACGTGAGGTTGAAGGCCCGCGATACGTGCGGGAAGCGGCGCAGCTCGACGTGGAACATCGATCGGCTACTCCTTGTTGCGGTACGCCTCCCGCGCCTTCTCGATCGTCTCGAGCGCGGCATCGATGTCGCCCCAGCCCTGGACTTCGGAGTGCTTGTCGGCCTCGAGGTCCTTGTAGATCGCGAAGAAGTGGCCGATCTCGGCGCGCAGCAGCTTGGGCAGATCCTCGATCTTCTCCACCTCGTTCCAGCCCGGATCGTCGCAGGGGACGCACACCACGTGATCGTCGGGACCCTTCTCGTCGGACATCCGGAACAGCCCCACGACCTTGGAGGGCACGATGCAGCCGGGGAACGTCGGCTCCGAGACGCACACCAGTACGTCCAGCGGGTCCCCGTCGGGGGCCAGCGTGTCGGGCACGTATCCGTAGTCGGTCGGGTACACGGCCGAGGCGGACACGAACCGGTCGAGCTTGATCCCTCCGAGCTCGGGGTCGTACTCGTACTTGTTGCGGCTGCCCTTGGGGATCTCGATGATGCAGACCAACTCGTTGGCCATCTCAGCTCCTTTTCCTAGGACCGTGCGGCGGATTCAGTTCATCTCGCCGCGCGCCACCGCGAGGCATGCTTCGCAGCGAGGCCAGGGCGGATTCCATGGATACCCGGTCACGTCCTTGCCGCACAGCGCGGTGTTCGGCTGCTCCTCGGTGACCAGGTGGCAGAGCTCCTCGAATCCGTCGTCCCTCAGCCGCGGCGTGTTCCGGCAGGCGGGATGGACGTTCGGAGCCCGGCTGGGCGCTGCGGCGGCCGCGGACACGGCCGCAGCATAACTCGGCGCCGCTACTCCGTCACGCCCTGTTGGGCCAGCCACTGCGCCACGTAATCCGGCGGCTTGCCATTGAACTCCGCGCGGGCGGCGAGGCGCAGGAGCTCAGGGTCGGAGACGTCGACCTCGTCGCGACGGAAGTGCAGATAGGTGATCACGGCGCGCGCCATCGTGAGCGGCGCGTCGTCGTCGTCGAACTCCGGCGGTCCGATCTTCTCGTTGAGACGCTGCTCGACGTCGTCGATTGCGCTGATCGGCTCGTCGTCGTCCTCGAACTTGTCGAGCAACTCGTCGAGGCCGTTGTCGGTGCCGTCGTCGCACGCCTCGACGGCACGCCGCACGGCCTCGAACATGGTCAGCGGCTGAGGTTCGGTCGGCATCCGGCGATGCTACCCCGAACACAGCACGAGCGGGCTTGACGCCCGCTCGAAGCCGAGGTCGCGCTCCCCTTATAACAACAAAGCCCCAGGACTTATGTGAGTGCCTGGCTTGGCAAACACTCCCGGCCCTGCCGTGAGGCGGGACCGAGTGGGGAGCGGCCTGATGGCAGCCTACCGCGCCGGGGCCCGCCGTGGGGCTGATGCGCGCCTAGCGCGCCGGGACCGCCGCCGACGCGGTCTCGGCCAGGAGCTCGTCGGCCAGAGCGCGCAGGTCAGGCGCGAGGTGCCCGCACAGGGCGTCTCTCAGCATCGCCCGCAGATGCTCGGCCAACTCGTCCACGAGCGCGTCGGCGCCGGGCTCCGGCGGGGCGAGACCGGCGATCACCGCGCGCTCCAGCGAGATCGCCCGCGCCACCCGCTCGGCCAGCTCGGCCCGGTGCTCGGGCCGCGCGCAGATCGCCGCCAGGCGGCCCGCCAGCCGGCCGGACGCCGGCCCCTCGGGCTCGAGCAGCGCGCGCAGCGCCAGCAGGTAGTCGCTCAGCGCCTCGAACGGCGCCAGCCGCTCGCACCCCATCTCGAACCGCGCCAGCGCCCAGGCGAGCTCCCCGCTCGCGGGCGCCCGGCGGGCGATCAGGCTGAGGAAGGCGCGGAACTCGTCCTCGTGGTCGGCGGACAGGAAGGTGACGAGCCGCGGCCGTCCGCTCGTGGTCAGCGGCACCGGGCGCCAGGTGCCGTGGTCGGTCCTGCTCCACGCCACGGGACCGAGGGCGTAGCCGCCGCGCTCGAACAGCCGCAGCGCGGTCAGCATCCGCCGGAAGCGCACGCGCGCCGTGGACAGCGGCGGGCGCGTCGTGCGGTCCTGCGCGACCCGGAGCACGGCCAGCACGTGCGGCTCCTCGCTCTCGCCCCAGACGGCGTCGGCCGGGGCGTCGGGGAACTCGTCGCCGCGCACGAGCGAGAGGCCGTCGCCGAGCACCAGCTCCTTGGTGGCGTGCTCGAGCGCGAGCCCCAGCAGCGGCGCCAGCACCGTGGTCACGTAGCGGCCCTCGTACAGCGCCTGCTCGAGCTCGGCGTACGCCGTCTCGAAGCGCAGCGGCTCGAACCCGAACTGGCTTCGCTCGGCGAACACGGCGGCCAGGAACACGCGCAGCGCCTGGTCGGAGCGTTCGCGCGGCTCGGTGGCGACCCGTACCTCGCCGCGCTGGCGCAGGTACGTCTCCACCCCGTCCAGCCCGATCAGCGCCCGGAGCGACGGGGCGTAGGTGGGCAGGGCGGTCAGCATGCCGCCCCGGTCGCGGATGAAGGCCCCGGTCAGCGGGCGGTAGCAGTACAGCGGGGACCGCCCGCCGGCGCTCTCCTCGACCAGCTCGAACGGGATCTCCGCCCCGCCGGCCGTGGCCGCCGCGAGCTGCCCGGCGGCGTCGGCGGTGAAGGCCTCGAGCGTGGCGTGGAGGGTGCTGTTGTGCACGCCGGCGGATTCGCGCCGGCGACGGGCGATCCTCTATCGAGAACGCGCGGTTGCAGTCCGGTCGAGCTCGTTGACGTGGGCGACGTTCTCGACGTCGTCCTCGTCGGTGCTCGGGGCCGCCTCGAACCACGCGTCGAGGATCTCGCCCAGCGCCGGTTGCGAAGTCAGCCGAAGGCTGAGTGCGAGCACGTTGGCGTCGTTCCACTTGCGCGCCCCGGCGGCGGTCTGGGCGTCACCGCATAGAGCGGCGCGGATGCCCGCCACCTTGTTGGCGGCGATCGAGGCGCCGGTGCCCGTCCAGCAGGCCACCACGGCCTGGTCGGCCCGGCCGTCGGCCACGTCGCGCGCCGCGCTCTCGCTAGCCCACGCCCAGTCCGGACGCTCGTCGGCGGCGTAGGCGCCGTGGAGGATCAGCTCGTGCCCGCGGTGGCGCAGCTCCTCCACGAGCGCATCGGCGACGCCGGTCAGCTCATCGGCCGCGACGGCGATCCGCATCGAGCGGGCTCAGACTGCGGCGGCGACGGGCTCGAGCTCGGGCTCGGCGACCTCGTCCACCGGGTCACAGCCCAGCCAGGTGCGGCCGTACGCGCGCATGTCCTCGATCAGCGGCACCAGGGCGCGGCCCTTGGTCGTCAGCGCATACTCGACCCGGGGCGGAACCTCGGGGTAGGTCTGGCGCTCGACGACGCCCTCCTCCTCGAGCGCGCGCAGGCGCAGCGACAGCGTGCGCGGGCTTATGCCCTGGAGCGAGCGCTCGAGCTCACAGAAGCGAGACCGGCCCTCGGCCAGGTCCCGGATCACGAGCAGAGTCCACTTGCCGCATACGATCTCGGCCGTCCGGCACACCGGACATGAAGCGTTGGAAGCCATTCCAAAGCCGATTCTAGCGCAATGCTTCACAGACTGAAGCAAGCGGCTCCCGCAACTCCGGGCGTCGAGGCCCGTTCTCCTCGGCAGTGAACGGGAAGTGGGGAGTAGGGGCATACCGGATCGTGGCGTCCGCGCTGGCGGTGCTCCTCCTGAGCTGCGGTGCCTCGCGGGCGGCACCGCTGACGTGGGGGGCTCCGGCGGTGGTCGACCACGAGCCCGAATTCGCGATGCCGTATGGGCTGTCCAGCGTGTCCTGCCCATCCGCGACCTTCTGCGCCGCGTCCGGCAGCACCGGAACACCGTCGGCAGCCCAGGGCGAGGTTTTCGTGTCGACCGATCCCGGCGGCGGCTGGTCCAGCTGGCAGTCGATACCGGTTGCGACTTCTCACCGCCCTCGGGCGGATCTCATGTGCCTCCTCGAGCCCTCTGCGTCGGCCACCTCAGAGGTCAGGCAATGTGGTCGTGTCGACCGATCCAGCCGGCGGGTCCCGGGCGCGTGGACCGTCGCACACATCGATTCTGTGATGCGCAGCACGAAGCTCCCCGCGCAGCTCGTGGAGATTTCCTGTCCGTCGACCTCGCTGTGCGTCGCCGTTGACGATGCCGGCGACGCGGTCGTCCTCGACCCGACCCGCCGGGGGCGCCGCCGCATGGCGGGCCACGCAAGATCGGACACGTATCAGCTTCACGGGCCTGTCGTGTCCGTCGATCTCGTTCTGCGCCGCGACTCGACTCGAGCCGGGAACGTCTGGGCGACGAGCGATCCGAGCCGGCGAGCCGTCGGCCTGGTCGCGCTCCGGCTATCTCGCCCCGGTCGCCTGCACCGCGATCTCCTGCGCGTCAGCCTCCCTGTGTGCCGCGCCTCGATTGCGGCGGCGACGTGTTCACTTCGACCGATCCTGGCGACGCAGCCAGACGCCTGGATAATGACGCCGGTCGACACGACGTGAATACGACTGCGGCGGACCCGCACAACCCCCCAGCTGCCAGGACGTATCTGCAGTCGATCTCCTGCCCCTCGGATTCGCTGTGCGTAGCCGGCGACAACCAGGGCCTGGTGTTCAGCTCGCAGGATCCGACCGGCGGCGCCTCGGCGTGGAAGCGGATCACCCTCAGCGGCGAGGGCGCCGCCGCATTCGACGACATCTCATGTGCGTCAGTGTCGATGTGTGTTGGAGCTGGGCAGTGCGGGGGCCGCGTACTTCTCGAACGCGATCCGACCGGAGATGCCGTCCGCCTGGCTCCGTGAGCCGCTCGCGGGCAACAATTTCCTCCAGGCGCTCTCGTGCGTGCCGGAGCAGTTCTGCGTCACGGTCGATAGCTCGGGCCATGTCCTGACCCTGAACGATGGTTCCGCGGATGCGGCAACGGTCGACCCAAGCGCCATGGTCGGCTCTCTGGTAGGCGTCTCCTGCCCGGCAGCGTCGCTGTGTGTGGCGGTCGATGTCGCTGGCCACCTCCTCACGTCGACTAGCGAAGGATCCTCTTGGACGCTCACAACATTGCCTGGCGAACACCGAAACAGAGCGGGCTCGGAAGCGTTGCTTGCCCGACGACCTCGTTCTGCGCCGCCGTCGACGGCGGGGCTACCTCTTCACCTCGACTGAACCCGACCGGGGGATCGTCTGCGTGGACGACCCATCCTCGTTGACGCCAGCGCCTACACTCTGGTCTCGCGGGCATCACCTGTCCGACGCGGAGCTTCTGTGCCGCGGTGGACGATAAACGGAAACGTCGTCTCCTCGACGCGAGCCATCGGGTGGAGCGCAGCTCCTGGCACAGGCAGCGGATCATTCGGAATGCGTCGCTCAACGATATCGCCTGCCCGTCCACCCATCTCTGCGTCGCCCTCGGTGGCAAGGAGCGCTCTATACCTCGGTCGACCCGACCGCGCGCAGACCCGTCTGGTCGCGCACGGCGTTTGAACGGCGGGACGTGCTCGACGCCATTTTCTGCCCATCGAGCTCGCTTTGCCTTACGCCCACGAGCACGCTGCGCCCGATTATCACGACCGGCGGATCAGGCGTTTGTGTCCACCAATCCGACCGGCGGATCCTCGGCCTGGACGCTGGAGAGCACACCCTTCCCGGTCGCCGGACTCTCCTGTCTGACCGCCTCGCGCTGCATCGCCGCCGGCAACGAGAGCATCGCCGACGTCTCGATCGCGCCGGCCTCGCTCGCTCCGCGCATCAAGGCCTCGCTGCGCGCTCAGCTGACCAACCTGGCCCGGCACCGCCACGGGAGCCGCAGGTTCGCAGTGAAGGCCATCACCGCCGGCAAGCTCAGGATCACGTGGTACCGAAAGCACGTCGTGATCGCCTCCGGGGCGATCACGTTCAACCTCGCCGGCACGCGGACCATCGCGCTCAGGCTGACGCGCGCGGGTGAGCGCGCGCTGGCCCGGACGCGTTCGCTCCGGGTGACCGCGGTGGCGGCATTCACGCGACCCGGTGGGTCCACCGTGGGGGTCAGCCGACCGCTGACGTCTTAGCCCAGGAAGCCGGGCGGGGGCGCCGAGTGCCCGTTGTGCCCGGGCGGCGCAGCGGAGACGGCAGGCGGTGGCGGGGGCGGAGGGGCCGCGCCCATCGGCACGGGCGGCTCGTCGCGATCGGCCGTGCGCGCGGCGGCCTCGCCCACGTCGGCCATCGAGGTCGACGTGCGGCCGTCGCCGGCGACGAGCAGCTTGAAGTCGTGCGGGCTGGTGGCCACGCGGAGCGCGTCGTCCATCGACACGCGGCCCGCCTGGAAGTGCTTGAGCAGCGCCTGGTCGAAGGTCTGCATCCCGTAGTACTCGCCCTCGGAGATGACCTCGCGCAGGCGGTCGGTCTGGTCCGGGTCGGTGATCATGTCCTTGGCCCGGCCGGTGACGCGCAGGATCTCGCACACCGCGACGCGTCCGGTGCCGTCGGGCGTGGGGACGAGGCGCTGGGAGACGACGCCCTTGAGCGTGCCGGCGAGCATCGCGCGCGCCTGGCCCTGCTCGTGGGGCTGGAAGAAGTCGAGGATGCGGTTGATGCTCTCGGAGGCGTCCAGGGTGTGGACCGTGGAGAGGACGAGGTGGCCGGTCTCGGCGGCGGACAGGGCGGTGCGCACGGTCTCCTCGTCGCGCATCTCGCCGATCAGGATCACGTCGGGGTCCTGGCGCAGCACCCGGCGCATGGCGCGGCTGAAGGAGGCGGTGTCCATCCCCACCTCGCGCTGGTTGATGATCGAGTTGCGGTCCTTGTGCAGGTACTCGATCGGGTCCTCGATCGTGACGATGTGGCTCGCCCGCGTCTCGTTGATGTGGTCGATGATCGCGGCCAGCGTGGTCGACTTACCGGAGCCGGTGGTGCCCGTGAGCAGGATCAGCCCGCGCTCCTCCTCGGCCAGGTCGCGGATCACCTCGGGCAGCCCGAGCTCCTCGACCGTCTTCACGGCGTAGGGGATCACGCGGGCCACGATCGAGACCGAGCCGCGCTGGCGGAAGGCGTTGACGCGGAAGCGCGAGAGGTCCTGGATCGAGTACGAGAAGTCGATCTCGTTCTCGGTGTCGAACGCCTCGAGCTTCTCCGGGTGCTCGGCCAGCATCTCGCGCAGCACGCGCTCGGTGTCCTCGGGCTTGAGCTCGCCGAACTCGAGGACGGGCTGAAGCTTGCCGTGGATGCGGGCGAGCGGACGCGCCGGCACCTTCAGGTGCAGGTCCGAACCACCGATCTTGACCGTGTACTCGAGCGCGTCGTGCAGGTCCAACATCGTCCGGTATGGATCGACCGGGGGCGCCGCGGCTTGAGCGGAGGCCACGCCGTGGACGCCGGGCCAAAGCGGGCGCCTGGGATGAAACTCGGACTATCGCCGCAGTTTTATCCCACGCGCCCGGGGCGCGGGGCGAAGCCCGGCCCCAGCTACGCGACGTCGCGGAGCTTCTGCGCCTCGGCGAGCGACTGAAGCTTCTTGAGCGACTGGTTCTCGATCTGGCGGATCCGCTCGCGGGTGACGTTGAACGTGCGCCCGACCTCGTCCAGCGTGCGGGGGTGCTCGCCGCCGAGGCCGTAGCGGAGCTCGAGCACGCGCCGCTCGCGGTAGCTCAGGTTCTCGAGCGCCTCGCGCAGGGCCTCCTTGGTCAGGATCTCGGCCGCGCGCTCATACGGGGACTCGGCCCGCTCGTCGGCGATGAACTGGCCGAACTCGGACTCCTCCTCGTCGCCCACCGGCTTCTCCAGGGAGACCGGGGCCTGCGCGGAGCGCTTGATCGACTCGACCTCCTCCGGCTCGATCCCCGTCACCTCGGCGATCTCCTCGGCCGTGGGCTCGCGTCCCAGCTCGGTCACCAGCTTGCGCTCGGCGCGTCCGATCTTGTTGAGCTTCTCGACCACGTGGACCGGGATGCGGATCGTGCGCGCCTTGTCGGCCAGCGCGCGGGCGATCGCCTGGCGGATCCACCAGGTGGCGTACGTGGAGAACTTGAAGCCCTTGCGGTAGTCGAACTTCTCGGCCGCGCGGACGAGGCCGAGCGTCCCCTCCTGGATGAGGTCGAGGAACGGCAGGCCCTGGTTGCGGTAGTTCTTGGCGATGGAGACGACGAGCCGCAGGTTCGACTCGACCATCTTCTGCTTGGCGTCGAGATCGCCGCGCTCGATGCGCTTGGCCAGGTCGACCTCCTCCTGCGCCGTGAGCAGGCGGACCTTCCCGATGTCCTTCAGGAACAGCTGAAGCGAATCGGTCGTCATGTCCGGCTTGAGGTCGAGCGCCGTCTTCGGCTTGCGTCGGCCTCGCTTGTCCGGCGCGCGCTCCACCTCGGCGGCGGCCAGCGCCGGATCGACCTCTTCGACGAGCTCGATCTCGGCCCGCTCCAGGAATCCGTGCAGCTCTTCGACGTCAGCCTCGTCGAGATCCAGCTCGCCCACGGCGGTCGCGATCTCGGCGTAGGTGAGGACGCCGAGCTGCTGACCGCGGGTGACAAGGCCCTTGATCTCTTCGAGTTCTTGCAGTTCCGCTACTGACATGTCATCCCGTTTTCGTCGTGCGCAACCCTGCCCTGCGCTGAGGATCGGTAACCGGCCGCGCCCTCAGGGCGCACGCCCGCCACTCAAACATACGCATCGAGTATAGGCGCTATATTTTTTGAAGTCAACGACACCGCCGGGGGTCTGGGACCTCGGTCCAACGTCCGGCGTCGGCTGCCGCAGCGCCGCGCCTGGCACAAATACGTACTACCCGCGCGATCGTTTCAATGCGAAGCGAATGTAGCCGCGCCGAGCCGCGACCGAGGTCGCATAATCGTCTCCTAATGTAGTGCGCGCTCCGCCGCCCCGAGGACGCCGATCCGGGGAGTGCGCGATGATGTGGAGAAGATGAGCGAAAAGCGCCCCTCAGAGGTCCTGAGCGCCCTGCCCCGGACCCGGCCGCACCGCCGCAGCGAAAAGCGCGCCGGAAAGACGCCGGGCGAGGGCAACGGCAGCGCCACCCAGGAACCGCGCGCCAACCGCGTCGAGGAGCCAACGGCCGAGGCACAGGCGCCGGCGTCGGCCCCGGCGAAGCCTGCCGCGCGCCGCCGCTCGGAAGCCGGCCAAGCCCAAGCCCGCGCGCGAAGGCGCCCGCCAAGCCCGCGGCCCCGCCGGCCCCGCCGGAAGCCGCCACGCGCCACCACGCCACCCGCGCCCCGCTCAGCCCGCCCCCCACGCTCGCGCCCCAAGCCCCGCGCCGAGCGCCTGCGCCAGCCGCCGCAGCCGGCGGGCACGCCCCCGAAGCCCCGCTCGCGCAAGCCGGCGCCGGCGACGGGCGCGGACATCATCAGCACGGCCGTCCAGGCCGCCGCCGAGCTGGCGGAGATCGGCCTGACGCGTGAGCGCCCGCGCGCTCCGCAACGCCGTGTCGCGCCTGCCCAAGCCCTGACCCTCAGCCCGGGCGACGGGCGCAACCCGGGCGCCCGGCGCGCCATCCGTCGCGGCGTTACGTATACTTCCGCGCCGTTCAAGCCGAACGGCTCTCCGTCCGCGGAGGGTCGACGGGGGAACCACTTGCGGTCCGTCAGGTCCGCAGGGGCGAATCGGTCCCGCAAAGGACCGTAGCGCTACACCAGCGCGAGCCCGTCAGCTCACCTCGTAGGCAGACACCGATAGGACAGGACGAATCTGACGTGAGTCGTCGTGCCATTGCATTTCTTGCCATAGCGCTGGCGCTGATCGCCGTGCTGGCCGTGCCGGCCGCCGGCATCGCCGCGTCCGGCGGCGGAGGGCTGGCCCCCAGCGGGTCGAGCAACTCCACCAACGCCGGCAGCTCCTCCCCGGCCGCGCAGTCGCAGCCGGGCAACACGACCGTGAGCGCGAGCGGCAACGGGATGACGATCGTCACCGCGGCCTCGGCGTTCCTGAGCAACCAGGTGCGCTTCACCGGCTCCGTTCCTCGCGCCGACAGCGGCGACACGATCGAGATCCAGCGCAACGGCCACGAGACCGGCTGGCAGTGGGCATCGACCGCTCAGGCCACCGTCGCGTCCGACGGCTCCTTCTCGGTGCTCTGGCGCGCCAACCACATCGGCCGGTTCGCGATCCGGGCAGTGATCGCCGGCTCCGCACCGCGCGGAGCCCCGGCCTCCCCCACGCTGACCGTGACCGTGTACCGCTCCTCGCTGGCGACGATCTACGGGCCCGGGTTTCTGGGGCCACAAGACGGCCTGCGGCCAGGTGTTGCGCAAGACCACGGTGGGAGTGGCCAACCGGACGCTGAAGTGCGGGACGCCGGTGGCGATCTACTGGCACGGCCGCACGATCACGGTGCCGGTGATCGACCGCGGGCCCTACGCCCACGGAGCCGACTGGGACCTCACGATGGCCACGGCCAAGGCGCTCCGGATCAGCGGCACGACTTCGATCGGCGCCGTCTCACTCCCGTCCCCCGGCTGATCGGGCCGGGTTGGCCGGCGCTCAGAGACCCCGGCTGAGCGCGCCGGCGCCTCAGCTCGCCCACGGGTCCGGCGGCGGACCCTGACCCTCCCCGTTGGGCATCCCGCCCAGCACCGGCGTCCCAGTCGCCGCCGCCGCGAAGCGGTCCTGCTCGGCAGCCCCCATCAGCGCCTCGCGGTTCTGACCGTCCTCGCCCAGCACGGCCACGCCGACCGTGACGGTGAGCGGCGCGCCGCGCCACGGCTCGGCCGCCTGGACCGCGCCGGCGATGCGCCCGCCGAGCGACTGGGCGCCCGTGCGCATCGTGTCGCGGGCCACGACCCAGGCCCGCGTATCGGTCTCGCAGGCGAGGATGTCCCGCCGGCGCAGGGCCGTCCGCATCGCCTGGGCGAAGGCGCCGAAGCTGGCCCCGATCTCGCTCGTGTCCTCCACCGTCCGGATCCGGTCGGCCTCCTCGAGCTCGACGAGCAGCAGGGCGAGCGTTATCCCGGTGTGCCGGGAGCGCTCGATCTCCTCGTCGAGCGCCCGCACCCACAGCTCGTCGTGCGCCGGCTCCAGCGGCGCGTCCGCGATCTCGGCGTCGGGCTCGTCCGCGACCGAGATACCGCGCGCCGCCGGCTCTCGATCCGGCTCCGGGCCGTACGTGGGCCCGGCCGGCGCCGGCTCCCCGGCCGGCTCTGCGGCCATACGCGGGCGGCTCTGGGCTGCGCCCGACCGGCTGCGGGGCAACGCGGCCGGCCCCGTCGGCTCGGGGCCGACCCGGCGCGGGCTCCCCCGTGCCGCCACCGTGGACTGGACGCAGCACCCGCCTCGCCGCCGGCGCCGCGCCCGGACCCGCGCCCCCCGGCGGCCCCTGGCCCTCCGAGGCGGCGTACCGCCGGACCGCGGCCGCCCGCACCTCCCGCAGGACGACCGCCAGGCGCTCGGCCAGCCGCGCCACCTGGTCACCCTCGGCGTAGGGCAGCTCGGGCAGCGCCGCGCTCCAGATCACCGCGCCCAGGGCGTCGATGGCGCGCACCGCGCCCTCGGAATCGGCGGCGCCGGCGAGCTCGCCCGCCTGGAACACCAGGCGGCCGGTCTGCCCGCCGCGATCCAGCGCCCGCAGTTCCTCGTCGTCGGTCAGGGCGCGCAGGACGCCTTCGATCAGCCGCGGACCCTCGCGGACCAGCCCGGCGGTCAGGATCGCGCCCGCCTGGTCCAGCGGCGCGTCCTCGATCAGCGCGAGCAGCCAGCCTTTGGTCAGTTCCTCGACTCGGGCGAGGAGCTGACGTAGGGGTAGTTCAGCGACCGGCCGCGCGCGGCGCGGTCGGGGGGATCCGGGGTACATTTGCGGCCTTTACACCTTTCCTTGGCGGCCTTTTATCACCTTTCGCGAGTATTGGAAGAACGCATCGAGCGGCAAAAATGTTCTGCGCTATGTCTCGACCGCTTTTGACCATCTCTGAGGCGCGCGAAGCCGTGCTCGCCGCGGTCCATCCGCTGCCCACCGAGGACATACCCGTCGCCGACGCGCTCGACCGAGTCCTCGCCGACGACGTCCGCGCGACCGGGGACGTCCCCCCCTTCCCGTGCTCGGCGATGGACGGCTACGCGGTGATCGCCGGCCCCGCCGGGCGCACGCTCCGGATCACCGGAGAGTCCCGCGCCGGGACCCCCTCCGACCGCGCCGTCGGCGACGGCGAGGCGATCCGCATCTCCACCGGCGCCGCGGTTCCCGCCGGCGCCACCGCGGTCATCCGCCAGGAGGACACCGAACGGCAAGGCGACGAGGTCCGCGTCAACGCCGCCGTCGTGCCGGGCGAGAACGTCCGCGGCGCCGGCGAGGACATGTCCGCCGGGCGCCACCATCCTCACGAAGGGAACCCGGCTGCGGCCGGCCGAGCTCGGCGCCGCCGTGGCGGCCGGGGCGGCCGAGGTCGCGGTGGCGCGCCGGCCGCGCGTCCGCGTCCTCTGCACGGGCGACGAGCTGCGCGACCCGGGCGAGCCGCTCGGGCCGGGCGAGATCCACAACTCCAACGGGCCGATGCTGGTATCGCTGGCGGGACGCGCCGGTGCGAGCACCGCGCCGTCCGGACGGCTCCCCGACGACCGCGGCGCCACCGAGGCCGCCCTGCGAGAAGCCCTCGCCGAGGCCGACGTGCTGGTCATCTCGGGCGGCGTGTCGGTCGGACCGCACGACCACGTCAAGCCGGCGCTCGCCGCGCTCGGGGCGCAGGAGCGCTTCTGGCGCGTCTCGCTTCAGCCGGGCGGCCCCACCTGGTTCGGGACCTACGGCGAGAAGCTGGTGTTCGGGCTGCCCGGCAACCCGGTGTCGGCGTATGTGACGTTCTCGCTGTTCGCGCACCCGGCGCTCACCGCGCTGCAGGGAGCTCCCGTGGAGGCGCTCGCGGACGCCGAGGCCATCACTCGGCGCGCCTGTCGCGCGCAACCGCCGGCGCGAACAGGCGGTCCGGGTCCGCCTCGAGCGCCGCGACGGCAAGGTCCTGGCGGTCCCCAACGGCCCCCAGGGGTCTCACATGATGACTTCGCTGCTCGGCGCCGACGCGCTGGCCATGATCCCGCCGGGCGAGGGCGAGGTGGCGGCGGGCACTACTGTGAAGCTCGCCTCGCTTCCGGGATAACAACGCCCGGGAGTGGGCAGAATCCAGACCGATGATCCCATCCTTCCTGCTCTTCGTGGTGCTGATCGGGCTGATGGTCACACGGCGCCATCGCAAGTCGCACCTCCCGGCCCAGGCGGTCATCGTCTCGCCCCGTCACTCGACCGTGGTCGCCGACAACGGCGCGGTGCGCTCGGTCCAGTCCGCCGAGCTGACGATGCCCGAGAGCCGGCTCGAGCAGCTCTGGAACCCGACGCAGGTCGAGAACCTCGCCCGCACCTACTGGCGCTTCCTCTCGCGGGTGACGCTCGGGCTGATCCGCGTCGTCTACGGGGAGAACGAGCGGAGGGTGGTGCTGGTGGCGCGGCCGCTCACGCTGCTGCGCTTCGCGGCGCCCGAGTACGTGCTCGAGCCCGGTCACGCCGGCGTGCGCTGGGAGATCCTGGGAGGGCTGCTCGTGGCGCGGGCCGGCCGCGGCTCGGGCTTCCTGGCGCTCGACGCGCGCCGGCTCGACTCGCCGGCGGACGGTGCCGGGAAGCTGCGCATCGAGGTCGAGGTGGCGAACTTCTACCCGTCGATCGCCGCCGGCTTCAGCCTGCCGGTGTACGAGGCGACGCAGTCCTCGATCCACGTGCTGGTGACCCACGCGTTCCTGCGCTCGCTGGCCAGGCTCGACCTGGCCAAGTCGAAGGTGGGCCGCTTCGCGCGGCGGGCCGGCCGGCGCCGACAACCCGCTCGAGCCGCACGGCTCCGCCCCGAACGGCGCCTCATCCACAGCCGCCGCCCGGCAGCCGGCCGATCAGCCGTAGCGCACGCCGGTCAGCGTCCGGAGCTTCTGACCGGTCGTGACGCGCTGAGATCCGGCGGACCGTGCCCGAGCGCGAGCGCATCACCAGCGACTCGGTGGTGGCGCCGCGACCGCCCTGGTAGCGGACGCCCTGCAGCACGTCCCCGTCGGTGACGCCGGTCGCGGAGAAGAACACGTCCTCGCCGGCGACCAGGTCGTCGCAGGTGAGCACGCCGGAGAGGTCGTAGCCGGCGTTCTCGGCCTCCGAGCGCTCCTCGTCGTCGCGCGGCCACAGGCGGCCGACCAGCTGTCCGCCGATGCACTTGATCGCCGCGGCCGAGATCACGCCCTCCGGCGTGCCGCCGATCCCCCACAGCAGGTCCACGGGCGTATCGTCGGATACCGCGAGCATCGCGCCGGCGACGTCGCCGTCCGTGATCAGCCTGACCCGGGCCCCGACCTCGCGCACCGCCCGCATCGCCTCGTGGTGGCGCTCGCGGTCGAGCATCACCACCATCACGTCGCGGATCTCGATCCCCTTGCGCTCGGCGACCAGCTTCAAGGTCTCGGGCAGCGGCCGGTCGAGGTCGAGCAGGTCGGCGATCTCCGGGCCGCCGGCGATCTTCTCCATGTACACGATCGGCCCGGGGTTGAACATCGTCCCGCGCTCGGCCAGCGCGATCACCGCGATCGCGTTGGGCATCCCGAGCGCGGTCAGCCGCGTCCCCTCCAGCGGATCCACCGCCACGTCCACCTCGGGCGGCGTGCCGTCACCGATCTGCTCGCCGTTGAAGAGCATCGGTGCCTCGTCCTTCTCGCCCTCGCCGATCACGACGACGCCGTCCATCGAGACCGAGTCGAGCACGTTGCGCATCGCGTCGACGGCGGCCTGGTCGGCCCCTTCCTTGTCGCCACGCCCGACCATCCGCGCCGCCGCCAGCGCGGCGGCCTCGGTCACCCGGACGAGCTCGAGGGCCAGGTTGCGGTCGGGGCGAGCGTGGTCGCCGTCGCCGCTCACAGCACCCCGGGCGGCTTCCGTCTCGCCGCGGTCTCCTGGGAGCGGTAGACCGAGCCGACGAGGATCAGCAGCGCCCCGATCAGGGCGACGTACCAGCCGAGCGACAGGCCGATCTGCGTCCGGGGCGAGCCGGGCTTGCTGATCGGGCCGCGGAACAGCACCATCGTCAGCGTGACGAGCGCGATCAGCGCCGTCACCTCACCGCGCGGCCAGCCCAGGCCGTGGCCGCGGATGATGATGTAGGTCAGGATCAACGGCGCGACCGCGGCGGCGAGCAGGAGGTAGCGCAGGATCTGCAGCGCCTGCCACCCCGTGCAGCTGCCGTTCGGGCCCTTGCACGAGTTGATCGTGGTGTTGACGTTCCCGAGCGAGTACCAGGCCAGGAACAGCGAGAGCCCGAGCACGATCCCGCCGACGATGGCGATCAGCTCCCCCCGATCGATGTCCCGGAAGTGCATCGCCGCGCAGCCTAACTGTTTCAAGCCTCGCAAAGCGCGCCACCGGTGCCGCGCGGCCGCGCGTGGGGTTGACCGGCGTGAGCGCCGCCGTCTGTTAGCGTCGCCGCGTGGCGTCCCCTCAGCGGCCGGGTCCGGACATCGAGCTGCGCGAATTGCTGCCGGCGCCCGCCACGCGGACGGTGGGCGAGGTCATCTCGTCGCTGAACCTGGTGGCCAGGGCGGGGCCGCACCGGCCGTACACGATCGTCAACTTCGTCGCCAGCGCCGACGGGCGCGCGGCGTTCAAGGGCCGCTCGGGCCAGCTCGGCGGCATGAGCGACCGCGCGATCTTCCATGGCCTGCGCGAGCGCGTCGACGCGGTGTTCGCCGGCACCGGGACGATGCGCACCGAGCGCTACGGCCGGCTCGTCCGCGACCCCGAGCGCCGCCGGCGCCGCGCCGCGTCCGGCCTGGCGCCCGAGCCGCTGGCCTGCCTGATCTCGCGCGCCGGCGCGATCCCGCTCGACATACCCCTGTTCGACGAGCCCGAGGCCCGCGTGATCGTGTTCACGCCGAACGACCTCGACGTGTCGCGGTGCCGCGCCCAGGTGGAGGTGGTGTGCCTCGATCCGGGGCGGCTCACGCTGACCACGATGATGCGCCACCTGCGCCGCGAGCACGACGTCCGCGCGTTGCTGTGTGAGGGAGGCCCGCTGGTGTTCGGGTCGCTCCTGCAGGAGGGCCTCGTCGACGAGCTGTTCCTGACGCTCGAGCCGAAGCTGGTCGGCGGCGGGACCGGGCCCGCCATAACCGGTGGCCCGGAGCTGCCCGAGCTCGGCCCGCTCGAGCTGGTGTGGCTGCTCGAGGACGCGGGCTCCCTGTTCCTGCGCTACGCGCTGCGCTGAGATTTTTAACCGCGCGGTTATCCCGCCCATGGGAAAATGAGTCGGATGAGCAGCCCGAGCGCAGCCGCGGCGCCCACGACTGCGGCGGATGCCATCGCGGATCTGCGCGAGGCGCGCGAGCGGACCTGTGCGATCGTGGCCGGCGTCACCGACGCGGACCTCGAGCGCGTCCACTCGACGCTGATGAGCCCGCTCGTCTGGGACCTCGGGCACATCGCCGCGTTCGAGGACCTGTGGCTGGCGCACCGCTTCGGCGGCCTGCCGCTCCTGCGTGACGAGCTGGCCGACGTCTACGACGCGTTCGAGACGCCCCGCGCCGGGCGGGGCGAGCTCCCCTTCCTTCGCGCCGGGGGCGCGCGCGAGTACATGGCGGAAACCCGGGAGCGCTCACTTGCAGTGATCGAGGAGCGCGGCCTCGAGGACGCGACGATCCCCGAGATGGTCCTGCGCCACGAGCATCAGCACAACGAGACGATGTTCCAGACGCTTCAGCTCGCCCGCCTCGACGACTACTGGCTTCGCGGCCGCAGGGAGCCTCCGCCCGCGCCGGCTCCCGCTCTGACCGGGCTCGAGCTCGTCGCGGTCCCCGCCGGCGAGTGCACGCTCGGAGCGCCGCCGGACGTCTTCGCGTACGACAACGAGCGACCCCACCACCGCACCGACGTGCGCAGCTACCTGATCGGCTGCACGCCGATCACCAACGCCACCTACTTGACGTTCACCGAGGGCGGCGGCTACGAGCGCCGCGAGTGGTGGTCCGACGAGGGCTGGCACTGGAAGGAGCAGTACGACATCACTCGACCTGGAGGGTGGACGGCGGATCATGCCGCCGAGTGGCGCCTGGGCACGCTCGAGCCACTCGACCCGCACCGCCCCGTCGTCCACGTCTCCTGGTTCGAGGCCGACGCCTTTGCCCGCGCTCATGGGGTTCGGCTCCCCACTGAGATCGAGTGGGAGAAGGCGGCGACCTGGGATCAGCAGGCGGGGCACGCGCGAGCGTTTCCGTGGGGGAACGATCCACCGGTTCCCGGAGTCCATGCCAACGTGGACCAGCTCGGCTGCGGTCCGGCACCCGCCGGCGCACACCCCGCCGGCGCCTCTCCGTACGGATGCCTGGGAATGATCGGGGACGTCTGGGAGTGGACGTCGAGTGACTTCGACGGCTACCCCGGGTTCGTCGCCTACCCCTACCGCGAGTACTCGGAGGTGTTCTTCGGCTCCGACTACAAGGTGCTGCGGGGTGGATCGTGGGCCACCCGCGCCCGCGTGATCACGCCCACGTTCCGCAACTGGGACTACCCGCAGCGCCGCCAGATCTTCTCCGGCATCCGGATAGCAAGGGACGTTTGACATGAAGACAGTCCTCGACGAGACCCAGGTCCGAATCGAGTCGTGGCTCTCGGAGACCGAAGAGCGCTCGCTCGCCAACGACGTCCTCGACGGGCTGACCCGGCCGTTCAAGGAGATGCCGCCCAAGCACTTCTACGACGCGCGGGGATCGGAGCTGTTCGAGCGGATCTGCGAGCTGCCGGAGTACTACCCCACCCGTACCGAGCGCGCCATCCTGGAGGCGCAGGCTGGGGCCATCGTGGCCGAGACCGGCGCGGGCGAGCTGGTCGAGCTCGGATCCGGCTCGGCCGAGAAGGCGCGGGTGCTCCTGGGAGCGATGGAGCGGGCGGAAACGCTACGGCGCTATGTCCCGTTCGACGTGTCCGAGAGCGTGGTCGCCGAGGCGGCCTGCCAGCTCGTCGACGAGTACGACGGCCTCCACGTCCACGGCGTGGTCGGGGACTTCCAGCGCCACCTCGATCGCCTACCGCGCGCCGACGGCGTCCCGCGGATCGTGGCCCTGCTCGGGGGGACGATCGGCAACTTCCCGCCCGGTACGCGGCGCGGCCTGCTGCGCTCGATCGGTGGGTTGCTGGGCCCCGAGGACCGTCTCCTGCTCGGCACGGACCTGGTCAAGGACCCGGCCGTGATCGAGGCCGCATACGATGACGCCCAGGGTGTCACGGCCGAGTTCAACCGCAACGTCCTTCACGTGATCAATCGCGAGCTCGACGCCGACTTCGTTCCCGAGGCGTTCGACCACGTGGCGTTCTTCGATCGCCGCCACGAGTGGATGGAGATGCGGCTGCGCTCGCGCCGCCCGTGCAGCGTGCTGATCGGCGACCTCGGCCTGCGAGTCGAGTTCGCCGCCGGCGAGGAGCTCCGCACCGAGATCAGCGCGAAGTTCACCCGCGCGCGCGTGGAGGAGGACTTCCGCTCCGCCGGGCTGCGCCTCCACCGCTGGTACACCGACCCCGACGGGCTGTTCGCCTTGTCCCTGGGCGCCCGTGCGGATTGACGGCGCCGTCGCCTTCGTGGCCGGCGGCGCGTCCGGCCTGGGCGAGGCCACGGCGCGCCGGCTGTCACGCCGGCGGCGCCGAGGTGGTCATCGCCGACCTGAACGAGGAGCGGGGTTCCGCGCTGGCTTCCGAGCTCGGTGCGCGGTTCGTCCGGGCCGACGTCACCGATCCCGACACCATCGAGATCCCGGAGGGTCTGCGCATCTCGGTCTGCTGCGCCGGCATCGGCTGGGCCGAGCGCACCGCGCGCCGGCGCGGCCCGCACGCGCTCGAGCCGTTCGAGCGCGTCCTGCGCGTCAACCTGATCGGGACGTTCAACGTGCTCCGCCTCGCCGCGGCGGCGATGCTCTCGAACGAGCCGACCTCCGCCGGCGAGCGCGGCGTGTGCATCAACACCGCCTCGATCGCCGCCTTCGACGGCCAGATCGGGCAGATCGCCTACTCGGCCTCGAAGGGCGGGATCGTCGGCATGACCCTCCCCGCGGCGCGCGATCTGTCGAGCGCCGGCATCCGCGTGTGCACGATCGCCCCGGGGACGTTCGACACCCCGCTCCTGGCCGGGTTGCCCGAGCCGAGCCGCGCGGCGCTCGGCGAGGCCGTCCCGTTCCCCTCGCGCCTCGGCCGCCCCGACGAGTTCGCGGCGCTGGCCGCGCACATCGTCGAGAACGAGATGCTCAACGGCGAGGTGATCCGGTTGGACGGGGCGCTGCGGATGCCCCCGACGTAGACTATGGGGCCAGGCTTCGCCTGGCATCCATGGGGCCGGTTGCGCGCGGCATCCGTGCCGCGCGCCCGCGCTCAAGCTCCGTCCCGCGCCTACGTGAGCCGCTCGACCAGCATCGCCTGGCCCATCCCGCCGGCCACGCACATCGACTCGATCCCGTAGCGGCCGCCCAGCTTGTCGAGGCCGTTGAGCAGCGTGGTCATGATCCGGGCGCCGGTCATCCCGAACGGGTGGCCGAGGGCGATCGCGCCGCCGAACGGGTTGAGCTTCTCCTCGGGGATCCCCAGATCGTCCCGGCAGGGCACGATCTGCGCCGCGAACGCCTCGTTGATCTCGACGATGTCGATGTCGTCGATCGACATCCCGGTCTGCTCGAGCAGCGCCTTGATCGCCGGGATCGGGCCGAGGCCCATGATCTCGGGCCGGATCGCCGCCACCGTCGACGCGATGATCCGGGCGCGGGGCTTCAGCCCCAGGCGCTCCGCCTTGTCGGCCGACATGACGAGCACGGCCGCCGCGCCGTCGTTGAGCGGGCAGGCGTTGCCGGCGGTCACGGTGCCGTTCTCGCGGAAGGCCGGCTTGAGCTTGCCGAGCACCTCCATCGTCGTCCCGGCGCGCGGACCGTCGTCCTTGTCGACGACGGTCTCGGCGACGTCGATCTCGTTGCCCTCCTTGTCCTTGTCCTTGTGCGCCGGAACGGTGACGGAGACGATCTCCGCGTCGAAGTGGCCCGAGTCGCGGGCCTCGACCGCGCGGTTCTGCGAGATCACCGCCCACTCGTCCTGCTGCTCCCGCGTGACGTGGCAGCGCTCGGCCACGTTCTCCGCCGTCAGGCCCATCGAGATGTAGACGTCATAGGCGGCGCCGTTCTGGCCGTTCAGGTTCGGGTGCTTGGCCTCTTCCATCATCCCGGCCCCCAGCCCGGCCCGCGACACGGCCTCGACGCCGGCGGCGATGTACTGATCGCCCTCGCCGGCCTTGATCGCGTGGGAGGCCATCCGGATGGTCATGAGCGACGAGGCGCAGAACCGGTTGACCGTGCACGCGGGCACGTGGTGGTCGAGACCGGAGAGCAGCGCGGCGTTGCGCCCGACGTTGTAGCCCTGCTCGCCGACGCCGGAGGCGGCGCCCATCAGCACGTCGACGGTCTCGGAGAAGTTGACCTCGGGGTTGCGCTCGATCAGCGCGCGAATCGGGATCGCCGCCAGATCGTCGGCGCGGACCGTTTTCAGCGAGCCTTTGCCCGCCCGGCCGATGGGCGTGCGGATGGCGTCGACAATCACTGCTTCGGGCATGCGTATCGCTCCTGGGTAGTCAAACGTGAGGCCGCTCCGTGCGGCCCCGAGGGCATCCTAGATGGCCCGGCCCCGGAGGTAGCTACAGCCCGAGCCCGCGCACGCCCTTCTCGTCCCACCCCAGGTGGTGGGCGAGCTCGTGGCGCAGGGTGCGGATGACCTGGGCCTTGAGCAGTGCCGGATCGTGCCCGAAGTCGCGTACCAGCGTGTCTCGGAAGATCACGATCCGGTCGTGGAAGTAGTCGCGCGCCACCGTGTCGCCCTGGTACAGGCCGTAGGCGCGCCGGCGCCGGCCGCCGTCTGAGACGACGACCGCGACATGCTCGAGCGCGCGGTGGAACTCGAGCGGGAGCTCGTCGATCGCGGAGCGCACCAGGGCCTTGAAGTCCTCCTCGTCATGAGGATCGAACAGCTGCTCATCGTCGTCGAGCTCGTCGTCCTCGACGTAGCCATCCTCCCCGTCGGCCGCGAGCCGCTCCGCGCGCCGTACGATCGCCTCGAAGTCCGACTCCGGGTCGCGCCACCCGGCCAGCCGGATCATCGTGGCCACGACCGCGCCCCCGATGATCACCGCGCCGGCGCCGAACACCGCGATGCCCTGCAGCAGCCGGACCGGGAAGGACGCGCTGAAGCCCCAGACCAAGCTGACCACGCCCAGACCCAGCGTGAGCGCCGCGAACGCCGACAGCAGGATTCGCCGCGCCGGCGGGATGATCATTCGATCTCACCACGCGCGGACATGCACTGATCCTAGATCACCAGTGATCGCGCCTGCTAACGACGGCGCTCCCCGGTGGGGAGCGCCGTTCAGCCGGTGATGCCGCCGCCGCGCGGCGGCGGTTGCGCGCGCTAGTAGCCCGTCGGGTGGCGGACGATGTAGTTCCCGCCGTCGGCCAGGTTGCCCGTGGGGTTGGTACCGCCACCGCGGACCGGTCCCGGACGGGACGTTCGGACCGCCGTAGTCAGCGGTGTCGAACGCCCGGCCTCCGATCACCATGAACGCGTGGCCGGAGTCAGCGTAAATCGTGATCCACTTGCCTGGGCCAGGACTGCCGTAGGACTCCATCGTGCCCGAGGGCTCGGGCGAGGAGAGAAGGCCTGCGCCGTGTAGCACGTAGCCCACCGCCCCGGAGCAGTCGTAGCAGCTCGACTTCCAGCTCCCGTGGCCGCCCGCGTAGCAGTAGGACGTGTCGATGATCTGGTTGGCGGCGGCGACGGCCTCCTGGACCACGCTCGGCGCGCCGGCCGGAGCGGTGGCGGTGCCGTCCGAGTTGATCCGGGTCGTCCCGGTCGCCGGCGCCGCGTCGGCCTTGGCCACGACCGCCCGGAGCGCCTTCTCCACCGTGACCGTGACCACGCCGTTGGCGCTGAAGCCCTGCGCGCGCTGGAAGGCGAGGACGTTCGTCTTGGTGGCCGGCCCGTAGTCGCCGTCGATCGAGGTGGGGTATCCCGCGATCGTGAGGTAGTCCTGGAGTACGCGGACGTCATGGCCGCTCATGCCCGGGCGCAGCACCCGGTCCCCGAGGTGGTTGGAGTCTCCCGTCGGAGCATCCGTCGGTCTTCTTCGAACTCCGCGGTTTCGCGGTCTTCTTCTTCTTCTTCGTGGTCTTCTTCGTCTGAGACGTCGAGCTCCCACCGATACCGGCTCCGCCGGAGCCCTGGGTGCTGCTGCTGTTCGAGGCCGCCATGCCCGATGAAGTCGGAATGAGCAGCGCCGCGAGCACGACCGCGCCGGCCAAGCGAGTCGCACGTGCGAGGACTGGATACGACAAGAGAACCCCTTCTCTTTCTCGCGCCTACGGGGTTAGCTGTCGGGCTCGCGCTGAAAGAGTCGCGCTACGCCGGAACTCCGGCGATTCGCCCCGCGAGGCCAGATGGCCCCATCGGGTTCCCCGCTCCCAGATGCCAGGAGCATCTGGGATTCGGCTGGGTCTATTTACTTTGTCGGCGCGGCAGCCTATCGAAGATCGACGACGGATGTCGCAACCTGGGTCTGCATCGGCCCCGCGCCGCGCGGCCTTGAGCGCTGGCATGGCCTCGCCCACGCTAGCCTCGGCCCTCATGGAGAGCGATTACAGCCCGCAGGATGTTGCCGAGCTCCTCGCAGCACGGCGGCATCCAGCTCGTCGACGTGCGCGAGCCCGAGGAGTACGAGGCGGGCCGGATCGCCGGCGGCCGCCTGGTCCCGCTCGGCGAGCTCGCGCGGCCAGGCGGACACGATCTCCCGTGAGGAGCCGATCGTGTTCTACTGCCGCAGCGGCAGCCGCTCGGCGATGGCCGCCGAGGCCTTCCGCCAGGCCGGGTTCGACGCCCACAACATGGCCGGCGGGCTGCTCGAGTGGGCGGCCGCGGGACTGCCGCTCGAGCCCGACGGCGGCCACGTGGCGTAGCCGCGCGCGCGGCCGGACGAGCCGCTCGCGCTCGACCGCGCCGCTCGCGACCGAGTGCCGAGACCGAGGATCGCGTCCAGCGCGGCAAACTCGGCTTCGACGATTCGGCGCGCGGTGACGTCGTTCCCGCAGCGGCACGCGCCGCGCCGGCTGGACGCCGCGCAACCGGCCCGCGGACGCCGGACGCCGGCCCCCTATCCCCTCAGGAAACCGTCCAGGTGTCCGCGCTGAGCAGCAGCCCGCCGAGCTCCTCCTCGGACGCCGGCTCGGGCCGCACCCGCCCGGTCCGCCCGAACACGGGGCGCTCGACCGAGCGGAAGATCCCGATCGGCGTCGGATCCAGCGGGTCCTCGGCCAGCCGGGCCAGCGAGAACGCGAACCCGGGATCGGCGCGATGCGGATCGTGGCGGACCAGCGCCGTCCTCGCCCACCTTGGCCACCTCGGCGATCGCGAGGCCGCCGTCCGGCCGCGCCACGACGCCGTACTTCATGTCCTCGCCGAAGCGGATGGGCTGCCCGGTCTCGAGCCGGATCTGGTTGCGGTCCTTGACCTCCTTGTCGGTCAGGGCCGCGAACGCGCCGTCGTTGAACACGGGGCAGTTCTGGTAGATCTCGACCAGGGCGGCGCCCTCGTGCTGGGCCGCCGCGCGCAGCACCTCGGTCAGGTGCTTGCGGTCGCGATCGATCGTCCGCGCAACGAACGTCGCCTCGGCCCCGAGCGCCAGGGACACCGGGTTGAACGGGATGGTCGGCGACCCCGAACGGCGTTGACTTGGTGACCTTGCCCAGCTCCGAGGTCGGGGACGCCTGGCCCTTGGTCAGGCCGTAGATCTGGTTGTTGAAGAGCAGGATCTTGACCGGCACGTTCCGGCGCAGCGCGTGGATCAGGTGGTTTCCGCCGATCGACAGTGAGTCGCCGTCTCCGGTGATCACCCAGATCGAGAGATCCTCGCGCGCGGAGGCCAGGCCGGTGGCGAGCGCCGGCGCGCGGCCGTGGATGCCGTGCATGCCGTAGGTGTCCATGTAGTAGGCGAACCGGCCGGCGCAGCCGATCCCGGTCATGAACACGATCCGCTCGGGCGGGATCCCGAGCTCGGGCATGAACTGCTGGACCGCGGCGAGCACGGCGTAGTCGCCGCACCCCGGGCACCAGCGCGTCTCCTGGTCTGACTGGAAGTCAGCCTTGGTCAGCTGGGGCGCAGCCCCGTGTCCGTTCGTCTCCGACCGTGGCGCTCATTGCCGCTCCGCTATCTGATTTTCGATCTCCGCGCTGAACAGCGGCTGCCCCTGGACCTTGCAGAACGACTCGACGTCGACCAGGAACTTGGCCCGCAGCACCTGCGCGAGCTGACCGGTGTTCATCTCGGGCACGAGCACGCGGTCGAAGGACCGCAGCACGTCGCCCGTATTGGCCGGCAGCGGGTTGAGGTGGCGCAGCTGCGCAGACGCGACCCGGTGCCCTGCCTCTCGCGCCCGGCGCACGCCGGCGCGGATCGGCCCTTCGCTCGATCCCCATCCGAGCACGAGCAGCTCGGCGCCCGGCTCGGAGTCGACCTCTATCGGCGGCACGTCCCGGGCGATGCCGGCGACCTTCGCCGCCCGCAGCTCGGTCATGCGCGAGTGATTGGCCGCGTCGTAGGAGATGTTCCCGGTCCCGTCGGCCTTCTCGAGCCCGCCGATCCGGTGCTGGAGGCCGCGCGTCCCCGGGATCGCCCACGGCCGCGCCAGCCGCTCGTCCCGGCTGTAGGGGAGGAAGGCGTCGCCCGTCGGATGGCATCGGCAAAGCCTGGGTCGATCGAGGGGAGATCGGCCGGCGCCGGCACCAGCCACGGCTCCGAGGAGGAGGCCAGGAAGCTGTCGGACAGGATGATCACCGGCGTCCGGTAGCGAATCGCGATCTGCGCCGCCTCGAACGCGGCGTCGAAGCAGCCGCCGGGCGTGCTCGGCGCGAGCACCGGCAGCGGCGACTCGCCGTGGCGGCCGTACAGCGCCATCAGCAGGTCCGACTGCTCGGTCTTGGTCGGCATTCCGGTGGAGGGGCCGGCGCGCTGGACGTCGACGATGATCATCGGGAGCTCGAGCGCCACGGCCAGGCCGATCGTCTCCGCCTTCAGGTCCATCCCGGGCCCGCTCGTGGCGGTGACGCCGAGCCGGCCTCCGAACGCCGCGCCCAGCGCCATGCCGGCCGCCGCGATCTCGTCCTCGGCCTGGATCGTGGTCACGCCGAAGCGAGCGTGGCGCGAGAGCTCGTGCAGGAGCTCCGAGGCAGGGGTGATCGGGTAGCTGGCGAGCACCAGCGGCAGCTCGCTGCGGACGCTGGCCGCGACCAGCCCGAGCGCCAGCGCGGTGGTGCCGTTGACGTTGCGATAGGTGCCGGGGCGCGCGTCGGTGGCGGGCTTGACGCGGTACTGCACGTCGAGCAGCTCGGTCGTCTCGCCGAACGACCAGCCGGCGTTGAACGCCGCCAGGTTGGCCTTGGCCACGGCCGGCGTGCGCGAGAACTTCTGCTCGATCCACTTCTCGGTGACGTCGGTGGGGCGGCCGTAGAGCCACGAGAGCACGCCGAGGGCGAACAGGTTCTTGGCCTTGCCGGCGTCGCGCGTGGAGGCATCCTCGATCGACTCGACGGCGCGCATGGTCAGGCTCGTCATCGGGATCCGGTGGACGCGGTAGGCGCCGAGCGAGCCGTCCTCGAGCGGATTGGCGCCGTAGCCGGCCTTGTCCAGGTTGCGCTTGGTGAACGCGTCCTCGTTGACGATGATCGTCGCGCCGCGGTCGAGCTCGGGCAGGTTCGCCTTGAGCGCCGCCGGGTTCATGGCGACGAGCACGTTCGGGCGCGTCGCCCGGCGTGAGGATGTCGCGCGAGGCGAAGTGGATCTGGAAGGCGGAGACGCCGGCCAGCGTGCCCGCCGGCGCGCGGATCTCGGCCGGGAAGTTCGGCAGCGTCGCCAGGTCGTTGCCCAGCATGGCCGTCGCGTCGGTGAAGCGGCTGCCGGCGAGCTGCATGCCGTCGCCGGAGTCCCCCGCGAAGCGGACGACGACCCGTTCGCGATCTTCGATTGCCTTGCTCATAGCACAGCGCCCCTCAGGGTTACCTGCTTACCCAGTGTACGCGAACGCGCGGCTGGACCCAGGCTTGCTACCAAACGCTCGATTGGTAGCTGCGACCCGAAAGCCCTGCGCGCCCGCTCATCGGGGTGCCGCAAAGGTCGGCGCGGGCGTCTGGACCGCGCCCCCTCGCGGCCGTTAAAACGTCGCGAACCGAGGCGCCTGCGGCCGCACCCGGGGGCGCGGCCAGGCGCCGCGCCGGCCCTAGATCTTCATGTACGTTGACGGCCTTCGGGCCCTTGGGCCCGGCCTCCTCCTCATAGGAGACCTTGGCGCCCTCGGCGAGCGAGCGATAGCCGTCGGCATTGATGTTCGAGTGGTGCACGAACAGATCGCGACTGCCCTCGTCGGGCGTGATGAAGCCGAAGCCCTTGTCGTCGCTGAACCACTTGACGGTTCCGGTTGGCATGGTGGAGCGTTTCCTCCGTAGTTGAAGTGCCCTTCCGCGGAGGATGCAACGCGGCAACTACCCCGGACCTGCACCTACTTGACGTCGCCCACACGGACGACCTTACGCCCGGCAAGGTAGCACGAGCCTCACGCGGACGCACCATGGCCAGGACGCCGCCGATCACGACCTGGTAACCGCTTCGCTGCCGAGGATGGACGATCCGATGCTCCTGGGACGCCATGGCAGCGATCCCCCTCCGCGAGGTCGCGATCCGCACTTCGCGCTCCTCGGGCCCAGGCGGCCAGCACGCGAACGTGACCGCCTCGCGCGTGGAGGCGATCTTCGACGTGGCCGCGTCGCAGTCGCTCACCGAGGAGCAGAAGCGGAGGGTGATCGCGCGCGCAGGCCCGCGCGTAGTCGCGGTCGCGCAGGACGCGCGCAGCCAGGCGCGCAACCGCGAGCTCGCGCTCGAGCGGCTGCGCGGACCGCCTCACCGCCGCGCTCGCCGTCCCCCGCACCCGGCGTCCCACGCGCCCCACGCAGGCCTCGCGTCCAGCGCCGGCGCGAGGCCAAGCGCCGGCAGGCCGAGCGAAAGCGCGCCCGCCGGCGCCCCGGCACCGACGAATAGCCTTGACCACGAGATGCGCTGGCTGATCGACGGCATGAACGTGATCGGCACCCGCCCCGACGGCTGGTGGCGGGACCGCGACGGCGCGATGCTGCGGCTGGTCAAGATCGTCGAGCAGTGGGCGGCACACGAAGGCGAGGACGTGACGGTGGTGTTCGAGCGCGCGCCGTCGCCGCCGATCCGCTCCACGGTGATCGAGATCGCGCACGCGCCGAAGCCGAAGGCCGACGCCGCCGACGACGAGATCATCCGGCGGCTCCGGGGCGATCCGCAGCCCGCCGCGGTGCGCGTGGTCACCTCGGATCGGTGGCTGGCCGACCGGGCCTCGGCGGCCGGCGCGACCGTGGAGGGCGCCGAGTCGTTCCGCATCCGGATCGAGCAGCGTCTATGAATTCGCGAAGAGGACCCGGGGTGCTTGTCACAATCAGACCGTGGCCCAGGAGCCAAACCGACGCTCGGCCCCCCCGGCGAACCGGCCCGGAGAGTCGAAGCCGTCGCTGCCCGGCTGGAAGGTGACGCCGCCGCCCGACGGTCGCGGCACCCCGCCCGGCCAGCCAAAGCCCTCGGGGCCGAACCCGCGGTGGCTGATCGTGGCGATCGCCGTGGCCGTGCTGCTCGGACTGAACCTGTGGCTCTCCAACCGCGCGCTCGAGCCCAACGGCGCGAGTGCAGGTTCCCTACTCCCCGACGTTCCTGAACCAGGTCCAGGCGGGCAACGTCAGCGACGTCTCGACCACCGGCGACTCGATCCAGGGCGACGTTCAAGGCGGCGGTCAAGTACCCGGCGAGCGATTCGGGCGCCCCGTCGACGACGAACTTCTCCACCGAGATCCCGTCGTTTGCCAACCAGAACGAGCTGTTCGACCTGCTTCAGAACAAGGGCGTGACGATCAACGCCCACCCGGTCAACACCGGGCCGTCGTTCATCGAGAGCCTGGTCGTCGGGTTCGTGCCCGACGCTGCTGATCATCGGCCTGCTGTTCTTCCTGATGCGCCGGGCCGCAGCGGCGGCCGGCGGACCGGGCGGGCTGATGTCGTTCGGCCGCTCGCGCGCGCGGCGCGTGGAGGGATCCGAGCAGCCGGTCACGTTCAAGGACGTGGCCGGGATCGACGAGGCCAAGGAGGAGCTGAGCGAGATCGTCGACTTCCTCAAGAACCCGGACAAGTACGTGCGCCTCGGCGGGCGCATCCCGCGCGGCGTGCTGCTGAGCGGAGCGCCGGGCACCGGCAAGACGCTGCTGGCGCGCGCGGTGGCGGGCGAGGCCGGCGTGCCGTTCTTCCAGATGTCGGCGTCGGAGTTCGTCGAGATGATCGTCGGCGTGGGCGCCTCGCGCGTGCGCGACCTGTTCGCGCAGGCCAAGGCGGCCGGCTCGGCGATCATCTTCATCGACGAGCTCGACGCGGTCGGCCGCTCGCGCTCGGCCGGGCGGCGCCGAACTTCTCCGGCGGCCACGACGAGCGCGAGCAGACGCTCAACCAGATCCTCACCGAGATGGACGGCTTCGACCCGCGCACGGGCGTGATCGTGCTCGGCGCCACCAACCGGCCCGAGATCCTCGACCCGGCGCTGCTGCGGCCCGGGCCGCTTCGACCGCCGCGTCGCCGTGCAGCCGCCCGACCGGGCCGGCCGCGAGGCGATCCTCAAGGTCCACACCCGCTCGGTCCCGCTCGCGGCCGAGGTCGACCTCGGCGCGCTCGCGTCCACGACCCCGGGGATGGTCGGCGCCGACCTGGCCAACCTGGTCAACGAGGCGGCGCTGCTCGCGGCGCGGCGCAACCACGACAAGGTCAACCGCGAGGACCTCACGCGACGCGCTCGAGCGGATCGTGCTCGGCGCCGAGCGCAAGGTGATGCTCTCCGAGGACGATCGCCGCCGCACCGCCTACCACGAGGCCGGCCACGCGATCGTCGGCATGCTCACCCCGGGCGCCGATCCGGTGCGCAAGGTCTCGATCATCCCCCGCGGCCAGGCCCTCGGCGTGACCTTCTCGGCCCCCGACGCCGACCGCTTCAACTTCGAGATGCGCTACCTGCTGGCCCAGATCAAGGTCGCGCTCGGCGGCCGCACGGCCGAGGAGATCGTGTTCGACGACATCACCACCGGCGCCGAGTCCGACATCCAGCACCTCACCCAGATCGCCCGGCACATGGTCGGCCGCTGGGGGATGAGCGACGCGATCGGCCCGATCGCGGTGATCCCGATGGACGGCATGGGGCCGCTGCTGCCCGGGCGTCGCCGAGACCTCCGAGGCGACCCAGCGCGTGATCGACGAGGAGGTCAGGCGGATCGTCGAGTCGGCCCACGGCGAGGTGCACGAGCTGCTGCGCGGCCACCGGTCGAACCTCGACACGCTCGTCTCGGCGCTGCTCGAGCACGAGACGCTCGACGAGGTCGACGCCTACGCCGCGGCGGGGCTGCCGCGCAACCCGCTGGCGGCGCCGGCGACAGTCCCTCCCGTCGTCGACTGAGCTGCAGCCGCCGGCGTCGACTGACTAGAGCGGCCGCCGCCCCGCGAACCCCGCGTCGAGGTGGTGCCAGAAGGCGATCTCCTCCTCGCCCACCAGCCAGCACAGGTAGACCTCCTGACCGTCGCGCAGCGAGGGGAAGTCGACCAGGCCGCTGTCCACGTCGCGCACGACGATGTCGACCGCCTCGAGCTCGCTCAGCGCCAGGCTGATCTCGACCAGCGGCTGGGCGGCGTCACGGCCGGGATAGGAGCCGCCGGTGTCGGGCGTGAGCGCGCGCAGCGCCGGCTCGGCGCGCTCGCCGAGCGCCACCAGCCGCGCCTGCGCCTCGGCCAGCCGGCGGACGCGCTCCGCCACCCACGGCCGGAGCGCTCGCGCCTGCTCGAGCGTGTAGTGGCGCTTGTGGCGCACCGCCGGCATGACTCAGTCGCCCAGACGCGCCATGCGCGCCAGCGCCTCGTGGCACTCGACCACGCGCCGCTTGACCGGGTCGCTGTCCGGCCGGTCGTGGACGAGGTCCCAGGTGCGGTCGGCGATCTCCCGCGCGTTCTCGGGCGTCGCGCCCTCGCACAGGCGATTCGACGAGCTGCAGCTCGAAGCTCTGGATCTGCTCGGCCGGATCGCCCGGCGCGAGCCTCGGCAGCGGCTCGCCGGTGGCCTCCTTCCACATGCCGGTGGCGACGAGCAGCCGGTTGCGCAGCGTGATCTGATCCATCCGCGGCAATCCTACGGTTGCCGCACCCCGAGCGTGGAGTAGATCTTGGTGAGGGCGGCGCCGAACTGCGAGCTCGCGGTGTTGGTGGCGGAGATGAGCAGCGCGCCCGCCGAGGCCAGCTTCCCGCGCTTGCGACGCCATCGACGCGCGCTGCGCAACTGCCCCGCATACGTGCGCGCCACCGCGACCAGGTGAGCGTGGTCAGCCGCCACCGCCGCCGGCGGCTGAATCGTGGCGAGCCCCTGCGCCAGACGCGAGACGGCCGCGGCCAGCAGCGTGGCCGATCGGCGAGGGCACGCGGGCGTGCTGGCGCGTGTCGGGATCTTCCGTTCGGCCGCGACCAGCGTCTGCTCCTCGCTGCGCAGCTCGGCTCACGTACGCGCGGTGGCCGGTGCCGGGGTAGCGGTGGTGGTCGACGTCGTGGTGGTGGTGGTGCGTGGCCTCGTGGGCGTCGTCGGCGTCGTCGTCGTGCGCTGCAGCAGCCGCGTGTTCAGCCGCAGCCGCTCACGGCCAGGATCACCACCAGCGCCGCCACGATCGAGAGCCGCGCGCCCATCAGCCGAGCGCCGGCAGCTCCTGGACCAGGCTGAGCACCGGCGCGAACAGGTCGCCCTGGTCGCGCACGCGCGTCGAGCACCTGGTCGGAGTCGAACGTGATCACGTCCTCGCGCCCGGTCTGACGGCAGCGCGTCACCTCGTCCCAGTCGACGGGCGTCGACACCGTGGGTCGCTCGCGCGCGCGGATCGAGTACACGGTGACCGTCGTCTTGTGGTCGTCGTTCTGGCTCCAGTCGACGAGCACCTTGCCGGGACGCAGGCGCTTGGTCATGCGCGAGACGACCAGCTCGGGCAGCCGCTGCTCGAGCAGCTCGGCCACGCGGCGGGCGAACGACTTGGTCTGGTCGAAGTCGACCTCGGTGTTGAGCGGCACGTACACCTGAAGCCCCTTGGAGCCCGATGTCTTGGCGAAGCTCTGCAGGCCGAGCGCCTCGAACAGCCCGCGCAGCACGAGGCCGACCTCGCAGCACTGCGACGAGTCCCGCCGGCGCACCGGGGTCGAGGTCGAACACGAGCATCGTCGGCCGGTGCGGGACCGGCGCCAGCAGCGAGCGGGGTGTGCAGCTCGATGTCGGCCAGGTTGGCCAGCCAGATCAGCGTCGGGCGGTCCTGGACGAGCGTGTACTCGATCCCCTGCACCTGCGCCGTCTGCACCCACTCGGGCCGGTGCGAGGGCGACTGCTTCTCGTAGAAGTACTGCGCCTCGACGCCGTTCGGGTAGCGCTTCAGCGTCAGCGGCCGGTCGTGCAGGTGGGGCAGCACCGCCGGGCGCGATCCGGGCGTAGTAGGCGATCAGGTCGCCCTTGGTGAAGCCGGCCTTCGGGAACAGGACCTTGTCCCAGTTGGAGAGCTTCAGCCGCCGGCCGTCGGTGAGCACGGCCAGCGCGCCCTCGGGCAGGCGCTCGACCTCGTCGAACAGCGCCTCCGGGCGAGGACCCGTCGGCAGCCTCCGGCGGCTCGGCGTCTCTCGAGCCGACCTCGCGCGGGGCCTTGTCCTCGCGCAGCCCCTTGTAGGACGGCGCGCGCATCACGCCCTCGCCCGTCCACTCCCGGAACTCGACCTCCGCCACCAGGCAGGGCTCGACGAAGCACGACTCCCGCGGGAGCTTCGGCCCGGACGTGAACGGGCTGTCGTCGCGACGGAGCGGCGTCCAGCCGGCGTTCGAGGTCGCCCAGCGTCTTCTCGGTGAACCCGGTGCCCACGCGCCCGGCATAACGGAACGCGCCGTCCTCGTAGTAGCCCATCAGCAGCGCCCCGATCCGCTCGGCGCGCCGGCCCTCCCCCGGGATCCAGCCGCCGATCACGAGCTCCTGGCGCAGGGTGTTCTTGATCTTCAGCCAGGCGCCGGTCCGCCGCCCGGCCTCGTAGCGGGAGTCGAGGCGCTTGGCCACGAGGCCCTCGAGCCCCTGCGCGCGCGTCGCCTCGAGCAGCCGGCGCCCCTCGCCGGGATGCGCCGCCGGAACGCGCCAGGCCGTGCCGCCCAGCTCGAGCGCCTCCAGGCGCTCGCGCCGCTCCCGGTAGGGAGGTCCATCAGCGAGTGGCCGTCCAGGTAGAGCAGGTCGAAGATCGCGTACACGACCGGCACCGAGGCGCTCAGCCGGCGGATCGCGGTCGGTCCGCGGACGTGCATCCGCCGCTGCAGCCGCTCGAAGCTCGGCCGGCCGGCCTCGTCGAAGGCGACGATCTCCCCGTCGAGCACGGCATCGTGCATCCCGATGTCGCGCAGCAGGCCGCGGACCTCGGGGTAGGCCTCGGTGATGTCGTTGAGGTTCCGGCTCTCCAGCCGCAGCCGCCCCGGCTGGATGTAGGCGATCGCGCGCACGCCGTCCCACTTGACCTCGAACGACCAGTTCGCCTCGTCGGCGCGGGATCTCGGCTGCCGCGCCGCGCCGCCATCGGCAGGATCCGCTCGGGCATCGGCTCCCGATCGGGATCCGCGGGCGGATCCATGCGGTGGATCATCCAGTCGTTCTTGGAGTCGCCGTCGCGGCCGATCGCGAACAGCCCGTAGCGGCCGCTCAGGCGCTCGCCGTGGAAGGTCACCTCGACCTTGCGCGTCCTCCCATTTGTGGAGTCTCGAACGTCCCGGTGTCCCAGATCTTCATCGTCCCGGCGCCGTACTCGCCTTTGGGGATCTCGCCATGGAAGTCGAGGTATTCCAGGGGGTGGTCCTCGGTGTGCACGGCCAGGCGGTTCTCGGCCGGCTCGGGCGGGATCCCGTTGGGGATCGCCCACGACGCCAGCACGCCCTCGTGCTCGAGCCGCAGGTCCCAGTGCAGGCGGGTGGCGCTGTGCTCCTGGACGACGAACCGGCCGCCGGCGACGGGCGCGCCGGGGGCCTCCTCGACGCCCTGAGGCTCGGCGGTCTGGTCGAAATGGCGCTTGGCGCGGTAGCGGCTGAGCTTCTCGGTGCCGGACACGGGGGTCATGATCGCAAGCCTTCTTCACCAACTTTTACGCGCACGCGCGATCATTTCCCCCATGGCACGAGTTCTTGTGGTCGACGACGAGCCCGCGGTGCGCCGTGCGCTCGAGCGTGCCCTGCGGCTGGAGAGCTACGACGTGGCGCTCGCGGCGGACGGCGAGGAGGCGCTCGACGTGCTCGCCAGCAACCCCGCCGACGCGGTGATTCTCGACGTGCTGATGCCCCGGCTGGACGGCTACGAGGTCGCGCGCCGGATGCGCCAGGCCGGCGATCGGACGCCCATCCTGATGCTGACCGCACGTGACGCGATCGACGACCGCGTACAGGGACTCGACGTCGGTGCCGACGACTACCTGGTCAAGCCATTCGCGCTGCGCGAGCTGCAGGCGCGCCTGCGCGCGCTGCTGCGGCGCTCGGGAGAGGGCACCGACGGCGAGATATTGCAATACGGCGACCTCGTCCTCGATCCCGTGGCCCATGAGGTGCACCGCGGCGATCGGCTGATCGATCTCTCGAAGACCGAGTTCCTGCTGCTCGAGCTGTTCATGCGCCACCCCCGGCAGGTTCTCACGCGCTCCACGATCTTCGAGCATGTGTGGGGCTACGACTTCGGTCCCACCTCGAACGCGCTCGGCGTCTACATCGGCTATCTGCGCCGGAAGACCGAGGCCGGCGGCGAGCCCAGGCTGCTCCACACGGTCAGGGGCATCGGCTACGTCCTCCGTGACTGAGTCGGCATGCCGCTGCGCCAGCGACTCGGGCTGATCTCGGCCGCCGCCGTCGGCGTCGCGATCCTCATCGCGGCGGCGGTCTGCTACCTGGTCGTGCGCGGTCAGCTCCTGGGCCAGGTCGACTCGGCGCTCCAGCAGCAGGCGGCGATGGTGCAGGCCGACCCCCACGCGTGCGGCGCCAGCAACCTGCCGAGCCTGCCCGCCAGCGCCGGCGGTGGCGCGCCGATCTGGCAGGTGGTGAACTCGGGGGGCAGCGTCGTGTGCAACCAGGGTCACGTCCCGCTGCCCTTCACCTCGCCGGTGCAGTCGATCGTGTCGAACGGCTCCGGTCAGTACATCACCAACGTGGACGTGTCCGGCGTCCCCTTGCGCGAGCTCGTGCTGCCCGTGCGCGTCTCCGCCGGCTTCGGTCCCGGCGAGCCGGCGGCGCTCCAGCTGGCGCGGCCGCTCGGCGGGGTCGACCACGTCCTGTCGAGGCTGCGCCTGATCCTGTTCGTCCTGTGCGCCGGAGGCGTGGCGCTCGCCGCCGGTCTCGGCCGCATGGCCGCGCGGCGCGTGCTGGCGCCGCTGGCCGAGGTCGCGGAGACGGCCGAGCACATCAGCGAGACCGAGGACCTGAGCAGCCGGATCAGGGTCCACGCCGACGACGAGGTAGGCGCGCTGGCCACGCGCTTCAATGCGATGATCGAGCGCCTCCAGGGCTCCCGTGCCGCCTTGGACGAGTCGGTGCGCGCCCAGCGCCAACTCGTCGCCGACGCCTCGCACGAGCTGCGCACACCGGTCACCAGCCTGCGCACGAACATCGAGATCCTCCTCGAGGGCGGCGAGCTGAGCGAGGAGGACCGGCGGCGGCTCCTGACCGACGTGGTCGAGCAGAGCGAGGAGCTGAGCGCGCTCGTCAACGACCTGATCGAGCTCGCGCGCGGCGACCTTCCGCCGGGCAGCGTCGAGGACGTGCGCCTCGATCACGTGGTCGAGGAATCGGTGGCGCGGGCGCGGCGCAACTCGCCCGACATCGAGTTCCGGGCCAGCCTGCTCGGAGTGACCACAGACGGCGTGCCCGAGCGGCTGGGACGCGCGATCAACAACCTGCTCGACAACGCGGCCCGCCATTCGTCCTCAGGGGGTGTCGTCGAGGTGACCGTCGACGACCGCGGCGTGGTCGTGCGCGATCACGGCAGCGGTGTCGACCCTGAGGACCTCCCCTACGTGTTCGACCGCTTCTACCGCGGCGCCAACAGCCGGGGCCGCCAGGGGAGCGGCCTCGGGCTGGCGATCGTGCGCCAGGTCGCGCTCCAGCACGGCGGGTCGGTCGGCGTGGCCAACGCGCCCAACGGAGGCGCGATCTTCACCATGCGACTGCCGGTGCAGCGCGCCCCCATCGAGCACGAGCACGAGCAGGGACCGGGCTCCGCAGAACCCGAGCTACCGGCGCGTGACGCGCCTCTGTGGCGTCGCTAGTGCACTAGGGCGCCGGCGGACGCGCGATCCGCAGCTGGCGGGCCGCCAGGAAGCGCCGGCGCAGCAGCACGAACGCCACGGCGTAGATGGGAGCCACCGGGAGCAGCACGAGCAACGGGTGGCGCGGCTTGATCAGCTCGATCAGCACCGCCTCGACGATCACCGCCGGGAACGCGGCGAGCATCGTGGTGTGCGAGCGGTAACCCGAGAAGTGCTCGCGCACGCTGAACTCGAGCACTCCGAGCGCACACACGACGATGCCGACGACGGCCACCACGGGCGAGCTGTTGATCAGCCCCACGACGAATCCGATGCCGCCGGCCAGGATCGCGATCTCGGCCACCGGGACGCCGCCGAACGGGTTGGGTGGCGGCTCGCCGAACGTCTTGAGCGGTGAGACCGCGCGCGCGGGGCTCGTCCTCATCGCGTCGCGCGCCGAGCGGGGCGGATCGCGGTGCTGGGCGGCGGTGGCTCGCGGCGCTGCCCGCGGGCTGTGGCGCTTGCGCGAGCGGCGCTTCGACTTCGGTTGAGCCACGGTGCTCGCCAGCATAATGCGCACCCGTCACCGGCACCGCCACCGGGCTACATTTGCCCGATGAGCCGGCGGCTGTGCCGTAGCGTCACCGCCGTCGTGCCGGTGCTGGCGCTCGCGCTCGCGCTCGCGGGCTGCGGCACGAGCACTGCGCCGGTGCGCTCGCGCCTTCCGCCCGACGTGATCCCGATCCCCGCGGGCCGCACGCCCGCCTACCGCATCCCCGCGCTGTCACCGGCTGTGGCCCGCGGCGGTCCCGTCGGCGCGTTTCGCTGCACGCGCTCGCACGAGCGGTTCTACGGCGTGCATCTCGACCTTTACGCGCGCCGGCTCGTGGTGCCGATCCCCGCCGGGATCGGAATCGCGCCGCGCCAGCGCCACGCGGGCGCGTACGTGCTCGGTGGCGCGTGCACGTATCCGCTCCGCACGTACGAGCCGACCGGAGTGATCGTGGTCGACGCGGGCCGGACTCCGACTCTCAGGCAGCTGTTCGCGGTCTGGGGCCAGCCGCTCGCCGCCGATCGCGCGGCGGGCTTCCGTGGCCGCGTGCTCGCCTTCCTGAACGGGCGGCCGTGGCGCGGGCCGCCCGGGACGATTCCGCTCTCGCGCCACGCCGAGGTCGTGCTCGAGCTCGGCGGCTACGTCCCACCCCACCCGCGCTACCGGTTCGAACCCGGCCTCTAATCTGCCCGGCGATGCGGCTGACCGCGCCCGTGCTCGGCTTGATGCTGGCGCTCGCCCTGCTGGTGCCGGCGGGGGCGCGCGCGGACGCCGATCCGGCGAGCGACGTGCTCCTCATCCAGCGCGTCTTCTATCCCTATCAGCCCGCGGTGCCGCCGTCGCTCCAGCGCGCGCTCAACGCCGAGACGGCGGCCGCGGCGCGCCTGCACTTCCCGATCAAGGTGGCGCTGCTCGCCTCGCCCACCGACCTCGGCGCGATCCCGGAGTTGTTCGCCCATCCGCAGCGCTACGCCGCGTTCCTCGAGCAGGAGATCAGCTTCGGCCGGCCTCAGCCGCTGCTGGTCGTGATGCCTGACGGCTATGGCGTCAAGGGCGTGGCCCGGGCCGCGGTCACGGCGGCGTCGGGTCTGGCCAAGCCCGCCAACAGCGCACAGCTCGCCCAGGCGGCGATCGTCGCGGTCCGCCGGCTCGCCGCCGCGAGCGGCCACGCTCTCCCGGCGGTTACCGCGGCCCGCTGCCGGCTCGTCCGGGAGCCGTTCGAGCCCCATCCTGCTCATCGTCGTGGTCGCGCTCGCCGCGGTGGCGATCTCGAGCGCGGTCATCGCGGTGCGCAACCGCCCGCGCCGCTGATCACACGCCGATCCTGCCGATTGCAGCTAGGCCGCGGAGGCCGTCGGCGGCGTCGACGCGTCGGCGAACTCGCGGAACAGGCCGGTGACCACGAACACGATCTGCTCGGCGATGTCGATCGTGTTGTCGCCGATCCGCTCGAGGCAGCGCGCCACGAGGACCATGAACATCGCCCACTCGCGCAGCTCGACGTTGTCGCCGACGTCGACGGCGCGCCGGAAGATCTTGCGGTTGAGCGCATTGATCTCGGCGTCCTGGCGCACGAGGTCCTGGGCCAGCTCGACGTTGCGCGAGGCGAACGCCTCCTTGGCCTGGGAGACCTGCGAGCGGGCGAGCTGTCCCATCCGCTCGATCGAGTCGAGGATGTCCTTGTCCTTGGGCGCCTCGTATCCCGACAGCGGGACGAGCTTGGCCACGTTCACGCACTGATCGCCCATGCGCTCGACGCAGCGGATCACGTGCAACAGCGCGGCGACGATGCGCAGGTCGCCCGCGACCGGCGCCTGGCGCGCGAGCAGCGACAGAACGCCCTGGTGGACCTCCAGGTAACGGCCGTCGATCCGGTCGTCGTCGGCGACGACCATGCCGGCGAGCTCAACGTCCTGGTAGCTGATCGACTCGAGCGCCCGGTCGAGCTGCCCGATGACCAGGTCGAGGCCGCCGAGCGCCTGCTGTTCGAGCTCCTTGAGGGACTCGCGGAATTGGTGGCGTGTCTCTTGCATGCGGCCCCCTTACCCGAACTTTCCGGTCACATAGCGCTCGGTCCGCTCATCGCCGGGTTTGGTGAAGATCGTGTTCGTGGGCGCATGCTCGATCAGCTCGCCGTCGAGCATGAACGCGGTGGTGTCGGCCACGCGCGCCGCCTGCTGCATGTTGTGGGTGACGATCGCGATCGTGTAGCGCTCCTTGAGCTCGTCGATCAGCTCCTCGATCTTGAGCGTGGCCACCGGGTCGAGCGCCGAGCAGGGCTCGTCCATCAGGATCACCTCGGGCTCGACCGCCACCGTCCGCGCGATGCACAGACGCTGCTGCTGGCCGCCCGAGAGGCCGATGCCGGGCTGGTCGAGCCGGTTCTTGACCTCGCCCCACAGCCCCACAGCGCGCAGCGCCCGGTGAACCGTCTCGCGGAGGTTGTCGGACTTGATGCCGGTCAGCCGCAGGCCCGCGGCGACGTTGTCGAAGATCGACATCGTCGGGAACGGGTTGGGCTTCTGGAACACCATCCCGATGATCCGGCGCACAGCGGTCACGTCGACGGCGGGGTCGTACACGTCGAGCTGGTCGAGCTTCACCGAGCCCTCGGCGCGCGCCCCCGGGATCTCCTCGTGCATCCGGTTGATGCAGCGAACGACAGTCGACTTGCCCGAGCCGGACGGGCCGATGAGCGCCGTCACCTGGTTGGGCGGGAAGTCGATGTTGATTCCCTTGATGCTGTGAAACTCGCCGTAGTAGGCGTTCAGGTCCCGCACCTGGACCGCGTGCCCGGCACCCTCGCGGACGCCCAGCGCGGCCCGGTCGGGTGTCGCCGCCGCCTGGTCCGGAGCGCCCCCGGCACTGGACATTGTGGACTCTTCCTTGCTCGTGGTTTCCGGAGGGATCATGTCATGCGACTCTTTCTCGAGAAGGCCCGCGCGATCAGGTTGAAGACCAGGACGAGGACGACGAGCGTCAGCGCCGCGCCCCAGGCCCGGTCGATCACGGCCTGGCGGGGCGACTGGATGTCCTGGAAGATCTGGAGAGGCAATGCGTTCATCTGCGCGCCCAGGTTGAACGTGAGCCCGAACGCACCGGCGGTCGTGAACAGCAACGGCGCGGTCTCGCCCATGCCGCGCGCCACCGCCAGCAGCGAGCCGGTGACCAGCCCCGGTCCCGCCGTCGGCAGCACCACCCGCGCCACCATGCGCCAGCGTGGCGCACCCAGCGCCAGCGCCGCTTCGCGCAGGTCGTCGGGGACGAGCAGCAGCACCACCTCGGCGGCGCGGATGACGACCGGCAGCATCAGCAGCGAGAGCGCGATCGATCCCTTCCACGCCGTGAACGACCCGCCGACGTGCGCGAGCACGAGCACGATGTAGATGAACAGGCCGAACACGATCGAGGGCACGCCCGTCATCACGTCGACGAAGTAGCGCACCACGTTGGCGAACAGCGACCGCTTGCCGTACTCGGTCAGGTACAGCGCCACCCCGATGCCGATCGGCACCGCGATCAGCGTGGCCAGCGCCACGATCTCGAGCGTCCCGAGCAGCGCGCTGCGGATCCCGCCGGGGTACCCGAGGAAGTTGCCGTTCGGGTCCGAGCTGAAGAACTGCCCGCTCCAGCTCCCGACGCCCTTCTTGATCAGGTAGAAGACGACGAGCACGAGTGGGACCAGCGCGATCAACCCGGCCGCCATCAGCAGCCCGCGCATCACCTTGTCCGTGCGGCGCCGACGCGCGCTCACCGCGGGGAAGCCGAGCGCACTCATCCCTCGCTCCCGGCCGCGGCGACCGTGACGCCCGTCCCACCGGTTCCCCGCTGGCCTCGGGTGCCCCGGGCGACGAACCAGCGCGCGACGATGTTCACGATCAGCGTCAGCACGAACAGCACGAGGCCGGCCGCGAACAGCGCCGAGCTGTGGCTCGGCGTGTTGGCCGCCTCACCGAACTCGTTGGCGATCACCGCCGCAAGCGTGTAGCCCTGACTGAAGACGTGCGATCCGATCGTCGGCGCGTTGCCGATCACCAGCACGACCGCGATCGTCTCGCCGATGGCTCGGCCGAGACCGAGCATCGCGCCGCCGGTGATCCCGCCGCGCGAGTACGGGAGCACCGCCATCCGGATCATCTCCCACCGCGTCGCGCCGAGCGCGAGCGCCGCCTCCTTGTGCTCGGACGGCACCGTCGCGATCACCTCACGTGCGATCGCCGAGACGATCGGCAGGATCATGATGGCCAGGATCAGCCCGGCGATGAAGTAGTTGTAGAGCTGGGGCGTACCGCCCCCCAGCCACGGAATGAACGAGAACGTGCTGGCGAACCACTTCTCGGCCGGGAGCAGCTTGGGCGCCAGCACGAACACTCCCCACAGCCCGTAGACGACCGACGGCACCGCCGCCAGCAGGTCGACGAGGAGCGCGAACGGCGCGCGGATGCGCCGCGGACACGCCTCGTTGATGAACAGCGCGGTGCCGACCGCCACCGGCACGCCGATGACCAGCGCGATCCCCGAGGTGATGAGCGTGCCCACCACGAGCGCCGCGCCGCGGTAGATGCTCCGCGACGGATCCCAGTCGTTGCCGAACACGAAGCTCAGCCCGAACCGGCTGAAGGTGTTCCCGGACTCCCCGATCAGCCGCACGAAGAAGTACGCCAGCAGGACCAGGATGAGGACGGCCAGCGCGGTCAGGCCCCACTGGAGGACCTGATCGGGAAGCCGCCCGAGCGGCGATCGCCCGAGAACCGAGCGATCGCCGCGGACGGTGGTGGCGCTTGCCTCCACCGCTGCTACTTGATGGCCGTGCCGTTGCAGGTCATCGTCGCGAGCTGCGTGGTGTCCTTCGTGACCAGGGCGGCCGGAAGGGGCGCATACGGGAGCTGGCTGCTGCTCTGCCCGAGCGTCTTCTGGCCATCACCGAACGCGTAGGTCAGGAACTTCTTCAGCCCGCTCGCCACGCTCGCGCTGGCGCCGCCGTCCTTGCACGGGTCCTTGTAGGCCTCGAGGAAGGTCTGGGACACGATCGGGTACGCGGAGGAGCCCGACGAGTTGATCGTCGAGATCCCCAGGTCGGCCGGCACCTTGATGCCCTGCGCCGCGGACGAGGTGTTGGTGATCGTCGGCTCGATGAACTGCCCGGCCGAGTTCTTGACCGCGGCGTAGGTGAACCCGTTCTCGAGCGCGTAGGCCTGCTCGACGTAGCCGATCGCGCCCGGCGTCTGCTTGACCGCGGCGGCCACGCCCGAGTTGCCCTTGGCGCCCGTTCCCGTCGGCCACTTCACCTCCTTGTCCGTGCCGACCGACGACTTCCACGCCGGGCTCACGTCGGCCAGGAACTTCGTGAAGCCCGCCGTTGTCCCCGACGAGTCGGAACGATGGACGACCGTGATCGAGGTGCTGGGCAGGCTCAGGCCCGGGTTGAGCGCCTTGATCGCCGGGTCACTCCAGGTCTTGATCTTGCCCAGGAAGATGTTGGCCAGGGTGGGCCCGTCGAGCTTCAGCCCGCTCTTCACGCCGGACAGGTTGTAAGACGCTGTGATCGCGCCGAAGGCGACCGGGAACTGCAGGACCGCGCCCTTGAACTTGGCCTTGTCCGACGGCTTCAGCGCCGGGTCGCTGCCGGCGAAGCTGACCGTGCCCGCCTGGAGCTGGGCCTGGCCGGCGCCCGAGCCGACGGGGTTGAAGTTGATGGTCAGGCCACTGGACTTCAGCGCCGAGCCCCACTGCTGGTAGATCGGCGCGGCCAGGGTCGAGCCCGCCCCGTCCAGGGTGGCGGATCCGCCGCCCCCGCCCGAGCTGGGGCTCGGTGCAGCCGCGCCAGAGCCGCCGCTGGAGCTGCTGCTCGAGCCGCAGGCGGCGATGGCCAGCGTGGCGACGAGCGCCAGCGCCAGCGTTCCTGTACGACGTTGTCTCAAGGTCATCTCCTTGGTGTCATCCGCTTGTGAATCCGTCGTTGTACCGTTGCCGCACGTTCCGCTCGGGCCAGCCGGTAGCCGAACCCGAAATGGGTGTGGATGAACCTCCATCCCGGCACAGCGGCTTCGAGCTTCACGCGCAGCTTGCGGACGTACACGTCGACCGACCGGTCGCCTCGACGCATCTGCCTCCCCCAGACCAGGCGGAACAGCTCCTCGCGCGGGATGATCCGATCGGTGCGCCTCGCCAGCTCCGTGAGCACCCTGAGCTCCCGAATCGAGAGCATCAGCGGCCTGCCCCACGCGCGGGCGAGATGCTCATCGGGAACGATTTCGAGCGGCCCGACTGCGATCACTTCCGGTTGGGACCGGGCCGTGGCAGGCACAACCAGGATGCTGCGCGGAACGCTCGCCGCCGCGGTTATCGAGTCGTGACGCGGGATGTGAAGAACCTGTGAACCGCGGCGGGCGCGCGCACGCGACGAGGGCACGCGCGGCGGGACCGCGCGCCATCACGCCGGTGACGAGAACTCTCGGGCGCGGATCAGCGCGTCAGTGCCGAGTCGAGCTCGGTTGCCGACCGCGGCCCGGCTCGCCGCCGACTCGGTCGCATTGCGCCGCCAGCCGGTACCCGACGCCGAAGTGCGTGTGGATGTAGCTCCAGCCGGCCGAGCCAGTGCGCAGCTTCTGCCGCAGCTTGCGGACGAACACGTCGACCGAGCGGTCGCCGTGGGCCATCGCGTAGCCCCACACGCGCTCGTAGATCTCCTCGCGCCGGAGCACGCGATCCGATTGCGAGAGGAGGTTCAGGATCTCGAACTCCCGGGCGGTCAGGTCGAGGCTGGCCTCGCCCACGAACGCCTGGTAGAGGTCGGGCCGGATCGTCACCTCGCCGACCTGGATCGAGTCCTCCACGTCCGGCATCTCCTGCCGGCGGTGGCGCCGCAGCGCCGCCTCGATCACGCAGATGACCTCCTCGGCGTGGGACGGCTTGGTCATCCACGCGTCCGCGCCGAGGCGCAGGCCGCGCACGCGCTGCGCCACCGACGAAGGGCCGGTGCACACGATCACCGCCAGCCCGGGAAGGCGCGAGCAGATTCGCTCGAGGTAGTCCCAGCTGCTGGGGCCGATCACGGCGAGGTCGAGCACGAGCGCGTTGAGGCGCATGGCGATGAGCGCCTCGGGGCTCACCGGGCCGGGCAGCAAGCGCTTGTCCCAGCCGAGCGCCTCGAGCCGGTTGCTCAGGACCTGCACGAACCCGCCGTCGCGATCGACGATCGCCATGCGGGGACGGCTCGGCACGCGCTGGGCGCCGCCTGAGCCCCCACAGGCACGTCGCTGTACTCGGGCGACATGGCCCGCACTGTAATCCAACAAACAGCGGTGTGTAGGCTCGGCCAGCCCCGGTCACAGGTTGGTTACACGCAAACAGCGGGTGAATGAGCCCCGGGGCCCGCGCGCGGTGGGCGCGCTCACATCCCGCCATCGGCGTAGGCCAGGCTCGATGGTCGCTATTCTTTACTCACGGCGCCACCGATCCACCCTCCCGGCGCCACCGTCTGAATAGATGGCTTCTCGAACCAAGCAAAAGGAAGAGGCGCGCGCCCGCAGGCTGGCCGAGGAGCGCGCGCTCGCCGAGCGGGCCCGGCAGCGTCGCCGCATGCAGATGCTCGGCGGCGTCGTCCTCGCGGCCGTCGCCATCGTCGCCGTGGCGATCGCCCTCTCGGCCGGAGGCGGCAGCAAGACCAGCCCCCCGAAGAACCTGGCCAGCACCAAGGCGCACAGCACCGTCTCGCCGACGAACTCGCTGCTCGCGGGAATCCCGCAGTCCGCCGCCACGCTGGGTGCGCCGAGCGCCAAGGTCACGCTCACCGAGTACGGCGACCTCCAGTGCCCGATATGCGCGGACTTCTCCAAGACCGCCGAGAAGACCTTGATCTCCAAGGACGTCCGCCAGGGCCAGGTCCGGCTGATCTACAAGTCGCTCGCCACCGCAACGCTCAACGGTCCCAACCCGGGAGTCTTCCCCACCCAGCAGGCCGCCGCCTACGCTGCCGGCCTGCAGAACCGGGCCTGGTACTACATCCTCGACTTCTACCAGCTCCAGGGCACGGAGGACACCAACTACGTCAACGCCTCCTACCTCAGCGGGATCGCGCGCCTGGTGCCCGGCCTGAACTTCGCCAAGTGGTCCTCCGACCGCACCTCCTCGACCCTGTCTCAACAGGTCGACGCCGAGGAGTCGACGGCAAAGACGCTCGGACTCAACAGCACTCCGACGCTGATCGTGCAGGGACCCAAGGGCCAGGCGCAGCCGATCGCCGGCGACGTCCCCTACAGCTCGCTCGAGCAGGCGATCAAGTCAGTCTCGTGACGACCCTCACGCGCGCCACCCCGACGCGGGCGCGCACCGACACCGATCGTCGGCTGCGCGTGGCGATCCTCGTGATCACGGTGATCGGCATCGGGATCGCGAGCTACCTGACCTACGTGCATTACGCGGGCATCAAGGTGGCGTGCCTGTCCAGCGGTGGGTGCGAGACCGTGCAGGCATCGCAGTGGTCCAAGATCGATGGCGTGCCGGTGGCCGTGCTCGGCCTGATCGGCTACGTGGGTATCTTCGGCTCGCTCGCGCTGCGCGGCGACCTCGGGCGCATCGCCGGCTTCGGGCTGGCCCTGATCGGGTTCCTGTTCAGCATGTACCTCACCTACCGCGAGCTGTTCTCGATCCACGCCATCTGCCAGTGGTGCGTCGCCAGCGCCGTGCTGATGACGCTGTCGGTGATCCTGACCGGCTGGCGGGTCGTTCGCTCTGACCTACCCGCCCGCTGAGCGATAGCTTCCCGCGCTACGCGTGTTAAGGGCTTCATGCGCAGGCCAGATCTGGCTGGGGTGAGGCGCCTGCGGCGCGCGGCTATCCGGAGCGTCGCGGTGGCTGTGTCACTGGCGGTGTTCCCGGCCGCGGCCCAGGCCGCCACGACCTGGAATGTGAATACGACGTCCGACCCGGCGGGGCCGGGCTGTGTCGGCACCGGGCCCTGCTCGATCCGCCAGGCGCTCCAGGCCGCGGGACCGGGTGACACGATCTCGATTCCGGCGAGCTCCGACCACTACACGGTCGCACGCGGCCCGCTCCCGGTCGCGACGCCCAACCTGACCCTGGCCGGGGCCGGCGCGCAGCCCACCGTCGTCGACGCCGCCGGCTCCAGCCGCGTCTTCGACGTCGATCCGGGCGCCGGGACCACCGTGATCTCGGGGCTCACGGTCACCGGAGGCTCGGTGAGCGGGCCCGGGCCGATGGCCGGCGGAGCCGGGATCTACCTCCACACGGGGAGCCTCGCGCTGGGCGGGGTGACCGTGAGCGGGAACTCCGTTCAGGTCAATCCCGCCGAGAGCGGGAACGGCGGCGCCGGCATCCTCGACGCCAGCACCGGCTCGCTCACCCTGATGCTCAGCTCGGTCACCGCCAACACCGCCAAGCTCACCGGCGGCGGGCCGGGTGGCGGCGCCGGCATCCTCGACCTCTCCGGCCCGCTCACGCTGAGCGGCGCGAGCATCGATCGACAACTCGCTGTCGGTGTCGGATCCGTCCGGCGGGACCGACGGCGGCGGGGGCATCTACGTGTCGGCCGGCACCCAGGCCAACGATCGCAAGCTCCACGATCGCGCAGAACAACGCCACGATCGCGGCCGGCGGCGGATCCAACGGTGGCGCGGGGATCTACGACGCCTCCGGGTCGAGCACCTACGTGAACGACACCTTCTGCGCCAATTCGCTGACCGTGACCTCCGGCGCCAGCAACGGGGGCGGCGCGATCTTCCACGAGGGCGCGCCGGGCACGATCAGCGACACCACGATCGCCCAGAACAGCGCCAAGAGCTCCGTCGGCGGGATCTTCGACAACGTCGGCTCGTACACGGTCAAGAACACGATCGTGGCCGAGAACGGCACCGGCTGCGGGGGCCCGGGCGGGATGGTCTCCGCCGGCAACAACCTCGAGGGCGCCAATACCTGCGAGATGACGATGCCGAGCGACCTGCGGAACACCAACCCGCGCGCTGGGCGCGCTGGCGAACAACGGCGGCCCCACGCTGACCCATGCCCTGACGCCGGCCAGCCCGGCCATCGACGCCGGCTCGTGCACCGACGTCGCCGGCAACCCGGTGACCACCGACGAGCGCGGCGAGCCACGCCCGCAGCCGGCCGGCGGCCGGTGCGACATCGGCGCGTTCGAGTACGTGCCGGCCTCGCCCGCGCCGCTCGTCGTGGGCGGTTCGCGCCCGGTGGTTCTCGGCAGCACGCGGGCTTCGTTCGCGGGGACGGTCAATCCGAGCGGGCTCCCGAGCACGGCGCGGTTCGAGTACGGGCTCGACTCGCGCTACCGGCCGGCCGGGACCCGCCAGAACGAATACGACCACCTCACCCCGCCGGTCCAGATCGCCGGCGGCTACGCCCCGGTCACGCTGTCGGCCACCGTCGCCGGCCTCGTACCCGCCGCGCTCTACCACGTCCGCCTGGTCATCACCAGCGCCGGCGGCACCGCTCTCGGCCCCGACCAGACGTTCGTCACCTCGCGCGACCGGCAGCCGAGGCCGCCCGTGCTCGGCCGGTACGTGGTCGCCGCGGCCCGACCAGCGGCCTGGTGCGCGTGCTGATCGGACGGACGTTCGTGCCGCTGACCGAACCGCGCCGGCTCCCGGTCGGCACCGAGTTCGACGCCCGCCACGGGATCGATGATGATCACCGCGGCGGCGCGTGGGCGGCACGATGCCCGGCCACGTTCAGTGGCGCCGTGTTCAGGCTCGGGCAGCCGGCCTTCGGACCCAGTCGCGGGCTGCCGGCGGCCGCGCTGGCCGACGGCGCGTTCCCCGGGGTGCCCGCCTACAGCGGCTGCCATGGGCGGACCGCCCAGGTGCTCCAGACGCTCCACGCCAGCATCGGCGGACGCTGGCGCGTGAAGGGCCGCTTCAGCGCCGGCACCGCCCGTGCGGGCGCCCAGTGGGCCACGAGCGACCGCTGCGACGGCACCCTGACCGCGGTGCACCGCGGCACCGTGCAGGTCGCCCGATCACCGGCCGGGCGCCGGAGCGTCAACGTCGGCGCCAGGACGCAGCTTCCTGGCTCCGACGCGTTTGACGGCTCACTGGCTCTGCTGTATACGTTGCCGGGCACTCCACGAGCTTCTAAGCCTGGGCGCGGTGCGAGGGGAGCTCCCGCCCGACTGACCCCATGGGGCGCGGCGGCGGGCACCACCGGGGTTGCCCGCCGCCCACTGCCCTGATCCACCGGCATCCGGGTATCCCCCGTGCGATGCCTCAGCCGTCCGGCGCACCATCGATGATCCAGCCGTGAGCTGGCGAACGACGCGCGCCACCGCGGGCGGGGAGGGCGAGACCGCCAGGTCGCCGTGATCGACCTGGGGTCGAACTCGTGGCGCCTGGTCATCTACACGTTCGTCCGCGGCCAGTGGTGGAAGCTCACCGACGAGCTCTACGAGACGGTGCGGATCGGCGCCGGCCTCGGCGAGACCGGGCGGCTGAGCGAGGACGCGATCGAGCGCGGCCTGGAGACGCTGTCGGTGTTCGAGCGCTTCTGCCTGGCGGGCGGGCTCACGCCCGACGACGTGCACGTGGTCGCCACCAGTGCGATCCGCGACGCGTCCAACCGCGACGAGTTCCTCGCCCGCGCCGCCGAGCGGACGAGCCTGAAGGTGGAGATCCTCTCCGAGCAGGACGAGGCCCGCTTCGGCTACGTCGCGGCGGTCAACACCTCGACCCTGTCCGACGGCGCCGTGCTCGAGCTCGGCGGCGGCAGCATGCAGCTGATCGAGGTCGCGGACCGCCGCGCGCAGCACGCTGTGCTCGTTCGAGCTCGGCGCGGTGCGGCTGACCGAGAAGTTCCTCCCCGGCTCGGGGCCGGCCAAGAAGAAGGAGCTCCAGCAGGTGCGCAAGCACGTCCGCGAGGTGCTGGCCGGCGTCGACTGGCTGGAGAGCTCGGGCGATCAGCTGGTCGGCATCGGTGGCGCCGTCCGCAACCTGGCCGCCGCCGAGCAGCGGCGCGCCGAGCAGATCGACATCGGCATCCAGGGCTTCGTCCTCACCCGCGAGGCGCTCGGCGAGCTCGTCCGCACGCTCGCCGGCCTCCCGGTCGCCGAGCGCGGCGAGGTGCCCGGGATCAAGCCGGGCCGCGGCGACATCATCCTCGCCGCCGCGCTCGTGATCGAGACCGTGCTCGAGCTCGGCTCCTTCGACGGCATCGAGGTCACCGAGGCCGGCCTGCGCGAGGGCGTGTTCCTGGCCCGCGAGATGTTCGCCGGCGAGCGAGCCGCTGTTCGAGGACGTGCGCGCGGCGGCCGTGTGCAACCTGGCGATCCAGTACGAGTCCGACATGGACCACGTCCGCCACGTGGCGCCGGCTGTCGCTTCAGATGTTCGACTCGCTCGTCGAGGCGGAGCTGTTCGAGCCGCGCCCGGGCGAGCGCGAGCTGCTGTGGGCGGCGTCGATGCTCCACGACGTCGGCATGACGATCTCCTACGACGACCACCACAAGCACTCGCGCTACCTGATCGTCAGCGCCGAGCTGCCCGGGTTCGACCCGCGCGAGCGGGCCCTGATCGCGCAGATCAGCCGCTACCACCGCAAGGGCGCGCCCAAGCTCGGCGAGATCGCGGTGCTCTCCCAGGACGGCGACGAGGACCTGCTCGAACGCTGCTCGGTGATCCTCAGGCTGGCCGAGCACCTCGAGCGCGGGCGCGACCAGTCGGTGCGCGAGGCCCGGCTGCGCACCAACGGCAAGGGCGTCGACCTCCACCTCGAGGCGGCCGGCGACCTGACCGTGCCGCGCTGGAGCGTCGAGCGCTACGGCGACGGCGAGGCGTTCCAGCGGGTGTTCGGGCGCCGGCTGCTGATCGGCTAGCGCGGCGTTAACAAGAACGTCACACAGCTCCGCGGCGTCCGACCTACCGTGTGGGGCGTGAGCGTCACGCGCGCCGCCTTTCTGGCCCGCCGACCCCGAGCATCGCGAGGCGATCGACACCCTGCTGCTGATGGCCGAAGCCGAGGCGCGGTGGGACGACCCGCGCCGCGCGACCGAGCTGCTCGACAACGTCGAGCGGATCGTCGGCCGGCTGCCGGCGGCGTACGAGCGGATGCGCTCGCGCTGCCAGGACGCCGCAGGATCGCCGCCCGGTCTGTGATCGGCTGGCCATGCGGCGTACAGTTGCGGGATGCTCTGGTTGCTGCGCCATGCCGAAGCGCGCGATGGCAAACCCGACGATGAGCGACCGCTGACCGAGTTGGGCGAGCGCCAAGCGCGAGCCGCCGGCGCCGCCATGGCGCGACTGGGCATCACGCTCGATGCCTGCCTGACCAGCCCGAAGCTGCGCGCCCGTCAGACCGCCGAGCTCGCGTGCGAGCCGCTCGGCGTCGAGGTCATGGTCGAGCCGCGCCTCGCGGGCGAGCCGTTCGACGCGCGTGACCTGGCCGCCGGCCTGGGCGACGTGATGCTCGTCGGGCACGATCCGTCGTTCTCGCTCACGCTGCACGATCTGACCGGCGCCCAGTCCCGGCTGCGCAAGGGCGGCCTGGCCGCGATCGAGAAGGGCGAGCTCGTCACGCTTCTGCGCCCGCGCGAGCTCGCCGCGATCGCCTCCCACGAGCTCGCCGCCGTCAGGGACCTCGTGTGACCGACGTCCAGCCGACCGAGCGCGAGAGCCGCAGATCTCACCGACCCCTCGCTGTACACCAACCGCGAGGTCTCCTGGCTCGACTTCAACGACCGCGTCCTCCAGCTCGCCGAGGACGAATCGCTGCCGCTGATGGAGCGGGTCAAGTTCCTGGCCATCTTCGTCACCAACCTCGATGAGTTCTTCATGGTCCGCGTCGCCGGCGTGCACGACCAGGTCGAGGCCCGGATCGACGCCCGGGGCCCCGACGGCCTGCTCCCGACCGAGACGCTGCGCCGCATCGCCGAGCACGTGACCGAGCTCGACGGCCGTCACGCGCGCACGTGGACCGAGGTGATCCGGCCGGAGCTGCGCGAGCACGACATCCGGATCGTCACCTGCGAGCAGTCGGAGGCGCCGCGCAGCGAGGTCGAGCGCCGCTTCCGCGAGCAGATCTTCCCGGTCTTGACGCCGCTGGCCATCGGCCCGGGGCGCCCCTTCCCGTACATCTCCAATCTCTCTCTGAGCCTGATCGTGCACCTCCACGATCCTGACCTCGAACACGACGTGTTCGCCCGGGTCAAGGTCCCCAAGGAGGTCCTGCCCCGCTTCGTGGAGATCGAGCAGGGGGACCTACATCCCGCTCGAGGACATCATCGCCCAGCACCTGGGCGTGCTGTTCCCGGGGATGGAGATCATCAGCTACTCGCTGTTCCGGGTCACCCGCGACGCGGACTTCGAGGTCTCCGACGAGGCCGACGACCTGCTCCAGGCGGTGGAGGACGAGCTGCGCCGGCGCCGCTTCGGCGAGGTCGTCCGGCTCGAGGTGGGCGCCAACATGGAGCCGGCGCTGCGCTCGCACCTGATCGAGTGGCTGCGGGTGGACGAGGTCCAGGTCTACGACGTCGACGGGATGCTCGACCTCAGCGATCTGTGGGAGATCGCCGGCCTCGAAGGGCACTCCGAGCTGCGCCAGACGCCGTGGACGCCGCTCACCCATCCGGCCTTCGGGCCCTCGCCCGGGGATCGCGAGGAGCAACCGGACGTGTTCGCCCCGATGCGCACTCGCGACGTCCTCGTGCACTACCCCTACCACTCGTTCGCCACCAGCGTGGAGCGGTTCGTCAAGCAGGCGGCCCAGGATCCGAACGTGCTCGCGATCAAGATGACCGTGTACCGGACCTCGGACGACTCGGCGCTCGTTCCGTCGCTGATCGAGGCCGCCGAGCGGGGCAAGCAGGCGGTGTGCCTGGTCGAGCTCAAGGCGCGCTTCGACGAGCGTCAGAACATCAAGTGGTCGCGTGAGCTCGAGGAGGTGGGCGCGCACGTCGTCCACGGGATCCCGGGGCTGAAGACACACGCCAAGGCGATCCTGGTGGTCCGGCGCGAGGGCGACGGCGTGCGTCATTACGTGATGATCGGGACGGGCAACTTCCACGCCCGCAACGCCCGGCTGTACGAGGACTTCGGGCTGTTCACCACCGACGCCGAGCTCGGCCGGGAGGTGGCGAACCTGTTCAACACGCTGACCGGCTACGGCCACCCGGAGCGCCAGCGCAAGGTGCTGGTGGCGCCCGGGTGGATGCGCGAGCCGCTGATCGAGGAGATCGAGCGCACCGTCGAGGCCCACGAGTCAGGCGAGGACGCCCGGATCGTGATGAAGATGAACTCGCTCGTCGACCAGCAGTGCATCGAGGCCCTGTACCGCGCCTCCCAGGCCGGCGTGCCGATCGACCTGAACGTCCGCGGGATCTGCTGCCTGCGGCCCGGCGTGCCGGGCGTGAGCGAGACGATCAATGTGGTGTCGGTGGTCGGGCGCTTCCTCGAGCACTCGCGCATCTTCTCCTTCCACCGTGGCGAGGAGCACGTCTACTACATCGGGTCCGCCGACCTGATGCCCCGCAACCTCGACACCCGGGTCGAGCTGCTCGTCCCCGTCGAGGATCCCGAGCTGTGCGCGGACCTCGACGACACGCTCGAGCGCTGCCTCGCCGACGACACGTTCTCCTGGACGCTCCACGCCGATGAGGGGTGGGTCCGGCGCACCGGCGGCAATCGCGCTGTGCACCGCGAGCTGATGGACCGCGCCACCGCCCAGGCGGCCAGCGCGGCTACTCTAGGGGCCTCGCTTCGCTCGGCAGTCCTTGGGGCCGTTGCGCCGGGCATCCTTGCCCGGCGCCGGCGAGCCTACGGCTGCTGCGAGGAGTTCGGGGCCGAGTTCGGCCGGTTGCCCAGCGTGAGCGAGAGGGTCTTGGTCTGGCCGCTTCGCTTGACGGTCAGCTGGATCTTCTGGCCGGGGGTGTAGGTGTCGACGGTCTCGATGAACTGCTCGGTCGAGGAGATCGCCTTGCCGTTGATCGCGGTGACCACGTCACCCGGCTGGACCCCGACGGAATCCGCCGGCGAGCCGTTCGTGATCGAGCTGACCTGGGCGCCACCGGAGTTCGAGTTCGCGTTGAGCTCCACGCCCACGTAGGCGTGCTTGACCGGGTGCCCGCCGATGATGGCGTTGGCGATCCGGGCGTCGGTGTTCGAGGGGGTGGCAAAGCCCACGCCGGCGCTCGAGCCCGAGTTGGTCTGGATCTGGTCGTTCAGCCCCAGCACCTGGGCGTTGGCGTCGAGCAACGGGCCGCCGGAGTTGCCGGGGTTGATCGCCGCGTCGGTCTGAATCGACCCGGTGATCGTGTAGCCGTTCGGGGCCTGGATGCTCCGGCCCACGGCGCTCACGATGCCGGCCGTGGTCGTCTCAGGCAGGCTGAACGGGCTGCCGATCGCCACCACCGGGTCGCCCACCTGGGCGGCCGAGGAGTTCGCGAACGGGATCGGGTGCAGCTCCGAGGAGGGCACGTCGACGTGGATCACCGCCACGTCGGTGGACCGGTCGGTCCCGAGCACCTTCGCCGGGACGGTCTTGCCGTCCTGGAAATTGACCTTGACCGAGGTGGCGTTCTCGACCACGTGCTCATCGGTGAGGATGTCGCCCTTGGAGTCGTACACGACGCCGGCGCCCTCGCCACCGCTCTGCTGGCCCTGGCCGAACGGCCCGAAGCCCTGGCTCTGATCGGTGACCACGATGTCGACCACGCCCGGGCTCGCCTGGCGATAGATCTGGTTGACGGTCAGCCCTTGGTCGAAGTGGAAAGCGCAGTCGGCACGCTCTGGGCCTGAGCCGTCGACACGGTCGTGGTCGACGGTGTGCGTGCTGCTGCTCGCGCTGGCCACGATCACCGCGATGATGGCGCCGGCAATGGCGCCGGCGATGATCGGCAGCAGGCGGCTGTAGCGAGTCATTGGTTTCAGATGCTCCTCATGGGTCTCGGGATCCATACCCAGTACAGCAGCCCGCAGTGAGAAACCCGATAGAGATCTATGAGAGACGCGTAAGAGTCGGCGCTGTCAGGGACCCGGGACGTACGAGCCGGGGTGGCGCGGTGGCGGGTACGGGCCCCACCCGTTGGGTCCCGGGCCGGGTCGGGGTCCGCCGGAGGGCGGGCCGCCGGGGCTCAGCGGAGCGGGGGCGCCCGGAGGCCCGGGCACTGGGACCTGGCCGGGATGGACTGTTCCCGGCTTCTCGTTGATCAGCGCGCTCACGTGCGAGCTGAATCGGCTGAGCAGCTGCTTCTCCTCGCCGGCCGTGATCCGCTTCGCCGCCACCGCCTTGTCGAGCCGCGCCTTGACCGCCGCGGTGATCGCCTGCTCCAGCCCGGCCGCGGTCTTCCCCTTGGCCTTCGCGATCTGGGCCAGCGACTTGCCGGACCGCAGCTGGCTGAGCAGCTGCGCCTGGGTCAGGCCCAGGTACTTGGCGGCCGCGGCGCTGATTTCGCCCGGGCCACCCCGTGCGCGCGGCCCGCGCGGGCCCCCTGGGCGCGCCTGGGCCGCCGAAGCCGCGCAGAGCCGGCCCGAGCTTGCCCCCTGCCGGCGGCGCCCCCCGAACATCGGCCCGAGGAACGGGACGCCACCGTTCGCCTGCAGCCGCTTCTCGATCGCGTTGGCCTGAGCCTGGGTCAGCCGCCCCGCCTTGACCGCCGCGCCCAGCTGGTCCTGAAGGGCGCCCGTGAGCGCGCTGTTCAGCTGCGCCGGCGTGACGTGCAGGCGCTTGGCCACGTCGTTGATGAAGGCCTGACGCGCGCTGCTGGCCGAGTCCCGGGTGGCCGCGTAGGCGCCACCGGCGAACGCCGCGGCGGCCAGCACCACGAGACCGACGACGAGCTTGCTCTTGAGCGTTCGGCGGAGCATCAAGTTGGCCGGGCGCCCGGGTGACCCCGGTCGCGCCCGTGGCGGGAATCCTCCCACCGGAGTTTTAGAGGTCGCGTAAGAGTTCACGACGGAGGTCTACGCGACTGCAGGATCGCGATCAGGCGCGCCGCCTCGTCCGCCGGCGCGTTCGTCATCCGCTCGCGGGTGAGCCGGACCGTGGCGATGCCGCGGGCGAGCATGTAGGCGTCCCGCTCCCGGTCGTCCTCGAAGGCCTTCTTCGTGCGGTGGAACCCCCATCCGTCGAGCTCGACGATCAGCCGCTCGGCGCGGTAGTAGACGTCCGCCTCGTAGGGTCCGATCCTCACGTTGTACGCGGCGGCGGGGACGTTGTAGCGCTTGCCCCACGGGCGGTAGTCGTCCTCCAGCGGCGAGCGCGACAGCTCCCCCGCGAACCCCTCGAGGACGGTGCCGTTCAGATCCCGCTCGCGCAGGCACTTCGAGATCAGCGCGTCGTTGATCGCGCGCTTCAGCTGGGTCTCCGGGAGGCTCCGGCGGATGTCGAGCAGCGTCCGCGCCGGCTTGGTCACCGGGATCCCCCGGTGCCTGGTCCACTCCCTCCGTTCCAGGTTGCACCGATGGGCCTTGATCCCGCGCCGGCGGTGGCTAGCTCGGGCGCGGTCACGTGGATCGGCCCCGATCGCCACTTCGCGAAAGCCCCAGAGCGCGGCGGCCGAGTGGTGGCTGAGCACTGCACCCGGCCCGCACGCGAGCACGGCCGCCATCGCCCGCGCCACCGCGTCCTCGCGGACGTAGCCGACGGCGTACACGCCGTCGTAGACCCGGATCAGCTGCCCGGCCCGGACCCGCCGATCGATCGCGTCCGCGCTCAGGCCCAGCCTCGAGCAGCTGCGCGCGCGTGATGTACCCGTGCTGCCGAGCCGCGACCCTTGCGATCGACTTGCTCGATATTCCGCGAATAGCGCGGCATATCGAGCAATAGCCTGCGGCCGGCGGGTTTTCACCCCCTTACTTCGCCAGCTCCACGAAGTAATCCAGGGCCTCGGGGTTGGCCAGGGACTCCCGGGAAGCCGCCTTCTCGACCGGCGTCCCCATCAGGATCCGCTTCACCGGAACCTCGAGCACCTTCCCGGACAGCGTCCGGGGGACCTCGTCGATCTGCTTGACCTCGTCGGGCACGTGGCGGGGCGAGCAGTCCTCGCGGATCCGCCGGCGGATCTCCTTGATCAGCTCGTCGTCGAGCGAAGCGCCCTCGCGCAGGACCACGAACAGCGGCATCCAGCCGTCGGTCCCCTCCCGCGGGACGTCGATCACGAGCGCGTCGACCACGTCGTCCAGCGCCAGCACGGCGCGGTAGATCTCGGACGTCCCCATCCGCACGCCACCGCGGTTGATCGTCGAGTCCGAGCGGCCGGTGATGATCGCCGTCCCCCGGGAGGTGATCTCGATCCAGTCTCCGTGGCGCCAGATGCCCGGATAGGTGTCGAAGTAGCTCTCGCGCAGGCGCGACCCGTCCTCGTCGCCCCAGAAGAACAGCGGCATCGAGGGCATCGGCTTGGTGATCACGAGCTCGCCGACCTCGTCGATCAGCGGCTTGCCGTCCGGGTCCCAGGCCTCCACCGACGCGCCCAGGATCCGCCCCTGCAGCTCGCCGAGATACACGGGCAGGACGGGGACGCCACCGACGAACGCCGTGCACAGGTCGGTCCCGCCGGACGTGGAGAACAGCCAGGTCGAAGAGTCGAGCTCGTCGTAGATCCAGCGGAAGCCCTCGGGCGACAGCGGCGACCCGGTCGAACCGACCGCCACCAGATCCGAGAGCGACCGCCCGTCGCCGCGGGGCGCGACCTCCGCCTTCATGCAGCCGGAGATGAACGCGGCGCTCGTGCCGAACGTGGTGATGCCCGCCTCGTCGGCCAGATCCCACAGCCGCCCCATGTCCGGGTACCCGGGGTTGCCGTCGAACAGGACGATCGAGGCGTCGGTCAGCAGCACCCCGACCAGGAAGTTCCACATCATCCAGCCGGTCGTCGAGAACCAGAAGATCCGGTCGCCGGCCTGGGCGTCGAGGTGCAGGTGGTGCTTCTTCATCTGCTCGAGCAGGATCCCGCCCTGGCCGTGGACGATCGGCTTGGGCAGGCCCGTGGTGCCGGAGCTGTACAGAACCCACAGCGGGTGGTCGAAGGGCAGCGCGGCGAACTCCAGCTCCTCGGACGACCCCAGGAAGCCGTCCTCCCAGCCCGACTCCGACAGGTACCCCAGCCGCACCGACCTTCTCGAGGGTCGGCAGCTCGGTCGACCATCCGCTCCACCGCCTCGGAGCGGTCGAAGTCCTTGCCGCCGTAGCGGTAGCCGTCGATCGCCAGCATCACCTTCGGCTCGATCTGGGCGAAGCGGTCGATCACGCTCCGCGCCCCGAACTCCGGCGCCGCCGAGGACCAGATCGCCCCGAGCGAGGCGCAGGCCAGGAACGCCGCCACGGTCTCGGGGATGTTCGGCATGTAGGCGACCACCCGGTCGCCCTCCCCCACGCCCAGCGACCGCAGCCCGGAGGCGATCGCCGCGGTCTGCGCCCGCAGCTCGCCCCAGGTCCACGAGCTCAGCTCACGATTTTCCGAGGCGAACCGGATCGCCACATCGTCGGAGGACTTGCCCCGGAAGATGTGCTCGGCGTAGTTGACCGTCGCCCCCGGAAACCACGTGGCCCCGGGCATCGAGGCGTTCTCCAGCACGCCCGCCGGCTCGCTCGAGAACCGGATGTCGAAGTACTCGACGATCGAGCCCCAGAACGCCTCCAGGTCGTCCACCGACCACTGCCACAGCGCGTCGTAGTCGTCGAATTCGAGGCCGCTGGACTCTCCGAGCCACCGCTGGTAGCGCGTCAGCAGCGACCGCTCGATCCTCTCAGCCGACGGCTTCCAGAGGATCTCGGGCTCCGCCATGGCCCTAGTATCGCGCACCATGTCCGACCTCACCGCCCCCTTCGCCGGCACGGTCGTGGCGATCGCCCACGAGCCCGGCGAGCCGGTGCCCCAGGGCACGGCGCTGGTCCTGCTCGAGGCGATGAAGATGGAGCACGAGGTGGTGGCCGAGGAGGGCGGGGTGCTCAAGCGCCTCGACGTGGCCGTGGGCGACGCGGTCAGCGAGGGGCAGCTGCTCGCCGTGCTGGAGCCGGGCGACACGGGAACCAGCAGCCGAGCTGACCGCCGAGCCGGCCCACGACGGGATCCGCGACGACCTCCAGGCGGTCCTCGACCGCCACGCCCTCGGCCTCGACGAGCACCGCCCCGACGCGGTGGCCAAGCGCCACGACCAGGGCCGGCGCACCGCCCGCGAGAACCTCGCCGACCTCGTCGACCCCGACACGTTCGTCGAGTACGGGCCGCTGATCTTCGCGGCCCAGGAAGGCCGGCGCTCCAAGGAGGAGCTCATCGAGCGCACGCCGGCGGACGGCCTCGTCGCCGGCGTCGGCGACGTCGACGGCCACCAGACGGTGGTCATGTCCTACGACTACACCGTTCTCGCCGGCACCCAGGGCATGCGCAACCACCTCAAGAAGGACCGGCTGTTCGAGGTGGCCGAGCGCCGGCGGCTGCCGGTGGTGCTGTTCGCGGAGGGCGGTGGCGGGCGGCCGGGCGACGTGGACTGGCCGAACGTGGCCGGCCTCGACTGCATGGCCTTCCACCTGTTCGCCAAGCTGAGCGGCCTGGTCCCGCTCGTCGGGATCGCCTCCGGCTACTGCTTCGCCGGCAACGCCGCCCTGCTCGGCTGCTGCGACGTGGTCATCGCCACCGAGGACGCGAGCATCGGGATGGGCGGGCCGGCGATGATCGAGGGCGGCGGCCTCGGCGTCTACGAGCCCCAGGAGGTCGGGCCGATCGACGTCCAGTACCCCAACGGCGTAGTCGACCTCAGGGTCACGGACGACGAGCAGGCGGTCGAGGCCGCCAAGCGGTACCTCTCCTACTTCCACGGACCGAGCGAGCGCCACCGAACCGCCCGACCAGGAGCAGCTGCGGAACCTGATCCCGACCAACCGAAAGCGCGCCTACGACGTCCGCGCGGTCATCGACGCGCTGGCCGACGAGCGTGCTCGAGCTCCGACGCGGGTTCGGCCTGGGCATCGTCACCGCGCTCGCCCGCATCGAGGGCCAGCCGCTCGGGATCATCGCCAACGACCCGACCCACCTCGGTGGCGCGATCGACGCCCACGGCGCCGACAAGGCGGCGCGCTTCATGCAGCTGTGCGACGCGTTCGATCTGCCGCTGCTGTTCCTGTGCGACACGCCCGGGTTCATGGTCGGTCCGCAGGCCGAGCGGACCGCCACCGTGCGCCACTTCTCGCGCATGTTCGTGACCGGCGCCAACCTGGACATCCCGGTCGGGACGATCGTGCTCAGGAAGGGCTACGGGCTGGGCGCGCAGGCGATGGCCGGCGGCAGCTTCAAGGCGCCGCTGTTCACCGTGGGCTGGCCGACGGCGGAGTTCGGCGGGATGGGGCTCGAGGGCGCGGTCCGCCTCGGCCTCCGGCGCGAGCTCGAGGCGATCGAGGACCCCGACGAGCGCGAGCAGGCCTTCCAGGCCGCGGTCAAGGCCGCCTACGAGCGCGGCAGCGCGATCAACATGGCCGCCTACGGAGAGATCGACGACGTGATCGACCCGGCCGACAGCCGGCGCTGGATCAGGATGCTCCTCGACCGGGAACGGACGCCGCCCGCCGGCAAGCGCCGCCCACACGTCGACGCCTGGTGAGGAAGGCGGCGGTCCGGGCGGGAGTCGAGCCGCGGGCCGCCGCCTGATCCTCGGCGCGGGTCAGGCAACCCGCTGCGACGAGGCGCACTTCGCCGCAATCGAGACGCGTCCTGCGAAAGGCCGCAGGCGATGGTCGGTGCGGGGAGTTACCGATGCCACCACCCGGACGGCCTCTCTCGGATAACCGGGACTCGTTCTCGACACTCTGCACCTTAAGGCTTCTTCTATTAGTTCTCCATAAAGCTCGGTGAGGACCTCGCGGTGTAGCCCGCCGGCCTGGCGCGATCAGCTCCTGGACGTCGTCGACGTCCCCCCTCCGCTCGGTCGGCGTGGAATGAGCAGGCTCTGGCAGGCCTTGCTCGCGGTCTGGAACTTCGGGTTCGAGCGGATGTTCGCGGGGAACACCGGGCCCTTGCCGGAGAAGTTCGGCTTGGGCAGGTTGTAGCCGTGCTGGCGCACGCAGGCCACGTAGGCGTTCACCGCTCGTGCTGCGAGAGCCGGAAGCGCCGGCCGCCACGGAAGTTGCCGCCGCCGCACGCCTTGAGTGCCGCTGGAGCTTCGGGTTGTTGGCGAAGCCGCCCGCCCGCGCCTGCACCACCGCCGCCGAAGAACCCGCCGCCGGGCGGCCCACCGCCTGCGCCGGGCGCGCCCGAGCCGCCCGCGCCACCGGGCGGGCCCCCACCGGGCCGGCGCGTGGGCAGCGTCACGCCGTGCTGCTTGAGACAGTTGCGGAGCGCGGTGAAGCGCGAGCTCCGGTTGGCGTTGCCGCTGCCGCTCGACGCGGAGCCGCCGCGCTCGAGCTGGTCGTCGAGCTGCTCGAACCGCACGCGGCGATCAAGCAGCCGCAGACGAGCACGGTGAGTACCACCGGCGCGCCGCGTCTGAACGAGGTCATGAACCTGGATCCTTTCTTCGCTTGCACTGCATCAGCCGCCGGAACCGAACAGCGAGCCGACGGCCGAGCTCGCGCCGCCCGAGCGGGAGCTCGAGCGCGCCGGACCCGCCGGCGCCCGACGCCCCGCTTGAACTGGCGCGCGCGCCGCTGTCGCTGACAGTCGCCGCCTGCACGGTCCCGCCCGAGCCCTTGATCCCCGAGACCACGACCGTGTCGCCGGGGTGGACGGACTTGGCGGACACGCCCACGCTCTTGGTCACCTTGGTGGCCGGAGACAGCGTGACCTTGATCGTGTTGCCGGAGGTGTCGGTCACGTACAGGGTCTTGCCGCTGATCGAGCTCACCGTGCCGAACGAGGCGCTGCCGCCGCCGAGGCCCCGCCGCCGAACCGGGAGAATCCGCCCGCGCGTCCACCCGAAGCGGCACCGGCGGCCGCGCCGGTGCCGGTGGCGCCCGCCCGCGCGCCCGCCCGGCGCCCGAAGCCGCACCGGCCCCGGCCGTCCCCGTCGCGCCGGTCAGCAGGCTGCGCCCCGACGTCGAGGAGCTGCTCGAGAGCTGGCCCTTCTCGACCCGCACGCCCGCGTAGAAGCACGCCGCTCCCACGATCGCCGCGAACAGCAGCGCGGTGGCGCGGGTGAAGAGCTGCCGGCGCGGGCGCCCGGGCAGCGCCGCCGACTCCTCGTCGTAGCTCTCCCACTCCTCCTCTGGTCGGTCATATGGGATCGCGTTCATCGCTTCCTCTCTGTGGGTCACTCGAAGCGCAGGGCCTCGATCGGTCGCAGCCCGGCCGCCCGCCCCGCGGGATAGGTGCCGAAGAACAGCCCGGTCAGCACGGCGGCGCCGAACGCGAGCCCGATCGAGTACGGCGCGATCACGGGCTGGACGCCGGCGATCTTGAACTGGCTGCCGACGACGCCGGCGACCACCCCGGCCACTCCGCCGAAGAACGACACGAGCACGGCCTCGACCAGGAACTGGACGAGGATGTCGCTGCGCCGCGCGCCGACCGCCTTGCGGATCCCGATCTCCCGCGTGCGCTCGGTGACCGACACGAGCATGATGTTCATCACGCCGATCCCGCCGACCAGCAGCGAGATCGCCGCCACCTCGCCGAGCAGCGTGGTGAACACCTTGCTGCTGGCGGTCGAGGTCTGGAGGATCGAGCTCTGGTTGATGACGTTGAAGTTGCTCGTCGAGCCCGAGCCCGCCGTCGGCGGGTCCAGCGCGTTGAGGATGCCGGTGACCTCGACCTGCGCCGCCCCCAGCGCCTGGCGGGAGCGCGCCTGGACGACGATCTGGCTGATCGACCCGTAGCCGGTCAGCGTGTCCTGCACGGCGGTCAGCGGCGCGATCGCCACGTCGTCCTGGTTGGAGGTGCCGCTCGCTCCCTTCGAGTCGGTGACCCCGACCACCTGGAAGTTGGTCCCGTTGACCTGCACCGTCGCGCCGACCGGGTCGGCGCCGCCGAACAGCTCCGCGACCACGGTCGGGCCGACCACGAGCACCCGGCTGTGGGACTGCTCGTCCGAGCTCGTGAACCACGACCCCGAGGCGAGGCTGTAGCTCCGCGCCTGCTCGTAGCTCGGCGTGGTGCCCACGAACGAGGACGGCGTGTAGGTCGAGCTGCCGTAGGTGAGCGTCACGCTGCCGGCGGTCGCCACCGGCGAGACGCTCTGCACGTCGGGCGCCTGGAACCGGTTCGGAAGCGCGTCGGCGTCGGCCGTGGTGAGCTGGGTGCTGCTCGTCTGAAGCCGGCGCAGGCCGCCCAGGGTCGGCCCGGTCGTCACGAGCAGGACGTTCGAGCCCAGCGCGTCGATCTGGTTCTCGACCGCGGTCGAGGAGCCGGTCCCGACCGCGATCAGCACGATCACCGACCCGACCCCGATCATCAGGCCGAGGATGGTCAGCCCCGAGCGCAGCTTGTTCGCGCTCAGGCCGGCGAAGCGCCACGCGGATGATCTCGCTCACGCGCGGCCTCCGACACGCCTCGTCGGCCACGATGTGGCCGTCGCTGATCCGGATCATCCGGCGGGCGTGCGCCGCCACCGCCTGCTCGTGGGTGATCAGGATGATCGTCCGTCCCTGGGCGCTCAGCCGCCCGAAGATCGCCATCACCTCGGCCGAGGACACGGTGTCGAGCGCGCCGGTCGGCTCGTCGGCGAGGATCATCGCCGGGTTGGTCACGAGCGCCCGCGCGATCGCCACCCGCTGCTGCTGCCCGCCCGAGAGCTCGGACGGCTGGTGGTGCACGCGCTCGGCCAGCCCGACCTGAGCCAGCGCCCGCAGGGCGCGGCCGCCGCCGCTCCGCGCGCGGCAGCCCGGCGTAGCCCAGCGGCAGCTCGACGTTGGCCAGCGCGCTCGTGCGCGGGATCAGGTTGAAGCTCTGGAAGACGAACCCGATCTCGCGGTTGCGCACGTCGGCCAGGGTGTCGTCGTCGATGCCCCGGACGTCGACGCCGTTCAGCCGGTAGCTGCCGGTGGTGGGCTGGTCGAGACAGCCGATGATGTTCATCAGCGTCGTCTTGCCGCTGCCCGACGCGCCGATGATCGCGACGTACTCGCCCCGCTGCACCCGCAGGCTCACGCCCCGCAGCGCGTGCACGGCGATGTCGCCCACCGCGTAGGTCTTGGTCACGTCGTCCAGGTCGATCACCGGCGCGTCCGAGCGCCCGAGGATGCGGCGGTGGCGGCAGGAGGGTGCGTCCGCGCACGCTCGCGCCGCCGGGCCTCCGCCTCCTGCCGCGCACGAAGCGCCCGCTGCGCGCGCGCCACGGCGAACCGGCGCTCAGGCGCCGGCATCAGCCACCTCCCGCACCCGCCACCTCCGAAGAACGCCGGCCCCGCCGCCGCCGAACCCGCCGCCGGCGCCACCGAACCCGCCACCCGCGCCACCGAACCGCCCGCCGCCGCCCAGCGTCCCGCTCGACGGCGTCGTGCTCGAGCTCTGGGTGCCCAGCGACGGGAGCGCGACGGTGACCACGAGCTGCTGCCCGGAGGCGAGGCCGCTCACGATCTGCGTCCGGCTGTCCCCGCGCAGCCCGACGATCACCTGCTTCTGCACGGTCTTGCCGCTCTGGAGCACGTTGACCGTGCCGAGCGACCCGGTGCCGGTGACCGCCTGGTTGGGAACCGTGACCCCCTGGGCCTGTCCGGTGATCACCGCCGCCGACGCGCTCATCCCGGGCTTCACGCGCGGGTCGGTCTGATCGAGGGTCAGCGTGGCGTCGTAGCTGACGACGCCGCTGCTCGTGGTCCCCACCGCCGAGATCGAGCTGACGTGCGCGGCGAGCTCGACTCCGCTCAGCGCCTCCATGGTCACCGTCGCCGACTGGCCGACGTGGACCTTGCTGATGTCCGACTCGCTGAACGCGACCGTCATCGTCAGGCTGCCGGTGTCGACGATCTGCGCGAACGGCGTGCTCGACCCGCTGCTCGAGGACGACGACGTGCTGGACGACGACGCCGCCGAGGCTGCCCGCCGTCGACGCGCCGCCGGAGCCCGTGCCGGCGCCGGTCCCCGACGATCCGCTTCCCGAGCTCGACGAGGCGGAGCTGGAGTTGCCGGCGGTGACCGGATCGCCGGGCGAGAGGCCGGCCAGCGACACGATCGTCCCGCTCACCGGCGCGTACAGGCTGGTCTTGGTCAGCGCCTGCTGGGCCGTGTGCAGGTTCGCCTCGGCCTGGTACACCGCGGCCTGGGCCGAGGCGATGCTCGACGGCGAGGGCGTCGTCGTGGTGGTGGTCGCGGCGGTCGTGCTCGTCGCTGCCGGCGCCGCGAGGAGCGCGCGTGCGCGAGCGCGCGGGAACGGTGACCGTCCGTGTGGGCGTGGGCGCGGTCTTGGTCCGCGTCGGCGTGGTGGTCGTCGGCTTCGGCTTCGGCTCGGTCGGCTTGCGCGTGGCCTTGTCGAGCGAAACGAACTCGGTGCTCGAGGCGCCGGCGCTCTGAAGGCTCGCCGTCTGTCCGGATCCGGAAGACCCGGACGACCCGACGACCCGAACCGCCAGAGGACCCACCGCCGGACGCCGTCCCGTTCTCGACCTCGGTCAGCTGGTCCTCGGCCGCGGTCAGGCCTCCTGCGCCTGATCGACGCTGAGCTGCGCGCTCGTCGGAGTCGAGCGTCGCCAGCAGCTGCCCCTCGTTGACGTGCTGGCCCAGCGAGACGAACACCTGCGAGAGCGTCCCGCTGGTCTGGAAGTTGACGTCGACGTCGGTCCCCGCCTGCGACGTTGCCGGTGCCGGTGACCGTCGACTGCACGACCCCGTCCGCGGCCGTGACGACCTCGCGCGAGGTGCGCGCGGAGGTGCCGGGGGGGCCGATCTGCGTCACGGCCAGTACCGCGATCGCGATCGCCACCGCTCCGAGCAGGAAGAGGTGCCAGGGTCGGGCGGGCTTGTCTCGTCGCATGGGTCTTTCGCTGCCGCGTCGGGCGGCGCACCAGGTTCTAGCGACGCCCGCGTCAGCTTCCTGTAAGCGCCCCGGGCCTTTGCGCAAGCACAACATTCGCCGGACGGGCAGCTCGACCCTCACCTCGAGCCCACCCGTCTCGGGCGCTCGCAGCGTCACCGTGCCGCCGTGCGCCACCGCCACCGAGCGCACGATCGACAGGCCCAGCCCGAACCCGCCGCCGTCTCGCCCCAGGCGGCGGAACGGCTCGACCAAGCCCGCGGCGTCGTCCGGGTCGATCCGCGGGCCGCCGTTGCGACACCACGACCCACGTGCGGCCCCCCTGCGCGCCCGTGGTGACATCCAGGTAGCCGCCGGGGACGTTGTGGCGGATCCCGTTCTCGAGCAGGTTGGCGATCATCCGCTCGATCAGCTCGGGCTGCCCGCGGGTCCACGCCGGCGCCAGGTCGTCGCGCACCCGCACCTGCGCCTGCACCGCCGTGCGCGTGCAGATCGGTGATGCAGTCGCCGGCCAGCGCGGCCATGTCGACCGGCTCCTCGCGTCCGGCAGCGGCCTCGCTGCGCGCCAGGAACAGCAGCCCGTCGATCAGCCGCTCGCAGCGGTCGATCGTCTCACGCAGTGCCTCGCCCATGGCGCGCAGCTCGCTCGCGGGCGCGTCCGGATCGCCCAGCGCGACGTCCACCTCGGTGCGCATGATGGCCAGCGGCGTGCGCAGCTCGTGCGACGCGTTGGCCACGAAGTGGCGCTGGCTCGCGAACGCGCCGTCGAGCCGGCCGAGCATGCCGTCGAACGTGTCGGCCAGCTCCTTGAGCTCGTCCGCCGGGCCGGTCAGGCCGATCCGCTCGCCCAGGTTCTCGCCCGACACCCGGCGCGCCGTCGCGGTGATGTGGCGCAGCGGCCGCAGCGCGCGGCCCGCCAGCAGCCAGCCCGCCGCCACCGAGACCATCGTCATCCCGCCCAGCGCCAGCAGGTACTCGACCAGCAGCCGGTGGAGCGCGTCGGCCCGCAGCTGGCGCCGCAGCGCCTCGAACACGCTGGCGTTCGGCGCCGAACGGCCCGACGCTCGGCGGGCGCGGCGGCAGCCCGAGCCGGCTGAGCTCCTGGCGCAGCGAAGACGGGCCGTTGAGGTTGTGGCGGACGAAGATGTAGCCGATCGTCAGCAGCACCGCGCCCGAGACCAGGAACACCAGCCCGTACAGGACGGTCAGCCGCAGGCGGATCGTGGGGGCGGGACCGGAGATCCGTGGGCGCGGCAGGCGCGGCGCCATCACACCATTCTGTACCCGACGCCGATCACCGTGTCCACCACCCGCGGCTCACCGAGCTTGCGGCGCAGGGTCATGATCGTCATCCGCACGACGTTCGTGAACGGATCGGCGTGCTCGTCCCAGACGCGCTCGAGCAGCTCCTCGGCCGAGACGGTCGCCCCCTCGGCGCCCATCAGCACCTCGAGCACGGCGAACTCCTTGCGCGTCAGCTCGATCGGACGGCCCGCGCGCGTGACCACTCGCCGCGCGGGGTCGAGCTCGATGTCGCCGTGGGTCAGCACCGGCGGCCGGCTCGGCGTCGAGCGCCGGGCCAGGGCGTGGATCCGCGCCACCAGCTCGCCGAAGCGAAACGGCTTGGCCAGGTAGTCGTCGGCGCCGAGCGACAGCCCCTCGACCAGGTCCTCGAGCGTGCCCGCCGCGGTGAGCATCAGGATCCCGGTCTCGGGCCGCTCGCCGCGCATCGTCCGGCACACCTCGTCGCCGTGCGTCCCGGGCAGATCGCGGTCGAGCACGACCACGTCGTAGCGGACCACGCGCGCCTTGATCAGCGCGTCGGTCCCGTCCGGCGCCAGGTCGACCGCCATCCCCTCGCGGCGCAGCCCGCGGGCGATCGCGTCGGCCAGCCGTCGCTCATCTTCTGCGATCAGCACCCGCACGTTTTCCAGCATGACCGGCGCGGCGTAAGAAGGACGTAAGACAGCTACATTCCTCGCGCGTTGAACGCTCCGGTTCAGGATTACATCGTTCGACGTCACACCATCTCGTGCTACCTTAGGATCCCATGTCACCCCAGCAGAATCTCGCCGAGCGGGGCATGTCGGTCGGGCTCAAGGCGATCAACGCCCTCGCCGGCTCCGAGCTGATCGACCGGCTCGGCCTCCGCCAGCCCACCGAGCGCTTCCTCCACGGCGCCTCGAAGACGACCATGCGCACCGCGACCCGCGCCGGGCGCACCTTCGCCGCGGCCCAGAAGCTGACCAAGCCGGCGCGCCAGCCCAGGGCCGGCCGCCGTGACCTGTTCGACCTCACCCCGAGCGACGAGCAGCAGATGCTGCGCGAGTCGGTGCGCGAGTTCGCGCTCGCCAAGCTCCGCCCCGCCGCGGCCGCCGCCGACGACGCCTGCGCCACCCCGCCCGAGCTGCTCGAGCAGGCCAACGAGCTCGGCCTCTCGATGGTCGGCGTGCCCGAGGAGCTCGGCGGCGTGATCGAGCAGCGCACCGCGGTCACCTCGGTGCTCCTGAGCGAGGCGCTGGCCGCAGGGCGACATGGGCATCGCCGTCGCCTGCCTGGCCCCGTCCGCCGTCGCCACCGCGATCGGCCTGTGGGGCGACGCCGAGCAGCAGTCGACCTACCTGCCCGAGTTCGTGGGCGAGAGCGTCCCGGCCGCCGCGCTGGCGATCCTCGAGCCGCGGCCGCTGTTCAACCCGTTCGAGCTTCAGACCACGGCCCGCCAATCGAACGGCGGCTACGTGCTCGACGGCGTCAAGTCGCTCGTCCCGCGCGCCGGCCGACGGCGAGCTGTTCATCGTCGCCGCCGAGCTCGAGGATCGCGGCCCGTCGCTGTTCATCGTCGAGTCCGGGGACGGCCGGCCTGAGGTCGAGCCCGAGCCGGCGATGGGCCTCCGCGCCGCCGGCACCGGCCGGCTGATCCTGGAACGGCAGTCGCCGGCGCGCTGATGGCCGAGGCGAACTACGAGGAGTGCATCCAGCTCGCGCGCCTCGGCTGGTGCGCGGTGGCCGTCGGCACCGGCCAGGCCGTGCTCGACTACGTCAAGGACTACGTCAACCAGCGCACCGCGTTCGGCGAGCCGATCTCGCAACCGCCAGGCGGTCGCCTTCACGGTGGCCAACATCGCGATCGAGCTCGAGGGCATGCGCCTGGCCACCTACCGGGCGGCCAGCCGCGTCGACCAGGGCCTGCCGTTCGCCCGCGAGGTCGCGCTGGCCCGCCGGCTGTGCGCCGAGCGCGGGATGCAGATCGGATCGGACGGCGTCCAGCTGCTGGGCGGCCATGGCTACGTCAAGGAGCACCCGGTCGAGCGCTGGTATCGCGACCTGCGCGCCGCCGGGATGATGGAGGGAGCGCTGATCGCCTGATGATCAATCTCGAAGTCCCCAAGAAGTTCGACGCGCTGGTCACCCAGGCCCACCAGGTCGCCACCGAGATCTTCCGGCCCAACTCGCGCAAGTACGACTCGGCCGAGCACGCCTACCCCAAGGAGCTCGACATGCTCGCCGCCGTCATCGACGGCATGAACGAGTCGGGCGCGCTCGGGGGCGCCGGCGCCGGCGCGGTCGGTGGCGGCGACCAACGGCTCCAAGGCCGCCGACGACGGCAACCGCAACGGCTCGAACATGGCCAGCCTGCTCGGGCTGATCGAGCTGTGCTGGGGCGACGTCGGCCTGCTGCTGACCATGCCCCGCCAGGGCCTCGGCCAGGCCGCGATCGCCGCCGTGGCCGACGAGGAGCAGCTGCAGCGCTTCGGCGGCAAGTGGGCGGCGATGGCGATCACCGAGCCCGAGGCCGGCTCGGACTCCGCCTCGATCCGCACCACCGCCGCGCTACGACGAGGACAACGACGAGTACGTGCTCAACGGCGAGAAGATCTTCGTCACCTCGGGCGACCGCGCCGAGCTGATCGTCGTCTGGGCCACGCTCGACCGCAGCCAGGGCCGCGCCGCGATCAAGTCGTTCGTGGTCGAGCGCGACAACCCGGGCCTGAAGCTCGACCGCCTCGAGCACAAGCTCGGGATCCGCGCCTCGGACACGGCGAACTTCGTGCTCGAGGACTGCCGGATCCCCAAGGAGAACCTGCTCGGCTCGGCCGAGATCGCGCCCAAGGGCGGCTTCGCCGGCGTGATGCAGACGTTCGACAACACCCGCCCGCTGGTCGCCGGCATGGCGATCGGCGTGGCCCGGGCATGCCTCGAGCGCACGCGCGAGCTGCTCGAGGAGGCCGGGATCGAGATCGACTACGACCTCCCGCCCCACGTCCAGACCGCGGCCGCGTCGGAGTTCATCGCGATGGAGTCCGACTGGGAGGCGGCGCGCCTGCTCACCCTCCAGGCGGCGTGGATGGCCGACAACCGCAAGCCCAACTCGCTCCAGGCCTCGATGGCCAAGGCCAAGGCCGGCCGCGTGGGCACCGACATCGCGCTGCGCTGCGTCGCGCTGGCCGGCGCGATCGGCTACGCCGAGGGCGAGCTGCTCGAGAAGTGGGCGCGCGACGTCAAGATCCTCGACATCTTCGAGGGCACCCAGCAGATCCAGCTGCTGATCATCTCGCGCCTGCTCCTGGGCAAGACGTCGGCGAGTTGAAGTAGTTGGGGCCGGGCTGCGCCCGGCATCCGTGGGGCCGGTTGCGCGCGGCATCCATGCCGCGCGCCGGCCTACCCGTCGCGCAGCGCGATCAGCCCGCCCAGCGACGCCCACGTACTCGGTCCCGCTCGCGACCGATCGCGATCCCCGCGTAGTTGTTGTTGTAGCCGACGCTCCGGTGCCGGCGAGGACCTTGTAGACCGTCCGGCCGGTGCGGAAGTCGATCGCGGTCCAGTACCACGGGTCGGAGCTGCCGGGGTCCTTGGTGTAGGTGTAGATGAGCCCGTTGGCGAGCGACAGCTTGGAGACCACGGTCGGCGCGCGCTCGGTGTAGGTCGTCCACACGCGGTGACACCCGCGGCCGTTCCGGTTCATGTCGACGCGCGCGAACCCGGGCGCGGTGAGCTTGCCGCCGGTGACGTCGGCCGGGCTGCTGTAGCCGTAGTTGTTCTCGGCGATCATCGAGCGCCCGGCCGCGATCAGCGAGTTCTCGTCGGCGCTCGCGCCGCGGTGGAAGATCGGGACGCGGCATACCGTCCGCCGCTGCCCGCGGCGGAGGTGCACGGCGGTCCGGTAGACCATCGACGTCCATCGGGTCGGCGTTGTCGGTGATGTTCACGTAGCCGCCCGGCATCACCGTCGGCGTCGTGCCGGTGCCGTCGTCGACCTGGCCGGGCTTGTGCTCGCGGCTGTTGGGATAGACGATCTGCCAGCGCGACCTTGGGCGCGCCGCCCCGCGCCGTGCCGAACCGGTAGAGCCTGCGGTTGGTCGCGATGTACACGCCGCCGCGCGCGTCGGTGGCGAACGAGTTCTCGATCTCGTCGCCGAGCCGGACCGAGTGGATCGCCCCGGTCCGGAAGTTGAGCGTCGCGACCACTCCGTCCGTCTTGGCCACGATCCACAGCAGGCCGTGCGAGTCGGGCAGCGCCGAGGTGATCGACTCGCTCGAGCTGAGCACGTGGCTCAGGTCGTAGTCGCGCACGAGCTGGAAGCCCGGGCCGCTCGTCTCCGCGATGACGTAGATGTGCCGGGTCGTGGTGGCGGTGACGATGCGGTCGTGGTTGTCCAGGTAGAAGTAGCCGCCGCCCGTGAAGTCCTGGAACGCGTTGCTGGGCACGCTCTGGCGCGGGGGGAGGTTGAACGTGGCCAGCGTGGCCAGGTGTTCGGGTCGAACATGTAGAGCATCGGGCCCGACACTCCGATGCAGATCGAGACCACGCCGGCCCCGGCCGTCGAACGTGATCGTCCCGCAGTCGCGCGAGACGTCAGCTCGATTTCGTCTGGGGCGAGCGTCCGAGCGGCCCAGCCCACGTGTAGGCGTCGGTCTGCCACCCGTCGTCGTGGATCTCCGAGACGCCGTTGGCGGCCATGAAGCGGTTGTGGGGCACGACGGCCCGTCCCGTGGATCGGATGCGGCGTGGCGGGCGCGCCCTCGTACGGCGCCACGCGAGGGACCGGTGAGGGTTGGGATCGGCAGCGGCGGGAGCTGCGGGAGCGTCAGCGCGGCGGTCGCGCAGGGGGTGAGCAGGAGCGCGGCGAGCGCGGCGGCGAGCGAGGAGTCGCTTCACGAGCAGTACGCCTGCGCCACCCCGCGCCACCCCGCGAAGTACCGCGCCGCCGGGTAGTACGCGCCCATCTGCTTCTTCTCCGAGCCGTAGGTGACGTTCTGGATCGCCTGCGGGAACGAGGCCAGCATCTGGCGATACAGCACGACGCCCTGGGGCTGCGGTCCCCACGGGATCCAGCTGGTGGTGGCGCGGCAGCGCCGCTGCGCCGCCGCCGGCCACGCGCTCGGCGCGGAGATCACGATCGTGTAGTCGCCGCGCGCGGCGCTTGATCTGATCGTCGCGCCGGCAGGCCACGTAGCGCTCGCTGACCGGGTCGTTCTGGCAGAACGAGAAGTAGCGCAGCTGCACCCCGCGCGGCATCACGCGCGCGTTCGGATAGGTCGCGGCGAACGTCGGCGCGCGCCCGTGGAGCACCACGATCGGGCCGAACCCGCGGCTGATGAACGAGTACACGTACGCGTTGTCGAGGTTGGAGAGGAAGCCGCCCGTGCCGAACTCCCCGCACGGATTGGGACCCGATTGCGGGACCTGGTCGCCGATCGCGTTGCCGAGCAGCAGGTCGGCGCCGGACTGGCAGAGGTTCGTGAACTTGTGCCAGTCGGGCGGGTTGCGGCCCGGGAGCGGGCCGCCCGGGATGGGACCCTCCTGGCCCGCGTAGGCGCCGGTGACGAGCGACTCGCTCGGCTTCTGAAGCCCGGCGCAGGGCGAGGCCGGCGAGGCGACCGGGAGCGGGAGCGGGGCGGCGGTGGTCGGCTCGGGCTGGGTGGGTTCCCAAGTCACCTGCGGGTTGCCCACGCCGCCGGTCACGTCGCGGCCCCGGTCGGGCACGTACACGCGCAGCGTGAACACCCCGCTCGGGTGCTGGCTCGGGTCGACGTAGATCGTGTTCGGCCCGGGATGGTCATTCGGGCTGAACGTGATGAACAGCGTGTAGTGCCGGCGCGCCGCCGGCGTCGTGCGGCTGGCTCCGGGCAGGAACGGGTTGGCGCTCCCGGGGTCCGGCGCGATCTGGTAGTCGGAGAGCTTCGCGAACGGCCGCAGGATCGGGTCGTAGACGTTCCACGACGTGTACCGCGCGTACGGGTAGACGCCGTCGATCCGGATCCGCGTCCCGGGGACGGCCGTGTACGATGCCGACCAGTACTGCGCCGAGCTGTCCGGGTAGAGGACGTTGACCGTGTCCGGGTCGAACCGGGTGGCGGTCAGCTGGCAGGTCTCGTCGAGACCGGCTGCGTGCGCGGCGGCGGGCACCGCGAGCGCGGCCACCAACGCGATTGCAAGCACAACCCGACGCACCGCCTTTCGGTCATACCCGGGCCGCCTCGCGGACAAGCACCTCCCAGGCGCGCCGCACGTCGTCGTCGGTCGTGAGCATCGTCCCCACGGCGAGGCGCAGGACGTAGCGCCCGTTCAGCACCGCCGCCGAGATGAAGATCTCACCCGTGGCGTTGACGCGCTCGGCCAGCTCGCGGTTGCGCTGGTCCTCGCCCTCCAACCGGAAGCACACGACCGAGAAGCGCCGTGGCGCGCACAGCTCCCAGCCCGGCGTCTCGGCCACCCAGCGCTCGAACATCGCCGCCTGCTCCACGCCACGCCGGATGTGCGCCTGGAGCCCGGAGCGCCCGTGGCAGCGGAGCACCGCCCACAGCTTCAGGGCCCGGAAGCGGCGGCCCAGCGCCGGCCCGTACTCGCTCAGCGACAGCGCGTCCTCGGCGTCGGGCGTGCGGAGGTACTCGGGGACCATGCTGAACGCGGCGCGGAAATCCTCGGGCCGGCGCGTCCACAGCAGCGAGCAGTCCACCGGCGTGAGCATCCACTTGTGGGCGTTGACCACGACCGAGTCGGCCCGCTCCACCCCCTCGAACGCCCACCGGTGCTCGGGACACACCATCGCCGCGCCGGCATAGGCCGCGTCGACGTGCAGCCAGGGCCTGACGCGATCGCCGCCCCCGGCGCGGTCGCACGCATCCGCCACCGCGCCCACCGGATCCACCGAGGTCGACCCAGTCGTACCGACGGTAGCCACGATAACGGCGGCATCGGACAGATCGCCGAGCTGGGCCGGATCCATCCGGAACGCCTCGTCGGAGGGCACCTTGCGCAGGCGCATCCCGAGCATCTTCGCCGCCTTGTCGACCGACGAGTGCGCCTGATCCGAGCACACCACGAGATCGCGTCCCGTCGCCTCGCGCGCGGCGATGACCGCGGTCAGCGTCGCGATCGACGCCGTGTCCTCGATGTGCCCGTGCCACCCCGCCGGCAGCCCCAGCAGGTCCGCCACCCAGTCGAGCACGACCCCCTCGAGCTCGGTCGCCGCCGGCGCGGTCCGCCACAGGATCGCCACCGAGTTGAGCGTCGCCGCCAGCAGCTCGGCCAGGATCGCCGGCTCGGAGGAGGCGGTGGCGAAGTACGCGAAGTAGCGCGGGTGCTGCCAGTGGGTCACGCCCGGCAGCAGCACCTCGTCGAGGTCGCGGAGCACGGCCGAGAACGGCTCCGGCTCCTCGGGCGCCCGCGCCGGCAACCGCGCCCGAATCTCCCCCGGCGCCACCGACGCCAGCACCGGGAAGTCCCCCACCCGCTCCAGATACCGCGCCGCCCATTCGAGCGCGGCGGGACCGTCCTCACGCAGCGAAGTCGTGGCTCACCCCGTGCTCACGCGCGATCGTAGCTCACCCCGGTGAGCTCCTCGGACACCTCCCACAGCCGCCGCCAGGCCTGCTCGTCGTAGGCCTTGCCGGCGGCGGTGACCACCTTGGGGTGGCCGCGCTGCTCCATGAACCCGCCGGGCCCGACGAACGTGCCGCCGGGCAGGTCGGGGACGGTGGCCGCGTACAGCGCGGGCAACGCCCCCATGTCGGCGCTCTGCCCGAGTATCGGATTGGTGATCCGCATGACCAGCTGCTCGTACCACGGCGGGCCCGCGAACTGCAGGTTCGTCCGGGCATAGCCCGGGTGCGCGGCCATGCTCCGCAGCGGCGTCCCCGCCGCCGCCCGCCGCTGCAGCTCGAACGCGAACATCAGGTTGGCCAGCTTCGACTGCCCGTACGCGCGCCAGTTGTTGTAGCGGCGCTCCCATTGGAGATCGTCGAAGTTGATGTCCCCGGGAATGCGGTGCGCGCCGCTCGACTGGGCCACCACCCGCGGCGCCGGCGCGGCCAGCAGCCGCGGCAGCAGCAACCCGGCGAGCGCGAAGTGGCCCAGATGGTTTGACCCGATCTGGCTCTCGAACCCGTCCTTGGTCTCCCGGCGCGGCGGCGCCATCACGCCGGCGTTGTTGATCAGCAGGTCCACCGGCTCGTCCACGCCCTCGGCGAACGCGCGGACCGAGGCCAGATCCGCGAGGTCGAGCTGGCGCAGCTCGAGCGTCGCCTCGGGCACCCGGTCGCGGACGTCCTCCGCCGCGCGCTCCCCCTTCTCCATGTTGCGCACGGCCATGATCACGCGGGCGCCGGCGCGGGCCAGCTCGCGCGTGATCGCGGCGCCCAGGCCGCTGTTGGCGCCGGTCACCACCGCGGTCCGTCCGGTCTGGTCGGGAATGTCAGCGGCCGTCCACGTCACCGGTTCTCCTCGCGATCGAATCTGAGTACGCGGCCGGGCGGTAGCGCAGCACCGGGTCGTTCGAGCACTCGATCCCGTCCGTCACCCGGCTGGGGTCGAACACGAGCACGTCGTCCGCCGGTCTCGCGCTTGGTCTCGAGGCCCGTGAGCTCGAGCGTGCCCGCCCGCACCCGCCGGCGCTCCCGGGGCCAGTCGGCGGTGGGATCGTCGGGGTCGTCGCCGGGCTCGGCCACCTGGAGCTCGAGCGCAAAGCGCACCGGGAGGCGCTCGACGATGTCACGCTGGAGGTAGTCGCGCCCGAGCCGCCGCGCCGCCAGCAGGCTCAGCCGCCGGTCGCCCGCCTCGGGAATCCACGTGTAGCGCACGTATCGATCGGCGGGCAGGAACCGGTAGGCGTGGATCGCGTAGTACCGGCACGTGGCGTAGCTCTCGGGCGGCCGCAGGGCGGCGAGGTTGGCCGGCAGGCGCGGAATCGCCTCGGGATGGCGGGCGAGGAACCGCGGCAGCTGCCAGGCCTGCGCGAGGCCCGGCTTGCCGGCGCGCAGCAGCTCGAGGAACCCCTCGGGCGTCTTGACCGGAAACCTCGGGGCGGTCTGGGCGACGATGTCGGTGCGCGAGTCGTCGGGGAGGTAGAACTTCACCGCCAGCCCGCGGACGTCGGGCGCGTAGTCCGGCAGGTTCGGGTTGCCGGCGCCGTTCGACAACCGGGCCGTCACCGGCACCGGCTGCCCCTGCATGTGCGCCGCGCGCGTCAAAGCGCCCGCCTCGGGCGTGGCGATGAACGTACCGCTGAGGATCGTTCCCTTGGCGTGGAGCGCGCGGTAGCCCGGATGCCGGCCGAAGGCGTAGTTGGCGGCCTCGGTCGAGTCCTGCGGCGTGGCCGTCATGACTCGAGCACGCGGAACTCGATGCCGGCGCGCTGGAGGCGGTCGATCAGCTTGTCCCCCATCGCCACCGCCGGCGTCACCTGGCCCGCGGTCGAGGGCAGATCGTCGAGAGCCAGGCACATCGCCGACTCGGCGAGCATCTTCGAGGTCTCGCCGTAGCCCGGGTCGCCACCCTTGACCTGGGTGACCAGACGCCGGCCGTCGACCTGCGCCTTGAACTTGACCTTGAACCAGTTCTTGGCCCGCTCGTCCTCGGAGGGTCCGTCACCTGGGTTCTTCACCTTGAGCAGCAACGAACGCGTGGGCGGGAGCTGGGCCAGGCCGATCAGCGTCCCGGCGCCGGCGATCAGACCCACGGCCATCGCGGGATTTCCCACCACCAGGTAGTGGCTGTAGGTGAACTCGGGCCCGTAGCGGTCGAGCGCACGGGCCGAGCGCAGGACGGTCTGGGGATCGACGCTCGGGAACGGCACGACCCACCCTCCGGCCACGTCGTCGTGGTGCGGGACCCCGAGCGACCCCTTCACTCTGCGGTCCGATTGCCTCTCCTCGCGCCGACCGCGCTCGCGCCCCGCCGTGACCATCTGCCGGATCCGGCTGAACTGCGTGACCGCGGAGTGATAGGTGCCGCCCGAGAAGGTGCCGCCGGCGCGCACGAAGCACTCGAGCGCGATCGGCACGTTCTCGGGGAGCTGAGCGACGGTGTAGAGCGCGCCCAGGTCGTACGGGATCGAGTCAAAGCCGCAGGAGTGAACGAGCCGGGCGCCGTTGCGGCGAGCCTCGTCGTGGTAGCGGAGCCACATCCGGTCGACGAATTCGGGCTCGCCCGTGAGGTCGACGTAGTCGGTGCCCGCAGCGGCGCAGGCGGCGACGAGAGGCTCGCCGTAGTTGACGTACGGCCCCACCGTGCTGATCACGACCTTGGTCGTCTCCGCCATCGTGCGCAGCGAGCTCTCATGGGTGCTGTCGGCCTGGAGCACGCCGGGGTCGGCGCCGTCGAGCCTGCGGCGCACGCCGTCGAGCTTGTCGCGGTTGCGCCCGGCGATCGCCCAGCGAAGGTCCGGTGGGGCGTTCGAGGCCAGATACTGCGCGGTCAGCGCGCCCGTGAATCCGGTGGCGCCGAACACGACGATGTCGTATTCACGCTCAGCCACCGGCGGCCACTCCTCGCGCCGCTTCGAGCGCGCTCGCCGGATCCGCCCCGGCGCGGGCCGCCACCCAACACGCCACCGGCGCCGCCACCCGCTCGGATGAGTGCGCGGCCTCGCCCGCCAGGTCGAGCAGGACCTTGAATTCCGCCGTGCTCGGCGGCTCGGTCCCGAGCCGCTCGGCGAACGCGGCGATCCACTCCTTGGCGTTCATCGGCGGCGGACTCTAATGGTTCGCGGCCCGCCGGACGGCCGCGCCGGGCGTGCAACTCAGGCCGTGGCATGATGCGCGCTTTCCCGAAACCGGACGAAAGGCAGACTCAGATGGCGGTTCTCGACGACAAGGTGGCGATCGTCACCGGCTCGGCCCGTGGTATCGGCCGCGCGACCGCGGAGCTCCTCGCCGAGCAGGGCGCGAAGGTGCTGATCAACGACCTCGATGGTGACGTGGCCGAGCAGACGGCGTCGGAGATCTCCGGCGACACGATCGTGTTCGCCGGCGACCTGACCGAGGAGGGTGTCTGCGACCAGCTCGTCCAGAAGGTGATCGACGAGTGGGGCAAGGTCGACATCCTGGTCAACAACGCGGGCTACACGCTCGATGCACCGATCCACAAGATGAGCGACGACTGGTTCCAGCGGATGCTCGACATCCACACGATCGTCCCCTTCCGGATGTGCCGCGCGGTCGCCCCGCACATGCGCGAGCCGGCCAAGAAGGAGCGCGAGGAGGGCCGCGAGGTGTTCCGCAAGATCGTCAACGTCTCCTCGATCTCGGGCACGATGGGCAACGCCGGCCAGGCCAACTACTCCTCGGGCAAGTCCGCCGTGGTCGGTCTGACCAAGACGCTGGCCAAGGAGTGGGGCCAGTTCAAGATCAACGTCAACGCGGTGGCGTTCGGGTTCATCGAGACGCGCCTGACCGCGGCCAAGGACGACAGCAACGTGGCCGAGATCGGCGGAGAGAAGGTCCAGCTCGGCATCCCCGAGCAGCTGCGGGGAATGGGCGCGATGCTGATCCCCCTCGGTCGCCCGGGCACGCCCCAGGAAGCGGCCGGCGGCGTGTTCTTCCTGTGCTCCCCGTGGGCGAACTACGTGCACGGCCAGGTCCTGAACATCACCGGCGGACAGTTCAGCGGCATGACCACGTGAGGTGAAAGGCGGCGCCGCGCCCCGCATAGTCGTCACCCGGCAGCTTCCCGACGCCGCCCTCGCGCTGCTCGAGGACGCCGGCGAGGTGTGGCTCTCGCCGCATGACCGGCCACTGACGGTCGAGGAGCTCCGCGAGGCGGTGGCCGGCGCGGACGCGCGCGCTGACGCTGCTGCACGACCGCGTCGACGCGCCGCTGCTCGACGCGGCCGGCCCTCAGCTCCGTTGCGTGGCCAACGTCGCCGTCGGGTTCGACAACGTCGACGTGGCCGCCGCCAGCCGAGCGCGGTGTGGTGGTCACCAACACCCCCGGCGTGCTCGTCGACGCCACCGCGGACCTGGCCATGACCCTGATCCTGTCCGTCACCCGGCGCGCGGGCGAGGGCGAGCGCTTCGTGCGCGCAGGCCGCGCCTGGTCCTGGGACATGTTCTTCATGCTCGGGACCGGCCTCGCCGGCAAGACGCTCGGCGTCGTCGGTCTCGGCGGGATCGGGCGGGCGGTGGCGCACCGGGCGCGGGCGTTCGGAATGGAGATCGTCTACGCCGGCCCCCGTCGCGCAGCGCCCGACGTCGAGGCGGGGGCGACGCACGTGCCGCTCGAGGAGCTCCTGCGATCGGCCGACGTGGTCACCCTGCACTGCCCTCTCACTCCGCAGACGCGCCACCTGATCGACGCGCGGGCCCTGGCGCTGATGCGGCCGGAGGCGTTCCTGATCAACACCGCGCGGGGGCCGGTGGTCGACGAGGAGGCGCTGGTGACGGCGCTGCGGTCCGGCGCGATCGCCGGGGCAGGGCTCGACGTCTACGAGCAGGAGCCCGAGGTCCACCCCGGGCTGCTCGAGCTCGAGAACGTCGTGCTGCTCCCGCACCTGGGCTCGGCCACGGTCGAGACGCGCACCGCGATGGCCACGCTCGCCGCCGAGAACGCGATCGCCGTGCTGGAGGGCCGGCGCCCGCCGACCCCGGTCAATCCCGAAGCGCTTTAGCGCCTACCCGAGCCGATGTTGGTTTTCGTGCGCGCGCGCGTAATTGCCGCGCAGGCAATGGTCGCAAATTGGGTAGAGCGAAAAACGCATGGGACCACAGAAAGGAGTCGGGATGCACCGCCTGCTGCCGAAGATCAAGCCGGCGCCGAACGGAACTCGCCGCAACGAGGAGTCGCGCCAGCGGCCGGCACCGGCCAACTCCGGCACACCCGCCCCACGGGGCCGGCGCTGCCTCAACGAGGCGGCACACAAGCTGAGTCGCTAGCGGGCGTTCAACGCCCTCGCGCCAGCGCGCGTGGGCGGCGACGCGTGCGCGAATTGCAATAAATGCGAAACATTTTCCGCATTCGCCCGTTGGTACGGTTTGATTGGACTGAGATGCACGCCATTGCGGTCAGAACAGAGGGTTTGCAGGGATGAGGTGGGCACCTTCACGCTTCCGGCGCGTCCGGCCGTCGCAGCCGGGAGCCGCGCCACTGGTCGCGGTCAGCCCGCTTGGCCTCGGTCGGCCCACGGTCACCCCCACGCTGGCCTACTCCACCGGCAGCGAGCATTGGTGGCTGTGGTGGCCGTGTCCCGACTGCGGCGGGGTCCGGCTCCCCCTCAGGGGCTCCGCCGGCGGCCGCGCCCCGGTGTACGTGACGCGAGCGGCAGCCGCCATTGACCGCTGCCCCGGATGCGAGACGCTTCGGCGCCGGGCCGAGGCGGCCGGGCCGGAGCCGACGGTCTGGTACGACACGCTGCTCCGCGACTGGGTCGTCAGGCTGAGCAACGCGGCGATCCTGCCCCTCGAGCTCCACTGGTTCGACCTGCCCCAGCCCGTGGTGTACCGGGCCGCTTCCGATCTCGCCTACCTCGGCGACGAGCTCGACTGACGTCTAGAGGCCGAACGTCCGCGCGATGATCTCGCGCTGGATCTCGCTCGTGCCGCCGTAGATCGTCGTCACCAGGGTGGCGCGGACGTGGCGCTCCATGTCGTACTCGGTGGCGTAGCCGTAGCCGCCCATCATCTGCATGCCCTCGAGCGCAGCGCGCTTGGCCAGCTCGGTCGCCTTGAGCTTGCACATCGAGGCCTGGCGCGGCAGCAGCGTCTCGGGGTCGGCGTCGACCCGCGCCGCCAGGTCGTACACGAGCAGCCGCGTCGCCTCCAGCTCGGTCGCGAGATCGGCGATGCGGTGCTCCAGCGCCTGGAAGTTCCCCACCGGCCGGCCGAACTGCTTGCGCTCCTTGACGTAGGACAGCGTGTCGTCGAACGCGCGCTGGGCCATCCCCAGCGCCTGCGCCGCGATGATCAGCCGCTCGTTGTTGAGCCCCGCCATCAGCTGCCTCCACGCCTGTCCCTCGCGGCCGATCAACCGTTCGGCAGGCACGTAGCAGTCGGTGAAGTACACGTCGTTGACCTCGCGGCCGCCCATGGTCCCGATCGGGCGGACCTCCATGCCCTCGGCGCCGGCCGGGATCGAGAGCATCGACAGTCCCTGATGCTTGTCCTCGGCCACCCGGTCGGTCCGGCACACGAGCAGGATGTGGGCAGCGGCATGGGCGCCGGTGATCCAGGTCTTCTGGCCGTTGACCACGTAGCCGCCGTCGGAGCGCTCGGCCCGGCAGCTGAGGTTGCCCACGTCCGAGCCGGCCTCGGGCTCGGACATCGCGATCGCCTCCACCTTGCCCGCCACGATCCCGGCCAGGATCTCGCGCTTGAGCTCCTCGGTGGCGAATCGCTCGACCGGCCGGGCGCTCATCATGCTGATCGGGAAGAAGCCCATCGGGATCATCCCGCGCGCGAACTCCTCGCACAGCAGGCACATGTCGACGGCACCGCCCCCCGCCCCGCCGTACTCCTCGGGAATCGCCACTCCCAGCCACCCGAGCTCGGCGATCCGGGCGTAGATCTCGGCGTTGTGCGGCTCCTCCCCGTGGTCGGTCAGCGCGTCGCGCTGCTCACGCGTGCCGCACTCACGCCGCGCAAAGTCGCGGATCGCCTCCACGAACGCTCGCTGCTCATCGGTCTGGGTCAGCATCCAGAGGCGCATTCTGGCACCGGGTGCGCACGGTAGGCTGACGGGCGAGCGCGGATGGCATCGCCGTTCCCCACCAAGGCCGAGAGCGACGAGCTGATCGTCGGGCCCGACTCGGTGGCCTGGCGGATCGGCAGCGACGCGCGGCTGTACTTCGTGATGCTGTACCCGCTGCTGCTCCAGGTGGCGCATCCCACGGTGGGCGCCGGCGTGCGCGACTTCTCCGACTTCGAGCTGCGGCCGTGGGAGCGCCTGCTGCGCACCCTCGACTACGTGTGCCTGATGATCTACGGCGGATCCGACGCGATCGCGGCCGGGCGCCGCCTGCGCGCGCTCCACGGACGGTTTCGCGGCGTCAAGCCCGACGGCACGCCCTACCAAGCCCTCGAGCCGGAGGCCTACGCCTGGGTGCACGCCACCCTGCTCGACGCCTTCCTCACCGGCCACGCCCACTTCGGGCTGCGGCTGACCCAAGACGAGGTCGAGCGGTTCTACCGCGAGTACCGCGAGCTCGGCCGGCTGATCGGCGTGCGCGACGGCGCGCTTCCGCGGGATTGGACGGGCTTCCGGGACTACTTCGACCGCACCGTCAGCACCGACCTCGTCCGCACCGAGGCGGTGGGGCGCGTGCTGAAGGCGGTGGAGCAAGCCGCCGCCCCGCCGGTGCGCATCCCCGCCCCGGTCTGGCGCGCGGTCAGGGTCCCGCCCCGCCGCGCGCTGTGGCTCGGCGGCGTCGGCCTCCTCCCGGACGAGCTGCGCGTCCGTCTCGAGATCCCCTGGGGACGGCGCGCCGCGATGGAGTTCCGAGCCCTCGGGGCCGCCTCCCGCGCGGCGACTCGCGTCATGCCCCAGGCCCTGCGGGTCACCGGTCCGGCCCAGCTGCGATGGCGCCGGCAGGCGATCGCCCGGGGCCCGCTGGGAGCGCCTACATTGACGCCATGGTCATCCGCCACGCCGACCCGGAGCGCGACGCCGCCGGCTGTGCCGCCGTCTACGCCCCCTACGTCCGCGACAGCGTCATCAGCTTCGAGGAGCGGGAGCCGGACGCCGCGGACTTCGCGCGCCGGATCGAGCTGATCTCTCAGGTCCATCCCTGGCTCGTGGCCGACGACGGTGGCGAACTCGTGGGCTTCGCGTACGGCTCGCCCCATCGCGAGCGCCGCGCTTACCGGTGGGCCGCCGACATCTCCGTCTACGTGGCGCCGCACCGGCGTGGCGCCGGCGTCGGCAAGGCGCTCTACGGCGCGCTGATCCCGCTGCTGGCTCGGCAGGGCATGCGGATCGTGTGCGCCGGCATCACGCTGCCCAACGACGCGAGCGTCGCGCTGCACGAGTCGTTCGGGCTCGTGCCGGTCGGGATCTACCGCCGGATCGGGTGGAAGGCCGGCGCCTGGCACGACGTCGGCTGGTGGCAACGCGAGCTGGAAGGCACCGACCCACCGCCCGAGCCGGGACCGCCGGCGCGGCTCGACGCCTAGTCCCGCGCCCGCTCGAGCAGCAGCGCGAGCGTGGGACACACGTCGACAGCCTTGCGCGCCAGGTTCTCCAGCTCGCCCGGAACCCGCGCCTCCTCGATGATCGGGTAGCCCCAGTCGTCGAGGCGGATCAGCTCGGGCAGGAGCTCGGCGCACAGGCCGTGCGCCTCGCACGCGATCGGGTTCACGCGCAGGCGCCGGCTCATCGTCGGGCTCCCCGCACCGCCACCGGGCGAGGCAGCGGACCGACCGGGAGCCGCGCCGCGCGGCCCTCGCAGCGCCCGCGCCGGTGGCGCTCGATCTCTTCGCCGAACATGGCGAACATGCTCTCCACGAGCCGCACCGCTCCGTCCGGGTGGTGGCAGGCGCCCCGACCCCGGATCTCCGAGCACCAGCGCAGCACGCGCTCGCGCTCGTCGAAGCTGGCCGTTCCCGCCGCGATCGCGTTCACCGACTGCGCCACCGCATCCAGACCGTGCACGCACGGCCCGCACTGGCCGGCGGACGCGGCGGCCAGGTACTCGATCACGCGCGCGCTCTCCCGCAGGCCGCACGATGACTCTCCCAGCGCGATGAGGACGCCGGAGCCGAGGGTGGCGCCGATCGACCGCAGGTCCTGACGCGCCAGCTGCCACGTCCAGCGCACGCTCGGCGTCGACCCAGGTCCCGAAGTAGCCGCCCACGAGCAGCGCCTGGAGCGGCTCGACCGCCCCGCCGGCCGCGTCCAGGAGATCGACCATCGGCGTACCGAAGGCGAGCTCGTACACCCCGGGCGCGGCGACTGCCCCACTGATCGTGACGAGAGCCGAACCGGGGTCGGCGGCGGTCCCCAGCTCCCGGTACCAGTCCGGACCGAAGCGCGCCACCAGGGCCACCTGGGCGAGCGTCTCGGGGTTCTGGATCAGCGTGGGGCGGCCGCGGTAGCCGCGCTCGAACGGTCGTGGAGGGATGAAGGTCGGCAGCGACGCTCCGCCGTTCAGATAGTGGACGACCGCGCTCTCCTCGCCGGAGACGTAGCCCTCGGGCGCGCCGTGGACCTCGATCGGGACCGGCTCGGCACCGCGCTCCTCCAGCGCCCGCTGGACCGACTCCAGCACCACGCTGGCGCTCTCCCCCACCTTGACGATCACCTCGCTCGCCCCAACCGCGAGTGCGCAGAGCATCGCGCCGTCCAGTACGAGATGCGGCAGCCGCGAGAGGAGCAGAGCGTCCTTGGCACTGGCCGGCTCGGTCTCGGAGCCGTTGACCACCACCGCGCTTGCGCGCCGCCGGCGCCGCGCGAACCGGTCCCCGGTCCCCGCCACCGCTCTGAGCTTGCGCGCCGTAGGGAAATCAGCGCCGCCACGCCCCCGGAGACCGCTCAGCTCGATCGCCTCGATCAGCTCATGGCCGGCCGGGCGCGGCAACGGGCCGTGGATCCGCTCGTGCTCGCGCAGCGATACCGGCCGGCCGTCCGGGTGAAGGCCGGCGAGCAGACGCGGGAGCCCGTGATGGCCGTCGATGCTCACGCGCCGCCTCCGGCCCGAGCACCCGACAGCGTCCCCGTCACCGTGCCCGACTGGTTGTCGATCTGGAGGTCGGCCTGGAGGTTCACGCCCTGACCGGCGCCGCCCCGCACCCGAGCCGTGAACGCCTGGCCCTGCAGCGAGACGATCTTCCCCTGCAGGACCGAGGACACGCCGGTCGCGGACAGGTCGACCTGGCTCCCGGTCAGGGACAAGCCTCCGGTTCGATCCGGCGCCCCGGCCATACGCACGCGCAGCTCGCCCTGTGCCCCGCCGCTGAGCCGGAGCGCGAGATCGAGGATCGCGCCGCCCGGCTCCTGCGTCTGATGGATCGTGCCGCTCAGGGTGGCCGAGAACGGCAGCTTCGAGCGACGCCGGCGCCGGCGGTTTCGGCGTGGCGGCCGAACGCGCGGGCGCTGTCGCCGTGCTGCGGTGCGCGACCAGTCTCACCGGCGTGCCGGCGCGGCGGGCCCAGTTCGGCGCGAGCGGCCCCGCGATGGCCAGGATCACCAGCGCGAGTGGGGTGATGATCGTCACCGCGATCGCCGGCACCCGTACGTTGGGTTCGTCTGAGCGGCCGATGCGGATCGCCACCGCCACCACCACCGCGGCCACACAGACCGCCGTGAGGAACAGCATCCACGCCGAGGCCGCGTCGCTTCCGGTACCCAGGCCGTGCGCCACCGCCACCGGCCAGGACGCGTACGCCGCCCAGTGGACGGCGCGCCAGGTGCGGTAGCCGAGCCGGCGGCGGACCAGGCTGGTGATGACCAACGCCAGGAGCAGGTCGAATGACAGGGCCCCGAGCCCCAGCCAGAGCGGCCGGTACTTGGAGCCCAGCGGGATCACCGCGTCGAGCCAGGCGATCGGAGCGAACCCGTCGAGCACGCTCGTCGCGATGTGGAGCACGAGCACGGCCATCACCAGCAGCGAGAGATCCCGATGCAGCCCGTCGATCGCGAATCGCGGCCACCGGGGCGCGGCCACGCGCAGCGGCCCCATCACCCCGAGGACGACGATTGCGGTCAGGAGCAGGAGCGACACGACGCCGGTTCCCCGAGCGAGGTACCAGTCGGCGCGTCGGTCCGGCAGCGGCCAGGGTCACCATCAGGCCGAGACCCGTTCCGCGCCGGCCGGAGCGGCGACCGGAGCGAGGTCATCGCCCTCCGCCGGCCAGCCGCCGATGTGGCGCACGCGCCCGTCCACGGTGACGAGACGGCTCGGGAGCCCGAGGGACTCGAGCCAGGCAATCGCCCGCTCGCCACGGATGATCGCCGCGGTGCTGGCGATGTTCGCGTCGAGGCAGCTCGCCGCGGTGACGCTGACCGTCCGCCACACGCCCTCCGCCGGGCGGCCGGTGGCGGGATCGACGAGATGATGGGCCGGGCCGGCCTCGGTCCGCCAGCGCCTGGTCGTCGTGCTCGAGGTGGCCAGGCCTCCGCTCGACAGGGTGATCGATTGCCCGGGCGCACGCTCGTCCGAGCGATGATCGTCGGTCACCCGGATCCGCCAGCGACCCTCAGGGGGCTCCCCGGCGATCGCGATGTCGCCGCCGAGCGAGACGAGCACGCCGCAGCCGGCGGCTTGATGCGCCGACGCGGCCGCCCGGTCGGCGGCGAGCGCCTTGGCGGTGGCGCCGAGGTCGAGCTTGACTCCGCGGGCGACGCGCACGCGTCCGGGCCACGCGATTGACCTGCACGCTGCGCCAGCCGGGTACCGAGGCGGCGCGGACTCGCATGGGCGGGGCGTCACCAGACGCGATCAGCCTGTAGTCACGGTCGTAGCCGAGTGCGATCACCGCCTCGCCCACGGTCGGGTCGACGTCGCCCTCGGTGAGCTCGGCCGCGCGCAGAGCGGCTTCGACCGCGTCGAGCATCAGCGGGCTCACGCGCGTGGCCTGGCCGGCCGCGGCGTTCACCGCCATCAGCTCTGAGTCGTCCCGGAACCGCGAGCACGCGGCGTCGATCTCGGCCAGGACCTTCTCGACGGCGGCTCGCGCGGGCGCCAGCGCGAGCGGGTCGGCCACACCGACGACGGCCGTGCTGCCTAGAGCCCCGAACCGGACGTACTTCGCCGTCCCTGCCATGCCGTGTTCACGAGCCTCCGGATACCGGGCCCCCGCCACCGCCCGAGTCGGGGGCGGGCGCGGGGTCGGACTGAGCGGGCGCGGACTGGGTCGGCGCGGACTGGGCCGGCGCGGACTGGCCGGCGCGGACGGCTCGGCGCGGACTGGGCCGGCGCGGACTGGGCGGGCGCGGGCTGGGGCGCCTGGTCGGGGCCTTGCAACCCGAGCTGGCTCGGACTGGCCAGAGGCGGCATGCTCGCGCTGGAAGAGGACGATGGACTAGAAGCCGGGGTGGCGCTCGCCGAGCGCTTCGCGCCCAGCGACTTGCCGGGCGCGATCATCGCGACCAAGCCGGCGAACGCGGCGGTCAGCGCCGCCGTGCCCGCGACCGCCCAGCGCCGCACCCGGCTGACGCGCGCCACCGCGACGTCGCGCTGGAGTGCCGCCAGCCGCCGGCGTTCCGACCGTTCACCCATGCCAGGAGTATTGCCGCGATCACTAAGAGAACCGTGAGAAGTTCCATTCATTAGCGGGTTCTTATGCCGCGGAGCGACGGGAGCGTGACGGTGAACGCCGACCCCTCCACGGTGATCGTCCCACCGTGCCGTTCGACGATCGCGGCCACGATCGACAGCCCGAGCCCCGACCCGGGACGCCCGGCGGCGTCCGGCGAGCGCCAGAAGCGCTCGAACACCCGGTCGCGCACCGCCGGCGCGGGACCGGGACCCTCGTCGCTGACGGTGAGCGAGGCGTGTCCGCCCGCGCCGGTCAGCGACACCGTCACCCGTCCCTCGGGCGGGCCGTGCACGAGCGCGTTCTCGACCAGGTTCTCCACCACCCGGGACAACGCCCCACGCTCGCCGCGCACGTCCACGGGTTCGACCCGGTCCGCCACCACGCGCCCGCTCGGATGCCCATCGACCACGCTCGAGACGACCTCGGCCAGGTCGACCGGCTCCGCGTCGGCCGCGCCGGCGCCGGCCCGCTCCAGTACGAGCAGGTCGTCGACCAGTCGGGCCAGCCGCGCCGCGTCACGACGGAGATCCGCCACCGCCTCGGCCTCCGCCCCGTGGCGCGCCACGAACTCGACGTTGCCGAGCAGCGCGGTCACGGGCGTGCGGAGCTCATGCGAGGCATCGGCCAGGAAGCGGCGCTCGCTCGCGCGTGCCTGCTCGAGCGAGGCGAGCATCCGGTTGAGGACTCCGCTGAGCCGCGCGACCTCGTCGCCCAGGCTGCTCTGGGGCAGACGGGCGGCGGGATCTGCCGTGCGCTCGATCTCGGCCGCCGCGCCCGCGAGCCGGCGCAGGGGTCGAAGGCTCCGGCGCGTGAGCGCAGCCGCGACCGCGATCGTGACCGCGATCACCACGAGCCCGGCCAGGGTCAGGACCAGCCCCAGATGGCCGATCGTGTCCGACACGTCGCTCGTGTCGGAGGCCGCGAGCACCGCGCCACCGGCGGCGGGGCCACCCGCCTGCGCGATCGGCGCCGCGTACAGGCGAAACGGCCGTCCCGACACCTCGACATCCTGGAACCCGGCACGGCCCGTCACGCGGGCGGCGCGTGCCACCGTGCCCAGCGGGAGAAGCTGCGCGCCGAGCGTGAGCGAGCGCGCGAGGATCCGCCCGCGCGCGTCGATCACCTCGACGTCGATCTGGCGCGCGGAAGCGGGTCCCTCGAGCGCGCCCGGGTCGGTGAGCACGGCCGGCGCGGATACCGCGAGCTGCGCCACGCCCTGCGCCCGCGTGCGCAGCGCATCGTCGAGCGAGGCTCGGAGCTGATGGCGCACGAGCACGAGCGTCGCCCCCGCGAACAGTGCGACGGCGGCCACGATCGACCCGGCCGCCGCCAGGATCAGCCGCGCCCGTAGCGTCCGGCCGAGCCTGAACGAGGGCGCGCGGGAATCGGCCCTCGTGGCGTGCGCGCCCGTGAACGTTTTGCCGCCGCTGCTCACGTTGTTCGGGTACAACGGTTCATGATGAACCAAGGGCAGAGTTCGACAAGGAAGTAGAGCTTTTGCTCCACAACAGGGGTGACACGGCGGTGAAGGATTCTCAGTCGCCGCTCGAGATCGCGGTCCTGGTGCTCGGCACCGGACCGCAGACAAGCGAACAGATAGCCGACATGCTGGACGCCGGGGCGCCCGGAGGGTTCTCGGTGGCGTGCGCGCGCGAGCTGCCCGAGGCCGTGGAGACGCTGATCGAGACGCCCGCGGACTGCATCCTCGTCGATCTCGAGGGCTTCGCCGGCGATCCGCTGGCCGCCCTCGACGAGCTGAGCGCGGCCGCGCCCGAAGTCCCGATCCTGGTCATGGCCCCGAGCGCGGACGACGAGCTGGCGCTGGCGGCGGTGCGCGGCGGTGCACAGGACTACCTGATCAAGCCGGAGCTCCAGCCGGCGCCGCTGTGCCGGGCGATCAGGTACGCGATCGAGCGCAAGCGCTCGGAGGTCAGGCTCGCTCACCAGGCGATGCACGACTCGCTCACGGGCCTGGCGAACCGGGCGCTGTTCATGGACCGTCTGAGGGTGGCGATGGATCGCGCCCACCGGGCCGGAACCGGCGTGGCCGTGCTGTTCCTCGACGTCGACAACTTCAAGGAGATCAACGACACCCTCGGTCACGACGCGGGCGATCGGGTGCTCGTCGGGATGGCCGAGCGCCTGCGCACGATGCTGCGGCCGATGGACACGGTCGCACGGTTCGGGGGCGACGAGTTCACGTTCCTGGTCGAGGATCTGAGCGACGAGCGCGAGGTCGTGCTGATCGCCGACCGGATCAACCGGACGGCCAACCTGCCGATCCCGCTCGAGCACGGTCGCGCGTCGATCTCGGTGAGCATCGGCATCGCGATCGTGTCCGGACAGGCCGTGGAGCCGGAGGCCGTGATCCGCGAGGCCGACGCCGCCATGTACCGCGCCAAGCAGCGCGGACGGGGCGGGTACGAGCTGTTCGACGAACGCTCGCGGCGGCGGGCGCTGCAGCGACTCGAGCTGGAGACCGCGCTGCGGCGCGCGGTCGACCGCTCCGAGCTGTGCGTCCACTACCAGCCGACGGTTGCACTCGACGGCCGGCCGGGGGTCAAGAATCTCGAGGCGCTGGTGCGCTGGCGCCATCCCGAGCACGGGCTGATGGCGCCCGCTGAGTTCATCCCGGTGGCCGAGGAAACCGGGCTGATGATCCCGATCGGGCGCTACGTCCTCGAGCACACGCTGCAACGACTGAGCGCCTGGCGCCGCCACGCGCCCGACGTCACCGTGTCGGTCAACCTGTCGGCTCGCCAGCTGGATGACCTCAGCCTGATCTCCACCCTGCTCGAGACGCTCCGCGCCAGCTCGATCGACCCGCGGGCACTCTGCCTGGAGATCCAGGAGGGCGCGATCGGCGAGGATCCCGACGCGGCCGTGGTGGCGCTGCAGGGGCTGAAGGCCACCGGCGTGCGACTCGCGATCGACGACTTCGGGACCGCCGCCTCGTCCTTGACGGGCCTGCGCCAGCTGCCGATCGACACGATCAAGCTTCACAAGAGCCTGGTCAGCGGCCTTGGATCGAATCCGCGCGAGACGCCGATCATCGGAGCCGTCGTGGAGCTCGGCCACGCGCTCGGCGTCACCGTCGTGGCGGAGGGAGTGGAGACCGAGGCGCAGGCCAGCGAGCTGCGGGCGATCGGGTGCGACGGCGCCCAGGGTTTTCTGTTCGGCCGCCCGATGCCCGAAGACGCCGTGCGCCGGTTGCTCGCGCAGGCCGCCGGCGAGACCGCCTCACGCCCGTAGCGAGAATCCCGCACCGCGCACGGTTCTGATCAGCGGCGGCTCCCCGAGCTTGCGGCGCAGCCGGGTCACGTAGCGGTCGACCACGTTCGGCTCGGCGGCGTCATCCCAGATCTCCCCGAGCGCCCGCTCCCGGGTGACGGTGCGCCCCGCCTCGCGCACCAGCAGCTCGAGCAGATCGGCTTCGCGTCCCGTGAGCTCGACCGAGCGTCCGGCGCGGGCCGCGCGGCGAGCCCGCAGGTCGAGCACGAGATCGGCATAGGACAGGAGCTCCTGCTCACCGTGGCGGCGGGTGAGCGCGCGCACGCGCGCCACCAGCTCCTGGACCGCGAACGGCTTGACCAGGTAGTCGTCGGCTCCGGCCTCGAGCCCGGCCACGCGGTCGGGCACGGCGTCGCGCGCGGTCAGCATCAGGATCGGCGTGGCCAGCCCGCGGCTGCGCAGGCGACGGCATACAGCGAGACCGTCGAGCCCGGGCATCGCGACGTCGAGCACGATCACGTCGGGCGCCGCGCGCTCGGCGGCGGCCAGGGCACCGCCTCCGTCGGCCGCCACCGTCACCTCGAACCCCTCGGCGGCCAACGTGCGATCGAGCATCCGGCGCAGCGACCGATCGTCGTCGACGACGAGGACGCGCTCGGCGGGCGGCGCGGCCGAGGCGTCAGCCGCCGGCGACATCCCGGCGCAGGAAGACCAGGAACGCGGCCGCCAGCGCCGGCACGCCGTACATCGCGCACACCCACGCAGCGCGGATCACCGGCGCCCAGTCGATCGGGGTGCGCAGCAGGCCCTGCCAGGCGTTGAACTGCGTGCTGAGCAGGTACGGCTGGAGGCCACCGAGTCCGGGGAGGATGCCGATCAGCTGGAACAGCAGCGAGACCATCAGCGTCCCGACCACCGCCGCCGCGCTGTTGCGCGTGAGCGAGGACAGGAGCAGCCCGATGCAGACCACGGTGGCGATCGGGATCAGGTAGACGAGCAGGCCGACGTACACCAGCTCGAGCGCCTTGGGCGCCGAGACGATCGTTCCCGACAGGGTCTGCAGCGAGTTGAATCCGGACTGGAGACTCCCGGCCACGACCGCCACCGTGCCGCTGACGAGGATCGCGGTGATGGCGTAGCTCAGCGCCGCCAGGGCCTTGCCGGCGAAGATCTGCCAGCGCTCGAGCGAGCGGGTGAAGACCGTCTTGAGCGTTCCGTTGTGGTCCTCGGAGGCGAAGATGTCGCCTGCCACGAGTGCGGTGATCAGGGGGAAGAGCCACACGGCGCCGAACAGCAGCATCACGAGCGGCACGGCCAGGCCGCTCCGGGTCAGGTAGGAGGAGAAGGCGAAGTCGCCGCCGCGACGGTCGTGGCGGAAGTGGAGCGCGAGCACGAACAGGATCGGCACGAGCACCGACGCCCCGAGGCCGAGGTAGGTCCGCTTCTGGTAGCGGAGCTTGAACAGCTCCCAGCGGTAGACGGTGGCGACGCCGGGACCGCGTATGCGGCGCGGCTTGGCCGGCTGGGCTACGGCGGCGCCCGCGGCGCTCATGCCGCACCCACCGGCTCGCTCACGACCGGGACCTCATCGTCCGCACCCTCGGTGAGCGAGAAGAACAGGTCCTCGAGGGTGACCGTCTGAGGGGTCAGCATCCGGATCAGCGCGCCCGCCTCAACCAGCGCCTGCGACAGCTCGGCCACCGCCTGCTCGTCGCCCGCGAACGCGATCTTCCCGTGCTGGACGCGCACGTCGTTGATGCCCCGCTGGGCCCGGCACACCGCCATCGCGCGCTCGTCATCGGTGGTCTCGAGCCGGTAGGTCGTCCCGGCGCTGCGCTTGAGCTCGGCGATCGCGCCCTCGTAGACGATCCGGCCGGAGCGGACGATCGCCACCCGGTTGCACAGCTCCTCCACCTCGGCGAGCTGGTGGCTCGAGAGGACCACGGTGATCCCCTCGTCGGCGAGGCGCCGGATGAGCTGGCGCATGTCGCGCATACCCGCCGGGTCCAGCCCGGTGGCGGGCTCGTCGAGCATCAGCAGCCTGGGGTCGCGCAGCAGCGCGGCGGCGATGCCGAGCCGCTGCTTCATGCCGTGCGAGTAGCCGCCGATGCGATCGCGGGCGCGGCCCGCCAGCTCCACGGTGTCGAGCGCCTGGTCGATCCGCCCAGAGGCGCCGTTGCCGTCGTAGGCGGCGAGCAGCTCGAGGTTCTGCCGCGCCGACAGGTACGGGTAGAACGTCGGCGCTTCGACAAACCCCGCGACGCCGTCGAGCGCGTGCACCGTCTCCAGCGGGTCGCGCCCGAACAGCCGCACGGTTCCCTCGGTGGGGCGGATCAGCCCCAGCATCATGCGCAACGAGGTCGTCTTGCCCGCTCCGTTCGGCCCCAGATAGCCGTAGACGTCGCCGACGTCGACGGTCAGGTCGACGTGGTCGACCGCCGTCAGCGCGCCGTAGCGCTTGACCAGCCCGCGTACCTGGACCGGTGGCGCGCCGCTCATAGAGCGCGGGCGGCGGCCTCCGCAGCCGCCGGCGGCACCGAGCCGATCACGGTGTAGCTCACGCCGCCGCGGGTGAACTGCACCACGGTGCCGAGCGCGGTATCGAGCTCCTGGCCGCTGGTGCCGCCGATCGACACCGCCGGAAGGTTCAGGCCCGGGCCGTCGCCGTTGTGGTCAGACGAGCTCGCCGAGGCCTGCGGCTTCGGCTTGGCCTTCTGCTCGATCACGGCGATACCGCCGAGGTTCTGCCCGTAGGACGCGAGCGCGGCGGGGGTGCCGCCCCAGTCGAGCAGCGACACCGACTGGCGCGGGAGGCCGACCAGGGTCTTGGGCGCGGCGAGCGCGAAGCTGAGGTGCTTGGACACATTGCTCGCGCCGCTGACGTCCGGGTGGGACTTGTGGCTGCGGGCGTTCGCGTGCGGGGCGGCTGCCGGGGTCGAGACCTTGACCACCTTGGCTCCCGACGGAGCCGAGACCCTGAACACGCTCGATTTGACCGCACCGAACGAGATGTTCGTGGCCTTGAGCTCGAGCACCGGCTTGGGCTGGTCGCTGGCGTACAGGGCGAAGCGGAGCGGCAGGCCGCGCAGGGCGTCCCAGCCGAGCTGCGCGGACCCGAGCAGGCCGCCCGAATGCTGGGGGGAGACCTTGACCGTGTACGTCGGGCGGCCGGCGACGTCGCTGGGGATCGCCCCGGACAGGTTGACGTGCGCCATCGCCTGCTTCAGCTGGCTCTGGATTTGCGCGACCGTCGGGAGCTTGTCCGGGGTCTGGCTCTTGGCGGACTGCTTCTGCGCCGGCAGCTTCCCCTCGTAGACGGTCTTCGACATCGGGTCATAGATCCAGAACGAGCGCTGGTTTACGACCACCTGGGCGTCCCCGTTCTCGCCCTGGAGCTCGAGCCGGAGCTGGTGGGTCGAGGGCGACAGCCACAGACGGCCGCTGGCGCCACCGAGCAGTGGCCCCGGGTTGGCGATCTCCGAGCTCGAGATCAGGTTGTTGGTGAACTTGATCCGCGCGGTGATGCCGGCCGGCGACGGCGCGCTCAGCGCGGAGTGGATCGCCTGGGCGAGCGGCTTGGGGGCGGGCTTCGGGCCCGGACCGGCGGCCGCGATGGCGATCGCGCTGCCGGCGGCGATGGCCACGATCAGCGTGGCGATCACGCCGATGAGGCGGCGGGTGGAGGCTGTGCGCAGGAGTCTCATGAGCTGGCCCTTTCTCGTGCTCTGCCAAGCACGGTAGGGCAGAAGCTTGAAATTACTTTGACAGATGGGATCCGCCGGCCCTGCGGGGCGCCGGCGGCGTCGAGCGGGCCCCGCGCGGGACTACCGGGCCGCGGCCTGCTCGCGCAGCGCCCGCTTGAGCACCTTCCCGGTGGGCGTGCGGGGCAGCTCTGAGACGAACGTCACGTCGCGCGGGATCTTGTATCGGGCGAGGTTGCGCTTGACGAATTCCCTGACCTCGTCGTCGGTCAGGCTCTGGCCGGGCTTCAGCACGATGTACGCGGCCAGGCGCTTGCCGAAGTCCTCGTCGTCGACGCCGATCACCGCCGCCTCCTCGATCGCCTCGTGCGTGATCAGCAGCTCCTCGACCTCGCCCGGGAACAGGTTCTCGCCGCCCGAGACGATCATGTCGTCCTCGCGGCCGTCGATGAACAGGCGCCCGCCATCGTCGAAGTGACCGACGTCGCCGGTGCTCATCAGGCCGTCGATCATCTCCTTGTTGCCGCCGCCGGTGTAGCCCTCGAACTGGAAGCCGTTGCCGACGAAGATGCGCCCGGGGCTGTCGGTGCCCGGCACCCGGCGACCTTGATCGTCGTAGAGCGCGACGATCGTCCCGAAGGGGGGCTTGCCGGCGCAGCCCGGCGCCGCCCGCAGATCCTCCGGCGTCGCGAACGTCGCCCACGCGACCTCGGTCGATCCGTAGAAGTTGTAGAGCTTGTCGCCGATCGTGCGCTGGGAGCGACGCACGAGCTCGGCCTCGAGCTGTGAGCCCGACAGGAACACGATCCGCAGCGAGCTCGTGTCCCAGCGGCTCGGCTCGGTCTCCATCTGGGCCACGATCCGCTGGAGCATCACGGGCACCAGGACGAGCGAGGTGGGCCGCTCGCGCTCGATCGCGTCGAGCACGCGCTCGGGCTTGAACCGCCGCTCGCAGATCACCGTGCAGCCGAGGATCACGGCCAGGATCGTCTGGGTGAACCCGAGCGCGTGGAACATCGGCGCCGCCATGTACGTCGACTCGCGCGAGCGGAAGGGCACCTTCGAGAGGAGCGCGCCGATGGGATGCAGCGACATCCCCTGGTGGCGCCCCGCCCCCTTCGGCGTACCGGTGGTCCCGCTGGTCAGGAGCACCACGCGCCCGGGCTGCTCCGGTGGCGGGGGCGCCTCGCCGGCGTGGGCGGCGATGAGCGCCTCGATCGTCTCGGTCTCGTCCGCCGGCGGTTCGTCGGTCCAGGCCAGGATCGTGCCCTTCGGCGCCTCGACCTCGCTCACCAGCTCGTCGTACTCCTGGTCGTGGATGAGCAGCGACACACCCTCGCGCCGGCACACGTCGGCCAGCTGCGGTCCGGCGAAGTCGGTGTTCAGATAGAGCGAGCGCGCGCCGAGCTTGCCCGCCGCGAACGTCGCATCGAGGAAGCCGCGGTGGTTGCGGCACAGGATCCCGACCGTGTCCTCGCTGCTCACGCCGAGGCTCTGCAGCGCGCTGCCCAGCGCGCTGGAGCGGGCATCGAGCTCGGCGTAGGTGAGCGATCCCAGCTCATCCTTGACCCCCACGCGGTCGCCGTGGCGTATGGCGGCGATGGTGACCGCGCTGCCCAGCTGGCCGAGGCGGTTGAGCGCACGGAGGGTGGCGAGGGCGCGCAGCGGCGGGTCGCTGCCGATGACGCCGGCGCGCCGCGCGTACATGGCCGAACGGGCCTCGATCAGGGCCCGCTTGCCGAGTCGCCAGGGCATCTCCAGAAAGGACGGAATTTCTGTCATTGCGCGCAAATGTATCCGCTACGGTCGTGTAGCAATGTGCCGGCTGTTTGGCATGAGTGGTGGGCCGGAGCGGGTGCGCGCCACCTTCTGGCTGCTCGAGGCGCCCGATTCGCTGGCCGAGCAGAGCCGGCGCGAGCCGGACGGCACCGGCATCGGCGTCTACGGCTCCGACGGGCGGCCGGAGGTGTTCAAGCAGCCGCTCGCCGCCTACGAGGACGAGGAGTTCGCGCGCGAGGCCCGCGAGCTCGAGTCGACGACGTTCATCGCCCACGTCCGCTATGCCTCGAACGGCGCGGTGGCGCCGCAGAACACCCATCCGTTCGAGCAGCAGGGTCGCCTGTTCGCCCACAACGGCGTGATCGGGGATGTCGCCGGACTCGAGGCCGAGCTGGGGCCTTCAGGCATGGGCCTCGTCCACGGCGAGACCGACTCCGAGCGCTTCTTCGCGCTGATCACGCGCGAGGCGGACCGCGCCGCCGGCGACGTGGGACGCGGGATCGCCGCGGCCGCCGGCTGGATCGCCGAGCACCTGCCGGTGTTCGCCCTGAACATCGTCCTGATCACCGGGACCGACCTATGGGCGCTCCGCTATCCGGAGACGCACGACCTGTACGTGCTCGAGCGCGGCGCCGGCGGGTCCAGCGGCGGCCGGCACCTCGAGCAAGCCAGCGCACGCGGCTCGGTGCGCGTGCGCTCGGGCGACCTGGCCCACCTGCCCTCGGTGGTCGTCGCGACCGAGCGGATGGACGAGGATCCCGGTTGGCGCGCGCTGGAGCCGGGCGAGCTGCTCCACGTCGACGGGGATCTGAAGGTGACGCAGCACGCGGGCGGTCGATCGCCCGCCCGCCCACCAGCTCACGCTGGCCGACCTCGACCCGCGCGCCGCGAAGTCGCAGGCTCCGGGCGCGCCCGCATGAGCACCGCAGCTCGACCCCGGCATGCCCCCAGGCCCGCCGCTCCCGAAGCTCGCCCAGACGCTCGCCTTCATCCTGGCCGCGCCGCGCTTCCTCGAGGCCTGCCGCCGGCGCTACGGCAACGCGGTGACGCTGCGCACGCTGTTCGACAGCCAGTTCGTGATGGTGTTCGACCCGGCGCTGGTCAAGGAGCTCTTCCAGGGCTCGAACGAGCAGCTCCACGCGGGCGAGGCCAACGCGCTGCTCGGGCCGATCCTGGGCGAGCGCTCGGTGCTCCTGCTCGACGGGGCCGAGCACCTGCGCCACCGCCGGCTGCTGCTGCCGCCGTTCCACGGCCAGCGGATGAAGGCCTACGCGGAGATGATGCTGGAGGCGACCGACCTGGAGATCGAGTCCTGGCCGGTCGTCGGGCGAGTTCACCCTGCTCGAGAGCATGCAGTCGCTCACCCTGCGGGTGATCCTGGAGGCGGTGTTCGGCTACCGGCCGGGAACCCCCGGCGAGGCCGAGCTGCGCGATGCGGTGCGCGGGATGATCGAGCCGATCGCGAGCCCGCGGGGGCTGCTCCTGCTGCGCGCGGCGATGACCGCGCTCCCGATCGTGAAACGGCGCGCGCACGAGCCCGGGCGGCGGCGCGGTTCGAGGCGGCCAAGCGCGCGGTGGACGAGATCCTCTACGCCGAGATCGCCCGCCGGCGGGAGGACGCGTCGCTCGCCGAGCGCGACGACGTGTTCTCTGCGCTCCTGCTCGCTTGCGACGAGGACGGGAACCGTTTGTCCGACCGCGAGGTCCGCGACGAGCTCCTCACCCTGCTCATGGCCGGCCACGAGACCACCGCCACCGGGCTGGCCTGGACATTCGACCTGCTCCTGCACTCGCCGGCCGTGCTCGCCCGGGCGATGGAGGGCGACGACGCGTACCTGGATGCCGTGGTCAAGGAGTCCCTGCGCCTGCGCGCGGTCATCCCCGGCGTGGGCCGCGTGGTCCGCGGTGAGCCATTCCGGCTGAACGGCTACGCGGTGCCGCCGGGCGTCGAGATCAACCCGTCGATCCGGATGATGCACCTGCGCTCCGATCTATATCCCCAGCCGCGCGCCTTCCGTCCCGAGCGCTTCCTCGGCCCCGACGCGCCCGACACCTACACCTGGATCCCGTTCGGTGGCGGCACCCGGCGCTGCCTCGGCGCGAGCTTCGCGCTCATGGAGATGCGGGTCGTGCTGCGTCGCGTGCTGGAGCGGGCGGCCCTGCGCCCCGCCGACCCCGAGCTCGAGGAGATCCAGTTCCGCGCCATCACCCAGGCGCCGCGCAACGGGGTCAGGGTGGTCCAGGACCGTCCGCCGGCGCCCCGCGCCCCGCGCCCCGCACGCGACTGACTTTCCTCGGAATAATTCATAGAAACCTCAGTTGTGTCGCGCCACCGGCCGCTCCGGGTCTCGGCACCACTCGCTCCACGAGCCCACGTACAGCGCCGCCCCTGGGTAGCCGGCCAGCTCGAGTGCCAGCACGTCGTTCGCTGCGCTCACTCCCGACCCGCAGTACGCACCAACCGGCGCGCCCGGCCGCACGCCGGCGCGCTCGAACTGCGCTCGGAGGTCACTCGGTGCCTTGAATCCGCCGTCTGGCGTGACGTTCTCGGCTCGCCGGCGCGTTCACCGCCCCCGGGATGTGACCCGCCACCGGGTCGACGGGCTCCACCTCGCCGCGGTAGCGCTCGGCCGCGCGGGCGTCGAGCAGCACGCCCTCGCCGGCCGCCAGAGCCCCGGCGCCGTCCGCGTCGAGCACGGGCATCCCGCCCGGCCGCGCGACGAAGTCCCCCGGCGCCGGCGTCGGCGCCACCGGCTCCCCGCGCTCCACCGGACCGCTCCCACGCGGCGAAGCCGCCGTCCAAGCACCGCCACCGCATCGATGGCCGAAGTAGCGCAGCGTCCACCAGGCCCGCGCCGCGGCCCCCGAGGCGCCGCCGGCGTCGTAGACCACGACCGGACGCTCCCCGGACACGCCGGCGCGCCGCATCGCACGCTCGAACTCATCCGCTTCCGGGAGCGGGTGGCGCCCCCGGTCGCCGGATCCCGGAGGCGCCGCCAGCTCGGCGTCGAGGTCGACGAACACCGCGCCCGGGATGTGCCCGGCCAGATATTCCTCGCGCCCCGGCGGACCGCCGAGCCGCCAGCGGACGTCGAGCACGACCGGTCGGTCGCGCCCCTCCCGCGAGAGCGCCTCCGCCAGCTCCTGCGCCGAGATCAGCGCTTTCCGAACCCGCCCTTGCACGCGTGGTAGGCCTGGAGCGCGTTCAAGCCGGCGATGAACGGGTGCCCGTTGTGCACGTCGGCCAGCACGCGGTGCCCGTGGTACAGGCAGAAGACCTTGTTCACCCGCCGGCGGCCGGCGGCCGTGCGCGCGAAGTGGTTGGCGATGTGGTGGGCGGCGACGCCGCCGAGATAGTGACCGGTGGCGCCGCAGCCGGCCACGCCGAGCGCGGACACGCTCAGCGCGAGCACGGCAGCGAGTACGTGCCAGTCTTCGCTTCATGCCCGGGCAGGGTAGCGGCGGCTACCGCTTCCCGGTCGCGTACTGGAGGATCGAGAGGTCGGTCAGCCACTCGACCGGCGCCCGGTCGTCCGTGTACACGGGCCCGCCGCGTGAGCGCGTCCCCGAGCCGATCCGCCACCGTCAACGCCACCGGCAGCAGCTCGCGCGCGGGACCACTCTCCGCCGCCCGGACCATCCGAGAACCGGACACCGGCCCGGCGCTGCCGATCACGAGCGAGTTGGTGTTGCTGACCACGTCGCGCACGACCACGGGGAACTCGGCCCGCAGCGTCGCCGAGACGACCTTCTCGAGCGCGTCGGAGTTCGGGAGATGGCCCACGTTCACGATCACCATCCCGCCGGCGCGCAGGTGCGAGCGCACGAGCGCGAAGAACTCGCGGGTGACCAGGTAGAACGGGATGTACGGCTGGCGGTAGGCGTCGAGGAAGATCGCGTCGTAGCGCGCGTGGCTCGCGGCCAGCCACGGCCGCGCGTCCGCGGTGTAGAGATGCAGACTTCGGGCCCGCGAGCGCGAAGTAGCGCCGCCCGATCCCGCTCAGCGCGCCGTCGAGCTCGACCGCGTCCACGCGCGTGTCCGGGAAGTAGTGGCCGTAGGCCCGCGCCACCGTGCCCGCGGCGTCGCCCAGGATCGCCACCCGTCCCGGCACCCCGCGCCCCCCGGCCAGCGGAAGCACCAGGAAGTCATCCCAGTACCCGCCGGTCAGGAACGACCAGGGTTTGTAGTCGGAGTGGATCGCCACGCCCTCGTTGAGCTGCAGCCAGCGCTCGCCGGTCGGCAGCTGAAGGACGCGCGCGTACTGGTACTGCGTCTCGGTCGAGTAGATGACCCTCGCCCCCGGGACGTCGGAGCCTGCGGCCGCCGGCGGGATCGCCAGCAGCCCCGCCAGCACCAGCGCCGGCACCGAGAACTTCACCGAGCGCAGACCGACAGCCGCCGCCGCGGCCAGCGCCACCGCGAACACGAGGAACGTCCGGTGCGTCCCGATCAACGGGATCAGCAGCAGCGCCGCCGCGAACGTGCCGACCAGCGAGCCCGCGGTCGACAGCGCGTACAGGCGCCCGGTCACCTTCCCCGTGTCGCTGACCCGCTGCACCGTCAGGCGATTGGCGTATGGCGCCACCGTCCCCAGCAGCATCACCGGCACCGCGACGATCACGAGCACCGCGACGCAGCGACCCCAGGAAGCCGCCCACCGACAGTCCGCCCAGCGCGCTCACGGCCAGCTTCAGGAACGGGTCGGACACGAACGGGACGATCGCCAGCAGCACCGCCGCCACGAGGACGATCCAGCACAGGCCGGCCAGGTCGCCGCGCCGGTCGGCGAGATGCCCGCCGATCGCGTACCCCGCCGACAGCGACACCAGCACGGTGGCGATCGTGTTGGCCCAGATGATCGTCGAGGCGCCGAAGTACGGCGCCAGCAGCCGCGCCGCCGCGATCTCCGCGCCCAGGCTGGCCGCGCCGACCACGAACACGATCAGGCGAACCGCCCCCAGCGGCGCGCGCGGAGGCTCGGGTGCGGGGGAGACGAGGCCGCGCCGTCCCCGGACGCCGGACGCTGTTCGGTGACGGACGCGTCCACCGCGGCCCGAGCGTAGAGGACTCGGTCGCGCCGTCCCCCGGTAGCTCGTACGTAGGATGCGCGCGTGCTCCTCTACGACAACGACCACTCCGGCAACTGCTACAAGGTCAGGCTGCTGTTCTCGCACCTGGGGCTGGACTACGAGCGGCGCCAGATGGACGTGTTCGACCGCTCCAACCGTCCCGAGGTCCTCGGTGAGCTCAACCCCGCGCTCCGGGTGCCCACGCTCGTGCTCGACGACGGCCGCTCCCTGGCCGAGTCGAACGCGATCATCTTCCACTTCGCCGAGGGGACCGACTACCTGCCCGAGGACCGCTTCGAGCGCGCCAAGGTGCTCCAGTGGCTGTTCTTCGAGCAGTACAGCCACGAGCCGCACATCGCCGTGGCGCGCTTCTGGGCGCTGGCGGGGATCACCCCCGAGGAGTCCGAGCGCCAAGCCAAGAGCCGCGGCGGCCACGCCGCGCTGCAAGGCGATGGACCACCACCTCGCCGACAATCCCTTCCTGGTCGCCGACCGGTACACGATCGCCGACATCGCGCTCTACGCCTACACGCACGTCGCGCCCGAGGGCGGATTCGAGCTCGAGTCCTATCCCGGCATCCAGGCCTGGATGGCGCGCGTGGCAACGCAGCCCGCCCACATCGCGATCACCGATTAGCGGTCCCGCGAGCGCCGGCCGCGCACGAGTCGCTCCGGGATCGGGACGGGCGAGAACCGGCTCGCCGCCTCGGCCACGAATGCCCGCGGCTCCGCCTTGGCCACCAGCGCGGCGAGCTCGTCGCGCTGCTCGGCAGTCAGGTTGCGCGGGCGGCCGCGGCCCGCCCGGACGAGCTCGACCAGGCGCCGGCGCTCCGCCGGGCTCGAGCTGGACGGCGTGCTGGCGGGCCAGCATCAGCACCTCGCCCGCGGCCAGCAGCCTCATCACGGGCAGCCCGCGCAGCGGTCCCATGCGTTCGGTGCCATGCGCGATCGCGCGGGTCAGGAGAGACGGCGACACGCGCCTTGCTTACCCGCCCCCGCCCCCTCCCACGCCACCCGGCTCCCGCACCCCGCGTCGGCACCCGCCCACGCCACCCGGGTACCGTTCCGCCCCGTGGACGTAGACGACGCGATCCGCAGCCGCCGCACGCACAAGGCGTTCGCGCCCGAGCCCGTCCCGCGCGAGCTCCTCGACGAGCTGCTCGAGCTGGCCCGCTGGGCGCCCAACCACCACCTGACCAACCCGTGGCGGTTCCGGGTCCTCGGCCCGAGCGCGCTCGAGCGGCTGAAGCAGGCGGCCGGGCCCGAGTCGGCCTCGAAGCTCGACCGCGCGCCCACCCTCGTAGCCGCCACGGTGCGCCAATCCGGCGATCCCGTCCAGGACGAGGAGGACCTGTGCGCGACGGCGTGCGCCACCTACGCCGTGCTGCTCGGCGCGCACAATCGCGGGCTGGCCGGCTACTGGCGCACGCCCGGGGTGCTGCGCACCGACGAGGGCCGCGCCGCCCTCGGCTTCGAGCAAGACGAGCACTTCGTCGCCCTCATCCATCTCGGCTGGACCCGCCAGGAGAAGGCGCCCCCCGAGCGGACCCCGCTCCCCGACGTCGTCACCTACCTCGACTGAACGCGAATGCCGAGCACGCTCACCTTCCACGAGCGACCCGCCGGCGGCGAGGCCGACGGGCTGCTCGTCCTCCACCACGGCCGCGGGACCGACGAGCTCGATCTGCTCCCGCTCGCCGACGAGCTCGACCCGCAGCGGCGCCTGCACGTCGTCGCGCCCCGCGCGCCGCTGCGTCTTCCCGGCGCTCCGGGCTTCCACTGGTACTACGTCCCCCGCGTCGGCTATCCCGATCCCGCCACCTTCGCCGGCTCCAGGGCCGAGCTCGCCGCCTTCCACGACGACCTGTGGGAGCGCACCGGCCTCGGACCCGAGCGCACCGTGCTCGGCGGGTTCTCGATGGGCACGGTGATGAGCTACGCCCTCGCGCTCGACGCCGATCGCCCTGCCCCGGCCGGCATCCTCGCCTTCTCGGGCTTCATCCCCACCGTGGAGGGATGGGAGCCACAGCTCGCCGGCCGCGAGAGCACCCGCGTCCTGATCGCCCATGGCCGGCGCGACCCCGTGATCGACGTCGAGTTCGCCCGCCGCGCGCGCGAGCGCCTAGAGGCCGCCGGATTCGACGTCGACTATCGCGAGTCAGACGTCATCCACACGATCGACGCCGCCGACATCCCGCGCGCCGCCCGGCTGGCTCGAGCGTATGCTGCCCGGGCGTGACCGGGCCGCCAGAGCCGCCGCCGACCGAGGCGACGGCCATCTCAGGTGCGCCTGAGCGTCTACCGCGCGCACGGCTCTCGTCGACCGCTGGCCGCCCCCTACCGCCTGTCGGCTCACCCGTACTCGGGTCGAGGAACAGCGTGCGACCGTTCGCCCGGTCGCGCTTGAACTCGAGCATGCCGTTCGAGCGTGCCGGTCGTTCGTCGTTCGAGCCGCCGCCGATGCTGCTCGGTTTCCCAGCCAGTTGTCCTCGATGAACCGCACCACCGAGCTCTGCGTCGGTCGAGCGTGCCGTCCACGAAGTTGCGGCTTGGCTGTAGGGCGAGATCACCAGCAGCGGCTGGCGCATGCCCTGGCCGCAGCGGCCCTGCTACCCGCTCGGGACGCTCGGCCGGGTTGCGTCCCGCACGGTCCGGCCCGACAGGTGTCGAGCGAGGTCTGCGACTGGTTCATGATCGGCCCCATCTGGTGGTCGTACCAACCGTCGCTGTCGTCATAGGCGATCACGACCGCCGTGCTCCTCCAGCTCGGGCAGCTTCTCCAGCTGGTTGATCGTCTCGGTCAGGAACGTGCTGCTCGTCGAGCGGGTCCGAGTAGCCGGCGTGACCGTCCTCGTAGGCCGGAGCCTTCAGGTAGGACACCGCGGGCATGTTGTTGTCGTCGGCCGCCGCGCAGAAGTCCTTCAGGTCGTACTGGTGGTTCGCCTGATCCTGATGGCCGATCTTCGCGATCGAGGTCGGCGGCAGGTGCTGCGGGTTCGCCGTCGACGGCGTAGTACTGGAACGGCTCGTGATGCGCGTTGTAGTCGGCTCGACCGTCGCGCCCGCGACGTTGGTGTGCGTGCCCGTGCAGACCTTGCCGTCAGACATCGGAGCTCGGCTGGCCGGAGACGTAGTTCGGGCTGGCGAAGCCGCCCTGGAACCAGCCCCAGGTGACGCCGCTTGCGTCGAGCAGGTCGCCGATGTTCTTGCCGCCCATCTGGATCGTCTGGGCGGCCGCGCTTCCGTCCTGCGGTCGTTGAGCAGACGTCGTAATACGGGTCGGCGTCGCTGTAGATCGTGCCCGGTCCCCTGCGGCTGCGACGATCCCGGGCGTGGCCGGCGTGCTGCCCGGAGGCGTCGCTGCACGGCGGAGCGTTGATCGTGGCGCTCGACGGACCGCAGATCGCGCCGAACGTGTTGCCCGAGATCACGTTGATCGCGCCCGGCGTCGAGGGACCGAACTTCGTCGCTGTATGAGTTGTCGCTCATCGCGAAGTTCTGGGCGTAGTTCCACAGCCCCGTCACGGTGTTGCCGTCGTAGTAGTCCATCACGCGAGTTGGCGCCTTGCCGTCGTCCGGTTGTCCCGAGCCAGGCGCTGCCAGCGTCTGGCTACCCCGGTGTTCTGGACGAACTTGTCCATCAGGCCCGTGGTCGAACGCCTGCTGCTCGTCGGTGTAGCCATGGTCCTGGTCGCAGGTCAGCGGCCTGCGAGCGGTCGAGGCGCTGCGGGTTGCGCCGGTTCGGGTTCTTCGGTCAGCAGCGGCTCGGTCAGGCCGTTCACCGTCGGCGTGCCGGGCGCGGCGTGGAACGACGGCTCCCCCGACGGGTTGGTCGCGTTGCGGGTAGGTGCCGAAGTAGTGGTCGAAGGAACGTTCTCCTGGAAGATCACGACGAGGTGCTTGATCGGCGTCGCCGTGCCGTGGCCGGTGCGCGTCCCGTCACCGATGGCGAGTGGATCGCCGGCTGGCGGTGGATGCGCGAGATGGCCCCGAGCTAGCCGCCTGGGCCCCCGCGACGCTCCCCCTACGAGCAAGCGCCGCCAGCAACAACGAAAACACGCGTTTGCGCGCCATACGAGTCTCCTCTGGTCGGTGTTGGTTATGCGGCGTCCGACCGTCGGCGCCGCGCGCGAGCACTCTTCCGATCCGCACCCGAGCGCGAGTGACCGGCTGTGTAACCCGGTTGTGGCCGCGTTGTGACCGGGTCTCGCCCCGCGATTAAGCTCGCCGCCGTGCCGCTCGCCACCGAGCTCGAGCTCCCGCAGCTTCGACCACACCGACCCCGCTCCACGGCGACCGCTACCGCGACGCGATGGCGACCCTTCGCGGCCACGACGGCTGGCTCGCGGCCAACCCGTTCGGGTTCACGCGCTCGACCGCGAGTCTGGCGAGTTCTTCCTGCGCACCCGCGATGCCACCTTCCCGGGCCTGACCATCGCCGAGCTGTTCGGCATCGCGGACGGCCCCCTGCACGAGGAGATCGTCCGCAACATCATCAACATCAACGGCGACGATCACCGGCGCCTGCGCAACCTGGTCAACCCGGCGCTCGCGCCGCGCGCGGTCGACCGCTACCGCCCCGCGATGCGGCGCTTCCTCGGCCGACCTGCTCGACGTCGTCTCCCGACGACGGCCGCACCGAGTTCATCGGCGACTTCGCCAAGCCGTACCCGTCGCTGGTCATCGCCGAGGTCATGGGCGCCCCGCTCGACGACGCCCCGCGTCTGCATCACTGGTCGAACTGGATCCAGCGCCAGTTCGACGCCGACGAGCCTGATGACCGAGCGCGAGAAGATCGAGCAGGCGGTGGCGGAGTTCTACGCCTACGAGGACGAGCTGATCGCGCAGCGTCGCCGCGCCACGCCCGGGGACGACCTGATCTCCGCCCTGATCAACGCCGAGGAGCAGGGCGACCGCCTCACCCACGACGAGCTGCGCAACCTCGTGCTGAACATCCTCGTCGGCGGCGTCGACACGAGCCAGAGCCAGCTCGCCCACGCCGTCCGCCTGCTCGCCGAGCACCCCGACCAGTGGGAGCGCCCGCGAGCCGACCCCCGTGGGCTCGCCCTGCCCGCGGTCGAGGAGGCGCTGCGTTACGAGCCGATCACGCCGTTCACCGCGCGGATCGTCGATCGAGGTGCTCGAATTCCGTGGCGTCACCTTCCCGCCGGCAGCGTCGTGCTCGTCTCGGCCTGGCACGCCAATCGCGAGGGCGTCGAGCCCGACGGTTCGACATCACCGCCAAGCGCGACGGCGGGCGCCCGCTCACCTTCGGCGCCGGCATCCACTACTGCGTGGGCGCGAACCTGGCCCGCGCCGAGATGCAGGAGGCGCTGGCTTTCCTCGGCGAGCGCGTCGCCCGTCAGCCTCGACGGCGAGCCGACCTTCGGCACCCCGTCGGGGATCTACGGCCTCGAATCGCTTCCGGTCCGGATCGAGCTGGCCGGATAGCAGGGCGGTCCGGCCACGTCCTGTTAACAACGAGCCGCCGGCCGGCCATTACCTTGGCCGGCGGTTCCGATGACCCTGCTCTCACCCGAAACGAGCCCGGAAGGCTCGGCGGGGGCCCGCCGCCGCCGGCTGCCGCGTCCGTCCGCCCGAGCGGCCCTCGTCGGCCTGCTGGCGCTCGCAGCGGTGACGGTGGCGGCGCTGACCCAGGGTCGGGCCGAACCCGGGACTGTGCGCCTGCACCTGGTCCCGGCGGCCGCGCGCAGCGAGTTCCCGGTCCACGTGACCACGGTGTTCGGCTCGAGCATCCCGGCCAAGCAGTACGGGACCGAGCTCTCGAAGCAGCAGGGGCAGGCGCCTGAGGACACCGGGCCGCCGGGAGCGGGCCTCGCGCCGGTCTCGCCGGCCGCCTTCGCCCGGCCGACGGCCGCCTACCGCGCGTACGCCGAGCGCTGGGCCGCCATCCTTGCCCGGGAGCTACCCCGCCTGCACGCCGCGCTCGGCGGCGGAACGCGCGCCGCCGCCCAGCGCGAGTGGAGCAGCGCCTACAGCGACTACCTCCATCTGGGCGCGGTCTACAACCTGCTGCCCGGGACGCTCGACGAGCAGATCGACGGGTTGCCGGGCGCGCTTCCCGGCGCGGGCGCGGGCGCCCCCGTGCCCGCGTTCAGCGGTCTGCACCGGATCGAGATGGGGCTGTGGACGGGTGCGTCGCCCGCTTCGCTCGTCCCCTGGGTCGCCCGCCTTCAAGCCGACGCTCGGACGCTCCAACGGGTCCTGCCGGCGGTTCAGATCGATCCCATCGACTACGCCGCGCGCGCGCACGAGATCCTCGAGGACGCCCAGCGCGATTTGCTCAGCGGCGCCGACGTGCCGTGGAGCGGAGCCGGCGTACTCGGAACCGCGGCCGGGCTGGCCGCCACGCGCGAGGTGGTAGGCACGCTCACGCCGCTGCTCGAGCGACGCGACAGCACCCTGCTCTCGGTGGACAACTGGCTCTTCCGGCTCCAGGCCGTGCTCCAGCGGCTCCGCGCCGCCCACGGCGGCACCTGGCCGTCACTCGGCGAGCTCACGCTGACCGAGCGCGAGCAGCTCGACGGCACGGTGGCCGGCGCGCTCGGGCCGCTCTCGCAGATCCCGGGGAGCGTCGAGACCACGCGCCCTCCCGTGTTCCCCAGGCTCCCGCGGTCCGGATGAAGCCGCTGGACCGCCGCGGCTTCCTGACCCGCTCGGCGACCGCCATCGGCGTCGGCGGCATCGGCGCCGCGGTGGGGGCCGAGTTCGCCGAGCGCGCCCCGGCGACCACGCTCACGTCGACCGCGACCGCCACCGGAGCCGGGACCGCCATTGCCCCCGGCCTCGCCACTCGCGTCGCCGTTCGACGGGCCCCATCAGTCCGGGATCCTCACACCGCACCAGGATCAGGCCACCTTCGTGGCCCTCGACAGCATCGCGCCGACCCGGGGAGTGCTCTTCGAAGCCCTTCGAGACCCTGTCCGCCACGGCTCGTCGACTCACGCGGGGTGACCGCGTCGCGGCCGCGCCGATCGATGACCCGCCGCCCGACTCCGGGATTCTCGGCCCGCTCAACCCCCCCGACTCGCTGACCGTCACCGTCGCCTTCGGGGCCTCGCTGTTCGACGGCCGCTACGGACTGAGCGCCAAGCGCCCGCGCCACCTGACCGAGATGCCGGCCTTCGCCCACGACGAGCTCGAGCCCGGCCGCACCGGCGGCGACGTGCTCGTGCAGATCGGCGCCGGCCAGCGCGACACGGTTCTCCATACCTTCCGCGAGCTGATGCGGGCCGTGTCCGGCAGCCTGACCATCCGCTGGACGCTCGACGGCTTCCAGAGCGCGCGGCGCGACCCGAGCGCCCGCAGCAACCGCCGGAACCTGTTCGCGTTCCGCGACGGCACCGCGAATCCCGCCGTCGACGATGCCGGGCTGATGAACCGGCTCGTCTGGGTTCAGCCCGGCGCCGGCGAGCCGGCCTGGACGGCGGGCGGCACCTACCTGGTGGCGCGCACCATCCGGATGCACGTGGAGTTCTGGGATCGCGTCGGCCTGCTCGAGCAGGAGCAGATGATCGGGCGCGACCGGGTCAGCGGAGCGCCGCTCGGCGGCACCGACGAGTTCGAGGATCCCCGCTACGACCTCGACCCGAAGGGCGACCGGATCCCGCTCGACGCCCACATCCGGCTGGCCAACCCGCGCACCGAGGCGACCCGCGACCAGCGGATTCTGCGCCGCGGCTACAACTACCACCGCGGCATCGACCTCAGCGGCAACCTCGACCAGGGGCTGATGTTCGTGGCCTTCAACCAGGACCCCCGACGCCAGTTCGCCGTCATCCAGAGCCGCCTGGCCACGGAGCCCATGACCGACTACATCACTCCGGTCGGGGGCGGCTACTTCTTCGCTCCCCCCGGACCCCGCGGATCGGCTGACTGGGTCGGATCCGGCCTCGCCTGAGCACGGCCCCCGCCCGCACACCGATGAGTTTTTTGTCGCCGAGCAGTCTCAACCGCCATGAGCGCACTCTGCGATACCCCTCACGCGCCGTCGGTCAGAGCGCGTAGCATCAGCCGCATGACCGATGTCTCCACACCCGCCGCGCCCGAGCTGGAGCGCCAGCTCGAGCAGCACCGCCGTGAGCTGAATGGCTACTGCTACCGGATGCTCGGCTCTCCCTTCGAGGCCGAGGATGCGGTCCAGGAGACATTCCTCCGCGCCTGGCGGGGCTTCGACCGCTTCGAGGGCCGGGCCGCGATGCGCTCGTGGCTCTACCGGATCGCCACCAACGTGTGCCTGGACATGTCGAGCGCCCGTTCCCGACGCGCCCGGCCGATGGATCTGGGTCCGTCGGTGGCACCGCTGTTCGAGAACCTCCACACCCGGCCCGAGGAGACGTGGATCGAGCCGATCCCGCTCGGGATGGTGGCCACCGACGATGACCCGGCGCAGGCCGCCGAGAGTCGCGAGTCGATCCGCCTGGCCTTCGTGGCCGCGCTCCAGCACCTGCCCGCGCGCCAGCGCGCGGTGCTGATCCTGTGCGAGGTGCTGCGCTGGAAGGCGAGCGAGGTCGCCGAGCTGCTCGACATGAGCACCGCGGCGGTCAACAGTGCGCTCCAGCGCGCGCGGGCCACGCTCGAGTCGAGCGGCGCCACCCGCGAGCACGCCACGGCCGCGATCGACAGCTCTCAGCGCGAGCTGCTGGCCCGCTACGTGGAGGCGTTCTCCAACTACGACATCGACGCCCTCACCGCCCTGATCCGCGAGGACGCCCAGATGTCGATGCCGCCCTACGACCTGTGGCTCCACGGGCGCGACGACATCTTCACCTGGTTCCTCGGCCCGGGCCTCGGCTGCAAGGGCTCGCGGCTCATCCCCGTGCAGGCCGCCCAGGGCGCGATGGCCTGGGGCCAGTACAAGCCGAGCGAGACCGGGAGCGGCTACGACCCGTGGTCGCTGCACGTGGTCGAGCTGGGTGAGAACGGCATCGCGGAGCTCACCTACTTCCTCGATACCGACCGCCTGTTCCCGCTGTTCGGCCTCCCGCCGCGCCTCGAAGCCTAATCGTCAGGCAGTACGTGGGTTAGCCCGATGAACGCGACCAGGTCGCGCAGCGCGGGCGAGCACCCACGCAGCCTGACCTGACAACCGCGGCGCTTGGCCAGCAGCTGGAGCTGGGCCAGCGCGTCAACCGTGAGCGCATCGGCGCGAGCCACGCTCACGTCGAGGAAGACCGTACGGACGCCGGGCCCGATCAGGTGGCACAGGCGCTGGCTGAGTCCGGACAGGTCGCCCGGCTCGAGCGGCCCGCGCAGGGCAAGGCTGATCTCGGTCGGGACAGGCGCGGCCATGCTGGAAAGGACCGCCGCGGGCCCCGAAATTCATCGGTTTTCAGGAAGCGCTACGCGCCAGCTCGCTGGTGCCGACCGGCTCACGGACCGCGGCCGGCCTCCACAGCGCGTCGTCGCCGAGTGGCTCGCGCGTCGCGATGCCTTCCGCGGCGAGCTCGATCAGCGCCTGCTCGGCGACTGCGCGATCAGGCTGGTCGTTGCCCTCGACCAGGAGCGCCGCCACCTCCTGCGTGGTGAGGCCCCACGGGAAGCGCGCCAGCAGCGGCTCCGGCGTCTCGGGCGGCGGCTCGCGGTGCAGCGTCGGATCGAGGTTGGCGACCACCACGTCGTAGGCCTCGATCGTCTGAAAGCCGCCGGCGATCAGCTGCCGGCCGTCTGACTCGAACACGACCGAGGGCGCCGTGTAGCGCACCGGCCCGTCGCTGGTCGCGGTCTTGCCCTGGAGCTCGGCCGCGGTTCCGCCCGCGGTGCGCGCCTCCGCGCGGTCGCGCTCGTAGGCCTCGGTGACCTCGGGTGAATCGAGCCGGGCCACGACCTCGTCCGCGTCGACGCCGGGCACGCCGCGCAGCGCTTCTCCGAGCTGCGCGTCGTCGTCGAGGAGCAGCGGGGTCGTGAAGTTCGCCAGTTGCAGCGCGCGGAATGCGGCCCACTCGCTGCCTGGGTTGAGCAGTCGCGCGGCCACCACGGCCCGGCAGGCGCGCGCCGTGGCCGACATGCGCTCCTTCGGCGCGGGGGCGAACGGCATCCCGTAGCGCCGGAAGCGCAGCTGACCGAGCGCGCCGCGGACGGGCGTGTAGCCGCGCCGCAGGTATTGCGAGGCGTCCTCGGTCAGCCCGATCAGGACCAGCCGCCAATCGAGCTGGTCGCCGTAGCGCCACTCGAGCACGCGGAGCGGCGGATTGGCGGAATATCCCCAGGGACAGGCGGGATCGTTGTAGAGCGTGGCTTTGATCATCTGGTTGATGCCTCAAGTATATGCGATAGCCGTGCCGCGCCATTTCCGTCCGTGCCCGTGATCCGGACCGAGGGCAGCAGCGACGCATGCGTGAACCCCGCCGCCAGCACCGCCGCGGTGGCCTCCTCGGCGTGCTCGAAGTGCAGATACACCCGGCCGCGCACGAAGGCCGAGAGCAGCACTCGGAAGGCCCGCACCTCGCGCGTCTGCACGCCGGCCAGATGCAGATCGGAGATGTAGCGGCCGCTCGCGAAGCCGTCCAGCACCGTCGCGAAGCGCCGCCACAGCGCGGTGACGGTGTCGGTCGCGAGGTAGCCGAGCAGCCCCTCGGTGATGATCACCAGGCCGGCCTGGGGGTCGAGCTCCCCCGCCAGCTTGGCGAGGCCGTCCTCCTCGAGCGCGTCGACCGCCTCCACCCGGTGGCGGGCGCCCATCCGCTCGAGCGCCCGGCGCTTGCGCTCCGCCATCTCGGGCAGGTCCGTCTCGATGTAGGTGAGCCGGTCTCCGTAGCGCTGGGTGAACCGCCACCCGCGCGGCGAGAGTCCGCTCGCCACCTCGATCACCTGGGTGATGCCGTGCTCCTCGATGGCTCGCTCGAGCAGGGTGTCGATCGCGGTGTGGCGCGCCATCAGGTAGGCCTCGAGCGTGCCCCGGCCGAGCAGGCCGCTGACCGTCATCGCCGGGCGCAGCGACTCGAACAGCACCCGCCCCTCGACCGTCGAGAGCTCGGGATGCGAGAGGCCGTTGCGCGCCCACACGTAGCCCGTGTAGTGCGCGGTCGGACTGATCTGACTCATCGCGGCAGCAGCGCCTCGAGCCGCTCGAGCAGCGGCACCTGGCCGACGTTGATCTTCTCGCGCGCCTCGGCGAGCGAGAACCACTCGGCGCGATCGACCTCGGGAATCTCGATCCGCTTGCCCGAGCGGGGCGGCCACTCGAACAGGAACGTGTTCGAGCGGATCGTGGTGGCGTCGAGATCGCCCTCGAGCGCCCACGCGCGCACGCGCTTTCCCGAGCGCTGGCGGATCTCCCCCAGGTCGGCGGCCGACCCGTCCGGTGGCGGTGAGCCCAGCTCCTCGGCGAACTCGCGCCGCGCGGCCGCCAGCGGATCCTCGTCGGGCTCGTACTCGCCCTTGGGGATCGACCACGCCCCGAGGTCCCGGCCCGACCATGCGGGACCGCCGGGGTGCACGAGCAGCACCTCGAGCGCCTCGGGGGCGCCGCGGTGCAGGAGGATGCCGGCGCTGCGTCGGGGCAAGGCGCGACATCTTAGGCTCCTCTTACCGATCGTTGACGTGGCTCTGGCCTTCGCGTGGTGAGCTTCCGCTCATGACCACCGCCACCACACCTCAGCTGGACGCTCCGACCATCCCGCTTCCGGCCGTCGCCGAACCGGTCACGGACGCGTTTTCGTTGCTCGATCACCGCGCGCAGGACCGCGCGATCCGGCGCGGGCTGGCGCCGGCGGGCCAGTACCTCGGCTTCGAGGACCAGCTGATCCGGCTCGACTCGCGGATCACCCATCTGGGCCGCGGCGGTCCCTCCGACATCCGCTTCGAGCATCAGCACGTCTCGCGCGACCACGCGATCATCGCCCGCCACGGCCGCCACGCGCGCGTGCTCGACAACCGCAGCTTCAACGGCACGTTCGTCAACGGCCGGCGGATCGTCGCCACCGAGCTCCGCGACGGCGACGTGATCCGCCTGGGGCCGGTCGTGATGCAGTACGTGGAGGTTCCGTAAGGAGGCCGTGGCGCATGCGCCACGGCCCCGGCGGCGCATGCGCCGCCGGCTGGGGCGCGCATGCGCGCCCCAGAACTACACAGGCTCTTCGGTCACGTCGCGCGCCACCAGCGCGGCGTAGTAACCGCGCTGCTCGAGCAGCTCCTCGTGCGTGCCCCGCTCGACGATCCGCCCGCGGTCGAGCACGACGATCTGGTCGGCGTCGCGGACGGTGGACAGGCGGTGGGCGATCGTGATCGTGGTCCGCCCCTGGGCCAGCCGCTCGAGCTCGGCCTGGACCGCCGCCTCGGTCTGGGTGTCGAGTGAGCTGGTGGCCTCGTCGAGCACGAGCACGGGCGGGTTGCGCAGGACGGTGCGGGCGATCGCCATCCGCTGCTTCTCGCCCCCGCTGAAGCGGTAGCCGCGCTCGCCCACGATCGTGTCGTAGCCCTCGGGCAGCGACGCGATCAGGTTGTGGATGCGCGCGGTCCGCGCCGCCTCCTCGATCTCCTCGTCGGTGGCGTCGGGGCGGGCGAAGCGCAGGTTCTCGCGCACGCTGGCGTGGAACAGGTAGGTCTCCTGCGAGACCACGCCGACGGTGGCGGCCAGCGACGCCAGCGAGGCCTCGCGGATGTCGACGCCGTCGATCGTGATCCGGCCCCGCTGGGGCTCGTACAGCCGCGCCACCAGGTAGCCGAGCGTGGTCTTGCCGGCGCCGGTCTCCCCCACCACCGCGGTACGCGTGCCCGCGGGCACGACCAGGCTGATCTCGCGCAGCGTCCAGTCGTCCTCGGAGCCATCGCCCACGTAGCGGAACCACACGTCCTCGAAGCGCACCTCGCCGAGCACCTCGTCCGCGCGCAGCGGCACGGGATTCGGCGCCTCGACGATGTCGACGGGCAGGTCCAGGTACTCGAAGATGCGGTCGAACAGCGCCAGCGAGGACTCGATGTCGGCCTGCACGCTGAGCAGCGACTGGATCGGGAACAGCAGCCGGGTCTGGAGCGTGGTGAACGCGACCACGGTCCCGATCGAGATCGTGTGGCCGATGAAGCTCTGCCCGGCGAGCCAGTAGATGATCGCCGGCTGGGCGGCGAACGTGAACTGGATCGTGGCCATCATCCACCGCCCCGCCATCCGCGAGCGGACCTCGAGGTCGGCGATGTCCCGGGACTCCCCGGTGAAGCGGTCGGCCAGGTCCTCGCCGCGGCCCATCGTCTTGCCGAGCATGATCCCCGACACCGACAGCGACTCGGCCACCAGCGCGGACATGTCGGCCAGCCGGCGCTGCTGCTCGCTGGTGATCCGGCGCCGCATCTGGCCCACCCGCCGGGTCATCAACACCGACGGCGGCACGAACACGAGCGAGATCAGCGCCAGGCGCCAGTCGAGCAGGAGCATCGCGACCAGCGCAGCCGCCACCGTCGTCACGTTCGACGCGATCGAGGTGGCGGTGGTGGTGACGACGCTCTCGAGGCCGCCGATGTCGTTGGCGATCCGGGACTGCACCTCCCCCGTGCGCGTACGCGTGAAGAACGCCAGCGACATCTTCTGCAGGTGGTGGTAGACCGCCGCCCGCAGGTCGTGCATGACCCGCTGGCCGACCGAGTTCGAGATGTACGTCTGCCACACGCCGGTGGCGTTGGTGAAGATCGCGATGCCGATCATGCCCAGCACCGTCTCGGTCAGCACCGTTCCGTCGTGCCGGAAGATCCCCTTGTCCAGCGCGGCGCGCAGCAGGAACGGGTTGGCGAGGCTGGCGCCGGCGGAGACGATGATCAGCACGATCACCGCGGCCAGGCGGTAGCGGTAGGGCTTGAACAGCGCGAGGATCCGGCGCCCATCGCGCTCGCGCGACGGGTCCATCAGCGCCGGCGGCTTGCGGTCAGGGCCGCCCCGCAGCCCGCGCATGGAGCCGGACGCCGCGCCATGCGCCGCCCGGAATCCACCTCCGCCGAATGCACTCATCCTGAGTCCATGATGACGGACGCGAAAAGGGGTACCGCGCGGCGGTGGCGCCGTCTCCCTTGGCGCCCGCCGCGCGGCCCCTGCGTGGACTACTTGCGGTCGATCGGGAAGCTGGGCGGGAGCAGAAGCGACCACACGCGGGTGGTCCGCTCCGGCTCGATTCGACGCGCGGCGGCAACGCGCGGCGTGCGCACACGCCTACGCGACTGGCCGTTGCCTGCCTGGAGCTGCACAGCCTTGACCTTCACCTGCTACCTCCTCCTGCTGCGACCGGGGTGGGGCTTTATACCGCACAAGTTCCCGCAAAGTGCGGGATTTTGGTGCTTTTAGTCCGAATCCGGACCAGAAATGCGTGCGTAATTGCAACATTCGGAACTTTTTCGGCCTTGTGCGCACCGCGGCGTAGAACGTCCGTCGAGGTGCGCGTGGCGCACGGCACGTAGTCCGGGACGCGGCGGCGCCGCGGTGCTACGCGTGTTCCGGGGCACGGCGCCGGCGTCGGGTTCGGGCACGCCGTCCTGCCCGACCACTGGGCGCCGCTCGCGGTGCTCGGCCGGACCCGCCGGTATCCCCTGCGCAAGGTGGCGCGCCTGTCCGGCCTGGCCGGCGTGGCCCACGTGCTGGTGTCGATCGTCCTCGGGGCGGTGATCGTGGTGATCGGGCTGCAGTTCCGCTCTTCGGTGGAGCGCGCCCAGAACGCCATCGTCGGCGGCCTGCTCGTCGCCACCGGCGTCGGCTTCCTCGCCTTCGACCTGTTCGGCCACGGTCACACTCACCCCCACCCCCACGACCACCCCCACGAGCTCACGGGGACCGACCACGACCACGACCCGACCCTCACGACCACCCCGCCGGCGGCCGCTCATTGCTCGCGGTCATGGTCCCGTTCGGCGCCGCGGCCTCCCCGGACCTGACGATCCTGCCCGTGTTCCTGGCCGCCAGCGCCACCGGCGCCGGCGCCGCGATCGGCGCCCTGGTCGCGTTCGCGATCGCCACGATCGGGACGATCACGCCTGCTCACCGTGCTCGCCGCCGCCGGCGGCTACCAGGTCCGCGGTGGATTTGGTCCGGATCGCGCCCCAAATCCAGCACGCGCCTAAGAGGAAACGGCTGCGGCCGGTCCCGGCACGGCACGCACGTCCCGCGCCTCCAGCTCGGCCCCGCACCGCGCGCATCGCCGGCAGTCGTCGAGAGAAACTCAGTCTGCGCCGGCGTGAACTGCCGGCAACGGCGGGTCGAGCTCGGCGCGCAGCCGCGGCATCACGCCGCCGCCGGGATCCTTCTCGCGCCGGCCACGCGCGGCGAGAACGCCGCGCAGGCGGACGAACCCGACCGTCCCGCCGACCGTCGGCAGCCACAGCGCGATCGCGTGGTAGAGGACGACCGCGGCGGCGGCCCGTGCCGGCGAGATCCCGTACAGGACGAGCGCCGCGAGCAGACCGCCGTCGAGCACTCCGAGGCCTCCCGGGATCGGCACGAGGTTGGCCAGATAGCCGATCTGGTAGCCGGCGAGCAGAGCCAGGATCGGCGGGTGCGCGCCGACCGCGCGCATGCACGCCCACAGCACCGCGATGTCGAACATCAGGTACCCGACCGCTCCGAGCAGCCGCCAGTGCGGCTTGCGGACCAGGTCCTCGGTGTCGCGGACCCAGCCGGCCGTGCTCTCGAGCGTCTTGCGCAGCGGGCGCCCGGGCTTTCCCGGAAGGCGCTCGCTCGGCACGTGCGCCAGCCCCACGAACAGAGCGATCGCGCCGAAGCCGACGAGCGCCGGAAGCAGTCCGTAGAGCAGGCCCGTCTTGGCCGAGCCCAGGCCGAGCCACACGCCCACCCCGGTGATTCCGAGCACCGCGGCGTTGACCGCGCTGGTGAGCAGGAAGATCACGGCCGAGCGGTTGGCGATCCGCGACCACGCGATGCCCCATGCCCTCATCGCCCACGCCCCGACCGCGAGTCCGCCGGCGCCGCCGACCGGGACCACCGCGCCGAACGCCATCTCCGCCCAGGCCAGCCGCCGCACCTCGCGCGCCGGGCCGCGACTCAGGACGAGTCGCACCGTCGCCACGTACCCGAGGCACGACGCGAGCTCGAGCGCCACCGCCAGCGCCAGCCACCACCCGGAGGCATCGACGGCGCGATCGAGCACACCGCGCAGATCGGGAACGGCCAAGGCGATCGCAATCAGGAGCCCGGCCAAAGCGAGAGTCCAGGCGATCCCGCTCCGCAGCCGCCGGGCGTCGTGCTCGACGCCGCGGTCTGCCTCGCTGGGGATCCTGTCGCGCTCTGCTTGCATGCGACTCCTACGAACGATTGATACATCAACCATTCTACCCCCTAAAGGTGCGGATTCCAAGTATCTCTTACGGGACGATCGGCCCCGGAGAGATGCCTGCGGAGCGAGGCCGCTCCGGAGCGCGCTACGCGGCGGGACGAAGCCGCACGGGCAGTGTCTTCAGCTGGTTGATGAACATCGACTCGGCCATCACCGGCCGGCCGGCGAGCTCCATCGCCGGGAAGCGCGCCAGCGTCTCCTCGAACATCACCTTGAGCTCCAGCCGCGCCAGCGCGGCGCCCAGGCAGAAGTGGCGCCCGCCGGCCCCGAATGCCTGGTGGTCAGGGTCGCGGCGAATGTCGAAGCGGTGCGGGTCCTCGTGGCGCGTCTCGTCGCGGCACGAGGAGACGTACCACATCACCACCTTCTCGCCCTGGCGGATCGGCTGCCCCGCGAGCTCGGTGTCGCGCGTGGCGGTGCGGCGGAAGTGGGCGAAGGCCGGGAACATCCGCAGCGACTCCTCGACCGCGCTGGGGACCAGCGACGGCTCCTCGAGGAGCAGCGCTCGCTGATCCGGGTGCTCCATCAGCGCGCGCATGCCGCTGCAGTACGTCGCCTTGGTGCTGTCGTTGCCGGCCGCGACGAGCAGGAAGAAGCCCATCACGATCTCGTGCTCCTCCAAACGCTGGCCGTCGACCTCGGCATGGACGAGCACGCTGGTCAGATCGTCGGTCGGCCGCTCCCGGCGCTCGGCGATCATCCGCTGGCAGCGTTCGAAGATCTCCGGGATGTCCTTGGTGACCACGCTCGCGACGCCTTCGGGATTGAGATCCGGATCGCCGGCGCCGAGCGCGTGGTTCATCAGCGAGGCCCATACCGCGTCGTCCTCGGGCGGGATGCCCATGAAGCTCCCGATCACCCGTGAGACCACGGGCTGGGCCACGTCGGTGACCAGGTCGCACGTCTCGGCCCCGGCCAACTGGTCGAGCACGTCGACGACGATCGCGCGGATCCTCGGCTCGTGGGCGGCGATCCGCTTCGGCGTGAATCCGGCCTGGAAGATCATCTTCAGCCGGTCGTGCTTGGGCGGGTCCATGCCGATGAACATCGCCCGCATCAGCTCGAGCGGGAACACGTCGGTCGCCGCGGTGATCCCCCCGAGCTCCGAGGAGTACGTCTGCCAATCTCGGCTCACGGCGTGGATGTCCTGCGCGCGGGTCACCGACCAGTAGCCGGCCTCGTCCGGGTACTCGGTGATCCCGGCCGTCCAGTGCACCGGGCACTCGCTGCGAAGGCGCGCGAACAGCTCGTGCGGCGGCCCATCCAGCCATAGCTCGCGCTCGCTGACGAGGACGTGCTCGAGGTCGCGGCTGGTCGTGGACATCCAGTGCCTCCTTGGATCGACGGCCGGCCGATCCTACTGGCTGGCTGGCCAGCCCGGAAGAAGGCTCAGTGGCAGACCACCCCGACCCACAGGAACATCGCGCCCTGCGCGTTGTGGTTTTCGAATAAGACTCCTTGGCGGGAGGCCATGCCGAAGATCGCCTTCGGCGCTCGCAGGACGCTGCTACCGGCCAAGCCCCGGGCGATCTCCAGCAGCGTCGGTGACGGAGGCGAGGTATCCCCGTATCTCTCCGAGAACGTTGCCCCGGCTCGCCCGCAGCCCTTTGACGCCATCGCCCGGGCCGCCTGCAGGACGGCCCGGTCCGCCTGGTGCTGCTCATGCCTGATTCGAAGATTCGAGGCGAAGAAGCGACTGAGCGCTCCGCGGATCCGCCCCGCCAGCCACCGGCTCTGCGTGAAGCGCAGACCGAGTTGCGCACGCTCTCGCCGCGTGACGCAGGCGAGGTAGTCCCCGAGAAACACCGTGTCGCCGGCGTTGAACACGCTGCCCAGCGCGCGACCGTCGGAGCAGACGCGGGCGGCGGCCTTCGGGTTCAGAGCGCGCGTGGCGGACGCCGCCGGCGCTGCCGGTGCGAGAACCGTTAAGCCGATCGCCACTAGCAGGCACCAGCGCCCCTTCACCCTCATTTCTCGCTCCTCTCGCCGTTAGCCGTGTCCCCCGGCCGGCGGTCGTCTCATACCCGGGCCGCGGCTCGAGTCAAACCGGGCGCGGAGTCATCGTTCTGACCGCTGCGGCTAGGGTTCTCACGCAGGCCACGACAGGAGAGGAGCAGACGTGAAGATCCGCGCCGCCGTGCTCGAGGAGTTCGGGCAGCCGCTCAACGTGACCGAGGTCGAGCTGGCTGAGCCGCGTGCCGGCGAGGTGCTCGTCCGGGTCGAGGCATGCGGCGTCTGCCACACCGACATGTACACGGCCTCCGGTGCCGACCCCTCGGGTTACGCGCCGGCGGTGCTCGGTCACGAGGGGTGCGGCGTCGTCGAGCGCGTCGGCGACGGGGTCAGCAGCCTGGCGGTCGGCGACCGGGTGGTCACGCTGTTCTCGCCGCAGTGCCGGGAGTGCGTGCACTGCCGCAGCCCCAAGACCAACCTGTGCCTGGCCATCCGCGAGCAGCAGAACAAGGGCTATCTGCCCGACGGCACCGCGCGCCTCTCGCGAGGCGGCGGCCCGATTCGCCACTTCATGGGGACGAGCACGTTCGCCGAGTACACGGTGATGCCGGAGATCGCGCTGGCCCACATCGCGCAGGACGCGCCGGCGGATCGCGCCTGCCTGTTCGCGTGCGGGCTGTCGACCGGTCTCGGCGCCGCGATGTACACGGCCAAGGTGGAGCCGGGCTCGACCTGCGTCGTGTTCGGCGCCGGCATGGTCGGCCTGGGCGCCGTCGCCGGCTGCCGTCTCCAGGGCGCGGAGCGGATCATCTGCGTCGACATGTCGCCGGAACGCCTCGAGCTCGCGCGCGGGCAGGGCGCGACCGACGTGTGGACCGGGGGACCGGAGACCGTGGAGCGCGTGCTCGAGGAGACGGGTGGCTTCGGCGCCGACTACACGTTCGAGGCGACCGGGCTGGTCGCGGTGATGCGCCAGGCGGTGGAGGCGGCGCGCATGGGCTGGGGGCTGTGCACGGTCATCGGCGTGGCCGGCAAGGGTGAGGTCCTGGAGGTCGTGCCCCGCTACCTGATCACCGGGCGACGGGTGTGCGGGTCCTCGTTCGGCGGCGTCAAGGGCCGCGACCAGGTCCCGCAGCTCGTTCAGCTGTACCTGGACGGCCAGCTCGACGTCGACCCGTTCATCTCTCACCACCTCACCCTCGACGAGGTCAACCGCGGGTTCGAGTTGATGGAGCGCCAGGACGGCATCCGCAGCGTGATCGGCTTCGGCTGAAACGGCGGGCGCGACCCGGCTCGGGAGAAGCCGGGCCGCGCCGCCGCGTGGGGCACGTGAGGATCAATCGCTCCGTGGGTCGGAGCTCATATGTTTCGGACGATCTTGTGAATCGCCGGTAGGGCGGCGGACGAGAGCAGCACCGCGCGACGCAGTCGTCGCGGTTGTGGTGGTACCGCTGGTGCTCATCGGGTCTATGACGAGCTGGCCGCTCCGGCGATCGGGGTGCCACCGCCGGCGAGTGCGCCTGTCACCACGGGCGCCGCGAACGGTGGCTTGGGTCGGATCATCTCGATCACCTCCTTTCATGGAGCACACGATCCACCGCGTTCGTCACAGCGGTGTAGGAGGGGACGAAGAGTTGATGAAGACTAGTGCAGCGCATCACCGGCGCTCGCAGCGCCCGATCAGGCGCTGCTCGCGCAGGCCGCGCAGCGCCCGCTCCACCAGCACGAGCTCGTCGAGCATCGCGGTGGCGGCCTGCTCCATCACATCGTTCGCCTGCACGACCCCATCGTCGTCGATGAACTGGGTCACGAACGGGATGTGCACCGCCTCGGTGATCGGCAGCAGCTTGATCGCGGTGACGACCTGCTTCAGCTGCTGGACGGCACGCGTTCCCGCGGAGACGCCGCCGTAGGAGACGAACCCGACCGGCTTGTCCTTCCACTCATGGTTCAGGAAGTCGATCGCGTTCTTGAGCGAGGCGGGATAGCCGTGGTTGTACTCCGAGGTCACGAACACGAACGCGTCGGAGCCGTCGACCATCTCGCTCCACGCGTGCGTGTGATCCCGGGTGTAGCGACGCAGGCGCGGGTGGTGGGGCTCGTCGAGGAACGGAAGGCCGAGCTCGGCCAGATCGACGACCTGGATCTCGAACCCCCCGTGCTCGGTGGCCCGCTCGGCGAACCATCGCGCCACCGGGAGGCCGACGCGTCCCGGCCGGGTGCTGGCGATGACGATCATCAGTTTCGGCATACGGTCCTCATCGGGGTAGTTGAGGGCTCAAGTGTAGCGTGGCACGGCGATCTGCTCGCCGACCTCCGCGCAGCGCGCGACGTCCGGACTATCGCCAAACAACCGTTTGGCTGATCTCTTGCGCCATGGGGTCGGTTAGGAGTACCCTCGGGCGATTGATAGTCGGATGTCCGGCTATCCCCCGCGGAACCCCCTCGTGAGGTAGCCATGCACGAGCTCGAATCGCTCCATACCGTCGGTGTCTATGGCGCCGGCTTCATGGGATCAGGAATCGCCGAATCGGCCGCGCGTGCCGGCCTAACGGTCATCATCTACGAACCCGAGAGCCAGCCGCTCGAGCGCTCCCGCGCCGGCATCGAAACATCGGTGGCGCGGGCGATGTCGGGCGGCAAGCTCGACGAGGAGGAAGGGGCGGCGCTGATCGGGCGCATCGCCTTCACCACCTCGCTCGAGGACCTGGCCCCGGCCGACCTCGTCGTCGAGGCGATCATCGAGGAGATCGACGTCAAGCGAGATGCCTTCGCCCGGATGGACGCCGCACTGCCCGACGCGCAGCTCATCGCCTCCAACACATCGTCGATCCCGATCGCCCAGCTCGCCGCCGCCACCTCCCACCCGGAGCGGGTGATCGGCCTGCACTTCTTCTCTCCCGTTCCGGTGATGAAGCTCGTCGAGATCGTCATCGCCCTCGACACCAGCCAGCCCACGCTCTCGCTCGCGCGCGCCTTCGCCGAGCGGATCGACAAGATCCCGATCGAGACCAAGGACCGGTCGGGGTTCGTGGTCAACATGCTGCTCGTCCCGTACCTGATGGCGGCGGTGCGGATGTACGAGGAGGGCTTCGCCTCGCGCGAGGACATCGACACGGGCATGAAGCTCGGCTGCGGCCATCCGATGGGCCCGCTCACGCTGTGCGACTTCATCGGCCTCGACGTCCTCTACGCGGTGTGCGACTCGTTGTACGAGGAGTTCAAGCGGCCCGAGTACGCGCCGCCACCGCTCATGAGCCGGATGGTCGCCTCGGGGCGCCTGGGCCGCAAGTCGGGCCGCGGCTTCTACGACTACGCCAAGCGGCCCGAGCCGGCGGCGGTGGGCGCATGAGCAGCACGGGCACGCACGACGTCTACTCGATCCCGCAGGAGCTCAAGGACTTCCGGGACACGATCCGCCAGATCGTGGAAGAGCAGATCCGGCCGCGGGCGGCGGATATCGACCGCTCCAGCGAGTACCCCTGGGATGTGCGCAAGCTCTTGGCCGAGCACGACATCCTCGCCCTTCCATTCGCCGAGGAGTACGGCGGCACGGGCACCGGCACGCTGATGCTCCAGATCGCGGTCGAGGAGATCGCCAAGGCGTGCGCGTCGAGCGCACTCATCCTCATGGTCCAGGAGCTCGGCTCCCTGCCGATCCAGCTGTTCGGCTCAGACGAGCAGAAGCAGCGCTGGTTGCCCCGCCTGGCCACCGGCGAGATCGCGCCCGCGTTTGCGCTGTCGGAGCCCGAGGCCGGATCGGACCCCGCGGCGATGCGCACCACCGCCGTGCGCGACGGTGACGAGTGGGTGATCAACGGCCAGAAGAACTGGATCACCAACGCCACCATCGCCGACTACTACGTCGTGTTCGCCAAGACCGACCGCGAGCACAACCGGAGCTCCGCCTTCATCGTCGAGAAGGACCGGGAGGGGTTCGATCCCGGCAAGCTCGAGCACAAGCTGGGGATCCGTGGATCGCCGACCGGCGCGCCCTCGTTCACCGACGTCCGCGTCCCCGCCGAGAACCTGGTCGGGGGCGAGGGCAAGGGGCTGTCCGTAGCCCTGGGCACGCTCGAGCGGACCCGGCTGGGCGCCGCGGCCCAGGCCGTCGGCATCGCCCAGGGCGCCACCGACTACGCCAACGCCTACGCCAAGGAGCGGGTCGCCTTCGGCAAGCCGCTCAACGCCCTCCAGGCCATCCAGTTCAAGCTGGCCGACATGGAGACCCGGACGGCGGCCGCGCGAGAGCTGCTCTACCGAGCGTGCGCCGCCGCCGACCGGAGCGAGCCCGGCCTGGGCAAGTGGACCTCGATGGCCAAGCTGTTCGCCTCCGACACCGCGATGTGGGTCACGGTCGAGGCGATCCAGGTCCTGGGCGGGTACGGGTACGTCAACGACTACCCGGTCGAGCGGATGATGCGCGACGCAAAGATCACGCAGATCTACGAAGGCACCAACGAGATCCAGCGCGTCGTGATCGCCCGGGCCATGAGCCGCTGAACGGCTTGCTAGGCCCGACCGGACTCGGAGCCGTGCAATGAGCACAGTCAGCGTGCCATTGGAGTTCCAGAGCGACGGCGTCCGCCTCGTGGGCGAGCGCTACGAGGGCGGCGAGCGCGGAACCGTGCTGCTATTGCACGGCGGAGGACAGACGCGCCATTCGTGGGCGCGCACGGGCCAGCGGCTCGCGCGGCTTGGCTGGACGGCGATCGCGCTCGACGCCCGCGGGCACGGCGAGAGCCAGTGGGATCCGGGCGGCGACTACTCGCTCGACGCGTTCGTCAACGACCTGCTCGCGTTCACCGCCACGCTGCCCGGTCCGCCCGTGCTGGTCGGCGCGTCCCTCGGCGGCACCACCTCGCTCGTAGCCGCGGGCGAGCATCCGGGGCTGGCACGCGGCCTGGTCCTCGTGGACATCGTCGTGAAGCCCGACCCGGCCGGCACTGACCGAATCCTCGCGTTCATGAGCGCGCGCCCGGAGGGCTTCGCCTCGCTCGAGGAGGTGGCCGAGGCGATCGAGGCTTACAACCCGGTCCGCAGGCGGGCGCGCAATCTGGAGGGCCTGAAGAAGAACGTCCGTCTCGGTGAAGATGGGCGCTGGCGTTGGCACTGGGACCCGACGTTCACGAGCATCGGCGACGAGCCCCAGCGCCAGATCGATCCCGCCCGCGTAAGAGCCGCCGCGGCCCGCGTCACCGTCCCCACGATGATCGTCCGCGGCGCCCACTCCGACGTGGTCAGCGACGAGGCGCTGGCCGACATGCTCGAGGTGGTCCCGCACGCAGAGGTCGTCGAGGTGCAATCGGCCGCGCACATGGTCGCCGGCGACGACAACGACATATTCGCCACGCGGCTCGAGGCCTTTCTCGAGCGCGTGTAGATCCGAGCCCGGACGCCGCGCGCCGGACCTGCCGGCGTTCCGCAGTCACGGTAATAAAACTCAATACGGGGCGTTTTCAGCGATCATGTGTTTTGGGTGACTCTACGACGCTCGGTTTGTGCCACCGCCAACAGGTGACTGCCCGAGCTGCCGGTACCGGGACCGAAAGACTCCGTCACAGGGGGCGTGGCACAATGCTCGTCGGCCACGCGAGGAGCCAACTCGCCGGGACCCGCCGAGCGAGGACGGCGGGCACAATGGCAGGACTTGTTGACAGACCTCGGGTAAGGCGTACAGGCCCGAAGGAGAGATGACGTTCATGCCAGCTTCCCCTACGAAGAAACCCAGCCGGGAGCGTGCGCAACCTGCGCAAGAACCGGGCGACACGGTCAAGGCACTGCACCGGCCTCGGAAGAAGCGTGATCAGGAGGTGATCGCCGCCGCGGCCAAGGTGTTCTACGAGCGGGGATACGCGGACGCGTCCGTCCAGGACGTGGCCGACCAGCTCGGCATCCTCAAAGGGAGCCTCTACCACTACATCAAGACCAAGGAAGACCTCCTGTTCCGGCTGTTCGAGGAGCTCCACGACGAGGTCCAGGCGATCCTCGAGGAGGTCGCCGCGAAGGAAGGGATCGACCCGCTGGAGCGGCTGGCGGTCTACGTGCGCCGGCAGGTTCTGTTCAACCTGGAGAACCTGCCGCGGGTGGCCGTCTACTACAACGACTACGAGCGTCTCAGTCCCGAGCGCCGCGCCCAGATCATGGCCCGGCGCAAGTTGCACGAGCGCTATGTGACCGAGGTGATCGAGGAGGCCCAGCGAACCGGGCAGGCCAATCCGGATCTCGACGCGCGCCTGCTCAGCAACTTCATCCACGGCTCGTTCCTCTGGACTTACCGGTGGTTTCGCCCGGGCGGCAGGGCGAGCCGGGAGAAGGTCGCCGAGACATGCGCCGAGTTCGTGCTGAGCGGCGTGGCCGGCGGGAAGCCGCGCGGCCGGCGCCGAAGCTGAGCGGCACGATAGCCTCGGCGGTGATGACTCTCCTCCACCACCGGGGGCCGAGCCTGGCCTCGCACGGGCTCCACGGGCTGCGGGTCGCCCACGACGCCGGCTGACGTGGGCGCGCCCCTGCGCGTGTGCATCGTCGGCTCCGGCCCGGCCGGCTTTTACGCCGCCGGCCACCTGCTGGCCGCGGCCGGAGACCGGGAGCTGGCGGTGGACATCATCGACCGGCTGCCGACCCCGTTCGGCCTCGTGCGCTCGGGCGTCGCGCCTGACCATCCGAAGATCAAGACGGTCACGCGCGTGTTCGAGAAGACGGCGGGCCATGCCCGGTTCCGCTTCTTCGGCGGCGTGAACTTCGGGTCCGACGTCACGCGCACCGAGCTCCGCGAGCGCTACCACGTGATCGTCTACGCGACCGGCACCTCGGCCGATCGTCCGATGGGCATCCCCGGTGAGGGCCTTCCGGGAAGCTGGGCGGCCACGGACTTCGTCGGCTGGTACAACGGCCATCCCGACTACGCCGACCTCCAGTTCGACCTGAACGTGGAGCGGGCCGTCGTGGTCGGTAACGGCAACGTGGCGCTCGACGTCGCCCGCATGCTGGTGCTCCCCGAGCCCGAGCTCGCGATCACCGACACCGCCGACTACGCGATCGCCGCGCTCGCCGGGAGCGCCATCCGCGAGGTGATCATCCTGGGCCGGCGGGGTCCGGGCCAGGGGGCGTTCACCAACCCGGAGCTGCGCGAGCTCGGTGACCTGAGCGACGTGGACGTCGTAATCGACGAGGCCGAGTTCGAAGCCGCCCTGGCGGTCCCCGACCCGAACATGGACTCGACCGCCAAGCGCAACGTCGAGACGCTGCGCAGCTATGTCGCGCGTCCCCTCACCGGCGCCTCACGCCGGATCGAGTTGCGCTTCCTGCGCTCGCCGGTCGAGCTGCTGGGCGAGGGGCGCGTCGAGGCGGCGCGGGTCGTGCGCAACGAGCTGGTGTCCGGCGAGGACGGCCGGCTGCGGGCGCGGCCGACGGCGGAGCACGAGACGATCGAGGCGGGGCTCGTGATGCGGGCGATCGGCTATCGCGGCGTCCCGCTGGCCGGCGTCCCGTTCGACGAGCGGCGCGGGACGATCGCCAACGACGGCGGCCGCGTGATCGGCGACGACGGGCCTGTGATCGGGGAGTATGCGGTGGGCTGGATCAAGCGCGGCCCCTCCGGCGTGATCGGGACGAACAAGAAGGACGCGCAGGAGACGGTCGATCGCGTGCTGGCGGACGCGGCCGAGGGTCGCGTGCTCGAGCCGGATCCTGGCTGCCGGGACCTCCACGAGCTGCTGCACGAGCGCCACCCCCATGTGGTCACGTACGAGGGCTGGCAGCGGATCGACCGGCACGAAAAGACGCGGGGTGAGCCCGCCGGGCGCCCGCGGGTCAAGCTCACCGCGCTCGGTGAGATGCTGCGCGTCGCAACCGAGGAGGACGTGCAGGCCGGGGAGCTCAGCGCTCGCCCTTGACTTGCTCGCGCGGGCGCGCATAGGATCGAGCGACTGGTTGGTTCGGCTGCCACACAAAAGGGAGAGGGGATCGCATGGCTGACAGTGTGTACCGCGTCACCGAGGTGATCGGTACCAGCACGGAGTCCTGGGAGGCGGCAGCACGCAACGCCGTGGAGACCGCGGCGCGATCGGTCCGCGGCCTGCGGATCGCCGAGGTCCTGCGCCAGGACGTGACGATCGAGGACGGGGCCGTGGTCGGCTTCCGCGTTCGCCTCGCCATCTCGTTCAAGTACGAGAGCGGAGAGTGACGATCCGAGGCGCCTTCGGGCGCCTCACGATCGCACCGGTCAGTTAGCGCAGGGAGGGATGGCCGACGCCCGGCCAGGGCGCGAGGACATAGAGAAGCCGCGTGTCGCTCTGAGCGCGCACCTCCCGCCGCTCGGCGGGATCGAAGTGCAAGAGGCTGCCCCGGCCGACCTCGCGGGTCTCTGACCCGCTCGTCACCGCGAGCCGGCCGTCGAGGACCGAGAGCCAGGCGTGCTCATGCACCTGGTGATCGGCCAGCACGTCGCCCTCGTTCAGCATCATCGCGATCACGCGCGCCGCGCCGTCATCCGAGCGCAGCACCTCGGGGTGGCCCGGCTGCGGCGAGAGGCCGGCTAGCTCCCAGACTTCCATCGCGCTCAGAGGATACGAGACCGGAGACGCTCGGGGACGCTCAGATCGTCTCGCCGGGGCGCTGGAAGATGATCTCGGGGACCACGCAGGCCGGGGAGACCTCGAGCAGGAAGCGCAGCGCCGCGGCGATGTCGCTGGTGCGGATCATCTCCTCGGGCGGGCACCTCGCTCTTGATGAAGTCGGTCATGTCGGTGTCGACGAAGCCGGGGCAGAAGGCGACGGACTTGATCCCCTCGCCGTTCAGCTCCTTGTTCATGGCCTGGGTGTAGGCGACCACGCCGGCCTTGGTGGCCGAGTACACCGACAGCCACGGCGAGGGCGACTTGCCGGCGATCGAGGCCAGGTTGACCACGAGGGCGCTGTGGTGCTCGGCGCCGGCCGCGCGGAGCATGTCCAGGCACTCGCGGTAGAAGATCACGATCGCCCGGAGGTTCACCGCCGAGCTGCAAGTCGATGAACTTGTCCTGGTGGTCTCCGGCCGCGGCGCCGAAGCCCACGCCGGCGCTGTTGACGAGCACGTCGAGGCGCCCGAAGCGCTCCCGGTGGCGCCGGACCACCTCGCAGACCGCCTCCTCGTCGGCCATGTTGGCCGGCGCCGTCTCGACGTCGAAGCCGCGGTCGCGCAGCCGCTTCGCGGTCTCCTCGAGCGGGTCGGGCTTGCGCGCGCTCAGCGTCAGCCCGTACCCGGCCTCGCCGAGCGTCTCGGCCAGCGCCAGTCCGATGCCGCGGGAGGCTCCTGTGACGATTGCTGCACGGTCGGCCATGCGGCGGAACCCTACCGATCCGGAGCTCTAGTAGCTCCCGTTGGTGGCGGTCAGGCCGCCGGAGCGGATGATCAGGAACCAGACGATGCTGGCCACCAGGCTCACGAGGATGATCCCCACGGCGTGCTTGCGGTTCGCGGGACGGCGGGCGCTCAGCACCGCGAGGACGAGCCCCAGAGGCGGCATCCCGAGGGCGCAGACGTAGCCGAGGACGACGAGACGATCGATCCCCTGTTCGCTCACGCCACGAGAAGCTACAGCTCTCCGCGCACCACCTTCCCCATCGCGTTGCGGGGCAGCTCGTCGGCGAACTCGACCCGCTTCGGCACCTTGTAGGCGGCCAGCCGCTCGGCTGCGTACTCGCGCAGCCGCTCGCCATCGACCTCGCGTTCGGCCACCACCACCGCCGTGACCTCCTCGCCCCAGCGCTCGCTGGGCCGGCCGACCACGGCGACCTCCTGGACGTCCGGATGCGCGCCGAGCACCTCCTCCACCTCGCGGGGATAGACGTTGTAGCCGCCGCTGATGATGAGCTCCTTGCTGCGGCCGATCAGGCTCAGGTATCCGTCCTCGTCGCGCTCACCGATGTCGCCGGTGCGAAACCAGCCGTCGTCGGTGAACGCCTCGGCGTCGGCCTCGGGCCGCTCGTAGTAGCCGGCGATCACGTTCGGCCCGCGCACCTCCACCTCGCCGGCGTCGCTGCACCGGACGTCGACCCCGGGCAGCGGCAGTCCCACCGTCCCGGGCTTGCGCGGCCCGTCGTACGGGTTCGAGGTCAGCATCACCGTCTCGGTCATCCCGTAGCGCTCGAGCGGTATCTGCCCGGTCCGGCGCTCGAGCTCCTCGGCGACCGACGCGGGCAGCGGCGCCGACCCGGACACGAGCAGCCGCAACGGGCGCAGCTGCTCCACCCGCCCCGACTCGAGCAGCCGGTGATACATGGTCGGCACGCCGAAGAACAGCGTGGCCCCGTCCTCGGCTCCTGCGGCCACCGCGTCGGGGTCGAACTTCGCGGCCAGCGACACGGCGGCGCCGGCGCACAGGCTGCCGTTCAGGCCGACGCCGAGGCCGTGCACGTGGAACAGCGGCAGCGTCAGGAGCAGACGGTCCTCGGGCTCCCAGCGCCAGGCGACGTTGACCGCGGTGGCGCTGGACAGGAGGTTGCCGTGGGTGAGCGGCGCTCCCTTGGGGCGCCCGGTGGTCCCGGAGGTGTAGATGAGCAGCGCGCCGTCGTCGGTGCGAGCGGCGTCGAGATCGTTCTCCTCGCCGAGCGGGCCATCGAGCTCGACCCCCGTCACCGGGACGTCGCGCGCCGAGATCCAGTCCGCCAGCCGCGAGCTCTCCACCGCGGCGCCGGAGGGCGAAGCATCGTCGAGGATGCGCGCCACCTCGCCCTCCGTGTACGCGCTGTTGACGGGAACCACCACGAGCCCGGCCCGGAGCGCGGCGATGTAGGCGACCACCAGCGCGCCCGAGGTGGCACCGGACAGCACGAAGCGCTGGCCGGGCTCGAGCCCGGCTCCGCGCAGCCGGCGCGCCGCCTCGCGGGTGCGTTGCTCGAGCTCCTCGGCGGTGACCCACTGCCCGTCCAGATCCTGGAGCTGCCGGTGACCCGAATGCTCGCGCCAACGCCGCAGCCAGCGACCGACGAGGGTCCCGTCCTCGAGCAGATCGACTTCCTCGGCGCGCCATGGCGTCCGGAAGATGCACTGCCCACGGCGGCTTGTCAGAGCGCGAATCCATCTCCGATTGCATCTACCCGGCTGGCGTAAATGATGAAAAAGCCACCACTCGCCGGATCCCCCGTACTTATCGCGGATTCAGGGTAACAAGCACAATGCCGATCACTCGCACATCGGTATCTCGTCCGTGCGAGCCAACTGTGCCGCTGCCGCCGGCGGCCAATTCACCGAAAGCAAGACATCACCAAGTCTCCCTAAAGGAGGGAGCCATGCTAGATCGCTGTCCCACCTGCGGAAAGACCACAGGCACGCTGATGGAAGTTCACCCGGACAAGCCGGGTCCGATCGAGATCCTCTCGGGTGGGGCCGGTGAGTTCATGCGGATCCTCCTCACCATCGCGGTCTGCCTGCTGTTCGTGCTGATCGTCGTCGGCGCTGAGGCGATTTTCCGCTAGGCCTAATGCAGCGGCTCGCCGCCCCAGGCGAGCGTCTCGCGCCCCACCCGCTGGAGGTCACGCAGGTACTCGAGGTGCGCTGCCCACGCCGGCTGCACCTCCAGGTCGGCAGCGAGCCTCATCGTGTCGCCGTGCGCATCGAGCAGCTCATACACCAGCGCGGTCAGGTGGTTGTCGCTACTGGTCTGACTCCCTGAGGACCCGAGCACCCACATCACTCCCGAGGCACAGGATGAACCGCGCCTCGGACGGCATCAGGGCTCGGATCAGGTGAGGAGGCCGAGCCGCTGGCCGCGCTGAACCGCCTCGGTCCGGTTGCGCACGCCGAGCTTGCGGTACACCGCGCTGGTGTGCTCCTTGACCGTGTGCTTGGACAGGTGGAGTCGCTCCGCGATCTCCGGGTTGGTGGCGCCCGAGGCCATCAGCTCGAGCACGTCGCGCTCGCGGCCCGACAGGCCTAGCGTCTCCTGACGCTCCTGGCGCTCGAACACGGTCCTCCCCATCCCCACGGCGTGGACCGCGGCCGCGATCCGCGACGCCGACCAGTCCTTGTAGGCGAAGCCCGAGGCACCCGCCGAGCGCGCCGCGGGCGCCGAGATGTCACCCGCGCCCGAGAACAGCAGGACGCGCGTGGCGGAGTCGGCGGCGACCAGCTGCTCACATATCTCCGCGCCCGACTCCTCGCCGATGAACAGGTCCACGAGCGCCACGTGGGGCCGGTAGCGCCCGGCGAGCGCGAGCGCCTCGGCGCCCGTGTGTGCGCTCACGCAGCGCTCGACCCATGGCTGCTGGGTGAGCATCAGGCGAAAGCCCCAGTGGACCACGTCGTGGTCGTCGACCACGAGCACGCGCAGCCGCTTCGGGCTGCGTTCGTCAGTCATCGGCCGGGACAACCAGCCTCACCTGCCAGGTGCCGGGCTCACGCTCGCCGAACTCCACCACCCCACCGCTCTGGAGCGCCTCGAACGCGGCCAGACGCAGCCCGATCCCGGGCCGGCGGGACCGGCCCTGCACGCCGTCGTTGACCACCTCGAGCACGAACGCGCCGTCGTGGCGGCCGACCCGGACGCCGACCCGCGTGGGACGGGCATGCTTGTGCGCGTTGCGCACCGCTTCGGTCAGAACCGACTGCGCCAGCGGCTCGAGCGCACTGGGCACTTCGGCATGGTCGCCCGACTCGAGCGTCACCCCCAGATCGGGATGGCTTTGGGCCAGGCGCCGGACCTCGGCCAGGAACGTCGTCTGCGTCTCCCGCGGACGCCGGCCGAGCGGCCGCTGAAGCGCGTGGCGCAGATCGGCGAGCGCCGACTGCGTCTCGCTCGCGCACCGCCGGCGTGCCGCCGCCGGCAGGTCCCCCGCGCCGTCGAGCGCCATCGAGACGCCGAACAGGCGCTGGATCACGCCCTCGTGGATCTCCCGCGCGAGGTCGATTCGCTGCTCGAGCTGCGATGCCTTCTCCGCCTGCGTGGCGACGATGCGCGCCACCGAGGCGAGCGCCACCGCCTTCCCGAGCGTCCACAGCAGGTGGCGCTCGGATTCGTCGAGCGGGGGGGCCGACAGCAGCCGATCGGCCAGGATCACGCCGAGGTCACGCCCGGCGGCGGCGAGCGGCGCGCATACCAGACGTACCGGCTCGGGAAACAGCCCCGCGAACTCAGTCGGGAACTGCGCGGCGACGTCGCCGCTGATCTCCACGACGCGGTCCTCGGCCAGCGCCTGGGCCGCGATCGGCGCCGACTCGACGGTGACGTGAGCGTCGGCGAACTGCTGCACGTCGAGGCCATGTGCGCCGGCGGCGCGGACCCGCCGCCGTGCCGGGTCGTAGCGGAAGATGACCGCCCGGCGCATCCGGGCCAGCCGGCACACCGCCTGGCACAGCCGGTCGTAGAAGCCCTCGCCGGCGGATGGGTCCCGGTCGGACTGCGAGAGCACCTCGACGAACAACTCGAGCGCGCCGATCCCGACCGTTGGGGGGCCGTCGAGCGCGCTCATCGCGCGCCCGGACTCAACCGCTGCCGGCGCGCATCAGTCCGACGCGCAGAGCCTGTTCCGGCGCCAGGTACACGCGCCAGCGTGTGTCGCAGCGTGGGCATCGGCATTGCACCGAGGGATCGTAGCCATGCACCGCCGCGCTCCACTCGACGCGGTCACCGCGCAGGCACATGGGGCAGGCGAGCGAGGCGAGCACCAGCGTGTCCGGATCGTCGGCGCGAAAGCGCGCGGTGTCGGTGAGCGTGGTGGCCACGCGCGCGAGCATGGTCAGGCGCGGGAGCGACGCGCAAGGCCTGGTCGTGAAGAACCCCCCGCCTGGGGGGCGCCCTCGACGCCCGCCGTGGGACGCGAAGCGACTAGTGACCGGCGGCGTGAAGCGCCTGCTGCTGCTGCTCCTGCTGCTCACCCCACCAGTCGTGGAGCACCCCGATGCAGGCGCCGACCACGCGGTCGATGAACGTCTGCTTGTCGTTGATGTTCGGCACCGGCTGGTCTGGCACGTCGACCTCGAGGAAGTCGCACAGTGGTCCCCAGCCCTCCTTGATGTCCCACACGAGCAGGCGATCGGCGGGAACGTTCTGGCGCACCGCCTCGTTGTGGCGGTTGTAGGCCTCGATCAGCGACTGCCGGTCGTGGTGAGCACCGGCGAGCACGCCCTGCTCCTCCCACAGCAGCCGGTCGAGCATGCGGATGTACTCCGACCACGGCCTGTCGATACGCGCCCGCCCCTGGGCGACGTGCGGCATCAGCGTGTCGCCGTGACGGAACTCCCACACGGTCTCGCGCATGCTCAGCTCCCAGGCCTCGGGACCGCGCACGCTGAGGAGCACCTTCGCGTCCGGATAGGCCTCGAGGATCTCGCGGTAGAAGAATCCGCCCGGCCAGTCCACGGTCGACTCGAAGCCCTCGAAGATCTCCTCCCACTCGATGTCGCCGTCAGCGGCCTTGTGCCACAACGCCGCCTGACTGAGGTCGCCGAGCACATTCACCATGTGGTAACAGGGGCCGAACCCGAGCATCTCGAGGGCCATCTTCTGCGAGAGGGTCGCCGTACGGGGCAGCCCAGCGCCGATCACCTTCATTGCATCCTCCTGTTCGTCGGCCGGCCGGAGCGGCTCGACCGTATCAGCTTCGGGTGTCGACGCCCGGGCCGGGCGCGGACCGGGCGGCGCCGGATGACGCGCGCACCGCTGAGCCAGAAAAGGACCGCGAAGATCAGCGCGCCAAGGATGTTCAGGAACAGCTTGTAGTTGACGGCCACGGAGCCGAATATGTCGGCTCTTTGCGGGCGCGGACCTGACGGGATCGCGCCCAGGCCGCCGAAGAGAGCGCTCACAATCAGAGCTGCCACGGCCATGGCGACGTACATGACGAGCGTGATGCGCACGGTGAAGCTCGTGCCGTAGACCTTGCGGTAGATCACGAGGATCGGCAGCACGATCAGGTCCGCGAACAGAAACGCCAGCACGCCGGCAAAGGTGATCCCGCCCGACCACAGCACCGCCGCCAGCGGCACGTTGCCGATCGAGCACACGAAGCTCAGCACCGCGATCAGCGGTGCGACGAACACATTCTCGATCGCGGGGAGCGGCGCAGGCGCGTGGCGCAGGAACAGAGCCTGAAAGAACCCGTTGGGGAGCTGGGCGATGAAGCCGGCGAGCACGAACCCCACGGTGATCTCCTTCCACAGCATCTGCCAGTCGTGCCTGAAGCTGCGCGCGACCCGGGACAGAGCGCCACCGTCGGCGTGATGGTGATGATGATGTCCGGCATCCGCCTCCTGCGCGCGCTCCCGCGCCTGCTCCTCCATCGCCCGCGGCAGGACAAACCGGACCAGCACGGTCATCAGGACGATCATCACGATGCCGCCCAGATACTCGGCGACCGTGAACTGCCAGCCGATCAGCACCCACAGCACGAGGCCGAGCTCCCACACCAGGTTCGTGGAGGCGAGCTGGAAGGCCAGCGCGCTGGCCGCGCTCGCGCCCTTCTCGAAGATCGACTTGGCGATCGCCACCGCGGCGTAGGAGCACGAGGACGAGGCCGCACCGAGGAGCGTGGCCCGCGCCACGGGACGTGCCCCCCTCCCGCCCAGGCCCCGCTGCACCCGCTCGCTCGGGACCAGTGCCTGCACGATCGCCGAGATCGCGAAGCCGAGGACGAGCGCCCACCACACCTCCCAGGCCATCAGGAAGGCGTCACGCAGGCCGTGCCAAACCACGCTCACCATTCAGACTATACCCCTGGGGGGTAATGGTATGCTGTCCTCATGACCGAACGGGGATACAGCGCGACCCGCGATCAGCTCCTGGCCCGGCTGCGGAGGATCGAGGGACAGATACGAGGGATCGAGCGGATGGTCGAGGACGAGCGCTACTGCATCGACGTCCTCACCCAGATCGGCGCCGCCCAGGCCGCACTGGATAAGGTGGCTCTCGGACTGCTCGACGACCACGCGCACCACTGTGTGGTGGGCGCGCGCTCGGCCGAGGAGCGCAACGTCAAGACGGACGAGATGATGGCCGCCGTCGGCCGCTTGATGCGGCGGGGGTGACCGGAAGGAGCATGAGATGAAGGTCGCGGTCGTAGGCAGGGGCAACGTCGGCGGCGGGCTGGCCGACCTGTGGGAGAGGGCGGGCCACGACGTCACCCGGATCGGCAGCGACGGCGGTGACGTGTCCGACGCCGACGCGGTGCTGCTGGCGATTCCCGGGAAGGCGATCGCCGAGGCGTTCGACACGGTCACCGGCTGGGAGGGCAGGACGGTGATCGACGCCACCAACCTGATCGGTGCCCAGCCGCCGGATGGACACGCCTCCAACACCGAGTTCGTCAAGTCCAGGACGGGCGGACCCACCGCGAAGTCGTTCAACCTCAACTTCGCGGCGCTCTACGACCGCCTCGACGAGCCCTCGAGGCGGCCGGGCAACATCTGGTGCGGCGACGAGGAGGCGCGCGCCACCGTCGAGCAGCTGATCCGCGACGCCGGGTACGAGCCGTTGCGCGGCGGCGGGATCGAGAACGCGGGCGCATCCGAGGCCTTCCTGCGCATCATGTTCGCGATCAACCAGGATGGGATGGGTCCGTTCTACTACCGGATGGCCCCGCCCGATCAGCTGTAGTACGTCAACCGTCCTACTATGAGTAGGACGATGCTCGTCTCCGTACTCGATCAGTCTCCGATCCCCGAGGGATCGACCGGCGCCCAGGCGCTCCACAACACGCTCGACCTGGCCCGGCTGGCCGACGAGCTCGGCTACCACCGCTACTGGGTCGCCGAGCACCACGGCGGCCCGATGCTGGCCAGCGCCGGCCCCGAGGCGCTGATCGGGCCGATCGCCGCCGCCACCGAGGCGATCCGCGTGGGCAGCGGCGGTGTGATGCTCCCCCATTACAGCCCGCTCAAGGTGGCCGAGACGTTCACGATCCTCGCGGCGCTGTTCCCCGGGCGGATCGACCTGGGGCTCGGACGCGCCTCCGGCACCGATCCGCTCACCACCTTCGCGCTCCAGCGCGACCGGCGCCAGGCCTCCCCCGACGACTTCCCCCAGCAGCTGTCCGAGCTCCTGGCCTACTTCTCGGACACCCTCCCGGACGACCATCCCTTCCGGCGCCTGGCCGCCACCCTCCCCGGCCGGCCTGAGCTGCCCGTGCCGTGGCTGCTCGGGTCATCCCCGCAGAGCGCGATCTGGGCCGGGCAGCTCGGTCTCCCCTACGCCTTCGCCGACTTCATCAACCCCAGCGGGGCGGAGATCGCCGCCGTGTACCGCCAGCGGTTCGAGCCGAGCCCCGAGCTCGCCGCGCCGCGCACCGCGGTGGCGGCGTGGGCGCTGTGCGCGCCCAGTGACGAGGAGGCGCAGTACCTGGCCTCGAGCAGCCGCATGACGCTGCGCCTGCTCCGTCGCGGGGAGCTGATCGCCGTGCCGCCGCCCGAGAAGGCCGTGGAGTTCCTGGCCCGCGAGGGCAAGAACGTGGCGAGCGCCACCCCCGGCCGGCGCGCCATCGTCGGCTCGCCCGAGAAGGTGCGCGCCGGACTCGAGACGCTCGCCCAGGAGTACGGCGCCGACGAGGTGATCGTGGTCACGATCACCCACGACCACCAGGCCCGCCGGCGCTCGTACGAGCTCCTCGCCGAGGCGATGGGTCTCGACCGCCGGCCGCTCCAGGCCGCGGCGTAGCGACGGCGCGAGCCCGCGCGGCACGGATGCCGCGCGGAACCGGCCCCAGGGACGCCGGCGCCGCAGGCGCCGGCCCCTATGAAGCAGTCGAAGTCTCGAGCGATCGACCGGTAGCGCGGATCCCGAACAACAGCAGCGCGCCGGCCACGAACCCGCTGATCGCCATCACCAGGAACGCGGACGAGAACCCCCAGGCGGAGTTCGCGCCCAGGATGATCAGCGGGCACACGGCGCCACCGATGTGGCCGAGGCCGTCGCTCAGCGCCACCCCGGTGGCGCGGGCCGGCGTCGGGAAGTGCTCGGCCGTGTAGGTGTAGAGCATCGGCACGAGCAGCCCGATCGTCGTCGACGCGATGAACCCGAACACGATGATGATCGTGGGCGAGACCGCGTAGCCGATGACGAGCAGCGAGCCGCCCCACGCGGCGGCGCTCGCCATGATCGCGTACTTGCGCTCGAACCGGTCGCTGAAGCGGGTCGTCGCGAACGCGCCGATCAGGAAGCCGATGCCCGAGACGAGCAGGTAGGTGATGCTGTCGGCCAGGCTGTAGCCCTTGTCGGTGAACAGCGTCGGGGCGAGCGTGAGCCAGCCGTAGTTACCGATGTAGTAGACGAACCAGACGGCCACGAACAGCGCGACCCGGCCGGCCATCGGCCGGCGCAGGAGCGCCCGGATCGGCAGGCCCTCGGCGGCCGCCTCGTCGGGCACCTGCTCGGGCTGCGGAAGCTCGCCGTCGACGTTCTCGCGCGCCTTGTCCTCGGCTTCGGCCACGAGCGCGGCCGCCTCCTCGGTGCGTCCCTGGCTGACCAGCCAGCGCGGGGAGTGCGGGAGCGAGCGGCGCATGAACAGGATCGTGAGCCCGCCGAGCGCGCCGATTCCGAACAGGACCCGCCAGCCGTCGGCGAACGTCGGCACGAGGCCGCGCGCGATGAACGGGACGACCGCGAAGCCGGCATACGCCGCGGTGGTGGCCCAGCTCGTGTATCGCCCGCGGAGCCGGGCGGGGGCCAGCTCACTGACATACGTGGTGACACACGCGATCTCGGCGCCGATACCGAGCCCGGAGATGAAGCGGAAGATGATCAGCTCGGTCACGTTCGTGCTGAGCGCGGCCAGGATCGTGCCGATCGAGAACACGGCAACCGAGATGCCGAGGCTCAGGCGCCGACCCCACTTGTCGGCGATCGTCGAGTCGGCGAACGCACCGATGATGTAGCCGATCAGGCTGCTCGTGACCGACAGGGTTACCGTCGGCTTGGATACGTGGAACTGCGTCGCGATGACCGGCGTCGCGAACGAGATCGTCACGATGTCGAAGAACGCAAAGAAGTAACCGGCGCCGACCACCCATAGAAGCTTCCGGTCATAGGGCCAGACCGGGATGCGGTCGAGGCGAGCAAGCGGGCCGAACCGGCGGTTACGGGCACGTCCTTTTGTCCCTGCGCCGGGATGCGGAGATGTGTGTGCCATCTCTTCCTCCTCTCTAGCGCAGGCGTACCCGGCGCCGGGACGCAGAAAACGGGGCTACTCCGCGACCAGCGCTCGCGCGGCCGCGGACACGAACCCGTCCGCCACGGCATCGCCGATCCCGCCGATGGGCAGGAACCGGGGGACTGACAGGTTGGCGTGCAGCTCGAGGCGGACCTGCGTGTGCGCCGACGCATCCACGTGCCACGTCACCTCGAAGCGCTCCTCGTCGGACGCGCCGTCCGCCACACGGGTGAGGCGTACCGTGCCCGGCGGCTCCACGCCGACCGCCATCAGCAGGTCGAAGTCCTTGGACAGCGGCCCCTGGGCCAGGTGGAGCTTGGTCTGCACGCGGCTCGGCTGACCTGACGGCTCGCGCTCCAGGACATCGACCGCCCGCACCGTCTCGGGATACCAGGTGGGATAGCGATCGACCGCGGCCAGCAGGGCCAGGCACGCCTCGGGCGAGGCCGACACGGCGGCTTGGGCGGTTCCGGTGAGCTCCTTCATCCGCGCGGCGAGCACCGACTCGAGCGCCTCGGCGACGGGATCGTCGCCGCCGCCCACGTACAGGATCCGGCCGGCGGCGCGCGACTCCTGCAGGACCGCATCGAGGACCGCGGCCACGTCGTCGCGCGACACCTCACCCCGGAACGGGTCGGTCTGGATCCGCACCTGTCCGCGTCCCGGGTCGTCGGTCAGCCGTCCGGGCCGGACGATCGTCCAGTCGCGATCGCTGGCCTTGACCGCGTCGTCCGCCTCCGCCTTGGCGCGGAGGTAGACGCTGAAGACCTCGTCGCCTTCGGGCGGGTTCTCGGCCCCCACCGAGCTGACGATCACGTAGCGGCGGACGTCGGCTTCGGTGGCGGCATGCAGGAGCTTGATCGCGCCGTCGCGGTCCATCGTCATCTTGCGCTCGGCGCCGCTGCCGGCCCCCGCGCCCGCCGCGAACACGACCGCCGAGGCGCCGGCGATGGCGCCGGCGATCTCCTCCGTGCCGGCCTGCTCCAGGTCGCACACCACCGGCTCACCGCCCTGGGAGCGCACGTCGCCGCTGTGGTCGGGATTGCGGATCAGCGACACGACGCTCTCACCGCGGTCGGCCAGCAGCCTGGTCAACCGCAGCGCGATCTTCCCGTGGCCGCCGGCGATCGCGACGCTCATCGCTCTAGGGCACTAGTTGCACAACAGGCAATGCCGCGTCTCGCACGAGCACTCGGGCAGCTCGAGGCCGAAGCGCTCGGGGCGCCAATAGCGCAGCCAGGCGAGCGCGGCCCGATCGGTGTGGTCGTGTGAGCCGCCCGGCCAGCACGTGCGCACCATGCGCGAGGTCAGCCGCCACGTGTCGGCGGGGGCGCCCGTGGCAGCGGCGCGGATGTGGGCTCGGATTTCGCTGTCGGTCATTTGCGAGAGGAAGTACCCGCAAACGCCCCCGAGCATCCTTTGGGCGCGGGAATGCAACCGGCGCCCCGCCCAGGCTGTGCAAGGACGAGGCGCCGGGGGTCGGCGGAGCGCTACGCGCGCTGCGGAACGCGCTCGATGGCCTCCTGCACCATCGCGATCATCGGCGCGATGCCCTCGTTCGTGCGGCCGGCGAGGTGGCACAGGCCGTCGACGATCATCTGGGCGTCGACGGTGCTGCGCCGGAACTCCTCGTCCTCACGGAGCGCCGCGATCTGCTGCGGCGGATCCCCCTAACCTGGACGTAGCCGTTCATGACGCCGTTGGGCTCGAGCAGCGACACGTCGAAGCCCTCGATCCGGCCGTCCTGCTGCATCCGACCGAGCAGGCCCAGGGCCTCGTTGAAAACCTCGAGCCCGCGCGCCTCCATCCCACGCACCGTCGCTCCCCAGCCGATGAACAGCACACGATCGGCCATAGCCCCGTCTCCTTTGTTCGCGGTCCGGACTCGGGATCCGGACCTGAGGACGGGACTCTCTCACCCGGCGCCCGACCACGCGGGATTTTTTCGACGCGGCGCGCTACAACTGCCGCGAGGACCAGAGGATGGCCGAGAGGATCACACTGACGATCGCCACGACGAGGCCGATGATCCACCCCTGCACGTTGCTCGAGCTGAGGATCGCGCCGAGCGCGACGCCGACCCCGATCACCCCGCCGGTGGCGACGAGCCTGACGAGCATCCGCTCGATGCCGAGGCGCGCGGCGCTGGCGACCGGGCAGCATGTTGGGGGCGGGCTCGCCCCGGCCACGCCGGCGCTGGGGTCCGCGGCCGGCGCCAGGCTGTGCCTCCGGCGTCGTGGCGGGCGCGGGATCCTGCGGCAAGTCACCACCGGTGGCCATAGGAGGTTTATACCTAACGGTGATGCCCCGAAACGCCCGTCGGCGATATTGCATGACGACGCCCTATCCGGGTAGGGCGCGCCAATGCAGGTAGGGGTGAGCGGGGAGCGCGCGGACCGCGCTGCGCCGGAGCCGCCGGCAGAGGTGGCGCTGTTCATCACCTGCTTGGGCGACACGATGTTCCCCGACACCGGGCGCGCCGTGGTGACGGTGCTGGAGCGGCTCGGGGTGCGGGTGAGATTCCCGCCCGAGCAGACGTGTTGCGGTCAGATGCATTTCAACACCGGTTATGCGCGGGAGACGGTTCCGCTGCTCAGACGATTCGTGTCGGCGTTCGAGGCGGCCGAGGCGGTCGTGTCGCCGTCGGCCTCGTGCGTGGCGATGGTGCGCGACCATTACTCGCGCGTGGCCTCGTTGACCGGCGACCGCGGACTCGCCGATGAGGTGGCGGCGCTGGCACCCCGTGTGCTCGAGTTCAGCGAGCTGCTCGTCGACCGCCTGGGGGTGGAGGACGTGGGAGCGTATTTCCCCCACCGGGTGACCTATCACCCGACGTGTCACGGTCTGCGAATGCTCCAGCTGGGCGATCGGCCGCTGCGGTTGCTGCGCGCGGTGCGGGGAATCGACGTGGCCGATCTTCCCGAGGCGAGGGAGTGCTGCGGCTTCGGCGGGACGTTCGCGGTCAAGAACGCCGACGTGTCGATCGCGATGCTGACCGACAAGGTCAGGACGATCCTGGACACGCACGCCGAGGTGTGCGTGGCGGCCGACAACTCGTGCCTGATGCACATCGGTGGCGCGCTCTCGCGCCAGCGATCCGGGGTGAGGACGATGCATCTGGCGGAGGTGCTGGCGTCGACCGACGAAGGGGGCAGCGCGGCATGAGCGCAGCGAGCTTTCCCGAGGCCGCCCGCGACGCCCTGGCCGACACACAGCTTCGCCACAACCTGGGTCATGCCACGCACACGATCCGGGCCAAGCGGGCTTCGGTCGTCGCGGAGGTGGCCGACTGGCAGGAGCTGCGCGAGTCCGGCCGGGCGGTGAAGGAGCGCGTGCTGCGCCACCTCGATGCGTACCTGCTCGAGCTCGAGGCGTCCGTGCAGCGCGCGGGCGGCGTGGTGCATTGGGCGCGCGACGCCGACGAGTGCAACCGGATCGTCGGCGACATCGTGGCCGCCCACGGGGTGGACGAGGTCGTGAAGTCGAAGTCTCTGACCACCGAGGAGACGCGGCTGAACGAGGCGCTGGCCGAGCGAGGGATCCGGGCGCTCGAGACGGACCTCGCGCAGCTGATCATCCAACTCGGCGACGACATGCCGTCGCACATCCTCGTCCCGGCGATCCACAAGAACCGCTCGGAGATTCGCGAGCTGTTCCTGCGGACGCTCGACGATGCGCCGCGTGAGCTGTCCGACGACCCGCGGGCGCTGGCCGAGACGGCGCGCCTGCATCTGCGCGAGCGCTTTCTGAGCGCGCGCGTGGGGATCAGCGGGGCGAACTTCGCGGTGGCCGAGACGGGAACGGTCGCGGTCGTCGAGTCCGAGGGCAACGGGCGGATGTGCACGACGCTGCCGGAGGTATTGATCACCGTGATGGGGATCGAGAAGGTGATCCCGACCTGGCAGGACTTCGAGATCTACCTGCAGCTGCTGCCGCGCTCGTCCACCGCCGAGCGGATGAACCCGTACACCTCGCTGTGGACGGGAGTGACCGCCGGCGATGGGCCGCAGGAGTTCCACCTCGTGCTGCTCGACAACGGCCGCACGTCGGTGCTCGCCGACGAGGTGGGACGTCAGGCGCTGAACTGCATCCGCTGCTCGGCTTGCCTGAACGTGTGCCCGGTGTACGAGCGGGTCGGCGGCCACGCGTACGGCTCGACGTATCCGGGACCGATCGGGGCGATCCTCACCCCGATGCTCGTCGGCGTCGAGAACGCCCCGTCGCTCCCCTATGCCTCGAGCCTGTGCGGCGCCTGCTACGAGGTGTGCCCGGTCAAGATCGATATCCCTCGGGTGCTCGTGCACCTACGACGGCGGGTCGTCGAGCTCGGCGGTGCTCCTGGGGAACGGTTGGTGATGCGGGCCGTGGGGCGGGTGTTCGGCTCGCGCCGGCTCTACGAGGCCGCGCAGCGAATCGGCCGCGTGCTTCAGCGACCGCTCGTCCGCCGGGGGAAGATCCGCCGGCTGCCCGGGCCGCTGTCGGGCTGGACCGCCGCGCGCGACCTGCCCCCGGTGCCCGAGCACAGCTTCCGGGATTGGTGGCGAGCCCGGCGATGAGCGAGGCGCGCGCTGTCGTGCTGGGACGGATCCGGGAGTCCTTGCGCGACGTTCCGCGCGTTGAGGGGCCCGAGGACGTGCCGGTGGCCCGGGACTACGCGCGCCGTGGGGCGCGCTCGGACGACGAGGTGCTCGCGCTGTTCGAGGATCGGGTCCGCGATTACGGCGCCGACCGTGCGGCGGGTGGATCGCGACCTCGCGCGCTCCGCGGCGATCGACGACGCATGCCGGGAACTGGCACTGCGCCGAGTCGCCGTGCCGCCCGGGCTCCCGGCGGAGTGGCGCCCCGGTGCCGTCGAGGTCGTGGAGGACGGCGGCCTGACCGCGCGCGAGCTCGACGCGATCGACGGCGCGCTCACCGGCTGCGCGGTCGCGATCGCCGAGACCGGCACGCTCGTGCTCGACGGGCAGGGCGTCTCCGGGCGGCGGCTGCTGACGCTCGTCCCCGACAACCACGTATGCGTCGTGCGCGCCGAGCAGATCGTCGAGACCGTGCCCGAGGGGTTCGAGCGCGTGGCGCCGGCCGTGCGCGAGCATGGCCTGCCGGTCACGCTCGTCTCCGGCCCGTCCGCCAGCTCCGACATCGAGCTCACGCGGGTCGAGGGCGTGCACGGTCCGCGCAACCTGCTCGTGCTGATCGTGGGTTGACGGCGGCGGGGATCCCGTCTATCGGGCGGGCGCCGGGGTTCGCCGGGCGGAGCGGGCCCGGTCGTAGGCCATGCGGAACAACTCGAGCGCGTTCTCGGCGTCGGCCGGCGTGGCGATCGAGGTCGTGACCCAGCCCGAGTCGGGGAGGACGTGGTGGGGCCTCGCCCGGCCCGCCGCGATCAGCTCGTCCCGGACGCGACGAGGGAATGGCAGGTCGGCGATCCGGTCCCCGTGCAGGTGCCCAGCTCCCGCCGGCCCACGCGGAACTCGATGCCGCCGAACCGGTGTGGCGCGCCCTCCACGCCCGGCCAAGCCGTGACGGCGGCGGTGATGGTGGCGGCGGTTCCGCTTGTTCGGACATGCCCGGCAGCCTACGCCGCCGTGGGTCGGAGTCGCCATCGGCAATTGGTCCTAGGCCGCCTGCAACCGGGCCTGCGATCCGTCCGGCGGGGTTCGTACCGTCCTCGAACTGGTGTTCGTCTCGGATCCCCCAGCCTCCTGGCTCGACGCCCTCAATCCCGAGCAGCGCGCCGCGGCGACCCAACCCGCCGAGCAGCTCCTGATCCTGGCCGGCGCCGGCACGGGGAAGACGACCACCCTGTGCGCCCGCGTGGCGTGGCTCGTGGCCCAGGGCACCGCGCCGGAGCGGATCATGCTGCTCACCTTCACGCGCCGCGCGGCGCGCGAGATGCTCCAGCGGACGCGCGCGGTGGGAGCGATCCCGGCCGGCTCGCGCGGGGTGCTCGGCGGGACGTTTCACTCGGTCGCCCACCGGCTCGTGCGCGCGCACAGCGCGTCGCTGGCGCTCGAGGGAGGGTTCTCCGTGCTCGACGCGGGCGACGCCGCCGACGTCCTCGACCTGATCCGCGAGGAGCACGGATATGCCCAGCAGCGCGTTCGCTTCCCGAAGAAGAGCACGCTGCTCGACATCTACTCGCGCACGGTCAACTTCCAGATGCCGCTCTCGGAGGTCATCGCCGAATCGTTCCCCTGGTGCGAGGAGCACACCGACGCGATCGCCGGGCGTGCTGAAGGCCTACACGGCGCGCAAGCGGGTGCTCGGTGCGCTCGACCTCGACGACCTGCTGCTGTACTGGCGCGCCCTCACCTGCGACGAGGTGATCGGACCCGCGATCGCCGGCGACTTCGACCAGGTCCTGATCGACGAGTACCAGGACGTGAACGGCATCCAGGTCGAGATCGTGCGCGCGCTCGCGCGTCACGGCGTGCGGGTGACCGCGGTGGGCGACGACCTCCAGGCGATCTACGGCTGGCGCTCGTCCTCGCCGCGCCACATCCTCGATTCACCGACGATTTCCCGGGTGCGGCGGTGGCGACGCTCGAGCGCAACTACCGCTCGACCCAGGCCATCCTCGACACCGCCAACGCGCTCGGGGCGCAGGCCGACCGCACGTTCGCCACGCGGCTGCACAGCGATCGCGCGGACGGAGTGCGTCCCAGAACTGCTGTTCTGCCGCGACGAAGCCGCCCAGGCGGCGGAGGTGTGCGCGCGGGTGCTCGAGGCGCGCGAGCAGGGCATGGAGCTGCGCCGTCAGGCGGTGCTGATGAGGACCTCGCACGACAGCGACCTGCTGGAGCTCGAGCTCTCGCGGCGCCAGATCCCGTTCGTCAAGTACGGCGGGCTGAGGTACCTGGAAGCGGCGCATGTCAAGGACCTGATCGCGCTGATGCGGCTCGTCGAGAACCCGGCGAACGAGCTTTCCTGGTTCCGGGTGCTCCAGCTGATCGACGGCGTCGGCCCGGTGAGCGCCCGGCGCGCGCTCGATGTCCTCGCTGTCGGGGGCGAGCCGGCCGCCGTCTGCTCGGAAGCGCTCCAGCGGCTCCCCGCTGCCGCCCGGCCGGTTGCCGAGTCGGTGTTCGGCGCGCTGCGGGACGCGCGCGGTCAGCCGGGCGCCGGCGTGCAGGCGGAGCTCCTGCGGGACGCGATCCGCCCGCTGATCGAGGCGCGCTACCCGGACGCGCCGGTGCGGCTGATCGACCTCGACCAGCTCGTCGCCGCGGCGCGCGAGGCGCGCGGGCTCGGACAGTTCATCAGCGAGCTGGCGATCGACCCGCCGCAGTCGAGCTCAGACCTGGCGGGACCGCCGCATCTGGACGAGGATTACCTGGTGCTCTCGACGATCCACTCGGCCAAGGGACTCGAATGGGACGCCGTACACGTGCTCGCCGTGTACGACGGCAACTTCCCCGCCTGCATGTCGGCGGGCTCGAGCGAGAGCATCGCCGAGGAGCGCCGCCTGCTCTACGTGGCGTTGACCCGCGCGCGGCGCCGCCTGCACCTCTACGTCCCGGTCCGCTACTACCACCGGCCGGCGGGCAGCGACGACGCGTACGGGTACGGCAAGCCCTCGCGCTTCCTCACCCCCGCCGTGCGTGACACCTGCGAGGTGGTGCGGCCGGCGGAGGAGCTCGGTCCTCGCCCGCGCGCGGATCCGTCGCGGCGACGGATCACCGTCTCGGTCGACGCGCTGCTGCGCTGAGGCATGAGCTACGACGTGGTGATCGTCGGCGGCGGCCACAACGGGCTGGTCGCGGCGACGCTGCTGGCGCGGGCCGGGCAGTCGGTCGTCGTGCTGGAGCGCGGCGAGCGCGTCGGTGGCGCCGCGGTGTCGGAGCGCCCGTTCGCGGGCGTCGACGCGCGGGTGTCGCGCTACGCGTACCTGGTCAGCCTGTTCCCGCGCCCGCTGCTGCGCACGCTCGGCGTCGAGGTGGAGCTGCGGGCGCGGGCGGTCTCGTCGTACACGCCGCGCGGCGCCGGCGGGGTCCTGATCGGCGCCGGGCGCCCGGCGCCTCCGGGATGGGATCCGTTCTACGCGATGCTCGGCCGGGCGGCGGAGCGGCTGTTCCCGACGCTGACCGAGCCGCTGCGCTCCCGCACCGAGATCCGGAAGCTGATCGACGACGACGTCGTGTGGAGGGCGCTGTTCGAGGAGCCGCTGTCGCACCTGCTCGAGCGGCAGCTTCGACTCGGATGTGCTCCGCGGCATCGTGCTCACGGACGCCACGATCGGCACGTTCGCGCCGGCCGGCGATCCCGAGCTGCGCCAGAACCGCTGCTTCCTGTACCACGTGATCGGGAACGGGACCGGCCGCTGGGACGTTCCCGTCGGGGGGATGGGGGCGCTGACCCGGGCACTCGCCGTCGCTGCCCGCCGGGCCGGAGCCGATATCGATACGCGGACCGAGGTCATCTCGATCGCCGGCGACGATTCCGCGGCCGAGGTCGAATGCGCCGGCGGCGGGCGGTACGCGTGCCGCCACGTCCTGGCGGCGGTCGCGCCGGCAACGCTGGCCCGGCTCCTCGGCGGGGAGGCGGCGGCGGCCGGCGCCGACGGCCGGCGCCCGAGGGGTCGCAGCTCAAGATCAACATGGTCCTGAAGCGGCTGCCCGCGCTGCGCGATCCCGACGTGACGCCGGCCGAGGCGTTCGCCGGCACTTTCCACGTCAACGAGGGCTACGAACAGCTCCAGCTCGCCTACGAGGAGGCGGCCTCAGGTCGGATCCCGAGCGTCCCGCCGTGCGAGCTCTACTGCCACACGCTGACCGACCCGAGCATCCTGTCCGGCGAGCTCCGCGCCGCCGGCGCGCACACGCTGACGTTGTTCGGACTGCATATGCCGGCCCGTCTGTTTCCCGCCGGCGACGAGCGGGCCAAGGCGCGCGCGGTGGAGGCGACCCTGCGGTCGGTCGACTCCGTGCTGGCCGAGCCGCTCGAGGAGTGCCTGTGGCTCGACGGCGACGGCGCGCCGTGCCTGGAGGCGCGAACCCCGGCCGAGCTCGAGGCCGAGCTGGGGCTCCCGGGCGGGCACATCTTCCATCGCGACCTGGCCTGGCCGTTCGCCGAGGGCGAGGAGGAGCTCGGTCGCTGGGGCGTCGAGACCGAGCACCCGAACGTGTGGTTGTGCGGCGCCGGCGCCCGGCGCGGTGGCGGCGTCTCGGGGATCCCGGGGCACAACGCCGCGCGCGCTGTGCTCGAGAGGATCAGAAGACGATGACCGCGCGCCCGCGCAGCCCGCCGGCGTCCATCACCCGCTGAGCCTCGGCCGCCTGTTCCGGCGGGTACTCGCCGGCCACCCGCAGCGCCAGCCGACCCTCGGACGCGAGCTCGCGGAGCTGCTCGAGCCAGTCGGTCCGGTCGAGCACCTCGCGCACCATCACCCGCTGGACCTGGATCCCCCTCTCGGGGTCGTCTTCGTTCCACCCGCGCACCACCGCGATCTGGCCGCCGTCGCGGATCGCCGGCAGCGCCGCGTGCTTGAGCAGTGCGGTGTCGTAGACGCCGTCGACTGCCCCCGAGGCGGCCTCGCGCACCGCCGCCGGCCCAGTCCTCGCTCCGCGGGACCACATCGTCCGCGCCGAAGCCGCGCACGAGCTCCTCGTCCTCGGGCTTGGCGTCGGCGATCACCCGCAGCCCACGTTGCTTGGCCAGCGGGATCACGTAGGAGGCGAGCAGCCCCGCGCCGCCGCTGACCGCGAGCGTCTGCCCCTCGGTGAGGCCCATCATCTCAAGCCCGCGCATCGCGGTGAGGCCGTTCATCGGCAGCGTCGCCGCCTGCTCGAGCGTGGCCCCGCTGGGGATCGAAACCACCGAGGCCGCGGGCACCACGATGAGCTCGGCCTGGGCGCCGCCCTCCGGCCGGCGCGGAGCCACGACCGCCATGACTTCCTGTCCGGGCTGGAGCCGGTCGACGCCGGAGCCGACGGACTCGATCGTCCCCGCCGCGTCCATCCCCGGCGTCCAGGGCGCCGGCAGATCTCCCGCCCCCGCCTGCCGCAGGCCGATGTCGGTCGGATTGACCGCGGCCGCCCTGACCGCTATCCGCACCTCGCCCTCGCCGGCCTCCCGCACGGGGCGGTCGATGACCTCGAGCACATCTACGTCACCGGGTTCGGTGATTCCAACGGCGCGCATGGCGTTCTCCTGGATCGCGGGGCGGTACGACGACTATCGTACTAATTAGCCGAGGATCGTGAGCGCGGTCGTGCCGCGACCCCGCGCCGCCGCTCAGCGCGAGGGCCGGGCGAGCAGGATCGACGCGTGGGTCTCCCCCGCCTCGTCCACGATCCAGCGCCGCGCGCCGTTGCACAGGACGACCTTCTCGCCGGGCTGCGCCGGCGTGCGGTACTCGATCTCCACGTCGATCCCGTCCGGGTCGGGACCGCCCAGGATCTCGCCGCTCCTGCCCCGACGCGCCGGACGCCCCGCACCCGAGGATCTCCTCCTCCAGCGGCAGCCAGTACGCGGCGTTGTTGATGTGGGCGGCCAGGTCGCATTCGGTGGCGCGGAAGCGCCACGGGAAGCGCTTCTGCACCCCGTCCGGACCGGGATGGCGCAGGCGGGCGGTGACCCGCCGCCCCGCTGCCGCGTCGCCGTAGGTCGCGAGCTCCTCCGCCGTGAGCGGAGTCGGACGTCCGCGCCTCGCGATCGAGGTGCACCCACAGCGACACCGCCTCGACGTCGGTCTCGCTGGCGCCGGCGCAGGTGATCGTGGTTCGTCGCTCCGCCCACATCCGACCCAGCCCGCTGCAGAACGTGGCCAGCACGAACCTGCGAGCCGAAGCGCGGGAACCGCTTCACATGCATCCGCGCGCGCCGGACCACCCAAATCGCGGATTCGGCGACTCCGGCATCCTCCACGTCGGCGTAGGCGACGTCCTGGAGCCAGCGGGCCAGCGCGTCGAGCCGGATCCGGCCGGAGGGGGCGCAGTCGGCCAGTCCCGGGCGCAGCGAGTGCGTGTACACCCGCCCGCCCTCGGGCGGCCCCACCATCTCCGTGAACGCGCTCGGCTCCATTCCAGGAAGGCTACGGATCCGGCCGCCGAATCTACGTGAACAGCCGGGGATCGGCGGTGGCGATCCCGTGCACGCCGACCGAGCGAAGTCGCTCGATCTCCCGCCGCTCGTTGACCGTCCACGCGTACAGCAGTCCCCGGCGCTCGGAGACCTGTTCGAGCAGGAGGTCGTCGACGAGCCGGTGCTGCGCCATCACGGCGCCCCACCGGCGCGAGGCCAGCCCGTCGAGGACCTGAGCACGCCAGTCCCCCCAGCGCCGGCTCATGCGTGCCAGCCGGCCGCCCATGGAGATACCGAGCCGCACCCTGGGCTCGATCGCCCGCAGCGCGTCGAGCACCGAGGGCACCTGCGAGGAGATCAGGGTCCGCTCGATCAGCCCGGCACCACCGAGAGCGTCCAGGAGGGCGCGCTCGCAGCCCAGGTGCTTTAGGTCCACGTTCAGCTCGATGCCGCCGAAGCGCGCGGCTCGACAGGTGCCCGAGCGCATCGGTCAGCCGGACGTTGCCGCCCCGGCGCGCGTGCACGATCGTGTGCGCGAGCACCAGCTCGCCGTCCCACGCCCGCACGTCGAACTCGACCATGTCCACCCCGACCTCGCGCGCGGCGTCGAACGAGGCCAGCGTGTTGGCCGGCGCCAGCGCGCTGGCGCCACCGTGTCCGACCCGCTGGCAGCGATTCGTCACGGAATAGACGATGCCACCGCGCGCGGCGAGGCGCGCCAGGGACCCCTCGATTAGCCTGCGCGCGATGCCATCGGCACCCACACCGTCCCGCGGCGGCGCGCTGATCACCGGCGGCGCCCGCGGCCTCGGGTTTCAGATCGCTCGCCAGCTCGCCCTCCGCGGTCATGCGGTCCATGTGACCGACCTCGACGGCGAGAGCGCGCAGCGAGCCGCCGACGAGCTGGGCCCGGCCGCCTTCGGCTCCGCGCTGGACGTGCGCGACGACGCCGCCTGCCGCGCCGCCGCCGCCGCGACCGTCGAGCGGACCGGATCGCTCGAGGTATGGGTGAACAACGCCGGGGTGCTGCTCACCGGCCCCGCCTGGGGCCAGGATGCCGATACGCGCCGGCTGATGCTGGACGTCAACGCCCACGGCACGATCAACGGCACGTCTGGCCGCGCTCGAGGTGATGCGCTCCGCCGGGCGCGGGCACATCCTCAACGTGGTCTCGCTCGCCGGCCTGGCCGCCGCGCCCGGGGAGACCGTCTACGGCGCGTCCAAGCACGCGGCGATCGCGTTCAGCCTCGGCACGCTCGCCGATCTGCGACTCGAGGGGGTACGCGGCATCCACATCTCCTGCCTGTGCCCGGACGGGATCTGGACGCCGATGCTCCACGACAAGCTCGACGATCGGCAGGCCGCCGCATCGTTCACCGGCGTGCTGCTGCTCCCCGAGCGCGTGGCCGAGCGGGCGATGGACCTGCTCGACCGCCCCCGGCCAGTGCTGACGATCCCGCGCTGGCGTGGGGCCTTCTTGCGCATGGGCGATGTGTGGCCGCGCTTCGCGCTCGCGATGACGCCGGCGGTGCTCGCCTCCGGCCGCCTCCAGCAGCGGCGGTTCAAGCGCATGGTGGCCGCCGGCAAGTGGCCGCCCCGCCCGAGCCGTCGCTGACCCGGCTGCCGGCCTGGTGGGTCTGCGCGACCGGCTCGGTCAGCTCACCGCGAGCCGGCTGCGAGCCCTGAACCGACTCCGCCAGGCGGTCGAGCATCTCGCCGTAGATCCGGCGCAGGCCGAGCGGCGCGAACAGCCGCTCGAAGATCCCGCCGATCCCGCCGGCGCCGGCCCACGATGCCTCGAGCGTGACGTTGCTGCCCGCGCCGTCGGGAACGACGCGCCAGACGCTCACGAAGCTCGAGAACTCGTCCCGCTCGCGCACCGAGCCGTCGGACTCCTCGACCTTCAGCCGGTAGTCGCGACCCCGCCCCGCGGACTCGAAGTGGTAGGCGACGATCGTCCCCGAGCCCTCGCCGCCCTGCTCGACCCGGTAGGCGGTGTAGTTGTCGGTGAGGATCTTGGGTCGCGACTCGCGGTAGTCGCGCAGGAACCGGAGCACCTGCTCGGGAGCTGCGTTCACCATCTTCGAGGCGCGGGCGGTCACGGTGGCCATGACAGCATTCTGACATTCGCGCCCGGACGAGCACCTGCACGGGCATCTGCCGGGCGAGCACTCGCACAGGCGGTCAGGCATGATTGCGGCCCATGCGCGCCGTGTTCGCCACCGGTTTCGATCGCGAGGATCCGCTCCGCGGCCTCGAGATCGGCGAGCGCCCGGATCCGGAGCCCCAGAGCGGCTGGACCACGGTCGAGGTCCGCGCGGCGTCGCTGAACCACCACGACCTGTGGTCGCTGCGGGGCGTCGGCCTCGGCGAGGACGCCCTGCCGATGATCCTCGGCTGCGACGCCGCCGGCGTCGACGAGGACGGCAACGAGGTCGTCGTCCATTCGGTCATCTCCAGCGAGGACTGGAGCGGCGATGAGACGTTCGACCCCAAGCGCTCGCTGCTCTCCGAGCGCCACCCGGGTACGTTCGCCGAGCGCGTCGCGGTGCCGCGTCGCAACCTCATCCCCAAGCCGGAGGAGCTGTCCTTCGAGGAGGCCGCGTGCCTGCCCACGGCCTGGCTCACCGCCTACCGGATGCTGTTCACCCGCGGGCGCGTCGGTGCCGGGGATGACCGTCCTCGTCCAGGGCGCGTCGGGCGGGGTCTCGACCGCGCTCACGGTCCTGGCGAGCGCCGCCGGCATCCGCGTGTGGGTGACCGGCCGCTCGGAGGAGAAGCGCGAGCAGGCCAAGGCGCTGGGCGCCGATCAGGTGTTCGAAGCGGGCGCGCGGCTGCCCGAGCGGGTCGACGCCGTGATGGAGACGACCGGAGAGGCGACCTGGAAGCACTCGATCCGCTCGCTCAAGCCGGGCGGGACGCTCGTGATCTCCGGCGCCACCACGGGCGATGCGCCGCCGGCCGAGCTCACGCGCGTGTTCTTCCTCCAGCTCTCGATCGTCGGATCGACGATGGGAACGCGCGAGGAGCTGGCGCGCCTCATCCGCCTGTGCGTCGATCGCGGGGTGCGGCCCGTGATCGACCGCACGCTGCCGCTGTCCGAGGCCCAGGAGGGCTTCAAGGCCATGCTCGAGGGCCAGATGGTCGGCAAGATCGTGTTCACGCCCTGATCGCGGCGTCGAGGAAGCGCGCGCACAGCCGCCGGCCGAGCTCGTTCCAGCGCTCGATCCGCTCCGAGGCTCAGCCCGCAGCTCGTCCGCGTCGAACCCCAGCCGCTCGGCCTCCTCCGGGGCTGCGCTCCTGGTCGATCCACGCCGTGAGGTCGCTCAGCGTGACCTCGGCGTGGAACTGGATCCCCCACGCTGCGCTCCCCGACCCGGAACGCCTGCGGGCACGACGCGCTGCGCGCCAGCGCCGCCGCACCGGGAGGGAGCGCCAGCCCGTAGCTGTGCCATTCGAGCGCCTCGAACTCCGGCGCGAGCGGGCCGACCAGCGGGTCCTCCGCCCCGGCCTCGGTGACGCTGACACGTCGTACCAACCCACCTCCGGCCGGCGCATCGCGCGCGCTCCGCCGCCCGCCGCGGCGGCCAGGAGCTCGGCGCCCAGGCAGACGCCGAGCACCGGCGTCCCCGCCGCCAGCAGCTCGCCCAGCAGCGAGATCTCGGTCCGCAGCCACGGGTGCAGCGCCTCCTGGTCGGGATGCGCGGCGCCCCCCGAGCGAGAGCACCGCGTCGTACGCCGCGCGGGTCGCGCGGTGGCGGCCCCCCGCGCGGCAGCTCCCAATGGTCGAGCTCGCCCGCCGCATGCCGCGACGCCTCGCCGAACACGCCGGGCCCGGCATCGGCGTCGTGCACGATCGCCAGGACGCGCACGTCGGCTCAGGCGACGCCGGGGCGGCCGGTATGGCGTCGCCGGAGTACGTCGCGCGCGCCAGCTCCAGGAACTCGGCCGCGGCCGGCGAGTGCCGGCGATCCGCGCGCCACGCGAGCGTGATGTCGCGCGCCAGCGCGGGCTCGGTGAGCGCCACGGCGACCACGTCGACCCCCGGCGCGGTCGCGTCTGAGCGCGGGAGCAGCGCCACGCCCATGCCCCGGGCGACGAGCCGGCGGATCCGCTGGCTCTCGTTGGACTCGAGCGTGACCTGGGGCTCGAAGCCGGCCTGCGTGCCCGGCATCTTCGAGCAGCTCTCGCAGCCGGGCGCCGTCGCGGAAGCTGATGAACTGCTCGTCGGACAGCTCGCGCATCTTGATCCGCCTGCGGCGGGCGAGCGGGTGCTCGCGCGGAAGGATCGCCATCACCTCCTCGGAGACGAGCTGATGGCACCCCAGGCCGTGGCGCTCGATGCGCTCGGTGACCGAGAGGAAGGCCAGGTCGAGCTCGTCGACGCGCAGCATCTCGGCCAGCTCCTCACTCGACTGCTCGCGCACGGTGAGCTCCACGCGCGGGTGGCGCCGGTGGAAGATCGCCAGCACGAGCGACAAGTCGACCAGTCCCATGGTGTGCAGCGCCCCCACCGTCACGTGCCCCACCTCCACGCCTCGCACTGCCTGCATCTCGGTATGCGCGGCCTCGAGCTCGGCCAGCACGCGGCGGGCCCGCGCCACCAGCAGCGTCGCCGGCCTCGGTCATCTCCACCCGGCGCGTCGTCCGGTCGACCAGGCTCAGCCCGAGCTCGTCCTCGAGCCGGCGGATCTGCTGAGACAGCGCCGGCTGGGCGATGTGCTCACGCGCCGCCGCGCGCGTGAAGTGACGTTCCTCGGCCAGCGCGACGAGGTAGCGGAGCTGGCTCAGTTCCATAAGCAGAGCTTATAGATACTCCGCAATACTCGTCTTGGACATCTAAAGCACGGGAGGTCATCATGTGACTCCCTCCTCCCTCGAGACGCGCCCCGCTAGAACCGGCCTTTACCTAACTCCGCCGGTTCCGGGGCGCGGCTCATTTCTGAGGGGGTTAGCTGCCGGAGGCCTACTTCTGGCCGCCGGCGGCGATCGCGTAGCCGCGCTGCGCCTTGATCACGTCGCCGCTGCGCGCGAGCTTCGACAGCGTGGTCGAGACCGAGGGGCGACCGAGCCCCGTGCTGCTCGCCACCTGGCCGGCGGTCAGCGGTTCCCCCTGGGCCTTGCCAGCGCTTCGAGCACGGCCGGCCGGGTGGCTCCCGACGCTGTCCGCGTTCGCGCGCCCGACGCGCCGCCGGCGCCGCTGCGCGCAGCGGACGGAGGCCGCTGTCCAGCTGGGCGGCCACGCCTGCGCGCCGGTCGAGCTCGCCCGCGGCCCGGCTCGACGCGCGAGTCGCGGTGCGCGCACGCCCGGCCGCGCGCGGCCGCCGTCCGCTGCCGGCGCTGCGCCGTTGCCGTCACCTGAGCCTAGGGCGCTGAGTGCATCGCGGAGCTTGTCCGCCTCGGCGAGGAGCTGTTCGAGCCTCCGCTCGATGTCCTCGCGGATTTGATCGATCATGGATTCCCGGTCCTTCTGGTCGTTTGGTCGCTAGATCCTACCTTCAGCGTCGGGCGCATAACCCGCGCAGCGTCGCGAGCGACATACCGCGCCAGACCGGCGACTGGGGCGACTTTGTAGCGATGCTGGCGGACGGTTTCCGCGCGGCTATGTGACGCCCAGAGCGGGCGCCCGCGGCGTGGATCGCGTCGCGCGCGTCCGCGTGCATCTGGCGCACGATTTCCGCCGCCGGCCGCGCCTGCGCGAGCTCGTGCGCCTGCCCGGCCCACAGGTTGAAGGCGTCGGCGTCCCCGTGCTTGCGGGCGGCGGCGCGCAGCGGGCTGGTCACGTGGTGGATCTCGGGATAGGCGGCGGGAGCGGCGGCGCTGTGCTCGAGCAAGAAGCGGTTGACCATGCCGCGGGCCAGCCGCCCGGTGAACGCGCGCGTCAGCCGCGTCGGGACGCGGTCGGTCAGGATCTCCCGCTGCGCCGGGCTGGTTCCGGCTTCGGGCGCGAGCATCAGCGCGGTGCCGATCTGGCCCATCGCGGCGCCCGCCACCAGCACGGCAGCGAGCGCCGCGCCGTCGGCGATCCCGCCGGTCGCGATCAGCGGCAGCGCAACCGCGCTGCCAACCACCCGCAGCAGCGCCAGCAGGCCCGAGCCCGCGGCATCCTCGTCGTCGACGAACGACCCGCGATGGCCGCCCGCCTCGGTCCCCTGCGACGACGAGCGCGTCGGCGCCCGCGCCGCTCGGCCTCGAGCGCCTCCTCGACGTCGGTGACCGTGACCCAAACCGCGGCTCCGTGCGAGTGCAGCCGATCGACGACGTCCGCCGCCGGACAGCCGAACACGAACGACACCACCGGGATCCGCTCGTCGCACACCAGCTCGAGCTTGCGCTCCCAGTCGTCGTCGTCGAACCGCGGCTCGCCCAGCTCGGCGCCGTGGCGCTCGGCCTCGGGCGCCAGCCTGGCCAGGTAGTCACGCAACGCATCCGGGTCGGCCGGCGTCGGCGAGGGGACGAACACGTTGACGCCGAACGGCGCCGAGGTCCCGGCGCGCACGGTGGCGATCTCCTCGCGGACGGCCTCGGCGCGCTTGTAGCCGGCGGCGAGGAATCCCAAAGCCGCCGGCCTCGCACACGGCCACGGCGAGCTCCGGGTGGAGGGGCCGCCGGCCATCGGCGCCTGGACGATCGGCAGCGGCTGAGCGGCGGGATCGAAACGCCCCGACATCACGCCGCCAGCAGGCTGCCGAGATGCGCCGCCGCGTCCTCGAGCCGGTCATCGCCCCAGAACAGCTCGTCGCCGATCGCAATCGTCGGCACGCCGAACACGCCGAGCTCGTACGCGGCGTCCGTGGCCTCGCGCAGCGCCGCCTTGATCTGCGGATCCCGCATCGCTCGCTCGGCCTCGCTCCGCTCGAGTCCGACCTGCATCGGCCACTTCGAGCACGCGGCCTGGGATCGCCAGGTTCGTGCCCTGCTGGAACGCGTTGCGGAACGCCTGCATCGCGAACTCACGGCCGCGCCCGGCCTCGAACGCGAACGTGCACGCGCGCATCGCCTGGAGGTAGTCACCCGGCCACGGATCTGGCCAGCGCATCGGGGGCAGACCGATAGCTCCGCGTGCGGCGCTCGATCTCGGCCATTCCGGCCTGCCGGCGCCGGTAGTCACCCAGGGCCCAGCTCGAGCGACCGGTCAGCCTGAACAGCCCTCCGAGCAGCACCGGCTGCCAGCGGACCGGCTCGGGAAGGAGGGCCGGAAGGCGCTCGGCGGCGAGATACGCGTAGGGCGAGCCAACGTCGAAGTAGAAGGTGATGTGGGGCATCGGCTTGGTCATTTCCGTTCGTTACACTGAACGCTGCGTTCTCTATGCTAGACGATGCAAGTCACGACAGCATCCAGTCCGTGCTCGCCGCGAACCTTCGGCGACTGCGGATCGCCCGCCATCTGTCGCTGTCCGAGCTGGCTCGGGCGACGACCATGAGCAAGGCGACGCTGTCGAGCATCGAGAACGCCCGCGCCAACCCGACCGTGGACACGCTGGCCTCGCTGGCCGCCGCGCTGCGCGTGTCGATCGCCGAGCTCCTCGAGGACCTGCCGGCGCCCGAGGTCCGCGTCGTCCGCGCCACGCAGGGCCGGCTCGAACGGCGCGACGGCATGCCCCAGCGCCTGCTCGACACGATCGCCGCGGGGGGCGAGCTGGAGGTCGCGGAGCTGTCGCTGGCGGCGCGCGCGGTGCACGAGGCCGATCCCCGCGCCGCCGGCTCCCGGGCGCACGTGTACGTCCTCCAGGGCAAGCTGATCACGGGTCCGGTCGAGGTGCCGACCGAGCTCGGCACGGGCGATTACGCCGCTTTCCCTGCGGACCTGCCCCACCTGTTCGAGGCGGGGCGGACGCCGACGCGCGCCCTCGTGATCTCTCAGGCGCCTTGATCCCGCTGCGTGATCAGACGCGATGAGCCTCATGCGCACCGTGCTAGCCATTCGCGCACCGCGGCGCTGACCGCGGTGAGGTCGCTGGTGAGGGAATGGTTTCCCGCCACCTGGACGACCCGCCGGTGGGATCCGGGCGGCGGCATCCCGAACGGGTCCCCGGTTCCCTGAACGACCAGGGTCGGCACCGTCACGCCGTCGAGCTCGGAGAGGCGACTGGGGGCGGGCTTGCCCGACGCGCGCCGTGGGGGCACCAGCGGGAAGGCCAGGCACAACACCCCCGCGGCTCCGGTCTCCGGCGCGGTCCGGCAGGCCACACGCGCCCCGGACGAGCGCCCGCCGGCGATCAGCGGAACTCCCGCCAGGTCGGTGTCATTCAGGGCCCGGACCACGGCGGTCCAGGCTGCGTCGAGCTGCCGCGCCGGCGCCGGCGATCGCCGGCCCGCCACCCGGTAGGGCTGCTCGACCAGCGCCACGCTGAAGCCTTCGGCCAGCGCGACGTCACGCACGGTCACGAGGTCGCGCGCGCCGACTCCACCTCCCGCGCCGTGGCCGAGGACGAGCGCCCCTGCGGGGTCCTCCACCGTGAACAGGTGCGCGCGCGCCGGCCCGTGAGGTGTCTCGATCTCGCGCACGGTCATGTCGTGGCATAGGCTCCCATCGATGGCCACCGGCTGCTTCGTGTCCTCCGGTCGCTCGCTGGAGCGCGCGCTCGAGCGCGTCAAGCTCGCCGACTCGCTGGGCTTCGAGTCCGTGTTCACCACCCACATCGCCGGCGCCGAGTCGCTCACGATGCTGACCGCGTTCGCGACGGTGAGCGAGCGGGTCCGGCTCGGGACGGGCGTCGTCCCGATCTACACCCGCACGCCGGCGACGATGGCCCAGACCGCCGCCACCATCGACGCGCTGTCGGGCGGACGGTTCACGCTGGGCCTGGGCGTCTCGCACCGGCCGGTGGTCGAGGGCTGGCACGGCCAGACGATCGACCGGCCCGCGAGCGAGATGCGCGAGTACGTGTCGATCGTGCGGGCGATCCTTCAGGGCGAGTCGCCGCCCGAGGGGGAGAAGTGGCGCACGAGCTTCGCGCTCTCGGGGCTCCCGCCGCGGCCTGAGCTTCCGATCTTCATCGCCGCGCTGTCACCGCGGATGCTCAGGCTGGCCGGCGAGATCGCCGACGGCGTGATCCTGTGGCTGTGCAACCCCGACTACATCCGGGACGTGGTCGTGCCCGAGGTGAGCGCCGGGCGCGAGCGGGCGGGAAAGGCGCTTGGACGGGTTCACGGTCGTCGCCGCGGTTCCGTCGGCGTTGATCGACGATCCCGGCCGCGCGTACGACGCGATCCGGTCCGAGCTGCTCACCTACTTCTCGCTGCCCGTTCTACCGGGCGATGCTCGAGCGGTCCGGGTTCGCGCGAGGACATCGAGGCCTTCGACGCGCGGCCGGCGACGTGGACAAGATGCGCGCCGCGATCTCCGACCGGTTCCTCGAGGCGCTGACCGCGGTCGGCGACGAGGCCGCGGTGCGCGCTGGCGTCGACCGCTACGCCGCAGGCGGGGACGACGTCGCCGTGCGTCGGGCCGATCACGGGCACCGACTTCGAGGCCACGCTGCGCGCGGCCGCGCCGTAGCCGCCCGCTACTGTCGAAGCGATGTCAGCGAACGGGATGCTCGACGCGGAGGCGCGTGCTGCGCGGCGCCCGGCGCCCGCTCGTGCTCGGCATGGGCGGCGGCGGAGACGTGGTGGGCGCGCTCGCCACCGCTGAGTTCTCGCGCCTCTACGACGGCGCGGACCCCGTGGTCGGCGGGGTCACCTGGGAGCGGCGCGCGATCGACCCGGTGCCGGGGCCGCGCCGATGCGACGAGATCGTCGGTGGCGAGGAGCTCGCGCCGGGGGTCCTGCTCGCCGATGCGCGAGACCCGCGTGCGCGACCGTGACGTCGTGTTCGCCGAGTCGCGAATGGCGGGCTTCCTCGGCCAGGGAACGGTGCTGGTCGACGTCAATCCCGGGCCGGGCGCGGTCGCCGTCGTCGCTGGAGCAGGCGGCGGAGCGGCTGGGCTGCGACCTCGTGGTGTTCATCGACGTCGGCGGCGACGTCGTCGCGCAGGGCGATGAGGCCGGGCTGTCGAGTCCCGCTGTGCGACGCGGTCATGCTGGCTGCGGCGTCGAAGCTCGGCCAGCGCCGGCCACGCCGGTGCTGGCCGGGAATCTTCGGGATCGGCTGCGACGCCGAGCTGACGCCGGCGGAGGTGCTGGGCGCAGCTCGCGCGCGTGGCGGCCGCCGGCGGGTTCTGCGGCTCGCGCGGGTTGACCGCGCCGGTGGCGGAGCGGCTGGAGGGCGCGGTGGCGGCGGTGCCCACCGAGGCGAGCGCGCAGGCGGTGCGGGCTTTCCGCGGCGCCTCCGGGACGGCCACGATCCGCGGCGGCGACGCGTTCGCTCGAGCTGTCCTCGGCCGCCGCCCTGACCTTCTACCTCGACGTCGAGGTGACGCTGCGCTCGGTCGGGCGCCTGGCGCGGGCGGTGGCTCGATGCGGGCGACCTGCAGCGCGGCGAACCGGCGCTCGAGCGAGCTGGGGGTGCGCACCGAGCTCGACGGCGAGCTCGAGTGGGCCGCCGAGCAGCGGAGCTGAGGGCTTAAGCTCTCTGCCGATGCGACGCAGTCGTCTTCGAACGCAACGGCGGCCCCGAGGTACTCGAGCTCAAGGAGGTGCCGGATCCCTCGCCGGGCGACGGCGAGGTGCTCGTCGACGTCGACGCCGCCGGCGTCAACTACCGCGACGTGTACGAGCGCGAGGGCCACGGCTACGGTTCCGAGCCCCCGGCGATCATCGGCGTCGAGGGCGCCGGGCGGATCGCCGACAGCGGCGAGCGGGTGGCCTGGGTCGCGGTCCCGGGCAGCTACGCCGAGCGGGTGGCCGCGAAGCGCGAGGCGCTGGTGCCGGTTCCCGACGAGGTGGAGCCGGACGTCGCGGCGGCGGCGCTGCTTCAGGGCATGACCGCGCACTACCTGGCGTGGGACTCCTATCCGATCGAGGAGGGAGATTGGGTCGTGGTGCACGCGGCCGCCGGCGGCGTCGGCCAGCTCCTCACCCAGCTCGCCAAGATCCGCGGAGGGCGCGTGATCGCCACCACGTCAACCGACGAGAAGGCGGCGCTGGCGCGCGAGGCGGGCGCCGACGAGGTGGTCGGCTACGACGGCTTCGCCGACCGCGTGCGCGAGATCACCGGCGGCGAGGGCGCCGCCGCGGTGTACGACGGCGTCGGCAAGGCCACGTTCGACGACGGGCTGCGCGCGCTCCGCCCCACCGGGCGGATGATCCTCTACGGCGCCGCCTGCGGGCAGCCCGACCCGCTCGAGCTGGCGCGGCTGGCGCCGGCGGGCTCGCTGTACGTGCAGCGACCGACGCTCGCCACCTACACGCGCACGCCGGACCTGCTGCGCGACCGCGCGCGCCAGGTGTTCGAGCTGATCGCCGGCGGCCGGTTGAACGTCCGGATCGGCCATCGGTATCCGCTCGACGAGGCTCGCCAGGCCCACGAGGACCTCGAGGCGCGCCGGACCACCGGGCAAGCTGCTCCTGCTCCGCGCAGGTAGGCGAATCGGGAAGAAAGTTCCTCTCGGCGCAACCGGATCGCCGAGACCGAGTTTCTTCCCGCTGGACGGGAACTTCGCTCGGTCTCGACGGAAGCGCGTGCGGCGAAAGGAACGTTTAATCCCGGGCTCAGCGCCGGCGGATGCGCCGGAGCACGATCAGCGCGGCGGCGCCGGCGAGCACTGCCCGGGTGCGTGGCTGCTTGAGCCGGTCGGACAGGATGCTCAGCGCGATCTCGCCCACCGGTAGCGCCTCCTCGTGCGCCGGGGCGGGAAGCGGCGGTGGCGGGCGGTGGCGGCGGCGGCGCGGCCGCGGCGGCGGTGGCGGCGGCGCTTCGGGCGCGGGTGGCGGCGGCGGTGGCTCGGGCGCAGCCGGTGGCGGGGGCCGGCGGGCTCGGCGGGCAGCTCCGCGGCCACCGACGGGATCGCCGGCTCCGGCTCGGGCGCCTCGACCGGCTCGGCCGGTCGCTCCGGGATCTCGGCCGGCTCGGGCGGCGCTTCGGGCGGCTCGGGAGCCTCGGGCGGCGAATCGGGCAGCTCGCTCGGCTCGGCCGGGCGCTCGGGCAGCTCCGCCACCGGCTCGTGCACCTCGGTCGGCGGCTCGGCCGCTTCGTGGACGAGCGTGGCGGGCTCGTGGACCTCGGCCGGGATCGGGGGCTCCGGTGGCGCGGGCGGCGCCTCCGGCTCGGCCGCCACCGGCTCGGGCTCGGCCTCCACCGGCTCGGGCGCCGGCGGGACCTCCGGCGCCGGCGGTGGCTCGGGCGGCGCCGGCGGCTCGGCCGCCGCCGGCCCGCTCGGGGCCGACCACGGCTTGATCACGCCCACGGGCTCGGGCTCCGCCTGCGGCGCGGCGGGCTCCGGCGGCGTCGAGCGGCTCCGGCGGCTGCGCTCGGGCTCGGGGGCTCGACCGGCGCCGGTGGCTCGACGGGCTGCCGGTGGCGCAGCGGGCTCCGGCGGGACGACGGGCTCGGCGCGGCGCCTCGACGGCCTCCTCCGCAGCCGGCGCCTCCACCGGCTCGGGCGGCGCCTCCCCGGGCTCGGCCACCATCGGCTCCGCGGGTTCCTCCGCAGCGGGCTCGGCACCCGCCGGAACCACCACAGGCTCAGCCGGCGCCACAGGCTCGACCGGCGCCACAGGCTCCGCCGGCACCGCCGGCGCCGCCGCCGGCGTCTGAACCGTCTCCGCCGCCGCACGCGCCGCCACCGCCGCCGCCTGGCCCTCGGCCAGCATCGCCGCGAGATTCGCGGCGAAGCGCTCGATCAGCTTCGACGCCACGTCGCCGATCACGCCTCGCCCCATCGCGGCGGCGCGGCCGCTCAGCTGGAGCTCGGTATCGAGCGTCGCGTGGGTGCTCGGGGCCTGCTCGGTCAGGCTCATGTGCACGTGGGCGTCGGCGGTTCCCTGGCCGCGGGCCTCGCGCGCCCGGGCGCGCATGACCGCGCGCCGCGCGGCGTCGTTGCGCTCGATGATCTGCACCTCGCCGCGGTAGAGCATCGAGATCGGCCCGACCTTGACCTTGATCCCGACCCGGTAGCGATCCTCGCCGAGGTCCTCGAGCACTTCCGCGCCGGGCATGCAGGGCGCGACGCGCGAGACGTCCATCAGGGTGTTCCAGACCTCGCCGGCCGGCGCTTGGACGTCGAACGCGTTCTCGAACTTCACTGGGCTCCCCCTTGCTCCGAGCGGAAATGGCTGACCTGCCTCGATCCTCCCGCGCTCGCCTCGGCGACCGCGGTCAGAGCTCCAAGGTTATGCCCACCGACGAGCGAGCCGCAACACCCCGCCCCGCCAACCCGCCCGCGACGACCGTCCGCACCGCGATCGACGACGAGCAGCCCTCACCGAAGCGACCGTTGTCGCCGGCCATCACCGTGGGCGCCGCCCGAACCCCTTGCTGTAGTCGACGCCCTCCTCCTCGACCGCGACGTTCACCGTGCGGCAGCGGGCGCAGCGCACGCGGACCTTGCGATTCATCCACTCGGCCGGCATCGAGGCCGCAAGCACGTTGCCGCACTCCACGCACACGTAGTCAAACGGCCCGTTGCCGCGGAACACCGGCCGGTCCTCGGCCTCCTGCACGGCGGTCCCGCCGTCGCGCGGCACCTCGCCCTCGCGCGGGCGGCGCATCGTCTTGAGCGACGTCTCGCTCACAGCGTCGCGAGCTTGCCGGTGAAGTCCTTGATCATGGCGTCGAGCACGGTGACCATCGTGCCCTCTCCCATCGACGCGGCCTTGCCGGTGATCTGCGCCGCGGTGTGGATCGTGCCGCCGCCGTTCTCCAGCGAGAACGTGACGTCCGCATTGGCGTGTCCCTGCCCGCCGGCCTCGCGCGACTTCACCTTCAGCACCGCCCGGTGCGCGTCGGAATCCTGCTCGACCACCTCGACCGTGCCCTTGAAGGTCAGCGACATCGCCCCCATCTTGATGCGTATCTCGGCCTTGACGGACTCCGGGCCGGTGCGCTCGATCACCTTCCCGCCCTGCACGCACGGCACCAGCCGATCCAGGTCGAGGATCGCCTGCCACGTCTCGTCGGTCGGCTTCTCGCTCGTAAACGGATGGTCCAGTTCAACCATGGGTCCTCGCTATGTCACAGTGCGGATATGGCAATTGCGGCTGGCACGTACAGGCTGGGTCCCGGCAACGGCACACTCACGATCAAGACCAGGAAGGGAGGCGCGGCCTCCAAGGCCGGCCACAACCTCCTGATCGAGGTCGCCGAGTGGAGTGGGACGCTCGACATCGGGGAGCAGTCGGCCGCCGAGCTCACCGCCAACGCCAACTCGCTTCGGGTGCTCGAGGGGAGCGGCGGGATGAGCTCGCTCGGCGACGACGACAAGGCGGGCATCGCGCAGACGATCAACGACGAGGTCCTCAAGGGCTGCGCGATCAGCTTTCACTCCACCGCCGTGCAGGGCGGTCCGGGCAGCGAACGGCTGGCCGTCTCCGGCGAGCTCGAGCTCGCGAGCGCCAGGCGTCCGATCAGCTTCGAGCTGACCGTGGACGAGAATGGGCGCCTCACCGGCAGCGCGGTCGTCAAGCAGACCGATCACGGGATGAAGCCGTATTCGGCGCTGTTCGGAACGCTCAAGGTGCTCGACGAGGTGACGATCGAGGTCGAAGCCAAGCTGCCGGACGCTCAGGCTTAATCGCGGTACACGGTCTGGGCGTCGAGCCCGCCCTCGACGCCCGGGGGAGCTCGCCGCTCCCGTGGGCGTACAGGGCGATGTCGGCGATCGTCCGCGAGTCGTTCCCGGCGACGAACGCTCCGTTGTCCCACCTCAGGTCGTCGGTCGGCGCCTGAAGAGCCGCGCCGGCGAGCAGCTGCGCCTTGTCCCGGATCTTGCCGGTGGCGCTGGTGATCGCGGCGGATGTGCCCGTGGACGGCGTCGTGTTGAACCCGTGGCCGGTGCCGAATCGGCTCTCGTCCGCGGGCACCACCTTGACGTCGAGCGCGGGCACGCCCAGCTCCTCGGCCACCAGCTGCGCGTACTTGGCCTCGTTGCCGTCGGACTCGGTCGTCAGGCTGAGAACCATCTTGCCGGTCGGGTGAACCCGCAGGAACACCGCGCGATAGGCCAGGGCAGCCACGGCTACACCTCCTCGTGATGTGTTTGCTGTTGCTCGCGCGCCAGGCGGCGGCGCTGAAGGTGGGTGGACAGGGCGTTGTGCTCCTCGAGGTCGCAGAAGCTCGGTTGCGGACCCCCGAGCGGATGCGGCGGGACCGCGGGTCGCTCGCATCCCGGATAGATGCAGATCTTCGGCGAGTCGGATTGCTCGCTCACGTTCCCACGCCCCCCCAGCCCGGGGTGGTCCGGCCCCGGCTCGGGCTGTAGCCGCTCGGCATCGCGACCGAGCTTCCCTGGACCGGGGTGGCGCTGGCCCACGGTTCCTCCTCGGGCTCGGGCTCGGGCACCGGAATATCAGGCAGCCATCCGCGATCATGACCCGCGGCGATCGCGTCGATGACCTGATCAAGGGCCGCGAGGCTGTGCCCGCTGACCAGCGCGTCGCAGTGGGGAAGCGCCGCGGCCATGCCGCCGGTGCGGGGCGCGAACCCGGCGGCGCCGACCCGGGGGTTGACCCACACGATCCGGTGGGCGAGCCGGCCCAGGCGCTCCAGCTCGCGGCCGACCAGCGCCGGGTCGCCGCGCTCCCAGCCGTCGGAGAGGATCACGATCACCGCGCCCCGGGCCATGCCCCGGCGGCCGTGCCGGTCGTTGAACGTCTTGAGCGCGTCGCCGATGCGGGTGCCGCTGGACCAGTCCGGGGCCGCGGTGGCGGCCCGCTGGATCGCGCGCTCGGGATTGCGCGACCCCCGAGCGCGCGCGTCAGACGGGTCAGCCGGGTGGCGAACACGAACGTCTCCGCGTTCGGTCCGCTGCCGGCGGCACAGGTCAGGAACTGCAGATAGGCCCGCGCGTAGGGCTCCATCGAGCCCGAGATGTCGCACAGCAGCACGATCCGCCGGCGCACGATCCGCCGGCGCCGGCGCGCGAGCCGGATCGGGTCGCCGCCGGTGCGCAGGCTGCGCCGCAGCGTGCGCCGCAGGTCGATCCGCTCGCCGTGGCGATCGCGCCGCGCCCGGCGGGTGCGCCGGCGCGGCGTGAGGATCTCCAGGCGCGACATCAGACGGTAGAGCTGCGCGAGCTCGCCCGGCTCGAGCGCGTCGAAGCGCTTGCTCCGGAGCACCTCCTCGCTGCTCGGAGCGGTCGGCACCGGGATCTCCTCCTCCGGCGCCGGCGCGCCCCGGCTCGTCGCCGACGAGGAGGGGGCGGCCGTGATGAGCGCTTCCTGCCCGGCGCCCTTCGCGACCGCCGGATCGCCCTCGAGACGCGTCTCGGGAGAAGCAGGCGCGGGCTCCACGTGGTCGATCTCAGCCGGCTCGGGCGCCGCGCCCGCCCCGAACACGGCGGCGAACACCCCGTCGAACGCCTTCACCTGCGACTGGTCCGAGACGAACACCGCGCGCGCCGTCCAGTACAGCCGCCGCCGGCTGACCGGCCGGACCAGCTTCAGCGCTTGCGCGAAATGCGCCGAACGCTCGACGCTGCTCGGGATGCCGGCGTCGTGCAGCCGCCGGCTCAAGGCGCCGGCCAGCGCCGGCAAATCGAGCCACACGGTCTCGATCGCGAACTCAGGCACGGCCGCTCACCAGATCCTCGAGCCCGGCGGCTCGGATCACGTCCTGGTCCTCGCTGTACTTCAGGACGGAGCCGAGCGTGCGCTCGATCGCCTCGGCATCCAGGCGCTCGACCCCCAGCAGATGCAGCGCGGCCAGCCAGTCGATCGCCTCGGCGATGCCGGGGGGTTTCTGGATGTCGCTGTCGCGCATCCGCGAGACCGCGTCGGCCACCTGCACCGCGAGCGTCCCCGACGCGCCCTTGACCCGGCGGCGGACGATCTCGACCTCGCGCTCGCGGCTCGGGTACGGGATCCACTGATACAGGCAGCGGCGCTTGACCGCGTCGTGCAGATCGCGCGTCCGGTTGGAGGTCAGGACGATCACCGGCGGATGCGTGGCGGTGACCACGCCCAGCTCGGGAATCGTGACCGACGACTCACCCAGCAGCTCCAGCAGGAACGCCTCGAAGTCGTCATCCGCCCGGTCGATCTCGTCGATCAGCAGTACCGCGGGGCGCGGTCCGGGATGCTCGAGCGCCCGCAGCAGGGGGCGGCGGATCAGGTACTCGGGCCCGAACAGGTCCTCCTCGCGCAGCTCTGAGCCGCCGGCCTCGGCCAGCCGGATGCTGAGGAGCTGGCGGGGGTAATTCCACTCGTACAGCGCCTCGGAGGCGTCGATGCCGTCGTAGCACTGCAGGCGGATCAGCGGCGTGTCGAGCACCGCGGCCAGCGCCTTGCCGGCCTCGGTCTTGCCCACGCCCGCCTCGCCCTCGAGCAGCAGCGGCTGGGGAAGGTTCAAAGCCAGGAAGATCGACGTGGCCAGACCCTCGTCGACCAGGTAATCGACGGCGGCCAGGCGCACGGCCAGCGTCTCCACATCGGGCGCGAGGTGTTCGATCTCAGCCTGCGATCGCGGCATGTCCATGCCGTTCCTGGAATTTCAGCTTGCACCCCATGCAGCAGAAGTAGATCGTCCCGCCCGCGTGCTCGAGTGACGGCGTGTCGGCGCCGACCACGATCGTCATCCCGCAGATCGGGTCCACCGCCGTGTTCGGGCGGACGGTGGGCGCGCTCGACGCGCCCGCTCCCTCGTGCCGCCGGGTCTCGATGATCCGCGCCAGGATCGAGACCGCGATCTCCGCCGCGGTGCGGGCGCCGATGTCGAGCCCCGCCGGCGTCTCGATCGAGGCCAGCCGGTCCGGCGGCACCCCGGCCTCGCGCAGCTGGTCGAGCACCGCCGCGCCGCGCTTGCGCGAGGCCACCAAGCCGACGTAGGGAATCCCTGCCTCGAGCGCGGCGCGCAGGATCCCGAGCTCGTCGCGGCCGTGCGCGGCCACCACCAGCCCGAGGTCGCCCGAGCTCGGAGCGTCGCCCGCCACCACGGCCAGTCCCAGCTCGGGCCCGATGCCGGGCCAGCGCGGCCACGATCGGCGAGTCCCCGGCGAGCACCACCCGCGGGGCGGGCAGCACCGGCTCGAGGAACAGCTCGATCGCCCCGCCCGACAGGCACGGGTTCTGAACCGTGACCGTCCCCTCGTCGCTCGCCACCTCCCGCGTCAGCGCGGGATCCTCCTGCGGCGAGCTCCGGCTCGCCGTGGAGGCAGAGCCCTCGGGGAGGATCCGCAGCAGCAGCGGCTGCCCGGACTCGATCGCCTGCAGCGCGTACAGCCGGACGCTGTGCTGCGCGCACACGCCACCCACGAACCCCTCGATCGTCCCGTCGCCCAGCACGAGCGCGGCGTTGCCCGGCTCGACGCTCGTCGGGCGCTGCACGCGCACGACGGTCGCGACGACGAACGCCGAGCCCTGCTTGGCCAGCTCCTGGGAGCGCCGGGTGAGGGCGCCCGAGATCATTGCGGCGGCTCGGGCCGTCCCTGCATCGCCGCCCAGACCCGGGCCGGCGTGCACGGCATGTCGATGTGGCTCACTCCGTGGGTCTCGCGCAGGGCGTCGATCACCGCGTTGACGATCGCCGGTGGCGAGCCGACGTTCGGCGACTCGCCGACCCCCTTGGCCCCGAGCGGATGGTGCGGACACGGGGTCACGGTGGCGCCGAGCTCGAAGTCCGGGCACTCGAGCGCGGTCGGGATCAGGTAGTCCATGAACGACCCGTTCAGGCAGTTGCCCTCCTCGTCGAACGTGATCACCTCCATCAGCGCGATCCCGATTCCCTCCGCCAGCCCGCCGTGGATCTGGCCGTCGACGATCATCGGGTTGATCCGCACGCCGCAGTCGTCGACCGCGATGAACCGGCGGACCTTCACGTGCGCCGTCTCGGGGTCGATGTCGACCACCGCGATGTAGGCGCCGTAGGGGTAGGTGAGGTTCGGCGGGTCGTAGATGACCTGCGCGTCGAGCCCGCCCTCCATGCCGGCGGGCATCGGCTCGCCGCTGTAGGCGTACGCCGGCGATGTCCTCGATCAGCGCGCCCTTCTCGGGGTCGCCCTTGACGTACCAGCGGCCCTTCTCCCAGGCCAGGTCCTCGGGCCTGGTCTCGAGCATCGTGGCCGCGATCAGCCGCGCCTTGTCGCGCACCTTGCGCGAGACCACGGCCACCGCCGCCGCCCGACACCGGGGTCGAGCGCGAGCCGTAGGTGCCGAGGCCGTACGGCGACTTGTCGGTGTCGCCGTGGCGGACCTGGACGTCCTCGGGCGGGATCCCCAGCTCCTCGGCCACGATCTGGGCGAACGTCGTCTCGTGGCCCTGCCCCTGGGTCTGGGCGCTGATGCTGACCACCGCCTTGCCGGACGGGTGTACGCGCAGGTCGGCGCCGTCGTTCATCGACAGCCCGAGGATGTCCATGTGCTTGCGCGGCCCGGCGCCGACCCCCTCGGTGAAGAACGAGACGCCGATGCCCATCAGCTCGCCGCGCGCGCGCTTCTCCTTCTGCTCGGCCAGGAGCTCGCTCGTAGCCGGCGATCTCCATCGCCACCTGCATCGTCTGCGCGTAGTTGCCCGAGTCGTAGGTCCAGCCGGTGGTCGTCTCGTACGGGAACTGCTCGGGCTTGATGAAGCTCCGCATGCGCAGCTCCACCTGGTCGACGCCCATCTCCATCGACAGCGCGTGGACCATCCGCTCGACGAGGTACACCGCCTCGGTGATCCGGAACGAGCACCGGTAGGCGACGCCGCCGGGCGCCTTGTTCGTGTACACCGCCTCGCACCTTCACGTGCGAGGCCTCGAGGTCGTAGGAGCCGCACACGATGTGGAAGAACCCGGCCGGGAACTTGGTCGGCTGCGCGGTCGAGTCGAACGCGCCGTGGTCGGCGATCACGTCGACGCGCAGGCCGGTGATCTTGCCGTCCTTGGCGCACATCTCGGCGCTGCATGATGTAGTCGCGCGCGAACCCGGTGGACATCAGGTTCTCGGAGCGATCCTCGATCCACTTGACCGGGAGCGCCGGCCACGATCGAGCCGGCGATGGCGCATACGTAGCCCGGGTACACCGGCACCTTGTTGCCGAAGCCGCCGCCGATGTCGTTGCAGCGGATCCTGATCATGTGCTCCGCCAGTCCGGCGACGTGCGCGTACACGGTGCGATGGGCGTGCGGCGCCTGGTTGCCGTTGTAGATGTCGAGCTGGCCGGTCTTCGGATTGAAGTCGGCGATCATCCCGCAGGTCTCGAGCGGCGCCGGATGGCAGCGCGGGTAGATGATGTCGCGCTTCGACGATCACGTCCGCCTCGGCGAACGCCCGGTCGGTCGCCTCCTCGTCGCCGGCCTCCCACAGCGGGCTGGCCAGGTTGTCGGTCTGGCCGTCCTTGTCGTCGCGGATCAGCGGCGCGTCGGGATCGAGCGCCTTGCGCGCGTTGACGACCGCGGGCAGCGGCTCGTACTCGACGTCGATCAGCGCCAGCGCGTCGCGGGCGATGTACTCGTCGGTGGCGATCACGAACGCCACCTCCTGGCCCTGGAAGCGGACCTTGTCCCCCGCCAGCACCGCCTGGGTGTCGTAGGAGATCGTCGGCATCCACGCCAGGCCCAGCGTCTCCAGGTCCTTGGCCGTGATCACCGCCGCGACGCCGGGGTACGCGAGCGCCTCCGAGGTGTCGATCGAGACGATCTTGGCGTGCGCGTACGGGCTGCGCAGAACCGCGCCATGGAGCATCCCCGGCAGCGTGATGTCGTCCAGGTAGGTGCCCTTGCCGCGGATGAAGCGCGCGTCCTCCTTGCGCTTGAGCCGTCCGAAGCCGATCGGGCGCTCGGCCTGCTCGGTGGGAGGTTTCGAGACGGTCGGCATGCTCACGCCTCCTGTTTGATCGCGTGCTTCGTAGCTCGGCGGCCCACCGAACCGCGGCGACGATGTTCTTGTAGCCCGTGCACCGGCAGATCGCCCCGGAGATCGCGGTGCGGATCTCGTGCTCGGTCGGGTCGGGGTTCTCGTTCAGCAGCGCGCGGGTCGTCATCAGCATCCCCGGCGTGCAGAAGCCGCAGTGCAGACCGTGCGTCTCGTGGAAGGCCTGCTGGATCGGGTCGAGCCGGCCGTCGACCTCGAGCGACTCGACGGTCCGGATCTCATGCCCCTCGCACATCGCCGCCAGCGTCGTGCACGACTTCAGCGGCTTGCCGTCCATCAGCACGACGCACGCGCCGCAGTTCGAGGTGTCACACCCCCAGTGGGTCCCGGTCAGCCCCGGCGTCTCCCGGATGTAGTGGACGAGCAGCTTGCGGGGCTCGACGTCGCGCGTGACCGGCTTGCCGTTGATGTTGATCGTCAGTTCCATCAGGCCTCCTGATGCAGCGCGCGGGCGCAGGCGCGGCGCAGCGCGCGCTTGGTTAGTACGGCGGCGAGGTGGCGCTTGTAGTCGACCGGACCCGCGGCCGTCGGCCGACGGCGAGCAGTCTTCCGAGGCGATCTCACCCGCCTGCTCGAACAGCTCCTCGGACGGAGACTTGCCGCGCAACAGCTCGTCGACGCGGGTCACGAGCACCGTGCTCGGTCCCGCGGCCGCGAGCGCCACCCCGGCGTCGACGATCGTGCCGCCGTCGATCCACACGGCGGCCGACGCGGCCGCGATCGCGAAGTCGCCGGCACGCCGCTCGACCTTCTCGTGCGCGCTGCCCGCCCCGTGCCGGACCGGGATCCGCACCTCGGTCAGCATCTCCGCGTCGGCGACCGCGGTCATGAACGGGCCGACGTGGAACTCCTCCATGCCGATCACCCGCTCGCCCTCGGAGCCGCGGATCACCACCCGCGCCTTGAGCGCCGAGCACACCGCGCTCAGGTCCTCCGCCGGATCGGCCTGGCACAGCGATCCGCCGATCGTGCCGCGGTTGCGCACCACCGGATCGGCGATCACCTCCTCGGCGTCGCGGAACACCGGGAACTGCTCCGCGAGCAGATCGGATCCCAGTAGCTCCGCGTGGCGCGTGAGTGCGCCGATCCGGATCTCGTCCCCCTCCTGACGGATGTAGGAGAGCTCTTCCAGGTCGTTGATGTCGATCAGATGCTCGGGATTCGCGAGCCGTCAGCTTCATCATCGGCAGCAGGCTGTGGCCGCCGGCGATCAGCCGCGCGTCGGAGCCGAGCCGCACGAGCGAGGCGATCGCGCCATCGACGCTGCTCGCGCGCTCATATTCAAAAGGCGCTGGGGTCTGCACCGGGTCTCCTGTTTCGATCGAGTCGGTTTCGCATGGTCACTCCTCGCGCCGGCGACGGCGAAGGAACGCGACTCCCGAGGACGGGAGCTCGGTCCCCGCCTGCTCGGACTGTGAGGGCTCGTGGTCGCCGGCCGCGACCGGCATCCGCTTGCGCACCCCCGGATCCTCCGCCGGCTCGTACTGCACCGGCGACTCCGCACCGATGATCGGCGAGCGTGGCATCGCCTGCGGCCGCGTCTGGCGGAGATCCGGGTACAGCGAGCGCGCCGAGGTGCTCCCGTACGCCGGGTTGCGCAGGGCGGGGCCGTTCGGGCTGGCCGCTGCGATCGGCGCCTCGCGGCCGAGCCGTGCGAGCGTCAGCGTGCCCTTTGTGTAGACCTCCGAGATCCGCGGCGCAACGACCTGGGTGCTGTCGGGGAAGTTGCGCAGGCCCGCCTTGGCCGCGCCCGGATACAGCCCTTCGATCAGGCCGACCGCGTCGGTCAGTCCGGCCTTCTTGACGAGCAGTCCCTCGAGCAGGTCGACGCCCGCATCGAGATTGGCGTTGATCGTGTTCACCACGTCCTCGCACCGGGGCGCTCTTCTCGATGATCTCGACCACCGAGGCGATGGCCAGGTCGAGGCCCTTGGTGATCTTCTGCAGCGCCACGATCGTGGACACCAGGAAGAACACAACCGCCGCGACGATGAGGACGACGGCGATGATCATGACTATGCCTGCTGCCGGCATCGCTGGCCTCCAATCACGCGTCGTCGACGATCGTGTCGAGCGAGCCGCCGTAATCGGCGACCACCTCGACGGTCTTGATTACCTGGTCCCGCGTGGTCAGCAGCAGCGCGGTGGCGTCGAGGTCCTTCGACCCGGCCGCCGAGGCGCTCGCGATCCTCTGAACGCTCGGAACGATGCTGTTGGCGGCATTGAGGACCCCCCGCAGCAGATAGATCACAACGGGAAGCAGCACCAGCAACAGCACCGCGTCGCCGATCCATTCGAGCGTCATCGCGGCCTCCTTTCCGCTACGACCTTCGCCTTGGACGCGATGCCGGGCATCGCGCCGAGGATGACGTCGAACTGGGCGTTGATCGCCTTGACCGCCGGCTCGAGCGGGCGCAGGTGCTCGGACTCCACGGTCTCGAGTGCAGTCCCGAGAGTGGCGAGCCTCTCCGATGTGGCCTCGAGGCTGGTCCGGATCACGATCAGCGCGGCCGCCAGGACGGCCACGACGACGACCGCGAGCAGCACGCTGAGGATGATCAGTGCGGTCTCGCTCATGCTGCACCGAACCCGTCGGTGAGGGCGTTCATATAGCTGTCCTGGACGACGGCCTCCTCGACGATCTTCCCGAGCACGGGCGCGGTCGCCTGGAGCCCGGGGATGTTCGCCGTGTTGGTCGCAACCTTGCCCGCGACCTCGAGCAAGGTCCCCGCCGACTTCTGGATGTCCAGCACGGAGCGGATCAGCACGACCAGCAACGCCGCCACGATCAGCGCGGCGACGAGCCCGATCACGAGGGCGATGCCCCACGCGCCGTGGTTGGACAGTGCGGCGTACGAGAGGATCATCTGCCCACCGCCACCTTTCTGAGCGCTCGCGCCGAGTGCAGGATCCTGATCCCGGAATCGTTGATCCGGGCGATCCCCACCAGGGCATCGGTCTGTTCGCGCACCTTCTCCACACCGCCGACCGCGGTGCGGGCCTGGTCGGCGATCCTCCTCGCCAGGACCACGATCGTGATCACGATCGCCGCGGCCACCAGCACCACGACGATGCCGAGCGCCAGTCCTATATCCCAACCGGTTGATGCACCGATCAAGAGCTGCACGTCACGAACCTCCCTCCTTGATGTATCCCTCTCCGAGCGCCCTCATCGAGGCGCGCACCAAGGCACGTCGCGTCAACACTCCGGCGACGTGCCGCTTGTATTCCGCCGAGCCGCGCTGATCCGACGCGGCAGCAACAAGTCGCCGCCGGCCAAGAGCCGCGCCTCCGGTCCAAGCCGTCGGAGGAGCTCGAGGGCGTGCTCCACGCTCCCTGCTCGCTCGTACTCAAACGGCGCCGGAACCTGCAAATAGACCGTCCTTGCCTCTCTCTCCTGAGCTGAATCATCGCGCAATCGCGCGCGGTCCGCCAAATCTGACCTAAGCGATCGCTTAGGTCACATGACGCTCGCCCAACTCCATTCCTTCGTTCTCGTCGCGCGACTCGGCCCGGTCAAGGCGACGGCGGCCGAGCTCGAGGTGCCCGTAATTGCCGGACAGTGCACTAGTGCATCGCGCTCATCGCGTGCATGGCCTGGTGGCCGCCGGGCACGACGAGCCCGGGCACATCGTGTGGGGAAGGCCACGACCGCGATCGCGAGCACGAGCAGGAGCGCGGCCGTGCCCCACGTGGCCGTCCGGCGCCACGGCAGCGTCTTCTCGAGCGCGATCAGGCCGGCGATGAGCGCCATCCACGTGATGCTCATGACCCCGAGCGCGAACAGTCCGGCCATCAGCGCCCAGCAGCAGCCGAGACACCAGGCGGCATGTCGTGCTCCCATCTCCAGCGCACCGCGGTTTCCGTCGCGCCAGCTCCCGAGCAGGAATCCGAGCGGACTGCGGCATTTCCCCAGGCACACATCCTTCAGCGGCGTCAGCTCGTAGACGGCGGCGATGCGCGAGCACGCCGCCGGCGAACCACCGCCCACCGCTGTGCCAGGCCAGATCGGCGCCGAACAGGCTGCGGCCCAGCCGAAACAGCCCGTACGCGACGAGGCCGGCCGCGCCCCACACCAGCAGGTAGGCGGCGGCGAAGACGATGGCGCGGCCCCAGCCGTACTGCCGGGTCATCCGCGCATAGAGCGCGGTGGTCGGAGCCAGCGAGGGGAACATCATCGCCGCCATCATCACCACCCACACGCCGAGGAACCAGCCGAGCGCCCCGAGGTCGGTGCCCGGGCCCGCGTCCATGCCGGCCATCCGGTCGATCGTCGACCACCACGCGACGGCGGCGAGCACGAGCAACAGCAACACGACCCCGAGCCGGGCGCGAACCGCGGCGAACGCCGCGGCGAGCTCACCTCGGTCCCCGCGCTCGGTGTCGCCCGGCGCGGCGATCAGTGACCCGGTCGCGCTCACGCCGCCCACGCGAAGTGCGAGTTCGAGAAGGCTGAGTTTCCCTCGTACTGGATGCCGAAGGCATCGATCTTCGAACGCGTGGCGTGCGCGACCGTCAGCTCCGAGACCCGCGGGATGAAAGACCCCGGTGAGTCGCACGGGCTCGTTGGTATCGGCCCCGAACGGCACCACGTCCTCGATCTCGAAGTCGATCGCGTCGCCGATCCGGACGGAGTGGCGAAGGCCGTCCTCACGGATCTCGATGGGCGCGCTCTGCACCCCGAGGTTCTCTCCGACCAGCGGACCCAGCGCCTCCATCGGGCCGCCCAGCGCACCGGAGAAGACCGCCCCGAGCTTCTCGGCCTGCTCCTCGGACGCCGCGGCATCCATGATCACGCCCAGCCGCCAGTTGCCTTCGCTCATGACCTTTGGGGTGTCGGCCACCGCCGCCACCGCGAGCCCGCTGACGTCGACGCCCTCGACCTCTCCGTTCTGTATGCGGAACACGAGCGTGACCCGGCAGCGATCGTGCGTGGCTCCGAGCGCGAACGATGCCGTGCATGGACACACCACATCGCACGAGCACGTCTCGAAGTAGGACCCTTCCAGCTTCCAGGACATACGGGCTCCTCGGCTCGTAAAACGGGAAGGCCGATTATCTCCCGCCTCCGGCGCCCAGGTCAACGCACCGATGAGTCTGCGCCCCGGCGTCAGTCGTAACGTACGTGACGCAACGAGTCAGAGGAGATGACGATGCCCGATCACACAGTGGGAACCCGCGAGGAATGGCAGGAGGCTCGCGATGAGCTCGCCAAGCTCGAGGCCGAGCACGCCGAGCTCACGCGAGCGGGTCAGCGAGCAGCGCCGGCAGCTGCCCTGGGTGCCGGTCGAGAAGGAGTACGAGTTCGACACCCAGGACGGGAAGAAGACGCTTCGCCGAGCTGTTCGAGGGACGCTCACAGTTGCTGGCCTACAACATCATGTTCGGCCCCGACTACGAGCACGGCGCGTGTCCGGGGTGCTCGAACCTGGGCGACGAGCTGAGCGCCCCCCGTCTCCATCTGGGCCATCGCGACGTGACGCTGATCTGCTTCTCCCGGGCGCCGATCGATCGCCTCAACGCCTACAAGGAACGCATGGGCTGGGATTTCCCCTACGTCTCGACCTACGGCACGGACTTCCCGTTCGATTTCGGGATCGCGCTGAAGCCCGAGCAGGCGCGCCAGATCCCCGAGATCATGCAGATGGTCGAGAACCCGCCCCAGTGGCTCGCGGACTGGGGGCAGCAGGTCGGCGCCAAGCTCGAGGACGGGCTGCGCGAAGGCCCGAGCTTCATCGCGTTCGCGCGGGAGAACGGAACCGTGTACCACACCTACACGGTCATGGCGCCCGATCCGTTCGTGGCGCCCTACCACTCGTTCCTGCTCCAGCGAACCCCGATCGGTGAGGTCGGCGACCCGCGCGCCTGGCGCAAGGACGAGTATCCGGACTGAACGAACGGCCGGTGGATGCTGCCCAGGCCCCGGCCGAGACGTAGCTCTAACCTTAAGCACCGTGCCCGCCGATCGGCGAATCGCATCCCTCGCCGTGACTCCGAGGCGAAGGTTCGCGGGATCACCCGTTACGCCGCCGACCTGCCCGTGCCGGGGCTTCTGCACGCCCGCCTGGTGCTGGCCCACGAGGCCCATGCGCGGATCGTCTCGATCGAGACCGACGAGGCCCGCCGCGCCCCGGGCGTGGCCGGAGTGCTGACCGCCGCCGATCTGCCGATCGTCGCCACCGGACCGGGGCGGGGCAACCAACCGCTCGCGCGCGAGGAGGTCGTCTACGCCGGCCAGCCGATCGCGATCGTGGTGGCCGACAGCGAGGCCGCCGCGGCGGACGCCGCCGATCTGGTGTGGGCCGAGCTCGAGTCGCTGACGCCGGTGCTCGACCTCGAGACGGCGATCCGCCCCGGCGCGCCGCGCGCTCGGATCTCGGTCGCCGATCAGGGAGACGGCTCTGACATCGCCGATGCCCACGCCGCCGTGTCAGCCGGCGCCGCCGGCGAGGAGGAGCAGCTCTCCGACAACGTGCTTGGCTCCGCGCGTCTGAGCCGACGGCGACGCAGCGACCGCGCTGGCGGCCAGCCACGTCGTGGTGAACGGACGCTTCCACACCCCGTGGATCTACCAGGCGTACCTCGAGACCCAGACCGCCACGGCCTGGCTCGACCCGGAGGGCGAGCTGGTCATCAGCGCATCGACTCAGGCGCCGTTCGCCACCCGCGACGGCCTGGCCGAGCTGTTCGGCTTGGCCGCCGACCGCATACGCGTTCGCGCCGCGCCGCTCGGGCGGCGGATTCGGCGGGAAGCTGATGCTGCTCGAGCCGCTCGTCGCCGCCGCCGCGCTGGTGCTGAAGCGGCCGGTGCGGCTGGCCCTGACGCGCAGCGAGGACATGGCCGCGAGCAACCCGGCGCCGGCGGAGGTGATCGACCTCGAGCTCGGCGCCACCGCCGACGGCCGCTTCACCGGGATCCGCTCCCGCGCGCTGTGCGACCGCGGAGCGACCGACGACTTCGGGCTGGAGTCGATCGCCGCGATGCTCGCCGCCGGGCCGTACCGGTGGCAGGCGCACGAGCTGACCGCCTACGGCGTCGCCACCAACCGCGTCACGTTCGGCGCCTACCGCGCACCCACGGCGGCGCCCGCCGCATTCGCGCTCGAATCGCTGATCGACGAGCTGGCCGCTCGGCTCGAGGTCGACCCGGTCGAGCTGCGGCTGGCCAACGTCGCCGGCGAGGGCGACCGCTCGGTCGCGGGAAATCCGTTTCCCGTGTTCGGGGCGCGCGCAGTGCCTCGAGCGTCTGCGCCTGCACCCGCTGTGGGGCGCGCGGCGCTCGCTGCCCGAGGACGAGGGCATCGGCATGGCGATCGGCTGGTGGCCGGGCGGATACGAGCCGGCGGCCGCGGTGTGCCGGCTCGACGCCGATGGCCGGCTCACGGTTATCACCGGCGCGGCCGACCTGACGGGAGTCGAGACGAGCTTCGCGGCGATCGCCGCCGACGCTTTCGGCGTCGCGCTCGACCGCGTACGGGTCGTCGCCGCCGATACCTCGACGGCGCCCTACGCCGGTGCGAGCGGCGGAAGCAAGATCACCTACACGGTCGGCCGCGCGGTCGAGCGGGCGGCGCGCGAGGCCCGTGAGCGGCTGCTCGACGTGGCGGCCCTCGAGCTCGAGATCGCCCCCGAGGACCTCGAGATCGCCGACGGCCGGGTCCAGCCGGTGGGCGATCCAGGCCGGGCGATCCCGGTCGAGCAGCTGGCGCGCACGATCCTCAGGTACGGGAGCCGGCACGCTCCGGTGGAGGGGCACGGCCGTGTGGCGCTTCCGCAGGCACCCCAGTCGGCGGGACACCTCGTGCACGTGCGGGTCGACCGCGACACGGGCGCCGTGCAGGTGCTCGGACACGTCGTCGCCCAGGACGTGGGCCGCGCGCTCAACCCCGCGCTCGTCGAGGGCCAGATGCGGGGCGGCGCCGCGCAGGCGCTCGGGTGGGCGCTGTGGGAGGAGCTCGCGCACGACGAGCACGGCCAGCTCGTCACCGGCACGCTCGTCGACTACGCCATTCCCACCGCCGGCGTCGTCCCGCCGATCGACACCGAGATCGTGGAGGTACCGGTCCCCGAGGGCCCTTTCGGAGCCAAGGGAGTGGGCGAGGCGCCGGTGATCGCGGGCGCCGGCGCCGTGGCCAACGCGATCGCCGCGGCCACCGACGGGGTGCGCATGCGCCGCCTTCCGATGACCCCGGAGCGGGTGTGGCGAGCGCTCTCCACGCGGGACGGCAGCCGGCCCGTGACGCGACTGACGCAGCACGGACCGGGGTAGCCCGCATCCCGTGGGGATCGACGCTTCGGTGACTGCTGCGCTCGAGACCGCGATCCAGGCCGATCCGCGGAATCCGGCGCTGCGCATCCATCTCGCCTCGCTCCTGCTCATGAACGGCGACGCGCGAGGGGCGCTCGAGCACGCCCAGGCCGCGCTGTCGAGCGCGCCCGACGACGCGGAGGCGCTCGCTCTGGCCCGGGACGCCGCACAGGTGCTCGGCGACCACGAGCTCTCCGGCCGCTACTCCCGGCTGCTCGGGATCGGCGAGCCGCCGCCGCCCCCGGCTTCGGTCGAGGACATCGAACCGGTGGCACTGCCGGCGATCGACCCGCCGGACCTCGACGAGGCCATGCTCGAGGAGGGTTTCGAGCGCCCGTGGGTGACGCTGGCCGACGTGGGCGGCCTGACCGAGGTCAAAGCCCGTCTCGATGCCGCCTTCCTCGCTCCGCTGCGCAATCCGGAGCTACGGCGCTACTACAAGAAGTCCCTGCGCGGCGGGCTGCTGCTGTACGGCCCGCCCGGCTGCGGCAAGACGTTCCTGGCGCGGGCGGTGGCGGGTGAGCTGGGTGCCGCGTTCTTCTCCCTGGGCCTGAGCGACGTGCTCGACATGTGGCTCGGCCAGAGCGAGCGCCAGCTCCACGAGGCGTTCGAGGTCGCCCGGCGCGCGGCACCGTGCGTGGTGTTCCTGGACGAGATCGACGCGCTCGGGCAAAAGCGCAGCCACCTGCGCCACTCGGCCGGCCGCAACGTCGTCAACCAGCTGTTGGCCGAGCTCGACGGCGCGCAGGAGAACAACGAGGGCGTGTTCGTGCTCGCGGCCACGAACCATCCCTGGGACGTCGACACCGCGCTGCGCCGGCCGGGACGGCTCGACCGCTCGGTTCTCGTGCTGCCGCCGGACCTCGAGGCGCGCGAGGCGATCCTGACGGGCGCGCTGGCGGAGCGCCCGGTGGCCGACGTCGACCTCCGGCGCCTGGCGCGCAAGACCGACGAGTACTCGGGCGCCGACCTGGTGCATCTCGTGGAGACCGCCTCCGAGGAAGCGCTCTCGGAGTCCGTTCGCACCGGCGACTTGGTCGCGATCGGCAGCGCCCACCTCGACCGCGCCCTCGCCGCCGTCAGGCCCTCCACGCGCGCGTGGTTCACCGTCGCGCACAACTACGCGCTGTACGCCAACGACGGCGGGCAGTACGACGACCTGCTCGCCTACATCCGCTCGCACAAGCTCCTGTGAGCGGACTGCGTTCTTCCGGCCCCGCCGACTCCTCCCCCGGCCAGCGCGCCTACCAGCAGGGGCGCGCGCTGTTCGAGATGGGGCGACACCAGGAGGCGCTCGAGCACCTCCGCCAGGCGGCCGGGCTCGAGCCCGATCTTCCGCAGCCGCTGTGCCTGCTCGCCGCGACGCATCTCCAGCTCAGGCAGCCGGACGAGGCGCTCGAGGCCGCCGACGCCGCGGTGGCCCGCCAGCCCGATCTCGGCTGGCCGCACCGCGTGCGTTCCATGGCCCTGCTCAAGCTCGGCCGGGGCAGGGACGCGAAGGCGGCCGCACTCGACGCGGTTCGGCTCGAGACGGAGGAGCCGTACGCCTACATCGTCCTGGCCGAGGCGCTGCAGGCGAACGGCGATGAGGCCGGTTCGCTGGCGGCAGCCCGCCACGCCGTCGCGCTCAATCCCGAGCTGGCCGCGACGCGGAACACGGTTGGCTACATCCTGCTGAGGCACGAGCAGCCGCGCGCCGCGGAGGATGAGTTCCGGGCCGCGCTCGCCATCGATCCCGAGAACAGCCTGGCCATGAACAACCTCGCTGTCGCGCTCGGCCGCCAGCGCAAGATCGACGAGTCGCTGAGCGGCTGGGAGCAGGCCAGCCGCGCCGACCCCGCCTTCGCGCTCCCGCGCCAGAACATCCTCCGCATCGGCCGCCGTCTGGCCTGGCCTCGCCGCCTGGCCATCGTCGCCCTGCTGGGGGCGGTGGCCGTCGCGGTGGCGGCGCACTCGTCGCGGCGGTGGACCGTCGTCGGCTTCCTGGTCGCGCTCGCCGCGCTGCTCGAGTACGCCCGCTGGGTCAACCTGCGTCGGCTGCCTGGCGGCGCGCGCACGCTCGTGGCCGACGATGCCCGGGCCCGCCGGCTGCGCCCTTCGCAGTGGGATTGGAGCTGGCCGTCGCGCCTTCGCCCGTGGTGGTGGCTCCTGTTCCAGCGCCTTCCGCCCGAGCTGGCGCTGCTCCTCAACGTCGCCCTGTTCGTGCTCGTCGTGATCGCCGGCAGCGCGATCTGGGCCGTCCTGCTCGGACTCGCCCTTCCCGTGAGCGGGCAGCGGGCCTGGAAGGCCTGGCGGCGAGCGCACCCGGGGCGCGACTCGTGGCGGCCGCCCGAAAACTGATCAGGGCGTGAACTCGGTGCCGAGCAGGCGCTGACCGCTCCGCTCCGCGCGCGCCAGCGCCAGCGCCGCCGGCACCACGATCTCGGCGTCGAGCAGCTCGATGTCCGGCGGCGCGTCCTCGGGGATCATGCCGGTGGCGGTGGCGCCGCCGGGCGCCAGCATGTTGATCGTCACGCCGGTGCCCTCGAGCTCGGCCGCCCACACCGCGGTCATCGCCTCGAGCGCCGCCTTCGACGGACCGTAGGGCGAGAAGCCGCGGCGGACCATCGTCGCGTGGTTGATCGTGACGTTGACGATGCTGCCCCGCCCGGCCGCGAGCATGTGCGGCACGACCGCGCGCGAGACCAGGAACACGCCGACGATGTTCGTCTCGACGACCAGCCGCCACGCGTCGGGAGCGGCCTTCCAGAACGGCTGCGGGTCGGTCATGAAGCGCTCGTTGACGAACTTCATCCCGCGGGCGGCGTTGTTGACCAGCACGTCGATGCGGCCGCGCCAGGCCGAGCGCGTGGTCCACGAGCCGCGCCACGTCGTCCTCGACCGTCACGTCGGCCCGCACCGCGTGCACGCTGCCGCGGAGCTCGGCGCTCTCGCCTGCGACGCGCTCGGCCTCGTCGAGGTTGCGCGCCGCGCTGATCACGACGTCGGCGCCCGCGCCGGCATACGCGAGTGCGATCGCCCGTCCGATGCCCCGGCCGCCGCCCGTGACGATCGCCACCTGGCCGCTCAGGTCGACCGTCATGCGCGTCGCGCGATCCCCAGGATGTGCGGCACCGGCGGCACGGGCGGGCCGGGGGTGAACGTGAACCGCTCGCAGCGCTCGACGCTGAACCCGGCCGCCTCGATCTCGCTCAGCGTGTTACGGCTCATGTGACATCCACCGGCCAGGTGCGGCCAGATCGTGGCGTCGGCGAAGCGCTGGAGCAGCGCCGCGCCGCGGCGCTGCGCGACGACGTGCTCGTAGAAGCGCAGCTCGCCGCCGGGCCGGATGACCCGGTGAAGCTCGATCAGCGCGCGTTGCGGATCGGGCACCGTGCAGAGCACGAGCGAAGCCACCGCCGCGTCCAACGGTCTCGGTCTCGGCGGGGAGCGCGGCCGACACGCCGCTCACGACGTCGACGGGTACGGGCGCCCGGCTCGCGTTGTCGACCGCCGCGTTGCGCAGCACCGGCTCGGGCTCGACCGCCAGCACGTGCGTCACCGTGCGGGGATAGAAGCGGAAGTTGATCCCGCTGCCGGCGCCGAGCTCGAGCACGTGGCCGGTGAGCCCCTCGACGAGCGTGCGCCGGTAATCCCGCTCGCCCTCCTCGAGCCGGCGGGAGGCCATGCGGAGATACACCCGCGCGAACAGCGGGTGGTTGACGGTCTCCTGGTGGGGCGGTGCCGAGCGCGTCGGCCGAGCCTAACGATGTGAAAGGCCCCGCACCGGCGGCGGCGCGGCGAGCTAGCCGGTCTGGGCGGCGGAGCCCGCCTCGGTCCCGACGTCGCGGTTCTCGGGGACGAACTTGCTCGCGATGAACGACGCGCCCTGCGGGTCGGCTATCACCGTCATCCGGACCCACGGCGCATCGAACGGCGCCGCGATGACCTGACCGCCGAGCTCGGCCGCCTTCGCGGCGATGGCGTCGGCGTCGTCGACGGCGAACGTCACGCCCCAGTGCGCGGGCTGATCATCGGTGATCGGGCTGAGCGTGGCCACGACGTCCGCGAATCCCGCGGCCGCCCCGCTGGACGCCATGCGCTCACGCAGTTCCGGATCGCGCTGCGCGAGGAAGTCGCCGTACCCGGGCAGGCGCCAGGCTCGAAAGCCGCCACCCATGTCGAGCGTCTCCCACCCGAATACGGCACCGTAGAAGGACTTCGCCCCTTCGAGGTCGCGGACGTTCAGGCCGTTGAAGTTGAGCGAGCCGGGCTCGTTGACGATCTGCGCGCCCTTGTGTCGCCGCGGTTCCCACAGGCAGAACGCCGCTCCCTCGGGGTCGGCGCAGGCCGCCATCCGTCCGGCGTCCGTCACGTCGATCGGCTCGCCCAGGACGCGGCCGCCCGCGGCTTGGATCGTGGACGCCGTCTCGTCGGCGCTCGTGACCCAGATGTAGGTGTTCCACGTCGCAGCGGGGGGTCCGCCCTCGGGCTGCGAGCCGACCGCGGCGACATCACCGCCGCGGAGCCGGCCGATGTAGTACGCGCCGCCGGAGCCCTCGGGCATCGCGTTCTCGAACTCCCAGCCGAACAGGCCCGTGTAGAACGAGACCGCGGCCTCCGGGTCAGGATGGCTCGTATCGACCCAGCACGGCACGCCGGGGATGTATCCGTCTCGCTCGAGCATCGCCTGCTCTCCCTTCTCGTCGGGTGACCTCACGCCCCAGCCTACGCGCGTTTTAGGTCCATCTCGGTCCTCAGGCCGGTGCTTCCCGGGCCGCGCCGCTCCGTCCGACCGGGCGGCCGGTGCCGACACGGACGACGGAGTGATCCAACCCGGCTCGCGCTACGTATCCCTTGGTATCCAGGTTCTTGCGTGCCACAGCCCACGCCCGCGTCCGCGCGCGCCGTTTCAATGGTCTGCTCGGACCCACACGACACCTTGGGCGGACTGACCGGTGCTGCGGCTTCCCACCTCGCGCCGTGAGGGCCTCAGCAGGCTCGCCGACGAAGACCTGATGGAGCTCTTGGGCGGCGGCGATCCGCGCGCGCTCGAGGTGATACTTACGCGCCACGGCGACGCGGCGTTCTCGCTGGCGTATCGCATGTGCGGCCGCCGCACGCTGGCCGAGGACATCGTCCAGGAGGCGTTCCTGTCGCTCTGGCGGCGCAGCGGTCGCTACGAGGCCGGACGAGGAAGCGTGCGCTCGTGGATACTCGCCGCAGTTCGCCATAAGTCGATCGACTCGTTCCGCCACGAGGCGGCGATGACCGGGCGTGACGTCATCGACGACAACGCCGCCGCCGCCGTGGCGGCGCGAGAACGGACCGAGGACGAGGTCGAGCGGCGGGAGGACGTTCGCCACGTGCGCGACGCGCTTCTCAGCCTCCCGAGCGAGCAGCGCCGGGTGGTCGAGCTCGCCTACTTCGGAGGGTTCACCCACACCGAGATCGCCCGGATGCTCGACCTGCCCACCGGCACGGTCAAGGGACGCATGCGCTTGGGGCTGACCAAGATGCGGCTCGCCCTCACCGAAGGCGATCAGGCTGCCGCCGGGTTGGCGCGATGAGGTCGCATGCGCAACTGGCCGACGCAGCCGTGTACGTGCTGCGCGCGATGGAGCCCGCCGAAGAGCTCGAGTACCGCGACCACCTGGCCGGGTGTGCGGAGTGCCGCGAGGAGGTGGCGGCACTGCAGCAGGTAGTCGACGCGCTCGCGCTATCGGCGCCGCAGTATGCGGCTCCAGCCGCGCTGCGCGACAGTGTCCTGCGCTCGATCGACGCCGATCAACCCGAGCGGCGCAGCCGCCGGCGCGCCGCGTGGATCGGTGCTCTGAGCGTCCGGCCGGCGTACGCCGCGCGCAGTCGGCGACGCTCGTTGTCCTCGCGGCCGTGGCCGCCGTGGCGTTCCTGGGCGGGGGCTCAGGTGCGACGCGCACGCTTCAGGCGCGGGTGCAGGGCGCCCCCGGTCGCGCCGTGCTTCAGCTCAGCCACGGTCGCGGCACCCTGATCGTGCGCCAGTTCCCGGCGCCCGCGCCGGGCCACGTGTACGAGGTCTGGCTCGAGCGCGCGCACGGCAGTCCGGTTCCGACCCGGATCCTGTTCAGCGTCACGCATGGCGGAGCGGCCGACGTCGGGCTGACGGAGAGCCTGACGGGAGTCCGGCAGATCCTGGTGACCCAGGAGCCCGCCGGAGGAAGCGTCGTCTCCACCCAGAGGCCACTGATCGTCGCGCCGGTGGTGTGAGCGCGGACGCCGCGCCGGACTGATCCATCTCGCTCTCCGCCTCGAAGTACTTACTGACATCCACAACGATTGGAGCACCGTGGGCCTCGACAATCCCCTTCACATCGCATTTCTGCTCGTCATCCTGCTGCTCGTCTTCGGAGCCAAGCGGCTGCCCGAGATGGGACGTTCGCTCGGATCCGGGCTGCGCGGGTTCAAAGACGCGATCGGCGGCGAGTCTCAGCCCGAGCACGCCGACCAGCTGACGATGGCGGCCGAGCGCGCGCCCGAGCACGTGGATGTCCCTCGCGCGCCCGAGCATGTGGACGTCCCTCGCACGCCCACGGCTGCGTAACCCGCCGAGAACCCCACAACTCTCGGGAGAACGCTGGTGCGCGTCCGCGTCCGGCCCATCAACCACGACGAGCAGCTGAGCACCGTCGGCCACCTCGACGAGCTGCGCACGAGAATCATCGTGTCGCTGCTCGCGCTGGGCGTGGCCTTCGGCCTCTGCTTCTGGCAGAACCACCAGCTGCTCAACCTGGTCAACCGTCCGCTCGCTCATCAAACGCAGCGACAGGTGCGCGACGGGCAGGGTCCGCTGGGCGCGACCTACCAGGTCCAGCGGAGCACCCGCGACGTCGCGGCGCAGCTCCAGACCGTGGTCGGCGTGCTGGCAAGCACTCACCAGCCCGCAGCCGTTCAGCGCTCCCTGCAGCGCGTCCAGACCGACCTGCAGCGCGACCTGACGCACCTCTCGGCCCCGCCGCGCGGCGATCGTCCCGTGACGCTGGGCATCGGCGAGCCACTCACCACGACGCTGACGGTGACGTTCATGTTCGCGTTGATCCTGTCGCTACCCGTCTTGCTGTGGCAGGCGTACGGCTTCGTGATCCCCGCGCTCGATCCCCGCCGCCGCGGACAGGTGCGACCGCTCATGTTCGCCGTGCCGCTGCTGTTCATAACCGGCGTCGCGTTCGGCTATCTGGTTGTCCTGCCCGCGGCGGTGCACTTCCTGCAGAACTTCAACAGCGCGCAGTTCAACGTGCTCGTCCAGGCCAGCCAGTACTACAAGTTCGCGGCGACGATACTGCTCGCGATGGGCGTCCTGTTCCAGGTGCCGGTCGGCATTCTCGCCGTCACGCAGGCAGGCGGGATCACGCCGCGCCAGCTACGGCGCAACCGGCGGTATGCGGTCGGGGCGTGTGCCCTGGTCGCGGCGGTGCTGCCCGGCGACGTGGTGACCATGCTGCTCGAGACCGTGCCCCTGTACCTGCTGTTCGAGGGCAGCGTCCTGCTCGCCTCGCTCTATGAGCGCCGGGCGCGCAGACGCGCTCGGGTCGCACCGGCCGCCGCAGCGCCATCCGGCGGTAACTGATCCGAACCGCGCGGGATTTCGAATCCCTATTAAGACCAGGCGGGGGACAGGGTCGGCTGCTGTCTACCGCTACATGTACTAGCAGCCGAAGGAGCTAATCGTGTCTCACGAACTCAACCTGGAACACATCGACGTGGACGGTGCCGTGCGGGAGACCGCCGCCGAGGCGATGGACGCACTCGACGGCGACACCCGGTCGTCGTTCCTGCGTCGCGCCGGCCTCGCCGGTGGCGCAGTCGTCGGCGGCGGCGCCATCCTCGGAGCACTGGCGCCGGCGGCGATGGCGTTTACGACCGGGGACCGTCCGCCCGCCAAGTTCGGCAAGGGTGACATCGGGATCCTCAACTACGCGCTGACGCTCGAGTACCTCGAGTCGACGTTCTACAACGAGGCCACCATCGCCCAGCACAAGAAGGGCTTCATCAAGGACTTCGAGACGCGGGTGTTCCTGAAGACGGTGACCGACGACGAGAACGCGCACGTCAAGGCGCTGAAGCAGGTGCTCGGCTCGCACGCGGTCAAGAAGCCGAAGTTCGACTTCCATGGCGACAACGCGAACGAGGCCGCATTCAAGAAGGCCTCGTTCACGTTCGAGAACGAGGGCGTGCACGCCTATTCCGGGCAGGCGTTCAACATCAAGAGCCCGAAGATCCTTGCCGCGGCCCTGTCGATCGTGACCGTCGAGGCGCGCCACGCCTCGGTGATCGGGCTCATCCGCGCAGCGCTCGGAGTTCGGCATCTCCCCCAGCGGTGCGTTCGACAAGCCATACGGCGCCTCGCGCGTGCTCAAGGACGTCACCAGCCTGAACTACATCAAGGGCTAGACGGGGCAGCCGGTGTGTGCGCCGGTCCGAGCCGGCGCACACATCAGCCCTCAGTCCTTGTACGGGTCCTGCACGTCGCGCCCGGCCATGGCCACGCCCAGAGGTCGCAGCGTGTGCTTGACGCGGATCGTGCCGGCGTGCGCCTCGAGCACCGCGGGCAGGCGCTTGTAGACCTCGGGCGCCTCGTCGGCGCCCCCGCCCACGAGCACGATGCCCTGCTCGCGCAGCCGCGCCTGCACGGCGGGCCAGTCGACCTTGCCCGGCCGTACCTGCTCCTCGATCCACACCTTTCGCACGCCGGCGTCCGGATGCGCGGGGCAGCGGGGACGAGCTCCCCCGGGCCCTGACTCGAGCACGCGGTCGCAGTCACGGTGGTTGCACGCCCACCGCTTGCGCCGGCGGACACGGCCGGCGGCCTGCGAGCGGCTCATCACCCGGCCGGCGCCGTGCACGGTCGAGAACAGCGACTGGGTGGCATCGTCCGACGCGACGCCCTCGAGGATCACCGACTCGTCGCCCATCGAGCCGCCGACGAATCCCTCCTGGCCCGGCTGCGCCGGCGTACACCCCTTGCGGATCACCCAGTACGCGCGGCCGCCGTGCTCCTCGCGCCACGCGAAGTTGTGGTGGTTGTGCACCTCGTGGACGAACTCGGCGGAGAGGATCTCGAGCACCTTGCCCACGACCACGTCACGGCCGGCATAGGCGTACTCGCCGGCCAGCTGCATGGCGGAGATGTAGGCGTCGCCGAGCTCGGTGCCGGTCTCGAGCAGAACCGGCGGCGAGTCCATCTCGCCCTCCGGCGCGTGGCCGTCGAACGCCAGTCCCTGCGCCAGAGCGAGAAAGCCCGACGCGGTCTTGTGGCCGAACCCGCGCGAGCCGAAGTGCACGCCCACCCACACCCGGCCCTCCTCGTCCTCCATCACGTTGACGTAGTGGTTGCCCGAGCCGACGGTGCCGAGCTGCGACTCGGCCAGCCCGGCCAGCCTGCGCTGCGGCGCGAAGTCCGCGCGCCGGATCTTGTCCAGCACCGGATGGTCGACCTTCTCGCGCGCCGGCACGCCCATGCCGAACGAGATCCGCCGGGTGATCTCGCGCATGATCCGCTCGACGCCACCGATGTCGTCGAGGTCGCGCCGTGTCAGGTCGGTGCACACCGCCTTATTCCCACACCCGATATCAAATCCCACACCGGACGGTGACACGTAACCCTCGTACGCGATTGCGCCACCGATCGGCTGGCTGTAACCGGGGTGGTGGTCGGCGCACAGCACGCCGTGGTCGGCGTCGCCGGCGTCCATGCAGCGCTTGAGCTGGTCGAGGCTGCGCTGGTCGACGGTGCCGAAAGTCTTGATGGTCATCGCGTACATCGTCCTACATGGAGCTGACGCCGCGGGCGGATGGCGCCTTCCGTCAGCGCCCCGTGGGGCCGGCGCTGTTTCTCAGCGCCGGCCCCCGGTCCACCTCGGGTCCGGGACGTAGTTCCAGGCCCGGTCTTGCAGCTGCGCTTGACGCACTCGCCGCTGGATCACGTCGACCGGCCGGCCGGCGCGGTCGCGACGGCTTGGCCTCATCCGACTGATCCGTTCCGGCCATCGCCGGCCGGGTGATACGGCCACCGGCCGCTCGCCGATGGCCTGCTGGTATGCCCTCATGAGAGGCTCTCCTTGTTGTGTGGTTGTTTGGGCAGGGGCGATCGCTTCTGGTCGTGCGTGCAACCAAAAGTGATCGGGTGACATGCGTCACCGCGAGCGCCGGCGGCGCTCAATGTGTCAGTGCGTCAGTGAATCGGAGTTACCGGTCGCCACTTCGCGCACAAAAAAAGGGCGACCTTTCGGCCGCCCTCGCGGAGAGTCGATATATGCGCCGGACTACGGCGCATACCTCCCGACGAGGGCAGCGTCACTCGCTCGCGCGGTCATCGTCGCGGCGGTGGCGGTGGGATTTGTGTGGAAGAGGACGGACATGAAGTGATTACTCCTTATGGCACGGCCAGGGTAACTCATGAGACGCGGCTTGGCAAGCTGAAAATTTCGCGCACCGCGCTCGTGCGCCCATAGAACGGCTAAGGCAGCCGCCCCGCCCAGCGCACCGACGTCGCCCCCGCCAGCACCAGCAACACCAGCGCCGCCACCGCGAACACCGCCGTCACCTCGCGCTTGCGGCTGACACTCGAGAGCTCGGTGCCGAGGTGCTTGTAGATCGAGCTGAGCTGGTCCGAGGTCTGGGCGTTGAACGCTCGCGCGCCCGACGTCGCCGCGATCTGCTGCATCAGCTGCGGATCGGGCGGGACCGAGATGGGCGGCTGGAACGGATCCGGGTTGGCCAGGATCCCGTTCGGCGTGCCGAGCGCCACCGTGTAGATGGGGATCCGGTCGCGGGCCGCCTGGCGCGCCACCGTCACCGGATCGGGCCCCGCGTTGGCGGCGCCGTCGGACAGGAGCACGATCGCCGCCGGCGGATGCCCGCGGCTCGCGCCGTGCAGCAGTTGGAGCGCGAGCGACAGCGCGTCACCCGTGTCGGTGCCGCCGCCGGCCTGCTGGGAGTCGATGTTCCCCCGTGCCGCGCCGTGGTCGCTGACCGGCTGCTGCACGGTGTCGACGGTCGAGCCGAAGCCGATCGCGCCGAGGGTGACCGAGCTCGGCAGCTGAGCGATGAACGTGTTGGCCGCGGCCTGCGCGGCGGCGAGTCGCGTGGGCTGCACGTCACTGGCCGACATCGAGCCGGAGTGGTCGATCACGAGCATCATCGTCGCCTCACCGATCGGGACCCGGTATGTGACGCGGGGCCGCGCGAGCGCCGCGGCCAGCACGGCGATCGCGGCGAGCAGCAGCGCTGCCGGGACGTGGCGCCGCCACGAGGGCGCCTGGGCGCCCGCGGCCCGTAGCGTGGCCAGAGCCGGATAGCGGATCGCGTAGCGCCTGGTCCGCCGGCGAGCGGCCAGGTACGCCGCGAGCATCACCGGCACGAGCACCAGCGCCAGCAGCCACAGCGGGGTCCCGAAGCTCATCGCAACTGACGCCCCAGCTCCACCAGCCAATCGTCCGCGGTCGACAAGCCCACGTGGTGCACATGCAGCCGGCGAAGCTCACCGGCCACGACCTCGCACCGCTCGCGCTCCAGCTCCGCGAACCGCTGGCGCAGGCGCCGGCTCGAGGTGTCGACCTCCACGCGAGCACCGGTCTCGGGGTCGATCAGCGCGAGATGCCCGGCCGCCGGCAGCTCTCGCTCGAGCGGATCGGCGATCTCGACCACGACGACCGAATGCCTGACCTGGAGCGAGCCGAGCGGCCGCTCCCAGTCGCGCTGGTCGCGCATGTCCGAGATGACCACGACGAGACCGGGCTGGCGCGCCAGCCGCGCCAGCCGCGTCAGGCCGACCCCGAGCGCATCCGACGAGTGGGTGCCGTCGACCGCCACCCCGCCGGCGAGCAACCGCCGCAGCGCCACCATCCCCGGCCGCGAACCGCGCGGCGGCAGCACGCGCACGGAGCCGGCGCCGAAGGCCACCGCCCCGACGCTTCCGGCGCGCCGCACGCCGAGCCGGCCGAAGACCAGCGCCACTCCCTCCGCCACGTCGGCTTTCAGCCGGCGCGCGCTCCCGAACGCCATCGAGGGCGAGACGTCGAGCACGATCCAGGTCGTCAGCGCCCGCTCGGGCACGTGCAGGCGGACGTGGGGCTGGCGCGTCCGGGCGCTCGCGGCGGGATCGATGTGGCGGACGTCGTCGCCGAACTCGTAGGGGCGCAGCTGGGCCAGCTCGGTCCCGAGGCCGACGCCGGCCGCACGGCGGTCGCCCGGCAGCGTCCGCGCGACCAGCCGGCTGACCCTCACGTCGAGGGCCTCGACCACCGGCTGGGCGATGGGACCGGGCCCCTGGCGCGCCGCCGGCGGCTGGAGGACCGCGCTGCTCACGCCGAGCGCACCACCCCGTGGGCGACCCGCTCGCGCATCAGGTGCGACGTCCCGGGCTGCGGCACGGCCACCATCACCCGATCGAGCACGTCGTCGGCGCTGACCCCCTCGCTCAGCGCGTCATACGACAGCACGATCCGGTGGCGGAGCACGTCCGCCGCCAGGTCGCGGATGTCCTCGGGCACGACGTGGCCGCGCCCTCGCAGCAGCGCCAGCACGCGCGCGCTCTGAACCAGGCCGATGGGTCCGCGCGGGCTCGCCCCGAACTCGATCATCCCGTCCAGATCCGCCAGCCCATGGTCCGCCGGGTGCCGCGTGGCGTCCACGAGTCCGACGGCGTATCCGATCGCGTCGCGGTCCACCATCACCGAGGCAGCGACTTCCCCGTAGCGGTGCAGCGCCTCCAGCGACAGGCACTCGCGTACGCGAGCCGGCGCGTTCAGGCTCCGGCCCACGACCGCGGCCTCCTCGCCCGGGGTCGGGTAGTCGACGAGGATCTTCATCAGGAAGCGGTCGACCTGCGCCTCGGGCAGCGGGTAGGTGCCCTCGGACTCGATCGGGTTCTGCGTGGCCATCACCACGAACGGCCGCGGCACCGTGTAGGTGGTCCCGCCGATCGTCACCTGCTGCTCCTGCATGACCTCGAGCAGCGCCGACTGCACCTTCGCGGGCGCGCGGTTGATCTCGTCCGCGAGCAGGAAGTTCGTGAACACCGGCCCGAGCTCGGTGTCGAAGGTTCCCGAGTCCGGCCGCCACACCCGCGTGCCGACGAGGTCGGCCGGCACCAGGTCGGGCGTGAACTGGACGCGGCTGTAGGAGCCGCCGAGCACCGCGGCGAGCGTCTTGACGGTCAGCGTCTTGGCCAGGCCGGGGACGCCTTCCAGCAGCACGTGGCCACTCGCGAGCAGGCTGACCAGCAGGCGTTCGAGCATCGCGTCCTGGCCGACGATCACGCGCTTGATCTCGTACAGCGCCTCCTGGAGGGCGTCGCGCGCCTCTCCGCGCAGCCGGGTGGGTTCGTCAACATTGGTCATCGATGGGGCTCCATGGTCAGGCGAGCCGGCCGAACCAGGCAAGCGACAGGACGCTGCCGAGCAACAGCAGCGCCAGGCCTCCGCCGGCGAAGCTCGCGGTGATCTCTCGTCTTACGTGCTTGTGCCCGAGGACGGTGGCGAGGTGGGCGTAGACCGCGCTCGCGCCGGCCGCGTCGGCGGCGGTGTAGGCGCGGCCTCCGGAGAGCTGCGCGATCTCGCTCAGCTGCTGGTCGCTCACCGGGACGGGCGCGGTGACAGTGCTCGCCCCCTGCGCCACCGGGATCGTCCCGTGCGGGGTCCCGAGCGCGATCGTGTAGATCGGGATGTGGTCGGCCTTGGCCTGGCGCGCCGAGGCAGCCGGGCTCGTCCCGGCGTTGGCGCCGCCGTCGGAGAGCAGGACGATCGCGCCCGGCGGGCGCTTTCCGCCCTGCTTGGGGAGGCTCGTGAGCACGTGCAGCGCGGTGAGGACGGCGTCGCCCGTCGCCGTGCCGCCGCCCCCCACCCGCAGCTGCCGGACCGCGCTCGAGACGAGCGTGTGGTCGGACGTCGGCGACTGGAGCACGACGGGGTGACGGGCGAACTCGAGCGAGCCGACCTGGATCGTGCTCGGCACGCCGGCCAGGAACCGCTCGGCCGCGCGCTGGGCGGCGGAGAGCCGCGAGGGCGACACGTCGCTCGACTTCATCGAGTCGCTGATGTCGTTGGCGAGCATGATCGCGCCGCTCTGCACCGGGACCGCGACGGTCGTCTGCGGCCGCGCCGCCGCGATGATCAGGGCGGCGATCGCGAGCACGAACAGCAGCATCGGGGCGTGCCGGCGCCAGCCGGGGCGGCGCGGCGCCACCGACGCGGTCAGCGCCGGCGCGACGAGCCCCCGCGCCGCGCGGGCGCGCCGGCGCTGCTCGGCGGCATACCACCGGATCAGCAGGGGGATCGCGAGCAGGGCGAGGAGGACGAGCGGCGCCGAGAAGCTCACGGGTACTTCGCGGGAGGAGCGGCGAGAGTCGCGCTGGTCACGAACACGGTCGAGCCTCGCCCGACCTCGATCTGAACCTGGTCGCCGGACCGCATCCCGAAGATCGCCTTGCTGATGTCCGTCGTGGAGTTGAGTCCGCGGCTATCGATGGCGAGCATCACGTCGCCGGGCTCGAAGCCGGACTGCTCGCCCTGGCTCCCGGGCGACACCGTCGCCACCACGACGCGGCCCGGACCGACCGTCTCCACCTCCATCCCCAGCCACGACATCGTGGCGCCCTGGCCGCTGGCCGCCGGCGCGGTGCCCGATCCGGACGAGCCGAGCAGCGCCCCCAGGCCGTAGGCGGCCGCTGCGAGCGCGAGCAGCGCGACCAGCGTCACCGCGGCGGTGCGGCGCGTGCGGGGGCTGATCGGAGGGATCCGGATGCGGGGCAGCCGGATCCAGGGCCTGCTGCGCGGTGGCGCCGTCGCGCGGGCGGCCTCCACCTGCGGCGCGGGGCGAGGATCGACAGCCGGACGCGAGTGCGGCTCGGGAGCTACGCGGGGCAGATCCTCCAGCGAGGCCAGATCCTCGGAGACCGCCGCCGATTCGCGCTCCCAATCGCCGGACCACAGATGCTTCGGTGCCCTCATCAGATCACCCGGACGGTACGCATGGTTGGTGAGAGGTTCTTAAGAGCGCGCCTAAGGTCTCGGATGAGCCTATATTGGATTCGGTGGGCGGGCGAAGGTTGATGGTCGCGATCGGGGTCATGGTCGTCGGGCTGACGGGGTGTGGCACAGCCTCCTCTAACCGTACGCCCGCGCCGCGTCCGCAGGTGCTCCCGCCGACGGCGCGGATCCCCGCAAGGCCCGTCCGCGCACCCGCCCGCCGGGCCGCGCCGGCCAAGAAGCCGATTGCCGCCAAGTCCCCGCCGCCCTCGCAGTCGGGCTGCCGGGGCACGCCACCGCCCGTGCCCGAGCATCCCATCGCCCATCGCCAATGGCTGAGCGGGGTGGCGATCACCGAGTACTACCCGGCTCGGGAGAGCTGGTTCTCCGGCCGGCGCGTGCATGCGCCCGGCCTCCCCGGCAGCTACCCAGCCGACTTCCTCTACTCGGCCCGCGGTCTGGCCATGGAGGGCGACGGACTGAACGACTCCGGGCAGATCGTCCAGATCGCCGAGCTCGGATCGACCGGTTGGGTGAACGGCGCCGGTCGGCCCACGCTGCCGGCGTGCCTGGGCAAGTGGACCAGCGGCTTCCCGGTGTGGCTGCGCGGAGGCTGGCGGAACGCCGCCGGCGCGGTGACCTTCCCGCTGTCCGGCGGCGGATGGTCCAACGGGCGCGGGGTCAAGACGCTGCCCTACGGCGGGGTCACGTTCGCGCCGGCGTCCGATCTGCACCTGCGCTACTACCACAGCATCGCGGTCGATCCGCGACTGATCCCGATGGGCAGCCGGGTCTACATCCCGGCCTACCGGCGCGTCAACGGGGGATGGTTCGTCGCCCAGGACATCGGCGGGGCGATCAAGGGGCGCCACCTCGACGTGTACCGCCCGCCGCCGCGCGATCCCAGCGACCTGGGCCGCTACCTCACCGGCCAGCGCGTCCTGGTCATCCCGCCGGGCGCCTGAGCGGATTCGCTCATCGAGGCCGCCGCTCATGGTCACGAGCGCTCTGCGCAGGCTTGAGCATCCTCCGGACCGCGGCTAGAGTCCGCCGGCGATGGGGGCTGCGCTATTGGTGTGCCGTCTCACGCTGGCCAGCGTGTTCGCGATCGCCGGGGTGGCCAAGCTGGCCGATCTGACCGGCTCGCGGCGCGCGGCGGCGGACTTCGGTGTTCCGGAGCGCCTCGCTCCGGCCACCGGGGTTCTATTGCCGTCGGCGGAGATCGCGGTCGCGGTGGCGCTGATCCCGGCCCCGGCCGCTCCTTTCGCCGCGCTCGGCGCGGCCGTCCTGCTGGCCTGCTTCAGCGCGGCGATCGCCGGCGCCAACCGCCACGGCCGCACCCCCGACTGTCACTGCTTCGGCCAGCTCCACAGCGCCCCGGCCGGCCGCGCGGCGCTCATCCGCAACGCCGCCCTGCTCGCGCCCGCGGGATTCGTCGCCGTCAGCGGCTGGCCGGGTGCCGCCGTCGGAGGCGCCGCCGGCGCGACGATTGCCCTGATCGCGGTGTGGATCCGGCCACCGGAGGCGCCGCCGGCACGCGTACCGAGCAACGCCCTCGGGCTGCCGGCCGGGACGCTCGCCCCGGAGTTCGAACTCGACGCCGGCGACGGCGCACGGCATTCCCTGCGCTCGCTGCTCGCGGGCGCGACCCGGCTGATGCTGGTCTTCACGGACTCTGGCTGCGCCACCTGCCCGGTGCTGCTCCCCGAGGTGGCCCGGGTTCAGCGACGCACGCGTGACCTCGACCTGGCCGTCGCGCTCGTGGCCAGCGGCGACCGGGAGCGCAACCGGGCCAAGGCGCGCGAGCACGACATCGAGCTGATGCTGCTCCAGAAGGATCGCGAGGTTGCCGCGGCGTACCGCGTCCCCGGAACACCGATGGCCGTCCTCGTCGACGCCCACGGCCTGATCGCCGCCGAGACCCTGGCCGGGCCCGACGCCATCCTCGAGGCACTCGCCGCGCTCGCGCCCGGCGTACTCGACGAGCCGCCGTCCGAGCTCGGCGCGCCGATCCCGGACCTGGTGCTGCCCGGCCTCGACGGGCGGCTGCTCTCCCTCCGCGAGCTCTACACGGACCCCACGATCGTGGTCTTCTGGGATCCGAGCTGCGAGTTCTCCCGCCAGATGCTTCCGGGTCTGCTGGCGTTCGAGCGCGAGGCGCCTCCGGGCGCGCCCCGGCTCGTCGCTGATCAGCGCCGGCGAGCCCGAGGAGGTCCGGGCGCAGGGTCTCATCTCGCCCGTGCTCCTGGATCCCGACGGGCGGGCGGCGGCCGCCTTCGGCGCCACCGGCACCCCGATGGCGGTGCTGCTCTCCGAGGATCAGATCGCCTCACCACTGGCTCCCGGGGCGCGCACCGTGTTCAACCTGATCGACGCCGCCACGCTCGCCCCTCGCTAGGCGCCGCGTCCGCCGGACGCCCCTCGCTAGGCGCCGCGTCCGCCGGGCGCGCGGCCGACACGCCGAGAAACGCCTACGGGAGGTCAAGGCTCCGCGCAACCCGTCGATCTATCGGCTATGCCGGCGCGCGGAGCGCGGGCACGGGCATCGGAGGGCGCGCCCGCCCCCCGCTACGCCTGGCACCACAAACCCGCGCATTGGGGCGAGGAGGGACCGGTCATGCATTGGAGGATCTAAGGGCCTGCGATTCGTAATTGACGGCTCCGAGAGCGCCTGACCGCGCCTGACCGCTGCGCCCCGGAACGGGTGACCCCGCGCCCGGAAACGGAGAACCAGGACGCCAGGCGGTTGCGCCGAAGATCGCGTGCGTAGGCTCCACCAATGCGGCGGCGAAAGCGCCCGCTTGACTCGCCGCGTTACGATCGAGGTAATCCGGCGTATGGCCGACTCTGAGACCGTGCCTTCGCGCTCGCGAGCGTTTCGCTACGTAGCCGTCGGCTTGCTCCTGGCGACCATCGGCGGTGCCGCGGCGAGCACCCGCATGGCCGATTGGCGGCCGGTTTGGCTGTTCTTCACGCTGGCCGCACTCGGCGTGCTGGGCGACCAGGTGCACGTGCAGACGGGTCGCATCCGGCTCTCGGCCGGGCTGACGATCGTGGCGTTGGCGATGGGCCTGCTCGGGCCGGCGCCGGCGGTCGCGATCGCGTTCGCCTCCTGCATCATCGACGCGGTCCACACCGACGGGCCGCGCCTCGAAGGACGGCGGCTCGCGTTGATCTGGAACCTGGGCATGAACGCCGGCGTGCTCCTCGGGGCGGTCGCGATCCGGGCCGCGATGGACGGCGGAGTCAAGCGCGGAAGCGTCGGCTTCGCGCTGGTCATGGTGGCGGGGATCAGCCTGGCCAACGTCGTCAACATCATCCTGGCGGCGATCTGGATTCGCGTGCAGACGGGCACGCCCGTCTCCGTCCAGGTCCGCACCAGCGTCACCACCGTGCTGCCGTGGATCGCAGCGCCCAACGTTCTCGCGGCTGCGCTCGTCGCGCTCTACGTCCACGCCGGCCCCGCCTCGCTGCTGCTCGCGCTGGCCCTGCTCGCCGCGTTCTACGTCCTGCTCGCCGAGCTGCTGCGGGCCAACCAGCGCCGCGATCAACTGGAGGAGCGGACGATTCAGCTCGCGTCGCTCCAGCTCGGCGTGCTCGTCACGATGGTGCGCACGCTCTCGCTCCGAGACCGCTACACGGCGCGACATTCGGCGGCCGTCGCGCGCTATGCCCACGCGATCGCCAAGGAGGCCGGCTGCACGGAGGATGAGCTGCGGACCGTCCACACCGCGGGCCTGCTGCACGACATCGGGAAGTTCGCCTTCCCGGACCGCATCCTGTTCGCCGACCGTCCGCTCAACGAGGCCGACCTCGAGATCGTCCGCCGGCATCCGGCCCAGGGCGCGGAGCTCGTGGGCCGTGTCGGGGGTTACGAGCAGATCGCGGCGGTCATCCTCGCCCACCACGAGCGCGTCGACGGGATGGGCTACCCGGCGGGCCTGCGCGACGATGCCATTCCAGCCCTTGCGCGAATGATCTCAGTTGCCGATACGTTCGACGTGGTCACCGCGCGCGACACTTACCGCACGCCACTATCGCGCACTGCGGCAATCGCCGAGCTGCGCAACGTCTCGGGGAGGCAGCTCGACGGACGCTACGTGGAGCTGTTCGTCGGGATCCTCGAGCGCGAGGACATCGGCTTCACCCACACGGAGGACGCCGATTTCGAGAAGGAGCTCGCGATCGAGGAGCGGATTCGCGACCTCGCAAAACCGCGACCGGCGATTCCGGCGGGCGAGCGATGAGTGGCGTGCGCGCTGCGCTACGCGTGCGTGAGTTCGGCGCACTGCTCTTCTCCTACGTGATCAACCAGGCCGGGGACGTGATCGGCGCGCTCGCCCTCGCCGTGGTGGTCTTCGACGCCACGCGCTCGGCTCTCGCCACCGCCGTGCTGTTCCTCGCGACGCAGTTCCTCCCGGGCCTGATCGGTCCGCTGCTGGTCTCGCGCGTCGACCGGCTGGCGCCGGGGCGCCTCCTGCCCGTCCTGTACGTGGCCGAGGGTGGTCTCTTCCTGCTTCTGGCCCTCACCGTCGGGCACCTCGCGACCCCGCCGATCGTGGCGCTCGCGTTTCTCGACGGGACGCTCGCGTTCATCGCCCGGACCATGACCCGCACCGCAGCCGCATCGATTCTGATTCCTCATGGGCTGATGCCGGAAGGCAAGGCCGCCTTCAACCTGGGTCTCGCGGTGGCGACCATCGCCGGACCGGGCATCGCCGGAGCGGCGATCGCGACGCTCGGCGCACCGTCCGCGCTCGTCGCCGACGCCGCCAGCTTCCTGGTCGCGGCAGTGCTGCTCGCCCGCTCGGCGCCGCCCAGGAGCGCCGGGGCCGATGAGGCCGGCGCGCCCGCCGGCGCCCGATTGCGCGAGAGCCTGCGCTACATCAGGCGTGAAGCGGCGCTGCGCACGCTGATCGTCGGCGAGGGGCTCGCCTTCGTGTTCTTCTACCTCGTCGTGCCGGTGACCGTCGTCTACTCGACGCGCTCGCTGCACGCCGGGGCCGGCGGCTACGCCGCAATACTGACCGCCTGGGGAGTCGGCATCGCACTCGGGTCGGCCGCGCAGGTTCGGCTCGCGCGCCGCATCGGCGCGCCGATGATCCTGCTCTCGACGCTCGCCGTGGCCGGCGGCTACATCGGCACCGCGGCGGCGCCGACGCTGCTGCTCGCCTGCGTGGCGAGCGTGCTCGGCGGCGTCGGCAACGGAACCCAATGGGCGTCCGTCGACACCGCGATCCACCAGCTCGTCGAGGAGCAGTTCCGCGCCCGCGTGGCCGCCGTGGTCGAGGCGCTGGCGTGCATCGCGCCCGGCGTCGGCATCCTGCTCGGCGGCGCGCTCACCGCGCTGCTCTCGCCCCGCGCCGCCTACGCGGTGGCGGGTGGCGGGTTGGTCGCGCTCGTGGCGCTCGGCGCGCTCAGCCGCCTGTCGCTCGAGCCGTCCACCGCCGCCACCGCGGCCACGTAGGCCGCATGGGTGGCGAAGCTGGTCGCGACGTAGCCGCGCGGCCAGCGCCACGGTGGCGGCGTGCGACCGAGCACCGGGAACATCGTCAGGGTGAGCGTCATCAGGGTGGCGCCGAACGCGACGCTCGCCCACGGCTCGGGCAGGCGCCGGCGCAGCAGCCCGTGCCACAGGCCGAACGCCGAGCCGTAGCTCCAGCGCAGCGCCATCCCCAGCTCGGCCTCCTCGTGTCCGCTGACGCCGGACAGGTTCAGGATGTTGGCCACGATCTCGCCCGGCACGAGGCTGTCGTCGTAGTCCAGTGGCCCGCGACGCAGCGGATGCAGGCGGTGGTCGATCGCATACGCGGCGGACAGCGCCGCCGTACCTGCCGCGCCCGCGAGCACGCTGCGCACCGGCCACGGCACGCGCACTAGCGCGTCAGCCAGCGCGCCGGGTTCTGCACGAACACGGTCTCGAACGCCGCGTCGTCGAGCACGCCCTGCTCGCGCAGCCACGGGATGACCTCCTCGAATACGAGCGTGAACGACCAGTTGCGGATCGCCCCGGAGTCCATCAGCTGCTGCGACCGCCTGCCTCGGGGAACCAGTCGATCGTGGCGCAGTAGTCCTGCGAGATCATCAGCCGCTCGGCTGCCCGCGCCGCAGCAGCTCGGCCGTGACCTCGTTGCGCTGGTCGATCGGCAGGAACATCTCGAGCCCGTAGCGGTCGAGGCCCACGTACACGCCGCGGTCGAGCAGGCCCTGGATGTACTCGACGTCCGGGCTGTCGCCGCAGTGGGCGATCTGGATCTTCTCCGGCGCCACGCCCTCCTCGAGGAAGATCTCGACCTGGCGCGGACCCGTCTGCGACGCCGGCCGCGAGTGGGCCATGATCGGCGCGCCCGTCTGCACGCTGGCCCGCGCCGCGGCGCGATGGACCTTCTCGACGTGCTCGGTCACGCCCGGCTCGTCGGCGGCGCACTTGATGAACGCCGCCTTGATCTCGGTGCCCTGCACCCCCTGCTCGATGTCGTCGACGAAGTGCTGGGCGATCGTGTCCGCGTCGCGGTTCTCGAAGTAGTGGGGCAGGAAGTCGTAGGTGTAGATGCCGGTGCACGGCACCACGGTCACGCCGGTCTCGTCGGCCACGCGCTTCATGAAGCGGACGTCGCGTCCCCCGAACATCGCGGTCGGATCGACGATCGTCTTCACACCGTGGCCCTGGGCGGCGCGCACCTGCTCGACCGCGGCGGCGAACTCGGCCGCGTCGTCGTAGCGCCCGGGCCAGTTCTCGGCCACCGCCTCGTCGCGGAAGCGAAGGTGCTCGTGGACCAGCGTCACGCCCAGCTCGCCCGGCTCGACCGCGCCGGTAACGGTTTCCACGGGGCTCATCGCAGCGGCTCCCCCCACTCGGTCTCCTCGCGCAACTGCTTCTTGAGCACCTTGCCGCCCGGATTGCGCGGCAGCGGCTCGCCGCGCACCGCGATGTACTGCGGGACCTTGAAGTCGGCGATCCGCTCACCCACGTACGCCACCACCGCCTTGGGGTCGAACTCATCCCCGGCCGGGACGATCACCGCGCCGACCTTCTCGCCCATCATGTCGTCGGGCACCGGGACCACCGCGGCCTCGCCCACGCCGGGCGCGCCGGCCAGCGCCGCCTCGACCTCGATGCAGTACACGTTCTCGCCGCCCCGGTTGATCATGTCCTTGGCCCGGTCGACGATGTACAGCAGCCCGTCGTCGTCGATCCGCGCCAGGTCGCCGGTGTGCAGCCAGCCGTCGACGAACGTCTCCTCGGTCGCCTCCGCCTTGCGCCAGTAGCCCTGGACCACGTTGGCGCCGCGCACGAGCAGCTCGCCCACTCCGGTGGCGGGATCCGGCTCGTCGAGGGCGAGGTCGCACACCGGCATCGCGAAGCCGACCGAGTCGGCGTGCTCGAGCGCCTCCTCGTGGGGCAGGTAGGAGGTGATCGACGAGGTCTCGGTCAGCCCGAACCCGTTCCCCACCCGCGCCGTCGGGAACGCCTCCATGATCTTGTGGACGGACGACGCCGCGATCGGCGCGCCGCCGTAGGAGACCCAGCGCACGTGGTCGAGGTCGGTCTCCGCGAACGCCGGGTGGCGGGTCAGCGCGTGGTAGATGGCGGGCACCGAGGTGAGCATCTGGATCTTCTCCTCGCTCACCGTCTTCAGGAAGCCCTCGAGGTCGAGCGGGTTCGGCAGGATGAACGTCCGCCCGCCGAGCTCGTTGGCCACCAGCAGCTGGCTGTTGCACCCCGTCACGTGGAACAGGGGCACGTTGATCAGCGTGGCCAGCGAGGGCCCCTCGTCCTTGTCCACCCCGATGCAGCGGAGCGCGTTCTCGGTGTTGGTCAGGAAGTTCCGGTGCGAGGTCATCGCGCCCTTGGGAAAGCCGGTCGTCCCGCTCGTGTAGAAGATCGCGGCGAGGTCGTCCGGCTCGAGGTCCTCGACCGTCACCGGATCCCCGTCGCACAACTCCTCCCCGGGCTTGAACACGTGCGCGGCGCCCGAGTCCTCGACCACGTACTCGACCTCGGACTCCTTGAAGCGGGTGTTGACCGGGACCGCGACCATGCCCGCGAGCTGAATGCCCCAGAACGCGACCACCCAGTCGGCGCAGTTGCCGAGCCGGATCGCGGCGCGGTCGCCCCGCTTCAGACCCGCCTCGACCAGCCCGCCGGCGACCCGCGCGGCCCGGTCCCACAGCTCGCCGTAGGTGAGGCGCTCGCCGCCCACCTCGGCGATCGCGAGCGCCTCGGCGTCCCGCTCCACGCTGGCCCGGAGCATGTGGACCAGCGACTCGGGCCGCCCGGTGTAGTACTTGACCTCGTCGGGACCCGTCTCGACACCCGCTGCTGTCGTACGGGTTGCGGCCGCGCGCCGCCGGCTCAACCTGGACTCTCACTTCGCCTCTCCTCTCGCTGCCGCTCTCCGGCTGAGACCCTACAAGTTCACGGACGCCATCCCCGCCTCGTCGTAGCGATCGCCCGCCACCCGTGGCAGCTCCGCGTCGATCCGCTCGAGGTCATCGTCGGTCAGCTCGACGTCGACCGCGGCCGCGTTCTGCTCCAGGTACTCGCGCCGCTTGGTCCCGGGGATCGGCACCAGATCCTCGCCCTGGGCGAGCACCCACGCGAGCGCGAGCTGGGCCGGCGTGACGTCCTTCTCCTCGGCGATCTCCTTGACCTTGGCCGCCAGCTTGAGGTTGGCCTCGAGGTTCTCGCCGGTGAAGCGCGGCCCGTTGCGACGGAAGTCACCCTCGTCGAGGTCCTCGGGCTTGCTGAACCGCCCGGACAGGAAGCCCCGCCCGAGCGGCGAGTAGGGGACGAACCCGATCCCGAGCTCGCGGCACGTGGGGAGGATCTCCGTCTCGGGGTCGCGCGTCCACATCGAGTACTCGGTCTGAAGCGCGGTGATCGGGTGGACCGCGTGGGCCCGCCGGATCGTCTCCGGCGCCGCCTCGCTCAGCCCGATGTGGCGGATCTTGCCCTCCTTGACCAGCTCGGCCATCGCGCCGACGGTCTCCTCGATCTCGACGTTCGGGTCGACGCGGTGCTGGTAGTAGAGGTCGACGTAGTCGGTCCCGAGGTTCTTCAGCGAGATCTCGATCGAGCTCTTGACGTGCTCCGCCGAGCCGTCGAGCGGCCCGGTCGTCGACATGTCGCCCGGGCGTGGCGTCGTCCATCCGGCGGGCGAACTTGGTGGCGATCACGTACTCGTCGCGGTGGCCCTTGATCGCCCGGCCGACGAGCTTCTCGTTGGTCAGCGGGCCGTACAGCTGCGCGGTGTCGAGGAAGTTGATCCCGAGCTCGAGCGCGCGCTGGATGGTGGCGACCGCCTCGTCCTCGTCGATCGACCCGTAGAAGGCCGACATGCCCATGCACCCGAGTCCGAGCGCGGATACCTGTAGTTCTGCAAGCTTGCGTGTGTTCATATCTCTCACTGTAGGGGCCGGTCGGGGCCCGCCCGCCACGACGCGTCCGAGGTTCCTCTGAATAATTCCGAGGAACTGCGCGCGGCCGGTCACAATCGCCACCGTGGCCGATGCCATCGAGCTCGACGTCGGCGACCGGGTCGTCCGCATCTCCAGCCCCGACCGGGTGTACTTCTCGGCCCGCGGCGAGACCAAGCTCGACCTCGCCAACTACTACCTGAGCGTCGGCGACGGGATCGTGCGCGCGCTGCGCGAGCGGCCGTGCATGCTCCACCGCTTCCCGAGCGGCGTCGACGGCGACAAGGTCCACCAGAAGCGGATCCCCTCCGGCGCGCCACCGTGGCTCGAGACCGTGCGGATCCACTTCCCCCGCTTCAACCGCACCGCCGACGAGCTGTGCGTGACCGAGCTGGCCAGCGTGATCTGGGCGGTGCAGATGTCGACGGTCGAGTTCCACCCCTGGAACTCCCGGCGCGCCGACGTCGAGAAGCCCGACGAGTGGCGGATCGACATCGACCCGATGCCCGAGTGCGACTTCGCCTCGCGTCCGGCGCGTCGCCCACGCCGCGCACGAGGTCCTCGACGAGCTCGGGATCACCGGCTGGCCCAAGACGTCCGGCGGGCGGGGCATCCACATCTACGTGCGCGATCGAGCCCCGCTGGGGCTTCTCAGATGTCCGCCGCGCCGCGCTGGCCTTCGCCCGCGAGGTCGAGCGCCGCGTCCCGGACGACGCCACCACCACCTGGTGGCGCAAGGACCGCGACCCCGGCAAGGCCTTCGTCGACTACAACCAGAACGCGCGCGACCACACCATCGCCAGCGCCTACTCCGTCCGCGGCATCAGCACCGGCACCGTCTCCACCCCGATCGCCTGGGACGAGCTCGACGACGTCGATCCGCAGGAGCTGACGATCGCCACCGTCCCGGCCCGCTTCGCTCGCCTCGGCGACCTGCACGCCGGGATCGACGACACCGCGTTCTCGCTCGAGCCGCTGCTCGAGTGGGCCGAGCGCGACGGCCTCGAGGGTTGACGCGCGCGTAGCGTAAGGTTAGACTTACCGTTCGTGCCGACTTACCAAGTCGATCCGTGGACGGCGCTCGGCGACCCGACGCGCAAGGCGATCTTCGAGTACCTGGTCGATCGCCCCCGGGCTGTGGTCGAACTGGCCGCTGAGCTGCCGGTGAGCCGTCCCGCCGTCTCGCAGCACCTCAAGGTGCTCAAGGACGCGGGCCTCGTGATCGACCGTCCCGCCGGCACGCGCCGCATCTACCAGGTCGACCCGGATGGGCTCGCCGCCCTCCGCGCCGACCTGGAGCGGTTTTGGGGAAAGGCGCTGGCCGCGTACAAGACGACCGTCGAGAGGGAGAAATGAGCAGCCACACACAAGGCGCGAGCACGTCGATCACGACCTCGATCGTGGTCCAGGCACCGATCGAGCGGGCGTTCCAGACGTTCACCGAGGACTTCGGCGCCTTCAAGCCGCCCGAGCACAACATGCTGGGCGTCGAGATCGCCGAGACCGTGCTCGAGCCGCGCGTCGGCGGCCACCTCTACGACCGCGGAGTCGACGGCAGCGAGTGCCGCTGGGCGCGGATACTCGCGTACGAGCCGCCGCACCGGCTCGTGTTCAGCTGGGACTTCAACCCTCAATGGCAGGTGGAGACCGACCGCGACAAGACGAGCGAGGTCGAGGTCCGCTTCATCGCCGAGAGCTCCGACCGCACACGGGTCCAGCTCGAGCACCGCAACCTCGACCGCCACGGCGACGGTTGGGAGGGCACCCGCGGCGCGGTCGCGGGCGACCAGGGCTGGCCGCTGTACCTCGACCGGTACGCGGCGCTGTTCTAATTCTGGGGGCGGACGCGCCGACGGAGCCCGTCAGCAGCTGACGATGTCCGCGCAAGTACGTATGCACGGATACCGCGCGACGAGACTAGAGCCCGCCACAGCGGGAATAACTGAAGCAAAGCCGATCTGGAGGTAGATGAATGCTGCTGGCTTTGGCCATCATCCTGTTCATCGTCGCGATCGCCGGCGGGGTCATCATCCATCCGGTCCTGTTCGTTATCGCGATCCTGGCGCTGGTCGCGTTCTTCGGCCACCACCGCCGCTCGGCCTACTAGTGCACACGAGGTGAGCCCGGCCGGTCCGCACCGCGGGCCGGCCGACGAGTCTCAGCTCAGCGCCGCGGGCATCTTGTGGTTGCGCAGCTGCGGTGGCGGCGAGCCGTGGAGCAGCCACGCCCCGTCCTCCCGCCGGCTGACCGCGCCGGCACGGGCGAGGTCACCCATGGCGCTGGTCACCGACGGGCGGTGCGCACCGACCAGGTCGGCGAGCCGCTGGTGCGAGAGCGGCAGCGGCACTGCGATCCCGTCCTGCGCGACCCGTCCCCATCGTTCCGCGACATGCCACAGAGTGAGAAGCAGTCGATCGTCGACCCGCTGATGGTGCGATATCGCCAGTGCCACCGCCAGGGAGTGCGCCCGCCGCGTCCCGCGGGCGAACAGCTCCACGCCCAGCTGGGGCCACGGCGCCATGCGCGTGACCAGGCCGTGGTCGAGCACGGCGAGGCGCGTCGGCTCGAGCACCATCCACCCGACCTCGGCGTGCACGTGCGAGCCATCCGGATCCCAGCTCCATGGCCGGAGCACGTCGGCGCTGCCGATCAGCTCGACACACCGTTTGCCCAGCACCTCCACCTCACGGGTGAGCAGCCCCTCGATGATGAGAAAGCCGCGATGGTGCTGATCCGGCTCGGCCGCACCCTCGACGTCCCATTCCCCGGCGCTCAGGCGGCGCTCGCGGGCCAGGGCCTCGCGCCGGGCCCGCTCCCGGTCGCGCTCGTCCAGGAGCTCGCCCAGATCGGGATCGGCATCGATGATGCTGATGAGCTCCGTCGCCATCGGGGGTCAGTGCACGATGATGATGATCACGAACACGAGCACGATGACGAGGAGCCCAACGCCCGCGAGCGGCCACGGCCGGCGCCAGAAGTCGGGATTGGCACGGTCGCGCGTGTAGTGGCCTTCGGGAGGCTCGCCGACCCAGTCGTCGTCGTCGTCAAAGCCGGGCATGCGGGAGTAACTACCCGCAGGGAGCGATGATGCCCCCCACCGTTCTCCGGCGGCCGCTGACCGTCACGGCCTGGCTCCTGCTCTCGACGTTGTGCCTGCTCCTCAGCCCGCTGCTGCTCGCCGGCGCGGCGGTGAGCGCCCTGATCATGCGCCGGCCTCAGCCACTGCTCCTGACCCGCATGCTGATCGCCTACTTCGCGCGCGAGCTCGGTGTCCTGGTCGCCTGCGGCGGGCTCTGGCTGGCCAGCGGCGCCGGCCTGCTGATGCGCCATCCGCGTTTCCAGGCGCTCCACTACCGGCTCCTTCGCTGGTTCGTCCACGGCCTGGCAAGCCGGGTGAAGAGCTTGCTCGCGCTCGAAGTCGCGGCGCGCCCGGACCCCGATGCGCTCGAGGCGCTCGAGCGCGACCGACCGCTCCTTTACTTCTCGCGCCACGCCGGGCCGGGCGACACCGTGTTGCTCATCGACCTCCTGTTCGACCACTACCGCCGGCTGCCCAGCGTGGTGTTCAAGGAGACGCTCGAGATCGACCCCTGCATCGACCTCCTCGCTCACCGTCTCCCCCAGGCTGCCCTCGACACCTCCGACGCCGACAAGTGCGAGGCTCAGATCCGCGAGGTCACGTCCCGGCTCGGGCGCCGCGGGATGCTCGTGCTGTTCCCGGAGGGCGGGAACTTCACGCCTGAGCGTCGCCGGAAGGCGATCGCCAGCCTGTGGCGCAAGGGCCACGACCGCCAGGCCGCGGCCGCCGAGGAGATGTCGCACGTGATGCCCCCGCACCCGCACGGCGCCCTCGCTGCGCTCGCCGCCAACCCCGATGCCGACGTGATCTTCAGCGCCCACACCGGCCTCGGGCTGGCCGCGTTCCCGCGTGAGCTCTGGCGCAACACGCCGATCGGGAAGACGCTCGAGGTCAAGATGTGGCTGGCCCCGGCTCGCGAGCGGCCGGCCGGCCGGGACGAGCAGGCGGAGTGGCTGTTTGGCTGGTGGAAGCGACTCGACGAGTGGGTCGCAGGCCAGGGCCAGGAAGGGCCCGGAGCTACGCCAGCACCGCGCCCGGGTTGAGTAGCCCGTCGGGGTCGAGCGCACGCTTGATCCGCCGCATGGCTTCGAGCTCGTCGCGGCCGCGCGCCCGCTCCAGCCACCGCGCCTTGGCCACCCCGACCCCGTGCTCGGCGCTGATCGTGCCCCCGCACTCGAGCGCCAGCCCCAGCACCGCATCGTCGACCGCGGCGTCCTCGGCCTCGGCCCCCAGCACGTTCACGTGCACGTTTCCGTCGCCGAGGTGGCCGAACAGGATCACGCGCTCTCCGCCGGCGCGCCTCGCTGCGTCCGGGACCTCCCCCAGGAACCGGTCGAGCTGGTCGAGCGGCACGCCCACGTCGAGCTTGTGCGGGACCCCGGCGGCGTTGATCGCGTCGGTGTGCCCCTCGCGCAGGCGCCACAGACCCTCGCGCCCGGCGGTGTCGTCGGCCACCAGCGCGTCCTCCACCCCCGCCTGCTCGAGCGCCGCCGCCAGCTCCTCGGTCGGGTCGGAGCGGGCCGCGCACTCGGCCAGGACGTAGAACGGAGCGCGCTGCGCGATCGGCGAGGAACGCCGCTGGTGCTCGAGCACCAGGTCGAGGCCGTCGTCGAGGAAGAAGTCGCAGCTGTCGAGCGAGGGCAGCTCCGCGCGCAGCACGGCCAGGAGCTGCGCGGCGGCCCGCGCGGACTGCGAGCGGGATCAGCGCCGCCACCCGGGCGCGGAGCAACGCCGCCACCCGCCAGCGAACCCGGGTGATGATCCCGAGCGTGCCCTCCGAGCCCACGAGCAGCGCCGGCAGGTCGTAGCCGGCGTTGTCCTTGCGCAGCCCGGCCATCCGAGAGACCACCGACCCGTCCGCGAGCACCGCCTCGAGCCCGGCCACGTGCGCGCGGGCCGTGCCGTAGCGCAGGGCGCGCGCGCCGCCGGCATCGCACGCCACCACGCCGCCGACGGTCGCCGAGTCGCGCGCGCCGAAGTCGAGCGTGGCGTCCATGTCCGCGGCGCGCGCCGCGGCCTGGAGCGCGGACAGCGATGCGCCCGCCCCCGCCGTCACCTGCCCGGCCGCCGCGTCGACCTCGCCCAGCTCCGTGAGCCGGCTGAGCGAGAGCACCACCTCCCCGCCGCGCGGGACGCTCGCGCCGACCAGCCCCGTGTTCCCGCCCTGCGGCACCACCGCGGCGCCGTGCTCGGAGCACAGCCGCATGACCTCCGCGACCTCGCCCGTGTTCGCGGGCCTCACCACCGCCTGCGCCGATCCGCCGTAGCGCCCGGTGTAGTCGCGCTCGTAGCTCGACTTGAGCTCCGGATCGCTCAGCACATGCGCCCGGCCGACAACCCCGACGAGGGCGTTGTGAAGCTCCATGGCGGGTAAGCAACTACCCAGGGGAGTTCGAGGCGAACAGGAGGGAGATCGATGGCTTCCGGTCACGAGACCATCTTCACGATGGAGGCCACGCCCGTGAAGTTCGGCACCGGCGCGTCCGCGGAGGCGGGCTGGGAGCTGAGGCGCCTCGGCGTCAAGCGGGCGATGCTGGTCACCGACCCCGGCGTCGCCGCGCTCGGGCACCCGGCGCGGATCAAGGAGCTGATCGAGGCCGAGGGGATCGAGGTGGTGCTCTACGACCGGGCTCGCGTGGAGCCGACGATCGAGTCCTTCCAGGACGCGGCGGACTTCGCGCTCGAGCATGAGGTCGACGGGTTCGTGTCGATCGGCGGCGGCTCGAGCATGGATACCGCCAAGGTGGCGAACCTCGTCTCGACGCACCCCGCGCCGGTGATGGATTACGTCAATCCGCCGGTCGGCGAGGGCAAGAAGCCGCCCTCGCCGCTCAAGCCGCACCTGGCCATCCCCACCACGTCCGGGACCGGCTCGGAGGCGACCACGGTGGCGGTGCTCGACATTCCCGACATAAGCGTCAAGACGGGGATATCGCACCGCTACCTGCGCGCCACGCAGGCGATCGTCGATCCGGACCTGACCCGCACGCTGGCCTCGGAGGTCACCTCCTCGACGGGGCTCGACGTGGTCTGCCACGCCGCCGAGTCGTTCCTGTCCAAGCCGTTCGACAAGCGCGAGCGACCCGAGCGCCCGGATGACCGCCCGCCGTATCAGGGCTCCAATCCGGTGGCCGACGTGTGGTCGGCCAAGGCGCTCGAGTTCGGCGGGCGTTATCTGCGCCGCGCCGTCGCCGACGGCGAGGACGTCGAGGCACGCGGCTTCATGATGCTGGCCGCGACCATGGCCGGCGTCGGCTTCGGCTCGGCGGGGGTCCACATCCCCCACTCGTGCGCCTACCCGATCGCCTCGGCCAAGCACGAGTACCAGCCGCCCGGGCTATCCGGACGACCATCCGTTCGTCCCGCACGGCCACTCGGTGATCGTGACCGCGCCCGCGGCCTTCCGCTTCACCTACGACGCGATGCCCGAGCGCCACCATCACGTCGCGGAGCTGCTGGCCGGGCGAGTCGATCTCCGACCCCGGCCCGGACACCCTGCCCGACGTGCTGCGGCAGCTGATGCAGGACGTCGAGGCGCCCCGGGGCGTGTCGGAGTTCGGCTACACCGAGGACGACATCCCCGCGCTCGTCGAGGGCGCGCTCAAGCAGCAGCGGCTGCTCGCGGTCGCGCCCAAGGAAGTCGGAGACGAGGACCTGCGGCACATCATCACCGCGTCGATGACCAACTGGTAGCGGTGGTCGCTTCGTAGCCGGGGCGGCGCCTCAGCTCTCGCTGAGCGCGGCGAGCGCCCCGCTCAGCAGCGCCGAACCGCCCCCGACCGCAACGGTGGCGCCGGCCGCGCCGGGAGGCAGGTCGCGCCGCGCGATGATGGTGGCGATCACGTCGGTCAGATCGCCGGCGATGCTCGCCGCCATCCAACCGCGCAGCGGCCGTCCGGCGAGCGCGCTGCTCAGAGCTCCGGCGTGGATCACCACCTCGCGGGCGCCCAGCGCACGCAGCGGCACCTGGCTGGGGCCGCGGCGCGCGGCCGGCCCGAGCCAGCGGCCGGCGACGCGCCCCGGCACGGCAACGAGGGCTCCGCCGTAGCCGACGCGAGCGAGGAGGAGGGCGATCGCGGCGGCCCGGCGGAGCGGAGGGGACACGCCTGCCATATACCGCGCGGCGCGGTTCCCAAACACCTACGTAGGTTTATCTGAACAAGTCGTTCGAACGCGGGCGCGCGCGTTCAGGCGGCGTGCGGGCGCAGGAGCGCGGGCCGGTGATGTCTCCGGGGCGGCGCGGACGGCGTCAGGTGCTGCGCGCGCAGGCGCAGCAGCGCCACCGCGTCGCGCGGTCAGCCGGAAGGGGTCGGCCACGACGCGCCCGTCCTCGAGCGAGAGGGCGGCCACCGCCTCGCCGTCGACGAGCGCGAGCAGGACCGGGCCGGTCAGGCGCGGGGCGTCGTCGAGTGCGGCGAGCCGGCGAAGAGTGGGAGCGTCGAATCGGTGGCGGGCGGAGGACGACGCTTTCGGTGCTATCGGGTGTCGAGATCATGCACGCATGGTGCGCTGCGAGCCCACCGTGCACATCGGGAGAACGCAGCGTCCTGGCTGCGCCGGCCCCTTACGGGCGCGCGGGGGCGGCCTTAGGCCGCAACAGCGGCAGGCGTGAGCCGCACGCGCGGTGGAGGATCACCAGCGCGCCGGCGAAGATGATCAGGTCTCCGACGCTGAGGACGTTGCCGATCGGCCACGGTCCCGGGCACCGGGATCACGTCGCCGAGGAACGCGAGATGCGGGTGGGCGACGAGCGCCGAGTTGTGGAAGCCGTGGGCCGGGCTGCAGCCCGGCGATCCGCATCGCGTTCGCGCTCGCCGGCATCACGCCGCCGTTGGCCGAGATCGCCAGCACGTTGAGGCCGGCGCCGAGCGCGACCACGAGGATGCCGGTCACGTGGCGGTTCGCCACCAGGAACCACGCGGCCAGCACGTAGGAGATCAGGTGCAGCGCCACGTGCAGGGCATGGCTGCCTCCCGGCGCCACGGTGGTGATCCCCACCTGGATGACCACCGAGACGAACACCGTCCAGACCGCGCGCAGGCGGATGTCGGCGAGGCGGCTGAGCCGGCCGCCGGCCAGGGGCACGCTCGCCACCAGCGCGAAAGCCGTGATCACGAGCAGCATCGGTCGCCCTACGCGGTGAGCGCTTCGGGGAATGCGAGGAGCGGCGCCGTGGAATCGGTGCGAGCGTCCCACCAGCGGTTGAGGGTGTTGGCGGGCAACGGCTTGCTCAGGTGGAAGCCCTGCGCCAGCTCGCAGCCCAGCGAGCGCAGCCGCTCGAGCGTCGAGGCGTCCTCGATGCCCTCCGCCACCGTGCGCAGGCCGAGGTTGTGGGCGAGCTCGATCGTCGAGCGCACGACGATCGTGTTGCGCGTGTCGGAGCTCATCGCGCGCACGAACGATTTGTCGATCTTGAGCTCCCCGATCGGCAGGTCCGTCAGGTACGCGAGCGACGAGTAGCCGGTGCCGAAGTCGTCGATCGCCACCGAGACGCCGAGCTCGCTCAGCTGGCGCATGGTGCTCTTGGCCAGCTCGGGATCGACCATCAGCGAGCTCTCGGTCAGCTCGAGCGTGAGCGCGCTGCCGTCGACGCCGTAGCGCCGCAGCAGCTCCTCGACCTCGAACGGGAAGCGACGGTCGAGCAGGCTCCGGACCGACACGTTGAGCGACAGCGAGTTGAGGCGACCCTCGTCCGTCCAGATGCGCAGGTCGCTCAGGCCGAGCTCCAGGACCTGGTGGGTGAGGTCCTTGATCAGGCCGGTGCGCTCGGCCACCTCGATGAACTCGGCCGGGGCGAGGAGCCCGCGCTGGGGGTGCTGCCAGCGGACGAGGCCCTCGGCCCCGACCGGAACGCCGAGCTCCAGGTCGACCTGGGGCTGGTAGTGGAGCACGAGTTGCTGGTCTCCCAGGGCGCGCCGCAGGTCGGCGACGAGGGCGAGGCGCGCCGGGCTGTGGTAGTCGTCCTCCGGGCGGTAGGTGACGAGCGCGTGGTGGCTCGCCTTTGCGCGGTACATGGCGACGTCCGCGCGCTGCAGGAGCGTGTCCACGTCGTGCGCCGTGCTCCGGGTACCAGGCGAGGCCGATGCTGGCGTCGAGCTCGATGCTGATGCCGTCCACGTCCACGGGCGTGTGCAGCGCGTCCTGGAGGCGCTGCACGGCGGACTGCGCCGCGTCGCTGTCGGCGGCGGGCATGAACACCGCGAACTCGTCGCCGCCGAGGCGCGCCACCAGGTCCTCGCTGCGGAACGCCTTGCGCAGCCGCGGCCCGATCTCCTGGAGCACGAGGTCGCCGTGGTGATGGCCGAGTGTGTCGTTGACCTCCTTGAAGCCGTTGAGGTCGACCAGCAGCAGCCCACCGGTCCGCAGCTGGCCTCCCTTGAGCGCGCGGCTCACGGCGTCCCGGAACCAGCGGCGGTTGGGCAGCTCGGTCAGGCTGTCGTGGGTGGCCTCATGCTCGGCCGTGGCCGTGCGAATCGACTGAAGCCCCGTGGCGTAGATACCGATCAGCGGCGCGAACAGCAGCGGGTAGAGCTCCGCGCGGTAGTGCAGGACGGTGTTGACGACGGGCGCGAGGCAGAGGAGCACCGCCCCGACCGAGAAGCCGAACGAGAGGTCGGTACGCATAGCGCGCAGGAACGGCGTCCCCTCGTTGAAGGTGGTGGCGCGCGTGACCAGCAGCAGGTTGACGACGAAGAAGCCGGCTGCGGCGCACATCACAGGTCCGAGGTCGGCCCGTCCACGGCCCATGTGCAGGAGGGGAACGCCGGACGTGAGCCACAGCACGGCGGCGGCCGCGGCCAGCGAGAGGGTGTACTGGCCGACGTTGAACCCGATCTGCCACCAGGGCTTACGGGCGTACAGGTCCTGAGCGAGCGACGCGGCGAGCTGTGCCGCCAGCGCGGGCACCAGTCCGCATCCGAGCAGGAGAGCGAACGAGAACATCGCCGACACCGTCACCTCGCCGTCGCCCGAACGGCGCGGCAGCTCGAGCGGGAACAGCTCCCCGACCATGATGCTGGGGGCGAGCGCGATGAACTCGATCGTCCCGAAGGGACGCGCGTCGAGGTGCGACGCGGCGAGCAACGCAGCCAGCAGCGCGATGCCGCCAAAGGCCACCGCGACGCAGAAGACATGGACCGGGGTGATGAGTTCGGAGCTTCATGGTCTTGGTACGGGCGCCCCGGCAGATCGCCGGGACGCCCGACCGCGGCCTTCCGTCATGCGAACTTCCAGCCGGCTCCTGTGACCACGACCAGCGCGATCACCGACAGGATCGCGAGCATCAGCTGAAGATGGCGCAGCTTGAACTTCGACATCCTTGTCCTCCATCTGTTGTTTGAGCGGTAGATGCCTGAGCAGGCAGCCGAGCTATCTCGCGACCTTGCGAGACCTCTTGCTTTGCGTCCCCGCCTCACGACGGGTTTGCCATTTACAACTCAAACATTGCCCGTATCGAGCAATTGCGGCGAAACCTTTAGGCCCTCTGGACGCCTTCTGGACACTTTCGCCCACGTCAGCCGCTCGCTCAGGCCCGACGCCCGCGCCACCGGCCGCTCCACGGCACGGCGCACGGTCTCCTCGCTGCCGACGAGGATCAACTCGCGCCGCGCGCGCGTCACCGCCGTGTAGAGCAGCTCGCGCGTGAGGATGCGCGACCCCTCGGCCGGCAGCAGTACGGCGGCCACGTCGAACTGCGACCCCTGGCTCTTGTGGATCGTCATCGCATACACGGTCTCGACCGCGCTCAGCCGGAGCGGGCTGACCGTGAGCAGGCGATCCCCTCGCTCGAACGCGGCGACCGGCGGTCCGTCCGCGCCCTGCACGATCACGCCGGTGTCTCCGTTGTAGAGCCCGAGCTCGTAGTCGTTCTCGGTCACGAGCAGCGGTCGCCCGACGTAGTCGCGCTGCTCGATGTCCTCGATCTCCTGGCCCAGCCAGCCCTCGATGCGCGAGCTCCAGTGGCTCACGCCATACGGTCCCCGGCGGTGAGCGCACAGCAGCCGGAACGCTTTCAGCGCCGTGAGCGCCTCGCCGGCCGCGCCCCTGCGCGCCGCCTCCGCGACCTGACGAGCGGCTGCTGCCGAGCGCTCCTCCAGCCCGGCCAGATCCGCTTCGAGCGCGTCCGCTGCGTGCCAGCGCACGTCCTGGAGCCCCTCGGACAGGACCGACACCACGGCGTCTGCGTCACCGGCGCGGATCCCATCGGCCAGCCGTGCGATCCCGCCGCCGTAGCGGTGCACCTGCTCGAGGACGTCGATGCCGGCGTACCCGGCGGTCCTCGCGGAGTCGACGATGTCGCCCAGGACGACGCCGGCCTCGATCGATGCGAGCTGCCCCGGGTCTCCGACCAGGATCAGCCGCGCGTCCGCGCGGACCGCTTCGGTCAGCCGAGCCATCATCCACAGCGACACCATCGAGGTCTCGTCGACGATCACCACGTCGTGCGGCAGCCGGTTGCCGCGATCGTGGGCAAACCGGCTGTGACTGCCGGGTCGCCAGCCGAGCAGCCGGTGAAGCGTCGAAGCGCCCAGGCCGCGCACGAGCGTCCGCGTCTGCGCGCTCAGGGGCAGACGCTCGGCCTCGTGGTGCACCGCCTCCTGAAGGCGCGCCGCCGCCTTCCCCGTGGGAGCCGCGAGCGCAATCAGGGGCGGTCGCCCGGCCGGAGCCTGTTCGATCAGCTCCGCGACGAGCTTGGCCACGCGCGTCGTCTTCCCGGTGCCCGGGCCGCCGGCGATCACCTCCAGCGTGCCGCGCGCCGCGAGCGCGCCCAGGTCGCGCGCCACCGAGAGCTCCTCGCGCCAGTAACGGTCGAGGTAGAGCCGCGTCCCGGCCAGGCGGAGCGGTTGGTCGAGGGATGGATCGTCCTCCCCGACGGCGACGAGCGGGCTTCCCGCGACCGTGCTCGGCCACGTCGACGCCACCGGCCACGGCAGCGACGAGACGTCGACGGCCTCGTCTTCCGTGTCGATCGTGGCGGTGTCTCGGATCGTGGCGAGGTCCACGAACACATGGCCCCGTCTCGGCGCGCGTACGGCGAGCGCGATCGCCAGCCCCACCTCCTCGCTCGTCTCGCCGCCCAGCTCGGCCAGCCGCATCGCCACGTGCACATCCGCGGCGCTCAGCACCCCGGCGTCGTTGAACGTGCGCAGCAGCCCGGGCGCGCCGAGCGCGCGCCGCGCGTCGAACCGGTCCGGTGGCGGCTGTGTCGTCATGCTCACGCGGCACCGCCGTCGAGCACGTCGCTCAGCGCCTGCACGAGCGCGCCGGGCGGGCTCCACGCGAACACACCACACCGCGCTCCGTCGAGGATGGGCGTGTCGGGTCCGGCCATGCCCCGGACGAACAGGTAGAGCACGGCGGCCAGATGGGACTCGGGCGCGTAACCGGGCATCCGCGCTCGGAGGTAACGGTGGAGCGCCACCATGTAGAGCAGGGCCTGCAGCCCGTAGTGCGCCCGTTGCATCTCGGCGGCGAGCGCGGCCGGGGCATAGCTCCGTACGGTCAGCGGCTCGTCGGCCGCACCGAGCCAGTTCGTCTTGTAGTCGACGATCGCAAAGCGCGGCCCGGGCAGGCGCATCACCAGGTCGATGCTGCCGGTGAGGAAGCCGCGCACGCTCGCACGCAACGTGGGGTCGTCCAGGCGCGCCGCGTAGGAGGCCATCGGGTCCGACGGCGGCAGGTTCGCCCGCAGCGCTCCGGCGATCGCCTGCAGGGTCAGCCGCCCCGTCGGATCGTCGCCGCCGGCCAGCGGCAGCTCGAACCCGAGCTCGTCGAGGCGGTCCTTGCGGTTCAGGTCGCGCAGCCGGATGTCGTCCACGAGCCCGCCGAGCGGCGTCTCGATCGCGGCTTTCAGCCCGGGGACGGCGCCCGCGCGATCTCCCAGCTCACGCTCCGCGCCGCGATCCCGCCGCGAGCGACACGCTCGCGCAGCTCGGCGTCGAGATCGACGGCGGCGAAGTCGGTCGCCTCGAGCACGGTGTGCACGAACGTCCCGAACTCGATGCCGGCCGGCATCGTGCCCAGCAGCGAGGGCCGGTCGGCTTCGTCCCCGCCGCGGCGCCCGGCCGGCCGGCGGCGGCGCAGCACCGGCGGGCTCGTCGTCCAGCATCGGGCGCTCGGGCTCGCTGGCGACGAGCGGATCGTGCGACTCGGCGGTGATGTCCGAGTAGGAGGTCCGTCGCCAGCGCAGGTCGAGCTCGCGTTCGAACGTGGCGGCGCGCAGCTCGGGCGCCTGCGGGAGCGGAGGGCTCCACGCCGTGCCGAGCCCGACGCTCGCCGGCTCCACGCTGATCCGTCCCGGCGCCTTGGCGGCGAGCGCCTGAAGCCGGGCATCCGCGGCAGCGTCGCTGGGCGGCTCCGCACTTCCCTCGGGGGCCACGTTGCCGGCGTCGTCGCGGCCCCAGAGCAGGCGGGCCAGCGCCGAGTTCCGGCTGTCCCTCGACGGCGCCCACCAGATCACGGCCTGGTGCTTGGCGCGGGTGAGCGCGACGTAGGCCAGCCGCAGGTCCTCGCCGCGCTGCTCGATCCGGTGCTGGCGAGCGTGCGCGCGCCAGCCACGGCCCTCGAGCCCGACGTCGATCGTGTGCCGGTTGCCGAGTGCCGGGTCATGGAAGGAGACCGGCTCACGTGTGCGGATCCAGGTCGGGTCCCACAGGAACGGCGCGTAGACGACGGGGAACTCGAGGCCCTTGCTGCGGTGGATGGTCAGTACCTGCACCGCCTCGGCGTCCGACTCCAGCCGTCGTGCGCGCTCCTCCTCCGCCTCGTCGCGCGCCGCGTCGGCCATCCGCTCGGCCAGCCACGCGCGCAGCGCGCTGACCCCGAGCCGTTCGGCCGTGGCAGCGCGGTGCAGCAGCTGGGCCAGGTGGTTGACGTCGGTCAGCCGCCGCTCGCCCTCCGCGATGGCGAGCATGCGCGCGGCCAGGCCCTCCCCGGCGGCGATCGCCTGCGTGAGCGCCGCGACGCCGTTGTCGCGCAAGACCCGGCTCCAGCGGTGCAGGCGCCGGTGCAGGCCGTCCCACTCGGCCTCCGACGCGCACGCCACGCGCTGGGCATCCCAGCCGAGGAAGGGGGTCAGCGACGCGGTTCGCGCGCGGGCGGCCGAAGAGGGACGCTCGAGCGCCTCGAGCAGCCACAGCCAGTCGCGCGCCGCCGGCGCGGCGAACACGCTGCCGGCGCCGTTGATCACCGCCGGCACACGGGAGGCGTGGAGCTCGTCGCGGATGAGCTCGGCGTCGGCGTTGCGTCGCACGAGCACGGCGATGTCTCCCGGGCAGATCGGCTCACGCGAAATCGGCGTCCCGTCGGGCGCGCGGCTTTCGAGCTGCGCGCTCGAGGACAGGAGCCGGACGACATCGGCGGCGAGGTCGCGGGCGATGTGCTCGCGCGCAGGCTGCACGAGCAGGTGCCCCTCTCTGGTCAGCGGGATGCCGAGCTCGTCGCGGCGCACGACGCGCACGCGCAGCGCGGCGTCGTCGGGCGCATCGATGAGCCGCGGCCGCTGGTGGGCCGCCGTCGCCCGAGCGGCCCGGTACACGATCTCCTCGTGCCCGAGCCGGGCGTTCTCGAACAGCGCGTCGTAGGCGTCGAGCAGCGGCTGGTCACTGCGCCGGTTCTCGAGCAGCGTCGCGCGCGTCCGCGCCATCTTGGAGGCCATCAGGTAGGCGTAGACGTCGGCCCCGCGGAAGGCATAGATCGCCTGCTTCGGGTCGGCGATCAGCACCAGCGTGATGCCGTCGGCGGCGAACGCGCGGTGCAGGATCTGCCATTGGATCGGGTCGGTGTCCTGGAACTCGTCGACCAGTACGACCTCGTAGCGCGCACGCAGCCGCTCCCGCGCCGCCGGCCCGTTCGCCCCGCCGAGCGTGTCGCGCAGTCGCGTCAGCAGATCGTCGTAGGTCATGACCGCCTGCCGGCGCTTACGCTGCTCGAGGTCCTTGCGCACTCGGTCGGCCAGGCGGTAGCGCATCTGGGCGGTGCTCCCCGCGGGCGCGTCGCTCGGCTCCAGCTCGGCCATCGGGTGGAACACCGCCTCGCGCGCGATCGTGAGGGCCTCGGCGCGCGTGAACCGCGGCCGCTCGGGACGGTCGTGGAAGCGGCGAACGTAGAGGTCGTCGAGCACCTCCTCGAGCAGGCCCGATACGTCCTCGACGAACGCGATGTCCGGGTCGAGGTCGCCCACCGTGCCGAGCTCGGCCAGGATCTCCTGGCAGAAGCCGTGCGTGGTCGCGATCGTGGCGGCGTCGAAGTTCGCCACCGCGCGGGCCAGACGCTCGTGACGCTGCGCGATCGTCGTTCGGTCGCCGGTGGCGAGCAGCGTCACGACCGGGTCCTCGTGAGGGTCGGGCGCGCCGCCCAGGACGAGGGCGAGTTGTTGCTCGCACAGGACGAGGCGCTCGCGCACCCGGTCGCGCAGCTCGCCCGTGGCCATCCGCGTGAACGTGATCAACAGCAGCCGCTCGAGCGGCGTTCCCTCGGCGACGTAGCGCGCCGCCAGCGCCGCGATCGTGTAGGTCTTGCCGGTGCCGGCGCTCGCCTCGAGCGCGGTGACGCCCTCGGGCAGCGCTCCGCACAGGTCGAACTCGGTGCTCGCGGTGACGGTGCTCATCGGTCGCTGAACTCCTCGACCGTGAGCAGGCCGTCCCACAACCGCCGGGCGTAGCGGCCGAAGCGCGTGTCCTCGCCGCTGTTCCAACCGGCGCCGCCCTCGTCGGGCCGCGGCGGCTCGGCCATCAGCTCCGCCAGCTCGATCTCGCCGCCGAACACCCGGCGATGCTCGGGCTCCCGGTCCTCACGGTCCCACTCGTAGCTGCTCTTCCACACGTTGCGCGCCGCCGCGACGCCGTTGCCTCCCGCGGCGACCGCCGCGGCGTACGCCGCGGACGCGTCTGAGGTGAGCGGCAGGACCTCGCGCATCCCGCGGTCGTACAGATCGATCAGGATCTCGAGGTGGCGCAGCGCGGTGGCGCGCCGCGTATCGGCGTCGTCGCCGAGCGGCCGGACGCGCACGACGGTGACGTCCGCATGGTAGGCCTCGTTGCGCGCCCTGCCGATCACCACGGACTCGAACGGCCGGTCGGGGAAGGCCGCCGTCAGCGCCAGCAGCCGCACCCACGCGCGCATGCGATCCCGTGGCTTCACGCGGGAGTAGGAGACGACGCGGAGCGTCTCGCCGCACACGCCGGCGACCGTGCCCGTCAGCGCGCGGCCGTCGGGGAGGCCGAAGTTGACATCGACGCTGACCGGCGCGGCGCGGGTGATCTCGGCGGCGCAGGCCGCGATCCGGCCGACGTCGTCGCGGATGTCCTTGAGCACGGGGATCCCCAGCTGCCCCGGCGGCATCAGCCCGCGCGCCTGCTCGGCGCGCACGCAGGCATCGAGATCCACCCCGGCCAACACGCCCTCGAGCAGCCGCTGACCGACGCCCCACTTCTCGAGGCCGTCCATCTCGACCGAGATCGCGTCCTGGAGCTCCTCGAAGCTCTCCCGGACGATGACGCCGAGGCGGTCGCGCAGGAGCGCGCGGATCGGGCGCTCCACGAACCGCACGAGACGATGGAGCTCGATCACCGGCTCGTTCGTCGGCGGGAGCCGCTCGGCCAGGAATGGGGGCGGCGCGGCGCGCTCCGTGCCGGTGAGCACGCGCGCGCCGGCGAGCGACTGGGGGTCGAAGCCCCACGGCGCCCCGGCGACCAGCGCTCCGGGAGTGAAGTTGCGCGGGTCGAACGGCTGTAGCGGATGGCAGACCAGCACGCGGTCCCGCGCCGCTCCCGTCCGGTCGACCATGTCGAGCAGCTCGCCCACCGGAACCGCGGGCGGCCGGCGGATGTTCGTGCGCTCGTCGTTGCCGGTGTAGGTGATGATCAGGCGCTCGGTGGCGGCCAGCAGCGCGTCGAGGAGCATCTGCCTGTCCTCCGCGCGGGCGTCGCGGTCGCCGACGTGCGGGATCCTGGAGCACCAGGTCGTCGCCGTCGCGGTGAGCGCCGCGGGGAAACTCGCCGTCGTCGAGGCCGAGGATGCACACCACCCGGTGCGGCACCGACCGCATCGGAACCAGCGTGCAGATGGTCAGATGCCCGGTGCGGAAGTTGGCGCGCGTGGGGCGGCCGCGGAGCCGGTCGGCCAGGAGCGCGCGGATATCGGCCAGCTCGAGCGTGGCGCGGCTGGGCTGCGCGTCGTGACCCGACTCCGCGAGCACGTCGTCGAGGATGCGGTCGAGCTCCCGCCGCTGCCACGCCTCCCGCTCGCTCGTGGCGGTGAGCGCGTCGGCGGCGGCGCGGATCGCCTCGGCCCACCCGTCGATCGGCTGCGCCGTGCCCAGCGCGTCGATCGCCACGCGGACGCGCTCGACGTACTCGGCCAGGCGTCCCGCCAGGTCGATCGCGCCGCTCTCGACGTCGTCGAGCGGCAGGACCCCCGCCACGAGCTGGCGGCTCTCCTCGGTCATCGTCACCCCGGCGAGGACCCGGTCGAGGCCCTTTCGCCACGTGCCCGCCCTCAGGCCGGCGAGCTGGAACGGCCCGCGGTGCGGCCCGTCGAATCCCCAGCGGATTCCGCTGGCGGCGATCCAGTCCTGCATCTGCGACAGCTCGTCGTCGTCGAAGCGGAACCGCCGGCGGACCGGCTCGCGGGCCGCAAGGTCGAGCAGCTGCGACGCGGTCGCCCTCTGGTCGGCGAGCTCGAGCAGCTGCGAGACGACGGTGAGAAGCGAATTCGTCTGGCGCAGCGAGCGGTCGGCGAGCCGGACGCGGAGGTCGGGAAGCGCCGGTGTGTCCGGACTGCCTTCCTCATCGGGCTCGACCGCCTCGGACCGGGGCCGGCGGCCCGCTCCGAACGTGGCTCCGATCAACGGCGCGAACGTCTCGATGTCCGGGCACATCACGATCACGTCTCGCGGCTCGAGCGTCGGATCCTCGTCGAGCAGGTGCAGGATCGCGTCACGCAGCACCTCCACCTGGCGCGCCCGGCCGTGGCAGCTGTGGATCTGGATGCTGCGGTCGTCCGGCTCGGGCGCCGCGCGGTCATCTGCCGGGTTGCCGGCGCCGGGCTGGCGGTCCGCGCGGATGTCCTGCTGGATCCGCTCGAGCAGGGTCGGGGGGCTTCCCGTGGGCGCGAGCGCATGGTGGTCCTCGACGGCGTCGCCGGCGCCGGCCAGGACGAGCTGGAGCTCGCGGGCGTCCCGGCCCCAGGAGGCGAGCAGCCGGTTCTTGGGCGTGGCGACGGTCGGGTCTTCGTGGCGCCGCGTCACCCCTACGTTCATCTGGCCCACCGCCTGCCACAGGACCGGGGAGGGGTGCAGCACGAACACGTGCACCTCGCGCTGCGCCGCCAGCGCGTTCAGCACGCTCACGTAATTGCGCGGCAGGCGGGTCAGGCCGAACAGCGACAGACGCTCGGGCAGGTCGAGCAGCTCGGGGCGCTCCCGGATGCGCTCGCACGCGCCGCTCAGCCGCTCGGCCGGGCTCGGCTGCCCGATCCGCGCGCGCAGTGCTCGCCAGAGCTCGGGCTGCCACCCCTCGCCCGCCTGCCGCGCCCAGCCGCACACCATGTCCGGGCGGTGCACGCCGTAACGGTCGAACAGGTCGGCGATGTGGCGCACGACGCCGAACCGCCGAGGCGGCTCGTTGGGGTCGGCGCGAGCGCCCTCCAGGTGGCGCTTCAGCGTGGACAGCCATGGCTCCTCCAGGCACGCGTCGACCACCTCGAGCAGGGGCCAGACCGAGCGCTCGGGCAGCCACGGATCGTCGTCCGGCTCGATGCCGGTCGCCGCGGCCATCGCGCCGAGGACGAGCCGGCCCGGGAACGGGAACTCGACGTTGGCGCACACGCCGTCGTGGCGCTCCGGGCTCGTCGTCCCGAGCCGCGTCGAGAGCCGCTGGGCCAGCCATCGCTCGATCCCGCGCGTCGGCACCGCGACGACCTCGGGCGTGAACGGGTCCGCGAGCGGCTCGAGCAGCGTGTCCGCGAGCCCGTCCGCCAGGCGGTCGGCGCGTTCGGCTCGGTGGATGTGGAGCATCCCTCGGGACGGTAGCTCCGCCCGGGGTCGCTCCGGGTCGCCTGCCACCATGAAACGGTGACCTTCGATGAGACGGCGCGCGAGCGCCTGCGTACGCTCACGGCCGACCCGGCGGCGCAGTTCCGGCCCGGGCAGCTCGAGGCGATCCGCGACGTCGTCACGGACCGCGCGCGCGTGCTGTGCGTGCAGCGCACCGGCTGGGGAAAGTCCGCGGTCTACTTCCTCGCCACCGCGCTGCTGCGCGAGGCCGGAGCGGGCCCGACTCTGATCGTCAGCCCGCTGCTCGCGCTGATGCGCAACCAGATCGCCGCCGCCGAGCGACTGGGGCTGCGCGCGCACACGATCAACAGCACCAACCGCGAGGAGTGGGACGGGGTGCGCGACCGGCTCGGCGCGGGCAGCGTCGATCTGCTGCTGATCAGCCCCGAGCGGCTGAACAACCCTCGCTTCCGCGATCAGATGCTGCCCCTGTTCGCCGCCTCCGTCGGGCTGCTCGTGATCGACGAAGCGCATTGCATCTCCGACTGGGGCCACGACTTCCGTCCGGACTACCGGCGGGTCAAGGACATGCTCGTCGCGCTCCCGCCGCGCGTGGCCGTGCTCGGCACGACCGCCACGGCCAACGACCGCGTCGTCGAGGACGTGGCCGAGCAGCTTTCCGACGGCGAGCCGCTGCGCTCGTATCGCGGCCGGCTCGCGCGCTCGAGCCTACGGCTGGAGGTGCTCTCGCGCCCACGCCCGGCCGAGCGACTCGCCTGGCTCGCCGCGAACCTGCCCGCCCTGCCCGGGTCCGGGATCGTGTACACGCTGACCAAGCGGGACGCCGACCAGGTGGCGAGCTTCCTGTCCTCGCGCGGGATCTCTGCCGTGGCGTACAGCGGGGATCAGCCAACCGAGGACCGGATCGACGCGGAAGAGCGCCTGCTGCGCAACGAGGTCAAGGCGGTCGTGGCCACGAGCGCGCTCGGCATGGGCTACGACAAGCCGGACATCAGGTTCATCGTGCATTACCAGGCCCCGGGCTCGGTCGTGTCCTACTACCAGCAGATCGGCCGCGCCGGGCGCGCGGTGGAGCATGCCGACGTGATCCTCCTGCGCGGCGGGGAGGACCGGCGCATCCAGGACTTCTTCATCGAGCAGGCGTTTCCCGATCGCGAGCGCGTTGGAGCGGTGTTGGATGAGCTCGAGCTCGCCGGACCCGACGGGCGCACGACCCGTGAGCTGATGGCGGTGGTCAACCTCGGGATGGGCCGCCTCGAGGCGATGCTGAAGATCCTGGATGTCGAGGGAGCGGTCGCGCGCGCCGGGAGCCGGTGGACGCTCGTGCCCGACGCCTCTTGGAGCTACGACGGCGAGCGCTACGCGCAGGTGACCGCACTGCGCCGGGCCGAGCAGGAGGCGATGTCGCGCTTCGGCTCGGACGGCCGCTGCCTGATGCGCACGCTGCAGGAGGAGCTCGACGACCCGGAGCCGCAGGACTGCGGGCGCTGCTCGGTGTGCGCGGGTCCGCGCTTCGACGCCCCGGTCGACACGGCGCTGGTCGAGGCGGCGGGCCGCCATCTTCGCTCCACGCCCATCGCGCTCGACGTCAAGAAGATGGCGCCCGACAGCGCCGGGGTCATGCGCAAGATCCCCGTGGACGTGCTCGTCGAGCCCGGGTGGGCCCTGGCGCGGTTCGGCGACGGCGGGTGGTGGCCGGCCGTCGAGCGGGGCCTGCGTGACGGCGAGTTCGAGGACGATGTGGTCGCCGCACTGGCGGACATCGCGCGTGAGTCCGGCCCATCGTGGCTCACATCGGTGCCATCGGTTTCGGCCGGGAACGCGCTCGACCGCCTGGGCGGCCGTGTGGCTGCGCTGCTCGGGGTGCCGTACGTGCCGCTCGTCGAGCGCGCCTGCGCGCGGCCGGCTCAGCGCGAGATGGCGAACGCCGCGCAGCAGGCCGCGAACGTCCGCGGTGCCTTCCGCCTGCGGGCGACCCCGCCACGGGGCGCCGGGGTGCTGCTCGACGACCGGAGCCTGTCGGGCTGGACACTCGCGATGGTAGGTGGTCAGCTACGCCGCGCCGGCGCCGAGCGGGTCGTCCCGCCCTGGCCCTGACGCGCCGGCCGCTCGGCGAGGCCGGCACCGGGCTAACCGCGAGCCCCACCAGCTCCTCGCTGCGCTCCCACAGCCGCTGGGCGAGGTCATCGTCGCGGGCCGCCTCGCTGGGCTGGGCGACCTTCTCGTCCTCGATGTACTCGCCGGTCAGGCTCGCCGCCTCCTCGGACAGCGCCAGCCACACCAGCGAGCGGGCGCCGCGGTCCGGCGAGCGGAAGAAGGGGCCGCCCAGCGTGGTCAGGATCCGCCAGATGCCGTTGTCGTTCTTGCCGAACCCGGTCCGCACCGTACCGGGGTGAAAGCAGTTGGCGTGCAGCTCGGGCGCGCGACGGGCGAGCTCGCGCGTGAACAGGATGTTGCACAGCTTGCTCGTGCCGTAGACGCGCATCGCGCTGAACGAGGACTCCGACTGGAGGTCGTCGAGATCCAGGCGCCCGGATGTGTGCGCGTCGGAGGTCGTGGTCACCACGCGGCCGCCCCCGAGCCGGTCGCGGAGCAGGTTGGTGAGCAGGAACGGCGCCAGGTGGTTGAGCGCGAACGTCAGCTCGAATCCCTCATCGGTCACCCGGCGCGAGGCGAACAGCGCGCCCGCGTTGTTGGCGAGAACGTCGATGTGCTCGTAGCGCTCGCGAAGCTCATCGGCGAGCCTGCGCACCTCCGCCATCAGCGTCAGGTCCGCGACGTGGCCCTGCACGGTCGCGCCCTGTCCCGCCTGGGCGGCCTCGCTCGCCACCGCTTCGACGCGTTCGGGGTCGCGCCCGACGAGCGCGAGGTCGGCGCCGCGCCGGGCGAGCTCGATCGCGGCGGCCTGCCCGATGCCGCGGGTTGCGCCGGTGAGCACGACGAGCGTCACGGCAGGGACTCTACGCGCTGGAGGCGGGCGCCACACGGCGGGCGCCCGATCAGCGATGATCGCGGGCATGAACGGTGCTCAAGCCTTGATCCGCACGCTCGTCGACGCCGGCGTGACGACGTGTTTCACGAACCCCGGCACGTCTGAGATGCACTTCGTCGCGGCGCTGGACTCGGTCCCGGAGATGCGCGCCGTCCTGGCGATGTTCGAAGGCGTCGCCACGGGCGCCGCCGACGGCTATGCGCGGATGGCCGGGCGGCCCGCCGCGACCCTGCTCCACCTGGGACCCGGGCTCGGCAACGGGCTCGCCAACCTGCACAACGCGCGCAAGGGACAGGTCCCGATCGTCAACATCGTCGGCGACCACGCCACCTACCACACCAAGTACGACGCGCAGCTCCAGTCCGACATCGAGACGGTGGCGCGCAACGTCTCCCCGTGGGTGCGGACGTCGCAGCGCACCGAGGACCTGTCGCGTGATGCCGCCGAGGCGATCGCCACCGCGGTGGGGCCGCCCGGGCCAGGTCGCCACGCTGATCCTGCCCGCCGACGTGTCGTGGTCCGAGGGTGCGTCTCCCGCGGACGCGCCCGCTTTCGCGGTCGCCCCCACGGCCAGTGACGAGGTAGTGGCCCAGGTGGCCAGCGCGCTCCGGGGTGGCGACACGGCGGCGATCCTGCTCGGCGGCCGGGCACAGCGCGAGGACGGCGCTCGTCTCGGCCGACCGGATCGCGGCCGCCACCGGGGCCAGGCTGCTCGCGGGCGTGTTCCCCACGCGACTCGAGCGAGGCGCCGGTCTTCCCAACCCGGAGCGCCTCGCGTACATCCCCGAGATGGCGTCGAGCCAGCTCCAGGGGCTGCGGCACCTGATCCTCGTCGACGCCAAGGCCCCGGTGTCGTTCTTCGCCTACCCGGGCAAGAAGAGCTCGCTGGTCCCCGAGGGGTGCGAGGTGCTCGTGCTCGCCTCGTCGAGCGACGACGTCTCCGGAAGCCTGCGCGCGCTCGAGGACGCGGTGGGCGCGGCCGGACAGGCGACCCGCCCGGTCCCGGCGGGGCGGCCCGAGCGTCCCACCGGCGAGCTGACGGCAGACAAGGTCTGCCAGGCAGTCGCCGCCGTGCTGCCGGAGGGGGCGATTCTCTCCGAGGAGGCGGTCACCTCGGGCGCCACCCTCGCCGCCGCCACCGCGGGTTGCCCGCGCCACGATGTCCTGACGCTGACCGGCGGTGCGATCGGACAGGGTCTGCCCGTCGCTGTCGGCGCCGCCGTCGCCTGTCCCGACCGCCCGGTGCTCGCGCTCCAGGCGGACGGCTCCGCGCTCTACACGATCCAGTCGCTCTGGACCATGGCGCGCGAGGAGCTCGACATCACGGTGATCCTGTTCAACAACCAGTCGTACGCGATCCTCAACATGGAGCTTGCCCGCGTCGGCGCCAAGGCCGCCGGCCCCAAGGCCAAGTCACAGCTCGACCTCAGCCGGCCCGAGCTCGACTTCGTCTCGATCGCTCGCGGCTTCGGCGTTCCCGCCGAGCGGCCCGACACTGCCGAGGGCCTGACCGAGGCGCTCGAGCGGGCGATCAGCGAACCGGGTCCGCATCTGATCGAGGCGGTGGTACCGGCGAGGTTCACTCCGTTTCAACTGAAGGCGATGCCGTACGCCCTGCGCGCGCTCGAGGTCCTCCCGCAGCCGATGGCCAAGGTAGTCAAGCGCCGGCTGGCCCCTTAAAGCTCACCAAACGTTGTGACGTTGACGTACCAGTGACAAATTTCTCACTGGAGCGGTGAGCCACCGGTTAACGTCGCCGTCGATCCCGGGGCGTTCAGGGATTGACAGTTACCAATCGAAGAGGCACCGGCGGCGGGGTCGCCACGACCATCACCGCTCGCGTGACTGGCGCCAAGCGACGAGGAGAGAGCTGTGACCGTAGCCGTAGAAACCGATGCCGACTTCGCCTTCGCTGGTTTGAGCACGCCGGAGGCGCTGCCTGCGCAGACCGCTCAGGCGCTGGTAACCGCGCACGGAACGCCGGCCGATCCGCTCGGCCCGCTGGCGCAACTTCCCGGGACCTGGAAGGGCCAGGGGTTCAACGCGATCTGGCGACCGCACAACCCCGCGGCCACGCAGGATCGCTTCCTGGAGTTGAATCTCACCGACGAGACGCTGACCTTCACCAGGATCAACGGCCCGATCCCGAACCGCGGCCTGGCGATGCCCGACATCGAGATGTTCGGCGTCACCTACATGCAGCAGATCTCCGGCGCGATCAGCGGGGCTGGGCTCCACGTCGAGCCCGGGATCTGGGCCACCGTACCGCCGACCAGCGATCCGAGCGAGCCCGCCACCGTGGTGCGGATGGCCTCGATCCCGCACGGCACGGTGATCCTCGCTCAGGGCAACGCGCAGGTGCTGGCGGGCGGTCCACAGGTGATCCCGGACAACAACATCCTGCCCGTTCTTCTTCGGGAACCCGCCGCACGCCAACAGCGATTTCAACTCGGTGGCGGGAATCTTCACCGAGCTGAACCTCTCGATCCCGACGCCGTTCCGCTCCGGCCCGGGGTCGGTGACGCAGGACATCGTCAAGAACCCCAACAGCGTGATCCAGAAGGCGCTTCAAGACTCGCTCCAGGGAACGAGCATGAAGAGCAGGACCTTCCTCCACGTGTCGACGACCAACAACCCGATCCATGGCGGCGGCGGAACCGCCAACACCGCGTTCCTGGCCACCAGCACGACCCCCGCCGGAGGTAATGCCAAGGCCACCCAGGTCGACGCGACCTTCTGGATCGAGACTATCGCCGGGACGGGCGGGCATCCCGACAAGCTCCAGCTGCAGTACACCCAGACGGTGATGCTCGACTTCAACGGCATCCACTGGCCGCACGTGACCGTCGCGACCCTGGTCAAGCAGTGAGCCTCGGGTGTCTCGTGGGTACGCTGGATGTGTGCCCGAACTCCCTGAGGCAGAGCGCGCGCGTCAGACGCTCGAGTCCGTCCTAGGCCGGCGGATCGCCGCCGTCGATGACCGGGACAGCTACGTGTGCCGGCCGCACGCGCCTGGCGAGATCGCCGACGCGCTCGTCGGCCACACGCTGGCGAGCGCGCACCGCCGCGGGAAGTTCATGTGGATGGAGACCGACGACGGCCCGGCGCTCGGGCTGCACCTCGGGATGGCCGGGCCGGATCGTGGTCGACCCGGAGGACACCTCGCGCTGGGATCGTTTCGCTTTGCATTTCGATGACGGCGGACGGCTGGTCCTGCGCGACAAGCGCCGGCTGGGGCGCGCCGTGCTCAACCCCGACTTCTCGCACGTCGGCCCGGACGCGGCCGAGGTCGGACGCGAGGAGTTCCGTCGGCTGATCGGCGCCGGCCGCACACCGATCAAGGCCCGCCTGCTCGACCAGCACGCCATCTCCGGCATCGGCAACCTGCTCGCCGACGAGATCCTGTGGCAGGCGCGGATCGCGCCGACGCGCCTGACCTCGAGCCTGTCGCTCGAGGACCTCGATCGGCTCCGCCGCGAGGTCCGCGCCGCAGTTCGCTCGGCCATCCGCCTCGGGGGCGCCCACACCGGACGCTTCATCGGCGCGCGCGAGCGTGAGGGCGTCTGCCCGCGTGACGGCCATCGGCTGGACCGGGCCCGTATCGGCGGCCGGACGACCTACTGGTGCCCGGCCTGCCAGCGTTGACCGCCACCGGAGCGGCGCGTCTCGTCGAGACGCTCGAGCAGATCGGCGTCGAGCTCGCGTTCGGCCTCCCCGGGGTGCACAACCTGGCGATCTGGAAGGCGCTGTCTGATTCGAGGATCCGGCTCGTCGGGGTGCGCCACGAGCAGGCGGCGGTCTACGCCGCGGACGGGTATGCGCGCGCCACCGGCCGTCTCGGCGTCGCGCTCGTCACCACCGGACCGGGCGCAGCCAACACGCTCGGCGCCACCGGTGAGGCGATGGCCTCGGCATCGCCGGTGCTGGTCATCGCCACCGACGTCCCCTCGGGGCTTCGGCGTCCAGGTGTGTATCGCGGCGTGCTGCACGAGACGCGCGACCAGGCCGCGATGTTCGGACCGGTGACCAAGGCGGCGCGTGTGCTGGCCGCGCCGGGCGAGATCGCCGGCGCGGTCGCGTCTTGTGCGGCCGAAGCGCTCGTGCCTCAGAGCGGACCGGTGTACCTGGAGATCCCCACCGACTTCCTGTCCGCGTCGGCTGCGCCCTCGTCGCCTCCGGCGCCCGCTGCGCCCGCGCCGGCTCCGGCTCCGGCGCTGGACGGAGGCCCGGCGGCCGCTCTCCTTGCCGGCGCTCGGCGACCGCTCATCTGGGCCGGCGGCGGCGCGGTTCGCTCCGGCGCGGGCGAGCTGGTCGGCGAGCTCGCCCGCCGCCTCGCCGCCCCCGTGCTGACGACGTACGCGGGACGTGGCGTGCTCCCGCCCGAGCATCCCTGCTTCGTGCCCGGTCCGCCGCACGCCCGGCCCGTCGGGGAGCTGTGGGACGAGGCCGACTTGGTCGTGGCGGTGGGAAGCGACCTCGACGGCATGATGACCCAGAACTGGCTGATGCCGGCGCCACCGAAGCTGATCGCGATCAACGTCGACGAGGCGGATGCCAACAAGAGCTACGCCGCCGACGTGACGTTGCTGGGGGACGCGCGTGAGGTGCTGGAGCGGCTCCTGCCGCTTGTTCGGAACGGTGGCGACTTGGAAGCGCTGCGCGATCGCCTGCGGCGTGTCACCGAGCGCGTCGCCACGGAGGTCCGCGACGACGACGAGCAGGCGGCCGCCTGGTTGTCGGTCACCGAGCGCGTGCTGCCCCGCGACGCAGATCGTCGTGGCCGACATGTGCATCCCCGGCTACTGGCTCGCCGGCTACCGGCGGGTGGCGCTCCCGCGCAAGCTCGCCTTCCCGATGGGATGGGGCACGCTCGGCTTCGCCTTCCCGGCCTCGCTCGGAGCCGCCCTGGCCGACGTGGGCCCGACGGTGTGCGTGACGGGCGACGGCGGCTTCCTGTTCGCGTGCGGCGAGCTCGCCACCGTCGTGCAGGACCGGATCCCGGTGACGATCGTGCTCGTCGACGATGGCGGCTACGGAATGCTGCGCTTCGACCAGGCGCGCGCCGGCGAGGAGCCGTTCGGCGTCGATCTGCTCACGCCTGACTTCGCCGCGCTGGCGGCGTCGTTCGGGCTGCCGGCCGTGTCGCTCGACGGCTTCGGCCCGGAGTTCGAGGCGGCCCTGAGCCGCTCGGTCGGCGCGGGCGAGCCCAGCATGATCGTCGTGCGCGCCGCTCTCAAGCCCCCGCCGACGACATCGCCGCGGTGGTACCGGCGGGGCTAATCTCAAGAAAGCCCTTACTGTCCGGCACCCGCGCGCGTGCCTTTGACTATTTCAGTACGCCTTCATGGCATGCGCCGCTTTGCACAGCAACGGTGAGATTTAGTGAGTAATTGACCCCGCCGTATCGAGAGGTGAGGACCAACCCGGTGTTGACTTTCGCCTGAGCCGGACGTACCGTTGCCTCGCCTTTCTGGTAACGAGCTGTACGTAGCATTGGGGGCGAAGGCGTGAGTGAGGATGAGTCGGCGGAACAATCGTTCCTGATCGACAAATCGGGCATTCGCAGCGCGAGTGAGGCGCGGGACAAGCGGCCGTTCCCGCTCCGCGTCAAGCACTGGCTGACGGGGCAAACACCGCCACCGCCGATGGTCGCCCCCGGCCCGGTGGTGCCGCCGAAGCCGGGCCGGATCGGGATCGCCTGCTCGGGCGGCGGCATTCGCTCCGCGGCGTACAACTTGGGCGCGCTTCAAGTTCTGCAGCGTCACGGAGTGCTCGATCGCGCTCAGTATCTGGCGGCGGTATCCGGTGGGTCCTACATCGCCGCCTCGATCGCGACCGTGGCGTCCAGGTCCGACGGCGATCTGGGAGACGTAGCGGCTTATGCTCCCGGCTCGCCCGAGGAACAGCACCTGCGCAACAACAGCTCTTACCTGGCGCCGGGCTGGCTCAGCGGCAAGGTCCGGCTGTTCCTGCGCATGCTGCTCGGAATGACCGTGAACCTGGTCTTCCTCGCCTGCATCATCTATGTCGTGGCCGCGCCCTACGGGTGGCTGCTCGGCAGCTCGTCGATCTATCCGGCGCTGCACATACCGAACCACTTCGGAGCGATCCACTTCGGCATCGCGTCATGGCTTCCGGTGGCGATCCTGGCGGGACTATGGCTGCTGGCCGGCTTGCCGGACCTCGTATTCAAGGGAATCAAGGAGACCACGTGCGCCTTCCTCGAGGCGTGGTCGGTGCGCATGCTCTCACTCACGCTGATGGTCGCCTTCTTCGTGATCGGCGTACCCGCGCTCCTGGCTTTCCTTCGCGGTCAGGGGCCGGCAGCGACGCTGCAGGGCGCTGCCCATCTGGCCGGAATGGCCAACCACGGGGCGGCGGCCGCAAGTTCGTGCGGAGATTCGAGCAAGGTCGCCATGGCAGAGGGCTGCACGGCGAGGGCAACCGGCCTTCTCCAGCTCATCAATGTCGGAGCGCTGGCCGCCGCGGCGTTAGGCGCGTTCCGCGCCTTCCTCGCTCGTCGGCGGTCCTACGTTGCGCTGTTCGCGGGAGCCGTCGCAGGCCCGCTCGTGGTGCTGTCCGCCTTCTTGTGGTTCACGAACGAAGCCGCCGCCAACGGCCCGCGCCACATTCAATGGGTCTTCTTTGGTGCGGCGGCGATATTCCTGCTCGTCGTCGGGCTGTTCGGCGATCTGACGCAGTGGTCCCTTCACCCGTTCTATCGCCGGCGGCTCAGCTCGGCCTTCTTCGTCGAACGTGCCGGCGCTACGAACGTGAACGCGCTCGCGTACGAGACGCTGTACCCCCTTTCCGACCTGCGCCCGGACGCCGGCGGGGCTCTTCCGGTCGACGCCGACGCCCACCCCGGCAGGATCCCCGAGTTGCTGCTCTGCGCCGCCGCCAACATCTCGGACGAGGGTGCGACGCCGCCCGGTCGGAACGCGATCCCGTTCGTGTTCAGCGCGCGCGAGTTGGGCGGCCCGATCGTGGGAGCGATGTCCACGAATGAATACGAGGATCTGATCGGGGGCCGGAGCCGAGACATCACACTGCCCGCCGCCGTCGCCATGTCAGGCGCTGCCCTGGCCCCGACGATGGGCAAGAAGAGCATCCGCGCGTTGACCTTCTTGCTCGCGATGACGAATCTACGGCTCGGCGTGTGGCTACCGAACCCCCGGTGGGCCGGTCACCTGCAACCGCGGATGATCACGCACCGGGTGTACCCGCCGCCCTGGTACCTGCTCCACGAGCTCCTCGGCACCCACAAGCTGAATCACAAGTATCTCTACATCACCGACGGCGGTCATTACGAGAACCTCGGTCTGGTCGAGCTGCTACGGCGTGGCTGCACCATGATCTACTGCTTTGACGCCAGTGGCGACCGTCCGGAGACCTTCACCACCCTCGGTGAGGCGATCGCGCTGGCGCGCAGCGAGGTCGAGGTCGACATCGACATCGATCCGGCTCAGCTGCGTCCCGGCGGGCCCGACGATCCACCGGCGAAGGATCACGTGATCGGCCACTTCCGCTATCGGACGACGTGCGACGAAGGGACACTCGTCTTCTGCAAGACCGCGGTGACCGACGAAGCGCCATGGGACGTGCGCGCCTTCCAGACGAAGGACAAGCTTTTTCCAAACGACTCGATCTTCGATCAGCTCTTCAACGACGAGAAGTTCGAGGCCTACAGAGCTCTTGGCGCTTACACCGCCGAGGCAGCTCTGGGGAGCCTGAACGAGAGGCTGCTCGAGGAGAAGACGCGCGAGATCCTGATCGACCTGGCGCGGACGTCGTGCACGATCTCGTATGCGGACCTGCTGCATCGGGTCCTGCAGGTCCTGCCTCAGGAAAGCGCGAGCCTCGATCTCCGTCCGGTTCTCAAGAGCATCTCCCAGGCCGAGCAGGATCTTGGTCATCCTCCGCTCACCGCCCTGGTGGAGGACAACGTCGAGCTGTCCAGCACCGAGCTGTGGGAGTTCGCCAAGCTGATGAGCCTCAGGCGGGTGCCTCGGCGCGGCACGCTGCGACGACGCCAACACCACGTCTATCAGTACTGGGCTCAGAACGGGACTGTCTCCGTCCCCGCGCCTGCCGGCGCCGTTGCCCCCGCCGGCTTCGCCCCGGGCAGTCCGACGACGAACGGCGCCGGCAGCTCCGCTACGTGATCAGCGGGAGTCCGATCGAGTCATAGCCCGAGCGCGCATCCGTCCTTGCGGGCGTCGGAGCCGCCGAGCAGTACGTCTCCGCGCTTGACGATGGCCTGACCGCCGCCGAATGCCAGCCGCTCGTCTCCCTCCTGCACCCGGAGGCCGACATCGCGGAGCTCGTCCGCCCGCGGCCAGAGCGGCTCCTCGAGCATGAGCAGGTCTCCTTCGATCCGGAACCGCGCGCGATCGAGCGCCGCCTGCGGATCGAGCCCGTTGCGCACGAGCTCGACGACGAACTGCACGTGTGCCTGAGCCTGGATGAACCCGCCCATCACCGCGAACGGGGCCACCACGTCCTCGCCGGTCAGCATCCCCGGGATCAGCGTGTGGTAGGGCCGCTTGCCCGGCGTCACCCGCCCCTCCACCGAGAAGCACGCAGCGCGGTTGTTCAACACCACCCCGCTGTGTCCGGCGAGCACGCCGGAGCCGAATGGCTCGTACAGGCTCTGCAAGAGCGACACGGCCATACCGTCGCGGTCGATGGCACACAGGCATACCGTCCCGCCCGACGGCTCCGACACCCGCGCCGGCATCTCGCTGCGCCGTCGCCGGACGTGCTCATCGCTGAGCAGGTGCCCGACGTCGGCGCCGTCGCTGACATTCGCGAGCGCGTCCTCCAGGGCCAGCCCGATCGCCCGCACCTCTTCGCGAAGCTCCGGGTCCCGTCCGCTCAGGATGGCGAGGGCCTCCAGCACGGCCACGCCCTGAGTCGGAGGCGGCAGCTCCGCCACCTCGAACCCGCCGTAGCTCCCGACGAGCGGCTCGACCCAGCGCGGGCGGTACTGACGCAGGTCGTCGTGCGTCAGCCACGTCGCCGCGGCGATCTCCTCCGCCAGCGGCCCCGTATAGACGTAGGCGGGACCATCGCGGGCGATGCCCTCGAGGGTCTCGGCGAGCTCGCGGTGGTGGACACGCGTGCCGAACTCGGGTGGCGGGCCGAAGGCATCCGGCGCGCGCGGGCTCGCGCGCCACACCCGCCCGCAGTTCCAGCCGACGGCCACACCCGTGCGGGCCAGCTCGATCGCCGGCTGGAGGCAGCGCTCGAGGCTCAGGCGTCCGAAGCGGCGCGCCAGCTCACCCCACCCGGCCACGGCCCCCGGTACGTCCACGGAGCGCGGACCGTCCATCGCCGGCGGTTCGGACGGAGCGTCCGCCGGCGCGGGTCCGGCCGCGTCGAGCGCGAACAGCTCGCCGTCGGGGTTGCGCACCAGCGCGAACAGGTCGCCGCCCACCCCGGTGGCGTCGGGTTCTGACACGCACAGCACCGCCGCCATGCACAGAGCGGCGTCCGCCGCGGTACCGCCCGCGCGCAGCACGTCGAGCCCGCTGATCGACGCCACCGTCTGGCTGGAGGCGACCATCGCCTCGTAACCGACCACAGAGGCGCGTGCGGGCGCCAGCCGGAACGTCATGCGCCCGACCCTAGTCGACGCGCCGCGCGAAGGCGGCCGGTAAGGCGCTTCAGCTCACGCGGCCGAGCTCGCCCAGCGCGAGCTCGACGATCCGAGGGATCGCGCCGGCGAGGAGCTCGGCCGCCGCCTCCTCCTGCTCGAGGATCCGCTCGACGACCGCAGACGTCTCCGCGTCCCCCGCTCGCGCGGCGATCTCTCCGAGGACGTGGTACGCGGCGATCTCGAGGTTCTCGAACGCGAACGCCACCGTCGCCAGGCGGATCGGCGTATCGGGCAGCGCCTGCGCACCCATCCCGATGCCGAGTGCGCCCGCCTGCATGGCCGCGTCCTTGAGGGCGGACGGGCTTCTTCCGTGCGCCTCCAGACGCTCGGCGATGTGACGCGCGTGCTGCTTCGTCTCGAGCCCGTGCGCCCGGAAGATGCCGGCCGTCTCCTCGTCGCCCACGATGTCAGCCCCCCGGTCCAGGAGCGCCAGCGCGTGCTTCTCCATCGCGTGTGCTTCGGAGAGGTATCTGAGGAGTTCCTGCTCGGCGGCCATGCGTCCTCCTTTGGGCGGCGTGTCTCGAGTGGCCTAACCGACCTGGCGAGCTCTATGCACCTCGCTGTTCGCGGGCTGACGGTGAATCCGTGACCGGCGTGGGCGGCGCTGTCGCGGCCCCCCCGTGATCAGTGGCCCGTGGCCGAGAAGTGCTCAGGGTCGGCGGGACCGAGCACGCCGCCCACCAGCTTCTGTGCTCCGGTGTAGTTCTGGAGCACCTGCATCAGCTGGCTGGGGTCGGTGACGTCGACCGCGCCGCCGGGATAGGTGGCCGATTCGTGGTTGGACTTTCCGGCGGGCGCGCTGAAGGCGCCGGAGGCGTTGATCGACGCCTGCTCGCCGTAGCTGCGGTAGCCGCTCGTGACCGATCCCGTCCAGCCGTGCTGCGAGGCCCACTGCAGAATCGGCGCGATCCAGCTCGCGATCGGCTTGTTCTGCGGATTCCAGGAGGTCTGCGGGATCACCGTGCCTGCGACCGGACCGGGGGCACCGGTCGCGCCGGTTGCCGTCGTGGACTGGAGGCTCCCGCCCTGCGCCGCCGACAGGGCGTCGGCGAAGCTCACGCCTCCGGTAGCCGTGGTGCCGGTGGCGGTTGCGCTCGAGGACGGGAGAGCCGGCGAGAGATTCCCCGTCTGAAGGCTCTGCTCGGCCGAGAAGATGTCACCGATGCGGGCGACGGCCGCGTCAATGCTCATGGTTCTGGCATCGGCAGAGGCGCCAGGCGGCTTAATCTGCGGGCATTCGCCGGCGCGCGGCCGGCGTCACGTCGCTTGGTCGTCGCCGGCCGCGGGCATCAGGCCGCGCGCCTGGAGCCACAGCTCGAACATCGGATCCGTGAGGCGCGGTTTGCCATCCTCCTCGATCACGTCGGCGTTGGCGATCAGGCTCTCGAGGGCCTTCCGGATGCTCGTGCGCTTTATACCCACGGCGGTGGCGGTCTCCTCGCTGTAGAGAGGAGTGCGCACGACGGCAAGAGCGCGCGCGACGCGGCGCTCGTTCGTCGTGAGGGCTTTCCAGATCGCCCTCATCAGCGGCGCGCTGTCGGCCACGGCCTGATCGAGCGCCGAGACCCAGGTCCCCTCATCGGCCACGGCGCCCGCTGATGTCCGCGCCCACAGATAGTGCGCGAGCATCATGCTCCGCTGCGGATGCCCGCGCGTGAACTCGAGCAGTGGGGCGAGCGCGGCGCCGGTGTCACGGTCCGTTCTCCCGAACCGGTCCGCCGCGTACCGGGCGACGTCGTCGAGCGGAAGCGGAGCCAGGTTCCTCGGCACCGCCTGGTCGAGCAGAGGTCGCTTGGGATCGGCGAACAGGTGCTGCATCACGCCTGGAGCCGAGCCCGCGAACGCGTACGTGGCGGCGTCCGCGTGGTGCTGAATCACGCTCCTGATCTTTCCGTCGGCACCCGGCACGGCCAGGACGTCCTGGATCTCGTCGAACACCACCAGGCTGACCGTGCCTTCGCGCTCGAAGAGCGCCGCCGGGAGCTCGAGCAGACGCAGGAGCACGGACTCAGCGTCGACGTTCGGATTGCGCTGCAGCGTCGCGGTGAAGCCGCCGCCGCCCAGAGACAGGCCGATGTTCCAGCTCCTGAACAGGTTCTCCACGTGGCGCCGGATCGGTCCCTTCAACCGCTCATAGCCCCGCTCGATGCGCACCACGATCTCCGCGATCGACAGCACGTCCTGAAGATCGACCAGGACAGTGGCCATTTTCTCCCGCTCAGCGCTCTCCAGCACGCGGCGCAGCAGCGTCGTCTTGCCATACCGTCGCGGTCCGACGAGCCGAAACGAGTGGCCGCCCTGCGCGAGCGCCAGGAGGTCCTCTGCCTCCGGATCCCGATCGATCATCTCTTCCGGGGCCAGAGGGCCGGAGAACCGGAACGGGTTGAGGTGTCGCGCCGGCGGCATTAGACCTCGAGCATACCGGTTCGTAGAGCAAAAGTATACGGGCGCGTAGAGTTGCGGTATACACCCGGGCGACGGACGACAGGCTAGAACGGTCTCGTCGCCGCGACGGGCGAAACTAGAACTGTCGCGTCGCCGCGATGGGCGACACGTTCACCTCGGCCGGCCCGGGTCCGCACAGATCGAAGCGTCCCGCGTACCAGACCAGGCGCGGGTTCGCCCGCGGCGGGGTGATGCCCATTCCGTAAGCGAACACGGCGGCCGGACATGGTCCGCTGACGGCGTAGGTCGTGGCGAAGAACGCCCGGTGCCAGGTTGCCAGCACGACGGTGTGCGCAGGACCGCCGAAGTGACCGGTCATCGTCGCCATCGGGCGAGCATGGGCGTCGAGCAGCCGGACGCTCGGGAACCCCGTCATCTGGCAGGTGCGCGACCCGACGTTGCGCACCGCGAAGATCCAACCCCGGTGGCTGGTGAAGTCGTTCTCGCCGATCTTGTCCAGCCGCAGGTTCGACGTGGCGCAGGTTGGCGTGGGCGCCGACGCTTGAGCGCCGGAGAGCTTGCGCCCGCTCGTCCCCGGGACCACCGGATGAACCTGCAGGTGGCAGAGGGTTTCCGACTTGAGCGACTGCGGCGAGAAGACGACGGACTTGATCGCGCCGGGCGGCGTGACCTCGAGCGAGCGAGCGCTCGGACACGGCGACCCGAGGTCCCCCCACTCCACCATCGCCGAGGCGGTCTTGCCGTTGTTCAGGTGCACCGTGGGGATCGGGCCCGAGAAGACGCCGCCGAGATAGCCCGACTTCGTGCGCTTGGCGCTCAGTACGCGATGGCCCTTGGCGCCCAGCGCATCTACGCCCGGATATCCCGTGATCGTGCACGCGCTCCCCCGGTTCTTGAACTCGATCACGTACCCGTGATGGGAGAGACCCGGCGACGCCAGCCTGAGCGAGATGCCAAGCGCCTTCTCCTGACATCGGGCCGGCTTCTTCGCTGCCGCTGCGGGTGTCCCGCCGGCGACGCCGGCCTGACCCACGGTAATCGCCACTGCCGTAACAATCGCCGCTCCCCCGAGCAGCATGCGTGTCCTGATCACTTCCCCACTCCTGACCTGGCTCCGGTAACCGCCGGCCAGCTGGACGCGCCGGCGCAGTACGCGGTTAGTCTCTCAGATCCCGCACCGCTCGGCGGGGTTTTTCTCTCGGACGAGGGACGCCGAGGTGGTCGAAACCGCCGGGTCCCCTCCCGGGGTCAGATCGAGGTCAGTGCGCGTTGCGGGCCGCTGGCGATCGCGCTCCGCGCACGCGAGCAGATCCACCCGCTCGTTGAGCTCGACGCCGTGATGGCCCTTGACCTTGATCCACTCGATCTCGTGTCGCGCGACCTCCGCCACCAGCTCCTCCCACAGCTCCCGGTTCTTGACCGGCTGCTTGGCGGAGCTCCTCCATCCGTTGCGCTGCCACCGAACGAGCCAGCCGTTCGTGAACGCATTCTTCACATAGCTGGAATCGAGGTATACGCGCACGCGGCATGGACGGGTCAGTGCCCTGAGCCCCCGCACCACTCCCGTCAGCTCCATCCGGTTGTTGGTCGTCTGGCCCTCCCCGCCCGAGAGGACGCGCTCATGCTCGCCCATGCGCAGCAGCGCCGCCCAACCTCCGGGTCCCGGATTGCCCGAGCACGCTCCGTCGGTCCACAGGTCGACCTCGGTCGTCGCGCCGTCTCGCCGGCGCTCTCGTTCGGTGTCCACCACGCGAAGTATCGCCAAGCCCTCACTCGGAACCGCGTGGACCCCCCGCCTTGGGGGCGTGTCGAGAAATCGGCCTATATCTCCGATATCTCGACACGCCTCCGGGTCGCCCCCGCTCGCCCCGCTCGCGCACCGCCGGAACCCTCCCAGCGCCGCGTCGCGCGTTCGCTTTACCGTCGCCTACCGTCACGTTGCCGCCTCCCCGGATGGTTCTCGCCGTGTCACCGTGATCGTGTGTCGGCTGGCTGGTCGCTGATCATCCAGGTCAGCGCGCGCTCGCCGGCGATGCGGTGACGATGGGGGCTCTCACCATCACCGACAGACCCCGGGGGCTACTATGCAGCGGCAGCGTCAGATCTGGCAGGTCTTGTGAACCACACGTCGGTGAGTACACCTGTGACATCAATTCGATGTGGCAGGCGTTCCTAGGCCCGTGGACCACGGTTGGAGGCGTCGCCCTCTGACCATGGCGCATTGAGACGCGGCTGTCGTCGTGGACCCCGTGCGCCTGGCGCGAGGGGCTCTTGCGGCGACGGCCGCGCCGCGCCGCCCGCCTTACCCGTCGTCCGCCCCTCGCGAGACCTCCTCACCCGCGCGGAACTCCTTCAACCGTGTTTCGTAGCGGTCGATGGCGACGTCGTAGGCGACGTTTCCGAGCAGCAGGCGGAACGGCGGATCGTCCCGGTCGAGCGTGTCGAGCAGCGCCTGCGCGGCGAGGTCCGGGTTGCCCGGCTGCGATCCGTTGTTCTCCTCCTGCTGGGCTGCGCGCCGCTCGGCGATCGGCTCGATCTCCTGGTAGGCCTCGATCGGCTCGGCCCGGTCCATCGAAGACCCGGCCCAATCCGTGCGAAACCCGCTCGGCTCGACCATCAGGACCTTGACTCCGAAGGGCTCGACCTCTTGGCGCAGGGTCTCCGAGAAACCCTCCAGAGCCCACTTGCTCGCGTGGTAGATGCCCGTGAGCGGAAACGCGGCCAGACCTCCGATCGAGGAGACCTGAACGATCCATCCTGAGCCCTGCTCGCGCAGGATGGGCAGCGCGGCCTGGGTGACCCACAGCGCGCCGAACAGGTTGACTTCGATCTGCCTGCGGGCCTGCTCCTCTGAGAGCTCCTCGACGGCGCCTGAGACGCCGTAGCCCGCGTTGTTGACGACTACGTCAAGCCGCCCGAAGTGATCGCTCGCCTTCTGAACTGCGGCAAACGCGGCGTCGTGGTCGGTGACGTCGAGCTCGATCGGCAGCATGTCGTCGCCATGCTCGCCGGCGAGGTCGTCGAGAGAGGACGTGTCGCGCGCTGTGGCGGCGACGCGGTCGCCCGCCGCGAGCGCGGCCTGCGCGAACGAGCGACCGAAGCCGCGCGACGCGCCTGTGATGAACCAGATGCGATTGGACATTCGCGTCCTCCTACCCGGAACCGCGCCGGCTAGCCTGCTGCGCGCTCCGGCCAAGGATGAGGTCCGTCGAATGGCTAGGCTGCCGTAGATGCGCGCCTCGACGTTCTCGATCACCGCATACGACGCGACGACGGCGGAGTGGGGCGTGGCGGTGCAGTCGAAGTTTCTCGCCATCGGCGCGTTGACGCCGTGGGCGCGCGCCGGCGTCGGGGCGATCGCAACCCAGGCCTTCATCAACGTCTCCTACGGCCAGGACGGGCTGTCGCTCCTCGAGCGCGGCCTGTCCGCCCAGGAGGTGGTGGACCGGCTGACGAGCGCGGACCCTGAGCGCGAGACCCGTCAGCTCGGCGTCGTCGATCGGGAGGGACGCTCCGCCTGCTTCACCGGCTCAGCTTGCTTCGATTGGGCGGGCCATCATCTCGGTCACGGCTACGCGGCGCAGGGCAACACGCTCGTCTCGGGCGACACGCTCGCGGCGATGGTCGAGCGCTACGAGCGTGGCGCCGGCGAGCCGCTCGCGCGCCGGCTGGTGGAGTCGCTCGCCGCCGCGCAGGACGCGGGCGGCGATCGCCGCGGGCAGCAGGCCGCGGCGGTTCTCACGGTGAGCGCCGGTGCGGGCTACGGCGGCGCTGACATCCACGTCGATCTCAGGGTCGATGACCATCCCCGGCCGATCGACGAGCTGCGCCGGCTGCTCGGCCTTCACGAGCTGTACTTCGGCGAGACACCCGCAGAGCAATGGCTCGATCTCGACGACGAGCTCGCCGCCGAGGTGCGCGAGCATCTGAACCGCCTTGGGTTATGCCGGCGGTGAGCTGGAGGCGGACCTCGAAGCGTGGGCGGGAGTCGAGAACTTCGAAGAACGGCTGCGCGGCAGCGGAGCGAATCGATCCCGTCGTCTTGGCGCAGCTACGCGGCACGAACGACAAAGTCGAAGGTGAGGCGGCACGATGACCGACGAGCAGGCTGACATCGACGAGATCCGGCGCGTCCACCGGCAGTGGTGGGCCGCCAACCGCGGTCTCGATGTCGGAGAAGATGCGCGAGTGCTTCGCGCCCGACTACCTGATGTGGAACCTGAACGGGCACCCGTACTACGACCTCGACGAGAAGGTGAAGCTGTTTCGCTATTACCAGCAGCATCTCGTCCCCACCGAGTGGCCGGAGACGTGGGACGTCCAGGTCACCGTCGACGGCGACATGGCGTATCTGACCTCCGAGGGCATCCTGCCCGTGGTCGCGTCCGGGGAGGGCTCCGGTTCCTCGACGCTCGACGCGGTCGTGCCGCTCTACGAGCGTCGGGGCGACACGGTGCGCGTGCGGTTCCGGGAGACCGTGATCTTCCGGCGCGACGACGGCCACGGCAATCGCGACCTGGAAGATCTGGCACTTCCACTGCTCGCCGCTGGCGCCCGAGGATGAGCCGCGTCCCGGATTCGGCGACCGCGCCCGGGACCGCGAGCACACGCCGGTTCAGGTCATGAGCGTCGAGGACTAAGCCAGTCCGCGCGCCGCAATCCGACCGGCCAGGACGTCGAGCACGACCCGCGCGCCAACGCGCGCGGTGTTTCCGGAAGGATCGAGGAACGGCGCGACCTCGACGCAGTCCATCGCGACGAGCTGCGCCGCCGACAGGATCTCGAGCGCCTTGACGACCTCGCGCCCGGTCATCCCGCCGATCTCGGGTCCACACGTTCCCCAGGCGAATGCGCCGTCGAGCACGTCGATGTCGAACGACAGGTAGACGCCATCGGTGCCGTCGCTGACGGCCTCGAGAGCCTCCCGCGCCACCGACTCGATGCCGCGGCGATCGATCTCACGCACGCTGAACACGTGGATCCCGTGCTGCTCGGCCACGTCCTGTTCGAGCCGCGGGTTGGCCGCGCCGTGGGCTCCGATGATCGCGATGTTGGTGCCGCTGACGTTGTCGAGATCGAGCACGCGATGGACGGGCGTGCAGTGCGACAGCGTCTCGCCGTCGATGTCCGGCGCTGTGTCGAGATGGGTGTCGAGCATGACCAGGCCCATGCGTCCGTTCAGCGCCCGCGCCGCCGCGCGCGCACCCGGGATGAGCGTGGCGTGATCGCCGCCGAGCAGTACGGGAAACGCGCCGGCGGCGTGGATCTCGGCCAGCGCCCGTTCCGCCCGCTCGAACGTCCGCGCGGCGTTGCCGGCCACCGGATCGACGTCGCTGCAGTCGACGATCCGCTCGTGGTCGAAGATCGTCACCCCGTAGTCGAAGTGATAGCCGCCCCCGAACGCGAAGTGCGAGGATGCCTCGCGGATCGCGCGCGGGCCGTGGCTCGCGCCCGGCCGCGTGACCGTGGTCGTGTCGTCGGGGAGCCCGAGCACCGCCACGGTCGCCTCCGCCTCCTCGAGCGCAGCGCGCTCGGGCGACACGACCGGCGCACCGAGGAAGGTCGCGATTCCGGCGTGGAGCACTGTCATGGGGTCCTCTCCTCGGCGGGTGTTTCGAGCAGCCCCGGCAACGGGCCGATAGCGGCGCGGCCCGAGCACGGCGCCGAGCCTGGCGCCGAGCCTTCCGCCTCGGGCAGCAGCGCCTGTTCGTCGATCGTCAGCAGGCGCCCGCCGTCGACGACCACCCGTCCCGCCACCATGACGCTCTCGACATCGGTGCCGACCGCGTAGCGCACGAGCGTGCCGACCGGGTCATACGCGGGCGTGAGGCGCACGTTGCGACCGTCGACGACGACGACGTCGGCGGCCTTGCCCACCTCGAGCGAGCCGATCTCGTTGTCCCAGCGCAGCGCGCGGGCCGCGTCGATCGTCGCCATCGTCATCGCATCCTGCGTCGTGAACGACCACGGGTCATACAGCGGGATCCCGGTGCTCTGCGTGTGCATGACGAACGCGTGGCGCATCACCTTGAAGAGGTCGTTGATGACCGTGTCGCAGCCGAGGCCCACCGTCACGCCCGGCGGCTCGCATCGTGACGACCTTCGTCACCGCCGAGACGATGTCGGTGCACACGATCGGCGCGTGCGCGAGCGCGGCGCCCGACTCGGCGAGGAGCCGGATCTCGCGGTCGGTGGTGAGCATCGCGTGGATCGCGAGGAAGTCGGGCGACAGCACGCCGATCCGGTGCAGGTGCTCGAGCGGCCGCTCTCCGAACAGCGCGAGCGCCAGCTCGATCTCCTCGCGGTCGCGGTTGACGTGAACCATCATCCCCGTCCCGTAGCGCTCGGCCAGATCCCGCGTCTCGAGGAACCGCTCGTCCGAGCAGGAGGGGACGCCCAGGTTGTTGATCCACGGCCGTAGGCGGCCCTCCCCGCGCTGAGATCCAGTGCGCGAGGAACTCCTCCGTGCGCGCCAGATCCTCGCGCAAGGCGCCCGGATCGTCACGGTAGGAGGAGGTCCCGTCGATCTGCGCGTAGTTGCTGGCGAGCTCGGTCGATGCGATCGCCGGTGCCGCGCGCCATCGCACAGCGGATCCCCGTCTCCATCACGGTCTGGGCGATCGGCTCCTCGTGCTCTGGCGTGCACGTCGTCTCGGCGACCGTCGTCACGCCGGCGCGCAGCAGCTGCGCGATCCCCACCTGCGCGCTGACGCGCGCGTCGTCGACGTCCATCGCCATCTCAGCGGGGATGTAGATGCGATAGATGTTCGGCAGGTCCTCGAGCGCGTAGTCGCGCACCAGCGCCTGGGCGAGGTGGTTGTGGCAGTCGATCAGTCCGGGGATGACGAAGCGGCGCGCACCGCCCAGCGATTTCTCCGCCGCGAACCGCGCGCGTAGCTCGTCGGCTTCCCCGACGGCGGCGATCCGGCCGTCGCGCACGGCGACGGCGCCGTCGCGGATGACCCGCCGGTCGGCGTCCATCGTGATGACCGTGCCCTCGATCAGGGCGTCCACATGCTCGGGCATCAGGCCACCTCCAAGCGCTGGTTCGAGATCGCGCTCCACGCGCGTGCGCGCCACCACCCGCTCGCCCCGGATCACCACGCGGTCCTCGGTTACCGTCGCGATCGCGTGAGTGAGCGAACGAGCCCGCACGGCGAGAAGCTCCGCGGGTGCGCCCGGCTCAACCCTGCACCGCCGGCAGTCCCATCACGGCGCGCGCGCCCTCGGAGACGAGCCGATAGGCCGTGTCCGCGTCCTGCTGGGCGGCGGCCATCACGAGCTGCGCCGTCTGCAGCGGATCCCCGCAACCGATCGGGTTGAACACGTCCTGTACGTTGTCGCCGCCGGCTCCGAGGGTCGCGCCGGCGCTCCAGCAGCGCCGCGACCGCGGTGAGGCCTCGCGGGGTCAAGGTGGCGATACCCCGGCCCTGGAGCATCAGGTTCGTCAGCGGGCAGGTCACGACACCGATGCCCACCCGCGCGACGCGCGACGCGATCTCCGCCTGCGTCTGCGCAGGTTGCGTGCCGAGGCTCACGCAGTGGCTCGCCGTGGTGGGAAGCGCAAATCCGTCCGCGCACCGCTGGCACAACTCCTCGAGGCCGTGCGATTCATCGAGCCGCTCGTCGGTGTGCAGATCCACGCCGATCCCGTAGCGTTCGGCGACCTCGAGCGCGACGCGGAGATCCCCGGACGGATCGGCGGTCACGTGCGGCGCGCCACCGACCAGGTCGACGCCCATCTCCGCCGCCTCGCACAGCATGCGGCGGTTGTCCGCTCCCGCCTCGCCCGCCACCGGATAGGCGAGCGCCACGACCTGCATGTCGACGAGCTCACGCAACTCGTCACGAACCGCGACCAGAGCCTCCACCCCCCGCAGGCGGATGCCCTCGCCGACGTCCACGTGAGTGCGAATCGCCGTCGCGCCGCGCGCGAGCGTCTCGAGCGCCGCCGCCCGGGCGCGCGCTCGGCCACGTCCTCGACGCTGAGCGTCGCTACGATGCGCGTGCCAGCGCTCGATCGCGGTCATCAGGTCCGGCGCAGGTCGTTCGAATCGCTCGGCGGTGAACGCCTTGTCGAGGTGGGCGTGAGGCTCCGCCGGCGCCGGGAGCAGCAGGTAACCCGAGAGATCGAGCACCTGCTCCTCGGCCGAGCGGCGCAGCTCGCCGGCGGGCGCGACCGCCTCGATGTGTCCGCCGCGAATGCGGACATCGGACGTCGCGCCGCCGGAGAGGTGGGCGTGCTGCAGCAGCAAAGCCCCGGTCATAAGCGTGAAGGTGGCCGAAGGCCCCGCCGCCGAGGCGGCGGGACCCTCCTGCCGTGATGCTGTTTAGCCATTGCCCGTCGCGACGTACGGCACCTTGAACGTGCCGTTCATGATCTCCTGCTGGACCTTCTGCATCTTGGACTCATCGCAGGCGGGATCTTCGCGGCCGAGTACTGCGGGTTGAGCTGCAGCTTGACGCCGCCCTGCTGCAGTCCGTACGAGTACAGCTTGGCGGGCTCGAACGTCCCGCCCTTGGTCGCTGCGGCCATCGCCTTGAGGTACGGATACGGGTCGTAGATGATCGTCCCGGCCGTGTTCTTCGGGGCCTGCGACGACGTGTCGCTGACGTAGCCGAAGCCGCTGATGTTGTGCGCCTTGACCGCCTGCTCCATCGCGTTCGCCTGCGCACCGCCGCACGCCAGAACCACATCGGAACCCTGGCCGATCTGGCCGTTGATCGCCTGCAGGCTCTTGGCGATGTCGTTCCAGTCGCCGACATAGGTGGTGAGCTGCTTGACCTTCGGGTTCACGCTCTTGGCGCCGGCCTCGAAGGCCTGCATCTCAGCGTGGCAGAGCGGGACGTCCTGTCCGGCGGCACCGCTGATCGTGTTCGACTTGGTGATGCCGCCGGCGACGATTCCCGCGAGGTACGCGGCCTGGTAGATCGGCTCGTCGAAGAGCGCCACGTTGGTCGTCGGCTTGATCCCGAACGTCGCGAAGTTCGACCTTCGAGAACTTGGACGCGACGGGATTGGTGGCGTCAGGCCATGTCGAGTACGCGATCACGAGCTGCTCGCCGCTCTGCGCGTACTGGCGGATGACCTGGCTCGGCGCCGGCAGTGTCCTGCGGTGCGTTCGTCGTGACCTTGAGGTTCGACGAGGCCCTGCGACTTCAGTTTCTGCGCGGCGTTGTAGCCCTGGTTACACCACGGGTCGCTGCTGCCGCACGGCAACACGAGCGCCATCTTCACGGCGCTTCCCGATGACGATCCGCCGCTGTTCGAGCCGCCACTGCTGCTGTTGCTGTTGCTGCTCCCGCACGCTGCGAGCAGCAAAGCGGCCAGAGCGACGACCATCAGCCCGGCGACGGATCGCCTCAAGCCTGTTCGTCTCATCTCCACCCTCCATTGGTTGAGTTACAGAACATCGATGACCTACTTGCTAAATGGGATCCCGAGCGCCGCCGGCTGGGCGCTGCGGCGGGCTATCACCGTGGCCGCGACCAGCACCACCAGCGTCACGATGTAAGGCAGGGCCTGGAACAACTCGTACGGAACGCCTGTGGTCGTGCCACCGCTCGTGGCACGCACCTGCACCTGCAGCGCGTCGGTGAAGCCGAAGAGGAAGCACCCGCCGAACACGAGCAGCGGGTTCCAGCGGCCGAAGATCACGAGCGCGATCGCCACCCAGCCGCGGCCCGCCGTCACGTTGTCCTGGAACAGGTTGAGGTTGCCGATGATCAGGACGGTCCCGCCCAGCCCGGCCATCCCGCCGCAGATCAGCAATGCGATCCAGCGGATGCGGGAGACGCTGACTGCCGCGGCGTCGGCGGCCTCGGGGCTCTCCCCACGGCCCGGACCGAGAGGCCAAAGCGAGTGCGGGTCAGCAGCAGCCAAATCCCGACCGCGATCACGACCGATATGTAGACGAGCGCGTTCTGGTCGAACAGCACGGGCCCCAATCCCGGGATCGAGCCGAGGCCGGGGATCTTCAGGTTCGGGATGTCGGAAACCGTCGGCTGCGCAGAACCGCCGAACAGCTTCTCGAACACGTAGGCCGTGATGCCCTGCACGAACAGGACGATCGCGATTCCGTTGATCACCTGCTCGGTCTTCAGGTTGACGCTCAGGAACGCCATCAGCGCGCCGACGAGGCACACCGACGGCCACGCCGCACAGCGCCCCCACCACGGGCTGTGCGCGTAGTAGTCGCCCAGGAAGGCCCCCATCGCCCCGGCGAGCATCATGCCCTCGAGCCCGAGGTTCAGGACCCCGGCGCGCTCGGACACGGTCTCGCCGAGGGCGGCCAGCGCCGTCGGCATCGACAGGAGGATCGTCGAGCTGAGAAGGACGGTGAGGCCGTGGCCAACGAAGATCGCGTGCCAGTTCATCGCCGTCTCGCGAGTTGATCGGCGATCAGCAGGAACACCACGAACAGTCCCTCGATCGCGAGGACGATCGAGTACGGGAGGCTCTCGGTCACGCTCATCGCTTGGCCGCCCGCCTGAAGCGTCGCGATCAAGCAGCCCCGCAAGCAGCACGCCGAACGCGTTGCGTCGACCGATCAGCGCCACGACGATCGCCACGTAGCCGGTGCCGAAGGTGGGGTTGGACAAGTTGGGATCCAGTCGGTCGGAGACGCCGAGCACCTGGACGATCCCCGCGAGCCCGGCGAGCCCGCCCGAGATGACCATCAGGCGAATCGCCATGCGACCGGCGGGCACACCCGCAGTTTGTGCTGCCTCGGAGTTGAGCCCCAGCATCCGCACGCGGAAGCCGAACGGCGTCCGCGTCATGAAGTAGCCGACGATGGGCACGAGCGCGAGCGCGAACAGGACGCCGATGTGCACGTCGAGGCCCGGGAGGTTGGGGAGCAGCGACGCGTGCGGCACCGCCCGGCCGTCGATTCCGTTTGTCGCGGCAGGGTCGCGCAGAGGTCGGCGCGCGGCCCACTGGAAGAGCAGGATGCCGACGTAGTTGAGGAGCAGCGAGGTGATTACCTCGTTGACGCCCCACCGGGCGCGCAGTACGCCGACGATGAGACCCCAGAGCGCACCGCCCACGATGCCGGCGATGAGCGCGGCGATGATCAGGACCGCGCCCGACTTGACGGGTAGCTCGATCGCCACGGCGCCGCCGGTGAGGGCACCGACGAACAGCTGGCCCTCGGCGCCGATGTTCCACACGCGGCCGCGGAACGCGAGCGCCAGACCCACCCCGATGATGATGAGCGGAGTGGCCTGCGCGAGAACCTCTCCGATGTCCAGCTCGTTGCTGAACGCACCGCTGATCAGCGCCTGGTAGGCGGAGAACGGATTGCCGCCGGCGATGAGCATGAGGCACGCCCCGAGCACGAGCGCCAGCACCACCGCGCCCAGTGGTGCGCCGAGGTTGGCCAGCCGGCGTCGGCGCAGTCCGAGCCCGGCCGCGGGCGCGTCGAGCGCACCGGTCACGGTCGCCATTACGCCTGCACCTTCGTCGACGCGGGAGCCTGCTCCACGTTCACCCCGCCCATGGCCAGGCCGACGCTCTCGCGATCGAGCTGCTTGGCTGTCCCACTCGGCAACCAGACGTCCGCGATACAGCACGGCGCAGCGGTCGGCGACGCTCATCACCTCGTCGAGCTCGGTCGAGATGAGCACGATCGCCGTACCCGCCTCGCGTGCCGCCGCGAGCTGCTCCCACACGAACTCGATCGCGCCCACGTCGAGCCCTCGCGTCGGCTGAGCCGCGATCAGGCAGCGCAGCTCGCCCGTCAGCACGCGCGCCAGCACGACGCGTTGCGCATTTCCGCCGGAGAGCGTTCCCGCGACCTGACGTGTGCTGCTGACGTGAATCGAGTACCGCTCGACGAGGTCCTCAGCGCGCTCGCGGATCGCCCGCTGGTCGACGCGCAGGCGCCCGCCGAACGGCGGCCGATCGATGCGGTCCAGGACGAGGTTGTCGGCCACCGACAGATCGCGGATCACTCCGCGGCGGTAGCGGTCGGACGGCACGAGCCCCAGCCCGCCCCGCAGCCGCTCTCTCGGGCCGGCTCGCGAGATGTCGCGTCCGTCCAGTTCGATGCTCCCGTCGCGTGGAGCGCGCAGGCCGAGCAGCGCCTCCTCGAGCTCGGCCTGGCCGTTGCCTTCGACGCCGGCGATCGCCAGGATCTCGCCGGCGTGCACCGAGAACCCGATGTCCTCGAGCGCCGGCAGTCCACGGTCGCCGATCACGCTCAACCCGCGCACGTCGAGGACCGGCTTGGCCTCGTGGTCCGGCCCGGCGGCTCTGACCGAGCGTCGTCCCGCGGCCACCCGCATCAACGTGACGTCGCGCCCCACCATCAGCCGCGCCAGCTCCTCGGCTGAGGTCTCGGCCGGGTTGGAAGATCCGGCGACCTCGCCGTGGCGCAGAACCGTGATCCGATCGGCCCAGCGCAGCACGTCCTCCAGGTGGTGCGTGATGAACACGATCGCGGCGCCTGCCTCGGCGAGCGCCCGCAGCTTCGGAAACACACGCTCCGTCTCCACCGGCGTCAAGGCCGCGGTCGGCTCGTCGAGGATCAGGATGCTCGCTTCGTGGAACAGCGCGCGGAGGATCTCGACGCGTTGCTGCTCGCCCACGGACAGCTGCCAGATGCGCGCCCGCGGGTCGACACCCAGCCCGTAGCGCTCGCTCAATTCCTCGAGCCGTCGCGCGACGGCGTCCAGCTCCCGCCGGCGCAGGAGCGGCGAACCGCGCTCCCCGAGAACCATGTTCTCGGCGACGGTCAGCGTGTGCAACCAGCTTGTAGTGCTGGTGCACCATGCCGATACCCGATGCGATCGCGTCCTGCGGCGTGCGGATCGACACGCGGCGACCCCGGATCGTGATCGTCCCGGCGTCCGGCTGGTGCAGCCCGTAGAGCACGTTCATCAGCGTCGTCTTGCCGGCCCCGTTCTCACCGAGCAACGCGTGGATCTCGCCGGCGCGCAGATCGAGGTCCACGCCGTCGAGCGCCTGCACGGTGCCGAAGCGCTTCGCGATCCCGCGCAGCTCGGCGATCGGGGCCTCAGGCATCGACCACCGCCGGCATCACATCGCGGCTGAAGCTTCGCACCACGTCGATCGTCCGCTGCCCGTCGACCGGGAAGGGGATGATCGCCAGCTCGGAGAGACGTGGCACGGCCTCCAGCAGCGTCTCTACGTGCGCCCGACACTCGGCTGCGGTCCCCGCGATCGCGAACCGCCGCACGAGCTCGACGGGGACCTCGCCCGCCGCCTCCCGCACCGCCTCGCGCGAGGGCGTCCAGCCGTGGCGCTCCATCACGGTCGCGAAGCCCGGCGGGAGCTGGATGCCCAGCTCGGGAAGGATCGGACGGCTCGTGGTCAGCGACGTGGCCACCATCGGGCGGACCGCGTCGATCGCGGCGGCGCCGTCGTCGGACACGGCGCACGCGACCCACGCGGTCAGCGCGACTTCGCCCGGGTCGCGCTCCGCTCGCCGGCATCCCCCCTCGACATGATCGAGCGCGTAGCTCCAGCCGTGGGTGCTCGCGACATTGCCGACGATGACTCCATCCGCCAGCTCTCCGGCCATCTCGAGCACCTTTGGGCCGCGAGAGCCGATGTAGATCGGTACGTCGGGCCGCCGCGGCGCGAAGTCGAGCTGGGCCTCGTACGCATGCATGATCTTGCCGTCCACCGTCACGCGCTCGCCGGCGAGCAGGCCGCGCACGATCGGTGAGGGCCTCGCGCAGCGCGGTGGCGGGAGCCCGGCGCTCGACCCCGAGCGCCCGGTGATTGGTCCCGCCCGCACCGAGCCCCAGCACGGCGCGCCCGCCCGAGAGCTCATCGAGCGTCGCGATCGCCGTCGCCACCAGCGCCGGGTGACGGCTGTAGGGATTCGTGACCCCGGGGCCGAGACGGAGGTCGTGTGTGGCCTGGGCGATCGCCGCCAGCACAGTGAAGACGTCCTTCTGCAGGCGGTCGTCGTTGACCCACACCGTGTGGCAGCCCACGTCCTCGGCCTCGACCGCGACCTCCACGAGCTCGGTCAGCGGCGCCTCGGGAGGCAGCGCCAGCGATACGCGCACGTCGCTCACCGACCCTCCCCGAGGTCGATCCGCAGGTTCCGCAGCCCGTCGACCCACAGGCGGTGGCCCGGCGCGCACCAGGACCGTGGTGTCCTCCGCCTCCACCAGCAGCGGCCCGTCGAGCGAATGACCGGCGCGCAGGTCCTGCGCGGCGTACACCGGCACCTCCTCGGCCGAGCCGTTGCCGAGGTGGATGGGCCGGGCGCCGGCGGGGGCGGGCGCGTCGCGCCGTCCAGGGCATCGACCCACTCGAGCTCCGGTACGGGGAGTCGTGCGATCGCTTCGACCACGAACGTCATCGCCTCGACTCCCGCCTTGCGATACGCCGTGCCGGCGCCGTACCGCGCCTCGTACATCGTCGCGAAGCGGTCGATGATCGGCCTCGCCGCCGTCCTGCGCGTCGAGGTCGGCCGATCGCACCGGGACGCGCACCGTGTGCACCTGGCCGCGGAACTGAAGCTCGACGAACCACGTCGTGTGCAGGTCGTGCGCGGGGAGATGCTCGGTCTCGAAGCTGACCCGCAGCCTCTCCTCCAGGGTCTCGAAGTTCCGCCGCCAGCGCGTCGAGCTCGAACGGCGCCGCCATCGGCTCGGACAGCATCTCCACCCGCTTGGCGTCGCTCGAGCCGATGCCGAGCGCGGAGAACACCGACGCCGCGTGCGGGATCACGACCTCGCGACAGCCCAGCCGGCTCGAGTACGAGTCCACGTGCAGTCCGGCCGCGCCGCCGTAGCCGAACACGGCGAATGCCGCCGGGTCCATGCCCGCGCTCGACCGTGACCCGGCGAATCAGGTCGGCCAGCTGCGCGTCGACGATGTCGATCATCGCCAGCGCCGCCTCCTCGACGGTCATGCCGAGCGGCTCGGCGATGCGCGTGGCGACCGCGGTCGTGCGCCCGGACGGCGTCGAGCCTCATCCGGCCGCCGAGGAAGTTGTCCGGGATTGATGCGGCCCGAGGACGACGTTGGCGTCGGTGACCGTCGGCTCGGTGCCACCCAGGCCGTAGCACGCCGGCCCCGGTCGCGCGCCCGCGCTCTGCGGCCCGACGCGGAGGATGCCCGTCTCCGGCTCGACCCAGCCGATCGACCCGCCGCCGGCTCCGATCGAGGGCACGTCGATCGTCGGCAGGGCGACCGGATACTTGGCGTAGATCGGCATCTCGGCGTACGCCGGCTCGCCGTCGATGACCAGGCCGACGTCGAAGCTGGTCCCGCCGACATCGGTGGCCAGCACCGGGTCGAGGCCCAGGCGCGCCGCCAGCGCGCGTGTCCCGAGCAGGCCACCCGCGGGACCCGAGGAGAGCAGCGACACGCCGCGGACGCTCGCCTCCTCGATCGAGGACAGGCCGCCCGAGGAGTGCATCACCGCGATCGCGCCGCGGATGGCCGCGCTCCTGCAGTCCGGCGCGCATCTTGCCCAGGTAGCGGTGGACGGGCGGCGTCAGGTACGCGTTCAACACCGTCGTGGACGTCCGCTCGTACTCGCGGATCACCGGCGCGAGCTCGCTCGAGAGCGTCACGAACGGTCCGTCGCCGTTCGGCGCGCTCGGCCAGCCACTCGCGCGAGCAGCCGCTCGTGCACCGGACTGACGAACGACCACAGGAGGCTTACCGCGACCGCCTCGATGCCTTCGGCCGCCAGCCTGCTGGCCGAGCTCGTCGAGCCGGTCGACGTGGAGCGGGACGACGACCTCGCCGCGCCGGTCGACGCGTTCCTGCACGCCGTAGATGCGCTGGCGCGGCACCAGCGGATCCGCCTTGCGCAGCCGCGCCACGTCGATCAGCTCCTCCTCGCTGAGCCCGGCCACCTTCTGCACCGTGCGCCCGATCACGATCGCGTCCTCGTGACCGGCGGTGGTGAGGAGTGCGGTCTTCGCGCCGGTGTGGGTGATCAGCGCGTTCGTGGCGACCGTCGTGCCGTGCGCGAACACGATCGTGTCCGCGAGCAGCTCGCGCACCGGCATCCCGATGCGCTCGGCCACCCGCTCCACCGCGTCGAGCACTCCGCGCTCGAAGTCCGGCGGCGTTGACGGAGCCTTGGCGCGTGTGACCACACCGGCGTCGCTCAGCGCGACGCAATCGGTGAACGTGCCGCCGCTGTCGACGGCCACGACGTAGCTCACGCGCCGCCTCCGTTGCCATGTCCTCGAGCGCGAGTGCGGCGTCGTCCAGCAGCGGGTCGTCCGGGCGCGCGATCTCGATCCCGAGCAGCGTGAACGTGCTCGGGCAGTAGAGCTCGCGCAGCTCGAAGCGCCCCTCGTTCAGATGGTCGGGGTTGACCTCGGGACCGATCCGCTGCACCGGGAAGCGCGCCGACCGGAACCAGCTCCTGCCAGGCGTGAGTCGCCGGGCCGAGGACATAGCCGCACCGCGTGCGGTAGACCGGCTCGGGACCGGAGATGTCATAGAACAGCGCCTCGCCCAGGCGCACTCCGTCGCGCTCGCCGTCCCATGCGCCGGCGTCGTGGCCCCGATCGGGGATCGACGGCGGCGCGGCCGCCGCGCGGCGCTCCGCCCGGATCGCCTCGCGGCGGGCCTTCGTCGACGCCTCGTCGACCGCGCCGTCGCGAATCGTCACGCCGTAGACCCGCTCGGCCCACTCGGCTGCTCACCAGCATCCGCTCGACGTCGTCGAGCACGGCCGCGGGATCACGCTCGATCGGGTCGCCGTACCCGCCCCCGCCCATCGACAGCGTCCGGTACACGTCGTGCTCGGTCATCGACGTCGCCGCGTACGCGCCGAACGTCTCCAGCCGCCCGTTCAGGTCGTGCAGCTCGGTCGGCAGCTCGCCGCGCGCGAACCGCTCGCGCACGTCGCTCTCGCGCATGATCGCGAACTGGTTGGTGGCCGACGGCAGGCCGCCGCACAGTCCCGGGCGACTCCGGCGCCTCGGTCCCGAAGGTGTGCAGGATCTTGGTGGGAATCCGCTCCGCGCCCTGGACGGTGTACATCATCGTCACGCCGGCGCCGCCGCGGAACTTGCCCGGACCGCCCGAGTCGATCGCCTGCCGGCGGTACAGGTACAGGATCGGGTAGCGGAACTCGTAGCTCTCGACGTTGGCGATCGTCGCGCGCAGCGAGCTCGTGTGCCCGCCGGTGTCGATGCCGTCGCGCCCGGGCATCGCCCCGCCGCCGCCCGGCCATTCCGTCGAGCAGCGGGCCAGCGAACGTCCGGCCCTCGCCGTCGTGACCGAACAGCTCCTCGAGCGTCTTGGTTCCCTGCCAGCCCGCCATCGCGCGGTCTCGGTGCCGATCGCTCGCGGCGAGCATCTTGCCGATCGTGATGCTGGCCAGGTTGCGCACCTCCCAGATCCCCGTCGTCGTCGACTTCGACACGCCGGCCGGCCACTGCGCGTGCACCACCGTGCCGGGACGCGAGCGCACCTCGACGATCCGGCTCAGCGCGGCGGGCGACCACGGGATGTCCCAGCACAGGTACACGAGCATCGCCGCGAGCACCCCGCCGCGCAGCCCGTGAATGGTGCAGTTGATCACCGCCGGCGCCTGCGCGTCCGTGTCGCTGAAGTCGAACACGAGCTCGTCGCCGCGCTTGTGCATCGTCACCTGGCAGGTGTAGATGTCCTCGCCGAGCTCGATGTAACCGCGGTGGCGCCAGGTACCGTCGGGCAGCTCGCGCAGGCGTGCGCGCATCCTGCGCTCGGTGTAGTCGATCACGTCGGCCATCCCGGCCAGCACCGTGTCGACCCCGAACTCCTCGAACGTCTCCGCCATCCGCCGGCGGATCACGTCGACCGCGGCGACCTTGGCGCGGAGATCGAGCGCGAGCAGATCCGGAACCCGAGAGTTCTTGAGGTACATGCTCTCGATGTCCTTGCGGAACCGCCCGCGCTCGACCACCTTCACCGGTCCGAACAGCGGCTGCTCACCGTGGATGTCCGCAGCGTCGAGCTGTACCTGACCGGCCGTTGGTCCCCCGGTGTCGATCGCGTGCAGCGACGCGCCGGCCCAGGCCACCAGCTCGTCGCCGTGGAAGATCGGCGCCGCCACCTGGACGCACGTCTGGTGGCACACCGACACGTACGGGTCGTTGCACAGGAACACGTCGCCCGGTTCGAACCCCGGGTTCTCGGCCATCTCCCGCCGTAGATACTCGACGTGCGCGGCCAGCGTCGTCGCCTGCGCGCAGATGAAGTTGTCGATGTAGACCAGCTCGCCCTCGGCCGTCATCAGCCCGGTGTTCATGTCGAACACCTCGGTGGCCACCGGCGAACCCGAGACGCGACTGATGGTCAGCGCGCCCTCGTCGTTGATGTACCAGAGCCGGTGGCGGAGGATCTCGAACGTCCGGGGATCGAGCCGCAGCCGCGATGCGGCGACGGCGGTCATGACGCCTGCGCCTCCGCGAGCACGTCCTCGAGAACCTCCTGCTCGGCCGCGCCCTCCTCGGTCGGCATGATCAGCTCGGGGATCTCGTCGACGCTCACCACCATGCCGAAGAACTGCCGCACCTTGGCCATCGAGTCCGCGTGGAAGTGCGGCCGTGGATCGGCGATGCAGTCCTCGACCGCGATCACGTCGAGGTCGCGGAAGTACGCGTCGCGGATCGAGGTCTCGACGCAGAACGCCGTCGTCGTCCCCGACACGATCACCTGCTCGATGCCGAGCATCCGGAGCTTCGCGTCGAGCGTGGTCTGGAAGAACATCGACGCGCGGTGCTTCTCGATCACGTAGTCCTCGGGCCGCACCTCGCCCGCCACCTCGTCGATGAAGTCGACCTCCCACGTCCCGCGCAGGCACGGCGTCCACGCCTGCTTGGCCTGGTGCGTGGGGATCCGGTGCCGGCGCCGCGTGACGTCCTCGGGAAAGTGGACCTGCTTGGACCAGAACACGGGGATCTTGCGCTCGTGCGCGAGGGCGACCAGGCGCAGGACGTTCGGCACGATCGCGCGCTGGTTGGCCACCCCGATGCCCGCCTTCTCCATGCGGCTCTCGGGATGGCAGAACCCGTTCTGCATGTCGATCACGAGCAGCGCGGTGACACGGGGATCGATGTAGGGATCGGTTGACGGCATCGCGCTCCTAGGTGGTTTCAGGGGTTGTCGATTTCTCGGGCAGTGAGGACTCCGGATCGCCGGCGTATCGGTCGAGCTCCTCCTCGATGCTGCGCAGGTGCGCGACCAGCGCCTGCCGCGCCGCCAGCGGGTTCCCGGCGCGGATCGCCTCGACGATCGCGCGGTGCTGCTCGAGCGAGCGCCGCGGGCGGCCGGGCACGTCCCAGGTCGCCGCGCGCTCCCGCAGCAACCGCCGGCCGATCTCGTCGAGCAGCTCGACGAGCGGCGCGTTGCCTGTGGCGCGGTACAGGTTGCTGTGAAAGCTGACGTCGATCTGCACGAGCATCGGTATGTCCCCGGCGTCGACGACGCTCGCCATCTCCTCGAGCGAGGACTTCGAGCTGATCGAGCTGCGCCGGCGTGCGCCGCAGCGCGGCCAGCTCGGCCGCGAACGCCTCCAGTCCGACGCGTACCTCGAGCAGCTCGTGCACGCGGCTCGATTGCCGCCGCGTCCACTCGCGCCATTCGAGCCGCACGGTCTCGGCGTCGGGGCGCGCGCGCACGAACGTGCCGCTGCCGTGGCGAACCTCGACGACGCCCAGCGCCTCGAGCAGCTGGATCGCCTCGCGGACCGTGCTGCGGCTGACCGAGAGCTGCTCGCTCAGCTCCCGCTCGCTGGGCAGCTGATCGCCGGGCTGCAGCCAGCCCTGCTCGATCGCGCGGCGAAGCTCGCGCCAGCACGCGCTCCTTGAGCGACTGAGTCTGGAGCGAGGAGAGCTGGAGCGCGCCCGGGCTGCGCTCCGCGCGTGCCCGGGCGTCACGCGCCATGGTTCGTCTCCGGCTGGTCGGGCGCGTGGCGCATCCGCTCCGCCGCATCCTGCACCGCGTCGATGATGTTGTGATAGCCGGTGCAGCGGCACAGATTGCCGGCGAGCGCTTCTCGTATCTCTTCTTCGGAGTCCAGTTGCGGCTGCGTGCGGATCAGGTATTCCGCCGTGAGCAGGAAGCCGGGCGTGCAGAAGCCGCACTGGAGCGCGTGGTGCTCCCGGAACGCCTCCTGGAGGGGATGGAGCTGGTCTCCGGTGGCGAGACCCTCGACGGTGGTCACGTCGTGGCCGTCGGCTTGCACGGCGAGCAGCAGGCACGAGCGCACGGGTTCGCCGTCGAGCAGGATCGTGCACGCGCCGCATACGCCGTGCTCGCAACCGAGATGCGTCCCGCGTAGTCCGAGGTCGTCGCGCAGTACGTCGGCGAGGTGGCGTCGGGGTTCGATGTCGAGGGTCGTTTGTCGACCGTTGACGCGGAGCGTTACTTGGGTGCGTTCGGCGCTGACGCTCATGTCGTGTCCGCTGCCTCGGATGCCGCGGCTGCGCGTATGGCCGCCTGGCGCAGGACGCGGCGGGTCGAGCGCGCCGGCGGCGCGCCGGCGGTAGCGCGCGCTGGCGTGGACGTCGTCGGCCGGGTCGAGCTCCTCGGTCACCTGTTTGCTCGACCTCGGCGAGCACATCGTCGTCGAGCGCCCGGCCGTGTATGACCTCTTCGAGCCAGTCGGCGCTGACCGGGACGGGACCGACGCCGAAGAGGACGAGGCGTGCCCGTTCTGCGCTCGCGCCGTTGAGGGTCACGCTCGCGATCGCGCCGACGAGCGCGAACGCGCCGTGCGTGCGCGCCACCTCCGCGAAGCCCCAGCCGGTGCCGGGCTGGTGGTACGGGTATGTCGATCGCCTCGAGCAGCTCGCCCGGCTCGATCGCCGTCATCAGCGGCGCGATGAAGAAGTCGCCGGCCGGGAGCGTGCGGGACCCGTGTTGCGAGCGGAGCGTCAGGGTCGCGTCGAGCGCGACCGCCGCCGCGGGGAGCTCGGCGGCGGGATCCGCGTGGGCGATGCTTCCCCCGATCGTGCCGCGCGTCCGGATGGCCAGGTGCGCGACGTGTCCGAGCGCCTCCGGCAGGATGGGCAGCGTGGTGTGCGATCTCCGGGTCGTGCTCGACCGTGTGCTGACGCGTCATGGCGCCGATCCGGATCGTGCCGTTACTGCGCTCGATTCTCGCGAGCTCGCTCACCCGGCTCAGATCGATGACCGTCTCGGGGCGCGCGATCCGCATGCTGAGCATCGGGACGAGGCTCTGTCCGCCGGCGAGCAGGCTCGTGTCCTCGGGCCCCTGCGCGAGCAGACTCGAGCGCCTCGTCGAGGCTCTCCGGCGAGCGGTAGGCGAACGGTGCGGACTTCATCCGGCTGTTCCGATCCGGGGCCGCGCCGCCGCCTCTGATCAGGCGCACGATCTCGCTCGGACTGAGCGGCGTGCGGCTGACCCGGACCTCGAACGGCGCCAGCGCGTCCTCGATCGCCGCCGCCACCGCCGCCGGCGATCCGATCGCGCCCGCCTCGCCCACGCCCTTCATGCCTCCGGGAATGAGCGGTGAGAGCGTCTCCTGGTGCGCGGTCCGCGGCCGCGGCACCTCCATCGCGGTCGGCGGAAGGTAGTCCATGAACGTCGCGAACTGCGGCTGACCTTCGAGCGTCGTACGGGAGCTCCTCGAGCAGCGCCTGGCCGATGCCCTGCGCGATCCCTCCGTGGATCTGGCCCTCGACGATCATCGGGTTGATCATCCGGCCGCAGTCGTGGGCGTAGGCGTAGTCCAGGAACGCGACCTCACCCGTCTCAGCGTCGACCTCGACGACGACCGCGTTGACGCCGTACGGCCACGCCATCTGCGGCGGGTCGAAGGTGGCCGTGGTCTCCAGCCCGGGGTCGACGTCCTCGGGCAGCTCGATCGGGCGGATGTAGGCCGCTCGTCCGACGTCGGCGAACGTGACCGCCGAGCTCGGAGAGCCGCGGACGAACGCCCGGCCGTCCTCGAGCACGATGTCCTCGGGGGCCGCCTCGAGCATGTGCGCGGCGATCCGGGTGACCTGCTCGCGCAGCGTCACGCATGCCTTCATCAGCGATGCGCCGCCGACCGACGCGCCGCGGCTCGCGCCCGTGCCGTAGCCCGTGTACGGGCATGAGGCGGTGTCGCCGGTGACCACCGTCACGCTGTCCGGGGTCGACGCCCAGGTTGTCGGCGCACACCTGGGCGAGGGCGTTGGTGATGCCCTGGCCCATGTCGCAGAGCCCGGTGTAGACCGTGACGTCGCCGCTCGGCTCGATCCGCACGCGGGAGATGTCGTAGCCGCCCTGGTCGACGCCGCCCTCGTTGAGGATGCGCGACGGTCCGAGCGCGGTGTTCTCGACGTAGAAGGACAGGCCGATGCCGACGTGCCGTCCCTGCTCGCGCAGCTCGCGCTGGCGCTCGCGCCAGCTCGCGTAGTCGAGCGTGTCGAGCGCCAGGTCGAGGCAGTCCTCGTAGCGGCCGCTGTCGAACACGTGGTGCAGGCCCTTGTACGGGAAGCGGTCGGGCGGGATCAGGTTGCGCCGGCGCACGTCGGCCGGGTCGAGCTCGAGCGTCTGCGCCGCGCGATCGACCAGGCGCTCCACGACGAAGTTCGCCTCCGGCTGTCCCCAGCCGCGGTAGGAGCCGAGCGGCGTCTTGTTGGTCAGCACCGCGCGGGCGCGCACCCGTGCGTTGGGGATCACGTAGGCGTTGGTCATCATCACCGCGGTCAGCCACACGGGGCCGTAGCCGACGGTGTGAAGCGACGCCCCCATGTCGCCGAGGATCTCGGCCTTGACGCCGGTGATCTCGCCGTCGCGCCGGAGCGCCATCTGCGCGTCGACCGTCTCCTGGCGCGCGTGGCAGGTGGCCAGGAACGACTCGAGCCGGTCCTCGATCCAGCGGACCGGCCGGCCGCTCGCCCTGGCGGCGAACGCCACCGCCGCCTCCTCGGGATAGAAGTGGAACTTGCAGCCGAAGCCGCCGCCCATCTTGGGCACGATCACCCGGATCCGGTGCTCGGGGATGCGGAGCACGTCGGCGAGCAGGTCGCGCGCGATGTGGAGGATCTGCGACGAGGTCCAGATCGTCAGCTCGTCGCTGAAGGGATCCCATTCGGCGACCACGCCGCGGGTCTCGAGCGGGCACGCGAACAGTCGCTGGATCTCGATCCGCTCCTCGATGACCACGTCCGCCTCCGCGAAGGCGCGGTCCACGTCGCCCATCTCCGACTCGAACGTGGCCGCCAGGTTGTCCGGCCACTCCTCGTAGACCTGGGGGCGCACCGGGCTCCAGCGCCGCCTCCGCGGAGCCGATCGAGGGGAGCTGCTCCCACTCGATCTCGACCAGCTCGGCGCCGTCCTCGGCGGAGTAGGCGCTGTCGGCGAGCACGACCGCCACCGGCTCGCCCACGTAGCGCACTCGTTCCTTGGCCAGGAAGTAGTACGGCGTGTCGCGCTGGCCGGCGAAGTTGTGCGTGCACGGCTGCGGGCGGATCTCGGGCGGCATGTCCGCCGCGGTCAGGACGAGATGGACGCCGGGACAGGCCTTCGCCGCCGTCCGTGTCGATCGAGACGATCCGTGCGTTGGGCAGCGGGCTGCGGACGAACGCGGCGTGGAGCATGCCCGGCCGCGCGATGTCGGCGACGTAGCGTCCGCCGCCGACCAGCAGCTCGGCATCCTCGCGTCGCTTCAGCGACTGGCCGACCCAATCAGGTATTGGTCTGTCCTCTGATCTCTGCCTCCACCTCTCCGGTGCGCGTTTCTACACCCGCTGCGGCCAGCTGTCAAGCTATCGCCGCTGTCACAACCTGGGCCTAACCAGCGTCGTGGGACGGAGAGGACTGACCAATTTGGGCGAACCGAGGAGCGGGCGCCGCGCGCTCGTGGCCAGCTGCGCCATCGGTGCCGGCGCCTCATGGCACCTGACCAACGCCGGCGCACTCGCGACCCCGCTCGAGCACCACTACGGCGTCGGGCTCGCCACGGCGAGCCTGCTGACCTCGATCCTGTTCTTCGCCGAGCTGGCGGCGATGATGCCCGCCGGCGCCGCTGATCGACCGCTTCGGCCCGCGCGCGGTGGGCCTCGGCGGGCTCCTGGTGGCGCTGGTCCCGAACCTGCCCCTGTCCCTTGGAGGCGGGATCGGGGTGGCGCTCGTTCTGCGGGCGGTCGTCGGCGCAGGCGCGGCCGCCGGCTTCCTCGGTGGCGCGGCCTACGTGCAGCGGACCGCGGGGACGGCGGTGGCCCAGGGCATCTACGGCGCCACCGGGCTGGCCGCGGGCGGCGTCGCGCTCGTGGCCGTTCCGCTGCTCAGCGGACCGCTCGGGTGGCGGGCGCCGTGGGTCCTCGCGGCGGCGGGGACGCTCGGGTGCTTGGTGGTGGCTTTGTCTGGCCCGCCGACACCGGTCGTGCGCCGGGGCGGGGTCCGGTCGGCGGCTGCCGTCCCGCGCCCGTCGATCTTCCGGATGGCGGCGAGCCCGTTCGTGGCCCGGCTCGGCGTCCTGCACGCCGCGTCGTTCGGCTTCAGCGTGGTGCTGGGGAACTGGTGCGTGACGCTGCTCGAGCACGCGGGGCACGGGAAGGACTTCGCCGGCGTCGCCAGCGCGCTCACGCTGCTCAGCGGGGTGATCGGACGGCCGGCGCGGCGGCTGGCTCGCGCGTTCCGGCAGGCGCGCGGTGTATCTGGTGCTCTCTGGCGGGATCGTCATGGGCGCCGCCGGGGCGCTGCTGCTGGCGGCGGACCCCCGGTCCGCGGCCGTCGCTCTGGTCGGCGCAGGGGCCGTCGGCATCGGTGGCGGGCTGCCGTTCGGGATCGTCCTGACCTACGTCGGCCCGGGGGGCGGGCCAGGCCGCCGGCGTGGCGCTGGCCGCGATGAACAGCTACGCGCTGGGGGCGGTCATCGCGGCCACGCCGTTGCTGGGGCTCACCTTCTCGCTGCCCGGATCGGGGCGGATCGGCTTCGTCGGTGGCGGCGGGTGTGTGTCTGACGGCGCTGGCGGTGGTTCCGGGCGCGGTCGCGCTCGGCGCGTCAAGGGTCGTGTTCACACCGCCCGCCCTGCGCGGGCAGCAAACAGAGGAGAGGAAATGAAGCCGTCCGAGTGGGCCCGACCCGCCAAGTTTCGCGATCCCGCCACACCGCCCTTCCGTGACGATCAGGGCGACTACCACGTCTTCAGCTACGCGGATGTCATGCGCGTGTTGATGAACCGAGACCATGCGTTCTCGCGTGATCCGTCGCCATGGCTTCCCAAGGGCCCGCACCACATAGCGCTCGACTTCATGTGGGCGTTTGAGCCGTTCGCGGTGGACGGTGGCCCGGGCAGGCACGATGCTCTCCGCGAGGTCGTCGAGCCATGGTTTCGCACCCGCGCCGTCCGGACGATGGAACCGGTCATCCGCGAACTCACGGTCGAGCTGCTCAACGAGATCGTCAGGACGAGTGACGGCGAGTTCAATCTCGCCCGCGACCTCGCTTACCGGCTCTCGCTGAGAGTCATCTGCCGGATGACCGGCATCGAGCTCGAGCGCGAACAGTGGATCCGCGAGAAGCTCGACGAGTTCGCCCAGGCGCCGAGCTACGAGGCGCTGCCGCTGCAGTGGGATGTGCAGGCCTACTTCTGGCAGACGATCGCGAAGCGGCTGCTCGATACGCGAGACGAGCTACTCGACGTGATCATCCAGGCCTGGACGGACGGGCGCATCTCGGATCCCGAGCTGCTCGGCTACATATACGGCTTCGTGACCGCCGGGTCCGACACGACGGGGACGAGCTTCGTCAACGCCTTCTCTTTGCTGGCGGAGTTCGACTCGCTCGACTACGCGCGCAGCGTGCTCGAGGACCAAGATGCGCTGCGCAGGATCATCGAGGAGGTGCTGCGTTTCGGAACCCCGTTTCCCACCAAGCCGCTGTTCGTCCTCAAGGATTCAGAGTTCGGCGCGCTGACCGTTCCCGCAGGCAGCGTGCTTCACGTCTGGTTCGCCGCCGCAAACCGCGACGAGGCTGTGAACGGCGGCGTTCCCCAGACGGACCCGATCGAATTCGATCCGCAGCGGTGGCCGAACCGGCACGTCGGCCTCGGCTGGGGCAAGCACTTCTGCCTCGGGGGTGACCTGTCGCGGCTCGAAACGAGGATCCTGCTGCAGGAGGCCCTGAGGCGCCTTCCCGACCTCTCGCTGCAGGAAGACAAGCCATTCGGGCGTTTCGCAGGCATCGTGGACGGTGTGACCGACGCGACCTTCCAGTTCGATCAGCGCGGTGCCGAAGCAATCATGGCGTCGCACGCCGGCGCACTCGTGTAGATCAGAGCGGCTGCGGCTCGCGGGGGACGGTGGCCGCTGTGGGTCGGCGGAAAGGGGCTCCTGGCTGTCGACACGAGAAGGCTGCAATTTGGGCAAATTCCGTGCTCCGACGGGATCGCGGGACCGGAGGGTTGTGTCCGAGCGGCTGGTCACTATGTCCGGCCCGTGCCCCCACCCCAGCTTCAGACCACGCCCGGCTCTGCGCCTATGGCAGACCCGGGCACTTGCGGCCATGGATCGCTGGGACCGCGGGCCGTTCCTGCTCTCGGCCGCACCCGGGGCGGGCAAGACACGCCCGGCGTTGGAGCTCGCTCGCCGCCAGCTGTCCTCCGGCGCCGCCCGCTCGGTGGTGGTGGCCTGCCCGACCGGGCCGCTGACGCGGCAGTGGGCCCGGGCCGCGAGCCGGCTGGGCCTCGAGCTCGCGCCGGATGCGTCCTCTCCCCGCCCACCCCGGGGCTTCGACGGTGTCGCCGTGACCTACGCACGGATCGCCAAGGCTCCGGGCCAATGGCAGCGCGCAGCGAGCGCCCGGATGCTGGTGATCGCCGATGAGGCGCACCACCTGGGCGAGGAGCTCGCGTGGGGGGAGAGCTTCACGAGGGCGCTTCGCGGCTGCGAGCGGTGGCTGCTCTTGTCCGGGACGCCGTTTCGCTCCGACGCGACCCCCATCCCGGGCGTTCGCTACGACCCCAACGGGCTCGCCGAGCCGGACAGCTCCTACAGCTACGCGGATGCGGTGGTGGATGGGATCTGCCGGCCGGTGTGCTTCGTCGCCTACGACGGGACGCTGTCGTGGCGGAGCGGCGAAGACGTGATCGAGTCGAGCTTCGAGACGGTCCTGCCCGTGCGCGAGGCCAGCCGCCGCTACCGCACCGCGATCTCGACCGAGCTTCCCGACGGTCTCCCGCGGATCCTGCGCGAAGCCGACGGCAAGCTCCGCGCGCTGCGCCGCGACGGGCATCAGGACGCGGGCGGGCTGGTCATCGCCGCGGACTCGAGCCACGCGCGGAGGATCGCGGCGCTGCTGCGCGAGGCGACCGGACGGCGGCCCTTGGTGGTGCTGCACACCGAGCCGAGAGCCGCCGAGAAGCTCGCCGCGTTCACCAACGCTCGCGACCCATGGCTCGTGGCGGTGAACATGGTCTCCGAAGGCGTCGACATCCCCCGGTTGCGGGTCGGCGTCTACGCGACGGCGGCCAAGACACCGCTCGTGTTCCGGCAGATCGTCGGCCGGTTCGTGCGCACGATCCCTAACCGGCCACCCGAGCCGAGCTGGCTCTACATACCCGCGGACCCTGTCCTGCGCGATCACGCCGCGGCCGTCCAGCGCGAGCTCCGCCACGCGCTGCGACCAGCCGAGAGCGACGACGCCGGCGAGTTCGACCGGGCCGATTCGGCTCGAAACCGAGCGCGGTGAGGCGCCCGCGTTCGAGCCGTTGAGCGCCGACGTGGCCCCCCAAATGACGCTCTTCGGGCCGCCCGCCCCAGCGGCACCGCAGCGACATGCGGGCGCAGCGACGGCCGAGCTCCTGCCCGCCCCCGATCCCGAGCCCCACCGGCCACCGGCGTTCGAACGGCGCGCGAGGCTCCGAGACGAGCGCCACCGGCTCGTCTCCGAGCTGACCCGCCGCGACGGCACCAGCCACCGCGAGGTCAACGCCTGGATCAACCGCAAGCTCGGAATCGCCTCCGTGGAGCACGCGAGCCTCGACGACCTCGAACGCTCCGTGGAGCTACTGATCGGCAAGCTCGCGCGCCGCCGCTGATCGCGCGCCGGTCACGCGATCGACCTGCCGCCGCGACCTCGTCGAGGCGAGGCGAGCCGTCTACAGCGCGATCTCGTACACGATGAAGCCCTTGTGCTCGGCTACCTCGTTGTAGAGCGCTCGAGCACGCGTATTGGAGATGTGAGTCTGCCAATACACCTCACTGCATTGACGCGTTCGCGCCCACTCCGTCACGTAGGCGATGAGCGCACGCGCCACACCGCGGCCGCGTGCCTCCGGCGCGGTGAAGAGATCTTGCAGGTAACACACGTCGTTGGCGTTCGTGTGGGGGTGGAGCAGAAAGTGGGCGAAGCCACACAGCTTGCCGTTCATCCACGCACCGCGTGCATGCATCCTCGTGTCGGCTGAGAACGCGCTCCACGCGCGGTCATAGACCGCGGGAGCGAGGCTTTGCCCATAGAAGTCGATGTACGCGCGGAACATCTGCTCCCACGTGAGGCGATCCGCCGCCCGCAGCCTTCTGATCTCAACCGCCGAAGCTAATTTCGCCGCCACTGCATCCGCCAGTTCTCGTGCCAGGTTCTCCCCGCGTCAAATGAGAACGACTGTTTCCAATGCGGGCTCCCGGATCTTCGCAGCCATTCATATCTGACCTTCACAGCGTTGCCGTCGAGCAGATCGTCGCACTCGAAGACGCCATGATCGCCGGCGAACCCTCCGACGACGGGCGTGTCGAGCTGGCCGGCGCTCGAGGTCGATACCCACCAGATCCGCCAGCTGTCCTCACCAGGATCAAACAGGCGCAGAGCGAGCGCCGCGAACTCAGGCTGACCGGGGAACTCGGCTGAGCGTGTAGGTATCGATGTTCCCGAGGCCGCCGGGCAGCGTCTGATTCTCGACCTCCATCGTGAACTCGCGCCACTCGGTGCTGTCTGGTTCGAGCGGCCGCTGCAGCCTGCGGTTGTGCACCGTCCAGCGACCCCGGAGAAAGTCGAAGTCCTGGTGCCCCGGCGCTTGAGTATGGGATGGAGCTGCCGTGGTCATGCCGGTTGACGTTCGAGGTCGGCGCGCGCGGAGACGGTCTGCGAGTCACCCGTCAGGCGCGAGCGACGGGTCGGTTCGAGGGATAGAACCTCCACGCAGGGTTGCCCCCCAGGCCATGCCTGTGTGGCCTGTATGAGCTGTGCGCCGAGGCGGGGCGCCGCCGCGTGGGTCGCGACGTCGGGAAAGCCGGCGACCCACACCAGTACGTTCTCGCTCTCTCGAACGGGCAGAGCAGGGAACGTATTCTCGGCCACCTCGTTCACCAGGCAGGCGAGCACGGTCGCCCCTGCCATCTCAACACGCGAAGCCATCCTGTCCTCGAAGTACGTCCGCTCCGCCTCCCCGATCGGACCCGGGCACATCACGATCCCGACCTGAACGACGCCGCGGTCGGAATCGGGAGGCGCTTGCTCCGGCGCCAAGCTGAAGTTCGTCTCGTCCCGCGCGGGCCGCAGCAACAGCACGTCGTCGGAATCGATCATGGTGGCGTTCGCCGCTGCGCGGTGGCGTCGCCACACCGGGCCCCTGTAGAAGTCGTGCAGGCTGGCGGCACGGCGGTCCATGTCTGGAAAGCCGCGGATCCAGACGAATCTGTCGGGGTCATCGAGATCGCGGAACGTGCCGATGATCCGCATGCCGCATCGTTCCTGCGGCTCCAGCAATTCGGCTTCGAACAGGTCGATCAGCTCATCGCGCTTGCCGGGAAGGAGCGCGTACTGGCGAAGCTCGATGACGGCCATGCCGTGTGAGTGTGGCTTAGGACCGCCGGCCCGTATAGGACCAAAGCGAGACGAATTCTGGAGGCCATGCTCTCCGGTCAGCTCTGCAGAAACGAGGCCAACCGAGACAGGGCGGCCGGGATCGCAGGCTCCGTGATGGCCCCGTAGCCGAGTACCAACGCCGGCCCGAGTTGCCTGTAGACGCCACAGGCCGTGTGCAAGCCGTCGACCGCGACGTCCCGGTGCGCCGCCTCGGCGACCACACGGTCCTCGTCCACCTGTCGCGGAAGCCAAGCCATCAGATGCAGGCCCGCTGCTCCACCGGTGAGCCGCAGCGATGGAGTCAGGCTCGTGAGCGCTGACAGCATTGCGGCGCGGCGGGCGCGGTAGATGCGGCGTGTTCGCCGCAGATGCCGGTCGAGCTCTCCGCTATCGAGCAACGTCGCGAAGCCGAGCTGGTCGACGACGCTGGGCTGCGCGTACGCGACCTCGTGCTCGGTGGACACGCGCTCCGCCAGCCGGGGCGGCACGAGCAGCCAGCCGAGCCGCAGCGCGGGGGCCAGAACCTTGCTCGCGGTGCCGACGTAGGCGACGCAGTCCGGCGCGATGCTGCGAAGCGGCGCGATGGGTCGGGAGCCGAAGCGATATTCGGCGTCATAGTCATCCTCGACGATCAGACCGCCGGTGTCCTGCGCCCACCGGATCAGCTGCAACCGCCGGCTCGGGTGCATGATGACGCCGGTTGGATACTGATGCGCGGGCGACACAACGACCGCCTGGACGTCCGCGTCATAGAGGTCCGCCACCGATAGGCCCCGGGCGTCCACCCGCACGGGAACCGGCGTCAGCCCGGCGTGCGTGATCGTCACCGGGACCTGCGACCAGGCGGGATCTTCATGCGCAACGCGCTGGATGCCCGCATCGCGCACGGCGCTCCAGAGGATCGCCATCGCGTGAGTCGACCCGCACGTGACCAGAGTGTGGTCCTCGTCTGCCACGATCGCCCGCACCCGACCCAGATAGGCGGTGAGCGCCCGGCGCAAGCGGCGCTGCCCTTGCGGCGGTCCATACAACAGGGCCGCATCGGGGAGCTCACGCAGAGCTGACGCGGTGGCCGCGCCCCAGGCCCGCCGGGGAAAGAGCGACGTATCGGGCAGGCCGGCGCGAAGGTCGAACCGTATCCGGCTCGTGCTGCGCCTCTGCCGATGCGAGCCGTTGGGCTGCGCCACGCCCGTGGCCACATGCGTTCCGGCGCTTCCCCGGGTGACGAGATACCCCTCGGCGGTCAGCTGTGCGTAGGCCTCGACGACCACGCCCCGGGAGACGCCGATCTCCGCCGCCAGAAGGCGGCTGGGCGGCAGGCGAATGCCACTGCGCAGGCGCCCGGCCCGGATGCCGTCACGCAGCTGCTTCTCGAGCTGGGCCCGCAACGGCCGGCGGCGATCGATGACGATGTGAAGGTCCACGACGACGTTCATTTTCGCCAGACTCGGTTCCGATGATGAGCAGCGGGTTTGAGCTCCGTCCGGTCGGCACCGTCGAGTCGCCGTTGCTCGCCCGTGCCGACGCGCCGCTTCAAGCTGACGAGGGGGCTCCTCCCGCGTGGCTGGCATTCGACGAGTCGGTACGCGAGGCGCTGAACGACGTCGCGCCCGGAGATGAGCTGCTGCTGCTCACATGGCTCGACCGCGCTGACCGGACGGTGCAGACCGTGCGCCCCCGGTCGGATCCTCGGAATCCCCTGAGGGGCGTGTTCAGCACGAGGTCGCCGGACCGGCCCAACCCGATCGGGATTCACCGGGTAACCGTGACCGCCCGGGAGGGCATGCGAGTCCGCGTGGCCGCATTGGAGGCGATCCACGGCACGCCGATCGTCGACGTCAAGGTGGTCCTCGATGCCCACGGCGGGTAGCTGAAGCACCGACGGCCGCGGCCGGACCAAGCGGCGTTCCGTCGAGTGGTCCAAGCGGTTGGGATCACCGGGTGTTGACGTCTGCCTGCAACCCTGGGTCGTGTGAACGCGGCATCCAGCCAAGGGCCAGCGGTTCTCCCCTCGCCCGCGCTCGGGCACCGCTCAGTCGAATCTGGACGCCTCGCCACCTGGCCACTTGCAACCACCGCGGCGCTTGTCGCCGCGCTGCTGATTGCGTTTGCGCACGGCTACGGCTATCACCGCGACGAGCTGTATTTCCTGGTCGCCGGGCAGCACCTCGCCTGGTCATATCCCGACCAGGGGGTGCTGACTCCGCTCATCGCGCGCGTGATGAGCGGACTCGCCCCCGGATCACTCACCGTTCTGCGTCTCCCGTCGGCGCTCATGGCCGCCGCCACGGTGTTCGCGACCGGCCTCACGGCCTTTGAACTGGGCGGCGGTCGCCGCGCGCAGATGATCGCTTGTGCCTGTGCGGCGGTCAGCTCGGTCGTCCTGGCGGTTGGCCACCTCCTCAGCACGACGACGTTCGACCTCCTCGCCTGGACCGCGGTCTGCTGGCTCGTGGTCCGGATCCTGCGGACCGGTGATGAGCGTCTGTGGCTGGCGGTGGGATTCGTCGGCGGTCTCGCTCTGCTCAACAAGCCGCTGATCGCCGTCTTCTTCGCCGCGCTTGGAGTGGCGTTCCTCGTCGTCGGGCCCCGGGAGATCTTCCGCAGTCGATGGCTGTGGCTCGGCGCCGTGATTGCGCTGGCGTTGTGGTCTCCGTGGTTGATCTGGCAGGCCGGGCACGGCTGGCCGCAACTCAAGATTTCGTCGGCCATCGCGAACGGTGGCTCCGCCAGCTCTCAGCCGCGTTGGGCGTTCCTGCCCTTCCAGCTGCTGCTCGTGAGCCCCGTCCTCGCTCCGGTCTGGATCGCGGGCCTGCTCGACCTGCTCAGGAGCTCCCGTCTACGCCGGTTCAGGTCTCTCGGTGTTACCTGGGTGCTGCTCGCCGTCGCGTTCCTGATCGCCGGGGGCAAGCCGTACTACCTGGCCGGCATGTTTCCCGTCCTGATCGCCGCCGGAAGCCTCAGAGCCGCGGAGTGGACGTCGCACCGGCGAGCGCGGCGGACGGTGCTCGCGATCTGCGTCGGGCTGAGCGGGCTCGTCTCCGCGGTGATCGCGCTGCCGATCCTCCCGGCCCGGGATGCCTCGCCAGTGGTGAGCACGAACGCCGACGTCGGGGAAACGATCGGCTGGCCCGAGCTGGTGCGTAGCGTGCGGCGCGTCTACCGCGGCGTCGGCGGCCGAGCGGTGATCCTCACCGACAACTACGGAGAGGCCGGTGCGATCGACCGCTACGGTCCCGCGCTCGGCCTCCCGTCCGCCTACAGCGGCCACAACGGCTTCGCCGCCTGGGGTCCGCCGCGTTCGCGCCCAGGTACGACGATCGTGGTCGGCGTCGACCAGGCGCCGCTTCACCGTTGGTTCTCCGGCTGCGTCCAGGCCGGTCGCGTTCGCAACTCGGCCGGGATCTCCAATCAGGAGCAAGACGAGCCGATCGATGTCTGCTCGCGCCCTCGCCGGTCGTGGTCGTCGCTGTGGCCGAGCATCCGGCATCTGAGCTGAGGGGCTGGCTCGGGCGGCTGGTTCCTTCGCGCATCGCGCGGGCCGTCGTCCTGGACATGTCGGCGTGGAAGGTTCAGTGGGCCGCGCGCGTCAGGACGACCGATCCTTGCGGGTCGCAGATCGAGGCTGACCTGCGCGAATTGCGGATCCGAAAGGCCGAAGCTAGGCGGGGCCTGCCGCCTCGGCCAACGCCCATCGATCGCGCCCACGCAGATGTGTCAGCGGGTCGCCTGGGACGAGCGCGTAGCCGTCTGTCGATCGCGACACGACGCGCAGTATTCGGTCGACGCCGGTGAGCCTGAACAGCTTCTGCACCTGCGGCGGGCCCGGGGTGACCCCGATGCGGGAGTGCCCCGGGCCCGATGCAGTGGCGGCCTTCGAGAGGACCCGCAGCGCCACGCAATCCATGAACTCGACCTCTTCGAGATCGACGATCACTTCGATGCGCATCCGCCGCACGCGCCGGAGCTCCTCGGAGAGCATCGGCGCGGTCCGGAGATCCACATCGCCTGACACGTTGACGACCACAGCGTCGTCTATCCGGACCGACTCGATGCCGAAATTCGATGTCAGGAGAAGCGTCCCGGTAGCAGGTAGAAGGCCCCGGAGGAATTGTCACGGGGATGACCGGCGCCGTCTATCCCCAAAATTCAGGATGCGACAGCGTCGAGCTCGAGCGTGATCTCGCCCGTCTGCAGGCCGAGCGCGATCGCGTGCGCCCGGTTACGCGCCCCGAGCTTCTCCAGGCAGTGCCGGACGTGCGTCTCGACGGTGGAGGCCGAGACGCCGAGCTCGGCCGCGATCGCGAGGCTGCCCTGACCCATGGCGACCATCCCCAGAACCTCACGCTCCCGGTCGGTCAGCACCCCCCGCCGCGCTGCCAGCTCAGCCGGCTGGCGTCCGCCAGACCCAGGCGGAAACATCAGAATCGACAGGTGCGCTCCCGGCTCGACGTTGGCGGTCGCGCTGTAGTCGACCGCCACCCGCCCCCCGTCGGGCATCATCAGCTCGAAAGTTCCCTCCTGCACGCCATCGCGGATGAAGGCCTCCCACATCGGCTCCACGTGGTCGCGGAGCTCGGGCGGCGTGAAGTCCTCGATCCGAAGTCCGAGCACCTGCTCCTCAGGCAGCCTGAGCAGCAGGCAGGCCGCAGGGTTGGAGGCGATGTAGCGGCGCTCGTCGTCCGCGATCACCATCGGGACCAAGCTTCTGCGGAACGACGCCCTGCTCCACTCGATCTGCCCCATAGGCCGTCGGACTCCACGATAGCCGAACCTCGACGACGATCGCCGCCAGGCCGGTGAACGACGTCAAACGGCACCCACCAGCGATCGCACAACTCGAAGCACCACCTCGGCTCCTGCTCGTTGGGCACATGAGCTCACTCACGCGCTCCGGATGCCGGGTGGCGTCGGACGGTGACTGCGTCCTCGCCAAACACGGCGCGGACCTCGATCTGGCCCCCGAGCGCCTCGACGTAGTGCTCAAGGGTCGCGAGGTAGAGATCCTCCCGTTGCTCGGCTTCGGTGAGCCTCTCGTCCACGGCATCGAGCGCGGCGAGCACGGTGTCATGGCGGACGCCACGCTTGAAGAGCGCCCGGGCGATGCGCTCCTGAGCCTCCATGATGCGCTCGTAGACCTCCGCGCGCGAGACGCTCACCGACTCCTCGGAGGCGACGTCCTTCCAGTTCCTCGATCGTTCCAAGGCGGCTCCTTTCCGATGCCGCGCTCGTGTGCGGCGTAGAGACGTTGTGCGAGCTCGATCTGCTTCGGGTACCAGCGGTTCCACTTTCCCGTCTTGTCTCCGCCAACGAGCATGATGGCGTTCTGGTTCGAGTCGAAGGCGAACAGCAGCCGCACGCCGCGATCGACCCGAGCCTCCTTCAGCTTCCGCAACGACGAACTGTGGATCACATCCACACGCGGCCGGCCGAGCGTCGGGCCGCCGGCGACGAGCCGGGCGATTGCCCCGGCGATCTTGGCCTTGCGCTCGGGATCCAGAGTGCCCAGCCACCGCTGGAACTCCGGCGTGCTCAAGGCTTTCCGCGGCTGTGGCCTGGGATTCCGCCGCCCCGCGTCAGCCATAGGCAGGGCCACCGTCGGCGTCCTCGCAGTGCAGGCGTTCCGACAGCGCCTGCGCGAGCCGGAGATGCTCATAGGTACGGATCCGCGCCTGACGGATCAGCTCGGAGGCGCGGCGCACGTCGGCGGGGTCTGCGGAAACGAGCGCCGTGGCGATCGTCCCCGAGACCATCTCCAGGACCACGTGGGTCGGATCCTCGCCCGGGTAGGCGTCCACCGGTAACGCGTCGGCGAGATCCGCGACCAGCTCGCAGAGCGTGGATCCCGTGCCCAGCAGCTCGAGCACGAACCGACCGATCTCCTCGCTGGCACCGGGAAAGCCCACTACGGGCAATAGCCGCAGGGGCCGGACCTTCTCCCCCGGCAAACGGCAACAACTTTGCGACTAAGGTCGCGCAGCAACGGTCCGGCCGGAACACGTCCTGCACCCGAACGACGCCGCCCGCGAAACTGCCGCGGCACCACGCCGGCCGTCAGCGATCTGACCGGATCAGCCGGGATTCAAGAGCGTCATTTCAACCGCCGACGACACGCCGCGTCGGCAGCGGGGTTTCGTGCCTCCTTGGCGGCGAACCGATCCGGGCCAGCGTTGAGGAGGCGCGCTCAGCCAGGGTGACGGCCCCTTGCTCCCGAGCGAGAGCGATGCTCTGTTTGAGTCGGGCGATCCCCTCCTCGATATGGCCGTTACGCAGACTCTCCCCGGCTTGCAACCGCCAGAGTTCGGCGCGCAGCCAACGCTCGCCACTGTCGAGGCTGGCGTCGATGCGGACCAGCTCACCTGAACGGTTGGCCCCGACTCCAGTCGCGGACGCGAACAACACCCTGAATGTGGGCACAAGGAAGTCCGTGCCGTTGGCGGTGAACGCATCGACGCCCAGGCCGAAGATCGTCCGACCGCGCGCTGCGTCGCCGCGCTGGGCCGCTTCCACGCCCCTCAAGACTTGGACCGCAGCCTGCCAGAACGGGAGCTCGTGTTCCGATGCGAGTTCATCCAGCCGGTTCAGGTAGCGGGTCATCGCTTCCCAGTCGTGCTGCAGTGCCGATCCGATCGCGCCGCCGTATGCCAGCACGTGGCAGAGGTTGTGGGTCCGCCCGAGCCCCTCGGCCTCGGCAACGGTGGCGTGCTGCAGCGCGCGCGATGTCTCGAGCTCGCCCGTCAGCACCGCCACGCATATCCGACAGCACTGCACCGTGGTGTAGTTGTCAGTGGCGCCATACTCCGACAGCGCCGCTGCATGGCGGTCCGCGTCGTAGCGGCGCGCGAAGCGCTCGAGGGCGTCACTTGCAGCCGCCAACTCACCGCGGAACATGTAGGTGGACCCCATCATGCGGTCGATGAGAAGCGAGGCGACCTCCGTGGAGATCTGCTCGGCCCGCGCTTGGAGCTCTAGGCCGAAGCCGTGCGCGATGTCGACGTTACCGCGGCTGAGCTGATCAAGCCATCGCAGGAACAGGGCATTGAATGCCTGATCGGGTTGTGAGTGCTTGGCCGTGAGCCCTACGACCCGGTTGACCGAAGCGGTGGCCGCGCTTGCCATAGCCGTCGGAGCTCATAAGGGTGGGAAGGAAGGCCAGGAGGACTTCCATTTCGAACTCCTCCGAGGCCTCCACGTCTGCGAACCGGGGAACCAATGCCAGCGCCCGCCGGAAGTACGCGGCCGCCTCGGCGTCTGCTGACCGGGACGCGGCTCGCTTCCCGGCCTGCGCCCAGAATCGTGCGGAGGTCTCGATTCTCCCGGCGCGCTCCTCGTGGTAGGCGCGGGTCTGGGGTTCGGTTTCGGGGCGCCCCGCCAACACATCGGCGACTCGACCGTGCAAGTCGGCACGCTGGCGACGCATGATCGTGTCGTACGCGTATTCCAGTACCAACTGATGCCTGAAGATCAGGCCGGCGGATGAGCCGGAGCTCTCCGACGCCGTCACGCTGAGCAGCCCGGCCGCGCTCAGTTCGCTCAGCGCGGCGACCAGCGTTCGTTCGTTTGGTACCAGTGGCCGGAGCACATCCATGGGCAGCTCTCGACCGAACACCGCCGCGAGCCGCAATACGTCCGCGCCCACCTCGAGTCCGTCGACGCGATACTGCAGCGCCTCCTGCAGCGACGCCGGGACGTCGGCGATAGACGCGGCGGCCCCAGGCCGGGCCGCGCTCGCCTTGGCGAACGACAGCGCCAGCTCTGCGGCGAAGAACGGGATCCCGTCTGCCCGCGTCGCGATCTCGGCGATGAGATGCGCCGGCGCAGCGACGTCGAGGGCCTCGACGGTGGCGGCGACAACGCGCGTCGTGTCCTCGGTCCCGAGAGGACTCAGCGCAAGCGTGGTGTCGACCTCGATTCCCGGTATGCCGTCGGGCTCCCGGGTGGTGATCAGCAACAGCACCGGATGGTCGTCGAGGGCAGCGACTATCCGGGCGAGAACCTCGAGTGACGACGGGTCGCTCCAGTGGGCATCTTCGAAGCACAGCAGCACCGGGGAGCCGCCATCGTGGTTCAGAGCCCGGCGAACGAAACCTCCGATAAGCGACTCGCGACGGCTGCGAATCAGATCCGACGACTCGTTTCGCTCCGGTTCTCGTAGCGCTGCGGCCAGGTCAGGTTCGATCAGGTCAAACGTTTCCGCGGGCCCTTGTGCCTCGCGGAGGAAGGGAAAGAACGGGGAGTCGAGAGAATGCGAGGAGCAGCTGAAGAGTCTTTGCCGGCCTCCTTCGGCCGTCGCTCGCTCCGCAAACACAGCCGTGAGATGCGACTTTCCGATTCCCTCCTCCCCGGTCACGCAGACGCATTGCCCGTGTCCCGATCGCGCCGCGTTCCATAGCTCGGTGAGGCGTTCCAGTTCGCGGTCACGCCCGACGAGAGGGAGCTCATGCGCTCGCGCCGTATCTGCTGCCGAGGGTCGCTCTCCCTCGGGGAGGACACGCCACACGGGCATCGGCTCCGCGACGCCCTTTACGATGTGCTCTCCCCGTGGCTCGAGCGGCACCAGATCGCGTAGGAGCCGCTGGGTGCTCTCGGCGATGAGGACCTCGCCTTGGTTCGCCAGTGCCTGCACCCGGGCCGCGATGTTTGGCGTGTCACCAAACACATCCTTCGTGTCGGCGTGGTTGAGCACCACCATGCCGCTGGCGATGCCAGCTCGGACGCTGATCTGATTACCCTCGGGATCGGTGACCAGCCGCGCCGTCTCATCCAGAATCTCGCGGGCAGTCAACACGGCCCCGAGCGCCGCATGTTCATGGGCGTGGGGATACCCAAAGAAGATCAGCGAGCCGTCGCCGAGCCGGTTGGCTTCGTGTCCTCCGCGACGTTTGACAATTCGCGTCACCACGGAGTAGTACTCGCGCAACATGACGCTCATCTCCTCCGGGTCGCATCGGCGCGAAAGTGCGGTCGATCCAACGATGTCGCAGAACAGGATCGTCAAGTGCCGTCGGGCCTCGACGATCGAGGCGCCTTCGTCTGACGGCGCACGGTCGACCCGTAGGCGGGCGATGGCGGTCTCGAGCCGGCGGCGGGGTCCCACCGCGTTGACGCCCAGCTCGCGGAGGTCGGCGACGGTCAGCTCGGGCAGCGTCGCGAAGTCGACTTGGGCTTCACCGAACGCAGCGCCGTACCGCTCGAGACCGAGGCCGGCGAGCCATGCCGTTACCTCCGGATCCTCCATGCGAACGCCTACGTCGAGCGCTCCGGACGCGTCGGCTGCGGGAGATGGGTAATGGGCTCGTTGATGGCGGGGTGCACGTACTCGTCGGGGTCGACGCCCGCGCCCGCCGGCGGGTGCAGTGGCGGGATCGATTGCGGGAATCGGAACACGTTCCCCATGTCGTATTTGCCCTTGATGTACTGGAGATTTCTGTAGACCTTGGGTCCCCAGTACTGCTGGGCGAACTCGACGTCGCCCTCACTCGGATAGTTCTGGTAGACCTGACCGGTCCAGAAGGGGGCGATCGTCGTCTTCCACCCATCGAGGAAGTTCTCCATGATCATCTCGTCTTGAGGCCTGAGCCAGAAGACGTCCATGAAGCAGTCGAAATCGACGGTTCGATGCACAAACGCGTTGAACGTGACTTCCTTGGCTGCGATGGCTCCGTGATATGCCTCGAACGCCACCGTCGTATAGGGATTGGGGGAGGTAACGAAATAGTCCATCAGCGTGAGCCACTGTTCCGGCTGGAGGGTGTGAGTGATGTATCGGCTGACCTTGTTTTCCGCCGGAGGGTCGGGATTGATATCTGGCGGGAACTCCGGAACCTCGTACGGGTGGGTCATCAGGTATTCGTTCAGATCGCTGTACACCATGGGCCCGGTGTAATACTGAAGCTGTGCGCCCGGTTGGGCCAGAAGGGGTGCCAGGATGCCCTCCAAATCCGTCTGCGCCCCGTCATACATCCCCATGATGCGGAAGGTCGGCACCATCGGCCCCACGTTGGGCCCCTCGAAGACCCACACCATCTGGAATCCCAGCTGTTCCGGCACCGAGCGCACGAAATTGTCCTGCATCCACGCGAGTCCCTGAGCCGCTTCCGTCCTTGCCGCGTCCGTAGAGAGGTCCCACGACACGGAGAATCCGAGAAACGTATCTCCCACCTGCAGCGGATATTCCGTTACGAGCAACACACCGAAGTTGTTACCTGTTCCACCTCGCATGGCCCAGAAGAGGTCGCTGTTGACCGTCGGGCTGGCCTGCACGATCTGCCGGTTCGCCAGCATCACGTACATCACTGTGGGCTGGTCGCAGTTCATCCCGAATATGCGGGCGGTGAATCCGTAACCGCCGCCCTGCATGTATCCACCCTGACATACGTCAGGGCAGGCGCCGCCTTGACCATGAAGTCCAAACGCCTCGGTGGCCTTGTTGAAGGCACCCCAGTTGCAGCCAGGCCCCACGGTGGCGACCTTGTTGATCGGGTCGACCTGCACGCCGTTGAGCAGGCTTACGTCGAGCATCATCACGTTGTTCCCCGAGTAGCCCGCGGTGTTGTGGCCGCCTGACCGTATGGAGAACGTGATCCCGTACTGCTCGATGACCGCCAGGCATTCCGCCACGTCGGGGATCGACTCGCAGAAGACGATGACCTCAGGGTGGAACTGGAACCGCGGGTTGGCCAGCCGGGCGGCCTCCGCGTACCCCTTGTCGCCGGGAAGCAGGACCGAGCCCTGGATGTTCTGCTGCAATTCGCGGATCGCCTCGATCGGCAACGCCAGCGGCTTCTCATCGAGGCCCCGCGCTTCCCATGCGCGGAACCGCTCGCGATTACGCCGCCTGCGAGAGTCATACCAGAACAACTGCTGCCCCTTCTTTGCTCGTCGCGGGATCCTATACCAGAGTGGCGCGGTGTCTCCATCGGACTGGGGTACCGCCGGAGAGTAGGGCGCGATCTCTCCCAATCGCCTAGGGTTCCCCTCGTGTCGAGGTTGGGCGACGTCGTCGAGGGAGCGCTCGATCTCCCCGCCGGCGCGGGAGGGCTTCCTACGGCGCCTTCGCCGTCAACTCAACCTGGGCGTTGGACGAGCTCGGGGCGGCGCTCGGTCCGCTGGGCCAGGCCGAGTCCCGGGGCCCGCTCTCTGCCGACCGTGGTACCAGGCGGCATGGGCCGGGCGAGCTCGAGCTGAATTCCTCTGGCGGTTGCTCGGACCGTGTTGGTCAATTCATTCGTCTCCCAGCTGAGCCCGAACGAAACTGCGGCGCTGCGCGGTCTCGGTCACCTACGCCCGGTCGGGCCCCGGCACGCGCTGCTGCGCGAAGGCGAGCTCCCCGACACCGTTCTGCTGATCGAGCACGGCAACGCAAAGATCGTCTCGATCACGCGCGACGGCCGCGAGGTGGTGCTCGCCCTACGCGGCACCGGCGAACTCGTGGGCGAGCAGAGCATTCTCGACGGGTGGACCCGGGCTGCGACAGTCGTGGCCATCGACGCGCTCGAGGTCCGCGTCATTCCGGCGGCCGCGTTCCGCCGGTTCCTGGAGCAGAACCCGCGCGTGATGACGGTGGTGCTGTCGATGATGAGCGCAAGTCTCCGCGCCGCCAGCCTCGCCCAGATCTCCTACGCCACGGCCGACACGCTCGGACGGGTCGCCGCACGCCTGGTCGAGCTCGGCGAGCGCTTTGGCGATCCGTCGCCTGAGGGCGTTCGCGTCGCGCTGCCGCTCACCCAGGAAGAGATCGCCGGTTGGGCGGGCGCGTCGCTCGAGGCCACCGTGCGGGCGCTGCGGCAGATGCGTGAGCTGGGCTGGATCGAAACCGGTAGGCGAACTCTGCTGATCCGGGAGCCCGACTCCCTGCGCCGGCGAGCGCCATGACGGAAGGGCTCCGGGCCCGAAGCCCCCTTCCCAACCCGTTTATGGCCTCTCCCCGTTAACGCGTGGCCCGCCGCGCCGCCGGCCGTGGATCACGCAGTGCGCAGCTCGCCGCGCGCCACGGGGCGCGCCGACTCCGGCCGCTGACGCCAGGACCCGAACACCCGCACGATTGGCGAGCGACCGGCCCGAGCGATCCGCGTGGCCCGCGCATCCTCCGCTGCGTGCATTAGGTCGTCCTGCCGAGCCTGCGCGAGCGCTGCCATTCCGTACGAGTACATTGCCCCTCCTTTGGTTCCGTTTCGTGCCGCCGCTTGAGCCGCACTGCGATTGAGAGGCAACCTACGGGCCGTCAACCGGCGCTACCACGTCATTTGACATGTTCCGCAAGATCGCGCTGTAAGGGACCGGGAGCGAGCTTCCCTTCATCGGATCCGCGTGAGCTTCGCGGAGGATTTCGTCCCGGTGCGAAGGCTGGGGATCCGCCTGGGGACGTAACCTCCAGCCGTGCCCGATGCCGGTGACCACTTCGTCGTCGCGCGCAATCCCGACCCGGACAGCACCCTCCCCTACCTCTTGCGCCTCCCGCTCGAGGGCGGCATCGAGCTGAAGGCCAAAGCGCCTTGGCCCGCAACGGCTCGGGTGTACTGCCATCCGGTCGACACCTGGCCCGATAGGGCAGAGACGCTGGAGGAGGTCCCGGTCAAGCAGTGCACCCGGCGGGGCCGGGCGATCGATCTAACCCTCGATCGGGGACGGAACAACCGGTCGCAGTTCGTCTTCACCGAGCCGCATCCTGGCCGCTACGGCGGCCGGCCGATGATCTTCTGGCAGACGGCGCGAACCGCCCGGCGCGCCCGCCCCGGTCAACGCGCCCCTGTCCGCCGAGCCCCCGGTCCGCGAACGTTGATCATCGACGTCGACACGCGGGAGCGTTACGGGTACCGGTTCGCGGGCCGCGATGTCGAATGCCGTCGGAGCGCACTGCGCTGTGGTGACTACGCCGTGCGGGACGACGGCCCGGTGGTGGCCGCCGTCGAGCGCAAAACGCTCGAGGACTACGTCAGCTCGCTTCTGGACAGCTCGATGACGTACGCGATGGCGGAACTGTCGACCCTCCCGAAGGCTTGCGTGGTGGTCGAAGCACGTTACTCACAGGTTCTCAGCTGGCCGCGGGTGCAGCCGGGATGGCTCGCGGAGCTCACCTCGCAGCTCTACGTTGCCCACCCCAGCGTTCCGGTGGCATTCTGCGACTCGCGCAAGCTGGCTGAGGACTTCACGCACCGCTTCCTCGCCGCCGCCGCGGCCGAGCTCGGCGTCGGCACCACCACGCTCGATCACGCCGGAACAGTTTTGGCGGGCTGACCTACTGGGAGCCACGATCGAGCGCACGCAGGGTCGAGCGCTCGCCCACCGCGCCTAATGGACTGGAACGTCCTCCGCGACACGTGTCTCAGCTTCCGAGGTTCGGAGGAAACCTTTCCGTTCGGACCGGAGACGGCGGTGTTCAAGGTCGCCGGCAAGATGTTCGCGCTATCTCGCCGGCAGGACGAGCCGCTACGCATCAGTCTCAAGTGTGAACCACAGCTGGCGGAGCAGCTCCGCGCAGCACATCCCGCCATCACCGGCGGATATCACCTGAACAAGCGCCATTGGAACACGGTGGCGCTTGATGGCTCCATTCCTGACGCAATGATCGCCGACCTGATCGAGGATTCCTACGACCTGGTGGTAAGCAAGCTCCCCCGAGCCCGTCAGCGAGCGCTCGGCTGGCGCGGCGAGGAGGCGTGACGTGAACCGGTGTCGGGCGGCCTGCGGTGACTCAGTCAGCAGGAGCGCGATGGACATCAATCGCGGGGTCGGGATTCGAACCCCGACCTTCGGTCCGAGCCCGACGACCCTTGTCCGGTGGCTGTGGGGTGGTGCGATATTCGAGACGCTCCGGTAGGGATCGCCTCAAGCGTCGGAGCGGCGAGCGGCCTCCAGCGCGCCGATGTCGCGGAGGTCGTCGTCGCGGCCACTTGCGGCCTTCATCGCGATGAGCTGCTCGTATCCCGCGTACAGGGCTCCCGAGACCATCACCGCCCCCGCTCGCAGCTCGCCGTAGTCGCGGAGCCCGGGTACGTCTTGCATAACGTCGAGCCGTCCATGGCGGGTCTGCAGCGCCCAGTTGCCACCGGCCCGCAAGCCGGCCTCGTCCGGTTTGATGCCGAGCTCATCGGCAGCGAGGTCGGCCAGGTCAACCTCTGCTTCCAGGTCGCGCAGCGCGGCGGCGAGCCGCTTCAGGTTGGCTGGCGTCGGCGCGGGCACGATGTCAAGGTCCTTGGTGGCGCGTACGTATCCGTGCGCGGCCAGCGAGAAGCCGCCGATGATGACGAACTCCACCTGGTGCGCGGCCAGCACACCGAGCAGCTCCCTCGGGTTCAGTCTGCGCGGCCTGGCGCGGCGTGGTTTCCGCCGCGGATCGTCGTTTTCGCTACCGGGACTCATCCGCGGAGCCGCCCGCAACGGCGTCGGCCCTCACGCCGGTAAGAAACTCGCTCAGCATCATGGCCTCCGCGACCCGCTCCTCGGGCGTCGAAGCCGCGAACTCGGCGCGCAATAGCGCAGGGTCTTCGTTGCCGCTCGTCAACGCGACCACATCCAACTGGAGACGCAGGGCCATCGCATGAAGCAGGCGTTCTAGCGTGGGCAGCGTCGGCTCGACTGCACCGCGCTCGATGCGGCTTACGTAGTTCTGCGTGGTCGCAGACCGCCTGGCCAGATCGTCCTGGGTCAGGCCACGGCGGTGCCGCGCATCACGGACTAGCTGCCCTGCCCGCATCAGAAATATATACCACATATGGACTATCGATGGTCGCACGTTCCCTCCGGCTGAGCCCGACCGCCGCGAGACGCTCCAAGCTTGAACCCCGGGATCCGACCGCCGCCTGTCACGCCGCGCTGCAATTCCGTGACAACTCGCGCGGAAGGCCGCCACACGCGACCGGGTGCGGATCAGACTCGACCGATGTCGAAACGTTGCATCGACGAGTGGGATGAGAACGAGCACGCGGCCTGGCTCGAAACCTGGGCTCCAAGATGCCCGATCGGCAACCCCCAGCGTGTCGCGCAGCTGGTCGCATACCGCGAGCGTGAGCCCGGACGACTACAGCTCCGCGCAGTGATCCACTCGACCGAAGGGGTTTGCGACGTGATTGCTGATGAGGACAAGGAGACCGTGCACGTGCGCGTGCTGCTCTGCTACGAACTCGATGGTCACGAGGACGGCGAGTATCTCGATTGCCCGGTTCACGTCTACCTCGAGGAGCCGCTAAACGGTCGGACCGTGATCGACGTAGACCGTGAACGGGAGCTGCCGCTTTACGAGGCGCGATGGGAGGTGGAGCACAACCAGCGTCTCGCGCGCGAACGCGCGGAAGGCAGCGCGGATTGAGAACGAGTACGCCGCTTTGCGTCGCCGGTACTCCCGCCGCCGGCTTCGACCGGCCGGGTCAGCACGGCACTCAGACTCAATCTCCCCGCCCGCCCCGGTGCACACGCGCGTCGTTGCCGCGTAGCGAGCGAGGATGTGCCTGCGCCAGGCTACGCTTCCCGCTCGACGGCGCGCCGTCGCAGCCGTAACCGAAGCGACCCGAGCGCTGCAACATCTGGAGGCTTCGCCGCCGCACATCGCAACGCTGGGAGCGCTTCCGCAGAACCTGCTGCGCTCGGAGAGCGTGGCGTCTTCTCGGATCGAGGGCGTTCACGTTTCGCACAAGCAACTCGCGCGCGCCGCCTACCGGGCCGACAGGGGCCAGCGCGATCGGCGCGCCGCCGAGGTCCTTGGAAACGTCGAAGCGATGAAGCACGCGATCGAGATCGGGACAGCTGGCAAACCGCTCACGACTTCGGACATCGAAGACATTCATCGGACATTGCTCCGGTTCACCGAAGACACAGACATCGCCGGCGTTGTACGGGAGTCACAGAACTGGATCGGTGGGAACGACTACAACCCGATCGGCGCCGCCTACGTGCCGCCGCCGCCAGAGTACGTTCGGCCGCTGCTCGACGATGTCTGTGCGTTCGCTACACAAACCGATGTCGCGCCAATAGTCCAGGCCGGGATCGTGCACGCCCAGTTCGAGACCATCCACCCGTTCGCGGAGGCAACGGTCGCGTGGGCCGAGCGCTCATCTACGCGATCCTTCGCCGCCGTGGCGAGATCCCGAACCACGTCCCTCCGATCAGCCTCATCCTGGCAGCGGAGCCGAAGGGGTACGTCGGCGGGCTCACTTGGTACCGAGAAGCCGGCGTCAGCTCATGGATCGCGCAGTTCGCCGACGCGACTGCACGGGCGGCGACAGAGGCCGAGCGACTCGCCGACGCAACCGAGCAGCTCCAATCAACCTGGCTCGACGCGCTTGGCCAGCCACGCAGGGACGCCGCCGTCCGACAACTGATCAGCGCGTTGCCGGGGCAGCCGGTCATCGACGTCGCGGTCGCCCAGACACTCACAGGCAAGTCGCACGTTGCCATTGGCAAGGCTCTGCAAGAGCTCGAGCGCGCGGGAATCCTGCAGAGGCTCAACGAGCGCAAGTGGGGCCGCGTCTGGGAGTGCGACCAGCTGCTCAACTTGGTCGAGCGTTCGAGGAGAGCATCCCGGGTGCCCGGCCCGTAGCAACACCCAGTCCTCGAGGTCCTGGACATGAAGGCATTGATGCGCATCGCTGCGATCTCCGACATCCACGGCGACCTCGACTCGCTGCGCCAGGTCCTCACCGCGATCGAGCGGGCGGCCACCGAACAGATCTGGTGCGTGGGCGACATCGTCGGGCTCGGCGCGACCGCGCCGAACGCGGTCGTCGACCTCGTTCGCTGGGTCACTGGCCAGCTCTCGCTCAGCATGCTGCCACTGCCCCGCCAACGCGCGCAGCTGCAATGGCAGCACCGCGTGCTCTCCAACGAGCAGCTCACATGGCTCGCAGCGCTGCCCGCCCAGGGTCGGACTCACGCCCGCTCGGGGATCACCCGAGAGCCGGAGAACGCCTGAGGGCGGGCGCTGCTTGGGCGCCCAGCCGAGGTCAGGCGGCGCGCTCGGACTCGATGGATCCGATGCCCAGGTCGGCCAGGTCGCCGAACAGCGTTCCGGCATACCACCCTTCGCCGTCGGTGGCCGCCGGTGACAACGGACCGGCCCCAGGAAACGCCGCTGACGCCGCCCGCTTGGCGGCTGCGTCACGCTCGGCGAGGACCGGGACCAGGGCGACGGATGTCTCGGCGTCCGCGGCCGTCACCGTCGCCGCGACGGTGTCGCGCAGTCGCTGGCCGATCCGCATGCCAAAGGCCACCAGGAAGGAGCGCCGAAACCGGGTGGTGCGGCTGCGCCCGTCACGGTCGAACTTGGAGCCCGCGCGCCGCAAAGCCACCGCGGCCTGGACGAGCAGCGAGGTGAAGAGCTCCTCGACCGCGTCGAGCTCGTCGGCAAAGCCGAACGCGGTGCTGAACCCCAGACCTTTCGACCACACCGACTGGCAGCCGTTGGCGGCGGCGATCTCTCCGAGCATGAGAGCCTTGGCCTCTGCGTAGGGGTCATCGACGGCGAGCCGCCGCCCGACTGGGCTCGTCCGCGACGCATGGAAGTCGTGCTCGAGCACAGCACGGTCGATGCGGTGCCGAGCCATCAGCTCCTGAGCCTTGGCGGTCAGCGCCTCGGCCTCGGCATCAAAGGTGGTCGACTCGGCCTTCGCTAGGAGCGCCCGGACCTTGCCGAGCATCGCCGGTGGCGCGCCGCGGTCCTCGGCCAGCGTTCCCGAGCTCCAGCGGCCCGGCGGGTCGACGAGGTGCGGCAAGCGGGGCAGCGACATCAGCAGCGCCATGAGCGCGACCGCGGCGGCCAGAGCATCAGGCCACTCGCCGCCAAGCTGGCGAAGGGAGGCGCCATCGGCGGGCCGATCGCGCCGCGCTCCGATCCGCTCGAGCTGGGCCATCCACCCCGGTTGGACCTGTCGACCGAGCGTCTCATAGGCCCGAGACTGCGATGCGATCGTCCAGCGAACCAGGCGGGTTTCGTCTGAGGCCAGGCGCTGGCGCACGATCCGGTCGACATCGGCCGGCTGCCAGCCGTGCTCCCACAGGTCGCCGACACGGCTCTCCATGCATTCGGCGACTTCCTTTGCGACCCGGGCCGACGACTCCCGGGCGAGGATGGCGACAACGTGTGCGCCCCGGTCGGCGTCACCCAACCGCTGGGCCCAGACCGCCGCCAGGAACAGCTCCCTGGGCGAGAGCGACAGATCGGCGGGCGCAAAGGCCCGGCTGTGAGACGCCGAGTGCGACCAGCTACCAGTGCCACCGGACTCGCGGCACGAATGCTGCGTCTGAGCGCGCTTACGAACTTTGGCCGCTCGTCGTTGCCGGTTGTGCTTGCCCACTGAACGTTTCTAGCTCACCGGCCGGACGGCAGCGCTCCTGACGCAGGCGTGATGGCGAGAGGCCGAAGTCGTGTCGCCCGATAGTGAGCCCGGTGCCGTCGATCTTGTGCAAGCGACGATCGTCCCCTCCGAACCCGGCTGGCCGCCGACGTTACGGCGATCAACATCCGGAGAGGCACAACAGCGAGATGATCCCGTGACGGCTGCGCACGACCATCGTTGCGGAATCGACGGTCGTGGTGTAGCAACTGCGTAGCAACGCATGCTACGCTGACCTGAATGGCTCGCGAGATCTCAGTTCGGGAGTTGCGGAATCACACCGCCGAGGTGGTCGCGGCGGTCCGATCCGGTGAGCGCTTGTCGCTGACGGTCAATCGGCTGCCGGTTGCCGACATCGTTCCGCACACAGCTGCGCGCAGCCCATGGGTGCCGTCGCAGACGCTGCGTTCGATCGTCGATGACGCCGGAGCCGATGCGGGGCTGCTCGCCGACCTGGCCGACGTTCGTGGTTCGTTGCTTGACGGCGAATGAGCCGAGCGATCGCTGACACATCGGTCTTCATCGCACGGGAATCCGGGCGCCCGCTCGGTGAGCTACCGAACGAGATAGCGGTGTCCGTCGTGACCGCGGCAGAACTCGAACTCGGCGTTCTGCGCGCGGCGGATCCAACCATACGCGCGGTCCGACTGCGCACGCTGTCACGCGTCCGGGCCGACTACCCGCTGCTCGTGATCGATGACGAGACCTCCTCGTGCTTTGCGCGGATCGCCGACGAGGAGCTTCGAGCTGGCCGCAAACTGCGGCGTCACGACGCCTGGATAGCGGCGACCGCGTTACAGCACCATGCCGCGGTCGTCACCCAGGACGCTGGCTTCAGCGCGTTCGTCTCGGTGCCCGTGACCAGGGTCTGAGCAACATTCCACTCAACGTGACCAACAACGGCGTACTCGACCCCGGCGAGCAGTGGAGTCGGGGACCTGCGCCCGCCAGACGCCCAGGCGCGTCAGCCGGCGCCGAGCGCCAGCACGATCTGCTCCACACGCTACGGATCGCGGTTAGGTCTCGGAGTCGACCAGCCGCAGTTGGCCGTCGGCTCGCCGAGCGCGTTTGATGGTGACGGTGCCGTCGTAGATCTCGGGTTCGTGGAACGCCTGCATGAGCTTGTGGTGCGCGCGGTGGCGGAGCGCCTGGTGTTCGTGGTGAACGGCCGCGGCGTACTCGGCAGGGTCGGTGGGGCGCTCTTCGGGGAGCCGGCGGGCGAGGATCTGGTGCGCGGCCCAGGCGTAGACCGCGTTCGCGGCCGCTTCAACCTCGAGCATCCGGTACGGCACATACTCCGCGACGCGCTTCTTGGGGTACCCGCCGCGGCGGGCAGCGCGCTCGAGCTCGCGAAACTCCTTGCGACCCTCATAGACGGTGACGATCCCGGTCTCGGGGTCGAACTCGGCCTCGATCAGCTGGTCCTCATCCTTGCGGGCGATCTCCCGCACCCACCCCGACGCGCGGTGGCGGACGATGATCACCTCCAGCTGTGCCTGGTGCTCGCCGGCGGTTGCCGTGACGATGAGGCGGGAGCCGGGTTCGACAATCACCTTCGCGCGAATGCTCCCGGCGATCGCGGAGAGCCCGCGCGCCCCGGGCTCGGCGAACTCGGTGCTGCGTAGGGAGAGCGAGAGGCCGGGGTCAGTGTCCACCTGGACCTGGGTGCCGGCGGGCACCTGGTCAGGGTTGGCGTGGATCGTGATTGTGCGCTGCTCACCGGGATGCATCCGGATCGGGGACTGCTTGAAGAACAACGCCGCGACCACCGGGGACGCAGGCGGCTCGCCCGCTTCGCGCTCGTTGGTCTCCTCGCAATCATCGGGCTCGACGGTCTCTGAGCTGCGTTCGTCTGGCGCGGCGCTCGCGGGCGAGCTGCCGCGATCGCGGCCGCTGCTGCCGGGATGATCGAACGCGGCCTTGAGCGCGTCGTTCAGCGCGCGCAGGCCGACCTGGTCGCGGGCGGTGATCGCGCGGGCTGTCCCGATCAGGTGGGCGCTGGCGCGACGTTCCTCCTCGGCCACGATCGGCTTTAGGACCCGGTCGATCGCCGCGTAGAGCTTCTGCACGAGGGGGTGGTGCTCGTTCAGGCCCGAGCGGTCAACCTTGACCACCAGCTCCGGTCGCGGCGCATCCAACGCGCGCCGCTGCAAGACCTCGATCTGCTCACACACCACCTCCCCATAGAGATGCCGGGCGCCCGCTCGGCCCTCGCATCCCGCGAGCGTGGTCTCGTGCGCGGCGCGGCCGGAGCGGATCGTCAGCCCACCGCGGCGGGTCGCGCGCGAGAACCCGACCGTCAACGGCTCACCGGCACGCCTGACGGTGATTCGGGCGGTGACGCCGGGCGTGATGTCGATCTCATCGTCGAACAGCACCGGGCGCTCCGGATCTGGGTCGGGGGCCGGGTAGGACACGAGCTCCAGTGGCGCGCCATTCAGGTCGAGATACAGCTCCCGGCCGGGGTCCTCGATGATCGGACGCAGCTGCACCAGTTGCGAGACGAGCGCACGTAATCGCCCCGCCGCCGGCAACCGCGGAGCGGCGAGCGGGACCGTTACCCGGGTCCCGGACTCCGACACCCCGAGTGCCTGGAGATCCTTACGCCCCGCGGCGCGATCCTGGACGTGCACAAAGGCATAGGGGTCGTCACCCGGCGCCGGGAAGAACCACGACTCGACCAGCCGCCCGTCGCGGATCCCCTCGATCCGGCCCGCGCCCTGCGCCAGCCACACATCCCGCAACCCACGGCCGAACAGGCCGCGCTGACCATTGCGCGCCGGCGCGACTCCAAGCGCGCCAAGACGCTCATCGACCAGATCAGCGTGGACCCCCTCCCCGTCATCGCTACAGCGCAGCTCGTGCCGCCAGCTGACCAGCGCCGGGGAGCGCAACGGCCGCAAACGCTCCCGCCAACTCTCAAGGAACGCGGGATCGGGGTCGCCGAACGCCAGCACAATCCGACCCCGCTCCCGGCCCGACGCCGTGATCGCCGCATCGGAGTTCGTCACCAGCTCAGGGATGATCTGCACCAGATCGACGCCACCCTGCGCGAAGTTCTCCCGGAAGTACCGACCGCGCGCCCTGCCGACCCGCACCTGACCGAGATCGAACCCCATGCTTGTACTCATCACGCCAAGTATCCCGGGCGTTGCACGAGAGCCCGCCCGACAGCCTCAAGCGGTCGGTAGGTGGAGTTCGATCGCCTTCGCCAGGTCCGGAACGTCGAGCTCGCCGCTCGCCACAGCGACGATCACTGTTTCGGCCTCGTCGACGCTGAACGCGAGGTCATGCCCGTTGAGAAGGCAGAACACGCGCGTGGCCGCCCACGCGAGACGCTCGTTCCCGTCTACCAGCGCGTGGTTGCGCGCCACGGAGTGCATCAACGCGGCGGCCTTCTCGGCGAACGTCGGGTACGCGTCCGCTCCGAACGCACTGCTCCGCGGCCGTCCTGCCGCCGACGCGAGGAGTCCGCGATCCCGGATCGTGACGTCGTCAAGAACGCCAACGGCGATCTCCACGAGGTCTTCAACGCTGAGGTAATCGACCGGCGGTTCACTCACCGGCTGAGCCGGTCGAGCAGCTCGGCATCCTCGGTTCGAATACGCTCGATCGCTGCACGCAGACGCTCTGGTCGGTCTGACACGTACTGAGCGATCGCGGACCGCGCGACCTCCTGCATCGAGCGGCCCTCCTCTGCGGCCTTGCGACGCAGAGCGGCCGACTCGCTATCGGTCAAGCGAAGATTCATGGCCACAGGTACACGGTACCACGCTGGTACCGGTCCCATGATGGAGTTCCGTTCGCGGGTTGGCGAGGGCTCTCCCTGTCACGACTTCGGCGAAGCACTGCGCGTGACCGACGGGCAGTCAAGACGGGCGCGTGAGGCGGTCGGAAGCCGCAGCACGCTTCAGCGCCCCCGACCCTCACGGCCCGGCACGCACGACAATCGCGCCGAGTTCGTGACAGGGCGCGCTGCTGGCGACGGCCGCGAGGGCCGGCGCTGGGTCAGGTGGAGCGTCGCTCCACCGGTGGGGCGCGATCGGACCCGGGGTGTCCGCGGCGTCGGATTCCGTCGGCATCGCGAGCACTGCATACCGCCAGCGCGAATGCCCCAGAATGCACGGCGGCCCGGCTCCCTCTCCAAGCTCGATTCCCGACTAACGACCTTCATTTTCGGGCTCCGTTTGGTGGGTAGAACTCACAGTCGGGCCAGCCAACAACTCGTCCGCCGGTGACGAGCTCGCGTGGATGTCCTCGGACCGCATGCACCATTAGGCCTTTGGACCGGACTTCCGCGGCGTCCTGGGCGCGCGATAAGGCATGTACCTTGCCATGAACTCACCAAAGCGGGGCACCGTGAAGTCAACGTGGCCATAGTCCTCGGTGGCGTAGACCAACCCCTTGTCCAGAAGCCGCTGGCGGATCATGGAGACCTCCGAGGTCTTGCGCCCGAGCCTGGACGCAACGTCACCTGATTTGTACGGCCCGGCTCCCAGCTCGGCCATCGCGCGCATGTAACGCCGCTCCTGATCGGTGGCGCGCTGAATGCGGACCTCGTAGATGCTCGCGTCGAGCGCCGCCTGAGCCGCCGGCATCGCGTCCCGCACCACGGATGCCGCGATCGGTGACGAATTGGCGATGTTCCAGGCGTGCTTTCCCAACTGCTGGATGTAGAACGGGTAGCCCTCGGTCCACGACAGCGCCAGCGCAAGCGCCTCAGGCGCGTAATCGACCTGCTGCTGGCGCGCGGGCTCAACCAGCGCTGCCGTCGCGTCAGCCTCAGACAGGTTTGCGATCACCGGGAAGCTGAAGAGCCGCTCGGCGTATGACCGCGCCTCGCCGGTCAGCCGCGGAATTTGCGGAAGCCCGGCGGCCGCCATCGTGATTGGCAGGTTCTTCTGCGTGGCCCGATGCAGCGCCGTGATTACAGAGCGATACTGGACCTCCTCGGCGAACTGCACCTCGTCGAGCAGAAACACCACCCCCGCGTGCTTGGCCTCAGCGGCCGCGCCGAGCTGCAGGAACAGCTCAGACAGGTCGCGGGAGATTGTGCCCTCGTCGGCTCGGCGCAGGTCGACCGCCAGCTCGATCCCTTCCGGGCCAACGACCTTGATCGTGCCGAGATGCGCCAACGCGTCGCGCGCCGCTTTGGTGGCACGCGCGCTGAGCTTCAGTCGAGCCAGGGCCGACTGCACGTCGCGCGTGATCTCTCCCACAAGGCTGCTATCCGGGGTGAGCTCGTGGTAGTAGCTCAAGAACCCTTCTGACTCGGCGCGATCCTCAAATGCATTCAGCAGCACGGTCTTACCGACCCCTCGCAAGCCACGGATGATCATGCTCTGCTCCGTCGCCCCCCGCTTCAGGCGGCCGATCAAGATGCGGAACTGCTCCAGCTCGGCCGAGCGCCCAGCCAGCTCCTGGGGTCTCGAGCCCGCACTCGGCGTGTATGGATTGCGGATCGGATCCATTGTGCTACCAACTTATATCAGCTTATACGCGATCACGTTATAAGCTTGCATAAGTCGATAGAAGCGGCGCTCGCGCAGCCCTCGTAATCGTTTGCGGTCACGCTCGACCTCGGCGAGGTATGCGTGAAGGTGCTCGCGGGTGGGGAGTGTCAGGTCCATCTTCGTCCGGATCCGGCCGTCCACCGTGTTTGGGCGGGATTCGAACCCGCGACCTTCGGGTTATGAGTGTGCTCCTGGGTCTCACATACCTGCGGATTTGCAGGCCTTTCGTGAGCTTACGTCAGGTTGCCTGAGGCTGGATTTGCCTAAGTTGTTACACGCTCTGTGACACGGTCCGGTTCTGTCGGCCCCGCTTCGAAACGGGGTTGCGTTTCGTCGCCGAGCGCCGAGTTCCTGTCGACTCGCAACCGAGGGAACGGTCAAGGCGGCGCTGAGCCATCAACGGAAGCCGGGGACGACGCCGAGCCTGCTGGCTTGGAAGCGTCGGAGTGACCGATCTCAGGCCACGTCAGACAGAGTCCGTACATCCGTTTCCTCCACGGCGTGCGATGCGAATGCCGGGCCAGCGCCACGGCCCGGCGTCGCTTGAGCACGCGGTCATATCCGGCCGTCGTTCCGCGGAGAACATGCAGAGGTATTGCTCCAGCTACGTCCTTCTCGGCGGCTTGGTCGCCCATGGCAGTCGAGCGGGTGATCCATTCAGGCGTCGATTTCGGGAGTCGCTCCCTGACGTGACGCTCGTCGGGTGTTGTGACGCTTGTCGACGAGCGGTGTCCTCCGATTCGACTCGGCTACGGTATCGACTTGGCCTTCCTCCTCGGCGTGGGCCTATCGTCTCCCGACCTCACGCCATCACACCTTGGCTTCCCTGCGCTCGAATTTCGCCGGATCTGCTCGCGTTCAGCGTCGCGGCGGTCAGCAGCGGCGATCGTCCGCTCGTACTCGGCGCGTGCCTGAGCATTGCGAAGGGACGCCCATAGGGAGGGCAGCGACATGAGTGCAGCGGCGCTCAGCACGGCCAGGAGGACAGCCGGCACGAACTGGTGGGTCAGTCCCAAGAATAAGAAGAAGGGGATGATGCTTATCACGACGAGCCCCGCCAGGTCATTGGACCAATCGCGGGAACGTCGCTCCCCGAGCGCAGGGTAAGTAGGGCGTGGGAGCGCGGGTAGCGCCGCCAGAGCTTGATCCAACTCCCCGCTCAAGATACGCACCTGCTCGTCGCGTTCGTCCTGGTCGGCCATCTTGGTGGCTATCGGCTGCAGGGCAACCAGAGCTAGTGCTCGGCCAAGCGAAGTCACTTCCTCGGCGTGGCTCAGCTCCGCGAACCACCGCTGACGGCGCGCGGAGCCATCGCGTGCCGCGCTGTTGCCGGCGCTCATGGTCTGTGAACGTCCGCCCGGCTCGAGCAGGCATGTGAGGATCTGTGCCCTGGCGACCGTGATCGCGGCATTACGCTCCGCGACGTCTTCCATCGTTCGACCTGCCGAGGCAGCGCGCACCTCGTCGAGCGCGGCCACGAAGCGTCCGCACTCCTGGTGCCATTCGGCATCCACATCACCGAACTCGCGATGGGCAGCGCCGGCTGCGAAGTTGAGCAGGATGCGTTCCTCGTATATGCAGGACAGTGCATTCCGAGCGGACTCGGTGTCCGAGGTAGCGAGCTTCAAAAGGCCGTTCCGGTCGATCGAGTAGCCCCTGAACGTCGGCGCAACTGCGGGATCAAGAGCCAGGATGAGCCGCGTGAGGCGTTCCTCTGTGTCGCCCTGCTCGGCGAGGATGGAGATGGCGTCGGCGAGGCCGAGGCTCCGCAAAAAGCTGCGCAACGCGCGTTGCTCAACGCGGTAGGCCGAGGCCCCGCTCAGCACCGCGCACGCCGGCTCCCACGCTAGCGCCATCGCTGCGGCCAGTTCGGCCGGGTCGGTGAACGGTCGCGCCCGCCCGGTGTGGGGATCGGTGAACGGAAACGGCGTCACCGACCGAGCAGCGGCCGCGGGTTCGACACTGGTTTCCGTCGGCACCGGCGGGTCCTCCCCGTCCAGCCAAGCCTTACCCGCTCGCCGCCCCAACGGTTGGCGCGATCCCACCGGGTTAGCCCCTCGCACAGCCTGCGCAGGCGCGGATCCGCCACGGCAGAGAAATCGAGCGGCCGCCGAGTACGCAGCCACTCGTCGAACACCGCCTCCTCCACCCACTCGCCACTCTCCAGCTGAAACACGTTCCGGCCCGAACGCCAGCTCGGCCACGATCATCCCCAAAGACCACCAATCACCCGCCGCCGAAACGGCTCGCTCCGGCGGCGAGTACCCCAGTGACACCACCCGCGAGCGCAACGCAAAACTTCCCTCGCTGACACGAGACATGCCGAAATCAGCCAGCGCCAGCTCCAGCGGCTCGACCCGGCGCACCAGAACGTTGCTCGGCTTCAGATCGCGATGCCAGATCCCCAAGCCATGCAGATACTCCAGCGCCGCACACACCTGCGCGACCACCTCTCTCACCTGCTCCGCCGGGAGCGCGCCACCCTCCCGAGCCAGCAGATCGGACATCGACCCCGGCTCGCAGTACTCCATCACCTCCCACGGCAACGGCGCATCCGGATCCCACTCAAAGATGCGCACCACATGCGAGACGTCGACCCCCTCAGCCGACAGAAGCTCCAGCACCCGCTCGTCACGGCGGCGGCTCCCAAGCGAGACCTTCACCACCCGCAACTCACCCGCCCCGCCACGGACCAGCAGCAGATACCCCTCCCCACCACGCGCCAGCGGACGCACCACCTCAAAGCGATCCGCCAGGGCCCCCGGCAACGGCAACCCAGACTGGGCACCTCGGGCACTCCTAATCGCACCGCTCGCGGCGAGCGTCGCTGCTTGACCGTGCGACTCAAGCTCCGTGGGCGGCACCCCGCCCGGCTGCACCGTCGTCACCGGGACGCCAGCCTGCCCCTGCACACGCGTGTCCTGAGGATTCTCCGAGTGTGTGCTCACGTGCCGGCCTCCGTCGCGTCGTCAGTTGCCTGTTCTGCTTGGTATTCGGCGTGGATCGCTTTTCGCTCCTCCTCCCGCCTCAGGTGGCTGCGCATGGCCCCTTGATACTTGGCCATGGCCGCTCCGTGCTTCCGAGCCCGGGACATGTAAGGCGGCGCGCGCAGGCCCGTGGCAAGGGGAGCGCGATGAGGAAAGCCACGAGGAAGTGCTGTGCGGCATCATGAGGCCCACGGGTGTTGTGATAAAGGAGCACGAACACCACGATCCAGCACCCGAAGGTGAGCCACGCGAATCTCGCGAGCGACGGTCTGCCGCTGCTCTCGCGCTCTGGGAGACGCGGCTCGGGCAGACTCGGCACGGCGTCCAGCGCCGCTTCAACTTGACTCTCACGCGCCAGGCGCCGGGAGAGGGGCCGCAGGGTGACAACTGCGAGTCCCTCGCCGGCGGAGTCGAGGTCGGCCGCCGCTACAAGCTGCGCAAACCACGACTGCCGTCGCGCCTCGCGATCGGCGGCTGCCTCGGAGGCAGCGGTACGTCCTCGCCGTCTGGCGCCGGGGTCGAGCAGCAGTTCGAGTAGCAGGCCCCGCGCCTGCGCCGTGGTCGGTTCGTGATCCGATCCGGCCACGCTGAGCTGCCGCCCGCGCCGCTCGGTGGCTTGTTCGATCAGCTGCTCATAGCGCCGCCACTCGTCGTGCCAGTTGGCGTCAAGCTCGGCCAGGTCCGGGCGCCCGGCGATCCTGGCGTAGTTGAGGAGGACCCGCTCGGTGAAGATCGCATCGAGCGCCGCTCTGGCGCGTTCCCCAGTGGCACGCGCCAGCGACAGCAGGCCCTCCCGGTCGATCGAGAAGCCACGGAACGTCGGCGCGATCGCCGGGTCGAGCAGCACCAGCAAGCGGGTGAGGCGCTCCTCCACATCACCCTGCTCGGCCAGCACCTGCTCGGCCTCGCTCAAGCCCAGGCTCCGCAAAAAGCTGCGCAGCGCGCGTTGATCAGCGCGGTGCGCCGCGGCCCCGCTCAGCACAGCGCATGCCGGCTCCCACGCCAGCGCCATCGCCGCCGCCAGCTCGGCCGGGTCGGTGAACGAGCGCGCTCGCCCCGTGTGGGGATCCGTGAACGGAAACGGGGTGACGCTGACCCGCGCCTCCGCGACGGCCTGCTCGACGGCAACCGGCGGGTTCTCCCCGTCCAGCCAGGCCCGCACGTGCTCAGCCCCCCAGCGGTTGGCGCGATCCCACCGGGTAAGTCCCTGGCACAGCCGGCGCAGCGGAAGGTCCGTCACACCGGAGAAATCGAACGGCCGGCGGGTACGCAGCCACTCGTCGAACACCGCCTCCTCGACCCACTCACCGCCTTCCAGTTGGAACACGTTCCGACCCAACGCCAGCTCCGCCACGATCATCCCCAGCGACCACCAATCTCCCGCCGCGGAGGTCGCCCGCTCGGGCGGGGAGTAACCCAGCGACACCACCCGCGAGCGCAGCGCGTAGCTGCCCTCGCTCGCGCGAGACATGCCGAAATCGGCCAGGACCAAGTCCAGCGGCTCAAGCGAGCGCACCAGGATGTTGCTCGGCTTCAGATCGCGATGCCAGATGCCCAGGCCGTGCAGGTACTCAAGGGCGGCAAACACCTCCTCGACCACGGCTATCACCTGCTCAGCCGGCAGCGCGCCGCCCGCCTCGGCCACCAGATCGGCCAGCGAGCCGGGTTCGCAGACTCCATCACCTCCCACGGCAGCGCCGCGTCGAGATCCCACTCAAAGATGCGCACCACGTGCGAGACGTCGACCCCCTCAGCCGACAGAAGCTCAAGCACCCGCTCATCCCGGCGCCGCGTCCCGAGCGACACCTTCACCACCCGCGGCTCATCCTCCCGGTCACGAACGAGCAGGAGGATCCCTCCCCACCGCGGGGCAGCTGACGCACCACCTCGTAGCGATCCGAGAGGGCGCCCGGCAGCGGCAACTCCGCCTGTCCAACCCCGGCACGCCAGCACACCCGTACCCACCGGCAAGGGCGCTCGAGCCCCCGACGCAAGCCGCGTAAGCGGCACCTCGCTGGCCTGCAACGCCGTGGCCGGCGCCTCACCCTGCTCGTGCGAGTGCGTCGCCCGGGGATCATCCGGCCGCTCGCTCACGCCCGCACCTCACCGATCACGGCCCCAGCGGCGGTCCCGGCGGTGCCTAGCGCCGAGAGCCGCTCACCAGCCGGATCGGCCAGCACTTTTCCCGCGAACTCGACTGCGGCCGAGCTGACCCGATCGGCGCGCCTGGGGCCACACCACCTCGCCAAATCGTCTATACCAGCCCCAAGCCGAGCCCTCACGGAAGTCGTTCCATGTCGGCGCAGGCTGTGAATCTCAACCATGATGATCGCATCCACGGGAGGCGCTCACGATGAATCCTCCTGTTGGCGCAGCGCTCACAGCGGCCGTTTCACGAGAGCAGGTGCTCAGCGGCCGCGGTCGCCAGGTCGAGATTCGCGCCCAGTGGCCATACCGATACCTGGCCATTGGTCAAGAAGCCGACGAGGATCCTGCCACGAGCCCAGGACAAGTCGTACTCAAAGAAGCGTTTGTGGCCGGTGGGGTCGGCATCGGCATCGATGTTGATCACGCATTCGATCCCCGGATAGAGCCGCTTGTATCTATTCTGAAGCGCGGCTGGGTACTGCGAAGTGGGGTGAAAAGAGTTGCATGGAAGATACCGCTCGCCAGGATTCACCACGTCAGGCGCAAAGAGAAGGAGATTCATGTCCTTATGGTTGAGCGCTGCTACCCGGGCATCGTGCGCACTGTCATATGTCACGTAGGTGAAGAAGGTATCGGGCGCGCCATGGGTACCAAAGATGGAGCAGCTTGCGACAGCAAGAATGTCCTTACCACACCGGCCGTGCCTTGGTCATTACAAACTGTCACTGTGCGTGGAACGATCGCGCTCAAGCTTTCGTATGCGGGATCGTGGTTGAGTAAGTACAGGACTGCAGCCCCAGCGCCAGAGCAGAGTCCGACCGCAATAAGGATCCACGGCAGAACTCGCGCCCAATACCTCCCCATGCCGAAGCCCCGGATTACATAGAGAATCCCGGTGAGACTGCCAACTATTGCTACCGCGACAGCAGCAGGGCGGAGCTTCACGTGTATGTGGTTGATCTTGTCAGTATGAATCGATGTCAGAGCAAGAAACGCGGCTATAAACGCGGCGGGGCTAGAGATGACAAAAACCCCTAGCGAATGCAGCGAAGCGGCACGACCCCGTTCGCGCAAAGCCTGCTCTCGGGCCTGCTCCTGGCGATGCCTTTGCTCGGCCTCGGCGCGCTCGCGGGCCTGACGTTGTCTTTGCTCGGCCTCCGCGCGCTCCCGGGCCTGGCGTTCCTGGGCGTTACTAGGCTGACCGCGATTGGATGCATCGAGGCCAGTGCCACGGCTTGCCCAATCGAAGCCTGGCTGGCGGGATTGCCATTCGCGATTTCCATGAACCAGGGCTGCCGTCGAGCGCGCTCATCTCGCGTGGCCGCATGCGCGGCGTCCGATGCGCGCGACCGGGCGTCGGGGTCGATCAATGCCACCAGAATGGCGGCGCGGGCAGTTGCGAGAGCCGACCGCTGTTCGTCGGCAGATGTGATTTCCGTCCCGCTGGCAGCCCGGTGTGCAGCTCCGGCCGTGGCTGTGAATTCAGCCACCTCCTGATGCCAAGCAGCGTCAAGCTCCGCAAGATCCCGATTCGTTGTGCCTCGAGCATAGGTGAGCAGGATCCGCTCGGCGAACACGGCGTCCAGCGCGGCGCCTGCGGACGCTGCCTGCGAACCCGCCACCTTCAGTAGTCCGTTGCGGTCGATCGAGAAGCCTCGGAATGTGGGGGGATCGTCGGGTCGAGGAGCACGAGCAGCCGTGTGAGGCGCTCTTCGACTTCGCCCTGCTCGGCGAGGACCTGCTCGGCCTCGGTCAGTCCGAGGCTACGGGCGAGGTTCTGCAGGGCGCGCTGCTCGGCTCGGTGCTCGGCTGACCCGCTAAGTAATGCGCATGCCCGGTCCCACTGGCGCGCCATGGCATGGGCAAGCTCGGCTGGATCGCTATACGGGCTGCACGCGGCCCGTATCCGGATCGGTGAACGGAACCGGAGAAGCCGCAGTGCGTACCCGACCCGGTGCGGGATCCGCCTCGTGAGGAACGTCCGGCAAATCGCCGTCTAGCCAGGCTCGGACCTGCTCCGCTCCCCAGCGGTTGGCGCGATCCCACCGGGTCAGCCCCTCGCACAGACGGCGGAGTCGAGGGTCCGCTACGCCGGAGAAGTCCAGCGGGCGGCGGGTGCGCAGCCACTCGTCGAACACGGCCTCGTCGACCCACTCGCCGCTGTCCAGCTGAAACACGTTCCTTCCCAGCGCGAGCTCAGCCACGATCATTCCCAGCGACCACCAGTCGCCATCCGCGGACGTAGCCCGCTCCGGGGGCGAATAGCCCAGTGACACCACTCGAGAACGCAGCGCGTAGCTGCCCTCGCTGGCGCGGGACATACCGAAATCGGCCAGGACCAGGTCCAGCGGCTCCAGTGAGCGCACCAGGATGTTGCTCGGCTTCAGATCGCGATGCCAGATCCCCAGGCCATGTAGGTACTCCAGAGCCTCCCACACCTCCCCAACCACCGCTACCACCTGCTCGGCCGAGAGCGCGCCGCCCTCCCGAGCCAACAGGTCGGCCAGCGAGCCAGGTTCGCAGTACTCCATGACCTCCCATGGCAGGGCGGCGTTGGGATCCCACTCAAAGATGCGCACCACATGGGAGACGTCGACCCCCTCGGCGGACAGAAGCTCGAGCACCCGCTCATCCCGACGGCGCGTCCCGAACGAAATCTTCACCACCCGCAACTCATCCTCACGGCCACGCACGAGCAGCAGATATCCCTCGCCACCACGGGGCAGCGGCCCGACCACCTCATAGCGATCCGCAAGGGCCGCCGGCAACGGCAACTCGGCCTGTCCAACTCCGCCACTCCCTGGCGCGCCCGTGCCTGCCGGCACGGGCGCTTGAGCCTGCGACTCAATCCGCGTCGGCGGCACCTCACCGGATTGCACTGTCGTGGCCGGCACGCCAGCCCGCCCCTCCAGGTGCGTGGCGTCGGGATCACGCGGGTCCACGCTCACGCCTGAGCTCCTCCGGATACGGCCCCCACGCAGATCCCGCTGCTACTCCGCTCAGAAACCTGCTCACCGCTCGGATCGATCAGCACGAGCATCGCGGTCAAGTTGTCCGGAGCGCCGCGCTCGAGGCGGGCCTCGATCATCTGCGAGATGCAGTCAGCGGTTGGGCACGAGGCCAGCAGTTCGCCCAGTTCCCAATCGTTGAGAAGATTCGCGACGCCGTCGGGGCCCAGCAGGAACGCCAATCCCGTCTGGCGTGCGAACGACTGTGGGTGCGGACCCAGACGAGCGTGCCGCGCCCCACCGAGCGCCTGCGTGACAGCCCCGTCATCGAGCGGTGCACGCGGGGCCCGGACGATAGCGTTCTGGCCTGACCAAGCAGCGACCCAGATGTTGGGGACAAAAGTTGGCCTACAGTGCAGAGAGAACGTGGACGTAGCGGGGGACGAAGTTTCCGATCTTGACCGCGTGGCGCACCAGATCGTGGGAGCGGGGCGCGCGCGCAAGGATATTACCGGACTTATTACGACGTTTTCGGCGAATGATCCCCAGGTGCTGGTCACCATCGACCGCGAGAAGGCGAAGGCGATGAATGTTCCGCTTTCGCAGATCACGACTACGCTGGGCGTTTTCATGGGATCGCAGTATGTGAACGACTTTGACTTCAATAATCGGACCTATCGCGTTTATGCGCAGGCTGATCAGCCTTATCGCATGACCGCACAGGATCTGCACGATTTCTATGTCCGTTCCGACTCGGGCCAGATGATCTCACTGGATAACCTGGTGACGGTGACGGAGAGTTCAGGTCCGCCCGTGATTACGCACTACGACCTGTTCCGCGCGGTGGAGATCGATGGCTCGCCTGCGCCCGGATACAGCTCCGGACAAGGTATTACCGGCATGGAGGATCTGGCCAAGCAGTTCATGATGCCGGGCATGCGTTATGAGTGGACGGGGCTGACACTGGATGAAATTGAGTCGAGCGGGCGCGCGCTGCTGATCTTCGGGCTGGGGATTTTGGTTGTGTATCTGACTTTGTCTGCTCAGTATGAGAGCTTTGCATTGCCTTTCATCATCTTGCTGGCGGTGCCGATGGCGGTGCTGGGTGCGCTGGGACTGGTGTCGCTGCGCGGCTTGTCGAATGACGTTTACTGCCAGATCGGCCTGGTGATGCTGATTGGATTGTCTGCCAAAAACTCGATTCTCATTGTTGAATTCGCGGAGCAACTGCGGCGCAAGGGGCGCTCGATTGCGGAAGCGGCTATTGAGGCGGCGGAGTTGCGGTTGCGTCCGATCCTGATGACTTCGTTCGCCTTCATCCTCGGCGTTCTTCCGCTGGTGTTCGCCACGGGCGCGGGTGCGCTGGGACGGCGCTCGGTGGGCACAACGATTGTGGGAGGTATGTTGTTCTCCACGGTGCTGAACCTGGTGTTCATCCCGGTGCTATATGTGCTGCTGAGCCGCCTTTTGCGGCGCGGCGACGACCACGTGACAACGCCTGCGGAAAGAATCGCTTAAGGCCTTACTGTTTGGTGCGATGGGCGATGATGTAATCCTTGATGCGGTCGTAGACCTGACTGGTAAGAACGCCGCGATCGATCAGGTCGTTCTTGGCGCGATACGGCCTGAAGCGGATGATGCGAGCGGCCCAGGTACGGGTCATTCCCGGTACTTTTGTCAGCTGCTCAAGGCTTGCGGTGTTGATGTCTACGCGTTCTTCAGGCGGAGGCGCGACGCGGGAAGTTGATCCAGGTTGCGGCAACTGTTCGCCGAATCCCACTGAGACCAGGGAAAACGTGAAGAACAGGACGAATGCAGCGATTGCGAGTGCAGCGGACTTTCTCACCTGTTTATTCTCTGCTTGAAGGGATGTCGGCGTAAACCTTCCGTCGAGTTGCACTTGGAAACCTAAGGACTTGAGGCAAGCCTTTTTGCAAGAATAGAGATATGGCAATCCCCATAATTGCTCTTAGCACTGGTCAAAAGCTGCGCACGCGCGTCTTAGGAAGCACGCGGCTGGTGATCCTTCTTTTGCTTTTCGCACTCCTTGCAATTTGCCTCATTTTTATCTGGACCACGCGCGATGCGATGGGCAATTTGTCGTTTCTCGATTTGAAGAACAGTGCAAATCCTCTGAGCGGTGCGAAGAAGACGATTGTGGATGTGAGTGCATGGCAGACTGCGCAGGCATTGGCTCCGCTCGCGGTTACGGCCGAAGAGAAAGAATTCGCGCAGGAGTCGGAGCGGCTTGCGGACCACGAGGTTGACCAGGCGTTTGCATCGGCAATACGCCAGGCTACGCTGGACGCGACGCATCTGAAACTTACCGGCGACGCGCTCGCACTGCAAAAGAGAGTCGAGCAGATTCAGCAGCTTATTGCCCAGGATAATGATCAAGTCAAAACAATCACGGAACAATTGAAGGCCCCCCCGAAGAACGGAAAGACGCCGGAATATGACAGCGGCGATCTCGAGGTTGCCAAGGCGCAGCTTGGGCTGGATTCCGATGAGCTTGCCGATGCGCAGCAGGACTTCGACCGTGCTTCAGGCGACCAGACCACGCAAATCCAGGCGGAATTGAATGCGCACGAAGCAGCGATGCGTGAGTACGATAAACAGATCCACCAGGGTGGCCAGGTGGCAGCAATCTCGGTAAGGCGCTACGGGACCATGGCGGGGCGTGTGGGTGGGTGGTTGCGGCAGAGAAGCCGCTACAGCCTGCTGCAGCAGGCATTGAACCAGACCCGCGCTGACATTGCCGCGCTTACGGCCCAGCACAACGCCCTTGAGGCCAAGGTCAATGCCACGACGGCAACCAAGACCGATGATCTCGACGGAAGACTTGCATCGATCAAGGAACGAGCTGTGCAGCGCCAGATTCTGAGTATCGCGGACGATCGCATTCAGACTGACCAGCAGCTTGCCACGGTTTACAGCAAATGGGCGGCACAGGTGCTGCTGCAACACCGCATCCTCCTTCATCTGATTCTGCAGTCGCTGGCGCTGATCGCCTTCATCGGTATCTGCATGGTCGCGTGCGATGCGCTAATCCGCCGCGTCATGGCGACGCCTGCGTTGGATAATCGGCGTTCGCAGACGCTGCGCAGCATTTTGGAACTCTCGGTGCAGGTGCTGGGGGTTGTGCTCATCCTGCTGGTGATTTTTGGAGGGCCGCGGGAGACGCCAACGATCCTTGGCCTGGCGACGGCCGCGCTCACCATTGCTCTGCAGGATTTCATCATTGCGTTTCTCGGCTGGTTCGTTCTGATTGGCAAGAACGGCATCCACGTGGGTGACTGGGTGGAGATTAATGGCGTGGGCGGCGAGGTGATCGAGGTGAGGCTGTTCAGTACGACCCTGCTGGAGACGGGGACGCTTGCTGACAGGGGGCTGCCGACGGGCCGCAGGATCACCTTCATGAACGGCTTTGCCATTCGCGGCCAATACTTCAACTTTTCAACCAGCGGGCAATGGATGTGGGACGAGGTCACACTCGATCTCCCGGCATCAGACAATGTTCACGAATTGCTCGATCGCATTCAGAAGATCGTCGTTGCGGAGACGGCCAAGAATGCGGATCTTGCCGAGCAGGAGTGGAAGCGCGGGGCGCATGGAAGCAGCCTGAGCCGGTTCAGCGCTACGGCTGTCGAAAATCTTCGTCCCTCTGCGTCTGGAATCGAGGTTCTGATTCGGTATGTAACGCGGGCCTCTGAACGATTTGAACTGCGCAACAGGCTGTACCAGAAGCTGCTTGAGTTTTTGCGTGATCCAGGGAAGCAAGAACAGACCGCAGCGGTTGCAGCAGCGCCAAAGGGCTAGCAGCACAAAGGTTTGAGCCTATCAAGTCACTAACGCTTCGCGCATGCCCGCTTGATGTTGACATTCAGTCGCGTTGCCGTTACTTTTAAACAGATGCAGAGCAGCCGCCATCACGGCCATCACCACCATCATGGATCATCCATGCCGGCGGACTGCCATGGCCTGAACTAAACGGCCAGAGAGATCGAGGAACACAAAGCCCGCCGGCAGAAGAGCCGGTGGGCTTTTCATTTTGCTTGAGAATCCACTGAAAGTCAGGAAGAGAATGAGCGCTGAACCAACAATTGATTTTGAGAAAATGGACGGCCTTGTGGCCGGTATTGTGCAGGATGCAGAAACGGGCGAAGTGTTGATGCTGGGTTTTCTCAATCCGGCCAGCTATGCAAAGACGCTTGAGACCGGATACGTCACGTTCTGGAGCCGCACGCGGCAGAAGCTTTGGATGAAGGGCGAGACGAGCGGCAACCGGCTGCGTCTCGTTTCAGTTTCGACAGACTGCGATAACGATGCACTACTGTTTCGAGTGGCCGTGGAGGGCGATGGACTGGTGTGCCATGAGGGAACGGTGAGTTGCTTCACGAAGACGCTTGGGTTCTCAAAAGCAGCGGAGGTGTCGCGTGGCTGACAAATTGCGGCTCGGACTTCCCAAGGGCAGTCTTCAGGATTCGACGATTGCGCTGTTCAAGAGAGCCGGCTGGAACATCTACGCGGATGGGCGGTCATATTTTCCATCGATCGACGATGCGGAGATTGAATGCATGCTTATCCGCGCGCAGGAGATGGCGCGCTACGTCGAACACGGCGTGCTTGACGCTGGTCTTACTGGGATTGACTGGGTGGTGGAGAGCGGGCTCGATGTGACCAGTGTGACGACGCTAACCTATGCCAAGCAGAGCCGGCGCAAAGTGCGCTGGGTGCTTGCGGTGCCGGAAGCGAGCGGATTTCGAGCGGGCGGAAGATCTTGAGGGCAAGATCATCGCCACCGAACTGGTCGAAGTGACGAAGCGCTACTTCGCCGGAAAGGGTGTGAACGTCAAGGTGGAGTTCAGCTGGGGAGCCACGGAAGTGAAGCCACCGACGCTGGCCGATGCGATCGTAGAAGTGACGGAGACTGGAAGCTCGCTGAAGGCCAACCATCTGAAGATCATTGACACCGTGATGGAGAGCGAGACACATTTGATCGCCGGCAAGGCGGCCCTGGCTAACGAATGGAAGAGCGCGAAGATCGACCAGATTGCGGTGATGCTGCGTGGCGCTATCGATGCGCAGTCGCAGGTGGGATTGATGCTGAACGTGAAAAGGGCTGATCTGGAAGGCGTACTGGCGGTATTGCCGGCGCTGAACTCGCCGACAATCTCTCAGCTCAGCAATTCGGAGTGGGTCGCGGTGAACACCATTGTGGAGGAACGCGTGGCCCGCGATGTGATTCCTCGCCTGAAGGCTGCGCGTGCCACTGGCATTGTGGAATATCCACTAAACAAGGTCGTGCTGTAGCAGAAGACTGGACGAGAACGATGAAGTTGATGCGAACCCAGGGCCGAGGAGCCCGCGAAGCCACGGCAGCGATCGCCGCTCTTGAAAGACGAGGCGGTGATGCGCTTGAGACCGTGCTGCCGACCGTGAAGCGGATCATTGCAAAGGTTCGCCGGGGCGGCGATCGTGCATTGATCGGCTACGCTACACAATTTGATGGGCTTCCGGATAGTGCGGCTCTGCGCATCTCATCGGAGGAGATGGCCCAAGCGTGGAAGACGATTGATCCCGCACTTCGCGACGCGCTGAAAATGGCGGCGAAGCAGATTCGTGCGTTCGCCAAACAGCAGCTTCCCAAGTCGTGGAGCAGAAATTCGGGGCAGGGACTCACGGTGGGGCAGTTTGTGCGGCCCATCGCATCGGTGGGTTGCTATGTGCCCAGCGGGCGCCATCCGCTTCCATCGACGCTGCTTGATGACGGCAATTCCGGCGCAGGCGGCTGGGGTGAGGCGAATCGTGGCTGTCTCGCCAAAACCTGCGAAGGAGACGCTGGCAGCGGCACACCTGCTCGGCATCGAAGAGTTCTATCGCGTGGGTGGCGCACATGCGATTGCGGCGCTTGCTTACGGAACGGCAAGCATTATGCGCGTCGACAAGATCGTGGGGCCGGGAAATCTGTACGTCACGGCTGCCAAGCGGCTGGTGGCGTTTGATTGCGCGATCGACATGCTGGCGGGGCCAACCGAGATTGTGGTGACGAGCGAGCGGGGAGATCCGCGGGAAATTGCCGCGGACCTTGTGGCGCAGGCCGAGCATGATCCGGAGGCACTTGCTATCTTCGTAACCACACGCGCGGAATTGGCCAAGCAGGTAATCGGGGAAGCCAAGCATCAAAGCCGCAATAATCGGGTAGCCCGCGAATCGCTGGATCGCAACGGCGTTGCAATTATCGCCAACGGCGTTGAGGAGGCTTGGGCGATTACAAATCGCCTTGCTCCAGAACATTTGACGGTCGATTCGGCGAAAGACCTGGATTGGGTCACGAATGCGGGTTCAGTGTTTGTAGGGGGATGGTCTGCCCAGCCGTTGGGAGACTACATTTCTGGCCCAAACCATACGCTGCCTACCGGCGGCATGGCGCGCGTACGCGGCGGACTTAGTGTGAACGACTTTGTGAAGCTCATTACCGTGCAGGAGTACACCGCAGAAGGAATTCATGCGCTTGGAGGGCAGGCGGCCTTGCTGGCGGAAGCGGAAGGACTAAGCGCGCACGCCGAGGCGATTCAGCTGCGGTTGCAAAGAGCCGCCTCCGTTAAATCCAGCACACCCGAAAGGAAGCCACGTGCATAAATCAGCTTTGCAAGCTGCGTCCGGCGCCGCGCGCGCGCGTTCAGGCAATGAAGGAGTATCATCCTCCGCTGGGAAACCGCGACGCGATGCGGCTAGACTTCAACGAGAATACGATTGCCTGTTCACCCAGGGTGCGGGAAGTTCTTGGCCGCATCTCTGGTGGGGATCTCACGCGATATCCGGAACGCGCTCCGGTGGAGCGTGTCGTCGCGAATCACCTGGGCCTAAATCCGGAGCAGGTGGCGCTCACCAACGGCGTAGATGAAGCCATCCACGTATTGTTTGAGGCGTTTCTCGATGGCGGCGACGAGTTGCTGCTGCCGGTTCCGACTTACACCATGTACGAGGTGTATGCATCGGCGACTGACGCCCTCGTGGTGACCGTGCAGGCCGCCGATGATCTGCAGTTTCCATTTGATCGCCTTCTGGCTGCGATTACACCAAACACCAAGATCATCGCTATTGCCAATCCCAACAGCCCATCAGGCTCAGTCGCGACGCGACAGCAGATTATCGAACTCGCGCGGAGGGCTCCGCAGGCGGTCGTACTGGTGGACGAGGCATATTTCCATTTCTATGGTGAGACCGCCATTGACCTGGTGGATGACTTGCCTAACTTGATTGTGGCGCGCACATTCTCGAAGGCATATGGGCTTGCAGGGTTGCGGATTGGAGTTCTGGCGGGTCCTGTCGAATTGATGCAGTGGATTCGGCGGGTGCTTTCGCCTTACAGCGTAAACTCGCTGGCGCTAGCTTGTCTGCCGGCTGCGCTGGAGGATTCCGCATACCTTGGTTGGTATGTAGCAGAAGTGCTCGCCGCCCGCGCCGCGTTTGAAGTTGCTCTCGATACGGCGCGGGTTCGCCGCTGGCCTAGTGATGCGAATTTTATTCTGGTAGAGATTGGCCCAAAGCATGCGGAGTTTGTGCGGCTAATGTCGGCGGCAGGCGTGCTGGTGCGCGACCGGTCGAACGATCCGGGGTGCGATGGTTATGTCCGCATCACGATTGGGACGCGCGATCAGATGCGCGAAGCCGCTACAGTGCTGAACAGAACGATGGATACGCTGCGCGCCCAGGAGGCAAAGCGATGATAGTCAGGGCATCCCGCAAAGGCAATGCTGCACGGAAGTCGGCGGTCGCGCGCGATACCAACGAGACGCGCATTGCGATAGCGCTCACGATCGAAGGCAAGGGCCAGTACAGAATTTCAACCGGCATCCGGTTCTTCGATCACATGCTGGAACTGTTTACGCGGCATGGTGCATTTGACTTGGAACTTACCTGCAAGGGCGATCTGGATGTGGACCAGCACCACACGGTGGAGGATGTGGGCATCGCGCTGGGCGAGGCATTCGATCGCGCTCTGGGCGACAAGCGCGGCATTCTGCGCGCGGGCTATTTTGTGATGCCTATGGACGAGACACTCGCCATCGCAGCGGTCGATTTGAGTGGGCGGGCTGCGTTCGCGGTGGACACCAAGGTTCGAATGCGCATGGTTGGCGATCTGCAGAGTGAACTTGTCACCGACTTCTTTGAGGGATTCGCCCGTGGGGCACGGGCGAATGTGCACGTGAAGACCATGTATGGCCGGTCGAATCACCATAAGATCGAAGCTATATTCAAAGCGTTTGCTCGAGCCCTGCGCGTGGCATGTTCACGCGACAAGCAACTGGGAGAAATGCTGCCAAGCACCAAGGGGCTACTATGATCACCGCAGCGAGTAACGATCGCTTCCCTGGTATCGCGGAGATGTTATGCGTGTGACGGTCATCGACTATAAAGCCGGGAACCTTACATCCGTGCTGAAGGCCCTGCGGCATCTGGGTGCGGACGCGGTGGTGACGGACTCGGAATTGTCGGTCATTGAATCTGCCGAACGAATTGTGCTTCCGGGCGTGGGTCATTTTGCGGCAACGGAGAGGCTGGATTCAACGGGCATGACCAGTGCGATACGCGACGCGATCGCGCGGGGAGTTCCGTTTCTGGGAATATGCGTAGGAATGCAATGGTTGTTCGCCGGCTCAAGCGAGGCAGCAAATCAAAAGGGGCTTGGCTATTTCAAGGACTCTTGTTCCCGATTTCCCGAATGCAACCAAAAGGTTCCTCATGTGGGTTGGAATTCGATTGGATGTGAAAAGCAATTCGCGCCTTTTTGCCGGGGTAGGGGCGGGCGAACACGTTTACTTCACCCATTCCTATAAAGCTCCGATTATGGCCGACACTGCGGCCGTTGCTGCGTACATTGAAAGCTTTTCTGCTGCCGTGGAGAGCGGCAATGTGATGGGCGTTCAGTTTCACCCTGAAAAATCTGGCGACACCGGCCTCAAGATTCTGCGCAATTTTCTGGAGTGGACATGTTGACCAAGCGCATCATCGCATGTCTCGACGTTCATGCAGGTCGTGTGGTCAAAGGCGTTCAGTTTGTGGATATCGTGGACGCGGGCGATCCGGCGGCACTGGCTGCGCGGCATGCGCGCGAAGGAGCGGACGAGATCGTGCTGCTCGACATCACCGCAACGCATGAGGGACGGCAGACTCTGCTCGAAACAGTGCGGCGCACGGCGCGCGAGTTGTTTGTACCCTTCACGGTGGGGGGTGGCATTCGCAGTGCTGAAGAAGCGGAGCAGGTGTTCGAAGCGGGCGCGGACAAGATCAGCATCAATTCCGCGGCGCTTGCCGATCCGATGCTCATCAGTGCGATCGGGCGCAGTTTCGGAGCGCAGGCCGTGGTGGTCGCTATCGATGCGCGGCGCGATCCGCGATGCAGAGGATCCGGTGCGCGATGCGCAGGTGTTTGTGCAGGGCGGCCGAAAGCTTGCGGGCCGGCGCGTGGTGGAGTGGGCGCTGGAGGCAGAGGCGCGTGGTGCGGGCGAAATTCTGCTCACTTCGATGGATGCGGACGGAACGCGGGCCGGATTCGATTGCGAACTCACCGCGGCCGTCAGCGAATCGGTGAACATTCCGGTGATTGCCTCCGGGGGCGCCGGAACGGTGGCGCATTTTGCCGATGTTTTCGGCAGGGGGAAGGCCGATGCGGCGCTGGCGGCGAGCATCTTCCACTTCGGCGTGTCGAGTGCACGTTCGCTGAAAGAAAAGTTGGTAGCTGCCGGGGTGCCGGTGAGGCTGCCATGCTGATTCCTTCAATTGACCTGATGGGAGGCCGTATCGTGCAGCTGGTACAGGGCGAAAAGCTTCGTCTGGCCTTTGACGATTTTGAGTATTGGATCGAGAAATTTTCGCGCTTTCCCCTGGTGCAGTTGATCGATCTGGATGCGGCGATGAGACAGGGAGACAATTCAGCGCTGGTTGCGCAGATTGCGCTTCGGCTTCCGTGCCAGGTAGGCGGCGGAATTCGTTCGATTGAGCGTGCGCAGCAAGTACTGAATGCCGGAGCGAAGCGTGTCATCGTAGGTTCGGCATTGTTTTCAGAGGAGGGCTGCGTAGAGGTGCAATTTGCGGCAGCGCTTTCCTCGGCTGTGGGCGCCGAGCATGTGGTTGCAGGAATCGATACCAAAAATGGACGAATCGCCGTGAAAGGTTGGAAGTCGCAGGTGAAGTTGACTGCAGACGAAGCAATTCCGATGCTCGATCCATATGTCGGCGGTTACCTCTATACGCACGTCGACGGTGAAGGCCTGATGCAGGGATTTCCCACCGCCGTTGCCGCGCGGCTGCGCAAACTTACGCGACGCAGACTCATCGTGGCGGGCGGAATCCGCAGCCAGCAGGAGATCGACGATCTTGATGCAATGGGAGTGGATGCTGTGGCGGGGATGGCGGTTTACACGGATCTTCTTCCCGTGTGAATCTCCGAGACATAGTTCTCGCCGCATTCGCAGCAGTTCGATGGTCATCGGATATTCTGGAGATAGAGCGACTGCATTGCGTGCGAAAGGATAAACATTGACCGTGACGAAAAGGAGTGGAATTCGCCTGGCAAAGCGACTGGACGAGGTCGGATTCTCCGATATCGTGCAGATCCGGAACAAGGTCATGGAGATGCGGGCCGCGGGGCTGCAGGTGCACTCGCTGCATGGGGGCGAGCCTTACTTCGAGACGCCGGAAGGCATCAAGTATGCGGCAGTGAAGGCCCTGGTCGAGAACTACACGCACTACGCGCCTTCATCCGGTGTGCTGCCGTTGCGCAAGGCGCTGGTTGAAAAGCTTGCCGCGAAAAACGCGATCAACGTGACTACGGATGAGGTGATCGCAACCGTTGGCGGGTCGCAGGGCTTGTATGCGGCTTTTCAGAGCGTGCTTGACGCCGGCGATGATGCACTGGTTTTCTCGCCATACTGGACGCCCATCGGCGACCTGGTTACGGGAGCGCAGGCGCGCCCGCTGCTTGTGCCCACCACGACGGCGCGTCGCAACGGGATTCGCAAGACGCTGGAGCAGTTTTCGACGCCCAAGACGCGCGCCATCTACTACAACACGCCGCAGAATCCGAGTGGACTGGTTTTCACGCAGGCTGAAGCGGAAGAGGTGGCGTCGTTTGCCCGCGAGCGCGATCTTATCGTGATTGCCGATGAGGCTTATGAAGATCTGGTGTATGAGGGCGAGCATGTGTCGATCGCGTCGCTGCCCGGCATGGCGGAGCGCACCATCACGTGTTTCACCTTTTCAAAGACCTATGCCATGACGGGTTGGCGCGCCGGCTATGCCGTGGCCAAGGAGCCGTTCATGACGGCGCTGCGCAAAATCGTGTTGTACTCGACGAACGGCGTAACAAGTTTCGTGCAGCAGGCGATGATTCATGCGCTGAAAACGCCGGAGTCGGAGATTGCCGCGTATCGCGAAGAATACCGGAAGCGGCGCGCACTGCTGGTGGATGTGTTGAACGAAGTGGGATTGACGTGCGATCCACCCGCCGGCGCTTTCTACGCATTTCCGAATGTGGAGAAGATCCACAAGAACAGCCGCACGGCAGCGCAGATTCTGCTTGAAAAGGCTCACATCGCCACCATCCCCGGTTCGGTTTTTGGCGCGCAGGGAGAAGGTCATGTGCGCTTCAGCTACGCGATCACGACGAAGGAAATCGAGGATTGTGCAGAGGCGCTGCGCAAGTTCCTGGGTTAGCTCCCCGTGGGAGTTGCCTCACCGATTGCGCGGCTGGTTTCAACGCGAGACGAGCGCAGCAGCACCGCGATCTGCTTGAGGTGGAGCTGCACCGCGTAAGCGCGGAGAATCTCCGCCTGCGAAAAGCTCTGCGCGGTATGGCGCATTTCGGCCATGCGCTTTTCGAGCTGCGCAATATCCTCTTCGAGATTGATTGTTGGTGGAGGGATATGAAATCGCCAGCTGTGAATGCATTTGGCAACGTACTGAAATCCTGCTTGGATATCAGCCGCGAGGCGCCCTAGTTCAGGCTCCAGCTGCTGCGCATAGTTGTCTTCGTGGCTTTCGCGAACCGCGAATTCAAGCGCCACGAGCGCATCGAAGATGGTGCGGCCAAACTGCGCCAGCATGCCCAGCCCCTCGCGCCATCCGGGGCCGCCGGAGGGCTCGTTGCGCGATGCCTCAAGCAGCAGGTTGTTGCCGCGCAACATCGCCAGGGCATCTTCGCGAAGTGCGGCCAGGTTCTCTGCCGGCTTTCCGCCGAAAGCCGGTGAGAACTCCCTCGAAGAATGCGCTTAGAACGAGGAACTCCTGGGCGAGACCATCGCGCAATCGCAGGCGGGCGCGATCGGGAAGAACCAGGGTTGACACCACGACAGCCACTACGATTCCGAGAAAGACTTCGCCGACGCGGTCAAGCGCCAGCAACCAGTGGGGTCCTGGTTTTTGCACCAGCATTACGATGGATGATGGTTACGCCGGCGAGTCGAGAGCTGTTGCGCAGGCCGAGGAGTCCGCACACAATGACGGCGGACAACACAGCCAGAATGTAGTTCCACGGCAGCACGCCGAAAAGCGAAAACGCAAAGCCGAAAGGCCGCGCCAATGAGCGTGCCAAGGATGCGATCGCGCGAGGCCGTGATGGTCGCGCCGAAGTTGGATTGGAGGACAATGATGGCGCTGATTGCTCCCCAATAGCCGTCGCGCAGACCCAGGCGCATGGCGATCCACCAGCAGAGAGCCGCGGCCAGCGCGGTTCGGGCTGCGTGGATCAGAAGTCGCTTGCGCTCCCAATTCAGAAGCCCCTGACCGGCGGTTCCGTCAACGCGCAGCTTGACTGCGAGTTCCTGCTGCGACCACGTGCTGGCTCTGTTTAAGCGCATAGACGTGCGTGTGAAGAACTCCTCAGCCATAGCATGACGCATTTAGAGGGCATGCGTGCCGTAGTTTGGAAGCGCAGCATGTAGCATAGAGGCAGAACCATTCCCTGCGCCGTTAATTGTCTATGCTTCGCGTTGGATATTCCGCAAATTTAGCTGCCGAACTGCTCGCCGATTTCCCGTCGGAAATCGAGTTGATTCGACTGCCGCGGGATCTTGACCACGATATTGAACTCGATGTGTGGATTCCCGATCCATATCCGACGAGGAACACGCAGATCATTCCTCATTTGCGCGGCATCAAGCTGGTGTTGTCGCTTATGGCGGGCACCGAGTGGATTCCTGAGGCTGTCGGCCCCCACGTAACTATCTGCAATGCGCGTGGTGCACATACGATCTCCACTGCCGAATGGACACTCTCCGCGATTCTCGCGATGTTGAAGCATTTTCCGCATTTCCTCGATATGCAACGCTCGCGGCGAGTGGAAGCGGCGGTTCGAGGCAAGCGCGGAATATGCGCAGATTACCGGTGATCAACGGCCGCATTATCCGCCGGTGATGCTTGAGGAACTGACCGGAAAGACGGTGCTGCTGGTCGGATATGGCGACATCGGGAAGGCGATCGAGCGCATGCTGGAGCCGTTTCATGTCAACTTGATTCGACTCGCGCGGACGTCTCGAGCGGATGCGAGCGGTGCACGGGGTGGGAGAACTCGATGCGTTGCTGCCCAAGGCCGAAGTGATTGTGCTGATTTTGCCTTCGACGGCGGAGACGCGATGGCTGATCGACGCGCGGCAATTCTCACTGATGCGGCAAGGTGCGCTGTTGGTGAATGCCGCACGCGGTCCGATTGTGAACACGAATGCGTTGGTGGAGGCTCTGCAGAGCGGGAGGATCCGAGCGGCACTGGACGTTACCGATCCTGAGCCGTTGCCAGTTGAGCATCCGCTGTGGAAGTGCCCGAACTTGCTGATCACGCCGCATGTGGGTGGATCGAGCCCGGAGTTTGCGCGTCGTGCGTTGAAGGTGGCTGCCGACGAACTTCGCCGTTATATGGCAGGCGAACCGCTGCTCAACGTGGTGCAGGCGGCGGTTTGAGCGGCTCGTGCAGCTCGCTGCCAGTCGCGCAGGCCGAGGATGGCGAGGCCTACCAATCCGGCATACAAAACGGATGTCAGCCAAAGGTCTTTGTAAGCATACTCGCCGATGTACACCAGGTTCACGATGATCCAGAGCCCCAGTTTGCGATGTGTTTCCGTGCCTGCCACCAGCTTCCAACGAGGCTGAAGCTGGTGAGTGCCGCATCGAGATAGGGCAGCGCGGCATGCAGGCGACGGGCGAGTTCGCCGAGCACAAAGCTGCCTGCCACTCCAGCGAGCAAAGCGAGCATCAGGCTCGGCAGTGGCAGCGGGACCACGCGCACTTCGCCTTCTTCGCGCACGCCGCGCCACCAGTGCCACCATCCGTACAGCGTGAAGGCGATGAAGAAGATCTGGAGCAGCGCATCGGAGAGCAGGCGGGCGCGATAGAAGACGATGAGATAGAGCACGTCTGCGGCGAGCACGACCGGCCAACAGATCAGAAGCCGCTTCGTCGTAAGCCAGATACCGACGGCCGTGGTGACAAACCCAGCGAGTTCAACCCAGTTTGCGGCTAGGTAGTGGGCGATTGCATTGATCATGCGCGTACCGCCTGGCGTTCGCGTGCTGCAGCCCATTGGCGGAGGGGATCGATGAGTTTGTGCCGGCCCGCGCCGCGGAACCAATTTGCATGCTGAACGAGATAGTCGCTGGTGGCCACGCGGGCCTTTTCTGGCGAGTGCAGAACCGCGAGAAAATAGTGCGCCTCTGTCAGTGCAAATTCGGCGTGGCAGAGGGCAAGCATCGGAGCCAGTGCGGCGGCTTCTGCGCGGCTCAGCGGTCTCACTCGTTCGTAGCCATCGAGAAGCGCCCACAGGTGGTCTATGTGCACCGGGACCTCTTCGCCATGGTCGGGATTGCGCATCAGCACAAGCCACTCCACGATGTTGCGCTCGATGGCCTGGGCGAGATCGTAAATGGCGTTGGTGCGATCGGCTAGTCCAAAATCAATGACGGATGTGGCGCGGGCGTTGGTCTTCGCATCGCTCCAGAAAAGATTGGAGGCGTGCAGATCATTGTGCGTCCACAGCGGCTGAAGCATAGGCAGCAGCGGCTTCAACGTGTCATGAAACGGGCGGAGCAGATCGAGCGCCTGCTCGCAATCCTGGAGAGTTTGAGTGTCGTCGGCTAATATAGGGCGCGCCAGGAGATAGCTCTCAAGTGCATTTGCGGGATCTGGCGACGCGAAGATGGAGAAACTCGCGACGAGGGGGCGGGGCTTTCTTGCAGGAGCGTTGTAACTTCGAGCGGCAAAGTGTAGGCGCGCTAACATCTCTCCGGCGGAGCGTGCGTGCTCAGTCGAGAGGAAAGGCGTCCAAGAGACAGCGTCTTGATAGAGGTCGATGCCGGGGGGAATGTGGTGCGCCTCGTATGTCCACTGATCGATCTCGACGGCGGTCTCACCATTACGGCTTGCAAAAACATGCGGAACCGCAATGCCGTTTGTGGCGAGGTGCTGCATGAATCGATGCTCTTCCATCAACCCTTCGGCATTGCGGAATGCACGGGCATGCCGCTTGATAAACAGCTTTTGCTGCCGCGTGCGGACGACGCTCGCAGCGGAGAACGGGCGAGGGCTGGCAGATAAGATTTCGACCGGCTCGCCGGCATCGAGAAACCTGTCGAGCACAGATCGCACTTCCGTGAGCGTCAATGGCGGCCAATCGGGCTCGACCAAGCTGCCATCCAAACCATGCGCTTTTGCCGTTTCGTTCAATTTGTTTCCTTATGCGTTGTCGTGAGCTCTAAAAGCTGTAATGCGCCGAGAGCCTCACCGTGGTGGGTGCACCCTGGTGGATGAACGTATCCCCGTAGCTCGCTCCGGTGTCCTTCCAATACCGCTTGTCTAAAATGTTGTCGGCATAGAGATGGAGTGTGATCCGGCCCTCATCTCCGCCGGGGGAGTAGCGAGCGCCCAGGTTGAACAGGCTATAGCCGCCTACGCTGACCAGGTCGTCGCGCGTCGCCTCCTTGCGGCTGGTGTAGTTACAGCCCGGCATCACATGAAGGCCGCGAGCGTAGGGAATTCGCACATTGGCGAACAGACTCATGTTCAGGCGTGGCACGTTGATCACTTGCTTGTTGTCGAATGAGGGCGTGCCGGTATCGGCGGAGATGGCACGCATGGATGTTGCCGAAGCGCTGAGTTGCATCCAGTTTGTCACTTTACCTTGCGCATTCAGTTCAATGCCATCGTGGGTTTCGTGGCCCTGGGACTCGAAACACAAGTCGCCGGGATTTGCTGCAGAACAATAAACGTCGGGGCCTGCAACAACTTTTGGATAAAAGAAGGGCTGGCGCATGCGGAAGAGCGCCGCTGTCAACAGAATGGCATGCTCGTATTTTGCGCCGATCTCCGACTGACGCGTCATGAAGGGAGTGAGAAACAGGTTTGCATTGTCGACCCACCATGGGGCTTGGGGACCCAGCGAAAGCAGGGTGCCGTAATTGCCATAAAGCGTGAGGCTCGAAATTGGCGAGTAAGTGGTGGCATACTGCGGCAGCCACAGCGAACGCGACGCCGTGTAGTTGAAATCAGTGACCCGCACAAAGCGGCCGCCTGCCTGCAGCGTGACGTGGCCGGGAAGGTGGGCGCGTTCCTGCACAATGCCCGAGCCTTGGTGATTGAAGTCAGCCAGCGTGGAGGCTCCGGCCTGCTGGTAGGGGCTTTCGGGAGCGTAGGGAATATCCGGTTGGTAGACATTCTCAACGCCAAGCGGCGTGTAGACGATGGTAGGGGAAAGATCGACGGAGCGATGAAACAGAGAGCCGCCGGCGACTATATCGTGAGTGATCTTGCCAGTTGTGAAATGGCCCTGCACCAAACCTCGCCGAGCGCATCGATCCGCAGCTCGCCGGGACTGCGATAGTCGTAGATCTCATAGCTACCATCGGGACAGAAGAAGTAGTAAGGCGAGTTGGGGCAGAGGGAATTGCCGTTGGCGTCAAGTGCCGGACCATAAGGCCAGATCACATTGTCATCGATCAGCGAGTGGCTGTAAGAACCGCCAAAGCGAAGGCTCCAGTTTGCGGCGAGTTTGTGCTCGAGGCGCGCAGCCGCGTTGAAAGTATCGAAGGTATTGGGTTTCGACCATGATTGGAAGCCGAGCATCACGGAGGGATAAACCGGGGACGGCACCGTGGTGCCGCCTAGCAGCTGGTAACCGGCTTCGGAGCGTTCCACCTTGTGTTGATATTCGAAATCGGTCATGAGCCGCGTGTTCGCACCGAGCTGCCACCTGCCGTCCGCGGCTCCCATCCCGCGCCATCCGTTTGCGCCTTCGACATAGGTGTGAATGTCTTCGCCCGCGGCGGTGATGAGCAGACCGGAACGCCCATGAAAACCTGGAAGCGTGAATCCCATGGACCCGTAGGACGTTCCGCGATGGTCGGTAGCGAGGTCGACCGTGGGTCGTTCACCGGTATAGGGTTCCCTGGTCGTGTAGTCGATCACTCCACCGGCCGACGCTATGCCGCTTTCGAGACCGGCGATTCCCTTGATAAATTCAACGCTCTGCTTGTTCTCGAGCGGCACATCCTGCTCGCCGGCTATGGTCATGCCGTTGATCTGCAGGCCTGTCGCGAGATCTATGGGAAAACCACGAATCTCGTAGTCGCCGTAGTAACCCACAGGCGCGTAGTCTTCGCCAATCGACGCGTCGTTTTTGATCACATCAGAGAGCACGCGGGAAACCTGGTCGCTCATCAAAGCGGTTCCAACGGCGGTAACGGAGAGAGGTGTCTCGCGGATGGGCAAATTGTCGAGAGCCGCCGAGGTTCGAGCGTCAGGAAGGTAAGTGTCCCTGGCCTCGCCGTGGACGACGACTGTTGTGGTCACGCGGTCGGGCTTCTGCTGCGGCGAACTGGCGGATTGGCTCTGTTCGGGAGTTTGTGCATTCGCGGGCGCCGGCGCTGCGCTCTGAGCCCACGTGCAGTATCCCCCGAATGCAAGGATGCCGATGAGGATTGATAGCGAGGTTTTACCCGGGCGGCGTTGTCGTAGGTGATGTTGAAGCGCGCGCATAGCTTGTTCCCATTCATGAAACAGGAGCTTTTGCGCTGGAAGTGAGGAAGTGGGCCAAACTGGCTTCGAAAGCTTCCCACGCCGGCATTATCCGGATCGGGTTCGAGGGTATCTTCTCAGCCCCACGTCGTGGAGCACCCCTGTTTCAATGCATTCGATTGAAACACTGTCGGTGGCCGGAATGCAAATCCAGCCGTGTCGAGACGAGGATAAGTTCGACGAATTCGCAGGTCAAGTTCGGTGTTTCAGGCGGGTGGGCTTGTTTATGTCGCTTTCGCGTACAAAGCATCCGACACTAGAACAAGGGCGCGAGGTCGCTCACCCTTGAGCCGTGGCCACGTTAAGGATGGGAGACCAGCATGTTTCGACTCGTTGGCTTTATTTTGGATTCGCGATTCTGAGTAGAAGGATGTCGTGGCTGGGCAGTTCGATGGGCATGTTGCTGGTCAAATCCATCTCCTTGCCGGTCCATAGATCCTTTGCGTGTTGCGGACCGTGCAATCCTAGTTGCGCGAGGTCGATGTGAAAGGGATGCGTTGAATACACGTCGCTGCCGGCGTTCACGATAGCGATGGCCCTGGCGCCGCCTTTGAGATCGCGAGCCCAGACTTCCACTTCGCCCTTGCTGTAGATGTGGCGCGCCTCGTGCCCGAGCGGATCCTGGTCGATGGCGATGACGTCCGGGTTGGTGAGAATCGCTTTGATCTCTGGCTTCATGTGGGGCAGGTCGTTGCCGGCCAGCAGGGGCGCCGCGAGCATGGCCCACATGGAGAAGTGGGTGCGATTCTCAGCCAGCGATAATTTGCCGTTGCCGACCTCAAGCATGTCGGGATCGTTCCAATGTCCGGGGCCAGCGTAGGAGGCAAGGCCTGCCTGCTCACTCATGATGTCGTATACGCTCTGCCAGCGAGCCTGAATATCTCCGGTGGTGCGCCACGAGTTGCCGCCGAGAGCCGGCGCCCACTCCCACACGTTGTCCCAACCGTACTGGCATAACGAATAGACGATGGGGCGGCCGGTGGCCTTGAGCGCTTTACCCATCTTGTCGTAGGCGGCGACCATGAGGCGCATCTGCGCGGCGCCTGTCATTGGGCGCCTGCTTCTGCATCACTTCGGGAATGAAGCTGCACAGATCGTATTTCAGATAGTCGATGCCCCAGTCGGCATACATCTTCGCGTCCTGCTCTTCGTGGCCCAGAGACCCCGCGTACCCTGCACAGGTTTTCGGACCGGGCCCGGAGTAGATGCCGAGCTTCAGGCCTTTTGAATGCACGTAGTCGGCGAGGGCTTTCATGTCGGGGAACTTGGAGTTGGTGTGGAGCACGCCGCTGGCGTCGCGCTCGCCCTCCCAGGTGTCGTCGATGTTGACGTAAATGTAGCCGGCATCTTTCATGCCGCTTGCGACAATCTGGTCGGCAGAGTCGCGAATGTCTTTGTCGGTGACTCTGCCGGCGAAGTAATTCCAGCTATTCCATCCCATGGGTGGCGTCTGGGCTACCTGCGGACTGGGGCCACCTGCGCCTTCGGGGCCATTCGAACCGGATTGAGGGTTTGTGCAGGGGTCGAGATCGATGCCTGGATGAAAAAAGCAATGGTGACAGCGGCAAGCTGAAGCGAAGCAGGGAAGCGCATGGTTAGTTCTCCGTTTGGAAACGATTACATCTGGGAATACTAAGCTGGGCACGCGGTTGTTGACAATCGGATTTGCGGTCGCTGTTTTTGCTCCGCGCTTTCATTCAGAGCGCAGATTGCATTTCAAAACTCACTTCATGGGCGTGGCATTTCGCGCGTCGAGCGTGATTGAGTTTGATCCCGCGTCGACCTGAACACCCTGGAGCCATAGGAGAGTCTGGTTGTTTATGCGGGTCGAGATCATCAGGTAGTAGGTGCCGGGAGGAACGCTGGGGAAGGTGCCGCGGCCGTTGATGTCGGCGCGAACCGAGGAGGCAGCGCCGGTCTTGATGGCGGTCATGATGGTCTGGCAATCGGGGGTGCGATTGCCACAGGCGATGCCCAGGAACTTGAATGGAGTGGTGCCGGCGGGAATGCTGACGCCGGAGTGGGCGATGGTGTCGTCGAAGCTGGCGCGCAGCAGGACGTAGGGATGATTGGCGAGCGGATTGGGCTGGCCGGGCGTGGCGGGGAATCCGGAAATAACGGAGAGTGTCGCGTTGCCAAGCTGCGCACTAGGTGCGGAAAGAGCTCCCGCCGTTATTGTTTGGTGCGCCATTGGCGGGCGTCGCAGCAGAAGCGTTCATCGTTGCTGCTGAGCCGCCGTTCATGGGAATGCTTTTGCTGGGGCTGAGCGCAGCGAGATTGCAGGTCGACTCCATGGGCGCAAAGGTGAAGTCGTCGTTGTCGTCCTGGCCTGTCACGATGCGGCCGTGCACCTGGTAGGGTCCGGTGGTGTCGGCACCAGAGATCCTTCGGGTTTAAATGCGAGCGATGAGCGGGTGGTCGGGAGCACTGATGGTGATCTGCGCGCCGCTTGCGGTGGCGGCGACGGTATAGGGGTAGGCGCGGGCGGCATCGGGGCCGCAGCCAAGAATCGCGGATTCGGGGAAGAACTCTACGCTGAAGCCGGTGGATGAGGCGAAGATGCCGTGCATGCGAATACCGGGCGGTGTTGGCGGCCCTTTTCGCCGCCGAAGCATGGTTTTCAGCAGATCGGTTTGCATGGTCTGGATGCCGACGCCCGCGCCTTTGGAGGAGAGATTGAGCGCGGGGCAGGTGGCGGTTCGAGGCACGAACGAAGTTGTGCCGGGCGTGGACTGGCCGGGCACATAAGTGCTGGAGGTGTGCGTGGTGGTCACGTCGTAGGTGCCGCCGCCGGCATAGGTGGCGTTCGCGTTCGCCGCTCCTCCGGGTATCATGTTTGCGTTCATTCGCTCGGTGGTGTTGTAACTCTGGGTTTCGGTGTGTCCGGGGGTTGAAGTGCCGGGAATGTATCCACCGGCAACAACTCCCTGGATGGTCACGGGTCCGGGACCGGTGATGGTGCCGTCCGGATGGAAGGTCAGATTGAGCGGCCGAGGCCGAGTGTTGATGATGAGCGCGGTGCGGTTGGGTTCGAATTTGAGGCTGTAGGCTTTCCTGGTTGGGTGAGAGGGACGAGCAGTTGACCAGCACGCCGCCGTCAATGAAGTCGAGCCGCCAGCCGGCGCCCTGAAAGACCCCGGCCATATCGGGGCCGGCCTGAGGAGCGGTTGCACCCTGCGACTGGCAGGACAGACGAAAGCATGGAGCTGAATATGCCGAGCAGCGAGTTGCCGGTGCAGCTGGAAGGGAGGCGCCCGGAACTGACGCAGCGACGCAGGGCGCGCTCTTCAGCATTTTTGGGAGGCGCGACCTGCGATGCAGCTCCGGATTGATACGCCGGCTGCAGGCGGCGCCTTCATTAGCTGTTCAGATTTCTCACGTTGGCGTTGTAGATATCCTGCTGTTTTTGCTGGAAGGCTTTGGCCGCCGCGATTTGTTTTGCGGAGGGCTGCGGCAGGTGGGCAGCAGCTTCTTGAGCGCGCCGCGCGTGACGTTGGTGTAGGAATTGATGCCGGTGGGCGTGAGGTGATCGGGATGCGCAACCATGCAGTTGCTGGTGTCGGAAGTGTCGCGCATGTTGCAGTTTTCGATGTAGATGTGTTCGCCGCCGCAGATGTAGGTGACGCCGATGGGAATGTCGGCGTGGAGCAGCCTGGGCCGATGCGAGTGCAAGGCCACAAATGCGAACATTGCGAAGACGGCGAGAAGAAATGCAGAGCGAGCGCTGACGAGCAATCGGCTCATGATGACCCCCGAAAGTGAACTTAGGGCCCGAGACGGTGGTTTGCTAAAGATCTGCGACGCTGGTGGAAACCAGGGGGAATGGAGGACTGATAGTACCGCGCCTGTGCATACGGAGGCAACGGAAATCTGCTGGATGCGCCGGCGATCAGTCTGCGGCGGGAGCGACAGAATAGCGGGGCGTCGCTGGCCATGAGCTGTTCGATTGCCGCAACGGTGCCGATGCCGCCTCGGGCACCGGAGCAGGTGCAGTTGAGGGCAGCGGCGGCGCAGGCGAAGTCCAGCTGCCGATCTAAAGGCCAATCTTGCAGAAGGCCATAGATGAAACCGGCATGGAAGATGTCGCCGGCGCCGGTGGTGTCAACCACGGGGACGCAGTAGGCGGCACATGAGTAGAAGTGCCGGCCGTCCCAAGCCAGAACGCCGTCGGCGCCGAGCGTTGCCGCAGTGATGGCGCAGCCGAAGCGCTTTTTTGCGGCGCGAAGGGCCTGCTCAAGAGTGCGTTCGCCGGTAAGACGCGTGGGGAAATCGCGGCTGACGACGAGGTAATCGACGTTGGCGATCAAGTCTTCAACGCCGGGATAAGTCTCGTCGAGATCGGCGATGACGGGAACGCCCGCAGAGCGGGCCCACGATGCGGCCTGGGTTGCAGCGGCCGTTTCGAATCCGTCGACGAGCAACGCGCGGGCGTTCACAATCCAGTCGCGCTCAAGGTCGGAAGGCTGCAGCAGCAAGCGCTCATCGCGGCGGCAGAGAACCGTTCTTTCGCCGCCTTCATCGACGAGGATGAGGGATTGCGGGCTCGCGGCATCGGCAACGGTGATGAGCCGCGCGTCAACTCCTGTCCGCGCAAACTCGCGGCGGTGCAGATTGCCGGCATCATCGTCGCCGAGTTTGCCGACGTAGCGGGTGCTCAGTCCCCAGGTCTGGCAGGCAATGACGGTGGTAGCGGCCTGGCCGCCGGGCAGGATGCTGGAATTGGTGTATTCGGTTTTGGAGCCGCGCGCGGGAAAGCTGACGAGAGGAATGAGCGTGTCGATTGCATTGAGCCCCACGCCTACGAGGTCGACCTTCTGCGGCTCCGCCATAACTTTCATTTTAGCGGGTAAGATTCGCGCAGTTGCATGCGTTCGAGACGCTAGGAGAATCTGCGTCGCCTTCCAAAGCAGCCACGCGCCTGCGCCGGCGCTGGCCAGCAGCATGGCTGCAAGCACGCCGACCCAGCCAAGGTTCATGGCAAGCTGCAGGCATTTGCGCGTTGATGCCGAGCCAGACGAAGACACCGACTCCGCAGGCAAGAATTGCGTAATCCCACCACGCGCGACGCTCCGGCGTTGTAGGAGGCGGACTCTCCTGCATACGCCTGGATGACGCGGTCGTAGTCGAGATCATAGCGGGCGCACTCGCGGACTACGGCTTCGCGCATGGAGGTACGTTCCTTTTCTGTGGCGACGGCGGTGGAGACGGCGAGGGCGCCGCAGATCATGATGAGCGAGCCGGCAACGACGAGCAAGGCGATGGGCGGCGTCGGCATGGGCCAGTTCGCCGAAGACGAGGGCGCCCCACGCGAGGCCCCACATCTGGTTGGTATTGGAAAGCGGAATGCCGCGGCCGATGCCGAGATACTTGGTTGCGAATTGCTGGAAGAGATCGCCGATGACCCACACGAATCCGCCAAGGAAGAGCCAGAAGAGCAGATGGCGTGTTTCGCCGGAGTGGAAGACAGCGGCCTTGGTTCCACCATCGAGCGCCAGCACGAGCGCAATCATGGTGCCGAGTTCGCCGATGGTGAAAACGGTGACGAATGACAGCGGGTTCATGCCGCTGATATAGGCCTTGCGGTAGGGGATGTACATCGTTCCCCACAGCAGGCTTGCGCCAAGGGCAGCGAGAATGCCGCCAACGTGCGCGATGGTGCTTCACCGCTCGTGTGAATGGTGCTGAAGCCCAGCATGACGGCTGCGGCGACGATGGCCAGGGCACCGAGAACCACCTTGGCAATGTTGACGCGGCTGGCGCCCTTCAATTCACCAAAGAGCAGCCAGCCCCAGAGGATGCCGATGAGCGAGTTGGTATTCCAGAGGGGAAAGGCGATTGCCAATCCCACGTCGCGAACAGCGAAGACGGTAAGCGTGTTGGCGACTGCCCACAGCATGCCCGCGAGGATGGCGATGGGGATCAGGTGCCGGTGTTCGCGTGAGGTCGGCAAAGACCTGTCGCGTGCCTTTGAGCAGCGTGGGAACGGTCCAGCGCGCCGTAAAGACGCCAGCCACCATGCAGAGCGAGATGGCGTAAGGCGAAAGTCCTGAATTGACGAGCTTGGTGGGAGCTTCGGCCGCGCCCAGCCACACACCGGCTGCCAGTCCGCACACCACGCCGATGCCGTGAACGGATTTGACGCCTGCGGGAGTATTGGCGGCTCGTTGAACTCATCTCATTTCCTTTCTGTACCTTTCATCGCGCATTCAACGGCCGCATTGCAGGGACTCCGCAGATCTGATTTAGTGGAGCGCGATGAGCAGGGCAAGACCAAGGCAAAAGACGACCACCGGAATTAGAAGATGACTGTCGGTGAGCATGGCCCTGGTCTTATTGAGGTGATCATCGGCTTCCTGAGGGTGCGTTGGTCGTGAGCTGTGCCGCACGCTCTGAGCTTACTTGAGCGAGCTCATGTCGATGACGAACCGGTACTTCACATCCTGCTTCAACATGCGCTCGAAAGCTTCGTTGATCTTCTGGATGGGAATGACTTCGACTTCGGCGGTGATGTTGTTGCGGCCGCAGTAATCCAGCATCTCCTGTGTTTCGGGCATGCCGCCGATCATCGAGCCGGCGATGGAGGCACGCTTGGTGATGAGCGCGAACATGTTGATGGAGGGCGGTTTCTCGGGCAAACCGACGAGGGTGATGGTGCCGTCCTGCTTGAGGAGCGAGAGGTATGGTTCAAGCGCGTGGGGAGCCGAGGCGGTGTCGAGGATGAAGTCGAAGGTGCCGGCATGTTTCTTCATCGCGGCTTCGTCGGTGGAGAGCACGACTTCGTCGGCGCCGAGCTTGAGGGCGTCGTCTTTCTTTTTGAGCGAGGTGGTGAGCTGCACGGTGTGTGCGCCGAAGGAATGGGCGAATTTGAGCGCCATGTGTCCGAGTCCGCCGAGGCCCACGATGCCGACTTTCTTGCCGGGGCCCGCGTTCCAGTGGCGCAGCGGCGAATAAGTTGTGATGCCGGCGCAGAGCAGCGGGGCAACGGCGGCGAGGTCGAGGTTGGCCGGAACAGTGTGGGCAAAGCGTTCGTCGACGATGTAGTTGTTGGAATAGCCGCCCATGGTGATGGAGCCGTCGACGCGATCCTTGGCGGCGTAGGTGAGTGTCGAGCCCTCAACGCAGAAGTGCTCTTCGCCGCGATTGCAGGGGTCGCAGTGGCGGCAGGAGTCGACGATGACGCCGACGGCCGCGATGTCACCGTGCTTGAATTTTGTTACGGATTTGCCGGCGGCGGCGACGCGGCCTACGATTTCGTGGCCGGGGACCATGGGATAGATGGCGTTGCCCCACTCGTTGCGGGCCATGTGCAGGTCGGAGTGGCAGACGCCGCAAAAGAGAATTTCGATGGCGATTTCGGTGGGTTCCGGTTCGCGGCGGGAGAAGTTGTGGGGAGCCGAGCGGAGACTTGGAATCGAGTGCGGCATAACCTTTGGATGACGGCATGAAGGTGGTTCCTTTCCGGAGAGAAGTTTAAATCAAGCGCGCGTTGCGATTGAGCGTTGTAGCGAATTCGAGATGCGATCTTCGTGTTTTCGCTGAATTCGATTCAGCGAGTGAGGGCTCGTTGATCCAGGAGTGGCGGGCGACGGCGACGCGGGGAATTCCTTGCAGGTCGGGTGTGAATTCGATGTCGGTGAAGCCTGCGCCGGCGAGAAGAGCGTGGATCGCGGGCTGCTGGTTGTAGCCGATTTCGAGGGCGATGAACCCGCCGGGGGTGAGAGCGGCGAAGGCTTGGGGAATGAGACGGCGGTAAATTTCCAGTCCGTCATCTCCCGGCGAAGAGCGCGAGAGGCGGCTCGTGATCGCGGACTTCGACGGAAAGGGAGTCGCGATCGGCTGGCCGGGACGTAGGGAGGATTGGAGACGATGATGTCGAAGGTTTCGCCGGCGACGGGGGCGAGGAGATCGCCCTGGAGAAAGCGGATGGTTAGCGCTGTTGCGGCGCGCATTTTCTTCGGCGACAGCGAGAGCTGACGCAGACAGATCGGTGGCTGTGATTACGGCTTGCGGCAGGTTGGCTGCGCAGAGCGATGGCGATGGCTCCGGAGCCGGTGCCGATATCGAGGATGCGAAGGAAGCGGCGGGTTCCTCATTTTCCCAGTTCTCAGAATCGAGACCTGCGGGCACCCGAGATTTGTGGCTCCACCCAGGCCGGAGCGAGCATGGATGCGGCACCCAGGGCGAGGGCTTTCTCCACGAGGTGTTCCGTTTCGGGACGAGGGATGAGGACATCTGGGGTTACGCGAAATGGCAAGCCGTAAAATTCGGATCTCGCCGGTGATGTACTGGATGGGCTCGCCTTTGCAGCGACGGTCGAGCTAAGGCCCGCGTAACGAATGGCGGTGCAGCCGGCGAACTCCTCGTCGGCATGCGCCATCAGCCAGGCTTTGTTCTTGCCGATGAGGTGGAGCAGAAGGCTCTCCGCATCCTGGCTTGCGCGGTCCGGATGCGGGCCGGCGCTGAGCTGCGCTTCAGCCTGGCGAGCCACTCGCGCAATCGTCATTACGCCGCCTGGTCGTTGTCTGCCTTCAACTGCTCGGCCTGGTAGTGGGCAACGAGTGCGTCGACGATGGGCTGCAGGCGGCCTTCTATGATGAGGTCGAGCTGGTGCAGGGTGAGGCCGATGCGGTGATCGGTGAGGCGGTTCTGCGGGAAGTTGTAGGTGCGAATCTTCTCGCTGCGATCGCCGGAGCCGACCTGCGATTTGCGGGCAGCGGCGAGCTCGGCATTCTGCTTTTCCATTTCCATCTCGTAGAGGCGCGAACGCAGAACGCGCATGCCTTTTTCGCGATTCTTGATTTGCGATTTTTCGTCCTGGCAGCTGACGACGGTGTTGGTGGGGATGTGCGTGATGCGCACGGCGGAGTAGGTGGTGTTGACCGACTGGCCGCCGGGACCGGAGGAGCAGAAGGTGTCGATGCGAATGTCCTTGGCTTCGATCTTGATGTCGACTTCTTCGGCTTCGGGAAGCACGGCGACGGTGACGGCGGAGGTGTGCACGCGGCCCTGCGTCTCAGTTGCGGGAACGCGCTGCACGCGATGCACGCCGCTCTCCCACTTGAGCTGCGAGTAGACGCGCTTGCCTTCGATGATGGCGATGACTTCCTTGTAGCCGCCGACGCCCGACTCGGACAGCGACATGACTTCGACCTTCCAGCGATGCTGCTCGGCGAAGCGGGTGTACATGCGGAAGATTTCAGCCGCGAACAGCGAGGCCTCGTCGCCGCCGGTGCCGGCGCGGATTTCGAGGATGACGTTTTTCTCGTCGTTGGGGTCTTTGGGAATCAGCAGGATCTTGATTTCTTCTTCAATGGCGGCGGCGCGCGGTTCGAGTGCGGCGATCTCTTCCTCGGCCATGGAACGCATGTCGGGCATCGGCCAGCATGGCGCGCGCTTCGGCGAGGCTCTGCTCGACCTGCTTCAGCTCGCGATATTTCTCGACTGGCTCTTCGATTTCGCGCAGGGCCTTGGCGGTCTTCTGATATTTCTCGTGGTCGTTCAAGACTTCAGGCAGCGAGAACTGCGCCTGCAGGTCGTTGTAGCGTTGTTCCATTTGTTCAAGGCGATCAAGCATTTCGAGTCTCCTGCCGCCCGTCCGGGCTCACTGTGTCTTGGCAGTTTAGTGAATTGGTCAGAAAAGACGCGCAGAACAGTGTAGGCGGCGGGCGCCGCTAGAGGAGGGCCGGGATGGGCTGGTGGAGAACCATTGCTGTATCAGATTGTAACCCGATTTTTGATGCGGCGGGTTATCTCGGTCAATTCATCGCCCGCAGAACAGGGATTTGGCTGATCGCTGCTAATCGAGCGGCACCACGGTCGGCGCAATGCAGAAAATGGTCTTCGTCGCCAATTACGATTCGTGCCGGGTTGATGGCAAGGTTACTGCTCAGCGCAAAACCGGGGTACTCAACTTCCTGGGGCAATTCGAAAACAAGCTTCGGGTCTGCAGTGACTGACCCGGCGCTACCTCGGCATCAAGTCCGGGATAGGCGTGCCTCGTTCACGGGAGAAAACGCTACGCCGGATACCTCGAGCACGATATCCGGGCGCGAGCGCGGCTATCACCTTAAGATGCTTCTAGTTCAGAAGCATTCGATGTGGTCGCAGGCGTTCATCAACGGCAACTGCAGGTTTGAGTCGTGGTCGGAGCCGGAGTAGATGGTGATGGTGGCGGGCTTGTAGTCTTCAGGCCTGGCCGTCATGATGTTGGGCACGAAGGTCTGGGGGTTGCGGTCGTAGAGCGGGAACCAGGTGCTCTGGATCTCCACCATTACGGTGTGGCCGGCCTTGAAGACGTGATCGACGTCGTGGAGGCTGTAGCGGTACTCCTGCACATCGCCTGAGCGCATCGGGGTTGGCTTCTCGAAGCTCTCCAGATAGCGGCCGCGGAAGATCTCTTCGTTGGTCATCAGCTGGTAGCCGCGCATCTTGGGCTCGGGATCGTCGTCCGGGTACTGGTCGATGAGTTTGACGACCATGTCGTTGTCGGTTCCGGTGGTCGAGGCGAAGATGTCGGCTATCACTTCGCCAGTTATCGACCAGGTCTTTCTTGAGCACGGGCAGCTTCCATACGGCCACGTCTTTGCGATCGGTGACGAAGTGCTGGTCTTCGGTGAGCCAGTTGAACCACTGCGAGCCCTGGCTGTAAGTGACCTGGATGGGACGATGACGGTAGGGCACTGGGTTTGCGGGATCGCTTAGGTAGCTGGTTTTCGCAGGCTCCCTGGCGTCGCTCCAGCTCAGCAGGCCGTCGCCTACGAGGTGCAGGCTGGTGGGCTGCGCTTCCTTGGGCGGGAAGTGCGCGTAGCGCTTCCAGGTGTTTGAACCGGTCTGGAAGCTGGCGGTATCTTCGAGGTCGAAGCCGGGCTCGTCCTTGAGATAATGGCCGAAGAACTTGGCTTCGATCTGGGAGCGAAACTCCTTGCCGATGGGTTCGCCGTAGTTGATGTTGCCCAGGTGGCGCGAGGAGGAAGCCCATGAACCGTGCCGCCACGGGCCGAGCACGAGGAAGTTCTCGATGCTTGTCGTCGTGGGGCTCCAGCATCTTGTACTCCTCCTGCGGACCCCACATATCTTCCTGGTCGTAGTAGCCGCCCACGCTAAGAGTGGGGACAGCAACCGTGTCGAGGTGATGCTCAACGCCGCGCGATGACCAGACAGTGTCGTAGCTGGGGTGATCGAGGAAGAGCTTCCAGGTGGGGAAGGGCTGCTTGACGCCGGACTTCTTCACGTCTTCGGCGAACGAACCGCGGGAAAGAAAGTAGTCGAATCCGTCCTCGGGCTTGCCATCCTTGTCTTTGCCGTAGCTGACTTCGGTCTCCTGCTTGCTTGCTTCCATACCGTAGACGTAGTCGTATCCATAGCTCTGGCGGAAGGCGCCGTTATGGAAGAAATCGTCGCCCATCCAGACGTCGATCATCGGCGCCTGGGGCGAGATGGCCTTGACGGCGGGATGGGGATCGATGCCGGCTTCCATGGCGAGGAATCCCGGATAGCTGGTGCCGACAAAGCCAGCGCGGCCGTTGTTGCCCTGGACATTTTTGAGCAGCCAGTCGACGGTGTCGTAGGTGTCGGTGGTTTCATCGATGGCCTTGGGGTCGTGGTGGTCAGACCTCAGGGCGGCTCATGACGAACTCGCCTTCGCTTTTGTAAGCGTCCGCGAATGTCGCCGCAGACATAGATGTACCCGTCGCGCGCCAATTCAGGACGGCCGCCGGAGAACGACGCGCGGTTGGTGCCTTCGCAACCGTAGGGAGTGCGCTGGATGAGAAATGGGAGCGGCGTAGAGATGTCTGCAGGCTTGAGAATGACGACGTGGAGCTTGATGCCGTCGCGCATGGGGATCATGGCTTCAGTGCGCTGATAGTCGTGGAAGAGATGGTGTACCGGGTCGCCGGTGCGTTTGTAAACAGCAGTAGGATCGTTCGATGCGGCTACGGTCGCGCCGTGACCGGCGGTGTCGAGCGTGAACTTCAGCGTCATCTTCATTTCGGGTACGGCGAATTCCGTGGGCGAGTTTTCGAGTCAGCGTTGTCGGCACCATCCGTTCCGACTCCGCGACCAGTTTGCCGTCCTGTACGTAGAAGCTGATGGGCGAATCAGGCTCTTCGGGGTTGGTGTATTCGCCCGAGAGAGCCTCGAAGCTGTGATGGAGGAGGGGCAGCGGCCTGAAGCCAAGGGTTGCGGCGCGCGCCAGAGCGAGTCGAGTTGCAGATTATTACTGGTTGCGAAGAGCAGAGCAAAGCACAGAGCAGCAGTGAGCAACTCGGCGTCGAGTCAAGGCGGGGACCTCCGAATGATTGCATCGGAATTAGATCAAGTTAATGCGCGTGGCCGTGGTGGCTGTGAGCGGCAGGGCCTGACATCGCTTCGATGGGGACTACGCAGCCGTGCAGCTCCTCGCATCCTTCGTGTTCAAACTGAATTGTAGAGTGCTGAATCGAGAAATGATCGCGCAGAACGTGATTCAGCTTCAACAGGATGCAGGCGCTCTCGGACGGGGGAATGTCGGCGATGCAGACATGGCAGGCGAGCGCGTGGCTGTTGGAGCCCAGGCTCCAGACGTGGAGATCATGAACGTTGCAGGACGCCTTCAACTTGCTTCCATGCCTGAGCGGATCTCGTTGAGCGTAACGCCGCGCGGCGTGCCTTCGAGCAGGATGTTGAGGGTTTCGCGCACGATGTCGAAGCTGGTCCACAGAATCAGCGCGGCAATCACGAGCGAGAGCACCGGGTCGATCCAGTTGCGGCCGGTGAACAGGATGCCAGCGCCTCCGGCGATGACCGCGGCGGTTGAGAGCGTGTCGCCCGCCATGTGGAGGAAGGCGCTGCGCATGTTCACGTCGCGGGCCACGCCCCACAGCAGCGCTGCGATGACGCCGTTCATCAGGACGCCGGCGGCGGCTACGACCATCATGAGTTTGGGCTGGACGGCGACGGGCGCGCTGAGGCGGTGAATGGCTTCGATGGCGATCCAGATGGAGATTACGATCAGTGTGGCGGCATTGACGAAGGCGGCCAGCACTCCGGCGCGCTGATAGCCGAAGGTCTTGGAGTGGGTGGCCGGGCGCGTCTGGAAATAGACGGCGGCAAAGCTGAGCAGGAGGGCGAGGAAATCGGATACGTTGTGGCCGGATTCAGAGAGCAGCGCAAGGGAGTGGGCGCGCAGTCCGGCAACGAAGGTGATGACCACGTAGATGAGGGTGGCGAGCAGCGAGAAGCGCAGAACGGATTGTGTCCGGGAAGCGCCGGCGGACGCGGGCGCGGCGTGGACATGCATGTCGCCTAGTGTAACCGGGGATGGGTATGCCGTGCCAACGGCACCCAGCTTAAGTATGCGCTGACTCAAGTGGATTGGGCTGCTCCAGCAGCAGGTGGTCGCCGTGCAAACAGTCGATGTTGGCGGCTGAATAGACCAGCGACTTAGCGGGCTTGTCTGTCGCCGGAGCAGAATGCGGCGAGTCCGCAACCCTGGATTCGGAAAACTCTTTTGGCAAAATCCTCTATTTGAAAGGGTTAGCCGGAGGGGGTTCCGTAAAATCCTCTTGTCATTGAGGTTATTTGCAAAATCCTCTCCACAAAGGAGTTACGGATGGACCTTACTTCGATGTGTGCCGCGGCGCACAGAGTGCCAGGCTCTTTCGATTTGTCATTCCGCGTCTCGGGGCGTGCGCATCCTTTCTACCTCTATTGTGCGGCGGAGAGAGAGAATTATCTGCAATCACGGAATCACAATTTGCGATTTCGATTCTGCGGTTTAGAAGAAATCTGCGGGAAGGGATGTTGACAAATTTGTGATCGCCTGCCGGTGAACGGAAACTTACAAAAATGGCCGACGAGAAGACCTCTATTTCTCGTCCGACTGCTCTGTGAAGCCGGGAAGTATCCTGTGCTCTCCTCGAAACGCGTGATAATCCGTGAAAGAGACGTCGTTGAGGAAGGTCGCAAATGGACCAAAGGTCCTGAACTCTCCTGGCAGTCCAGTCAGAATCTTTATGGTCCGCGATCTGGAAATGGAGATGCTCTTGAGGGGACAGATGTAGGTCTTTCCTCCAATCGAGACCGGGCCGTACTCAATCAGAGTGTCGGAACGGAGCAACGGCATGCCTCCAATCCCGGCAGGGCCGTACTCGACCCGGGTATCAGCTCGAAAGAGTTGTCGATCAGGCCTGAGATCGCTTATCAGCGTCAGTCGCAGGATCGCTCCGCTTTGTGGGTCGATGGTGATCTCCCCGTGATATCCCGTTAGCTTATGAAACGCGCTGGTTCCGTCGCCGTACGGGAGACAGCAATAGCTGACCTGAAATCGAGAGCTTCGCTCCGCGATCGCATAACGGAACACGGCCCTGAGTCCGCCCTTTTCTGTCTCCCAGCGGCTCCAGGTCAATCCCCCGGGGGCAGCCACTGCGTCGATCACCGCACCAAGGGCTGGGCCGAAGGTGCCCTTATCCGTGAGTCCCTCAACCCCCGCGTGATGCTTGCGATGTTTGTCCACGGCTTGCACGATTTCTCTGCCATCGCGGTAAAGCACTGTTTCCTGGAAGCGGCTACCTGGTGCAAGGGCTCATAGCCGATGCGGTGGCGGCCCGTCTCGTCGTAGTGCTCCGGTGTCTCTTCGTAATGAATCGTGGTGCGCGTTGCAAATAAGTTCGGCAACGTCTTCATCGTCTTATTCACGTAGTCGACAGCCAACGCGATGATCCGCTGCTGCTCATGCAGATGCCGGGGCGGGTTCGTCGGAAATATACGCAGCGGGTGGATCGAGAAACTCCGAAGCATCCGCCAGCTGCATCAATGCTGCCCGGCTCTTTGCGCCGGGCAAGCCTGTTTGCCAGGCCGCAACCTTTGTGTCGTTCAAGCGTTCAGTCAGTTCAAAGTCTGAAAGTTTAGATGCCACATCCGCATCGCGCTTGCCGTGGGCCTCTTCCAGCACCTGCCGCAACTCCGTGATCGTGACCCATCTGAGGTCTGGATTCGGTCGATCGTAAAAATATGGCTGATCGTAATAGCCGGTCCTGGTACGGACGATCAACCCAGGTCTATCGACTGCCAACTTCAAGTCGTGATACTCATCCGTAATCTCGGTATAGGCCGGATTGAATGACAGCGTGTAAAACGCACCGGCCTCTTTGACGCAGCGCATTGATTTCTCCGGCGAGGTCAAAGTCTACGATCTGCATCGCCAGTTCGGTGCTGCGGCCAGGCGATGTCCCATGGTCATCCCGGATGCGTTGTAAGCGAACGATGTTGCCAGATCTCCGTGGGGATCGAGCACGAGCCCACCGCTTTGCACGGCGAGTACCCTTCTATCGAGATTGCCGATGCTCGCCTGCTCTTCAGATTTCACCCCGGCAAGATATTCCTGGTAGAAGAGAGCGCTCTTGTAGGTCCCGTCCTTCGCCAGCCTCTCTCCTTCTGACAAGGTGAACAGGGTAATGCGCGCTTCTCGCAGCAGGGTAGAAAACCAGTCGATCGCATTGAAGAGCTGTTCACGATCCAGCGTGCTGAAAAATAGTTTTTCTGTTTCAACGCCCGCCCGGTCCCACCCAGATCAGCAACTTCTTCCTGGCTTTCCTCTCTCTGCCGTGGCGATCTGTCCCAGCGCTTTCAGAGCGGACAGAGTTGCCGGCTCGCGCAAAGGCAGGATGTTCAAAGATTGCTCTTTCAACGTGTCTCGATCGAGAGGAACCAAGGTATTCCGCGCAATGGATTCAGCCAAGACGTTCCCATCCGTCGAAGGCTTCGCAAGCGCCCACAGACCGGTATTGGAAAGCCCAAAGATCGACACCGGGTAGGCCAGGCGTCCGCCATTCTGATGCAGGAATCTCTCGACTTCGTCCCCTTCATGCATGGCCAGCTTGAAAGGCAGGTCGAGAGTGTCGATCAGGAGGATCACTTCGACTGGTGGAATCGGCTGGACCGCGGTTTCATCGAATGCATGGAACGAAAGAATCGGGCTTGGATGACCGTTATCCAGCAGGGTGAAGTCACTCGACTCGAGGCCAGTCACCAGCTTCCCGGTAGCGTCCACTACCACCGCATCAAGCTCGATCAGTCCCCGTGTGATGCCCTTTGCGGATGGCTGACCTTGATCTGTCGACCTGGCCATCCACTGTCGATTTGGCTTCAGATGGCAGCCCAACCCCGGTCGTATTGGCGGCCTGAGACCAGCCCGTGACAGCCAGGCAGAAGACGAAGAACGGCGAGAATAAACCGGAAATTGGCGGGCGCAATGACCCCTCCGCGAAACGCTTCCATCACTTGCTGGACCGCGTCATTGCCCATCCTTACAGTACTCAAATTCTAATCTCAAATTGGGTTCTACAGGTGCTGTTGCGCCGGGGAACGCTTAACCCTGATCGGGGCGCAACTGGCCCAGTTCCTGGGGTTTGCGCGTGTCGATGGGAGGATATACGGGGAGGCTTGAGCGCAGGCCGGACCAGGTTTCCGCAATGACGATGCTGTTTTGCGGGTTACCGGGCTGATAGCGGACGGTGCAGGGAAATCCGGCGCGCATTTCGCCGATATCGACGACCGTGAGCAGGGTGGTGATGTCCTGCGAGCACTCGTAATCGACTCCGCCGCTGCGATAGCTGTACTCCAGCATGGTGAGGGACCGACTGTCTTCCAGCGTCATTTCGCGTACGTCGAGCAACATGCCGTCGATCAGGCGTCCGGAGAGCGCAAGCATTCTGCGGCGCGCGCGCTCCAGCTCTTCTTCTGTGGGCTGCTTGCGCCGCAGATAGAGGACCGCGCCAACGGTCAGACCGGCCAACAGGGTGACCCCGGCGGCCGCTTCCCATACGTTTCTGCTGAGGAGCGTCATGTGCGAGGGAGATCGAACGTTGTCCCACCTTGAGGATACAGCAGATCGAATTCTGTGTACCGCGGGATGGAGAGCCTGGGCGTCCGAAGGTACCGGGGCCGCGCTTTCTTGATCCGTTAAACTTGAGCGGCTAAACTCGCGGTCACGGAGGAGTGTGATGAAGGTTGGAGTGCTGGGGTCTGGAGATGTGGCGAAGACATTGGCGGGAGGATTTCTGAAACACGGGCACGCGGTGAAGGTAGGCAGCCGCAGCCCGGGCAAGCTGGAGGAGTGGGCGGCCAAGACGCCGGGCAGCACCGTTGGCACGTTTGCGGATGCGGCTCAATTTGGGGAGCTTGTGGTGGCTGGCTGTGAAGGGCAATGCGGCGGCGAGGCGCTGTCACTGGCGGGCGCCAGGAACCTTTCCGGCAAAACGGTGATCGACGCCTGCAACCCGATCGAGGATGCGCCGCCGGAGAAAGGGGTGCTTCGATTTTTCACGAATATTAACGAGTCGTTGATGGAGACGCTGCAGCGCCAGTTCAGCGAGGCGCATTTTGTGAAGGCTTTCAATTCGGTGGGTGCGCCGTGCATGATCAATCCCGAATTTGCGGGGGTCAAGCCAACGATGTTCATCTGCGGCAACGATGAAGGGGCAAAGAAGCAGGTGGCAGAGATCAATGAGCAATTTGGATGGGAGACAGCAGACATGGGTCCGATGGAGGCCGCACGTGCCATTGAGCCGCTGTGCATGCTGTGGTGCATCCCGGGATTTACGCGCAACGACTGGACGCACGCATTCAAAATGCTGACGAAATGAGGACAGAAGCGGGCGAAATCAGAACGGAGCGGCTGCTGCTGCGACGATGGCGCGAGGAAGACCGCGAACCTTTTGCGCGGATGAACCGCGATCCGGCGGTGATGGAGTTCTTTCCGGCCCTGCTGACGCCTGCGGAGAGCAACGAGATGATCGACCGAATCGAAATGCGCATGGGGGAGAGCGGATTCGGACTTTGGGCGGTGGAGGAAACGGGCAGCGACCAGTTCATCGGCTTCATGGGGCTGTCGGTGCCGAATTTTGAAGCACCGTTCAGGCCGTGCGTGGAGATTGGCTGGCGTCTTGCGTCGGAGTGGTGGGGACGAGGGTTGGCAACGGAGGGCGCGCGCGCAGTGGTCGCTCACGCGTTCGGTGTTCTGGCGTTACGGGAGATCGTCTCGTTCACATCGGCGGGGAATTTGCGCTCCTGTCGTGTGATGGAAAAGCTGGGCATGACGCGGGATCCGGGGAAGACTTCGATCATCCATTGATTCCTGAAGGGCACTGGCTGCGTCCTCATGTGCTTTACCGGCTCAGGCGCGAAGATTGGAAGTCTTGATAAGCGGGCTGGATACAGGGGCACTATTGCCTGTTTCTTGACCCGGTGAAGCAGCCGCCGTATGCTCGGGAACGACTATGCGGGTATGCTGCATGAGCTTGCGCCTGCGTGGAGAGATCTTTGTATGAGTACGATTGCACCGGCCGCCACTCCTGTTTACCGTTTTGCCGCGCAACCGCTGCGGGTGGGCCGCGCCGCGGTTCTGGGGGCGGGCACGATGGGTTCGCGCATTGCCGCGCACCTGGCGAATGCAGGCATTCCTTCGCTGCTGCTCGACATGGTTCCTTCGGGAGATGGCTCGCGCAATCGACTGGCTGAATCGGCGCTGGCTGCGCTGGCGAAGGCCAAGCCTGCGGCATTTTATGAAGCATCGCTGGCGTCGATGATTACGGTGGGCAACTTCGATGATGACCTGCCGAAGCTGAAGCAGTGCGACTGGGTCATCGAAGCGGTGGCGGAGAATCTTGAAATCAAGCGGGCGCTGCTCGATCGCGTGGCGCCGCATCTTGCGCCGAGTGCAGTGCTGACCACCAACACCTCGGGGCTGCCGATTGCGAAGATTGCGGCGGGACTGAAATCGCATCGGGATCGTTTTTTCGGAACGCACTTTTTCAATCCGCCGCGCTACATGCAATTGCTGGAGATTATTCCGACGGCGGAGAGCGATGCGGGGCTGATTGCGAGCTTTGCGACATTTGGGGATCGCGTGCTGGGCAAGCAGGTGGTGTTTGCCAACGATACGCCGAACTTCATCGGCAACCGCATCGGGGTAGCCGTGATGTTTACAGCCGCGACGCTGATGCTGGAGCAGGGGCTGAGCATTGAGGAAGTGGACGCGCTTACGGGACCGGCGCTGGGATTTCCGCGGACCGGAACATTTCGGCTGGCCGATATGGTCGGGATCGACATTCTTGCCCATGTTGCGGCGAATTTTCCCGAGGGAGTGACGCCGGGGGGATTTTCAGAGAAGCTGCAGGAGATTGTGAAGCGCGGATGGCTGGGCGACAAGTCAGGCCAGGGGTTTTACAAGAAGACGCGCGGCGCGGATGGAAAAGATCAGCGCATGGTGCTGGACCTGGAGACGTTCGAGTACCGGCCGTTCGGCGAAGCCGGCGCTGCCTTCGCTGGAGATGGCGAAGAATGCGGCCACGGTGCAGGAGCGGGTGAAGCTGCTGCTGGCCAATGATCCAAAGAAAGACAAGGCGGCACGGTTTCTGTGGCCGTTTCTTTCGTCGCTGTGGAACTTTGCGGCGGAGCGGATCGGCGAGGCGGCGAACGATGCGCCTTCGATCGACCAGGCCATGCGCGCGGGATTTAACTGGGAGCTGGGACCGTTTGAGCTTTGGGATGCGGCGGGGGTTCGTGAATCCGTAGCCCGGATGCGTACGCTGGGCATACCGGTGACTGCGGCTGTAAAGGGCTTGCTGGAGTCGGCGCCGGAATCTGCACCGGTGAGCTGGTATTCGCCCGACGGCCCGCAGTGCTACAACCCCATCACCGGCGAGTGGGAGACGATTCCGCAGCAGCCGGGTCATGCGCGCGTTGCGGATTTTCGCCGGCGGCAATGGCGTGGTCAAGAGCAATCCCGGCGCATCGCTGGTGGACATAGGCGATGGGATTGGCTGCATCGAGCTGCACGCGTGAAGAATGCGATCGGCGGCGATGTGGTGGCGATGATCTCGTCGGTGCTGAATCCTGCATCGGAGGCGGTGAAGAATTTCCGCGGGTTTGTGATCAGCGGCGATCGCGACCGTTTCAGCGTGGGCGCGAACCTGATGCAGTTGCTGCTGGGGGCGCAGGAGGGCGATTGGGACGAAGTGGAGATGGCGATTCGCGCCTTCCAGCAGATGTCGGCTTCGATCAAGTTTTGTCCGCGACCGGTGGTGGTGGCGCCGTTCAACCTCACGCTGGGCGGCGGCGCGGAGATCTGCCTGCACGCGACGCGCCGGCAGATGCACGCGGAGACGTATATCGGGCTGGTGGAGACGGGAATTGGATTGATTCCCGGGCGGAGGTGGTACCAAGGAAATGCTGCTGCGGGCGGTTGATTCGGCTGCTGCGCTGGCGCCGCCAGACCCCAAGGATCCGCCATCACGATTTGCGCAATCGGCGGAGATGAACTCGGCGCTGAAGCGGGCGCTGGAGACGATTGCAATGGCGAAGGTGTCGACGTCGGCAGCGGAGGCACGCGCTCTCGGGCTGCTGCTGCCCTCCGATGGCATCACGCTTAATCGCGAACACCTGCTGCTCGATGCCAAGGCGCAGGTTTTAGCGCTGGCCGAGGCAGGCTATGTGGCGCCACAGCCGCGCACGATTCCCGCAGCCGGCACGGCGACGCTCGCCGCACTGAACACCGGCGTGTTTCTGATGGGCGAGGCGGGGTTTGCTTCGGAACACGACATGAAGGTGGCGCGCTGGGTGGCGTACATTTTGTGCGGCGGAAAGGTGACGGCGGGGTCGCTGGTCAGCGAGCAATACCTGCTGGATCTGGAGCGCGAGGCGTTTCTTTCCCTGTGCGGCGAGCGCAAGACGCAGGAGCGGATCGCGTATACACTGAAGACCGGCAAGCCACTGCGCAATTGAAATGAAGTTCGCGGCAATCATCCTGATCTCGGCATCCATGGCGTTCGCAGTTGGCGGCGCGCTTGCGCAGGACTCAACCTCCCCAGCATCCCGATGCGCAACAGTATGACGAATCGGGAAAAACCACGCCTCGATGGCCAGACTGCTTCTTACCTCATTCGACGACTTCCGGCGAGTTCGTTTCCAGAACTGCCCGATGCCGTTGCCGCACTGCTTGACCAGCGCGGATGCATGATTCCGCAGACCTACCAGGCGCATCGGCCTGAAAATGTAATTCATGCAAGCTTTGAGCATTCCGGTTCGTCCGACTGGGCGGTGCTCTGTTCTGCGCACGGCAACGTGGAACTGCTGGTTTTTTTTGCGCGTAGCCCGAGCAAACCTATGACGATCGCATCTGTTCCGGAAATGCAGCGGCTGCAGCGGCATGGAACTTCGAGTGTTCTGGGATTTGACTGGGGCATCGATCCAGCTTCGCCGCAGCAGGTTCGCGAGGCGCAGGCAGGACTCGAGCATCATCCGCCGCCGCTTGACCATGATGCGCTTGCAGACTCGGTTCTGAATCAGAAGACGGTCTATCACTTCTTCACCCATAACGCATGGACCCTGGTGGACATGCCGGAGTGAATTGGCGTCAACCCAAAGAGCCAAAGTCCAGCCCGGGACATCATGCCGTGGGCCGTCTAACAATGAACTTGCAGAGACTGATCCTGCTCACCCTCGGCTGATCATGACCACTCACCACTGTTGACTGTTGTCGGGAGTTCCTAATGCCGGAAGCCGTACTTGTAAGCGCTGTACGCACGCCTGTGGGCCGCGCGCCCAAGGGCGCTCTCTCCACCACTCGCCCAGACGATCTTGCCGCTGCGGCATTGATCGATGCGTTGAGGCGCGTTCCCGCCCTGGATAAAGCCGAGGTCGAGGACGTGATCCTGGGGTGCGCGCAGCAGGAGGGCGAGCAGGGCTGGAACATGGCGCGCATGACGGCGCTGCGAGCGCAGTTGCCGATCGATGTGCCGGGCATGACGGTGAACCGGCTGTGCGCGTCGGGTCTGGAGGCGATCGCGCAGGCCGATATGCGGATTCGCAGCGGCATGCAGCGGGTGGTAATCGCGGGCGGCGCCGAGACCATGAGCATGCTGCCGATGGGCGGCATCAAGCCGCGGCCCAATCCGTGGCTGGCGGACAATTATCCGGCGGCGCTGCTGACCATGGGGCTTACCGCCGAGCGGGTGGCGAAGCATTACAATATTTCGCGCGAAGATGCGGACGCATTTTCGCTCGCAAGTCATCAGAAGGCGGTGGCGGCGCAGACGGCGGGGCGTTTCGACGAGGAACTGGTGCCGGTCAACGTGACGAATGCCACGCCGGGGACGAAGGCCGGGAAAGCCGGTTGTGTCTGAGTCAATATTTTCGGCAGATGAGGGACCTCGCGCCGACACAACGGCCGAGCGCCCTGGCCGCGCTCAAGCCGGTGTTCCATGCGAAGGGTACGGTGACGGCGGGGAATTCTTCGCAGACCTCGGACGGGGCTGCGGCTGCCGTTTTGATGGACGCAGCGCGCGCGCAGGAGCTTGGGATTCAACCGCTGGCGCGGCTGGTGGCTTATGCGGTGGCCGGGTGCCTGCCGGAAGAGATGGGAATGGGACCGCTGTATGCGGTTCCCAAGGCGCTGAAGAAGGCCGGGCTGACGCTGAATGATATCGAGGTGATCGAGTTCAACGAGGCGTTTGCAGCGCAGGCGCTGGCAGTGATGCGCGAGCTTGGGTTTGATCCTGAGAAAGTGAATGTGAATGGCGGCGCAATCGCACTCGGTCATCCGCTGGGGTGCACGGGGGCTAAGCTGACCGCTACTCTACTTCAGGAGATGAGACGCCGGAAGGCGCGCTACGGGATGGTGACGATGTGCGTCGGCGGCGGGCAGGGTGCGGCGGGGATCTTCGAACTGCTGAACTGACTTGACCGCACGGTGCGCGATTCGTTGACCGCAATGGCGCTTCACTGGTATGGTTCTCTCAACTTTCGATATCTTTTGCCGATTGTGATTGAAGAGGTGCCACGGTGGCGGTGCAATGTCCTTTTTGCGGCTCAGACAGTCCTCCTTTCATGGTGAAGAAAAAGCTGTCTACGGGGGGCTGGATCTTCTTCGCGGTTTTGTTGCTGGTTTGTTTTCCGCTTTGCTGGCTTCCATTTGTGATTGATGGATGTAAGGAAGAGGAATGGAAATGCCCGCAATGCGGCGTCAAGCGCGCCTGATCGCGGCAATGGTCCGGGCGGTTGCGTTGGGGATGTTTGGTTTCTATCTTCTCTGGAACGCCCTGTGGCTGGGGTCGGGGAAGCTGCCCGATTCGATACTGAGAGCCTTGACGGGGATCCCATGTCCGACGACCGGGGCAACGCGGAGCCTTCTGGCCTTGCTGCGGGGAGAGTGGTGCCAATCACTCTTGTGGAATCCGTTCACACTTGTATATGTAGCGCTCGCGGGAGTCTCGGCAGGTCTGTTGGCGCGGCAACTGCTCAATCGGGAGCGATTGGTTTTGTCCCCCGCGGTTGCGCGCTTTTGGGTAATTTCTCTCGCGGCTGGCTGGATTGTGAAACTGATGATCGGTCCGCAATACTGGTAGAAAAAACAACGGCCGGGATTGCTCCCGGCCGTTGTCGCTTCAAATTGGCCTTGCGGCCACCCCAGGAAAACTAAGCTTTGGCTGTAGATAGAGCCTTCAACCGGGTGTTCAGGCGGCTCTTGTAGCGGGAAACGGTGTTTTTGTGCAGAACGCCCTTCTGCACGCTCTTGTCGAGGGCGGAGACGGTCACGCGAAATTGTGCCTGGGCAGCCTTGACGTCGCCCTTGGCGATGGCTTCACGCAGTGCGCGGAGGCTGGAGCGAACGCGGGTGCGGTTGACGCGATTCACCACGGTGCGGGTTTCGGTTTGGCGGGCGCGCTTGAGCGACGATACGTGATTTGCCATTATGCTTCCTTAAATCAGTGGGTTATGCGGGCCGGAATGCAAACACAGCCGCACCCCTCGCAATTTCCTAGTCTACGGGAAAGCGTGGTTTGGGTCAATGAAGGCCTCTCCGCTTGGCTGAACGAAGTGCCGCGAGGACTGCAGGCCATTTTCTTCAGGGGTAGCATTGCGGAAGACACGCAAAGCCTCTGCAATCAATCCGGCTGTCAATGCGAGACCCGACGTTCAATCGAGGATGTACCGGAACAGTCACTGCCGGCGTCAATCTTAATATGGGGTGGGATTGACGAGATTTCCCTTCGGCGCTACTCTCTCCCCATACACAGCCATTTGGTCGCCTGCGCCAATACGGAAGTCCTTCACAACTGCCACGATCCGGTGCGCTTCCTCTGCAACTCGCGAATAATTTCCCTGCAATCCCATCCATTACACCGGTGCAATCATCAAATCAACAGCCAAATCTGCCCTTGAGGCAGGGGCACGGCAATTCCCGATTGCTATCTCATCGGGAGTTTCGAACTGGGTCGCCGCTTCCTGAGGGTCGCGTCGCCTGAAATGCAGCCTTTCCGGGACGGAGTAGACCCGGGAATCGCCGAACATGGGAGGCAATCTGAACGCTGCTCTGGAGATCACGCCCAATCTTGAGCCCCTTTTCGGGACCCGCGATGAAAACCTCAGACTGATGGAGGATTCACTAGGTGTCAGGATCGATTTGAGATCGGACGCCGTGCACGTGGAAGGGCCGGACGAAGCGGTCGGCAGAGTCAGGCGAATTTTTCAGGACTTCGAAGCTCTGCGGCGACAGGGCATCAATCCGCACAATGGTGAGCTGAACGGGATGCTGCGGCTGGTTGTCTCCGACCCAGCGACGACGCTGCGCGCACTTGCCGAGTCGGGCAAGCAGCGCTCGGCGGGCGTGAAGCGCACCGTGCAGCCGCGCTCGGTCAACCAGCGCAAGTATGTCGAAGCCATCGAGCAGAACGACATGGTCTTCGGCGTCGGTCCGGCCGGCACCGGCAAGACCTATCTCGCTGTGGCCATGGCCGTTGCGGCGATGAACGCCAAAAAGGTGAGCCGCATTGTGCTGGTGCGTCCGGCGGTCGAAGCCGGCGAGAGACTTGGTTTCTGCCCGGCACGCTTGCAGGAGAAGGTCGATCCGTATCTTCGGCCGCTTTATGACGCGCTCTATGACCTGCTCGATCCTGAGAAGGTCGACAAGATGCTGGAGAAGAACGTCATTGAGGTTGCGCCGCTGGCCTTTATGCGCGGGCGCACTCTCAATGATGCCTTCATCATCATGGACGAGGCGCAGAACACCACCGTCGAGCAGATGAAGATGTTCCTCACCCGCATGGGGAACAACTCGAAGGCCGTGATCACGGGCGACATCACGCAGATCGATCTGCCCAACCCGCGCAAGTCGGGGTTGCTGGATGCGATCAATATTCTGGGCGGGGTCGAGGGCATTCGCTTCTGCCACTTCGACGATGGGGACGTGGTGCGTCATGCGCTGGTACAGCGCATCGTGCGCGCCTACGACGCCTCCAAGACGCAGCAGCAGGAACTGCCGCTGAACCTTGGCGCGAGTGATCGAGCCAGCCGCGGAGCAGCGAGACGCCTCACCGCAGGCGCGCATCCGGCCAAACCGCAGTAAATCGTGCTGTTCGCGTAAAATAGAAGTGACACGGGGCCGCTGCAATCGGCGGCCTCGCGCACGATGATCCTTCTCGACCCAGATTTGGACCCCGACCCCTCTTCGCGTATGCAGCTTTCGCAACGAGAAACGGGCTCCGCTCGCGTCGCCGCACGACGGAACCAGCGTATTCCGATTGCGCGGACCCTCGCTCACGTTCCTGCGCGAGGCGCAAGCGGCCGTGAAGCTGCGCGGCCAGGTGACGGTGCTGCTGACGACAGACGCTGCCATGCAGCGCCTGAATCGGCGATTTCGCGGCAAGAACAAGGCCACAGATGTGCTTTCGTTTCCGGCCGGAGAGCCGGGGCCGTCAAGGTCGCCGGCGATCTGGCCATCAGCGTCCCGACAGCGCGCAGGCAGGCAGAGGAACGCGGCCATCCGCTGGGGATCGAAATCAAGGTGCTGATGCTGCATGGGCTGCTGCATCTGGCCGGATATGATCATGAAGCCGACACGGGCGAAATGGCGCGCCGGGAGCAGAAACTTCGCGCCAAGCTTGGGCTGCCCCAGGGCCTGATCGAGCGCAACGCATTGGATGCCGCCAGCAAAGCGAGTGCCGAATCTTCGGCGACGTTCATCTCGGCAGCGGCCTCGGAAAGGCGCGACCCCCAGGAAGTACGCGCATGAGCTGGCTTACCATCGTGCTCCTGGTGATTGCGGCGCTCGTCGATACCTTCGCGGCCTACATCAGTCGTGTGTACTCGGAGTTTGGGAAGATTCTTCCCCGCGAAGTGCAGGACAATCTGGATGAGTGGGAAGAGAAGGTCGAACCGCTGATCGGGCTCACGCGCGAGCATGCTGCGCTTGTGTGCCAGCGGTTCTGCAGCAACTCACGCTCGCGGTGTTCGCGCTGGCGATCGGCGCGGTGCTTTTCGATCGCGCGCCGCACGCGGCGCGGCCCACCTATCCCGAAATTGCCCAGGCGGTGCTGGTCGTTCTGCTGGCGGTCGTTTTCTGCAACCAGATTCTGCCATCGCTGCTGTTCACGCACACCAAGGGGCGCTGGGCGGCGCGGCTGGTCTGGCCGATCCGCCTGCTGCTGTGGCTCATGACGCCGGTGACGGCGATTATCCGCTTCTTCTTTTCGCTGGCGTCACTGGCGGAGAAGCCGGTTGCGGATGACGAGGAGCCCGCGCCGGACGTGGAGTCGCTGCTGGAGGCCGGAGAAGAAGAAGGCATTCTCGAAGAGAGCGATCGCGACCTGGTGCGCTCGGCCGTGGAGTTTGGCGACAAGCTGGTGCGCGAGGTGATGACGCCGCGGCCGCAGATTTTTGCGGTGCCGCAGTCCATCACGCTGGAGCAATTTCTCGAACTGCTCAAGGAGCATAACTTTTCGCGCGTGCCTGTCTACGATGGCACGCTCGACTCCATTACCGGCATCGCGTTTGCGCACGATCTGCTGCAGATCACCGATGAAGAGGCGCGGACCCGCACCGTGGCCAGCATCCAGCATGAGGCGGTGTTTGTGCCGGAGACCAAGCGGGGCTACGAGCTGCTGCGCGAAATGCAGCGCGAGAAGCAGCACATGCGCATCGTGATCGATGAATATGGCGGCGTGGCCGGGCTGGTGACCATCGAGGATCTGCTGGAAGAGATCGTCGGCGACATTCGCGACGAGCACGAGAAGGACGCAAATGTCGGCGACCCGCAGAAGGAACCGGGCGGCGTGTGGGTCGTGCCGGGTGACTTTCCGGTGGATGACCTTACGCGCCTGTTTGGCGAAGACGTGGATGTCGCGGAGGACTATGAAGCCACGACGCTGGGCGGCCTGGTGAGCGAAATCGAAGGCCGCATTCCGCTGCCCGGCGAAGTGGTGCTGCTGGATCACAGCGGGCTGCGCATCCAGGTCGTGGAGTCCACCGATCGCCGCGTCGACCGGCTGCGGATCTTCCCGCCCGCGAAGGAAGAAGCGACCGCGCTGCCTTGACAGGCGCTGTGCGCGTGCCCATCTGAACGCCACTGCGAAATGCCGTACACTCAGTCAGGAAGTGTTTGGCTCCAAGTGAAATCAGGATTTGTCGCCATTCTCGGCCGGCCCAATGCCGGAAAAAGCACGCTGATGAACGCGCTGACGGGCGAGAAGGTGGCGATTGTCACCCCCAAGCCGCAGACCACGCGCAACCGCATCATCGGGGTGCTGGAGGTGGCGGCGCGCAAGAAGGTTCATCCCGCGGCGCAGATCGTCTTTGTCGATACGCCGGGAGTGCACAAGCCCAATTCGCAACTCGATCGCCGCATGCTGCAGGAAGTTCACGAAGCGCTCTCGACGCGCGATGTGGTGCTGGTGCTGGTTGACGCCAGCCGCCGGGTGCAGCTTGAGGCAGCAGGCGAGCCGGGCGACGTACTGGAACAGGCGCAGACCCGGGTGCCGCAGAGCTGTGCAACTAAAAGCGGGGAAGTCCGCTGATGCGCACGGCAGATCTGCAGGCGCGAAAGTCTGCCGCATGGGCCAGCGAAGACGAGTTTCTTTTCTCGCTGATTCGCGAACTGGACTGCCCGGTTTTCCTGGTGCTGACCAAAATCGATCTTGTCGCCAAGGACATTCTGCTTCCGCTGATCGACGACCATGACGAAGCAATACAACTTTGCCGAAGTGATCCCGGTAAGCGCGCGCAAACGCGACGGACTCGATGTGCTCGTCCGCAAGATCGTCGATGCGCTTGCCGGCCGGGGAGCGCTTTTATCCGAAGGACCAGTACACCGACCAGCCCATGCGCTTCATGGTGGCGGAACTGATTCGCGAGCGCATTCTTGTGGAGACCGGCGAAGAAGTCCCATATGCGGCGGCCGTGGTGATTGAGCAATTCGAAGAAGCCGAGCCGGCTGCGCCGCCGCGCAAGAAAGGGCAGGCACCAGCGCGATTGCCGCTGACGCGCATTGCCGCGGCGATCTACTGCGAGCGCGATGGGCAGAAGGCGATTCTGATCGGCAAAGGAGGAGCGAAGCTGAAGGAGATCGGCACGGGCGCGCGCAAGCAGATTGAATCGCTGCTGGGAACGCGGGTTTATCTCGAACTGCGCGTCATCGTCGAGGCGAACTGGCGCGAGTCGCGGCCGTTCATTGAGTCGCTGGACTGGCGCAATCAGCTGGAGAAGCTGGCGGAGAAACAGATCGACGAGATCGAAGAATAACTCTCTGGCCTGGATTATTTCGGGCGTGAAAGACGGCCACCAATAGGCGAGGGGCGGATTACGAACTGCGAACCTTGCCGCGTCCGTTGCTTTTGACGGCGTACATGCGCGCATCGGCGGTGCCGATGATGGCGTGCACGGCGTTCTCCGGCGGGCAGGATGGCAAGGCCAACGCTGGCGCTTGCTGAGAGTTCAATTCCATTGCTCATGCGGAATTGGGTGTTGATCAGTTCCTGATGCATGCCGGTGGCCACGCCCAACGCGTCGGCTAGCCGCCGTCTCCGGCATCAGGATGACGAACTCATCGCCGCCGTAGCGGAAGCACATTCCTGGGGCGGCCGAGCTGTTTCAAGCGCGCGCCGACGCGCCCCAGCAACTCGCTGCCGATCAGGTGCCCGTGCACATCGTTCACCAGCTTGAAGCGATCGAGGTCGATAAACGCCAGGCTCAGCGGGCTGCCCTGATGCGCGGCTGCGCTCCAGTTCCCGCTCGAGCATTTTGTAAAGATGGCGCACGTTGAACAGGCCGGTGGTGTCGTCGGTGATGGTGAGTTGCTGAATGCGCGCCACGTCGTGCGCATTCTCGATGGCGATGGCGGCGTGGTCGCACAGGATGTGCAGGAAAGCGATGGTGTAATCACTCATCTGGCTGGCGCGCGGATTGAGGATTTCGATGACTCCCTGTACGCCTTTGCGTCCGCGCAGAGGCATCGCGATCACCGAACGCACCATGCGCGCTTGTCGGCGGCGAGTGCCTGCTGAAGACGCGGATCCTCTCCTCAGTTTCGGGAACGATGAGCGTCTCGCCGTGCTCCACCACCCAACCGGCCACGCCTTCGCCAGGCTTGACGCGCAGATCGCGCAACGCCCCCTCGGTGTCTCCAGAAGCGATGGCGTAATAGAGTTCGCCGCGGGCCTCATCGAGCATCAGCAGGGTCCACATGTCCGCGGCGATGATCCGCTCCATCTGGTCCAGTATTGTGCGCAGGATCGTATCCAGGTCGAAGCTGGAGTTGAGCGAGCGCGACAACTGGTGGAAGACCGTAAGGTCGTCGAGGGGAATTCGATTTTCAGTCAACTGGTTCATCTTTGGGCATTGCGGAGTGATCTGATCTGATGTGAATTCTGGCACATGTGGCGCGTCAATTTGTGCACGAACAGTGTCTTTAGTCCATATGCGATATGTACTAAAGTTACGTACGAAGTTTGGCGACTGGAACCAACGTCTGTGCTCCGCAGATCGGGTCGAGACTCAAAATCTTTTAATAGCGAAGCATTCTAGTTCAACTGTCGAAGGTCAGCCGCCGATGTGGACCATGGAGCGAGATGGCTTCAGGAATCCGGGCTCGCCGATGTGGTGGCGCGCTTCTTTTCCGTAGACGGTCTGGACAATGTAGTCAGCCAGTTCCGCCTCGTTGTGTCCAGCGCGCATGCGGCCGTAGAGATCGTGTTCCACCTGCGAGAACAGGCAGGTGCGGATTTTGCCGTCGGAGGTGAGCCGCACCCGGCTGCAGGCTCCGCAGAAGGCCTGGCTGACACGGCGCGATGATGCCGATTTCGCCGACGCCATCGGCAAATGTGTAGCGGCGGGCAGTTTCGCTGGCCTCGCGGGGCGCCATGGGAATGAGCGGCATCTCGCGGCCGATGCGTTCCACGATTTCTTTGAGGGGAACGACGATTTCCGGCGTCCAGAGGCGGCCTTCTTCGAGGGGCATGAACTCGATGAATCGCACGACAACGTCTTCTTCGCGGGCGAACCGGGCGAATCCTACGATCTCCGTCGTCGTTGAAGCCTCGCAGCAGGACGCAGTTGATCTTCAGCGGAGTCAAACCGGCGGCGCGGCCGGCACGAATGCCGGCCAGCACTTTCCTGAAGCTGCCGGGAACGCGGGTGATGCGCTCGAAGGTAGGCGCGTCCACGGCGTCCATGCTCACGGTGACGCGTTGCAGGCCGGCGCGCTTCAGGGGGACGGCCAGCTTTTCGAGCAGATGTCCGTTGGTGGTGAGGGCGAGATCGAGCGGCTCGCCGGACAAGGTGCGCAGTCTTGAGAGCTCCTCGATCAGCTCGATCAGGCCGTCGCGCAGGAGCGGCTCGCCACCGGTAATGCGCACCTTGTCGATGCCGAGGCGTTACGAAGAGCCGGATGAGGCGCAGATATTCGTCGATTGCCAGTTCGGGATATTGCGCTCCCATCTCGCCGGTGCGGCAGTACACGCACTTGTAGTTGCAGCGGTCGGTGATGGAGACGCGCAGATCGTGGATCACGCGGCCGTGGCTGTCAACGAGGCGGCGAGCGTTTGTTTCCGCGGCGGGTGCAATTGGGGAAGCAGCAGCCATCGATCTCCTAAAGCTATACCCTTCTTTGATGCTTTGCAGAGGCAGGAAGACTCGAAAGCCGGCTCAGTGGCCGGCTTTCAGTTGGATGCGTTGTGTTTGTCTGGCTCCGGTTTAGCCGGTCCTTTAGTCGATCCCCGGCTAGTTGATCCGCAGCTAGTCGATCCGGGGCGTACCAGATCGCAAAATCAGACCGGTGAGTGCCTAAAACCACTACCAAGCCGACGGCGATTGCGAAGTAGTAGGCCATGGGATGAACCCAGCCGGGCGAGTAGGTGAGGTCCTGGCCGACCCACAGGAGCAGCACGGTCGCAATCACGGCAAACTGGCAGGCAATGACCAGCAGGGTGTGTCCCCACTCGCGGCGGTGATCGAGCGCCTCGACCTGGTCGGGGGTGAGGTTGCGCTCTTCGGGGGGAAGCAGGGAATTGGCCATCGTGCGTTTCTCCTAGCGGATTTATAGCCGCTCTGGAGCCTGAGGCTCACTGTTTCGATTCAATCACATGGCTGCCGGGATGCGCCACGGTTCGGCAGCAATGATTTTTATCGCATCGACTATTCGTTCAGAAAAGCAAGAGTTTGCAGTCCGGTGATCTCAAAAGGCTTGCGGCAGCGGACGTTGGTGCAGCTGAGTTTGTCGTCGCGGCGCACCATGTACGATTGTGCCTTGGCGAACTTGGCCCGGTCGCGCTCATCGGCGTTGCGGGGTAGTTGCGGCCTTTTGCGGCGCACCACCCAGGTCACCTTGTATTCGCCGGGTTGCCCGCATTTGGGACAGGTCAGGTTATGGGTGCGTGTTTCCGTGGTCTCATTGAAAAAATCCTTTTCTTCCATGTCCTATGCTTCTCCAACTCCTGTTGAAAATGCCCCGCCGGGGATAATCCTCCGACAGAGCCGCGCAGATCAAAGTTCCAGGCACTTTCACTTGAGGCCCGAACTCTTTCCATAGTAATCCTCGGGTGCGGAGTGCAGGGAGGGGCGGCTTTGTGGCTTTGCTTGGGAGGGTTTTATGAGCTTGCGGGACAACTAGACTTGTATGACTGCGGGTGCAATTCGAAACTTCCCGTTTGGCGGTGACTCAGGCGGTACTCACAATTAAGCTTGTCATCCAGAGGAGCGCAGCGACGAAGGATCTGCAGTTGTTCTTCATCACACCCCGTGCTGCCACTTTTGCGTACGCTAACTCAAATGCACGAGCGCTCCTACTCCACATACATCATGGCCAGCCGCAGCCGAACACTTTATATCGGGGTGACAGGGGATCTCGAAAAGCGTGTCTTTCAGCACAAGTGGAAGGAGCATGAAGGATTTACCGCGCGCTACAACTGCGACCGTCTCGTCTGGTTCGAACAGCATCAGTATGTCCAGAACGCAATAGCGCGGGAAAAGGAATTGAAGGGCTGGAGCCGTTCAAAGAAGATCGCACTCATCGAGTCAATCAATGCTGCCTGGGTCGATCTGAGCCGCGAATGGTACGACTATGAGCCTGCTGATTATTCGCGGGCTCTCGATCGGATGAACTCCTGAAAAGCAACTGCAGATCCTTCGTCGCTGCGCTCCTCTGGATGACAAGGTCCGGCGAAGGATCTGCGGTTGCCTTTCGGCGATAGCCAGCCAGCAAAAAGAACGAACTTCCGAATTGCCGGTGATACGCACCATTCAAACTCAAACACACTGTCATGCTGAGCACAGCGAAGCATCTGCAGTTGCTTTTAGGGATTTCCGCCTTTAAAAACACATAATTTCCGGGTTGGCGGTTATGCATTACTTACAACCGTCTAGCGTCGCACGCTGGCGAGAATCTTGGCGTATCTAGCCTTAACATCTCGGATTGGATAGATGATGCCCCATCCATCTCTCCGCTTAGATAGATAGATGTCATACTCGGCAACCGCTTTTTTCCATTGTCGTTTCTCTTCCCAAATTAGAGCAATGCGGTAGTGGCAATCCGCCATTAGGCTCCGTGCTCTGCCTATGCCTTCACCGCAGTCCCCGAAAGCCAGCTCCTTCTCACCCCAACTCGAGAGCCAGCGATAGAGGGCCATGGACTCTCGTTGACGGCCCAACATCTCAAGCGACCCTGCATAACCCCATATTGCAAGTGGGCAGTACGGGACCTCCTGCAATGCCTTTGCATCCCAAAAGAGTGCCTGCTTGTACTTCCGCTGCTCATAGAATGTCAAAGCTAAACGGCTCAGTAGCCAGTGGTCTTTCGGATCGCGCTGCAATTCGATCACGATTAGCTTCCGTGCTCCAACCCAATCTTCTGCCGCTATAGCTTTTTCAATCAGCTTCCCCGCATCCCCGCTCATAGGCCACAAGTTTACCGCCAAACGCGTCGGAGACTGAGACGAAGGGAGGGAATGCTCCGTTCCGGGTGGTTTCTCGCCCATGCGGAAGTTTCACGGGCGGCGAACCGACAAAGAGCAACCGCAGATCCTTCCGCTTCGCGTCAGGATGACAGCCGGGGGCGGGAGTGAGTTGAGGCTGAATTGTGATTCGGAGCGGTCTGGCAACACGAAAGTTTCGGGATCGCGATTCGAAACAGCCGCGGATCCTACGTCGCTGCTCTTCTCAGGATGACATGCGGCAGTCTCGACGCTGAATTTAGGTCCGCTGGGGTTAGTGGACGATACGGAATTTATGCGACTCTTCGAGCTATAGCGCTAAAACGCAGTTGCCACGTTTGTCCCGGAGCGGCATTTTCTCGTTAGACTTTGCATGTGAATAGTTCGTATGAGGTTGGCGCGGAAGACCCGCTGGAGTTGTTTGATCGATGGCTGGGGGAGGCGGAGCAGAGGGAGCCTAACGATCCGAATGCTGCGGCGCTGGCGACGGCTACTGTTGGCGGGGTGCCGAGCGTGCGCATGGTGCTGGTGAAGCGCGTGACTGCGCATCGGTTTTGCTTTTTCACCAATGCAGAAAGTAGAAAAGGGCGCGAGTTGGAGGCGAATCCGCGTGCTGCGCTTTGCTTTCACTGGAAGTCGCTGCGGCGACAGGTCCGCGTCGAAGGCGCGGTGCATGCGCTTGAGGCTGCGGCTGTGGACGCCTATTTCCATAGCCGTTCAAGAGCCAGCCAGATTGGTGCGGCAGTCTCGAAGCAGAGCCGGATTCTGAAGAGCCGGGAAGAGCTGGAGGAGCGGGTGCGGCAGTTTACGGAGGGCACTCCAGGGGAAGTGCCAAGGCCGGCGTTCTGGCGCGGATTCCGGATGGAGCCGGAGCGCATCGAGTTCTGGATCAGCGGCGCCGACCGGCTGCATGATCGGTTCCTGTTCACGCGGATCGGCGAGGGGTGGGAGCGAGTCAGGCTTTATCCGTAAGCGATCGGCAGAGGACTTCTTTCTTCTGCGTGACAAAAGGCCCGATTAGTCTTTCCATTGGAAATTTCGACAAATGGGCGCGCATATTCCATACTCGTTTTGCGATGACGAAACAGAAGCCTGGAAAATTTTCGGCCACCAAGGCGGTGAAGGCGAATGCCCGCGAGCGCGTGGGGCAGCCGAAAGCTGCGCGCGTGGTGGTGGATACTCCGCGCACGGGACGCCAGTCCAAGCACAAGCCAAAACTCGAGCAGATTATTCAGCAGGAGGAGTAACGATGGGCAAGGCAGTTGGGGTAGGAGGCGTGTTTCTCAAGGCGAGCGATCCTGAGAAGCTGTCAGCCTGGTACGCGCAACACCTGGGGATTCCGTCGCAGGATGGCGGCTCGCTGGCCTTTGATGGGCCCGAGTCACTGGGGATGACGGTCTTTGCGCATTTCCCGGTGAGTACGAAGTACTTTGGCGACGGGGCGCAGCAGGCGATGATCAACTTCCGCGTGGATGATCTGGATGAATTGCTGACGCAGCTTGCAGCCGCGGAGGTGCGCATCGATCCCAAGCGGGATGATCACCCCTACGGGCGCTTCGCGTGGATATGGGATCCGGAGGGCAATCGCATTGAACTCTGGGAGCCGCCCGGCGCAGCCAGCTAGCGGAATGCACCGCGCCGGTTTTTAACCTTGGCAGTATGGCTATTGCTGGCTGGGTGTCGGCTGAGAGGTGGTCTGCGAATCCGGCAACGCCGCTTGTGCCTTCACCTGCGCGGTATACGGTCCGGGCAGAATCGGCTCGTCTGATTTATCACTTGCGGTTTGTAGAGCAGGCTGCGAAGTTCTCTTCGAATAAATGCGGAAAGACACAACAAGGTCGAGGGCCACGGGAACCGGCTTGCCGTCTTTTATTGCGGGCTGGAAGGTGGCTTTGCGGATGGTCTGTTCAGCGCTTTCGTCGAGCCCGAAGCCGATGGGCCTGCCGGCGACGACTTCTTCGACCTTGCCGTCACTGCCGATGACCGCGTGATAGAGGGCGATGCCAGCGACTCCGTTGGCTTGTGCAAACTCGTTTGAGGGTGGCTCGATGGCAGTGATCAACTTTGCTTTCTGGTCGACGGCGCTCTGGCGGAAGACGCCGGGGTCGGTGGGTTTGTAGTCCACTTTTTCAGCAGCGGCCTGGTAGTAGAGCTTCCAGAAGTCCGGCATGGCGTCGATCATGCGATCGTCGATGCCGCGTGAGAACACATTGTCGAGAGCGACAAGAAGGCCTTGCGAGGCAACGACATTTGAATGCGCGACGGCTGCTTTTTTGTTCTTCCCATGGTGCTCGTCTGCGACTTTGACCGTCGGCGAGGCCTGACCGGCCGGATTGGCCTGCTCCTGAACAGGAGAAGCTTCGGAGTCGGTGTCTGAATTGGCTGGGATCGCCGCTGGGGCGGCTTTGGCCATTGCCCGCTCCTGATTTTTGTGTTTTTTCTTATTCTTGTCTTTTACTTTCTTGGGCGCTTCCACCTGCTCGCGTTCAAAAACGAGGCGCACCGACTTCTTTTTAGGAGTGATTTTGACTCTATCGGTGGCTGCCATGGGGTCTTCATAGGGAGCGGCACCGAGAAAATGCAACGCGTAGCGGTCGCCGTCCAGTTCGAGCCTGTGCTTGCTGAGCTTCACCTTGTTGATCTGAATCTGGCTCAGCGTGTAGGAGCCTTTGGCGGAGTGTCCGAGCAGATGGCCGGCAGTCGTCGAAGTCCAGGGTGTTGTCGAGGTAGCCGCCGCGCAGGAAGAAGGTTTTGCCGACGAGAGCCTGCTTGAGGTCGTCTTCTTTGATTTCGCCTCCGGTGGTGCGAATCGAAAATGCACCCTGAGTGACGGTTGGATCCTTGAGGCTGGCGTGCTGGGGTCGTGGTCTTGGCGGGCAAAGAGGAATCATTCGGTGCCTGGGGTGTTTGGGACGGGATTGGGGAGGATGTGGCTGAAGATGCAGCGGGCGGTGGCACGCTCTGGGGCGCAGTCTGCTGGCCGGATGAATCCGGCTGAGGTGCAGGAACTGGGGACTGTGCAGCCGCGGCCAGGCTGAAAGCCGCCAGCATGGCGAACGTGCATCTTGCCGGGGCGCAGCGACCCTGGTGGGAAAGAACGAGATGTTGCTGCAAGATTCTGGATGAACGTGCGCATCCGGCCACCTTTCGTCTGCCTAATCTAACAAGATTGTGTTTCCAGGGGGAAAGGATGCCCGCCATTCGTAAGTGATTGAGTATTCAAAACGTAACGTTACTCTGACGGATGCCTGAGCCGCCAGAGGATGCGCCGGAACAGTACCCAGCGCCCTCCTGCTGTCGGCTGCGCTCAGGGTGAGACGCCTCAGCACCAGGCGCAGATCGTGCCGGTTGGCCGTTTGCATGGATTTAGGCGAATATCCGGCGGCCAGCATCACCTCTTCGAGGAGGCCAGTGAGCAGATCGAGAGTGCCTGAGGTGGGTGAGGGGTCTTCTGCAGGGACGATTTCGGGTGAGTGGGGTTGGGTGGTTGTTGTCGCTTCGATGGGCCCGGCGCGCATCGCCAACTCATAGAGACAAACCGCCGCTGCCTGCCCGAGGTTCATGGAGGGTTGGCGAGGGTCGGTCGGAATCTCGACCAGGGTATGACAGAACGAGAGATCTTCGCGCGTGAGGCCGTGCTTCTCAGGCCCGAATACAATGGCGATGCGGCCACCCTTTCTCAATTCACGAGATACCAGAGGCCCGAGCACATCCAGTGGGGTTACGGATTGCTCGGGCTTGCGATAGGTCAGCATGCCGGTGCCGAGTGCCAGGGTGCAATTCTCGAGCGCATCGGCGAGGGAGGTTGTCTCGCGCGCGATCTTGAGCAACTCCGGCGCTCCCACGGCGGAGCGCGCTTCGCGCCAATGCGCTTCGAAGGGTGAGACTACGGTGAGCCGGGAGAAGCCGAAGTTGGCCATCGCCCGCGCTACCGCTCCGATGTTGAGGGGATTGCGCGGCGAGACCAGGACTACTTCGATGGATTCGCGTTGAGATTCAGAGAGCAAGGAACGATTGTAGTGCGGCGATGAACGGTCGGGATCGTGTTGTGGAGGGCGGCTCAGTTGAAAGCGGGCGGCAAGTCTGCTTTGGGACTGATCGCAACCTGCAGGGTGCCGGCCCGCTGCGCATTCAAGTCCCACAGGCCGGTCGCCAGGGAAAGATCGGCATGCGGAAGGTCGATTTCCATTGGAGCTACGATGCCGGCTTGCTTGGCCTTCGCGAATTGGGCTTGATTCAAATTCAACGTCATGGCTCCGCCGGTCCAGTTCGCCGGCTTACCGTCAGGGCCGTAGGCCACCACATCCACCCTGATTTTTGCCTCTTGATTGCCGCCGGGCGATGCGGTGAAGAACATGCTGTCTCGCGGGATCTGGAAGACGATTTTGTAGCGGGTGATGGGTCCAGGCAATTTCCCGTTGCCGCCAGCGCGTGGAGTGCCTGAGGCTGGCTGCGATTGTGGGGTGACCTGTACGCGATAGACGATTTCCGTTGCGTTTGGCATGCCAGCCGCAAGCAGGGGAACAAGCGGATCCGCATTCGGGTGTTCAGGGTGCTGAGTACCGCTGTCGGCAAAGTATCCGCGGCGGTAGGTGAGCTGACTTTTGCCGCCCTCGGCCAGCTTCACTTCAATGCGGCGAAATCTAGAATCCATCTTCCCGCTGGTGGGCGTGTAAGAAACCGTATAGTAATGAGCGCCCTCGCGGATAGCGTGCGACAGCGCGGCGGCCACGTCATTGGTGGTGTAGATCGCCTTGCCCCCGGTATCGATGGCCAACTGTTCCATGGTTGCTGTGTTGGCGCGGATGGCCGGCGATCCCTTGTACGGAGTTCGTTGGAAGTCGTCGCCATTGGGTTGGCCGCTGGAATCCGCGTCGAGCGTGCGATCGACCATCATTCCCCGCGCCGAAACCGGGTACAACGCGATGCGCGCCTGGGTGAGCATGTTCACGGTTGTGCTTAGCGCTTCGGGCAATTCATGTCCCTGGAAAGCCTGGAGCACGGCGCGGTTGTCGCCTTCAGGGAAGAGCGCGACGGGAAAGGTGCCGGCGACCCAGATGAGGTTCTTCCTGCCAGGGATCCCCTCAAGGGAGCGCGCCAGCTGCTGCAGGGCTGTCAGCGTCATGGAACCCGACTGGCTGCGCTGTGTCCTCGCGTATTCCCCCAGAGAGCGCGCCTGCGCCAGCCCCGATTGCGCATCGCCGGCCATGGAGATGGCTTCCTTGTCGGACAGGTCATCCTGGCGGCTGCGGGAATTGATGGTAGTTCCGGGAGCTGCGGCCTTGCTGTCGACCGCAGCCCTCAACAGGGCGCCATCGGCTGTGAATCCCTGGAGCAGCTTGAGACGCGTATTAAGTGCGTAGACTGCGACGCGGGTTCCCGGCTGAAGACTCGCAAGAAAGCGCGCGATCTGTTTGTGCGCATTGGCCTGGTCGGCTTCTTCGGTATTGAGGCTGTCGAGTAGCAGTACGCTGACCGGCTCGTTCGAAGCAACCGGCGGCTGATTGGAGTAAACGTTCGGCGGCAACGGGGGCAGATTCACGGCAGGCGCGGTCGCGGAGGTGTGCTCTTCAAAGAAGTCGACAGTCTGCGGCTTGCCGTCTTCGAGAACAGTGAAATCGCGTTGCAGCAGTCCACTGATGGATTCTGTGCCGCTGGTGACCAGGATGTCCACGACCACGGCGCGCGTGGTGGTTTTCAAAACCGGGCCGTTCGAGGTTGCGTTATCGGCGTTGCTCTGGGCCCCAAGGTGAAAGGCTGAAGCGGCGAGGAGTGCCGAAGAAAGAACAAGTGTCCAGTTCCGCAAAGCTGCCTCCGTGTAAACGGCTAATTATAGGACGGTCGTTGCGCGCGAGTTCTGGCTGATTGCTACACTGCTTGCACGTATGTCGCTGCAGCCGGAGATCGAAGAGCTTTGCGCCACTGCCCGCGCCTGCTACGCACGCGGATGGGTTCCAGCCACCAGCGGAAACTTCAGCGTGCGGGGTGATGAACGCATTTTCATTACGCCCAGCGGCCTCGACAAGGGAACACTCACGCCCACTGAGCTGCTCGAAGTTGATGCGGAGGGGCGCGCGGTTTCAAGAGATGGCCGGCCTTCGGCTGAAACGGGGCTACATGTGGTGATCTATCGCGAGCGCAATCATGCTCGCGCCATTCTCCACGTGCACACCGTATGGAACACGCTGCTCTCGGGAAGATTTGCCGCGAACGGCGATGTTGCGCTGCATGGCTACGAGTTGCTGAAGGGCCTTGCCGGCGTGACAACTCACGAACACACGGAGCGCGTACCGATACTTGAGAACACGCAGAACTACACGTTGCTCGCGCAGCAACTCGGGGACATTCTGCGCAAATATCCCGATGCGCATGGGGTTTTGCTGAGCCGGCATGGGCTTTATACTTGGGGTGAATCGGTGGCTGAAGCGCGCCGTCACCTGGAGGCCCTCGAATTCCTCTTCGAGGTGGAGGGACGGCGGATTTTCAGTCAGCCTGCTTGAGAGCGGCCGGGTTTTCGCGTCATCGGCCACAATTTTCAGGAGTTAAGCCTCATGGCAGTTTTGCGCTTCCCTCAAACATCAGTCCAACAGCGGATCTGCCGTTGATGACGGTCGCTCAGATCGCAAGATTGTGGATGAGGCCGAAATACGTGCCGAGCTTGCAGTGTTGGGCATCGACTACGAGCGCTGGAGCCTTGATCGCGTTGGTCCGGACGCCTCGGCTGAGGAAGTTCTCTCTGCCTATGCAGTTGAGATCGAGGAGATGAAGCGGCGCGGCGGATATGTAACGGCGGATGTGATTGATGTAAATTCCGCAACACCGAATCTTGAAACGATGCTGGCAAAGTTCGACAAGGAACACACGCACGATGAGGATGAAGTGCGTTTCATCCTGGCAGGTCGCGGGATTTTCTTCCTGCATCTCGGCGGTAAGATCGCTTCTGTCGAGGTAGGTCCCGGCGATATGCTGCGCGTTCCTAGCGGCACCACGCACTGGTTTACGCTTTGCGAAGATCGGCGCATCCGTGCTATTCGATGGTTTCAGGAAACTGCCGGCTGGACGCCGCACTACACCGGCTCCGGCGTTGATCTGGGCTACCAGCCGTTGTGCTTTGGTCCCGCGTATCTAGGGCCGCGCGCAGTCACGGGCATTCGCCCATGACGAAGCCCAAACCGCCGAAACATCACCCCAACGACGTGGACCTGTCGTTGGGCGACTCCGAAGCTGTTTCTGCTGGATGTGGAAGGAACCGTCGCCCCGATTTCGCTGATCTACGATCAGATGTTTCCTTATGCCCGCGCGCATTTTCGAGAGGTTTCTCCAGTTGCATTGTGGCGATCCTGGCGTGGCGGGGATCTGCCGATGTTGGCCGAAGAGAATGCTCTGAAACGGATCCGACGTGCTCCGAAATTCACGACGCCTGATTACTGGGACGAAGCGATTCCTTACCTGAATTGGCTGATGGATCGTGACCGCAAATCGACAGCGTTGAAGAGCCTGCAGGGGCGCATCTGGCAGCGCGGGTTTGAAACGGAGGAATTGAAGGGAACGCTATTTGAGGATGTTCCGGCGGCACTGGAGCGGTGGTCGTCGGCGGCGCACGTTGCGATTTATTCGTCGGGGTCTGTGGCGGCGCAGCTCCTGCTGTTTCGGCACTCGAGTTTTGGGGATTTGACGCCGCTGATTTCGGGCTATTTTGACACGCGCACCGGGCCGAAAACGCAAGGGTGAGCTATGAATCGATTGCATCGGCCATGGGGTGCGAAACCCGCGAGGTCATGTTTTTTTCCGATGTGGTGAGGGAACTGGATCCGGCGCGTGAAGCCGGGTGCCATACGCGCCTGGTGATGCGTGAGGGGAACGTTCCTGTGAACGATGCGCATGGTCACCGCCGCATCAAGAGCTTCACGGTTCTTTAAAGCGATTGCTGCGTAAATGTATCCTGTTGAGGATTGGCCCGGGTGGCCGACTCCTGCTGGCCGCATTGACTTGAAGAGATCGGCTTGGGGATCAGAAATCCGAGAATCACTCTAGTGCCTTCCGCGAATCAGTGCTGCGGGTAGGAATCAAAACGCCATGCTCGACTGGACGAATCCCGCCGCCACTGCGTTTAACGAGATCCGATCGGCGCCGATTGTGCGCTTTTCGGTGCTGGCGCTCAGCTCAATTTTTTTTCTGGTTGATCCCTTTGCGGCGATTCCATCGTTTCTGGCTATCACGCAGAGTGTGGATCCGGCGCGGCGCAAGCGGATGGCGCGCAAAGCTGCGATTACCTGCTTCATTGTGCTGACCAGCTTCGCCCTTGCCGGGCAGCTGATCTTCAGGATGTTCGGAATCACGCTGCCGGCGTTTGAAATCGCGGGTGGGCTGATTCTGCTGCTGATCGGGCTGGACATGCTGGAGGCCAAGCGGTCGGCCACGCAGGAGGCCCATGGCGACACCGAAGAAGGGGCCGCCAAGGAAGACGCCGGCATCGTGCCGCTGGGCATTCCCATGCTGGCGGGGCCGGGTGCGATTTCATCGGTGATGGTGCTGGTGGGGCAGGCTCCGAGCATGTTCCGGTGGGAGATGGGGGCGGTGCTGGCGTCGATCGCCATCACCTGCTTTGTTAGCTACCTGGTGCTGGCGGGGGCGGGCAGGGTGAAGACGGTGCTGGGAGAGACCGGAATCCGGATCCTGGTCCGGATCATGGGGCTGCTGCTGGTGGCGCTGGCCATGCAGTTTTTCGTGAATGGACTGACGGATCTTGGGGTCATTTCGCGGCAATAAGGGCTGTTTGAGAGTTCCGGAAGTCCGCTAACTGTGGGTCGATTTTGGAAGTGATTTGGGGCAGAATGCGTCTTACCTGAGTCGACGTTTGGCCCTGATTTCATGCGGTTGCGCGAGTGTTTCCCACAGAATCGCGCGCCTTTCCACAGCCGAGCAGGGTTGCGCGTTCCGCGGGTGGTTGTTATTCTCAGGAAGTCGCGAAACGGTGCGTGAATACAGCCGATTCGCGATTTGCATTGAAGAGTGGCCTGTGCTACTCTTAAAAAGTTGCAGATGTAGCAGTGGAGCCTCCTGGTGGCCTTTGTGGCCTGCCCCTTTTGAGTGCAGCAAGGCTTGAATTGAGGGAAGTGGGAAGCCGGTTCGTAGGGCGGATAGGATGCGTAAAGCTCATCCGGCCCCTGTAGGGAATCCCGCAGAGAACAAACCCATTGCATGACCCGAGAGGAAAAACCCTTTCGTGCGCCTTGGTGGCGCTAGGCATTTCGATGCCGGTCGCTCTTTGATATTTTGCGCAGTGCGACCTTCTGCGGCTGACTAACCTCGCCGCTCAAGTCGATCGAATAGGCAGGTAAAACTGCCTGCCGAGGATGAGATGTTACAAGCTTGATTCCAACAGATTCTAAGCTTGACACGGCATCGGAACTTCGATAGGTTTAGAAGGTTCGCGCAAAAATGCCGGTGACCGCTTAAAAGCGTGAGTTTGGCATAGCGCAATAAGTTCGAGGACACCTTGGCGTAACAGCCCGGGCCTCGATCCAAAAGGGGCACCGCTCAGGCGGACCGCTCTTAAAGGATCTTTGACAATAAGGTTGAACGTGCCAGTCGTGAGAAACGATCAGGTTTGGCTTGATCTTCTCACAAGGTAAGTAATATGCCCGCTGCAGTGATTGCGCGGGCGTAGTCGAAACTATCCGACCTCCGTCGGGTAGCTAGACAAACTAGGTTTCAAACGAGAGTTTGATCCTGGCTCAGAATCAACGCTGGCGGCGTGCCTAACACATGCAAGTCGAACGAGAAAGGGTAGCAATACCTGAGTACAGTGGCGCACGGGTGAGTAACACGTGACTAACCTACCCTGGAGTGGGGGATAACTGAGGGAAACCTTAGCTAATACCGCATAATACCTACGGGTCAAAGGAGCAATTCGCTTCAGGAGGGGGTCGCGGCCGATTAGTTAGTTGGCGGGGTAATGGCCCACCAAGACAGTGATCGGTATCCGGCCTGAGAGGGCGCACGGACACACTGGAACTGAAACACGGTCCAGACTCCTACGGGAGGCAGCAGTGGGGAATTTTGCGCAATGGGGGAAACCCTGACGCAGCAACGCCGCGTGGAGGATGAAGTCCTTCGGGACGTAAACTCCTTTCGATCGGGACGATTATGACGGTACCGGAAGAAGAAGCCCCGGCTAACTTCGTGCCAGCAGCCGCGGTAATACGAGGGGGGCGAGCGTTGTTCGGAATTATTGGGCGTAAAGGGTGCGTAGGCGGTTTGGTAAGTCTTATGTGAAATCTATGGGCTCAACTCATAGACTGCATGAGAAACTGCCGGGCTTGAGTATGGGAGAGGTGAGTGGAATTCCTGGTGTAGCGGTGAAATGCGTAGATATCAGGAGGAACACCTGTGGCGAAAGCGGCTCACTGGACCATAACTGACGCTGATGCACGAAAGCTAGGGGAGCAAACAGGATTAGATACCCTGGTAGTCCTAGCCCTAAACGATGACTGCTTGGTGTGACGGGTACCCAATCCCGCCGTGCCGTAGCTAACGCGTTAAGCAGTCCGCCTGGGGAGTACGGTCGCAAGGCTGAAACTCAAAGGAATTGACGGGGGCCCGCACAAGCGGTGGAGCATGTGGTTTAATTCGACGCAACGCGAAGAACCTTACCTGGGCTCGAAATGTTATGGACCGGAGTAGAAATATTCCTTCCCCGCAAGGGGCCGTAATATAGGTGCTGCATGGCTGTCGTCAGCTCGTGTCGTGAGATGTTGGGTTAAGTCCCGCAACGAGCGCAACCCTTATCTTCAGTTGCTACCATTTAGTTGAGCACTCTGACGAAACCGCCTCGGATAACGGGGAGGAAGGTGGGGATGACGTCAAGTCCTCATGGCCTTTATGTCCAGGGCTACACACGTGCTACAATGGCCGGTACAAACCGTCGCAAACCCGCGAGGGGGAGCTAATCGGAAAAAGCCGGCCTCAGTTCGGATCGCAGTCTGCAACTCGACTGCGTGAAGCTGGAATCGCTAGTAATCGCGGATCAGAATGCCGCGGTGAATACGTTCCCGGGCCTTGTACACACCGCCCGTCACATCACGAAAGTGGGTTGCACTAGAAGTCGGTGAGCCAACCGCAAGGAGGCAGCCGCCCAAGGTGTAATTCATGATTGGGGTGAAGTCGTAACAAGGTAGCCGTAGGAGAACCTGCGGCTGGATCACCTCCTTTCTAAAAGAGACAACATGGCACACTTATTCCTTCCGCGATGGCGGAGTCGCTTCGGCGAATCGGATGAGGTGTCCATGCAAATCCTGCATCAGCCGTTTACTGACGGCGAGTGCGGGAAATTCGATACAAGCCTTCTTTTCCTGGCCGCAAATTCTTACGATCGTCATGGGCGGCGTAGCCGCCCAGCATGTTCAACCTTTGTCCTCGAAACCCATTAGCACTGAATGAGATTTGGGCGAGCCGCCGGCTACCTATCGGCGGGGGAGCGCGCAACGCGGGCCTGTAGCTCAGTTGGTTAGAGCGCACCCCTGATAAGGGTGAGGTCGGTAGTTCGACTCTACCCAGGCCCACCATCTTAGCCACAGCAACCCTTAAGGGGCTGTAGCTCAGCTGGGAGAGCACCTGCTTTGCAAGCAGGGGGTCACCGGTTCGATCCCGGTCAGCTCCACCAACCTCATTCACTGCGTCCAGTTCGGCGCCTTCTTCATTGAGGGCTTCGACCTGGAAGCAGGCTGCGATCTCGCAAGATTTGGATCGGGCAGGTTTCAACAGCCTCAGGGCTGGTCCTCCTCGGCGAAAGAGGAGGGATCTGATGTTTGACAACGAAATTGATTGGGTAACGCAAATCGGATAGCCGCATGCCCGCCGTGAGGCGCGCAGCGTGGCGAAAGTCTCCGAGGAGCGTATACATACAAGGCCGAGCACAAGCAATGAGTTGCAAGTGACTAACTCAGGCAAGTGTTCAAAGTAAGAAGAGTGTCTTTAGGAGTTGTGACTCGAATACGCGTGAGCGTGGTCGAGTTACTCTCAAGGCGAATAACTGGGAATAACATGCAGACAGGACCGAAGTGATTCGGCTCCCTGCGCTGGAGTTAATTCTATGGTCAAGCTACTAAGGGCGCACGGTGGATGCCTTGGCAGAGACAGGCGAAGAAGGACGTGGCAAGCTGCGATAAGCTTCGGTAAGCCGCACACAGGCGTTATAACCGGAGATTTCCGAATGGGGAAACCCTCCTAGGCAAACCCTAGGAACTACCCACTGAATACATAGGTGGGATAGAGCGAACTCAGGGAAGTGAACCATCTCAGTACCTGAAGGAAAAGAAAGAAACCTCGATTCCGATAGTAGTGGCGAGCGAACTCGGAACAGCCCAAACCCGTAGCATTTCGGTGTTTCGGGGGTTGTAGGGTCCGCAACAGTAGAGTTACCAATCTGACAATTAGCCGAATCCTCTGGAAAGTGGATCCATAGAGCGTGACAGGCGCGTAGGCGAAAATTGTTCAGACTCGAAGCGGATACCTGAGTAAGGCGGGGCACGTGAAACCCTGCTTGAATCCACGGGGACCATCCCGTAAGGCTAAATACTAGTCTCTGACCGATAGTGAACCAGTACCGTGAGGGAAAGGCGAAAAGAACCCCGTCGAGGGGAGTGCAAAGTACCTGAAACCGTGTGCCTACAAGCAGTGGGAGGACTATGCCCGCAAGGGAATGTCTGACCGCGTGCCTATTGCATAATGAGCCGGCTAGTTATTCTTGTCAGCAAGGTTAAGCGTAAGCGAGCCGAAGCGAAAGCGAGTCTGAACAGGGCGTTCAGTTGGCAGGAATAGACGCGAAGCGGGATGATCTACCCATGGCCAGGTTGAAGGTGGGGTAACACCCACTGGAGGACCGAACCGGTGTTTGTTGAAAAAAGCTCGGATGAGCTGTGGGTAGGGGTGAAAGGCTAATCAAATTCCGTGATAGCTCGTTCTCTCCGAAATAGCTTTAGGGCTAGCCTCGGACGAATTGCGTTGGTGGTAGAGAGATGGATGGACTAGGGGGCTTTCCGGCTTACTGAATCCAACCAAACTGCGAATGCCAGCGACAACATATCCGGGAGTCAGACGGTGGGGGCTAAGCCTCATCGTCGAGAGGGAAACAGCCCAGACCGCCTGCTAAGGTCCCAAAGTTACAGTTAAGTGGGAAAGGAAGTCGGAACGCTCAGACAGCCAGGAGGTTGGCTTAGAAGCAGCCATCCTTTAAAGAAAGCGTAATAGCTCACTGGTCAAGCGGTCCGGTGCCGACAATACAACGGGGCTAAAACTGTACACCGAAGCAGCGGATGCACACCTTTTAGGTGTGCGTGGTAGGAGAGCATTCTCAACAGCAGTGAAGCCAGACTGAGAAGACTGGTGGAGCGTTGCGAAGAGACCCTGCCGGCATAAGTAGCGATAACGGAGGTGAGAACCCTCCGCGCCGAAAGTCTAAGGTTTCCTGAGGAAGGTTAATCCGCTCAGGGTTAGGCGGTCCCTAAGGTGAGGCCGAAAGGCGTAGCTGATGGACATGACGGTTAATATTCCGTCCCTCCCAATGTTCGTTATCACGATGGGGTGACGCAGAAGGATAAGAATGCCGCACTATGGCTATTGCGGTTGCTGCACGTAAGCTGGATCCGATAGGCAAATCCGTTGGGTCATTAACAGTGAGGTGCAACACAGTCCCGTATGGGGCTTACGATTCTGATTCCACGCTGCCGAGAAAAACCTCTAAGGAGAACAAAGGGAACCGTACCCCAAACCGACACAGGTAGACGAGGAGAATATCCAAAGGCGCTCGAGTGAAAGCTCGTTAAGGAACTCGGCAAATTGGCTCCGTAACTTCGGGAGAAGGAGCGCCCACGCAAGTGGGCCGCAGTGAAGCGCGTACGGCGACTGTTTAACAAAAACACAGGTCTCTGCTAAGTCGAAAACGACGTATAGGGGCTGACGCCTGCCCGGTGCCGGAAGGTTAAAAGGAGAGGTTAGCGCAAGCGAAGCTTTGAATTGAAGCCCCGGTGAACGGCGGCCGTAACTATAACGGTCCTAAGGTAGCGAAATTCCTTGTCGGGTAAGTTCCGACCTGCACGAATGGCGTAACGATCGTACGACTGTCTTAACGAGTTGCTCGGCGAACTTGTAGTACCGGTGAAGATGCCGGTTACCCGCAGCTAGACGGAAAGACCCCGTGCACCTTTACTACACCTTAACTATGAGTTATGGTTCTTGCTGCGCAGGATAGGTGGGAGGCTTTGAGACCAGGTTCTCGGACTTGGTGGAGCCAATGGTGAGATACCACCCTGCGAGTGCTGTGATTCTAACCTCCTCCCGTGATCCGGGAGAGGGACATAGTTAGGCGGGTAGTTTGACTGGGGCGGTCGCCTCCTAAATTGTAACGGAGGCGCGCGAAGCTACTCTCAGACTGTTTGGAAATCAGTCGTCGAGTGTAAAAGCATAAGAGTGGTTAACTGTGAGACCTACAAGTCGAGCAGGTACGAAAGTAGGCTTTAGTGATCCGGTGGTTCTGTATGGAAGGGCCATCGCTCAACGGATAAAAGGTACGCCGGGGATAACAGGCTGATCAAAGCCAAGAGTTCATATCGACGCTTTGGTTTGGCACCTCGATGTCGGCTCATCGCATCCTGGAGCTGTAGAAGGTTCCAAGGGTTAGGCTGTTCGCCTATTAAAGCGGTACGTGAGCTGGGTTCAGAACGTCGCGAGACAGTTCGGTCCCTATCTGCTGTGGGCGTAGGAGATTTGAGGAGGGCTGTCCTTAGTACGAGAGGACCGGGATGGACGAACCTCTTGTGTTCCAGTTGTCCTGCCAAGGGCACGGCTGGGTAGCGAAGTTCGGTTGTGATAACCGCTGAATGCATATAAGCGGGAAGCACGCTCCAAGATGAGATCTCCCTGAAGGGCCCAGAAAGACCATCTGGTTGATAGGCTGGGTGTAAAAGCGCAGTAATGCGTGAAGCTTACCAGTACTAATCGCCCGTTCGGCTTGTCCATAGAATTAACTCCGCGCAGTAAGTTATTCGCGGACGTTCTTCTTACAAGCCTTGTACGACCAATCAATTTCGTGTCATTCAGATAAACTCTGAGCAAATTTTGTGGCGCCAGATTGCAGTCCGCGTTCCTGCCCGGCCTGGGAGAAAGAATCCAGGACGAAGCAGATGTCGCGGCAGGCTGCGGGCAAACCAACCCGCCAAGCGCCATACCAAGATCAAAGGCGAACCGCAGATCCTTCGCGCCAAAGCGCTCAGGATTTCGGCTGAAGGCTCCCGGCGCTCTGCGCCTCACGCCTTCAAAACGCCTCAATTTGCCGGTGACCATACTGCGAGGGATCACCCGTTCCCATCCCGAACACGGAAGTTAAGCCTCGCTGGGCCGATGGTACTGCACGGGTGACTGTGTGGGAGATTAGGTGATCGCCGGCAATAAGATAAAAACGCCCTGCCATTGCGGCAGGGCGTTTTTGTGTGTTTCAGTTTTGATCGGAGTTGCTCAGTTGGGCCGCGCCTCCCGGCCCGGTTCGCCGCTCCTACAACTCTGCGCCTCGGTTTCCGGTGATTAGTCGCAGGATTACGGTGAGCAGAACGGCTCCGATCACGGCAATAATAATGCTGACTATCAAGCCGTGTTGTCCCACTCCTCCGAATCCCAGGTGACTGGAGAGGAATCCACCGATCAGAGCGCCGACCAGACCCACAATCATGTCCATGAAGAAGCCGAAACCCGACCCCTTCATCAGTTTCCCGGTAAGCCAACCTGCAATCAACCCAATGATGATCCACGCAATCAATCCATGACCCATTGCCTTTTTCCTCCTTCGTATCTGTGAAATCTGAAGCTGGTTTTAAGCCACAGACGTGTCTTCAATCTGAGTAAGTCTTCCAAACGATTTTCCGGCTGAAAGCATACATCTTGTGACATGGCCCTAACTACAGCCTTGTAGAAATGTCACTTCTGCATGCGGGTGGGATGCGGAAAATTCGGCTGCCGTTTACGATTTATTGGCGGTGGGCTATATAAGGTGTCGCTATTTAGCTATTTGGGGGTGCGCCACTCAAATCTGCTCTCCTTGACAGACTAGGAGAGTGATCGTACGATTCTCCTAGATTGCCAAGGAGAGCAGATTGACTGACGAGGCGCAAGAATCGCAATTGGAACTGCTGCAAGGCACGCTTGACCTTCTTATCCTCAAAGCGGTTTCCCTGGGGCCGCTTCACGGCTACGGCGTTTTGCTTCGCATTCAGCAGATTTCAGGCAAAGAACTCGTGATTCAGCAGGGGTCGCTTTATCCGGCGCTCTATCGCCTCGAGCACCAGGGAGTGATCGTCAGCGATTGGGGCGAGAGCGAAAACAATCGCCGGGCAAAGTATTACCAACTAACGGCCGCGGGCCGGCGACGCCTGGAGGCCGAGACCGAAAAGTGGAATCGCATGGCCGGAGTGATCGCCAGCATTCTACGTACCACGCCGGAGAGCCTATGAAGGCAATCCAAATTCTGTTTACGCGTATTCTTTCACAGACTCGGTCGTGGGTTCGCGCGGTGTGTGATCGCCACCGCCTCGAGTCTGATATGGAGGCCGAGCTTCAGCTTCACCTGGAATCATTGACCGCGGATCTCGGGCGGTCAGGCCATTCGCCCGAGGAAGCGAAACGCCTCGCGCGCATCGCGCTTGGTCCAGTGCTGATGCACAAAGAAAGTATGCGAGCCTCGCTCGGGCTGCGCTGGCTCGATCAGATGCGCGACGACATTCGCTACGGGGTGCGAATACTTTCCAAAAGCCCCGGGTTCACCTTCATTGCAGCAATATCATTGGCTCTCGCGATCGGCGCCAACACCGCGATATTTTCGATTGCGCGCCAGTTGCTCTATCAGCAACTTGACGTGCCGCACGCAGAGCAGTTGCGGATGTTCCGGTGGAATGGGGACGGAAAAGTTGCTGTCCATGCCATGTGGGGCGATTTTGATTCGACGCCGAATTCCGGGATGACGAGCTCGGTCTTCTCCTACCCGGTCTATCAACAGCTGCGTGCACACAACCAGGTGCTCGGAGATCTATTTGCGTTCAAGGAAGACAGCATGAACGCCACCATCCATGGCGATGCGCAACGTGTGAATGCGGACATGGTTTCCGGCAATTTTTTCGCTTCTCTGGGCGTACAGCCGCAACTGGGGCGAGACCTCGGGCCAGCGGACGACGTTCCGTCCGGCGGCAACGTCGCGGTGATCAGCGACGATGTGTGGCAACGGGAATTCGGTCGTTCAGCTAGCGCTCTGGGGCAGACCATCACTCTAAATCAAATATCTTTTGTGATTGTCGGCGTTGCTCCGCGCGGCTTTACGGGTGCGAAGGTCGTGATGGAGTCGCCGGACGTGTTTGTTCCAATCGCGCTGCAGCCGGTGATCGACCCCAAGGGCAAGAAGCCGCTACTGACCGACAACGGTTTGTGGTGGCTCAACCTTATGGCGCGGAGCAAACCTGGCGTGGATGACGCGACTGCGCAGGCTGCTCTTGACGTGGAATTGCGCGCTGCCATCAGGGCTACGATGCCGGTGGCGGAAGGCGATACGATGCCGCGTTTTGAACTGGTGGATGGGAGCCGTGGGTTGCACTTTACAGACAGCATGTTCAAGAAGCCCATTTACGTGCTGCTTGGTCTGACGGGATTCGTCATCCTGCTGGCGTGTGCGAACATTGCCAACCTGCTGCTGGCGCGTGGTGCGCAACGCCAGCGCGAGATGAGTGTGCGCCTGGCCATGGGCGCGGGCCGGGGAAGGATCCTGCGGCAGTTGCTGACCGAAAGCCTGATGCTTGCAGGGATCGGTGGCGCCCTTGGCCTTGTGCTCGGTTACTTTGGGCGCAGCGTGCTTCCTAATCTCCTGGTCAATGCGTGGGAGCGGAACAAGATCGACACGCCATTCAACTGGACGGTATTTGCATTTGCGGCAGTGGTGACGCTTCTTACCGGTATCCTCTTTGGGCTTGCGCCGGCGTTGCTTGCCTCGCAAGTGCAACTGAGCGGCACACTGAAGGATACCGCGCACAACAGCACAAGACGTCGCAAAGGAATCACCGGAAAGTCGATTGTTGCTTTCCAGATCGCCCTTTCGACCCTGCTGGTGATCGGGGCGGGTCTTTTCGTGCGCACTCTGATTGCGCTCAACTCTGTCGACGTCGGCTTTAATCCGGATCATTTGCTGCTCTTTCAAATTGCACCGCCGCATGCACGCTACCCCAACGGCAAAGACGTGGCCTTGCATGCGCAGCTTGAAGAGCGCATTCGAGCGCTGCCGGGTGTTGAAAGCGTGACCACGGCGATCAACCCCTATATCGCGGACAATCTGGAGAACTCCAGCTTCCTGCCCGAAGGCGAGAGGTTTGAAGACTATAAAAGGCAGGATAAAAGCACCGCGGAAGACATCAATAAAGTGGGGAACACATTCTTTCAGACCATGGGAATCCCCATTGTCGCCGGGCGTAGCTTCAATGCCCAGGACAGTGCAACTTCGGTAAAAGTGGCCATCATCAACCAGGCACTGGCGCGAAAGCGGTTTCCGGGCGTCAATTCACTGGGGCGCCGGTTCAAAGCCGAGGGTGATGAATGGATTCAGATTGTCGGTATTTGCGCGAACACGCACTACATGGATTTGCGCGACGAACCGCCGCCGCAGTTCTTCCTGCCCTATGTGCAGCAGGCGGATATTGGTGGGATGGTCTACGAAATCAGGACCGGGATGAGTCCCGCCATGATGGCTCCTTCGTTGCGACGCGTGATCCGGTCAGTCGATCCCGACCTGCCGATGATTGACTTGCGCACCCAGCGCGAGCAGATCAACGCAACGATGCAGATGGAGCGCGCGTTTGCGGCACTCACGGCGGGGTTTGGCGTGCTGGCCCTGGCGCTGGCATGCGTAGGTATCTACGGCATCATGGCGTACTCAGTTGCGCAGCGCACTAACGAAATTGGAATACGGCTGGCGCTGGGCGCGCAGCCGGGGCAGGTGCGCAGCATGATTTTGCGCGAGAGCACGTGGATTACCGCAGCGGGAATCGCGGTGGGCCTGGGTGGGGCTCTTGAACTCACGCGTGTCGTGAAGTCGATGCTGTACGGCGTGAAGACGAACGATCCGGTCACGCTGGGAGCGGGCGTTGCACTGCTGCTGGGGATTGCTTTTGTCGCCACGTGGATTCCAGCGCGAAGAGCGGCATCGGTTCAGCCGATGGACGCACTGCGGCACGAATAGGGAAGGGGCATAAAAGTTTCGCAACCAAATGGTTGCGTATGGAAAAATATACGGCCTTTCCCTTCGGGGCAGATCGATGTGTACGCGCGATCACTTCCCTCGTTAAAGACGATGAAAGTGACGATAGTTCCGGGTAAACCAAAGATGAAGGCCAGGATTCGCCAGAATACGCTCGGATTGTTTTGCGCACGCATGCCGGCGAAGCTGACGTTGGACAGTACCCACATCCGGAGGGGGCGACCGGAACCATGCCGAGGGTCCAAAAATACCTTCCGAAAGGCAGCATCCGGTACTAACTTGCCGTCGACAAGTGCATTTGGCGATTTATCGCTCACAGACAGATCGACTCATCCAGGGAGATCCTTCACGCTTGGTGAGTCCGAACCGAATCGTTCATTTGTTCACAACCGTTACTACGGATTGGTCCGATCCGCTCCACGCCGGCTCACCTTCATGCTTCAACTGATGCGCAGCATCATTCCAAATCGAGATTCGTGATTTTGCCGCCGCTCTTCTCGTACTCGTACGTCTTGCCGTCGTCCTGGAAAACGCGTGAACTCTCCATCCGCTCCCGGATACACCCGTACTGACACAATGGTCTGCGGCTGTTGTGCGCTCTGGACCTCCGATCCAAGCGGCACAATGCTTCCCGCCCTCACAAAAAGCGGGAGCGTATCAATCGGAGCATTTGCCATGATCGTCTGGCCGCCGTGCAGCCGTTCATTGGTCCAGTAGTTGTACCAGTCACATCCCGCCGGCAGATAGACCATCCGCTGGTCGCGCCCTGTTCCGTTACCGGGGCCACGAGGAAAGCCGGCCCATACATATACTCGTCCGGAATATTAGTCGCATTGGGGTCATCGGGAAAATCCATGAACAGCGCTCGCATATACGGAGCGCCGGTCTGGTAGCTGCGATATGCAACCGAATATGTGTACGGCAGAAGCTGATACCGCAGCTTTAGATACTTCTCCAGGATCGGCTCCGCCTGCTTGCCGTAAGACCAAACTTCGTTATGATCTCGCTCTCCATGCGCACGCATTACAGGCTGAAACGAGCCCCATTCAAACCACCGCACAAACAGCTCAGGATAATCCTCATAGCGGCCGATAGTGCCGCGTGCATCCGATCCATTGATCAATGGCTTATGTTCCGCATGGTAATCGGCCGGAAGGGAGGGCGAAAAGAATCCTGCGATATCCGTGTCCCAGTACGGTAGCCCGGTCGCCGTAAAGTTCAGCCCCGCCGGAATCGAACGCTTCAGCATGTCCCACGTCGAAACGATATCGCTCGACCAGAACACCGTGCCATTGCGTTGAGCTCCCAGATACGCCGCCCGCGCCAGAATCATCACTCTTCGGCTATCCCCAAAATCCCTTCGAAATCCTTCGTACACAGAGCCTGTATGAAAGAGCGGATATGCATTGTAAAAGCGTGTTCCCGAGCCGATGAAAAACACGTCCTTCGCGGGGTCAATGTCCGGTTCGGTTTCATCCAGCCAAATGTAGTCAAACCCATACGGCTTCACATAGCGGTCTCGGATCTTTTCCCAGAACCACTTTGCCGCCTCGGGGTTTGTGGTGTCGAGGTTCGGTCCGATGGCGTTCTTGAAGCCTCCGGAGTCAGGTTCCCCGTCGGGCGTATGCACCAACCATCCTTTTTTGAGCAACATGTCATAGAACTGGGTGCCCTTGGAAAAGTGCGGCCACACACTCAAGAGCGTACGGACATCCATTTCATGCAGTTCACGATTCATCTCCGCCGGATCCGGCCAGCGCTCCGGGTCCAGGTCCAGTGCGCCCTGCTTCGTCATGTTGAGGAAATCCACGACAACCACATCGAGCGGCAGGTTTTTCTCGCGGTATTCCTTCGCCACATCCAAAATCTGTTGCTGCGTCGGATAGATCGCCTTGCTCTGGATGTAGCCGTAGACCGCACGGGGCAGCAGATGCGATACGCCGGTCAGCAGCCGGTAGCCCCCGTAAATCTCGTCGCTGGTTTTGCCCGCGATAATAAAGTACGACACGCGATCTCCAACCTCGGATGACCAAACATTCTGTCCGTTGAAGCCGAGATCGATTGTCGTTTTGGATGGATTGTCCCAGACCAGCCCGTACCCCTGCGTCGACACCATAAACGGCACGCAGACGTCCTCGCCGCCAATTGCGCCGTAGTCATGCCAGCAACGGATCTCGTGATCCCGCAGGTCCATCCAGCCCTTCTGCTGCTGTCCCAATCCGTAGTAGTGCTCGTCGGCACGCGAGTCGAATACAGCAGCTACGCGATTGCCCTTTGTACCTGCGTCCAGCTTGGCGACTTCTGGACGTTCGGGCTCCATGGTCCAGCCGCGCATGTGCAGTAGCATCTTGCCTTCGGCTGTTGTCACCAGGAGCGAGTCGTTATGCGGTCGATGGCCAGATCCACCGCCGAAATAGATATCGCGCAACTGACTGTTCAATGCGTCCAGCGGCATGGGTTTCGGCAGCCTGTCATTCGGCAGGTTCTCCGGCGAGACGCGAATCACCATACGGGCGGATCGGAAGACGTCGCCTTCCTCGTCGTGCTCGTGCGTCCATCCTGCCGCGGCCGGTTTGGCAACAAACCCATATCCGGGTTCGGTTGCCGCCGCAGCCGCGTCCGTGCTTATCGTGACCCGCACAATATTCGGAGCGTACGGCACCAGCGATATCACACGCCCATCGCGTTGCAGCACCAGCGGACCACCCTGGGCCATTGCTGCCCCGGCCATCCAGAGGGTCAGCAGCATAGAGCCCAGACCCAGCCTGAGGATTCTCCGGACAAAACGTCCTCCCATCCGTAGATCGTTCCAGCATTCGCCCGCCCGTCCTGCAACCATAAAGTTTGCTCTCCCTGCGCAAGCTCGCGCTCCCGATTCAACGTGAGGACACTTGCCGCAACTGCGAATTCTATGAGGCTCGTATCCGTAAGGTCAAAGCAGTTCATCCGGCCTTTGCTCGATGCGGTTGAATTACGCTGTTGAATGACACGGTTGAATTTCGCTTCGCGAATCGGGCCAAACCACTCGTCGAGCCGAAATGGTGTTGAATCTGGGTGGGTCCTCGAAAAAGGCGCGCTAAGGTGCAGAAATGGGGCAGCCATTGAGTTGTGGCAATCAGGGAATAAACCGGAAAGCAGGTCCTTCGGCTTCGCTGAGAAACGCTCTCCTCAGGATGACAGTCTTAAGGGTGAATAAGAAAGGCGGCGGTTGACGTATGTGAACCAACCGCAAAGATTTTTCTGGCGTAGAAGGGCTGAGTGTGCGGGCAGTGGTTCTGGTGTGAAGTTTTATGGAGATCCCATACAGGTCCATTGTGCTACGGGCGGGGAAAATTGGATGCAAAACGCTCGGCGGAATTTGCGTATTGCAATGATGAGCTTGGCGGGAGTTTTGGGAACGAGGGATTGACTTTTGGCGTTCGGGATTGGTTGCCGGAATGGACTTGAGCAGCCTGGTGAAAAAGTCGGGGCTTTTGCAGGATGGCAGGATGGGCCGTTGCAGCGGCTAAAGCCGGACGTTGATTTTGGTGGCTTTGGCGGCCTGACTGAAGTCAGGCCCTGATTACAAACCGGTGAGCAGGCTACTGAGTCCAACATTGGATTTGTGATCGGTTGAGCCTGCTGGTCCGCAGTCTATTGATTTCTCACCAACCGACTTGTTCGGGTATGACGCTTTCAGGCCATGTGTTTTCAAACTGGTGAGGTCGCAAGAGACCTGAAGCTGTGTGGTCAGGGCAGGGCTGAACGCCGAGTTTATACGCCTACGGGGAGGGCGGGTAGGCCGCGCTGCTGTTTCGCTTCGTCAACGATGGCATCGAGATGCGCCAGCACTTCGGGAACGGAGACGGTGTACATTTCGCGAGCGGCGTCGTAGCCTTCTTCGATCAGCTGCTTCAGATGGCGGCCGGCGATCTGCGCGGCGAGCAGGTCGGTGATGACTTTGCCGGAGCGCTTCTTCTGTTCAAGCCAGGCGGTGCAGGGCAGGGCAATCCACATGGGGCGCTGGTTGACGTCGAAGCGGACATCGACAGCATCGGCGTGGCGCGTGGCGATGGCAACGATGTTGGCCTTCCATGTGCAGTGCAGGTCTTCGCCGGTCCAGCGGTCGGTCACGTGGAAATCTTCGTACATGCACTTAGCCTATCGTCATCGCTGGTGCGCGGGCAAGCGCGGAGGTCGCGATGGTGGACGCTCCAGTTTGCACACTGTTAAACTAGTAGGGTTGCAGTGGCTGTGCCCACCACCTGTACGGACCCGCCTGCAAGTCGATCGATGCGAAGGACAAACATCCAGTGGATACACAGACTCGTCATGCCCTGAAGGGCGATAAATTTGCCCAGGCCACCAAAACCAGCGTTACCTGGCTCAGCGGCCATCGCAGCAATGTTCTGCAGTGGAGTATTTCGGCCGCGGCGGTGCTTATTTTGGGAATTGGACTGATTGTTTTCTGGAATCTGCGCGAGGCCACCGCGGAGGCTGAACTGGGGCTGGCGCTGGACACCTATGCCGCGCCGCTGGCGCTTCCCGGAGCTCCCGCGCAGAGCGGCGTGTACGCAACCGTCGCTGAGCGCTCGAAGGCTGCGAACCAGCAGTTTCAGGCAGTTGCCGATAAATACAGCTGGCTGCCGGAGGGCGGGAAGGCCCGCTACTTCACCGGGTGTAACGGACCAGGAGATGGGACAGACGGCGGCAGCCGAAACGGAGCTGAAGAAGGTGGCCGGCTCCTGGAACCGGAACCTCGCTAATCTGGCCAAAGTGGCGCTGGCGTCGATCTACCATCAGACGGGACGCGATCAGCAGGCGATCGATCTTTATAACGAAATCATCAGCAAGCCCTCCGACACCGTGACTGCCGGTACCGCACAGCTTGACCTGGCCGACCTGTATGCCGCAACCGGCAAGCAGGCCCAGGCGCGCGCCTTGTGGGCCAAGCTGAAGGATTCCGACAAGGATGGCGCTGCGGGATCGATCGCGGCCCAGAAGCTTTCCGGCAAACAGTAGGCAATCTCGTGAAGCCGGCGGCAAGGCAGCTTCGGCGAACGTGCGCGGGGCCTCAACGCCTGAGCGTTTCAGGCTGTCTGCGCGTCTGGTATTGGTATGAGCGCGAGCCAGACCCTAGTTCCAGGTTGGATGGAGATCGTCGAGAGCGCCGTGCATGACGAAGCCCGCCAGCGCGCCCAGGAAGAAGCACTCGCGGCGCTGGTCGATCAGTATGCCCGTACGCTTTATCGCGTAGCTTTCTCAGTATTGCGCAACCAATCGGATGCCGAAGACGCGGTGCAGGAAGCGTTTCTGCGGGTCCTGCGGCATCGCGACACGCTGGGCGAAATTCGCGATCACCGGGTGTGGCTGATTCGCATTGTCTGGAACATTGTGCTGGACCGCAAGCGGCGCGCCAAGACACGGCCGGAAACCGACGACGTAAGCGAACTGGCGCGTGTGCTGCCGGCAGATGAACTGACAGCGGAAGAGCACGCAGCCGCCGCGCAACACCACGCTCACGTGCTGGCCTGCGTTGAGAAACTTCCCGCCCGCGAACGCGAGGTGATGATGCTCTCGGCATTCGAGGAGCTATCAAGCGTGGAGATCGCCGCGGTTCTCGACGTTACGGAATCGAGTGTTCGCTCACGGCTCTTTCGCGCGCGCAACCTGCTGGCCGGGCTGCTTGAACATCCCAGGAGTATCCGATGAATTCCTCAACTGAAGATGGTGTTGGTGATCGTTCGGCAATGGATACCGAAGCAACGCTGCGACTGATCGCAACGCTGCCGGCACCCGATGGCATTGAAGATCGCGTGAAGACCGGGCTGAAAGCAGCGATGCGCACCGATCCCGTCAGGGCCGCGTGATCCACTGGCCGCAGCGGTTATCAGGTGGCGCGCGGTGGTCGCATCTTTCCGCAATGCGTGCTGCCGCTGCCGCTGCGATTGTGCTGGTGGTGGCGGGGGGTGGCTGGGAAGTGTATTCCCATATCCGGTTAGCGCCGCAGCCCGCAGCGGTAGCTGTACCGGAGCGCATCGGCGGAACGAGCGGGTTGTCGGCTGCCGGAGCCATGCGTACACCGCGCACGGTGGAAGGTCCGGTGGTTGCTGTTCCTGCGCAGATGAAGCAGAAAGCGGCTGCTGGCGATGTGAAAGCGGATCCACAAATTCACATCGTCAAGAAGAGCAAGTCTGCGGCTGGCGCGCAGAAGTAGCGCGAGGCGCGTGAGCTACTAATCCTTCATCAGGGCGCGAATCAGCATGCCGAGTATGGAGAGGATCAATGCGGCCCAGAACGCTGGAACCCATCCGTACACCACAAAGCCGGGCACAATCTTCGAGGCGAGCAGAATCATTCCAGCGTTGATGACGATCAGAAACACGCCGAATGAGAGGATGGCAAAGGGGAGCGTGATGACCTTGAGCGCGAAGCCGAGCGTAGCGTTCAATACGCCGATTGCGGCGGCTGCGAGCAGGGCCGACTGAATGTCGCTCACGTAGAAGCCTGGAACCAGCCTGGTGGCTACCATGAGCGCGATGGCGCTCAACACCCAGTGGATGATCGCTCGAAACATACTGGTTCTGCTCTCCAGGCGCCCGGCTTGCCGGGGCTAAAGAAACGGCAGTGCTGTTATGGAATGATACCGCGAGACCCAAACACTTCCGCGCGGTTTGTGCGACGATCGTAGGAAAGCGATCCTACCTTTTAATCTTTTTCTCGACGTTATGAGCTCGCACCGCACAAATGGTCAACTCTTTACATGTACAAACGTAATCTTCTTTTTTTGTTCTGCTCCATTGCTGTTGGGATTTCGACGGGTCGCGCTCAGCAGCCGTCCTCCGGCGCCGTTGCCGGACATTCGCCAACTGATGCGCGAAGTGCAGGAGCATCAGAAGCAACTGGACCAGATCCGCGAGAACTACACATACACGTCGTACCAGGTGGTGCAGGACATTGACGGCAACGGGCAAGTGAAGAAGACGGAGTCAACGGAGTATGAAGACTTCTTTGTGAACGGCCACGTGATTGAGCGCAAGGTGAAGTCGAACGATCGGGTGCTGGATGCACATGAGCAGGAGAAAGAGACGGAGCGGGTGACGAAGCTGGTGGAGAAAGCGGAGAAGACGCCGCGCGGGCAGTCGCTCGAAGGGCCGAGCATCAGCATCAGCCGGGTGCTCGAGATCATGGATGTGCGCAATGAACGGCGCGAACTTTACCGCAACGAGCCGACGATTGTGTTCGACTTTGTCGGCCGCAAGGATGCAAAGACGCACGGCATTGCGGAAGACGCTTCGAAGAAGCTCGAAGGAACCATCTGGATCGATGAAGCGGATCGCCAGGTAGCCCATCTTGAGGTGCGTTTCGACGACAACTTCCGCATGATTGGCGGGATCCTCGCGACGGTGCAGAAGGGCTCGAGTTTCACATTTGACCAGACCAAGGTGAATGGCGAAATCTGGCTTCCCACCGGTGCGGAGGGCTCGGTGCAGGCCCGGCTGCTGTTGCTGAAGAGCCTGCGCCAGCATTTCCGCGAGCGGGACTACGATTATCAGCGCTTCAAGGTTGAGGCGCAGCAGCAGCAACCGAAAGACGGAAAGACCGTGCCGTCGAAGAAGCCGTGAGCGCGCTCGATCGCCGGCGAGCCCGTTTCGGTGTAGACCCGGCATTTAATCTGGTTGCATGTTTGTGCGCATGTTATCGATTGAGCGGGTAGATGCGTCGGGGGTGGCGCCACCCTTGCCCTCTGCATTGGATCGACAATTTCGCCATGCGCAACTTCACCAATGACGCCATCTTTGACGACACCCTGCCGCGAGGGGATGGTTTGCTGGAGGCGGGCTATCGCGTGCCGCTCGACCGGCTGCAGCCGGCGATGGAGGACTGGTTCCGGCGCAAAGGCTACATCAAGGCTGGAGAGCGGGTGGAAATCGCCGAGCTCAGAAAATAATAAATTTGCAAAACCCTCTGCTGTACGGAGTTACGGGACGGGGATCCTGTAAAATCCTCTGCTTACTGGGGTTATGGGTATAACCCTGTAAATGAAATACTTAGTCGAGCTAAAGCGGTATCAGGCGGCGGCCGAGGCCGACGTGCAGGGTGGATTCCATAGGCGGAATTCGGCTTCGCGACGAGCCTTCAAGCTGGCAATTTCATGCCCGCCGGCGTGATCCCAGGTGAGCAATTGCCAGGCGGCAGCATCGGATCTGCCGGAGTTCAGATACGAGAGCAGGGCGGATGAAGCCAGGCGTCCGGCACCGAGGTTGAAGACGAAGTCCACGAGGGCATCAAACTGACCCTGGGTGAGTGGGACTTTGACTAACCGCGCGACGGCGGATTCGGCGATGGCGATGTCCGCTGCAAGGATGGATGCGCCCTGGGCGGTGGTGATGCCGTTCGGGTAGTTCTCGGACGGCGAAAGGCGGTGGCCGAAGCCGATTGTGCGGAAGCCAGCCACATCGGGGTAGACGCGATCTCGAAAGCCCTCGGATTCTTTCAACAGCTCCAATCCTGCAGAACTTAAATGCATGTTCTTTCCTCCAATTAAAAGGCCGTCTGCGCTTGGAAGCGGGAGGCGGCCTATGAATTGAGGCTATCTGGATCGGCGAAATAATCTGCAAATCGTGGGGATTATTTTGCGGTACCGGCGGCGGAGGCTTTAAGTTGCACAAGATGAAGTATCTAGAGGCTGCACGATCATCGAATCGGGTCCATAGGGGTGGTCAGCACGGAATAAGTGCTCTTGACTTCCACAACGTCTGAAGCATGTATTGACCCATCCGGCTTTATCACTAACCGGATGGCAGTTTGGTTGCGACGGCGCACCTGAAAGACACTGATGCGTTCGCGAATGGTGTTCTTCCCGCAAAACTTTTGGGAACCCATATCTCTCGTTATGTTGGCGGTGAACATAGTTGTGGCTGAGCTGAAGGAAGCAGCACGCCACTTGCCGGGGAAATCTGGCTGGCGAGCGTGGCTACGGTTGCGGCACACGGAAACTTTGGAGAACTATAACTATGGCTTTCAGCAAGATACCTGCCTTCCCAATCCAATCCTCGGGAATGACTGTGCAGGATGGCCTAAAGTCACTTTCGCGGCACGAGTTTGCCGTGATAGTCTTTGCAGCCTCAGGGATTTCGGCGCATTCCCGAAGCTTTGCCCGGGCCCGGTTGACGGTTGTAGCCGAGTGGTCGGAAAAGGGAAAAAAGACAATTCTGCACCAGGGTTGCTGCAACTCCAAGCAGCGTTGAATGAGGGGCTTACGGAAGCGACCGAAGCCGACCCCGAGATTGCTGTATTTTTGCCCGCATCTGGTTGAAAAACATGGAGGATATCGGCCATCGGGCTGATAAAATCAAACGATGCTTATTCGACCAAAAGCAACCAACATGAACCCCAAAAAGCCGCTGCCGTTCTGGCTGCTTGTGGGGACTTCCTGCATGGCATTGGCCGGGTTTTTGGGAATCATTTCCACCCGGACAGTGCAGGCGGATGCGCGGCTGCAAAGGCCAATGGCAACACCAACCCCGGTGGTGACAAAGGCGACACCGGCGATGAATACTGCTTCCGCATCTCCGGCGAAGCAACATGGGAAATTCTTTCGCGGCATTGCCTCCTGGTACGGATCAGTGTTCAACGGACGCAAGACGGCGAGCGGCGAGACGTTCGACATGTATGCCATGACCGCATGCCATCCGACGCTGCCGTTCGGAAGCCTGGTGCGGGTGGTGAACCTGAGAAACAAGAAATCGGTGGTGGTACGAATTACGGATCGGGGCGACCTGGGAAGTAGTCATGCGCGCATCATCGATCTTTCCTATGCTGCGGCCGAGAAGCTGCAGATGACGCAGGCCGGGTTGGCACGGGTTTCGCTCGAAGTGCTTTCGCTGGGGCATCCGATGGGCAGCGATTAACGGCAGGCTCAACACAGAAAACGGAGGGTCAGCCTGGCGCTGGCCCTTTGCTTTTGCTGTAGAGCAATTTTGAGGACTCGGTGAAGGATCGGACGACTGAAGGGCAGCGGCCAGGAGTAGCCCGTGATTGGAGCGGTCTATGCGATCCCAAGTCTCAAAATCGAGACCTGGGACACCCAAAGTCGTGCTGGATTCAGTGTTGCGTGACTCGGATCAAGCGCCGATTGGATCGCAGGACGGAAGGGCGTTTATGGGAGTAATCCTGACAATCGCGCAATTTGAGGTCGACGAGCGCTTTGTCCTGTTCTCGGCAGTTGATCTTCCCATAGTGCAGTGGATAGGTGGGGTGAGAGGTGGGGCTACCCACCCCTCGCCGGAAGAAAGCCAAAGTGACACCTAATCGGTGGCAAAGTTGGAAGGGGCGTCCGCCGCCTTTTATGCTAGCCGAGCGTGCCGACTCAGAACCTGCGAGACCCGGCAAAAACCGGTGCATTGATTTTTTCATCGGGTCCCTGAGCACACTCCTCTGCAATCCAGGATCAATTGCACGCAAATGTGGTCGTGACGGGTGTTCCGGGGGAGCCGTCGTCGTTTTGCGGGGTGAAGGCCAAAGTCAAGCTGGCTGCTTTGAAAGTAACGCTCTCGGTGGGAAATTCGCTACTCGCGCCGGAGTCCGCCACGGCTGTGATTTCTGCATTGGTCAGCAGAATGTCATAAATCAAATTTGTGGTAGGGGTTCCCGTCCCCTGCAAAACCTGAAGCTCAACCGTCTTAAAGGTTTGTCCTGTCACCGTGGCGGCCCACAAACGCGGCCCCGCTATGTCGAGTTGCTTTAGAACTGTGATTTGGCACGGCTGGGTAGACGATTGCGTTCCCCTTGCCGTGCCGTTGGAAGCCGGAGCGACCGCGGTCCCCGAAAACGAAAACAAGTCGATCCAGTCAGCGCGCACTGCCGAGCTCCCGGGGATTCCTGGCACATGCATCAATAATTGATCCGTCGCTGAAGCCTTTTGGGCAACCATTGCAATTGTGCTCAGGACCAGAAGCAACGAAAGACCTTTTCTCATACCGCGTCGAGTGTTTAAGTTCATGCCCGCCTCCTGTAAGGTTTTGGTGAGTGACTCGCCCTGCCAGTTCAGCCGTCGCGCGATTACTGTACCTGGACCGCCGTCAACGTGCTGCCAATTTCTAATAAGTCCGCTGATTGTGCGCTTTGTACGCATTGGATTTCGAGCGTGGTCATCGCTGCTTGAGCAACATAGTATCCATTGAAGGGAAAGATAGGATACGAGTCGGCCCCGAGACTTGCCGACGTTGCGATGTGAACATCGCCTCCTGCCGGGCTCGCCGGTCCGAAAACCGCACAATAAACGTTCGCAGACTGATTGCCGAAATTCCAGAACTCTTGTTGCCCCCCAATCAGATAGGTTCCAGCTTTCGGCAGGACGATTGTATTAAGAGTCACGTAAGTGTTGTAAGGAAGTGTGACCTGGCCTGATTCCTTGTTTGCTACGAAGGACAGGACACTTCCCGCCGGCCCCGCCGGACCAGTAGGTCCCTGCGGCCCCGGGTTGCCCATAATCCCCTCCGGCCCCTGCGGCCCCGCTGGTCCTGCTGGTCCGACCGGTCCCTGCGGGCCGGCTGCGCCGTAGGTGGTGACGAACGGAAAGATTTCGCCGAGCCCGTTGGTGACCACCATGCCGTAGCTACCCGCCGGAGTGTTGGCGGGCAGGGCTGCGACGATCTGGGTGTTGGTGTACGACTTGACGCTGAGGGTTGAGGCTTTGAACAGGACTGTCGGCGCCTTGTTGAGCGCCAGGAAACATGAACCGGCGATGGTGATCTGGTTGGTCCCGTAGTTGATGGTGGTGCTGTTTACGGTGAGGATGGGGATGGCAGCCCCGAAGCCGAAGCATGGAGCCAGCAGAAGCAAAGCTGCGATCATTTTGGGTCGCATAGAAGTGGTTCTCCTTTCAACTGAAGGGTGAAGTTGCTGGCTTGCTGAGGGGTGCGCGCATATCGCATCCCGCAGATAAAGCCCATAACAGAGAGCCTTGACTGCTTTGGCCTAAGCACCGGCACAGATTTCCAATTTCCTAATCTCATCTCGTCCTCCTGTGCCGGGGAATTTGCCGGCTCGCAACCCATAAAACCCAAATTCCGCGTTGGCGAACAATGGAGGAAGGTAAATTAAGAGGTAAAGAAAGATGAAGACGTAAGTACTTCAATCTAATGGGAGTACCAGTCGCCGATGATTTTTGCGCGAATGCTATACTTCAGCCACCTCGGGAGGGAACAGGTGGCTGTTGTCGTCTATCGCTTCGGCGAGTTCAGCCTTCATTGCGGCAAATTTGAGCTCAGCCGTAACGGCCGCAGGCTCAAACTTGAGCGGAAGCCTCTCGAACTCCTGGTCCTCCTGGTCACCCGACAGGGCGCAGGTCGTCACCCGCGAGGAAATCGCCGGGCGCCTGTGGAATCAGGAAGTCTTCGTCGACATCGAACACGGAATTAACACGGCCATCCGCAAAATTCGCCAGACCCTGGGGGACAGTCCCGACCTCCCGCAGTTCGTGCAGACAATCTCCGGCTCCGGATATCGGTTCATCGCACCCGTTACCGCGGTTGAGCCAGAAGTCAGCCGAACCCGCCCAGTCTCCTCACATTCCAATCGAGCTTCTTCCCGCTCTGTCGGAGATCCCTGCTCCGCCGGCGATTCTCGGGGCCTCCGCTTCTCGGTCGGCTGTCAGACCCCGGCGCAGACTTTGGCTGGTCCTCGCCTCGTCGTCTCCGTCCTCGTCGCAATTGCGGCACTCACTCTCGACTCCCATCCCCTCGCTGCCCGCTTCCTCCATCGAGGCAGTCGCGCCGGCATCGGCTCGATTGCCGTGCTGCCGCTCCAGAACCTCTCCGGAGACCCAGGCCAGGAGTACTTCGCCGACGGAATGACCGACGAACTCATCACGGAGCTCGCCCGTATCCCCAATCTTCGGGTTGTCTCGCGTACCTCCGTGATGGCCAATAAGGGCTCCCCGCGCTCCCTCCCCGATATTGCCCGCCAGCTCGACGTCGACGCCATCGTCGAGGGCTCCATCGTGCGCTCCGGCGACCGTATCCGTATCACCGCCCAGCTCATTGACGCCCGGACCGACCGCCACCTCTGGGCCCAGTCTTTCGAGGGCTCTGCCTCCGACGTCCTCTCGCTCCAGGACAGCGTCGCCCAGCAGATCGCCAGCCCAGGCCAGCCTCGTGCTCGCCCCCCCCTCGCCGCGCGCGCCTGTCAACCCCGCCGCGCACGACGCCTACCTTCGGGGCCGTTACTTTTTCAATAAGCAGGACTTCTCCCACAGCCTCGAGTCCTTCAAGCAGGCGATTGCCCTCGACCCCGGTTACGCATCCGCCCATGCCGGCTACGCCTCCGCGCTCGAGGCCGCCACCACCTACGCCATCGGCACGCCCCGAACAGCTCATTCCCAAAGCCATCGCCGCTGCCCAGCGCGCCATCCAGCTCGATCCCCAGAACGGTGAAGCCTACACCGCACTGGGTAGCGTCCAAACGATCTATTAGTGGGACTGGCCTGCAGCGGAGCAGAACCTGACCCGCGGCATCGCCCTCAATCCCAACGACTCGATTGCAGAGTTCAAGTATGCGATCTACCTCGAAGCCGTGGGCCGCCCGCAGGATGCCGTCGCTCACATGCGCCGCGCGCTTCAGCTCGATCCGCTATCTTTCCTCGTCAACCGCCGGCTGGGCGTTGCTCTTTACTATGACCGCCAATACGACGCCGCAATTGCACAACTACAGCGCGCCGCCGAGATGGAGCCATCCTCCGGCTCCGTCGAACACTACTTGAGTCTTATCTACGAGCAGAAGGGTGAGCACGACGAAGCTGTAGAGCACAATCTCTTAGCGTTGCACGAGGACTTCAGCCCCAGCTCGACAGCAACGCTCTTCTTCACGAATACCGGCTGCACGGATGGCAGTCTTACTGGCGCGCGCGCACCCGCGCTCTCTCAGACCACCTCGGGCCTGCCCCTGCGTCGATTATGAGATCGGCGTTGATGATCTTCGCGTCAATGATCTCGACCATGCCTTCGATTCGTTCCAACACGCGATCGACGGCCACTGCTTCGGCATGGCATTCATCCGCGTGGACCCGATATTCGACTCGGTTCGCCAGGATCCCCGCTACGCCGCTCTCCTGGCACGCATGCACCACTAGGCGAATCTCACCTTCCACACTGTTGCAGGTCAATGTGCCGCAGTCCCGCAATCTAGCGCCGGTCGTCAAATGAGTGAAGAATCGCCGAGTCGCTCAGCGACACGGTTTACTCCCCCTATTCCGGCATCGCGACTGGAATCTCGTGAGCGGAAGCATCCTTGAGAATCGGCGTTGCTTTGGGCGTTTCCATTCCTAATCGCATCATTCCATCCTCAGAGTCTGTGGAGTCTGGTAGACAGCTAAGCCTTACGTTGACATTTGACTGGCCACTTCTTACAGTCGAGTAATCCGCAGCGCGTTCGACGCAATAGCCACCCTCATGTCGATGCAACAGCACCTTAGCCAGATTCGCAATAGGGGTTTGACCATGAAACGCACAATGGTTGGCGCGAAGTGTTCTCATTCTTTCGAAATCGTATCTGACAATTTCCACAACGTTCTACGCCTGGTCATCGTGTGCGTTTTTGCGATGATGTTCGGTTCGGTCGTCCATGGCCAGGCCAGGGGAAGTTTCTCCGGCAATGTCCTCGACAAATCCGGAGCCGGTATTCCGGGGGCCAGCGTCATTGCGACTTCCCAGGGAACCGGCATGGCTCGAGACACGAAGACTGACACTACCGGACACTACGTGATCCCTCTGTTGCCTGTCGGCACCTACACATTGCGCGTCGATGCCACTGGCTTTCAAAGCGCTGAGTCGAAGGATGTGCATCTCCAGGTGGATGAAGCGCGCGAACTCGACTTTTCGATCGTACCCGCCACTGTCGTCACTACGGTGGCTGTGACCGGGGACGCGGTGGCAATCGAGACCGCCAATCCATCTTTCGGCCAGGTCATCACCTCGCAACAGGTGTCACAGCTGCCTTTGAACGGCCGCGATTTCGTTCAACTCGCCACGCTCACCGCCGGCGCGACCGCCGAGACCAACCCCAACAGCTTCTTCACCTCCGGGCAGCGACAGCGAGGTTGCCGCACGTGGTTCGTTCTCGCTGTCAGTAGGCGGGTCGCGCCCCAACAGCACAGACTGGCTGCTGGACGGCGTCGACAACAACGAGCTGACGGCGGGCGGCATCGGCGTATTTTCCTCGATCGACGACATTCAGGAATTCAAGGTTCTCACCTACACCTACTCGGCCGAGTACGGCACCCGCGCCGGCCCCACCGTGCTGGTCACCACCAAGTCGGGAACAAACGACTTTCACGGATCGCTCTTCGAGTTCGTTCGCAACACCGCCTTCGACGCGAAGGGCGACTTTGACACGACAACCCCGAAGTTCAACCTGAACCAGTTTGGCGGCTCGGTCGGCGGCCCCATCCGCCACAACAAGACGTTTCTTTTTGTGGATGGCGAGCAGAAGTATCAGCGTCGAGGGAATCACCTTCACCGGGTCTCGTTCCTTCGCTGGCCATGCGCAGCGGCGATTTCTCGAGCGACCCGTTCGGCAATCCCGTCGTCGGTCTTGCCATCGCCAACCCGAACATGGTCGGCGCTCCACGATCCGGCGGTATCCCAACGTCTACTTCCAGTGCGACGGCGCGGGCAATCCGATGCCCGCCAACTGCCGACGGCAGCCAGGCCCCGGGAACCCCCTGCAACAAGATTCCCGCCAAACCTGATCAACACGTCGGCCAGGCCATGATCAATATTTATCCCGCGCCCAATGTCAACTCCGGCAACCGGCTACTACAACTACGTCAACGAGCCGGTACGCAGCCTGAACGAAACCAAGTTCGATGTCCGGCTGGACCAGACGCTTTACGGCTACAGACAATCTGTTCGCCGCTTCAGCTACGACCAGGCGTTCTCGTTTGTGCCCGGCGGCGCACCGGGACTTGCCGAAGCTAACGCCTTCGGCAGCAATGAGAACATCATCAATCACGCGCGCAACGTCGGCATCGGCTGAGACCCACGTCTTCTCGCGCCAACCGCTCAACCAGGCCACCTTGGCTACAACCGCATCTTCGACTACATCGACTCGCAGGGTAACTGCACCTGCGCATCGGCCACTTGCTGGGGGCATTCCCAACGCGAATCTCGGCTGCTCGCCAGCGGTACTCCCAATGGCCGGCGGCTCCTACAGCTGAGGCTTGGTTTCCACCGATCGTCACTGGCGGCTACTGGGCTCTGGGCGATCGCGGCTACTCCCCGTTCCAGGGCGGAACCAATATTTTCTCGTTCAAAGACGATCTCGACCTGATCCGCGGCAAGCACGAAATCCACGCCGGCCTCGATTTCCGCGCCAATCAGATGAATGTGGGCACAGAAGCCTTCTCAGGATGGCTTCTGGCTCGTGCGGTAACTTCGGCAACTTCACCGGTGCAGGGCGTCAGCCCGCCGGCAATCCCGAGGCGGACCTGCTGATCGGGATCACCGGGGGGCCATCCACGACCAGACCTACAATGGCGCCGTCACCGGCCGCCGCTGGAAGATCTACCGGCCCTTCGTCGAGGATGACTGGCGCGTCACCCCGTCTCTCACACTCAATCTTGGCCTGGCGTGGGATATGACCACGTCCCATCACCGAAGTCCATAACCGGATGGCGGACTACATCCCCTCGACCGGACAGCTTCTGATCGCGGGCCAGAACGGCGTCAGCCGATCGGCGGGCATCAACATGTTCTGGGGCGCATACGAACCCCGCGTCGGCGCACCTGGAAGGTTCTGGGCAGCGACAAGACCGTGCTCCGCGCCGGCTTCGGCATCTATCACGACTCGTCGTGGAGCCAGGGCGCGCAGGGCCTGTGGCAGAATCCGCCGATTCCTCGGCGAGTCCGATCATTTCGCCGCGTCGCAGGCTGCGCCTTTGCGACTTCCTACTGCGCCTCGACGGTCGGAGCACAGTCTACGGTGCTCCGGCTTCCTCTCGAGCGGCTTTCCGACTCCTTCCCACGCCGCAAGATGCGGCCAGCTTCACCGGCACGTTCAGTACCAGCCGACCAACTTCCAGCCCGGCAGGGTTCAGCAATATAACGTCAACGTCGAACGCCAGTTGCCGGGCAATGTTCTGCTGACGGCCGGATATGCCGGTTCGGTCGGCGGCCATCATGCTGGTGATCGGCAACGACCTCAACACCAACAGCCCGTCGGCTTGCGGAACGATATCCGGCTACACGCTCGGCTGCCTGCCCGGCGGCGCGCCCTACATCTACCCCCTATACACCCGCCGAACTTCAACGCGATCCTGCTTTTTGGCGATGTGGGCAAGACGCACTACAACTCGCTGCAGGTCAAAGCAGAGACCAAGACGCCGAAGTACGGCCTTTACGCGCTGGTTGCCTACACCTACTCGCACACCTATGACAACGGTCTGTCCGACGGCCTGGGCTCGGAGCTGAGCGCTCCTTATTTCCCGCTGCCCAACTGGCAGAATCTCGACTGGGCGCTGTCGCAGATCAATCTGAATCACAGCTTCACCGCCAGCATGATCTATGATCTGCCTTTCGGCAAGGGCAAGGCGTTCGGCAGCGACTGGAACCACTGTGACCAACACGCTTCTCGGCGACTGGCAGGTGACGCTGATCGAAAGGATCTCTTCCGGTTTCCCGGTTCCGCTGATCGACAGCAGCAACCAGTCGGGCACTACCTTCAATAACGGCGGCAACGGCTACAACTTCAACCGGCCCAACCAGGTCGCGGGCTGCAACCCGTACGCGCAAACCACAGCCAGTATCAGTGGATCAACCAGGCCTGCTTCGTTGCGCCGCCGCGTCGGGCGAGCTGGGCAATGCGACTCGCGTTCCTGTCACCGGACCCGATTTTGTCAACTCCGACTTCTCGCTCATCAAGCAGTTTGCTCTGCCTCGCAGAGAGATGGGCCTGAACTTCCGCGCCGAGTTCTTCAACCTGTTCAATCATCCGCAGTACGGCTCGCCGATCGCCGACATCAACGAGGGATCGTTGTTCGGCTCGGTGAACTCGACGGTGAACAATCCGCGCCTTGTGCAGCTGGCACTGAAGCTATCATTCTAAGGCCAGGTTACAACGGGCGCATTTTTCCTTTGCTGAATGCGCCCGTTCATTCCGTGCGGCTCATTTTTGTTCTTGAATTTTCCGCCTAGGATCATCAACCTGTCTTGGCGAAACTCACCGATACCGACGATTCCAGTCGCAAAGCGGCGTTTGAACTAAGCCGCTGGCGCGGCGGACGCTGCAGCGTGGTCGGCCCGAGCAGTTTGTCGGCGGTGTAGGGTTTGGGTCACAAGGAGGTTACTGTGACCCGTCTTCGGCAGCTGATGCTGGATGAGCTCCAGCGTCGCAACTACTCTCAGAACACCGTACGCTCCTACATGCACGCCGTGGAGGAGTTCGCGAAGTACTTCCATCGTTCGCCGGACCGGCTCGGCCCGGATCACATCCGCGAGTACCAGGTTCATCTGTTTCGCGACTGCAAGCTCTCGGCCCGGCACCATCGCAAGGCCAGCACGGCTGCGCTGCGGTTCCTGTTCGTCAAGACGCTGCGACGGCCGTACCTGCCCGATGCACATTCCGTTTCCCGAAGCGTCAGAGGCGTCTGCCGACCGTGCTCAGTCAGGAAGAGGTGGCGCGGCTGATCGATTCGCTGCGGCAACCTGATGCATCGCACCATGCTGATGACGCTGTATGCGACCGGCCTGCGCCGGGCCGAGCTGTGCCAGCTGAAGGTCGCCGACATCGACAGCGAGCGCATGGTGCATTCATGTCCAGCCAGGGCAAGGGCGGCCGCGACCGCGACGTGCCTGTTGAGCCCGAAGCTGCTCGGTGACCCTGCGCGAGTACTGGCGCTGGATGAAGCCGAAGACCTATCTGTTCCCAGGCATGGAGAACAACTGGCGAGCCGACGTGCCGATCACGGAGAAGTCGTCTGGATCGCCGTGACCGAAGCGGCGAAGGCGTGCCGGCATCACCAAGCGCGTCTCTCCGCATACGCTGCGGCACAGCTTCGCAACGCACCTGCTCGAAGCCGGCGCCGATCTGCGCACCATCCAGGTGCTGCTCGGCCATGCCAAGCTGGCCGACACGACCGTCTATCTGCACCTCTCCCGGCGTCATCTGCAGGCGGTTCCCAGTCCGCTGGAAGCGATCGAGGTCGTCCGGCCCGACGCGGTGAAGCGCTCCAGGAGGCGCGACGAAGCGATGAGCCGGCCCACCCTCGAGGTGGCCGACATCCTTCGCGCAGCAGGCAACAGCTTCTGGGAACGGCATGGATCACATCTTGCTCTGGCAGCATCGCAAGGTGCTCGACGCCATCGTCCGCTGCCGCACGGCGGCTCTGGGCGGTCATCGCGATCAGTGCGTCCGCTGCGGACATCAGGCCATCTCGTACAACTCGTGCCGCAACCGGCACTGCCCCAAGTGCCAGGGGAACGCACGCGCCAGGTGGCTGGCGGCGCGCTCGGCGGAGCTGTTGCCCGTGCCCGTACTTCCATGTCGTCTTCACCCTGCCGCATGAACTCTCCGCGCTTGTGCTGCAGAACAAGCGGCTGCTCTACGATCTGCTCTTCCGCGCCAGCGCAGCGACGCTGCTCGAACTGGCTCGCGACCCGAAGCATCTGGGAGCCGACATCGGGTTTCTCGGCGTGCTGCATACCTGGGGACAGAACCTCCAGCATCATCCCCATGTCCACTGCGTCGTTCCGGCCGGCGGCCTTGCTCTCGATGGCTCCCGATGGATCGCTGCATCACCGCGCTTCTTCCTGCCCGTCCACGTCTCAGCCGCGTCTTCCGCGGCAAGTTCACCGCCGGACTCGAAGCAACTCTTCCAGCAGGACAAGCTCCAGTTCCACGGCTCACTCGAGCATCTTGCCGCAGCCCGGACGCTTCCGCACGCTTCCTGCGACAGCTCTTCCACAAGGACTGGGTCGTCTACGCCAAGCCACCCTTCGGCGGTGCCGAACATGTTCTGAACTATCTGGCCCGCTATACCCATCGCGTCGCCATCTCCAACCATCGCCTCGTCGCCTTCAAGAACGATCGAGTCTCCTTCCGCTGGAAGGACTACGCCCATGGCGGCAAGCAGAAGGTCATGACCGTTTCCGCAGATGAGTTCCTGCGCCGCTTCCTGCTCCACGTTCTGCCCAAGGGCCTGGTCCGCATCCGCCACTTCGGACTCTTCGCCAACCGCAGACGGGCCGCGCTGGCACGCTGCCGCGCGCTGCTCGGAATGGCGACCTGCGTCAATCAATCCTGAGCTCACCCAGCCTGCGCTGTCCAGCTGCTCCGGCCTCATGCTCGTCATCGAACGGCTAACTAGCAGCCAACTCTATTTCCGGCTCGGGTCGATCCGGCCGCGCCACGGAGGTGTACCGTTGATAGTTCCTGAGCGGCTCCTCGGCTCCCTCCTGTCGCTTTCCACCCATCCCGTCGTCGCGCATCTGCACGCTCTCCGAAGTGCGCTTGAACGCCGATGCCGGGCCTCATCGCCTCCCTTCGGAAGTCCCCAACAGGCCTGCAGATCGCTCTGTAACCGCAGACCGCGTAGCTCCGAGCCGTTCTTCCCTGCGCTTACCATGCGCTACAGACCATCTGGCACACATCGAAATCCCATAAGCAGATCACCGCGTCCGTCGCTAGCGACTTACTTCAAACGGCCCTATCGAAACTGCCCCGGTCAGAAAAACTGCGCAGACCCTCACATATCATCGGGGCAGTCCCGATAGGGATCTAACGTTTATCGTTACCGATTTGCTTTCGGCTCAAGCTGATAACCTGATTTGAATCTCTGAGGTTCTTTCACAAGGTGCAAGATCAAGAACCCATCTACGGATGTCGCCATCTCATTCCTTTACCAGGATCTTGCATTGGCGCAGGCTCTCTACGACGAGCTCGGTAAAGAACTGGAGATTTTCTTCTTTCCTCGCAATCAAGAGGAGCTTGCGGGTAGCGATGGGCTGGAATCGATGCGAGAGCCATTCCGCAGCCAATCCAGGCTCAAACGTGGTGCTGTACCGAGCCCCAAATGGGGCAGTACACCATGGACTGGCGTTGAGGAGATTGCCGTAAAGGAGAGTTGCCTTAGCGACCTCCTATAAAAGCATTTTCTTTTTCGTGATCGAGCCGAGGACACCCGCGATCCCCAGCGTGGCTTGCCCCAGACGCATGTGCGATTCAACTTCGCAGATTTCACGCTGGAACAGGCTGTCGGTGCGATCAAGGCGCGGGTTCAAGAGCGCGGCGCGGATTTTAGGCCGATGACGCCTTTTAAAAAAGGTAGAAATGCTTCGGGTCGAGGCGGAAATATCAGAAGTGACCGTCGCCAAATTAGCTCTCGCAGGACAGCATGGCATGCAAAAGATCCAGGACAGAACGTAGAGTTTCTTATTCGCGTAAACTAGTCGCACAGCTTGAGGACATTGATTGGAGGCTGGACATTTAGATATCAACCACCAGAACCAAGATCCGCTTTGGAGAAATAGGAGCATATATTGCTTGTTCGGCATGCAGAGGCTCGGGGATGGCCGTGGTGTGGTTCCAACGTTACTCGAACATGCTCAGCGACGGTGCAGCTCTGATCGTTCGAGAACTGAACGAGAACAGCAATCGTTCCGCCGGGACACATGCGTTTTCAACAGCCTGATGTCACTGAGAGAAGGAAAAATACGATCCGGACATTCCCCGAGCCAGGGAACTTGTGTGGAAAGCACAAAGGAGTAAAGGGCGAAATGATCACGAGCAAAGACTTGGCTTCAAAACTTCTGTCCAGTTTCTTGGATCTCGTGGAGCGGGATCGTGCGGGCAAAGTCAAGCGCAAGGAACGATACTAATCCTCAGACGTCGGCAAAGCGGACGCGACCCGTTTACCTCCGCTATAAGCGTTTATGAGAAGTATTTCTGAAGTTATCGATATCTCATCAGACTTCTGGAAGTCGCCCTCCGTTATCGATGTGGCGGCTTACAGCTTCGATGCTCCATCCCACTTTTTGCCGCCGCCTCCTTCTTTCCCATTGCAGCAAGTACCTTGAGTGTGGAACATGAGTTGCCACTTCGACTCTTCGAATTTGGTCCATGCAGGTCCTGCCCAGCAGGGCCATTCAGTCGTCGTGCTCGAACTTTTCAGCTTTCTCTAAGTCTTGATCTGCTCCGTTCAAATCGCCGGCGTCTGCCCTAGCTTGACCTATTTTCGAAATATGCTGCGTTCGAACCGGAGCCGTCGTCGGAACCCATCGATACGACTGCCACGGCCTTGTCACCGACCTTTACGGCATCTTGATCTTTTTGGTCTTGTATCAAAGCCGTCGCGTAAAGACGTAAGCTCCGCGTCGAGTAATCGGATGAGTTTTCGGGTCGTACTTGTCCGCTTCGTCGGAGACTTTTTTACAGGCTATGACAGCGTTTCCAGCGTCGTGCTTGCTGACGTAGTTCCTGCATTCCTGATCGAGGGCCATAAACTGCTGCGTGACGCTGTCGTCAGGTCGTCGTGTCTTTCGCGGTCACCGTAACATCTGAGCATGAGCGAAGCCAGGCCTCTGAGGATGAGTGCGGCCGCGACGAGAGACGATTTCATGGACGGAGTTTATCAAGATGGCTCGATTAGTACCGATATGTCGGCATGGCGACTGGAATTCTGACGACTTTGCTCGCGGATCCAGGGTCGCAGTTGCAAAGGGCGTTTGAACTAAGTCGCAGGCGCGACGGACGCTGCGGCGGAGGCCTCCGAGTAGTCTTGTCGCCGGTGTAGGGTGTGGGTCACAAGGAGGTTACTGTGACCCATCTTCGGCAGCGGATGCTGGATGAACTCCAGCGTCGCAACTACTCCCTGAGCACCGTCCGTTCCTACATCCATGCGGTGGAAGATTTTGCGAAGTACTTCCATCGCTCGCCGGAACGCCTTGGCCCAGATCATATCCGCCAGTACCAGGCGCATCTGTTTCGCGAGCGGAAGCTGTCGCCCGGCACCATCGAGAGCCGCACCGCCGCTCTGCGTTTTCTCTTCGTCAAGACCCTTCGTCGGCCGTACCTGCCCGATGAGATTCCTTTCCCCAAGCGTCCCAGGACGCCTGCCGACCGTACTCAGACCGGAGGAGGTGGCACGGCTGATCGATTCGGCTCGGAACCTGATGCATCGCACCATGCTGATGACGCTGTACGCAACGGGCCTGCGCCGGGCAGAGATGTGCCACCTGAAGGTCTCCGATATCGACAGCGACGCGCATGGTCATTCATGTCCACCAGGGCAAGGGCAGACGGGACCGCGATGTTCTGTTGAGCCCCAAGCTGTTGGACACTCTGCGTGAGTACTGGCGCTGGATGAAGCCCAAGACCTATCTGTTTCCAGGTACGGTGAAGAACTGGCGGGCAGACGTACCCATTACAGAGAAGATTGTCTGGCAAGCTGTGAACGAGGCCGCCAGGCATGCCGGCATCAACAAGCACGTATCTCCGCACACGCTGCGGCACTGTTTCGCAACGCACATGCTCGAAGCGGGCGCCGATCTGCGCACCATCCAGGTGCTTCTCGGACATGCCAAGCTCGCTCACACCACCGTCTACCTGCACCTGTCCCGGCGTCACCTGCAGGCGATTCCCAGTCCGCTGGAAGCGATCGAGGTGTCCGGCCCTGACGAAGTAAAGCGCTCCAGGAGGCTGATGAAGCGATGAGCCGGCCCACCCTCGAGGTGGCCGACATCGTCCGCGCAACGGGCAACAGGTTCTGGGAACAGCAGCAGTCGCATCTTGCATGGCCGCATCGCAAGGTGCTCGATGCCATCGTCCGCTGCCGCACTGCGGCGCTGGGCGGTCATCGCGATCAGTGCGTCCGCTGCGGCCATCAGACCATCTCATTCAACTCATGCCGCAATCGGCACTGCCCGAAGTGCCAGGGGAACGCGCGCGCAAAATGGCTGGCCGCGCGCTCGGCTGAACTGTTGCCCGTCCCGTACTTCCACGTCGTCTTCACGCTGCCGCATGAACTCTCCGCTCTTGTCCTCCAGAACAAGCGGCTGCTCTACGATCTGCTCTACCGCACCAGCGCCGCGACGATGCTCGAACTGGCTCGCGATCCCAAGCATCTGGGAGCGGACATCGGATTCCTCGGCGTGCTCCATACCTGGGGACAGAACCTCGAGCATCATCCCCATGTCCACTACATCGTTCCCGCCGGCGGCCTGGCTCTCGACGGTTCCAGATGGATCGATTCCTCGCCGCGCTTCTTCCTGCCCGTCCAAGCACTCAGCCGTGTCTTCCGCGGCAAGTTCTGCGAGCAACTACGGTGAACTGTTCCAGCAGAACAGACTGCAGTTCCATGGCTCACTCGAACAACTTGCCTCGCCTGGCGCATTCAGCCACCTCCTCTGGGAACTCAGCCAGAAGGACTGGGTGGTCTACGCCAAGCCACCCTTCGGCGGCGCCGAACATGTTCTCAACTACCTGGCCCGCTACACCCATCGCGTCGCCATCTCCAACCATCGGCTCGTGGCCTTCGAAAACGATCGCGTCTCGTTCCGCTGGCGAGACTATGCTCACGGCGGCAAGAAGAAGGTGATGACCGTTTCCGCTCATGAGTTCCTGCGCCGCTTCCTGCTTCACGTCCTGCCCGGTGGCCTGGTTCGCATCCGCCACTTCGGACTCTTCGCCAACCGCAGACGGGGTGCCGCGCTCGAACGTTGCCGCGCTCTGCTCGGAATGGCGGCCTGCGTCGATCCGCCCCAGCCACCCAGCCTGCGCTGTCCAGCATGCTCCGGCATCATGCTCGTCGTCGAACGGCTAACCTGCGGCCAGCTTTAC
>CAVPZV010000002.1:0-551923 GCA_963710305.1 uncultured Solirubrobacterales bacterium | reverse complement strand
CGGCGCGCGTTCGAGAACGGGCAGATCCAATCGAACCCGGCGCGCGCCGTCCGCAAGGCTGCGCTTCCACGACGGACCGAGGTCAGGCCGTTGGCTCCGGCGACGATCGAGCGGATGCGCCCGGCCAGCTCGCCGCGCGACGCGACACTGATCAGTGTCCTGGCGTACGCCGGGCTCAGGCCCGGTGAGGCGTTGGCGCTCCAGTGGCGCGACGTCCGCGAGCAGACGATCCTCGTCGAGCGCGCGATCTCGCTCGGCGAGGAAAAGGACACGAAGACGGCCGCTCACCGGACGGTGCGTATCCTGCAGCCGCTCGCCGTCGACCTGCGCGAATGGCGTCTGAGAAGCGGCCGGCCGTCCGAGAGATCGCTGATCTTCCCGTCAGCGACCGGGACGCCCTGGACGCTCGCGGCATACCAGTCGTGGCGCAGGCGGGCCTTCGAGCGCGCGACCCAGGCGGCGGGGCTGGAGCACTGCCGTCCCTACGACCTCCGGCATTCGTTCGCCTCGCTGCTGCTCCACGAGGGGCGGTCGGTGATCTATGTCGCTCGCCAGCTCGGCCACGATGCGCGGCTCACCCTCAGCACCTATGGCCACGTGATGGACGAGTTCGAGGACATGCCGCGGATCGACGCGCAAGCGGCGATCGCCGAGGCGAGAGCCGCGGTAGGCGACAGCACAGCCTCCACCAGCTGACACAACCCCGAACACGTCCGCAGCCCCCCCTCCCGCCGCCCCAAGTTACGAACGCCGAGGGGGCACCAGGGGGCCACCAGTTTGTCTCGCGCCGTCCTTTTCTGGTTCTCCCGTGGCCAACAGAAATGCAGTATTTGCAGGTATTTACGCGGCACCACGAGACACGGGTGGACAAACTGATCTGCTTTGCACGCAGGAGGTCACGGGTTCGAGTCCCGTTGGCTCCATTCAAAGAAAGGGCTGCAAAGGGTCACGATCTCTCGCCAGTGAGGTTTGGGTCAGCGGCGAGTTCATCTTCTGGCCGGGGTGCATGAGGGGTGCATCAGGGTTTTTGTGCAGCGTCGCTCCGCTGCTCGCGGTTAACCCCCGAGAGGAGCTGCGCGTGCGACTCAGAGTGCTGCTCGTGGCGAGTTGCGGGGCCCCGACAGGTGAGTGCGCCGTTCCCTGCTCTCTCGCCGTCGCATGCATCCGGTCGCGGAGCGCGGCAGGCCGCCACTTCGATGTGCTCTCGAGGCCGGCGCCCGTCGTTGAGATCGGTCTGTGCGCTCGGTCCACATAGGCGCTGCATACGCGTTGTCGCGGGCGGTGCAGGCGTTCTCGCGCTCGTGCTCCTCGTCCGTTGCGGGCATCAAACCCACGGTGTCGCCGGCTGCCGCTCGCCAAGGCACACCAGCGCTCTCGCCCTGCCTGCTGAGTGACCGACCGGGGCGGCGACATCCGTGCCGGTGCCGACCATCAGCCGCTCCTTCGGGATTGTGATCGCGATGTACTTCGACGATCACGGACCGCCACGCCTCCATGCCCGCCACGCCGACGGGATGGCGAAGATCCCCGATCGACAGGCTTTGAGGCGATCGGCAGCACGCTGGCGCAGCGGCAGCTGCGATTCGTTGCTCGCGTGGGCCGAGTTGCATCAGGACGAACTGGTGGAGAACTGGTGGATGGCGCAACCGCACCCGCGGAGGACCGACTGCGGCGTCGGATGTTCGCGCACCAGCCGGCCGCGCTGCCGGACTCCGCGTCCTACCGTCACCTGGTGGCTGGGGCTGTCGGATAGGACACTCGCAAGGCCGCCAGCTCGGGAATGCAATTCGCAGAGTTGGCGGCCGCTCCGGCCCCAGGTGCAATCAATGGCCATTGACACTCAGTCACATCGTCGCGAAGCCTTGGGTTATGCTCGGCGGCGACGCGGTCGTCGACGGAGGGGGTGGATGATGGAATCACGGGTGCCATTGACCGGCTCCTCGAGCGAGCAGTGGAAGATGGCGTGATCCCTGGGTGGTGGCGATCATCGGAGACCGTGATGGGGTGCTATACGAGGGGGCGTTCGGCGCCCTCCAGGTCGGCGGCGACGCCGGCTGTCCCGGCCGGACACGATGTTCTGGCTCGCGTCGATGACCAAGGCGATCGTGAGCGTCGCGGCGCTGCAGCTGATCGAGAGCCACGAGTTGGAGCTCGAGCAGCCGGTGGCCGACATCCTGCCCGCCTTCGGTGCACTGCAGGTCCTCGAGGGCTTTGACGGCGACGTCCCTCGGTTGCGGGCGCCGGCGCGCGACAGGCGACGCGTCCACGAGTTGCTCACGCACACCGCGGGCGCTGGCTACTGGTTTGCCAATTCCGACCTGCTTCGCTACCACCAGGTCACGGGCGTCCCTGACCCCGGCACGTGCAAGCTTGCATGCTCTGTTCGAGGTTCCGCTGATCGCCGATCCCGGCACGCGGTGGGAGTACGGCACCAACACCGACTGGTTGGGACTGGTGGTGCAGGAGGTCAGCGGACAGGATCTCGCGACCTTCTCCTGCTCCGAGCGTGTATTTGCGACGCTCGGTATGCGTGACGCTACGTTCACGCCAACCGAGGCGAATGCGTCCCGGAAGATGGCTGTGCACGCGCGTGTCCCGGACGGGGGGTTGGTGCCGACGCCGTTCGGCTTGCCGTCGGATGTGGAGTTTTACTCCGCCGGTGCTGGCGCTTCGGGGACCGGTCCGGATTACATGCGTTTCCTGCGCGCGCTGCTGCGCGACGGTGAACTCGACGGACAACGCGTATTGGCGCCCGAGACGGTCCCAGGTTGCCCTTCACCGACCACCTCCGAGGTGCGCCGCTCCCGGATTTGATGCGCTCAGCGGTTCCCGAACTGACCAACGACGTCCCTTCGTGGCCCTACGCACAGGGCTGGGGGCTCGGATTTCGCCTCGTGCTCGAGGATATCCCCGAAATGCGCCGCTCCGGTACCGGTGACTGGGCCGGTCTGGCCAACTGCTACTTCTGGATCGACAGGGCAGCGGGCATAGCCGGCAGTTTTTCTGACGCAGGTTCTGCCGTTCTTCGATGCTCGGATCGTCGAGACGGCCCTCGGCTTTGAAGCAGGCGGCCTACGCAACGGTGGCCTCCCCGGCGACCAGTTAGTTCAACCAGGATGTCGGCGGAGGGCTGCGGGTCGCCGCGATCACGAAGCCAGACGCCAGCTCGCGGCGTCGTCCAGGCCGCCGCTTCGCAGGGATCGCGAGGCGCAGCCAGTTGCGCGAAGCCACCCAGGAGCGACAAAGGACAAAGGAGCGACAAGGGAGACCGTCGACCCGGCGGTTGGCCCAGTGCTGCTTGGCGCGCGCGCACACGCGCGAACGCGCGTCGTGCCGGCAACCCTCGTGGCTGAGCTGCTCTCCCTCCTCGCAGCCGCGCGGCGAGCGCCGACCACCGGCGGTTCGCTGAGCGCTGGGCTTACGGTCAAGTCAGGAGCCAGCTAATGGCTGTGGCCGGTCCGCCCGATCGGAGGTCCGGTCCCGGGGCGGCGGTCCGGGGAAGCCGCCTCGGTTGGCGATCGGGGCGAGGCGGTGGTTGAATTCGGCACGGCGACCGGAGGAGAGAACATGCTTGCTCGAGTGGCGCGCTTTGAAGGCTCGGATGTCGACCGGGTTCGGGAGGGCATCGAAGAGATCAAGCGGCGGGCGGCAAGTGGTCCACCACAGGGTGTGCCCGCGGTTGGCGGCCTTGTCCTTCACCAGCCCGAAGCAGGGAAGGTTCTCGCGATCACGTTGTTCGAGACCGAGGACGATCTGCGCCAGGGAGACTCGGCGTTGAACGCGATGGATTCCGTAGCGCCAGGCGACGGGGGAAGGCGCCGCTCGGTCGAGGTATATGAGGTGGCGGTGGCCCGGCTCGACGCCGGGGCGAGCGTTTGAGCCGCGGCGCGCGATGCCCATCCCGCTCATCGTGCTGTCGATCCTGCTTGCGGTGGCGTTCGCCGGGGCTAGCCCGAGCAAGCTCACCGGCCAGTCCGCGATGCGGGACGCGGCCGCGCACTTCGGGATACCTTGGGAGCGCTACCGCCTGATCGGAGTCTTAGAGCTGGCCGGCGCGGCAGGGGTGCTTGTCGGCTTCGCGTTGACTGTCCTCGGCGCGGCTGCAGCGGTCGGCTTGACGCTGCTGATGATCGCCGCCGTGGCCACGCACCGGCGCGCGGGAGATGGACCCGGCCAGATGGCGCCGGCCGGGATCTTGGGTGCGTCAGCGCCCTCACCGCCGTTCTCTACCTCACGCACTGAACTCGCCGCCGCACAGGGCGTGTCGCCGAACGGTGTGGACCCGCCGATGGTTCCTGAAGCGCGGCTGACCCTCCGGCGGAAGGGTCAGATGCGTACCGCCTCGCGCTGAGCTCGCAGCGGTCCCCGGGCGCCTGTCGCGGGGAACGCACGGAACGATCGGGCCTGCCGTCGGACATCGACCACAGGTCCCAGGCATCGTCGACGGCAACCAGGTCCGTCATCGACCGCCGATCCTGCTCTGGCGCCAGAGCAGGTGCGGAGATGTGCTTTGCCTCGGCGAGCGGGAGCGAATGTGGCCGCTCATCTAATGCCCGCAACGGACGAGGAGCACGAGCGCCACCTTGTCCATGGCGCTCGGTGCCGTGCATAGGTAACGCGAGGCGGCCCCGGGTGTTCGGTCGCACCACGCCGCGACGCTTCGAAGTACGCGCGACTGATCTGCTCAGCTTTCCTCCCGGCACCTGCATTTGGGTCCCGACAGGCATCTCGCCGATGGCGGTCGCGCACCGCTATGCGCGGCAAGCGGCACCGGTCGGGTGGCCTGGACCGTCAGTGCCAGCGGCAACGCTGCGCGGAGGAGCTTAGCGGTCGGTGCCCGCCAGACCAGCCTGAAGATCACGGATGATCGCGCCAAGAATGCCCTGAAGTGAGAAGACCCCCCGAGTGGCCCGGACCGATTCTCCCCAACCGGCGGCAGCTTCCGTAGTGCAGCTCGGACCTCGTCGGACATGCTTGCTAGCTGCCAGCCAATCTCTTCGCTGTCCGCCTCTGGACGCTCTGGGGTGGCGAGCCGCATGGCTTTGGCGGCGTACGCAGCGGCACCGAGGGCATGGGCGCCCATGTGCGGTATCGCGAGGCTCGCCCGGCCGCTTGAGCCGCAGCGGCCGCCGCAGGACCAACGCCATGTGCGGCGCCGCGACCGGCGAAACGGCGGCGGATCTGTTCGGCCACGTCAAGCTCTCCACGCGCGAAGGCGCGGGTTCGGGCGATCGCGTCATACTCGGGCGGCTATCGCCCGGAGCCTCCGCCTCAAAGAAACGGGAGTACACGTTCGGCGAACCGGCCGCCCATGCTGCCACGGTCCGTCGTTCGGCTTCGCTCAGCGTCTGCGGAGAACCCACAGCGGGATTCTCCCCCGACGCGGCGCGCTCATGCGCTTTGAACTTGGCCGCGAGCATGGAGACAAGTCACCGACGACATCCTCGGAACACGCGGAACTCTCATCGTTGAGCTGGCTGTTCGTCGGTTGTTAGTCCCCCCCAGCCCGGGAAGTCCGGTTCCGGGGTCTGAAGTCCGTCGGGCCCGTGACTCCGCACGGGTTAGGCTGCCGCTGGTGACCGCAGAGTCTTATAACGCGAGTCCCATCGGGGGATAGCTAGGGCCTGATGTATGTGTGCCCGCTCCCACGCCGCCGTCTGTGTTGCCACGGTAACCGGTGAGGACGTTCGGCTCTTGTGTGCCGTGACCCGCTGACTGGATCGTTGTAACGGCGGCCCTGTGCGGTGGACTAGGCATCATGCCCGATCCGGACAGTCTCGCCGTCGTGCGGTCGCTGTGAGCGCTCTGGCCTCTCCTACCGCCGGCGCCCGGCGCCGACGGCCGCTCGGCGCGGACGCCGGCGAGGCTTACACTCATCGCGTGGTCGAGACGGCATGGAGCGAGGCGGACCTCCTCGCGCGCCTCCGGGCCAGGGATGAGGACGCCTTCCGCGCGCTGGTACAGCGGCATCACTGCGCGATGCGGCGTATCGCCCTCTCGTTCGTGCCAAGCGTCTCGGTCGCGGACGAGGTCGTGCAGGAGACGTGGCTGGCCGTGATCCGCGGGCTCGGGCAGTTCGAAGGACGCTCGTCGCTGAAGACTTGGATCTTCCGCATCCTGGTCAACCGTGCCCAGACCCGGGGCGTGCGCGAGCGTCGCACGATGCCGTTCTCGTCGCTCGTCGACCCCGACAGCGAGCAGGGACCGACCGTCGATCCGGAATGCTTCCTGCCGCCGGGGACCACGTTCGACGGCTACTGGTCGGTGAGCCTGGGCCGATTCTTCGAGCTTCCCGAGGAGCGGTTGTTGGCCCGGGAGACGTCGACGCTCGTTGCCGACGCGATCAACGCGCTGCCGGCGCGACAGCAGCAGGTCATCCGTCTGCGTGACGTCGAGGGCTGGGACGCCGAGGAGGTGTGCGAGGCTCTCGGCCTCTCCGCCGCCAACCAGCGAGTCCTGCTGCACCGGGCGCGGGCCGCGGTGCGGGCCGTGTTGGAGGAGCATTTCTCGGAGGTGGTGGCCACATGAGCTACGAGGATCTGCCCTGCCGAGACTTCGTGGAGCTGGCCACCGAATACCTCGAAGGCGCACTTACCCTCGAGCAGCGGATCATCGTGGAACGGCACCTGGCGTTCTGCCATCCGTGCATCGACTATCTCGAGCAGATGCGTGCGGCGATCCGAGCCACCGGCACGCTTCAGGAGAAGGATGTCCCGGAGCCGGTCGTGGAGTCGCTGATGCACGCGTTCCGCGCGCTGAGCGACGACAGCGGCTGAGCGTCAGTCGCGCAGCCGCAGCTCTCGCCGCAGCCACTGGGCCTGGTGCGCCCGCTCACGCGCGAACGCGACGTCGTAGTCGGGTCCGGCGCGTCGGCCGGTGGCGCTCTCACCGGTCAGCAGCGCCGTCCAGTAGCCGACGGCCGGCGCGTTCCCGCGCTCGGCGAACGGCTCGATCTTCCCGTGAGGATCGGCTCTCCGGCCGGGTAGCGCGCGGCGATGGCGCGCGCACGTCCGGCACAGTCATGGGAGAAGCTGATCCGGGCGCCCTCGTCCCACCCTTCGACCCGCACGATCAGGCGCCCCTGCTCGGCCACGAGCGCCGGCTCGGTACGCAGGATCTGTCCGCTGAGCTCGATCTCCCAGATCTCGGCACCGAGCCACTGCGGCAGCTGATCGACGGTGGAGGCGTGGATGCCGTTCACGCACAGGCCGATCGGCCCGCTTGCGCGCACCCACTGTCCTGCTTCTCTTTCGCCGGGCAGAGGCCAGGCGAGGCCGGTGAACTCCGACCGTCCGTTGTTCAGCACCTTGTAGGCACGCATCAGCGATCCCGGGTCGAGCCCGAACTGCGCGCGAGTCTACGGATCCGGCCCACTCCGGCTACGCGCGTCGGCCCCACGAGCTCACCATCAGGGGCGAGAAGCAGATCGTCTCGCCGTCGTGCCAGAGCTCGTGGAATGCGTCGAGCTCGGCGCGTGTTACGAGGCCGCCCTCCAGCAAGGCGGGCGCGAACTGATCGGCCAGGAGCTCCCACTGCGGAAGCCCATCGTTCCGATCAGCGCGAACCTGCGCGGCTTGCGCGCGCGTGCCGATGTCGACCAATCCCGCAGCCGCGAGCCGGCGAGGCAGGGTGCGTCCGAACGTCGGCAGGTACCCGTGCCTGGCGAACAGCTCGCGGATCGCCGTGGCGACCTTCTCGTGCACAGCCGACGGTGGGTCGACGAGCAGCGCCGTCGCCCAGTCGAAGTCCTCGACCAGGACCCAGCCACCGGGTCTGACGGACTGCACGAGCGTCGCGAGGACGTGCTCGCGCTCGGGCAGATGCTCGAGCAGCAGGCGGGCGTGGACAAGATCGAGCTCGTTCACGGGCGGACGCTCGCGTGTTGATGTCGGCCTCGACGACCGCGAGCTGCTCGGAGGCGAGCGGGTCGAGAAACCGCGTGTCGATGTCGAGCGCGGTCACGTGTCCGGATGGCGCGACGAGTCCGGCCAGGGCCTGTGCCAGGGTGCCGGTGCCGGCGCCGACGTCGAGACAGTGCCAGCCGTCGCCCACGCCGAGCTGCCGGCAGAGCTCGAGCGTGACCGGGTCGTACAGGCGGGTGAGGCTGTCGAGGCGCTCGCGTTCGGCATGCCACGCGCTGTCGAGGGCATAGCGGGAGCCGATGGGCGCGCGTTCGGCTGCAGCGGCGTGCTCGTCGGTGTGAATGGCCTCTGGGCTCACAGGCGTACTCCGATCGTGCTCGATGCGTGACGGCCGCTGACGGTGGCGGTCACGGTCAGCGTGTAGCGGCCGTGACGCACATGCTTACCGCGGATCTTCTCGTTCCACCTGACGACGTCGAGCCCGGCGTGTCCGCGAGTGCGAGACACCGACGCTGGCGTGGCCACCGGCGCCCTTGATCGCGAGCGTGATCTGCGCCGCGCCAGTCAGCGCGTAGCGAACGCCGAGCTGGCCGTGGGCGGTGGTAGCGCCGTAGGCGACGAGCACCAGTCGCCCGTCGCGGCCCGGCGCGCCCGTGGGCCCTGGGACCCCTGGACTCCGCCGATGCCGGGCGAGCCGGCTGGTCCCGCCGGCCCGGACTGCGGGCCGGCCAGCCAGCGGATCTCGTTGTCGGCGCTGTCGGCGATGTAGACGTTGCCCGAGGCATCGACGGCAACGCCGTCGTCGGCGTCGAGCTGCGCGCTCGTCGCCGACCCGCCGTCTCCGCACGCCGGAGCGCTCGTGCAGCGAGTGCCGTTACCGGCGATCCGAGTGATCGTGCCTCCGGCACTTACGCGGCGCACCTCGGCGTCGTTGGCATCCCCGATGTAAAGGTTGCCCGCCGCGTCGACGGCGAGGGCGTCCGGAGCCCAAAGCTGCGCTTGGGTCGCCGGACCGCCGTCTCCGCACGCCGGTGCGCTGCGACATAACGTGCCGTTGCCCGCCACGGTGGTGATCATCCCACCCCGCGTGACCTTGCGGACTTCCTCATCATCGGTGTCGGCGATGAACAGGTCTCCCGCGGGGTCCAGCGCGACCGCCGTGGGCTGTGTGATCTGGGCGGACGTGGCCGGCCCGCCGTCGCCACAGCTCGGCGTGCCCTGCCCCGCATTGGCGCAGTTCGTGCCGTCGCCCGCCACGCGCGAGATGGTGCCGTCCGACACCTTGCGCACCTCGTTGTCGCCGAAGTCTCCGATGTACACGTTGCCGCTGCCGTCGACGGCGACGCCGTCCGGCTCCAATTGGGCGCTCGTCGCGGGGCCGCCGTCGCCGCAGGACGGAGCCGTGTGGCATTGCGCACCGTTACCGGCGATGGTGGAGATCATGCCGGTGGGCGTGACCTTGCGAATCTCGTTGTCGCCGAAGTCGGCGATGTACACGTCGCCGGCGTGATCGACGGCAACACCCTCGGGGAAGTTGAGCTCCGCGGCCGTGGCCGGGCCGCCATCCCCGCAGGCCGGCGCGGTGGTGCAGGTTACGCCGCTGCCCGCGATCGTGGTGATCGTGCCGGTGGCGCTCAGCTTGCGGATCTCGTTGTCTCCCGCGTCGTCGATGTAGAGGTTGCCCGCGATGTCGACCGCGACCGCTTCGGGAGTGCTCAGGCGGGCGCTCGTCGCCAAGCCGCCATCGCCGCAGTTGGGTCGAGTCGTGCACGGCGTGCCGTCGCCGGCGACGGTGTAGATCGAGAGCCCGGAGGTCGGGTAGGCGCTTGCCGCTGAGGCGAACTGGGCTACGGTGAGGATCGCGAGCGTGGACGCGGCGGCGTGCTGGAGAAGTCCTAGGCGAGAGATCATTGAATGCATCCGGAAGGTCGGGGCGGTCTGGGTCCTCGAGCGCTCAGTGCTCGAAGACCCCAGCGGGCGGTTGCGAGGAGGGCTAGCCGAGGAACCCGGTGTAGCCGGCGAAGCAGGCGTGCGCGGGCGAATGGCCGACCGCCGGCCAGTTGACGCCGTCGTTGTAGAAGACGTCGACTTCCTGGCCGTCGGCGGCGATCTCGGTTGAGCTGGACGCGCTGCCGACCTGTGTGAAATCGCCGGCCTTCAGCGGGCTGTCCGCCGTCGAGTTGTCAGCGTCGCTGTCCTCGTGGATGACCACCTGGTTTCCGGCCGGTGCCGGGCCGGTGCCGTCGAGGTCGGCGGTGGCATTGGAGACGACGTTGAAGCTGACGGCCTGGGAGCCGTCGGTCGCGTTCGTGCAACTCGCGGTGAACGTGAAGTGACCGGTCCTGCCCAAGGTGACGCTCTGGCCGGGGCCGAAGAACCGCTCACCGCCGGAGGAGACGACGTGCTTGGCGGCGAGATAGAAGCTCGCCGGCTGGCCGCCGAGGTGGCGCGCGTTGTAGGCGGTCGAATGGCCGATCAGATCCTTGACCTGCGGCTGCGAGCCGGACCAGCCGGTGGCGGCGACCGCGACACCGCCACCGAGGCTGGCAAACAGAGCGACCGAGCTGAGTACGGCGGGGACCGAGGGGATGCGACGCTTCATGGTGAACCTCCGGAGACGTGCGACCGCGCCACCGAGCACGGGCAGAGAGCACGCGCCGGCGTATGTCGCTTTGGGGGAAAGGTGCTGGCCGTCGGCCTCGGCTTTGCGATGTGGGGCCTGGCGAGCACCGTTACTGTCCCGGCCACCGGCCGGGCGTTACACCCACCATCGAGATTTCTTTCTTGGGCGGCGCTGGAACCGCGCTGAGTTTTAGATAGATGGTCCGCCGCCCTGATTCGCGCTCGGGACCTACAAGGGCAAGGCCTCCCTGCACGGCGGCGCTGCCAGCGAACGGCTGGGACCAGCTGACCCGCGGGGTAAGCGAGAGGCTCAGCCCCATCACCACCGTCGGATGACACCGCCGGCACCCGTGGTTATGGTTGGCCTCATGGCCCTGCGTCTTGACGTAAAAGCGTGGAGATGCACTTCGGCGTTCGGAAGCGCATGCGGCGAATGAGGCAATGGCTGGCGGGTGCGCGTCGCGGACGGGCACGCCGTGTCGTCGCTGTCGCGAGTGCCGTCGTGCTGCTTGTGACCCTCGAGGGCTTCGGTACGCGAGCGGTCGCGCCGGCGGGCCGCCACCCGGGGTTCAACACGTTCGTGTCGCTGGCGCGGGTGCGAGGTGGAACGGTGATCGAGCGCTTCGCGCTTGGGGCGGGGAGGGCGCTCGGCATTCTCGCGCGCGTCCCGGCGCTCAGGAGCACCTCCGACGAGGTGGACGTCTCCGAGCCGCACTTGACGATCGGCGGTTCGTATGTGATCACGCTCGGGCATGACGTGAATTGCAAGCCGGTTCCCTCGAGCGAGTGCATCCCAGTGGGTGCGAACACCTGTGGTAGTCGAGTGGAAAGCCTGAATCCGGCCTCGCACCGCTGGACGACGGTGTTCACGGAACCGCCCGACCGGCGCGTGTTCGACGCTGTCCCCAGCCCTGATGGTCACTCCTTCGCGCTGTTGGAAGGAGGATGCAGTACCGCCGACTTCACGATCGCCATCCGGGCGGGGGCAACCGGCCGCGAGGTCACTCTCGGGAAGTACAACCCGGCGTGTCGTGACGCGCCGACCGCCGCGTGGAGCAGCGACGGAGCACAGCTCGTGTTCGTTGACAGCGTCGGCCCGCCGCGCGCGGACGGTGTCCTGGACTGCGTCTTGGCCGTGGCCTCCTCCCGCCACCCGTCCTCGAAATCGTCCCGCAGATTCGTCACGCCCGACGCCGGCTGCTCCTTCAGCTCGGGAACGTTCGATCCCCAGGGCATCGCCGCGATCGAGATCTGCGGACCCGAGCCGACCGGCGGGACCACCCGGCTGCTGCAGCTGGACCATCACCGGCACGTCATGACCCGCATCAACCTCCCAGGCGCCGAGCCCGGGCGCGACAACGATGGGGTGGCCACCGTCGCCGCCTACCCACGAGCGACGACGGTACTGGTAAGTCAAGACTTCCCGGACCCGACGGTGACGCGAACCTGGACCTTTGATGGCGCTCACCTTCACTTCATCCGGCGTTTCCACCGACCACTCCTCGCCGAGCCTTGATCGACCGGCGGGCAACAGTGCGGTCGGTGTTCCGTTTAGCGCGGTGGCGACGGCGATGCCGGTGACTACGGCGCGGCGGCCTTGCGTACGAACGAGACGGGCCGGCGCAGCCACTGCACCACGTCGGCCGCCGCCGGCAGCGGATCGTTTCGTACATAGACCGGGTCGGTGACGCTGGCCGAAGCGCCGGCCATCCACTGCCGCCACCGGCGCAGGTCCGACCAGTGTCAGGTGACCCGCCAGCCTCTGTGACATCAGGGCCATGAGTGTCGCGAAGCGCGCGACGTAGATCGTCGACTCACCATCATCTGAGACCCCTGCCGTCGTGAGTGCGTCGCGCACCGCGCCCTCATCGCCGAGTGCCGCGAGGTAGATCAACCACGGTAAAGGAAGCCCGCGATCGATCTCGAAGGCCATGTGGCCGTAGAAGCGCGGATTGAAGTCGATCAGCAGCTTTCTGTCACCGTCCACCAGGAACTCGGCGTCGAAGACGCCGACGAACTTGGTGTCACGGCACAGCCGCTGCAGGCCGTCGAAGACGGCCGGGTCCTCTTCGGCGGTCTCGAAGCAAATGCCGGGACCGGACCGGCGCGGAAGCTGCAGGAGCTTCGTACAGGCGGCCGTTCCGACGATGGCGCCCGTGGCATCGACGAACCCGTCGACCGTGTAGATGCGCTCAGCGGTGGCGTGGTAGCGCTGGATCAGCGGGCGATCGCTGAGGGGCACGCCTGTGCGCTCCGGCTGCTGCCGGTTGGCCCATTGGACGCGTCGCCATGCCGCCACCAGGTCCTCGGGCCGGTCCACGCGCTCCGCCTTTCCCGGCGACCGGGAGAGAGGGTCTCCGCGGCTTCACCAGGACTGGCATGGGCAGCTCGCAGGCGATCCCGCGCACGTCGGCCGTGTCGAGCGGGCGCCACGTCGCGGGAGGCCAAGCCGGTCGCGCGCTGCGGCGTCCGCAAGCCGGCTCTTGTCGATGAGCTCCACGAGCGCATCACGGATGGGGAGAACACACGAAACATGCGGCGCGAGCGACTCGCGATGGGTGGCGACGAGGAAGGCCACGTCGTCGCTGGTGGGGCAGAGAACGCATCCAGGCCACGTTCGCCAAATTCGTGCAGCCACTCCACGAACCGCTCGCCTCCCAGCCGGGTGGGCAGCGAACCACGCGATTCGGCGTAGCGCGACCAGCGGGCGGGAGCGGTGAACTGCTCGTAGCGCGACGATCACCGGGACACCGCGCGCGCCGAGATCGCGCACCGCGGCCAGTGTCGAGTTCCACGTCGCCTCGGTCAGGAGCGCCGGCAGCGCGGCCGCCGGAGCGCGTCGATCGCGGACGCGCGCACCGACGGGTCGTTGTGGCCCTCCGGGTTTGGGTTGTGGTCAACTGCGCGCTAGGCGAGGACGCAGATCTGCCGACGGCAGGACCGCGAGATCGCTCGCCGGCACCCCCCCGTCCCGATGGCCGACAGCATAAAACAGGTGCACATCCTTCGCTATGGACGACGCTCGGTCGCCGCTCGGGCCGCAGAGACCGGCGCAACTGCACCTCCCCTTTGACACACCAGAACCCGGTCCATATATTTCGGCTCCGCAGTACGCAGGGGTACCTATAGGCGCGCGGGCAGCCTCCGGTGCCCATCGGAAGAACGCGTCGCGAGGGACGCGAGCCTCGTCGGCGCGATGGTACGGGAGGTCGCGTTGCTCAGAAGAGGCAGGACTATTACCGCGGTCACGGCCGGGCTTGCCCTGGCCATTGGCGTTCCTCTGGCTGGTGCGGCACCGAAGCATCATGCGGCCGCCCACCCCAAGCACAAGCGCCGCCACCCATCGCGGAACCAAGATCCCCGCGCAAGGACCTGGTGCAGATCAAGGTCCTCTCGACCCGTCCCGACCTGGTCTCCGGCGGCAAGGCGCTCGTCCAGATCGTGCTGCCGCACGGCGTGCGACCCGCGACCGTCCACCTCCAGCTCGGCGCGCGCAATGTGACGGACGAGTTTGCGCGGCGGCCGAACGGCAAGTTCGAGGGCCTGCTGACCGGCCTCGCGCAACGGCCGCAACGTGCTCACCGTCGCGCCTGCAAGAACGGCTACGGCGCGCGCCTCACCATCACCAACCATCCGATCGGCGGACCCGTGTTCTCCGGTCCGCAGATCCAGCCCTGGCTGTGCCAGAGCGGCGCCACCGACAAGCAGTGCGACCAGGCTCCGACGTACGCGTACTACTACGTCCCGACCGGCCTCGGAGGTGCCGGCTCCAACGGCGCCGGCCAAGGCAACGCCAACGCGTTCCAGTCCTATGACCCGAGCAACCCGCCGCCGTCTTCGGCGATCGCCACGACCACGACGACCGACGGCGTCACGGTCCCGTTCATCATCCGCCAGGAGACCGGCTACATCGACCGCGACCAGTACACGATCGCGACCCTCTGGCAGCCCGGAAAGCCGTGGGCGCCATGGGCGCCGCAGCGTCAGTACAACGGCCGGCTGGTGATCATGCACGGCGCGAGCTGCGACACCACCTACGGCACCGGCACCGCGCCGACCGTCCAGGACCAGAAGGTGCTCGGCGGCGGCTTCATCGTGATGTCGACCGCGCTCGACAACGCCGGGCACAACTGCAACCTCCTCACCGAGGCGGAGTCGCTCGAGATGACCAAGGAGCACGTCATCGACGGCTACGGCGAGATCCGGTGGACGATCGGCAGTGGCTGCTCCGGCGGCTCGCTCGTGCAGCAGCAGGTCGCCAACGCCTATCCCGGGCATCTACCAGGGCATCACGCCGCAGTGCTCGTTCACCGACGCCTGGTCCTCGGCGATGGAGTACGAGGACTACTACATGCTGCTCAACTACTTCAAGACGCGTGATCTCACCGATCTGTGGACGCCGGTTCAGATCAGCGCGGTGATCGACCACCCGAACCCGGCCAACCCGGTCACGTTCACCACCGCGATCCCCAACTCCGGCGTGGCCGATCGCACCTGCCCGGACGTGCCGGCGAACGAGATGTACAACGCGCAGACCAATCCGCACGGCGTCCGCTGCACGCTCGAGGACTACATGGTCAACCTGTTCGGCCGCCGTGCCGAGCGACGGCTTCGCCAACGAGCCGTTCGACAACATCGGCATCCAGTACGGCCTGGAGGGACTGCGCCAGGGCCTGCTCACGGCCCAGCAGTTCGTCGACCTCAACGCGCACGTGGGCGGGCTCGACCACGACGGCCACTTCTCCTCGCAGCGGTCGGTCGCCGACCTGATCGCGCTCCAGCGCGCCTACCAGGGCGGCGCCGTCGACGAGGCCAACAACCTCAACCAGGTCGCGATCATCGACCTGCGCGGCCCGGATCCCGGCGCGTTCCACGACGTCTACCGCACCTACGCGATGCGCGATCGCCTGCTGCGCGACTTCGGCACCGCGGCCAACCAGGTGCTGTGGCGCGGGCAGGCACCGCTGATCGGCGACGCGAACTATGCCGATCAGGCCGTGTTCGCGATGGACTCGTGGCTGGCACGCGTCTACACCGACGGTCGCAACGTTCCGCTGGCGCAGAAGATCATCCAGGACAAGCCGGGCACGGTCGCCGACCGCTGCACCAACGGCGCGGGCACCGACCTGCCCGAGAACGGTATGCGACACGACCGTCCAGGCCTACGGGACGCCGCGCTTCGGCGCCGACGAGCCGAAGACCGACGACGTGCTGAAGTGCCAGCTCAAGCCGCTGAACCCCGCGGACTATCCGGTCACGTTCACGCCGGTCCAGTGGCAGGAGCTGCAGCAGGCCTTCCCGAACGGCGTGTGCGACTACAGCAAGCCCGGCGTCGATCAGCAGTCGACCGTGTCGTGGCTCACCTATCAGGACGCCTCCGGCCACGTGATCTACGGCGGCCGTCAGCTCGGGGCCCCGCCGGCCTCGACGGCGTTCGCGCCGGCTGCGCCCAAGCGGCGCGCGCCGGCGCACCACAAGAAGAAGAAGCGCGGCTAGCGCGTCACCCCCGGCTGCAGGCACCGCGAATCGCGCCGGGCATCCAAGCAGCCAAACTGCTTGATCAATCAACTATAATGCTTGAACGATGGAAATCACTTCTGTTCAAGCTCTAGCGCCGGCGGCGTCGCTGCCGGCCACGCTGCGTCTCGGCCCCGTCCGCCTCACCGTGAGCGACCTCGACCGTTCGGTGGCCTGGTACCAGCGCGCGCTCGGTCTGAGGATCCAGCGCCTCGATCCGCCCACCGCCGAGCTCGGCGACGGCGAGGCGACCGTCCTGATCCTCGACGAGGACGCCACCGCGCAGCCCGCGAGACGACACGCCGGCCTCTACCACTACGCGCTTCTCTACCCCTCGCGCGAAGAGCTGGCGCGCGCCGCCGTGCGGCTCGCCGCGACGCGCACCCCGATCCAGGGAGCGTCCGACCACGGGACCCACGAGGCGATCTATCTCGCCGATCCCGACGGGCTCGGAATCGAGCTGGCGGCCGACCGCCCGCGCGAGGTGTGGCCCACGCCCGAGGAGGAGTTCGGCCGAGGCGGCCCGCTACCCCTCGACCTCGAGAGCCTCCTCGCGACAACCGCCGGCGAGGAGCCGGCGGCTCAGGTCGAGCCCGGCCTGCGCGTCGGCCACATCCACCTCCACGTGGGCTCGGTGCAGCGCGGACTGGCCTTCTACCGCGACCTGATTGGCTTCGATGTGTGGGCGCTGATGCCGAGCGCGGCCTTCGTGAGCGCCGGCGGCTATCACCATCACCTCGGCTTCAACACGTGGCTGGGCGAAGGCGTGCCGCCGACGCCGCGCGGGACGGTTGGCCTGCGCGACTGGACGATCGAGCTCGACGACGCCGAGGAGGTGGCCGCCGTACGCGCCCGGCTCGCGACCGCCGGCGTGACCATCGGCCAGGAGGACGGCGGATTCGTCACGGCCGATCCGTGGGACATCCGGCTTCGCGTCGTGGAGCGCGAGCGATGAGCGGTCCTCAGGGTCCGATCGAGCCCTCGCTCAAGGCCGAGCGGCCGATCGACCCCGAGGTGCGGGTCGGTCACGTTCATCTCAGGACCGCGGACATCGACCGCGTCCGCGACTTCTACGTCGGCGTTCTCGGGTTCGACGTGGTGTTCGAGGCGCGCGACGTGCCCGGCTGGGGCACCACGGGGGACATCCTGTTCGTGTCCGCCGGGGGCTACCACCACCACCTCGGCTTCAATACCTGGAAGTCCGCCGGCGGCCAGCCGCAGCCCGACGGTGTCACCGGGCTCCACCATGTCGCGCTCAACTTCTCGACGAAGGCGAGGCTCGCGGAGACCGTGAGGCGGCTCGTCGACGTGGACTGGCCGCTCCGGCAGCTCACCGACCACGGCACGCACCTGGCGGTCTACCTGAGCGATCCCGATGGGAACGACCTCGAGCTGGCGTGGGACCGGCCGTTCGAGGAGTGGCCGCGCTACGGGACCGACGAGGCGCCCGCCATCGACGCGCCACTCGACCTCGACTCGCTGCTCGCGGCCGCGACCGGCGACCTGACGAGCGCAACCTAACGTCCAATCGGGAGTACCGTCCGCTGGCGGTCGGGTAGGCTCGCGGCGCCCTCGCGGGCGACACCCCGACAGGAGGAGACACTCGATGGCCGAACCGACCCGAGAAGACGCCCAGCTGATGCTTCAGATCGCGCAGTGGGGGACTGCGCTGGGCGTGAACGACGCCATGCCCCAGATCCTGTCCGAGGACTTCGATCCCTACGACGCGGACGCCACCGATCCTCCGGTGCAGAAGATCCTCGTCTTCGCCGAGACGATCGGCACCCTGGTCAAGCGCGACCTGCTGAGCACCGAGCTCGTCAACGACTGGCTCTGGATCGACGGATTGTGGGCACGCGTCGGGCCGGCGGCGATCAAGCAGCGCGACAAGATGGAGGAGGAGCGGCTCTACGCGAACTTCGAGGCGATGACGAGCGACGACGTCCAGGACGTGAGGGCAGCCCTCAAGGAGGCGGAGGAGAAGCGCGAGGAGGAGGAGCGCAAGGAGAAGGAGGAGGAAGAGCGCAAGAAGAAGGAGGAGGAAGAGAAGAAGGCCAAGGAGGAGGACGATGACGAGGAGTCCTCATCCGACGAGGACGACGACGACGAGGACGAGGACGAGGACGATTAGTCCCCGGCAGCGAACTCGTCGAGCGCCTCGTTGAGCGTGTCGCTCGGCCGCATCGCCTTCTGCATCTTGTCCTCGTCGGGCCGGTAGTAGCCGCCGAGGTCGACCTCGGACCCCTGGACCGTGTTCAGCTCCTCGACGATCTTCTCCTCGTCGGACTCGAGGCGATCGGCTAGCGCGGAGAAGCGCTCGGCCAGATCGGAGTCGTCGGACTGATCCGCCAGCTCGCGGGCCCAGTACATGGCCAGGTAGAAGTGGCTGCCCCGGTTGTCGAGCTCGCCGACCTCGCGGGAGGGTGAGCGATCCTCCTCGAGCAGCCGACCGGTGGCGCGATCGAGCGCGTCGCCGAGCACCTTGGCCCGCGGGTTGTCGGTCTTCTCCGCCAGCAGCTCGAACGACGGCGGCAGAGCCAGGTATTCCCCGAGCGAGTCCCAGCGGAGGTGATTCTCGTCGGTGAACTGGCGGACGTGGCGCGGCGCTGAGCCGCCGGCACCGGTCTCGAACAGGCCGCCGCCCGCCATCAGGGGGACGATCGACTGCATCTTGGCGCTCGTGCCGAGCTCGAGGATCGGGAACAGGTCGGTCAGGTAGTCGCGCAGCACGTTGCCCGTGACCGAGATCGTGTCCTCGCCCTTGTGGGCGCGCTCGAGCGTGAACCGAGCCGCCTCGGCGACGTCCATGATCTTGATCTCGACGTCGTCGGTGTCGAGCTCCTCCAGCCCCGGTCGCACCTTCTTCAGCAGCTCGGCATCGTGGGGCCGGCTCTCGTCGAGCCAGAACACGGCCGGAGCGCCCGTCTCGCGCGCCCGTGCCACCGCCAGCTTGAGCCAGTCCTTGATCGGCGCGTCCTTGGTCTGGCACATGCGCCAGATGTCGCCGGGAGCCACCTCGGTCTCCATCAGCGTCTCGCCGTCGCCGTCCACGACGCGCACGGTTCCCGCCTCGGAGATCTCGAACGTCTTGTCGTGCGAGCCGTACTCCTCGGCCGCCTGGGCCATCAGGCCGACGTTCGGCGTGCTGCCCATCGTCGAGGGATCGAACGCGCCGTGCTCGCGGCAGTGCTCGACCGTCTCCGCGTACAGGGCGGCGTAGGAGTGGTCCGGGATCACGAACTTCGCGTCCTGCTGCTCGTCGTCGGCGTTCCACATCTTCCCCGAGGTGCGAATCGCGGCCGGCATCGAGGCGTCGATGATCACGTCGCTCGGCGCGTGCAGGCCGGTGACGCCGCGGTCGGAGTCGACCATGGCCAGCTTCGGCCCGTTCTCGTAGGCCTCGTCGATCGCCTTCTGTATCGCGTCACGCTTGTCCGACGGCAGGTCCTCGATCGCCTTCAGCAACGACGCCAGCCCGTCGTTTGGATGGACCCCCGCCGACTCCAGATCGTCGCCGTACTCATCGAACACGTTCTTGAAGTACGCCCGCACCGCGTACCCGAAGATGATCGGGTCCGAGACCCGCATCATCGTGGCCTTCAGGTGCACGGAGAACAGCACGTCCTTGTCCTTGGCGTCGTCGATCTGCTCGGACAGGAACTCGAGCAGCGCCTCCCGGCGCATCACCGAGGCATCGAGCACCTCGCCCTCCTGCACGGGCAGACCCTCCTTCAGCGTGGTCGTCGAGTCGTCCTCGCTCACCAGCTCGATCCGGACCTCGCCCTCGGACGCCACCGTCACCGACTGCTCGGTGGCGCGGAAGTCGCCGTCGCTCATCGTCGACACGTGCGAGCGCGAGTCCGAAGACCAATCTCCCATCGAGTGCGGGTGCTTGCGCGCGTAGGCCTTGACCGACGCCGGCGCCCGCCGGTCCGAGTTGCCCTGGCGCAGCACCGGGTTCACGGCGCTCCCCTTGACCTTGTCGTAGCGCGCCTGCGCCTCGCGCTCATCGTCGTCCCCCGGATCCTCCGGGTAGTCGGGGATCGCGAAGCCCTGCTCCTGAAGCTCGGAGATCGCGGCCTTCAGCTGGGGCACCGAGGCGCTGATGTTCGGCAGCTTGATGATGTTCGCCTCGGAGGTCTCGGCCAGCTCGCCCAGCTCGGCGAGCGCGTCGGCCACCTGCTGGTCCTCGTCGAGCTCGTCCGGGAACTGGGCCAGGATCCGGCCGGCGAGGGAGATGTCACGCAGCTCGATCTCGACGTCGGCGGCGCTGGCGAAGGCCTGGATGATCGGCAGCAGCGACTTCGTGGCGAGCGCAGGCGCCTCGTCGGTGTGCGTGTAGGTGATCTTCATCGCGGCTGGACCCTAGCGACCCGGCGCGGGGCGCGCCGCCGGAGTCGCCAGGGGCGCCGCTACTGCGCCGGGACCGGCGCGGGCTCCGTCGTCTCGGACGCCGCCGCGGTCAGCGGAGTCACCTTGGGCTCGGCCGGGAAGCGCTTGCCCGCCTCCGTTGACAGCCGTGAGAGCGCGTTCGAGAGGTTGCTCACGTCCTCGAGCAGCCTTGCGCGTTCCCGCCACACCGACAGCTTCTCGGTCTCCAGCTCGTGCAGCTTGCGGTTCGCGTCCTTGGTGATCGCGATCGCGTTCGCGGCGGCATCCTTCAGCACCCTGTCCGCCTGGTCCTGAGCGTGACGCGTCGTCTCGTGCGCCTTGTCGTGCGCCGCGAGCAGGATCGCCGAGGTCTGCTCGCCGATCCGCTGGATCTCTTCCTCGACCTGGTTCTCCGCCGGCACGTGCGCCCGCAGCTCGCTCAGCTCCCGGTCGAGCTCGGACAGCTCCTGCTCGAGGTCCGCGATGTGCGCGTCCACGGAGGCGGTGTCGTAGCCCTGGCGGACGACGGGAAACCGCGGGACGACCTGCTCCCACTCGGGCGGACGCTCGTCGCGCAGCTCGTACTCCTCTTCGCCGCTCGGCTCCTCCCACGCGCCGTCCTTGCGCTCGGTTCCGGTGAAAGCCCGGGCGAGACGATCGCTCAGGTCGCCGAACCGGGACCCGGTCGACTGCCGCTTCGCCTCTTTCTCCAGCATGACGCTGCGCCTCTCGAAGTTGGCCACGTGACCTCCTGTTCTCCTAGTACGTCTCCTGACCCGCAGTTCGGCGCACGGAAGCGGATCCCTCGTCGCGCCAGCGGGCGTGCAAGACCAGGCCGGGCGTATGATCGGCCGAGTGAGCGTGGCGGTCGGCGTAGCGCGGGAGCGGGACCGACCGGGGGTGTTGGTCGTGTTCGCCGGGCTGATGCTCGTGATGCTGATGGCGGCGCTCGACCAGACGATCGTCTCCACGGCGCTGCCCACGATCGTCGGCGACCTCGGCGGCCTCTCGCACATCTCGTGGGTGGTGACCGCGTACCTGCTGGCCCAGACCGCGGTGACGCCCGTCTACGGAAAGCTCGGCGACCAGTACGGGCGCAAGATCGTGCTCCAGTCCGCGCTCGTCCTGTTCCTGGCCGGCTCGGCCCTGTGCGGGGTGGCCCAGAGCCTGACCATGCTGATCGTGTTCCGCGCCGTCCAGGGGCTCGGGGGCGGCGGGCTGATGGTGTCGACGATGGCCGCCATCGGCGACGTCGTGCCCCCGCGCGAGCGCGGGCGCTATCAGGGGTTCTTCGGCGCCGCGTTCGGGCTGGCCAGTGTGATCGGACCGCTGCTCGGCGGGTTCTTCACCTCGAGCCTCTCCTGGCGGTGGATCTTCTACGTGAACCTGCCGCTCGGCGTGCTCGCCCTCGTTGTGCTTGCGGCGACGCTCCCGTCGCACAAGCAGAACGTCCATCACCGGATCGACTACCTCGGAGCCGGGCTGCTGGCCGCCTGTCTGAGCGCGGTCGTACTCGCGTGCACGCTGGGCGGCACGAGCTACAAGTGGACATCGGGCTTCGTGCTCGCGCTCCTGGTGGGCGCGCTGGTGCTCCTGGGCCTGTTCGTGATCGTCGAACGGCGGGCTCCCGAGCCGGTCCTCCCTCCTCGCCTGTTCCGCAACCGGGTGTTCTCGGTCACGAGCGGGATCGGGCTGGTGGTGGGCTTCGCCCTGTTCGGCTCGGTCACCTACCTGCCCCTGTTCCTCCAGGTGGTGAACGGCGCCAGCCCGACGGGATCGGGCCTTCAGATCCTCCCCCTGATGGGCGGCCTACTGCTGACCTCGATCGGCTCGGGGCAGATGATCAGCCGTACCGGCGTCTACAAGCCGTTCCCGATCGCCGGCACCGCGATCATGGTCGCCGGCCTCGTCCTCCTCTCGACCATGGACGCCCACACGTCGCGCCTGGCGGCGTCGGCGTTCATGTTCGTCCTCGGACTCGGGCTCGGCCTGGTCATGCAGGTGCTCGTGCTCGCGGTTCAGAACGCCGTTGCCTACGAGGACCTCGGGGTGGCCACGTCCGGAGCCACGCTGTTTCGCTCGATCGGCGGCTCGGTGGGCACCGCCGTGCTCGGCTCGATCTTCTCCAACCGGCTGGCCAACGAGCTGGCCACCTTGCTCCCGGCCGGCGCCTCGACCAAGGTCTCGGGCGGCGTGGCGGCCAACCCGGCCGCGCTCGACAAGCTCCCGGCGCCGGTCCACACCGCGTACGTGACCGCCTTCACGCACGCGCTGAACACCGTGTTCGTGGTCGCCGCGGGCGTGGCCGCGTTCGCCTTTCTCCTCAGCTGGATGCTCGAGCAGCGCCAGCTCCGCGACACCGTCGCGGCCGGCAGCGGCGTGGGGGAGAGCTTCGCCGTGCCCAAGCACACCGACTCGCTGGCCGAGGCCTCCCGCGCGCTCAGCTCGGTCGTGGGACGTGAGGAACGCCGGCGGCTGGTGGCGGAGATCGTGGCCCGCGCCGGCGTCGACCTGTCGCCGGCCGCGGCGTGGCTGATCGTGCGCCTGAACGAGAATCCCGCCGCGGACGTGGACGCCCTGTGTGAAGAATTCGACATCCCGATCGAGGTTGGAAACGCGGCGCTGGCTGAGCTCCAGCAGAAGGGGCTCCTCGTCGAGGGCATCGGTGCGCGCCAGGTGACGGATGCCGGAGGCGAGGCGGCGGAGCGCCTGGTCGAGGAGCGGCGCGCCACCCTCGCCCGGCTGTGCGAGCACTGGGATCCCGACCTGCATCCTGACCTGGCCGACGTCGTGCGCCGCTTGGCGCATGACCTGGCGCGGGAGCCGGCGCGCGAGCTGGCCGGGCAGACGGCGTGAGCACCGCCAGCGAGATCCTGGCCCGCCGCATGCACCTGGTGCGCGCGGAGACGCACGACGTGGTGTGCGAGCACGACCTTCGGGCTGAGATGGATGACGGCGCGGTGCTGCTCGCCGATCGCTGGGTCGAGAGGGCGACTCGCGACCGCCCCCAGCCGACCGTGCTGCTGCGCTCGCCCTATGGACGCCGTCAGTTCATCGGCCTGATCTTCGGGCGCCTGCTCGCCGAGCGAGGCCTACAGGTGGTGATCCAGAGCGTCCGCGGGACGTTCGGCTCCGAGGGCGACTTCAACCCCTTCGACGAGCGCGCGGACGGGCTGGCCACGCTGCGCTGGATCCGCGCTCAGCCGTGGCACTCCGGCGGCGTCGGCATGTTCGGGCCGAGCTACCTGGGGCTGGTGCAGTGGGCTGTGGCCGCGGCCGATGGAGAGGGCCCGGACGCGCTCGCGCTGCAGGTGACCGCCTCGCAGTTCCACGGCCAGACATATCCCGGTGGCAGCATGTCGCTCGAGACGACGGCGTCGTGGATGGTGATCGTCGCCGCGCAGGAGAGCCTGCTCGCGCCGCTGGCGATTGCGCGCGGCCTGCAGCGGCTGCCGTCCGTCCTCTCCGAGCTCCCGCTGAGCGAGCTCGACGAGCGCGCCACCGGGGCGCAGGTCGACTGGTACCGGCGCGGGCTGGGGAGGTACTCGCGCGAGGACGAGTACTGGACGGCTCGCGACTTCGCCGCCGGCGTGGCCGATGTAGATGTCCCGGTTCAGCTCATGGGCGGGTGGTACGACATCTTCCTGCCCTGGATGCTCGACGACTTCGCCACCCTGCACGCGGCCGGGCGCCGGACGCAGCTCATCATCGGACCGTGGACGCACACCGCCCCGGGCCTGATGGCCGCCTCGCTCAAGGACGGCGCGGGATGGCTGCGCGCCCAGCTGCTGGGCGACGACCGGCTGATGCCCGACGACGCAGTCCGGGTGTTCGTGACGGGCGAGGAGCCCCACGGCGGCTGGCGCACCCTCGAGGCCTGGCCGCCTCCGGGGATGCGCCCGCGGCGGCTGTGGCTCGCCTCGAACCACCGGCTGACCGAGAGTGAACCCGTCGGCGAGGAGACGGGCGGGGACCGCTACCGCTTCGATCCGGCCGACCCCACGCCTTCGCTCGGCGGGCCGGTGCTGCTGGCGCGCGACCCGGTCCTCGACAACCGGCCGCTCGAGACGCGCGACGACGTCCTCGTATACACCGGCGAGCCGCTCCGGGAGCCGCTCGAGGCGATCGGACCGGTCAGCGTGGAGCTATGGGTGCGTACCAGCTCGCCTTATTTCGACCTGTTCGCGCGGGTGTGCGAGGTCGATCGCAAGGGCGTGTCGCGCAACGTGTGCGACGCCCTCCAGCGAGTCGTGCCGGAGCAATTCGAGGAGTCGGCGGACGGCAGCCGGCGAGTGGCCTTCGAGCTGTGGCCGACCGCGCACCGCTTCGCCGCCGGCCACCGCATCCGCCTCCAGGTGTCCTCCGGCGCTCATCCCCGATATGCCCGCAACCCCGGTACCGGGGAGGACCCGGTGACGACGACGCGGCTTCAGCCGGTCGACGTCGAGGTGCTCCGCGACGCCGCGCATCCTTCGATGCTGGTGCTCCCGGGCTGATGGCGCGGCTCGTCGGCATCAACCACATCGCGCTCGAAGTGGGCGACATCGGGGAGGCGCTCGCGTGGTACGGGCGCTTCTTCGAGTTCGAGCTCCGGGGCCGCCACGGCAACCGCATGGCGTTCATCGACATGGGCGACCAGTTCATCGCCCTGTCCGCCGGGCGGCGGCAGCCGCCCGACACCTCCCGGCACTTCGGCCTCGTCGTCGACGACAAGGAGGGCGTGCGCGCCGAGCTCGCCGGCGCCGGCGTGGAGGTACAGGGCTCGGGCTCGCTCGACTTCACCGACCCCTGGGGCAACCACGTTCAGGTCGTCGACTATCGCGAGATCCAGTTCACCAAGACCCCGTCCGTCCTCGCGGCCATGGGGCTGGAGTCGCTCGAGAAGACCGAGGCGGCGCGGCGCGAGATCCGCGAACGCGGTCTGGCCGGCGACTAGAAGTCCGGCGCCGCCGGCAACCCGACGTAGTTCTCGGCCACGCTATGCGCCGCCGCGTCCGAGCGCTCGATGTACTCCAGGCGCGCGAGCTGCAGGCGCTTGTGGAACTCTCCCTGGTCGAGGTCGTGCAGGAGCTGGGTCATGTAGTTGGAGAAGTCCTGGGCCCGCCACACCCGCCGCAGGGCACGGTCCGAGTAGGTGTCCAGCTCGTCGGCTGACCCGGTCTCGTACCAGCGCTGCAGAGCGGCGCCGAGCAGGCGGACGTCGTTGACCGCGAGGTTCAGTCCCTTCGCCCCGGTGGGAGGCACGATGTGCGCGGAGTCGCCGGCCAGGAACAGCTGGTGGTAGCGCAGCGGCTCGGCCACGTAGCTGCGCATCGGCGTGATGCCCTTCTCGAGGATCGGCCCTTCGTTGATCCGCCACCCCTCGCGCGCGTGCCGCGTCTGGAGCTCCTCCCAGATCCGCTCGTCGGGCCATTCCTCGATCGGCTCGTCGTTGGGCACCTGGAGGTAGAGCCGGCTCACCTTCGAGGAGCGCATCGAGTAGAGCGAGAAGCCGTGCTCGTGCCACGAGTAGATCAGCTCGTCCGTGGCCGGGGCCGCCTCGGCCAGGATCCCGAGCCAGCTGAACGGATACGTGTAGTCGTACTCGGTGAGCACGCCCTCCGGGATGGACTGGCGGCAGACGCCGTGGAAGCCGTCGCAGCCGGCGATCACGTCGCACTCGAGCTCGTGCTGCTCGCCCTCGTGCTCGAAGGTGATCCGCGGCCGCTCGGAGTCCAGGTCATGGACCGCCACGTCCGTGACTTCGAAGCGGAGCTCGCCACCGCGCTCGAGCCAGGCGGCGATCTCGTCCTTGACCACCTCCTGCTGACCGTAGATCGTGATCCGCCGTCCGGTCAGCTCGGTCATCCGCACGTGGAAGGTGTGGCCCGGATGGCGCAGGTAGATCCCGTGATGCTCGAGTCCCTCGCGGTCCAGGCGCTCGCCCACGCCGAGCTCGTGCAGCAGCTCGACCGTGTTGTGCTCGAGCAGCCCGGCTCGGGTGCGGTGCTCGACGTACTCCCGGGTCCGGTTCTCGAGGACGACCGCCTCGATGCCGGCTCGCTGGAGCAGCAGCGCGAGCGTGAGACCGGCGGGCCCGGCCCCCACGATCCCGACCTGCGTCCGCATGCCCGGACTATATGTGGAAGGGCCGCCACCCTGAGCGCGTTCCCTCCCTGGGGCCCGTGGGGCCCGGACCCTTAGCGCTAACCTCACCCGTTTCCCGGGGAGCCTCCTGCTGCCCGGCATTCCGCGACGCGCACACGCGCGCGCCTAGGAGACGACACACATGACCTATGCCGACAATGAGTTCCTGTTCACCTCCGAGTCCGTCACCGAGGGGCATCCGGACAAGATCGCCGATCAGATCTCCGATGGAGTGCTCGATGCGGTGCTGCGCGAAGACCCGTACGGTCGCGTGGCCTGCGAGACCCTCGTGAACACGGGGCTCGTCGTGGTCTCGGGCGAGATCTCGACCACGGCCTCGCTCGACATTCAGCAGATCGCACGCGACACGATCCGGGCGATCGGCTACACCGATCCCAGCCTCGGCTTCAGCGCCGACTCCTGCGCGGTGATCAACGCAATCGACAAGCAGTCGCCCGACATCGCCCAGGGCGTCGACCGCGCCTACGACTCCGACGGCGACTCGGTGGAGGGCGCTGGGGACCAGGGCATGATGTTCGGCTACGCCTCGAATGAGACCCCGGAGCTGATGCCGCTGCCGATCGCGCTCGCCCACCGTCTGGCCAAGCGGCTGTCCGAGGTGCGCAAGTCCGGCCTGCTCCCCTACCTCCGCCCAGACGGCAAGACCCAGGTGTCGGTGCGCTACCGCGGCGGGGTGCCGGTGGCGATCGAGAAGCTTCTGATCTCGACCCAGCACGAGGAGGGCTCCGAGTCCCTGCTGCGCGACGACCTATGGGAGCGCGTGGTGGTCCCGGTGCTGCCCGAGGACCTGTACGACGAGCGGACGCTCCGCGAGAGCTTCCTCGTCAACCCCACCGGACGGTTCGTGATCGGCGGACCCGTCGGCGACTGCGGGCTCACCGGGCGCAAGATCATCGTCGACACCTACGGCGGCATGGCCCGCCACGGGGGCGGCGCGTTCAGCGGCAAGGATCCCTCGAAGGTGGACCGCTCGGCTGCCTACGCCGCCCGCTGGGTGGCCAAGAACCTGGTCGCGGCCGGTCTCGCCGACCGGTGCGAGATCCAGGTCGCCTATGCGATCGGCGTGGCCCGTCCCGTGAGCGTGGCCGTCGAGTGCTTCGGGACCGAGAAGGTCGGCCGCGGCGTGATCGCCCGGCTGATCGACGAGCACTTCGACCTGCGCCCGGGCGCCTTCCGCGAGGAGCTCCAGCTGCACCGCCCCGGCTACCAGCGCACCGCCGCCTACGGCCACTTCGGCCGTGAGGAGTTCACCTGGGAGAGCACCGACCGCGCCGACGCACTGCGTCACGCCGCGGGTCTCGGCGACCGCGAGCCGGAGCCGGTCGCCGCATGAGCATCACGGTCGTCGGCTCGATCGCCTTCGACGCGGTCAAGACCCCGTTCGGCGTCCGCGAGCGGATGCTGGGCGGGGCGGCCACGCACTTCGCGCTGGCGGCCTCGTTCTTCGACACCGTGCACGTGGTGGGGCCGGTGGGCGACGACTTCGGGAGCGAGGACGTTGCCGCGCTCGGCACGCGCGGGACCGACGTGACCGACGTCGAGCACGTGAGCGGAGGGCGGACGTTCTTCTGGAAGGGCGAGTACGGCTGGGACCTGAACACGCGCGAGACGCTGGCCACCGAGCTCAATGTGTTCGAGCAGTTCGAGCCGAAGCTGTCCGAGGCATCGCGCGAGGCCGACGTGCTGTTCCTGGCCAACATCCAGCCCGAGCTGCAGCTCAGCGTGCTCGAGCAGTGCGGCGATGCGCGGTTCGTGGCCATGGACTCGATGAACCTGTGGATCGACATCGCCCGGGACGCGCTGATCGAGGTCATCCGCCGAGTCGACTGCGTGATCCTCAACGATGCCGAGCTGCGCCAGCTGACCCGCCGCCCCAACCTGCTCGGTGCCGCGCGCGACGTGCTCGAGCTCGGGCCGTCCACGGTGGTGGCCAAGCAGGGGGAGTACGGCGCCGCGCTCATCACCGCCGAGCAGTTCTTCGCGCTCCCCGCCTATCCGCTCGAGACGGTGGTCGATCCGACCGGCGCGGGTGACACGTTCGCGGGGGGGTTCGTGGGCCATATCGCGCGGAACCTGGGGGAGCAGACGAGCGAGCACGTGCTGCGTCAGGCCATGGCCTACGGCACCGCCCTGGCCTCGTACAACGTCGAGGAGTTCGGGACCGAGCGGGTGCAGCGCACCGGCGCCGATGAGATCCGGACGCGCGTGGATGATCTGCGGCGGATGACGCAGTTCGAGCACGACCCGATCCCGCTGGGCTGATGGCCGCGCGGGTCATCGACGGCAAGGCGGTGGCGGCCTCGCTGCGCGAGCAGGTGGCCCGCGAGGTCGCCGAGTTCGCGGCCGAGCACGGCGTCGCGCCTGGTCTCGCCACCGTCCTGATCGGCGACGATCCCGCCTCGGAGATCTACGTCTCCTCGAAGCGGCGCACCTCCGGCGAGCTTGGGATCGAGAGCTTTCACCATCCGCTGCCGGCGTCGGTGACGGAGGCCGAGGCGCTGGAGCTGATCGACGCCCTGAACGCCGACGACGCGGTCAGCGGGATCCTCTGCCAGCTCCCGGTGCCCGACCACCTGAACGGCGCCGTGATCACCAACCGGATCGATCCCGACAAGGACGTGGACGGGCTCACCGTGGCCAACGCCGGGCGGCTGGCGCTCGGACTCCCCGGTCTGCGGCCGTGCACGCCGGCCGGGGTGATGGTGTTGCTCGAGGGCGTGGCCCTCGAGGGCGCGGAGGCGGTCGTGATCGGGCGCTCGAACCTGTTCGGCAAGCCGATGGCCCAGCTCCTGCTCGGCGCCAACGCCACCGTGACCATGTGCCACTCGCGCACGCGCGACCTTCCCGGGGTGTGCCGGCGCGCCGACGTCCTGATCGCCGCGGTCGGCCGCGACCGGATGGTCAAGGCCGACTGGGTCAAGCCGGGAGCGACCGTGATCGACGTGGGCATGAACCGGTCGCGACGATGGGCTGCACGGCGACGTCGACTTCGACGCCGTCAAGGAGGTGGCCAGCGCGATCACGCCGGTCCCCGGTGGCGTCGGGCCGATGACGATCGCCTGCCTGATGCAGAACACGCTGCTCGCCGCGCGCCGGCGGGTGCCCGCAGGTTGATCGAGCTGCGCGGTGCCGGCGGCGAGCCGGTCGACTTCGCGCGGACCCTGCTCTCCCACGGCGTCGCCGACCTGCCGCCCAACCGGATCGCCGAGGACGGCTCGCGGCTGGAGACGGTGCTGCCGTCCGACCGGGGTCCCCGGGTGGTCGTGGTGGAGCCTGCGGATCCGGGGTTTGCCCGCGTCTCCGTCCTCGGTGCACCATCTGGTCGACCAAATGGTGCACCATCTGGTCGACCATCCGCGGGGGTCGAGGAACAGGTCGGGCGGATGCTCGCGCTCGACCAGGACCTGAGCGGGTTCTACGCCGTGGCCGCGGCCGACCCCGTGCTCGCCTGGGCCACCGCGGGCGCCGGGCGGATGCTGCGAAGCCCGACCGTGTTCGAGGACGTGGTCAAGACGATCTGCACCACCAACTGCGCCTGGTCGGGCACGGTGCGGATGGTCACCGCGCTCGTCGATCATCTCGGCGCACCCGCGGTTGGCGTACCCGAGCGTCACGCCTTCCCGACCCCGGCCGAGATGGCGGCGGCCGATGAGTCGTTCTACCGCGACGTGGCCCGCGCGGGATATCGCGGCCCGTACCTGCGGGCACTGGCGGCCGACGCGGCCGAGGGCCGGGTCGACCTCGAGGCGCTGCGCGATCCGGCGCTGTCCGACGAGGAGGTGGCCGAGGCGCTGCTGGCGCTGGCCGGGGTGGGCCCGTACGCGATGGCGCACATGATGATGCTGCTCGGGCGCTACCGGCGGCTGATCCTCGACTCGTGGACCCGGCCGAAGTACCGGCGGGTGACGGGCCGGCCCCGGGTCACCGACAAGGGGATCGAGCGCGCCTTCCGCCGCTACCGCGAGTTCGCCGGGCTGGCCTTCTGGCTCACGCTGACCGAGGACTGGATCCCCTCTAGCACTGATTCGCCGGCTCACCGAGGACCGCATCCTGTCCCGGCCCTCCGCGGTAACCTCCGCGTGCAACGAACGGGAGGATGTGATGCAAGTGCGCAAGGCCAGAGTACTCGCGGCGCTGCTCGTGCTCGTCGCCACGCTCGCCTCGGGTCCTCGGCCGGCGCGGCGTCCAAGGCCCATCCCCGGCTGCTCCCCGTCCTGTTCGTGCATGGCCTCGAGGGAACCGGCTCCCAGTTCGAGTCTCAGGCGTTGCGCTTCGCCAGCAACGGCTACCCGGCGGGGTACGTCGACGAAGTCGACTACGACTCCACCCGGGCGGCGGCCGATCAGAGCCAGGTCGACGCGCAGATCGACGCCAAGATCGCCGAGCTCAAGCGGCGGACGGGAGCGCCGAAGGTCGACCTCGTCGCTCACTCGCTCGGCACGACCGTCTCCTACGACTATCTGACCGACTCCTCCAAGGGCGCGGCGCGGCGAGCGAACGTCGCGCACTACGTGAACATCGACGGCCAGTCGAACGACCCCGGGGTACCGACGCTGGCGCTGTGGGCGGGACGCCGTCAGGGCACCATGACCGGCGCGATCACCACGCCACACATGAACGGCGCCAGGAACGTGACGATCCCCAACCAGACGCACGTGCAGACCTGCACGTCCTGGCAGTCGTTCCAGCAGATCTACGACTTCCTGACCGGCAAGCGGCCCGCGCACGACATCGTCCGCCAGACCGGCCGCATCCAGCTCGCCGGCCGCGCGCTCACCTTCCCGCAGAACCAGGGCCTGGCCGGCGCGACCGTCCAGGTCTGGCCGCTCAAAGCCGATGGCCACCGCTCGACGACCTCGCCGCTCGCCTCGCTGCGCGATCACCGACGGCTCCGAGGGCGGGGGCGGCTGGGGCCCGATCACCGTCCAGTCGGGCCGGCGCTACGAGTTCGCGATCGTGCAGACCGGGCAGCCGACGCTGCACATCTACTACGAGCCGTTCGCGCGCAGCGACTACACGCTCCGCCTGCTCGACTCGGTGGCTCTCACCACCTACGCCGGCAACCGGCCCGGGAGCGAATCGGCGGTCAACGTCCGCTACAAGGAGCTCTGGGGCGACGTGCCCGGCCAGACCGACGTCCTGACCATCAACGGGACGAGCGTCTGCACGGCGAGCCTGTGCCCGTGGACCAAGCAGATCAACGCCTACTTCGCCTTCGACGACAACCGCAACCGGCAGACGGATCTCACCTCCGATCCCGTGATCGGCAACCTCCCGTTCATCGCGGCGGGCGACGTCTTCATCCCCTCGAGCCCGACCGCCTCCGGCACCACCACCTTCCAACTCCGCTCCCGGGGCGCGGGGCCCCTGCGCACCGTCACGACGCCCAACTGGGACTCGCTCACCGACGGAGTCCTCGTCAACTGGAACGACTACGAGCCGAGCGAGGTCGCCGCGCCCGCGGCCAAGCCCAAGCCCAAGCGCCGGCCCCACCGTCCCGCGCACCGCCGCCACCGCAGCGGCAGCTCCGGCCCGGCGTTCACGGGCTGAGGCGCTCGATCCGCCAACGTCCGTTCTCCCGCTCGTACCGAAAGCGGTCGTGCAGCCGATCCGCCTGGTGCACCCAGAACTCGTAGCTGTCGGGTTTGACGCGGAACCCGCCCCAGCCGGCGTGAACCGGTAGCTCGTCCGGATACTCCCGCGCCAGCTCGGCCACCCGTCGTTCGAGCTCGCCTCGGCTCTCCACCGGCCGGCTCTGTCGCGAGGCGAGCGCGCTCAACTGGCTTCCGCGCGGCCGCGAGCGCGCGTACGCGGCCGACTCCTCCGGGCGAGGTTCGCTCCACGCGCCCCTCGATCCTCACCTGGCGCCCCGGCCAGTGGAACAGCAGCGCCGCCCTGGGGTTGGCCGCCAGCTCCCGCCCCTTGCGGCTCTCGTAGTTGGTGTAGAAGACGAACCCCCGCTCGTCGAAGCCCTTCATCAGCACCATCCGCACCGAGGGCGCGCCGTCCGGAGTGGCGGTCGCCACCGCCACCGCCTCGGGCTGCGGCTCGGGCGCATCTTCGAACCAGCGGGCGAACTGGCGCAGCGGGTCGGGATCGAGATCCATGTACGCCTGTGTACCCTCCACGACTTCCGCGGGCACGGAAGACGGACGCGCCGCCGCATTGGCACCCGATCCTGCCCGCCACGCACAGGAGCGCCTACGGGCGGGCTGCCGCAGTGGCACCGCGCCCCCCGGCCACGAACAGGAGCGTTGGGACAGTGAAACTGGTCATCGGGATCGTCCGGCCGGAGCAGGCCAATGACGTGCTGGAGGCGCTCTACCGGGCGGAGGTCCGGGGGCTCTCCCTCAGCCGCGTCCAGGGCCACGGCGGCGAGCTCGACCGGGTCGAGACCTACCGCGGCACGCGCGTGAAGATGGAGCTCTCGGAGAAGATGCGCTTCGAGATCGCCGTCTCGGACGAGTTCGTCGAGCCGACGATCCAGGCCATCTGCGAGGGTGCGCGCACCGGGGACGTCGGCGACGGCAAGATCTTCGTGCTCCCGCTGGAGCAGGCGCTGCGGATCCGCACCGGCGAGACCGACCACGGCGCCGTCACGCCGGTCGACGACTGATGGCGGCTCGGATAAGCGCGGGCGACACCGCGTGGATGCTCGTCGCCACCGCGCTGGTGCTGATGATGACGCCCGCGCTCGGACTCTTCTACAGCGGCCTCGTCCGCTCCAAGAACACGCTGAACACGTTCATGATGAGCATCGGCGCGCTCGGAGTGGTCACCGTGGCCTGGGCCGTGGTTGGGTACTCGCTGGCCTTCTCCCACGGAAACGGGTTCATCGGCGGTTTGGGGTTCGTCGGGCTCCATGGCGTGGGCTTCGCGCCGCGCGCCGGCACCGCGATCCCCCAGCTCCTGTTCATGGCCTTCGAGGCCACGTTCTGCATCATCACCGCGGCGCTGATCTCCGGGGCGGTGGTCGAGCGGATGCGCTTCGGGCCCTTTCTCGTGTTCATGGTCCTGTGGTCGGTGCTCGTGTACTCGGTGCTCGCGCACTGGGTCTGGGGCGGAGGCTGGCTTCAGCAGCACGGCACGCTCGACTTCGCGGGCGGCGTCCCGGTGGAGATGGCCTCGGGCTTCTCCGCCTTCGCCGCCGCCATCGCGGTGGGCACCCGCCGCGACTACGGCCGCCAGGCGCTGCTGCCCCACAACGCCGTGTACGCGCTGCTCGGAGCGGGTCTGCTGTGGTTCGGCTGGTTCGGCTTCAACGGCGGCAGCGGCTACTCGACCGGCCACGCATCGGTGCTGGCCTTCACCAACACCCTGCTCACGCCGGCGTGCACGCTCGTGGTGTGGTTCGTGCTCGACATCCTGCGCGACCGGCGCGTCACCGCCATCGGCGCCGCCACCGCGATCATCGTCGGCTGCGTGGGCATCACGCCGGCGGCCGGATACATCGGGCCCGGCTGGGCGATGCTGCTCGGCGCCCTGGCTGCGCTTCCCAGCTACACGCTGATCATGCTGCGTCCCCGCACGCGCCTGGACGAGACCCTCGACGTGCTCGCCGCTCACGGCCTGGCCGGGCTGACCGGGATCCTGTTCATCGGCTTCTTCGCCCAGCGATCCTGGAACGGCGTGTCCAACGGGCTGCTCTACGGCCATCCCGGCCAGCTCGGGTGGCAGGTGATGGCCGTGCTCGTCGGTCCCACCTATGCGTTCGCCGGCACGTACCTGATCCTGCGCGTGATCCGGCTGTTCACGCCGCTCCGCGTCACCGAGCGCGAGGAGGCGCTCGGGATGGACGTCGTCCAGCACGGCGAGGAGGCCTACAGCACCGGTGAAGGCGCGATCCTCGTCGTGTCGGACGGCGACGAGGTTCCTGTCCCTACGCGCTAGACCGCCGGGATCGAGCATCCGCGGCGGCGCGGCCGCCGGCATCGTCCCCGACGGATCGGTGATCGTCAGCAGCTCCTCCACCAGCGCCAGCACCTCGCTGTGGGTCTCGTCGTTGTGGCGCGGGATCGCGTGAACCGCGTGCGTCCCGACCGCGTCGAGTGGCGGATGGCGGTGGAGTCCGACGGCGCGTAGGCGCGGCGGCAGGAGCACTCGAGTCCACCGGCGCTGGCGGAGCTCGGCCGCCCACTGGAGCAGCCGCTCGGCGCGCAGGCGCTGAACCTCGCCCGAGGCGCGCGTCCCCACCACCCGGGAGGCGTAGCCGTACAGGTCTTGGCGGCGGCTGTCGTCCACCGAGTCGTTGTACGCCCGCAGGAACGACCCGATCACAGGGCACACCGACGCCGGGTGGTCGCTGAACTGCTCGTCGGCGAGCATCGAGGCCAGCTCCATCACGCACGCGCCGTCCTCCGGCGAGGTGTGCTTACCCTTGCTCAGCTTGATCGTCTGGTAGTTGACGGGGGACATCTGCGCCTCTCCTGGTCGTGATTCTGTGGTTCGGCGCGCCGCGGCGGTTCGGCGCGCGGTTGTTCCTCGTTTCCCTGTTAGGTGCGATTGAACCGCTGTGCGCTCCGGGACGCAAGGTGTCAGTGCGCCGGATGACGGGCGAAGCCGGCATTGAGTAGGTTCTGCGCCTGTTGCGCCGGATTGTTTGAATGCAGGACGACGACGCCGAGCCACGTGTGTCCCCGGCGGGCGGCGGCGATGAGGCAGGCGCCGGCGGCCTGGGTGTAGCCGGTCTTCACGCCGTCGATGCCCGGATAGCGCGCGATCAGCAGCGGGTTGTTGTTGTAGAGATAGAGCTTGCCGCCCTTGATCGGGAAGGGCAGGACCGCGCTGCGCGATCCGACGATCCTCGCCAGCCGCGGCTGGAGCAGGACCGCGTGCGCGATCGTCGCCAGATCGCTCGCGCACGAGTAGTTGCCCTGGTCGACGATCCCCGAGACCGTGTCGAAGTGCGTGCAGCGCAGGCCCATCCGCGTGGCCTGTGCGTTCATCATCGCGATGAACCTCGCCCGGGTGCCGGCCACGTGATCGGCCAGGGCGTTCGCCGCGTCGTTGCCGGAGGGCAGGAGCAGCCCGTACAGGAGCGTCTCGACCGGCACGTGCTTGCCCAGCGGCAGCAGCCCGACGCCCGAGCCGGTGTAGTGGAGCGCGTCGTGGGTGATCAGGACTTGGCCGTCCGGCGGCGCGTGGGCGACGACGATGAGCGCCGTCATCATCTTGGTCAGGCTGGCGATGGGGAGGGCGTTCGAGGGGTTTTGCTGCCAGAGCACCTTCCCGGTGTCGACGTCGAACAGGAGTCCGGCGCGGAGAGGGACGTGGGGCGTGAAGTGGACCTGAGCGGACGGTGGGACGGGCTCGGTGGCGTAGTTGGACAGCGGCGGCGGCCGGTGGACGGGCTTCGGCGCCGGCGGCTTCTTGTCGACCTGGGTCGGTCCGGCGGCGCGGGAGTCCATGAACACGAGCAGGACGATCGCGCTGACCACCACGGCTGCGAGAACCCACGCGACTCTCCGCATCAGCCGCCGGCGCGGCCGCCGCCGCATCCGACCTGGCTCGAGGACCAGCGGGCGAGTCATTCCCGCGGAGGCTGACGGATCGCGCCGACGATCGCCACCCCAATCACGAGGACGAGGCAGGCCGACACGATCCCGAGCCCGGTCACTCCGCTGCGCACGAAGCTCGTCACCGTGGCCGCGCCGAGCGCGAGCGTGAACAGCAGCGCGATGAGGAGCGGGATCCTCAATACACCGGGAACCTCGCCGCCGGAACGGCCTTGCGCCGCGTGGCGAGCAGCTTGACCGTCAGCAGCCCGAAGACGAAGCCGCCGACGTGGGCGAAGTAGGCCACGCCTCCGCCACCACCGGTCGGGTTGGTCAGGTTCGCCGCCCCGAACGCCGCCTGCTCGATGAACCAGATCCCGAGGACCACGAGCGCCGGCAGCTCGATCACCGTGAAGAACAGGATGATGAAGATGAGCGTGACCACGCGTGCCCGCGGATAGAGCAGGATGTAGCCGCCGAGGACGGCGGCGATCGCCCCGGAGGCGCCGAGCGTGGGCACGGCCGAGTTCGGTCCGACGGCCACCTGCAGAGCGAGCGCCGCGAGCCCTCCCAGCAGGTAGAAGGCCAGGTACTTCACCGGGCCCATCGAGTCCTCGACGTTGTTGCCGAAGATCCACAGGAACAGCATGTTGCCGCCGATGTGGACGATCGACGCGTGCATGAACATGCCCGTGAAGATCGTCTCCCAGGGCGGCAGCGGGTTCGCCGCAGGGATGTGATTGGCGCTCAGCAGCGCCGTGTTGCAGAGGATCGTCGGCGTGTTCTGACCCACCCGGATGACCTCCGCACAGTGGGCCCCGTAGTGGGTCAACGCGGCTGGGATCGCCCCGTACTTGAACACCTCCGGGTTCGCCGGACCGCTGATCAGCGACCCTCCGTGGCTGATGGCCAGGATGTAGGCGACCGCGTTGATGAGGATCAGCGCCACCGTGACGAACGGGAACCGATCCGTCGGGATGTTGTCCTTGAGCGGGATCACGGGAGTGCGGCGGTCCGCCGCGTCTGAGCGCTAGGCCAGTCCGACGGGCGCGTCGACCGCGACGATACGCCACGGCTGCTTACCGTCGCCGTTGAGCGCAAACGTCCAGCGCTCGGTGAAGCCAGTGGGACGCCGGCGGCTCCCTGCCAGTACCGCGGTCGTGTCGCGGTCCTCGACGTAGCGCCGACCGGTCAGGTCGATCGCGACGGACATCGTCGGCACGGACGAGCTGCTGTCGAGGTTCGTGATCCGGATGCGGCTGACGTGAGGGGCGCGCACGACGAGGCGGGTCTTGCCGGAAGGATCGCCGGGATGCAGCAGCTCTCGGACGGCGAGCGGATCGGCGATCGCGTTCAGCGGGCCGTCGTCTCCGTCCACCGCCTGGGCCCAGGCTTGGGTGGCTCGCCGGACGGCGATTTCGAGGACGTCGGGCGCGAAGCGGCCGTCGGCCAGGCTCAGGTCGAGGGCCTGGGCGTGGGCGTCGCCGTCGAAGTCCACGCTCGTCAGCTCCGCGATCGCGACGGTGGCGGGCGCCGCGTCCGCCGCCGCCTGCTCGACCATCGCCTCGTCTCTGAGGGCCTGCTCGTCGGACCAGGGGGTGGCCACGATCTGGTCTTCGAGGTTGTGGACGCCTTCGGCGCCATGCTCGATCGAGGTGAGAATCCAGTGCTGGCCGCGCCTTGCGAGGGTCCAGAACTCCCTGATCTTCGTGGTCTGGCCGAGATGCCCGCGGCGGTTGATGCGGTTGCCGTTGCGGTCTGTGACGTAGTCCTCGAGCCTGCACTCGACGCGGACGGTGACGCTGTCGCCGTCTTCGCCGCGGTGGTTGATCCCCACGTACTCGACCTTTGGCTGGTCGAGCGGCTTGACGCGGTTGCGCCAGCCGCGGAACTCGAAGTCGTCCAGCCGTCGCTCCCATTCCCTGAGCAGCTCGGGCGCCACCAGCGCGCGCAGCGTGAAACGGTCGGCGCTGTCCCAGGCGCGCTGGATGTCGACGAACAGCCGCGCCGCCGCCGGCTTGACTCGGTCCGACGCGAACGCGGGGTCATCCTCCGCCGCCTCCGCGGCCGCCGCCTCGACCCGGCGGCGCCGGCGGGTGGTGCGCCGGCGGTGACCGGGTCCGGCGCCCTCGGCGTAGCGGGCGCGGGCCGCGGGCGCGACCCGGGTGAACATCAGCCAGGCGATCGCCAGCGCGATCAGGACCAGCGCGCCGAGGCCGTGGCCCAGGATCGCGATCCGGACCAGGATCTGGATGAGGATGTAGAGGCCCACCCCGCGGCCGCCGCCGCCACCGCCTCCCCCGCCACCGAAGCCGGACGAGCCACCGCCGGCGCGGGCCATGGCGGCCGGCGCGGCTACGAGCACGGCCAGCCCGACGAGGGCGGCGATCAGGATCAGCCGGCGCCTGTTGCTCATACCGCGGCCTCTCTCAGCGGCCCGACCCCGGGTTCGGATTGCGGGACGTGCTGGTCGGCGTGATAGGAGCTGCGCACGAGTGGGCCGGCGGCGACGTGCTCGAATCCCAGCGCGTAGGCCGCCGCTTCGAGGGCCGCGAACTCGTCCGGGTGCCAGTAGCGGACGACGGGGAGGTGGCGCTCCGTGGGGCGGAGGTACTGCCCCACGGTGAGGACCTGGACGTGGTGCCGGCGGAGCGTGGCGAACGTCTCGACCATCTCGTCGTGCGTCTCGCCGAGCCCGACCATCAGCCCCGACTTGGTCGTGACCTCATCGCCGCCCATCTCCTTGGCGTTGCGTAGTACTCGCGTGGAGCGCTCGAAGGTCGAGCCTCGGCGCGCCACCGGGTAGAGGCGCGGGCACGACCTCGACGTTGTGGTTGAACACGTCGGGTCTCTCGGCGATGACCTTGGCCAAGGGCATCTCCTCGCCGCGGAAGTCGGGCGTCAGGACCTCCACCTTGCAGCTCGGCGCCTGCCTTCTGATCTGCCGGATCACGCCGACGAACGCGGAGGCGCCGTAGTCGGGGAGGTCGTCGCGGTCGACGCTGGTGATGACGGCGTGGCGGAGCCCCATCTTGGCGACGCTTCTCGCGACCCGCGCCGGCTCCAGCGGGTCGTCCCAGGTCGGCTTGCCCGTCTTGACGTTGCAGAAGCCGCACCGGCGGGTGCAGGTGTCGCCGAGGATCATGAAGGTGGCCGTTCCCCGCGTCCAGCACTCGCCGATGTTCGGGCAGGCCGCCTCCTGGCAGACCGTGTGCAGGTTCTCGGCCTTGATGAGCGCGCCGAGCTGCCGGTAACGGGCGCTCCCGGGCGCCGGCACCTTGAACCAGGGCGGCTTGCGGGACTTGAGGGGCAGGGTCTCGGGGCCCAGCACCGTGAGCACGTCGGCGATCCCGCCGGGATTGGCTCTCGATCGTGTCGGTGCTGCCATTCAACGAAGGGTACCGACGCAGATTTGTCACACGCCGGGGGGCGAACCGGGGGCCGTGCGGGGGGGAACCAGGGGCGTGGCTGAGATATCGGAATGTATAGGCGCGATTTCTCGCCAGCCTCCTTGGTTGACCGGGCGATCGCAGCGCTCGCGGCGCGGCAGCACGCCGTCGTGCACCTCAGTCAGCTGCTTGCGCTGGGGCTGAGCATCAGCGCGATCCACAAGCGCGCCGCGCCGGTCGCCTCCACCGCATTCATCGGTCGCGTCTACGCGCTGGTCCCGAAGTCGCTGCTGACGCGCAACGGCCTCTATCTGGCGGCGGTCCTCGCCTGCGGCGACGGCGCGGTGCTCTCTCACCGCTCGGCGGCGGCGCTGCACGGTCTGCGGGACGGCGGGTGGACGCAAGGTCGAGGTGACCGTGCCGACGCATGCCGGCCGGAGCCATCCCGCCGGCATGCTCGTCCACCGCTCGATCACGCTGGCGCCGGCGGACGCGACCAGCGTGGCGCGGATCCCGTGCACCACGGTGGCGCGGACGCTGTTCGACCTCGCCGAGGTCGTCCCGCGGCGCCAGCTCGAGAAGGCGTTCGACCGATCAGAGGCGCAGCAGCTGCTCGACCTGCGGGCGATCGAGGACCAGCTCAGCCGCAACCCCACCCGGCGCGGGGCCAAGCCAATTCGCTGGATCTTGGAGGAGCACTACATCGGCTCGACCCTGACCGAAAGCGAGGTGGAGGAGGCGATGCTCCTGTTCAGCCGGGCCGTAGGATTGCCGGAGCCGGAGGTTCAGCAGTGGCTCGACCTCGGCGACGGCGAGGGGATGATCCGGCCCGACTTCATGTGGCGCGCGCAGCGGCTGATCGTCGAGGTCGACAGCGCCAAGTACCACCGGACGCGTCAGCGCTTCGAGAGCGATCGCCGGCGCGATCAGCGCGCGCTCGTCGCCGGCTGGCGCGTGGTCCGCACCACCGACCGGCAGATCAAGACCCGACCAGCGGAGCTTCACGCAACGGTGGCGGCGCTGCTGGCGCAAGGTCCTCCAGCCGGCGACGGCTCACCAGGCGCTGGCGCCGGCCCAGCGCCTGCGCCACGTTCCAGGCCGCGCGCCGTCTGAAGCACTTCATCTCGCCGGCCAGCCGGCGGGTCTCGCGGACGATCGAGGTCATGCGCACGCCCTCGAGGCCGCACGGGACGATCCACGAGAACGGCTGGAGGTCGTTCTCGACGTTGACCGCGAACCCGTGGGTGGTGACGCCGCCGGAGACGTGCACGCCGATCGAGGCGATCTTGCGATCCTCGGCCCACACGCCCGTGAACTCGATCCCCTCCTCGGAGCGCCCGCGCGCACGCACGCCGACCTCCCCGAGCGCCGCCACCAAAGCCCGCTCGAGCGCGGCCACGTACTCGACCACGTCATCGATCCGGACGATCGGATAGCCGACGAGCTGTCCCGGCCCGTGGTAGGTGACCTTCCCGCCGCGGTCGGTCTCGACGATGTCGAAGCCCTGCATCCGGTACCAGTCCTCGCCCATCGGCAGCTCGCCCGGGACCGACCGGCGCCCGCGGGTGTAGACCGGCCAGTGCTCGAGCATCAGCAGGACGTCCGGGATCTCCTCCCGCTGGCGCGCGGCGGCCAGCCGGCGCTGGAGCGCGAACGCCTCCCGGTACTCGACCGTGCCCAGGTGGCACACCCAGAGCTCAGCGAGACATCCTCGAGCTCCCGCTTGACCGTGGCCAGGAACTGTGCGGCGAGGACACCGTCCAAATGCACGATGGTCCCAGCTGAGACCGAGGATCGTCATCGGCCGGATTGCGATCGAGTCATTGCCGTCGGCGTCCGTCACGACCACCGGCGCGCTTGATCGTCGCCTCGAAGTCGAGGATCGCCACCTGCGGCTGGTTGATGACCGGCGTGGCCATGATCGAGCCGTACTGACCGGGGTTGGTGATCGTGAACGTCCCGCCCTGGACGTCGTCAGGCTTCAGCTCGCGCCCGCGTGCCCGGCGCGCCAGATCCTTGATCCGCGCGGCGAGCCCTTCGGCCGACAGCTCGTGCGCGTTCTGGATCACCGGCACGATCAGCCCGTCCTCGCCGAGCGACACGGCGATCCCCAGGTTCACCCCGGCGTGGCGGGTGTATCGCTCGCCTTCGAGCCAGGCGTTCAACGCCGGGTGCTCGCGGATCGCGTCGATGCACGCGCGGGCGACGAACGCCAGCGCGGTCACCTTGAGCCGGGCGCGCGCCGCCTCCACGCGGCTCATGTCGACCTCGATCCAGGTCGTGCACGTGGCGGCCGTGTCGAGCGAGCGCTTCATGTGCTCGCCGATCTGCCGGCGCATGCGCGACAGCCCGCCGTCCGCCACCGGGGATGGGGAGGGCGCCGGCGGAGCCGGCGCCGGTTGGGTCGGCTGTGGCGGGTCCGGGCCGGTACGGGCTCTCGATGTGCAGCGGCGGCTCTTCCACCGCCGGCGCCTCGGAGGAGACGACGGCCAGCACGTCCTGCTTGCGCACGCGCCCGGCGCGGCCCGTCCCCGTCACGGTCGAGAGGTCGATGCCGTGCTCGGCGGCGATCCGCTGGACCACGGGCGAATAGCGCCGGGTGGCGACTGCGGGGGACGGGGACCTGGAGGGCGAGGGGGCGGCCGCCCCGTTGCCGTCCGCCGCCGGGGATTCCCTCCCACTGGATGCACCGGAATCAGGCGCGCCGTTGGCGGAGGTTGCGGAGGAGGGAGGGGTGGAGGCCGCGGAGGAGGAAGACGCACCGCCACCGCCGCCATCGATCCGCGCCAGCACCGTCCCCACGTCCACCGTCTCCTCCACCGCCACCAGGATCTCGGTCACCACGCCGCTCGCCGGCGACGGCACCTCCGTGTCGATCTTGTCGGTGGAGATGTCACAGATCGTCGCGTCGGCTTCGATCCGGTCGCCCACCGACACGCGCCAGGCGACGATCGTTCCCTCGGCCACCGACACCCCCATCTGGGGCATCGTGACGTCGACGACGGTCTCAGTACTCGAGGAGCTCAAGGCACGCCTCCCTCACTCGCTCGACGTTCGGCAGCACGGCCTGCTCCAGCGGTGGCGAGAACGGGATCGGGACGTCCGGCGTCGCGACCCGCACCACCGGGCCGTCGAGCGACTCGAACCCCTTCTCCGCGATCAGCGCAGCCACCTGCGCGCCCGCGGCGCAGCACTGATTGGCCTCGTCGACGATCACCACCTTCGAGCAGCGCGCCACCGAGTCGAGGATCGCCTCCTCGTCGAGCGGCACGAGCGAGCGCAGGTCGAGCACCTCCACCGAGGCGCCGTCCAGATCGGAAGTCGCCTCCAGCGCCACGCCCACCATCGCTCCGTAGGCGATCACGACCATGTCGGACCCCGGCCGGGCCACCCGCGCCGTGAACGGCGTCTCGAACACGCCCTCGGCCACCTCGCCCTTCACCCGCCGGTACAGGTGCTTGTGCTCCATGAAGCAGACCGGATTCGGATCGTGGATGGCGGCGTGCAACAGCCCCTTGGCATCCGAAGCGGTCGATGGCGCCACCACCTTGATCCCCGGCGCGTGCATGAACCACGCCTCGGGGTTCTGGGAGTGGAACGGCCCGCCGGAGAATCCGCCGCCCGACGGCAGTCGCACGACGAGCGGCACGGCAAGGCCCTGGCGGTAGTGCATCTTGCCCGCCACGTTGACGAGCTGGTCGAAGCCGCAGGAGATGAAGTCGGCGAACTGCATCTCGCACACCGGGCGCATGCCGACGACGGCGGCGCCCACGGCACACCCGATGATCGCCGACTCGGCGAGCGGCGTGTCCATCACCCGATCGGCACCGAACTCACCGAAGAACCCATCGGTGACCTTGAAGGCGCCACCGAACACGCCGATGTCCTCGCCCATCACCAAAACCCGCGGGTCGGCCCGCAGCTCGTCGCGCAGAGCGGCCGAGATCGCCTGGAGGTAGGTGAGCGTCGGCATCAGGCATCACCCCCGCGGAACCCGCTCCACGGCGCCTGGCCGTCGCCGAGCGGCTCGGCTTCACCAGAGCAGAAGACCCCATCCAGAGCACCAGAGGGGTCGGGCATGGGTGTGGCCAGCGCCTCTTCGGCGGCCGCGTCGATCTCGGAGCGCACGGACGCCCTCAACGAATCCACGTCCACCCCCACCGCGGACAACCGCCCCGCCTGCTGGTCGATCGGATCGCGCTTGCGCCACTCCTCGACCTGCTCCTTGGGCACGTACTTCATGTCGTCGTGCGCGGCGTGGCCATGCATCCGCATCGTCACCGCCTCGATCAGCGTCGGCCCGCCGCCGTCCACGGCTCGCTCGCGCGCCGCGCGCGTAGCCTCGAAAACGGCCTCGACATCGTTGCCGTCGACCGTCACCCCGGCGAATCCGTACGCCGCGGCGCGCTCCACCGGGTCGACCGCGAACTGCTTGTCCAGCGGCGTGGAGTAGGCGTACTGGTTGTTCTCGAGCACGAACACGACCGGCAGCTTCTGCACGCCGGCCCAGTTCATCGCCTCGTGGAAGTCGCCACGCGAGGTGGAGCCGTCGCCGAACCAGGTGATCGCGCACCGCTGCTCGTGGCGCAGCTTGAACGCCATGGCCATCCCGGTCGCCACCAGCATCATGTCGGGGAGCATCGAGACCATCCCGACGCACCCCAGCGTCCGGTCACCGAAGTGCACGTTGCCGTCCCGCCCCCGCGTCACTCCGGTTGCTCGCCCCATGTACTGCGCCAGCACACGCGCGGGCGTCACTCCGCGCACGAGGTGCGCCGCCAGGTCACGGTGCAGCACGCAGAGCCGGTCGGACGGGCCCATCGCGAACGCCGCGCCGGCGGACACCGCCTCCTGGCCGTAGCCGTCGTAGAACGAGCCCGGCACCTTCCCCTGCCGGTAGAGAGTCATCGCGCGCTCCTCCAGACCGCGCATCAGGAGCATCGCGCGCAGCAGCCAGATTCGGTCGTCGAGCGTCAGGCGCTCGGTGGCTGCGGCATCGCCGGATACCGCCTCAGCGATATGAGTCGCCATCTATTCAGTTGCCTTTCATCCGTGGGCCGGAACGGGATCTCCGTCCGGACCCGCTTCTCGGGCCGGGTCGGGATCGCCGCTCGGCCTCTCGATCGGGCGCTGCCGAGCTTACTCCACAGGCCCGACCCGGAATCACAGTCGGGTCTAGCCTTAGGGCCATGGATGCGGTGTGGCTCGGCCGCTTGCGCTGGCGCCGGCGCGGCGCCTGGCTGTGGCCCGCGTTCGTGACCGCCACGGTGGCGGACGCGGTGATCGGCCACGTCCTCCCGGCCGCGGGCGACACCGAGTCCCTCGTCGGCGCCGGTGTCGTCGCGCTGTTCCTGAACCTGATCGTGGTGATCCTGCTCTCGCGTCCGTTCGGCATGCTCCTGCGCCGCCGGCGCGGGGACCTCCCGGGCGTGGTGGCGCGCGACTACGGCGGCACGACCGCGGTCGCGATCGTGACGCTCGGGCTCCTGGCCGCAGGCCTCATAAACCACGCCGGCGTGATGAACGACCGTGCCGCGGAACGGGACGCCATCACCCGCGCCCGGAGCTGGATCGGGGTCCGCGCGCCGCAGGAGTTCCGCCAGAACGTCAACTACGTGAGCACGTTCGCGATCGAGCCCGGTCGCATCTATCGCGAGTGCGTGCCGGGCACGCGCACGCGGCGCACCTACTGCGTGATCGTGGACGTGACGCGGCCCTTCCCCGGCGGCGTGCGGTTCGGCGGCTACGAACCCAACTCGCTGTTCGGTCAGGGCGTGGATTGACCCCGCAGCGCATCGCCCTCGTGGCGAGCATCCTCGGGTCCGGGATCGTCTTCCTCGACACCACGATCGTGAACGTGGCGCTGCCGGCGATCCGCGCGGGGCTGCACGGCGGCCTGGCGGCGCAGCAGTGGGTGGTCGAGGCATATCTGCTCACGCTCTCCTCATTGCTCCTGATCGGGGGCTCGCTCGGCGACCTGTTCGGCCGCCGGCGCGTCTTTCAGACCGGCGTTCTCGCCTTCGGGGCGTGCTCGCTGCTGTGTGCCCTCGCGCCCAGCGCGGGCTTTCTGATCGCGGCGCGCGCGGCCCAGGGCGCCGCCGGCGCGCTGCTGGTGCCGAGCACGCTGGCGCTGATCGTCGACATCTTCCCCGAGGGTCAGGAGCGCGCCGGCGCGATCGGGACCTGGACCGCGTGGAGCGGCGTGGCCACGGTCGCGGGTCCGCTCGGCGGGGGTGCGCTGATCGAGGCCTCGTCCTGGCGGTGGATCTTCGCCATCAACCTGGTGCCGGTGGCGATCACGGTCGTCCTGCTGTCGAAGCTCGAGACCGACCGCCGGAAGCCGGCCCACGTCGACGTTCCCGGTGTGCTCCTGTGCGCCGTCGGCCTCGGCGGCCCGGTGTTCGCGCTGATCGAGCAACCGGCCTATGGCTGGCACGACCCCCGCGTGTTCGTGCCGGGCGCCCTCGGCGTCGCGGCACTCGCGGCGTTCGTGCAGCTCGAGCGCCGGACGTCACACCCGATGCTCCCGCTCAGCCTGTTCGCCCGCCGGAACTTCGCCGTCGGGAACATCACGACGCTCGCGATGTGGGGCGCGCTCAACGTCTCGACCTTCCTGATCGTCGTGTTCATCCAGCAGGTCGCGGGCTACACCCCGGTCGAGGCGGGCCTCACCCTGCTGCCGCTCACGCTGCTCATGTTCAGCCTGTCGCGTCGCTTCGGAACGCTCGCCGGCCGCTACGGCCCGCGCGCGTTCATGGCCGGCGGCCCGATCCTCGCCTCCGTCGGCCTGCTCCTCCTGACCCGCCTGAGCGCCCACGCGCCGTACGGACCGTGGTGCTGCCCGGGGTGCTCGTGTTCGGGCTGGGCATGGCGACCACGGTGGCGCCGCTCACCGCCACCGTGCTCAGCTCGGTGGCGCCGGGACGCTCCGGCGTGGCCAGCGGGGTGAACAACGCCGTGGCGCGGATCGCCGGGCTGCTGGCGATCGCCGCTGTGGGCGCGGTCGTGTCGGCCAGCTTCGCGACCCGCCTGGCCCACGACGCCCGGGCGCTCCCGCCGCAAGCCCGGCCCTTCCTGACCGACCAGAAGACCAAGCCGTTCGTGACGAACGCGCCGCACGACGAGCCCGCGGTCCACGGAGCGCTCGAGGACGCATCCGTGCACGCTCTCCACTCCGGCCTCCGAGTCGCCGCCGGGCTCGCCTTCCTCGGCGGCGTGGTCGCGCTGGCCGGCATCCAGAACCCCCGCCCCGAAGGCCCCCGGAGCAGCTTCCTCCTCGGTCAGCTCCTCGACCTCTTCGAGATCCAGCGGCAGGGCCACGTCGCAGAAGTGCTGGCCGAACTGGGTCAACCGCAGGCTGCGGTGCACGGTCTTGGCCCGGGTCGCATCCTTGATCACCTCGAGCACATAAGGCTGGGCTTCGAGCACCTGGTAGCGGATCGGATCCGAGACGGCCTCGTCGGCGAACTCGACCAGCGCCAGGCGCCGGAGGTTGGTCATGTACTCGGGCACGCGCTCGACGTGGCGCACTCCCGCCTCCGGGCCGACCATGCTCAGCTCCGTCGCCACCAGCTGCGAGCCCACGCCGATCAGGTTCAGGGCCCGCACGTCCACGACGGGCTGCGGCTCCCTCGGAGGCCAGAAGCCGCAGGATCCGCCCCTCGTCGGGCGCCAGCTCGGCCATGATCCGGGCGTAGGCCGGATGGGTCCGGTCATCGGCGCGGACGTCGGCGGACTGGCGTAGGAGCTGGGCGCCGCGGACTCGGAGCGAGACCTCGGGCGGGGGCGGACGATCCGAGGTATCCCCGGACGAGCCACTGCCACCGCCCGGAGCTGCTGGCCGGCCGGCTGGCGGCGCCACCCGGATCGGCCTCCTCGACCCGCCGCTCGAGGTCGGAGATCCCCAGGAATTCCCGCGCATACAGGCGCACGCCGGAGCTCACGTCCCGCGCCAGCGTCACCGTGGCGCGCGGATCCACGGCGGCATGGCCGACGCGCAGGCTCACCCGCGCGCTCGTCCGCGCCCCCCAGACGACGGTCCGCAGCCAGGCCTTGATCGCCATGCGCGTCAGCCCCGGCACCGCCCAGATCAGGCCTTCGAACTCCTCGTCGCCGTCGTCCGTCGCGGACGTCGAGCGTCCCGTCTTCGCCCCCCGAGACCTCCGCGTCGAACTCGACCTCGACCGCCTCAGACTCGGCGTCGATCCGCTTCATCTCCTCGGTGAACGCCTCCTCGCCCGAGCCCGAGCCCGAGCCCGAGCCCGACGTCCGACGACTCGCGATCGTCGTCGGGGCTCATCCGAAGATCCCCAGGTGGACGAGTCCGCCGGCCAGACCGAGCACGGCGCCGTGGAGCAGGAGCAGCCATTCGTCCTCGCGCGTCGCGGTGCGGAGCATCTCGCCGAAGTCCGCCGGCGACATCTCACGCATCCGCTCGACGATCAGCTTGCCCATCGTCTCCGCCTGGCCCGCGCTGAACTCGCGGTCGGTCAGCGGGACCATCAGTCCGCTCCACCGGCTCGGCCGCGAACGCCCGGCGGATCGAGTCGTACTCCCGCGAGCCGACGGCGACCCGCACCGCGCCCCGCGCCGGGCCGATCGCGCGGTCGATCGCCGGGCGCATCGCGTCCTCGATCAGGACCCGGGTCCGGTCCGACTGCGGCCCGTTGAGCAGCTCCTTGCCGAACTCCGCCACGGTCAGGATCTCCTCGGAGACGATCTTGGCGTACACCTCGGAGACCTCGGGCTGGCGACGGATGAACAGGCCCTTGAAGCGGATCGGGCCGTACCGGCGCCACTCCGGCGGCTCGTAGATCATCCACAGCGCGACCCAGTTGGTCACCCAGCCGATGATGACGCCGAGGGGCAGCAGCAGCCACGGAAGCTCGGCGAGGTAGAGCATCCCGGCCACCGGGAATCCCGACGAGGAAGCCGAACACGAAGCCGAAGTTCTGGATGAACTTGAGCTCGCGCCGGCCCATGTCGAGGAAGATGCGATTGGCCAGCTCGGGGTCGAAGCGCTTGATCACCATCAGCTTGACGTCGACGAGCTGGTCGATGTTCTCGCCGATCTGCTCGGTCAGGTCGCCGACGATCTCCGGAAGCTGATCCTGGACGCGCTGGATCACCAGCTCCTTGACCTGCGAGGGCAGGTCGTTCCACAGCTCCGGGTTCTCGCGGCCCATGACCTTCTCGACGATCTCGCCCACGTCCTCGCGCGTGCTCTCGACGATCTGCGTCCGCGATCTTCTCCGGATCGAGCTGCTTGAAGAACTCCTTCGGCGTACCCAGCTTGGCGATGCCGCTGTCCACGGCGAGGCTGCCCATCTTCTGCGCGCGCGACGGGACGATCCCCTGCCAGCCGATCCCGCCGATCATGATCCCCGGGATCTGGCGGACCTTGTAGGGCAGCCAGCGCGCCACCCGCTGCAGCCAGGGCGCGCGGAGCCCTTGAAGTGCACCGGGTAGAACAGCATCAGCACGCCCGTCCAGTTGGTCACGTAGCCGATCACGCCGGTGACGAGCGGCACGGTCGACGATGCTGATCAGGCTTTGCTTCACGGAGCAACGCTATCCCGAACCGCGCCTCAGTACGCTTCCACGCCCTCGTGAGCCAATCATTCATAGCCCTGGTGACCGGCGCCTCGAGCGGAATCGGCGAGGCCGCCGCCCGCCGGCTGGCCAGAGAACCGAACGCCCACCTCGTCCTCGTGGCCCGCCGCGAGGACCGTCTGAACGAGCTCGCGCAGGCGAGCTCTACAGCCCCGCCACGGTCGATCGCGGCCGACCTCACCGACCCCGACGCGCCCGCCCGCATCAGGGACACGATCGACCCGCGAGCACGGCAGGCCGCGCTGCACCTGCTCGTCAACAACGCCGGCGCCTCCTGGCGGGGAACGTTCGCCGAGAGCGGCTGGGCCAACGTCGAGCGCCACATGAAGCTCAACTTCGAGGCGCCGGTCCGCCTCACCGAGGCGCTCCTGCCCCTGCTCAGGGAGCACCGCCAGCAACCGCCGGGAGCCAGCCGCCATCGTCAACGTCGCCAGCACCGCCGGCCGCGTGTCGCGCCCGAAGGCCGGCTCCTACAGCGCGAGCAAGTTCGCGCTCATCGGGTGGAGCGACGGCCTCTACGGGGAGGAGCTGGAGCACGGCGTCCACGTCGGGCTCGTCCTTCCCGGCTTCGTCGCCACCGAGGGCTTCCCGGCCAAGGAGCTTCTCGCCAAGCCCCTCACGAAGCGGCATCGTCGCCAAGCCCGAGCTGATCGCCGAGGCGATCGTCGAGACCGGCCTCAAGGGCAAGGCCGAGCGCTACGCGCCTCGCTTTTACTGGCTGGCCGCGGCGATCCCGGATCCTCGCCCCGGCGCTTGGTGCGCAAGCTCACAGCCGGCGGCGCGCCTCACGACCGCCACCGGCGCCGGCGACGACTAAGCTACATAGCTGTAACTAACCGAGAATCGAGGAGCATTCCGAATGAATTCCAATGGCCGCCGCGTGGCCGTGCTCGGCGGCATCCGAATCCCCTTCGCGCGCCAGAACGGCCCCTACGCGCGCGCGTCCAACCAGGACATGCTGACCGCGACGCTCGACGCCCTGGTCGAGCAAGTTCAACCTCGAGGGCGAGGCCGCTGGACGAGGTCGCCGCCGGCGCCGTCCTCAAGCACAGCCGCGACTTCAACCTGACGCGCGAATGCGTGCTCGGCTCCAAGCTCGCCGCCGAGACGCCGGCCTACGACGTCCAGCAGGCGTGCGGCACCGGGCTCGAGGCGACGATCCTCACCGCCAACAAGATCGCGCTCGGGCCAGGTCGAATCGGCCATCGCCGGCGGCGTCGACACCACCTCCGACGCGCCGATCGCGCTCAACGAGGACCTGCGCCAGGTCCTGCTCGAGGCCAACCGGGCCAAGAGCAACACCGGCCGGCTGAAGGCGCTGGCCAAGATCCGTCCCCAGCAGATCGTGCCCCAGCTCCCGCGCAACGCCGAGCCCCGCACCGGGCTCTCGATGGGCGAGCACACCGCGATCATGGCCAAGGAGTGGGGCATCGGCGCGCGAGGAGCAGGACGAGCTCGCCGTGACCAGCCACCACAACCTGGCCGCCGCCTACGACACCGGCTACCTCGACGACCTGGTCACGCCGTTCCTCGGCCTCGAGCGCGACCAGAACCTCCGCCCCGACTCGAGCGTCGAGAAGCTGGCCAAGCTCAAGCCCGGTGTTCGGCGGCGCCGACGGGACGATGACCGCCGGCAACTCGACCCCGCTCAGTCGACGGCGCCTCGGCCGTGCTGCTGGCCAGCGAGGAGTGGGCGGCCGCGCACGACATCCCCGTGCAGGCGTACTTCGTCACGGCGCAGACGGCGGCCGTGGACTACGTGCACAAGCGCGAGGGCCTGCTGATGGCGCCCGCCTACGCGATGCCGAAGATGCTCGCGCGCGCCGGCCTCGACGCTCCAGGACTTCGACTTCTACGAGATCCACGAGGCGTTCGCGGCGCAGGTGCTGTGCACGCTGCGCGCCTGGGAGGACCCGGTCTTCTGCAAGGAGCGACTCGGCCTCGACGAGCCGCTCGGCGCGATCGACCGCGCCAAGCTGAACGTCCACGGCGGCTCGCTCGGCGCCGGCCACCCGTTCGGCGCCACCGGCGGGCGGATCGTCGCCAACCTCGCCAAGATGCTCTCCCAGAAAGGCCCCGGCGCCAGAGGCCTGATCTCCATCTGCGCCGCGGGCGGACTGGGTGTGACCGCGATCATGGAGGCTGCGTGACATGGCCGACCGTTACCAGCAGCTGATCAACACGCCGATCGGGAAGATCGTCTCCAAGCAGGTCGGCCTGCCCGCCCCGGTCAAGCTCGAGCGCTACGAGCGCGGCCAGCCGGTCGGTCACCGGGCCCGGTCCTGCTCGGCGCCGCGCCGGGCGGCAGGCTCACTCCCGCCGATCACGAAGGTCCTGGCGGCCATCGACGCCGAGGTCTACACGCCGATGGACGAGATCGTCCGCAGCGCGGCGGCTGACGCCGGGCTCGACGCGGCGATCTTCAACCCGGAGGCCGCGTCGGCCGACGAGACGTTCAAGGCGCTCGTGCTTCGACGCCAGCGGGATCGCCTCGATCGAGGACCTCCGCGAGGCCTACCGCTTCTTCCATGGCCCACGATCCGCCGCGTCCAGCCCTCGGGGCGGGTGATCGTGCTCGGCACCCCGCCCGAGCACGCCGGCGAGCCCGGAGGCCGCCGTGGCGCAGCGGGCGCTCGAGGGGCTGACGCGCTCGATCGGCAAGGAGCTGCGCCGCGGCGCCACCTCGCAGCTCATCTACGTCGCCCCGAAGGCCGAGACGCGGCTCGAGTCGAGCCTGCGCTTCTTCATCTCGCCCAAGTCGGCCTACGTGTCCGGCCAGGTGGTGCGCATCAGCCCGGCCAAGGGCGCCGTGCCCAGCCGTCGACTGGGAGCGGCCGCTGGCCGGGCAAGATCGCGCTCGTCACCGGCGCCTCGCGCGGCATCGGCGCCGTCGGTGGCGGAGGTCCTCGCCCGCGACGGCGCCCACGTGGTCGGGGTCGACGTGCCGGCGATGGCCGAGGAGCTCGAGCGGACGACGAGCGAGCTCGGCGGCTCCTCGCTCACGCTCGACATCACCGACGACGACGCGCCGGCGCAGATCGCCGAGTACCTGCTCGAGCACCACGGCGGCGTCGACGTGATCGTCCACAACGCCGGGATCACCCGGGACAAGACGCTCGGCCGCATGAGCCAGGACCTGTGGGACTCGGTGCATCGAGGTCAACCTCCACGCGCCCGCTGCGGATCGACGCGGAGCTGGTCGCCCGCGATGCGGTCCGCGACCAACGGCCGGATGATCCTCGTGTCCTCGATCAGCGGGATCGCCGGCAACGCCGGCCAGACCAACTACGGGACCTCGAAGGCCGGGATCATCGGCATCGTCGAGACGTTCGCGCCGATCGCGGCGAAGCAGGGGCACACGGTCAACGCGGTCGCCCCGGGCTTCATCGAGAGCCAGATGACCGCGGCGATGCCGATCGCCACGCGCGAGGCCGGCCGGCGCATGAACAGCATGTCCCAGGGCGGCCTCCCGGTCGACGTGGCCGAGACGATCGCCTGGTTCGCCAACCCGGCCTCGGACGGGGTCAACGGCAACGTGGTCCGCGTCTGCGGCCAGTCCCTGATCGGGGCCTGAGCGCATGGCCGAGAAAGAGCTCAGCGGCTCGCCCGGGATGATCCCGATGTTCGTCCGGGCCGGCGTCGGCGCGATCCCGGGCGCGTCCCGGCTGCCGTTCGTCTCGGGTGGCGGCAAGGAGCTCCCGGACACGACGCTCGTCCTGAACGACGTCACGACCGACCGCGACCGCCTGGCCCGCTATGACCGCGTGTGCGGGTTCGACGTGAGCGACGTCGCTGCCGCCGACCTACCCCCACATGCTGGCCTTCCCGATGCAGCTCTCGCTGATGACCGACGGCAGCTTCCCGTTCGGCGCCATCGGGCTCGTCCACATCGTCAACGAGATCGTCCAGCACCGCCCGATCAAGGCCACCGAGGAGCTCCAGGTCAAGGTGTGGGCGACGAACCTGCGCGAGCACCCGCGCGGCAAGCAGTTCGACCTGCGCTCCGAGGTCCGCTCGAGCGGCGAGCTCGTGTGGGAGGAGACCTCGACCAACCTCCGCCGCGGCAAGCGCAACGAGGACGCGCCGAAGGAGCCCGAGCCGCCCTCGGCCGAGGAGCTGAAGCCCGAGCGCCACCTGGGAGCTGCCGGGTGACCTCGGACGTCGCTACGGCTCCGTCTCGGGCGATCTGAACCCGATCCACATGCACCCGCTGAGCGCGCGCCTGTTCGGCTTCCCGTCGGCGATCGCCCACGGGATGTGGACCAAGGCGCGCTGCCTGGCGGCGCTCGCGCCTCAGCTGCCCGACCGCTTCACGGTCCAGGCGGCGTTCCGCAAGCCGATCCTGCTCCCGGCCAAGGTGCAGTTCGCCGAGGAGCACAGCGCCGCCGGCATCCGCTTCGGCGTGCTCAGCCAGAAGGACGCCGTCGCATCTGGACGGACAGCTCAGCTTTGGCTGAGCGTCCAGTCCTGCTATTGAGCTGAGATTAACCAATCACCCTCCGCGGCCGATAACGCGGAGAGTGATGGTGGGAGAGAAGCCTTCCTCGGAGGCTTCTCACCAGACCACCCGCCTGGGCCCCGGACGCCATCGGGGGCCGGGTGAAGTCGTCTGCGTGATGGAGCTCTCCTCGATGCTCGCCGGCGAGCGCTTCAGCGACCGGCCGAAGTCCGTCTGCCCGCTCATCGGCGCGTCCTGCGCACCTACAACGACAACGTCGACGACCGCCGGCGCCAGGACCTGTATCGCTTCGCCGCCGAGGCCGTGGGAACCCGCGGCGACTACGCGCTCGAGCGGGCCCGCGCCGAGGTGGCCCTGGACGCCGCTCGCGAGGTCGCTCCGCGCCGCCCCGAGCCGGCCCGCGACGCCGGCCCGGAGGAGATCGCCGAATACGTCGTCGAGTCGATGGCGCGCCGCGCCTACAGCCGCTACCGCAGCCGCCGCTGGGACGACGCCTCGCACGAGCAGATGGTGGCGCTAGTGCGACCGCCTGATCGCGATCGGAGGCTCCGAGCTTCGAGGCGCTCCTCGGCGAGCTCGTCGAACATCCCGGCGAGCCGGTCGAGGACGGTGGCCGCGACGAGGAGCTGTTCCTCGCTGAACTCGGCCATGGCGGCGCGGAAGCGTGGCTGGAATCGGGCCTGGCGCTCCTCGACGAGGGCGCGCCCCCGTTCGGTGAGGGAGGTCAGGACTACGCGGCGGTCGCGGTCGGAGCGGGAGCGCTCCACGAGGCCGTGGTGGGCGAGCCCGTCGAGCATTTCGGTGACGCTGGCTGGCCGCAGATCGGCGGCGATGGCGAGCTCGCCGGCGGACATCTGCTCGCGGTCGCGCAGGCTGAAGAGCAGGCTGAACTGCGCGTCACTGAGCTCGCCCGGCCGGTGGAGCTCGCGCCCGCGCATCCGGCGAAGCGCGGCCATCGCACCCTTGAACGCTCGGCTCAGCTCGCTGGGCGCCGCCGCGCTCGTCGCGCTCGCCTACGACGCCCGCCGCCGCGCCCGGTAGGCTCTTTTACGGGCCGCGCCTGCGGCGCGGCATCCGTGGGGCCGGGCAGGCCCGTCCGGTCGGCTGCGGCGACACGCTCACGCCGCGATCGCCTCCGCGAGCGCTTCCTGCGACGCCGCGGCCTCTCGTCGCCGTGCGCCGCGCGGGCCGCGCGCTCGGCCCGCACCAGGATGATCGCGGGCACGATCGCCGCCGCGGTCAGACCCGGCCGACCACCAGAACGCGGTGCCGTAGGCGCCGGCCGCCGCCGGACAGGCCGTGGGCGCCGGCAAGCGCGCGCTGGAGCACGACGGCCAGGACGGCGGTACCGATCGAGCCGCCTACGCGCTGGAGCACGTTCAGCTGCGGTGTGGCGTCGGACAGCTCGGAACGATCGAGCGCGGCGAAGGCCGCGGCCATCGCCGGCATGAAGCCGAAGCCGATGCCGATGCCGCGGACGAACATCGCCGCCGACAGCCACAGGATCGAGGTGTGGGCTCCGATCAGCCCGAAGGGGATCGTGGCGATCGTGCACACGGTCACCCCGAACAGCGCGAGCGGGCCCCCGCCGACGCGGTCGGTGAGCTTGCCGGCGATCGGCATGGCCAGCGCCGCGCCCAGCCCCTGGGGCCCGGTGAGCAGGCCCGTGACGACGACGCTCTCGTGGCGGACCTCCTGCCAGTAGAGCGGCAGCAGGATCATCCCGCCGAACAGCGCCGCGCCCAGGCAGAACATGGCGAACGACGCCGAGGAGAACGTCGGGCGGCGGTACAGGCGGACGTTGAGCAGCGGGCCGGGGGACGCGCAGCGCGTGCAGCACGAACGCGCCGACCAGCGCCAGCCCGGCCACGATCGGGATCGATCACCTTGGGCGAGGTGAAGCTGCCCGTGATGCCGATCTCGGCCAGCCCGTAGGTGAACAGCGGCAGCCCGGTGGCCATCAGCGCCAGCCCGCGGAAGTCGAGGCGCCCGGCGTCTCCGCGCTCGCTGCTCGGGAGCACGCGCAGCGCGGCGATCACCGCGATCACGCCGATCGGGACGTTGACGTAGAAGATCCAGCGCCAGCTGATGTTCTGCACGATCAGCCCGCCGATCGTGGGACCCAGGATCGGCGCCAGCATCATCGGCACGGCCACGATGCTCATCACCCGGCCCATCCGCTTCGGCCCCGCGGCGTCGGCCATCATCAGCTGGCCGATCGGCAGGAGCATCCCGCCGCCGGCGCCCTGGAGCACGCGGAAGACGATCAGCTCGGTGGTCGACGTGGCCAGGCCGCACAGGGCCGAGCCGGCCGTGAACAGGACCAGCGAGACCAGGTAGACGCGCTTGGCGCCGAAGCGCCGCGCCGCCCAGCCCGTGATCGGGATCACCGCGGCGAGCGACAGCATGTAGGCGGTCACCACCCACTGGATGTCGGCGATCGTGGCGTGCAGCTCGCGCGACAGGGTGGCCAGCGCGACGTTGACGATCGTCGTGTCGAGGATCGACATCATCGATCCGACGACGACCACGAAGCTGATGCGCCAGACGTAGGCGTCGATGCGGTCGGTGGCGGCGGTGTCAGTCGTCAATTCGGCTCCGAAAGGTTAGGGACCGAAGTAAAATTTAGCAGGAATGCCAGCCTCCGGTACGGGAGCGCCGTCTATCGTTCTCTGTTACAGAAATGACGCACAACGACCACCGCCTTCGCCGATCTCGGGCTCGATGCCGATGTGCTCGAGGCGATCCGCGACGTCGGCTACGAATCCCCCAGCCCGATCCAGGCGCAGGCGATCCCGCCGCTGCTCGAGGGCTCCGACGTGATCGGCCAGGCCCAGACCGGCTCGGGCAAGACCGCCGCGTTCGGGCTGCCCATGCTCCAGTACGTCGACCCGGGCGACCCGGAGGTCCAGGGGCTCGTCCTCACCCCGACGCGGGAGCTCTGCATCCAGGTCACCCAGGCGCTCCGCGCCTACGGCCGGCGCAAGGGCGTTGACGTGGTGGCGGTGTTCGGTGGCGCTCCGATCCGCAGCCAGCAGGCCCAGCTGCGCGCCGGCGGCCACGTCGTCGTGGGCACGGTGGGGCGGGTGAGGGACCTGATCTCACGCCATGCGCTGCTCCTGCACACCTGCCGCTTCGTCGTCCTCGACGAGGCCGACGAGATGCTCGACCTCGGCTTCCTCGAGGACGTCGAGCGGATCTTGGCGCTGACCCCGTCGAGCCGCCAGACCGCGCTGTTCTCGGCCACGATGCCGCCGGAGATCCGCCGGCTGGCCGACCAGTACCTCTACCACCCGGTCACGATCAAGGTGAAGACGGCGACGCTGACCGTCGACACGGTCGAGCAGTTCGCCCTCGAGGTGGGCTCGCGCGAGAAGACCGACCGCCTGGTCGAGGTGCTCCAGTCGGAGGCCCCGAGCAGGCGATCGTGTTCGTCCGGACCAAGATCCGCTGCGAGCAGCTCTACCGGACCCTGCGCGACCGCGGCATGGACGTCAAGGCGCTGCACGGCGACATGACCCAGGGCGCCCGCGACGGCGTGATGATCTCGTTCAAGGACGGCCGCCTGCCGCTGCTCGTGGCCACCGACGTGGCCGCGCGCGGGCTCGACATCTCGGGCGTCTCGCACGTCATCAACTTCGACATCCCCACCTCCCCGGACGCCTACGTGCACCGCATCGGGCGCACCGGCCGGGTGGGCCGGAGCGGGCGGGCGATCACGTTCGTCGAGCCCCGCCAGGAGCGGGAGCTCGCCGCGATCGAGAAGCACGCCGGCGTCAAGCTCGCCCCGTGGGTCAAGGACGCGCACGTGGCGCCCACCGCTCCCCGCGCGAAGCCGCGCCGGCACTCCAAGCCCCACCTCTCCCCGTGGGGCGACGGGCGCGCCCGCAAGCTGATCGTGGACGGCGGCCGGGCCATGGGCCTCGAGCCCTCGGACGTCATCCACGCGATCACCGCGGCCACCGGGCTCGACGGCGAGGCCGTGCGCAACGTGCGCATGCTCGACCGCTTCACGTTCCTCGAGGTCCCCGAGAGCCGAGGCCGACCGGGTCGTCGAGCTGGTGAGCGGGACCGAGCTCGGCGGCCGGCCGGCGCGCGTCGAGCTCGCGGGCAAAACTTAAGCGGTTCCATAGGGTTCCTAAGAAGGCGCGCAGAATCGGCGCCGCTCCGGATTTGGAAGTATCGGCGCGGGGTACGGTGCGCGCGTTCTGTACTTGTCGTGGGTAGGGAAACGGCCGGGCCGCTCGCGGCGTCAACAACCGCTGGAGGTCCTTTATGTTCAAGAGATTCCGTCCTCGCCGTCCGTCGGCGCCGATGGCCATCTCGCTGGTTGCCATGTTCTTCGCCTTCGGGGGGGTCGGCTACGCCGCCACCCAGTTGCCGAAGGGCTCGGTGGGAACCAAGCAGCTCCGCAAGAACGCGGTGACGCTCGGACAAGATCGCGCCCGGCACGGTCGGCAACGCCCGGATCAACCAGACGCTCGTGCAGACGCGCGTGAGCGGCCAGTGCTCGGGCATCAACGGCGCGATCGGCCAGGTCACGCAGTCGGGCCACGTGGTCTGCAACCCGACCGCCTCGAAGGAGTTCGGCAGCACGACGACGGGAACGGCGGTCACAGCGACCTCGGCCAACGTCGCGAGTCGGGCGCTGAGCACCGGGAGCTATCTCCTGCTCGGCGAGGCCTACGCGAACAACACCGGTGCCGGCACCTCGACGCTCACCTGCACCCTGTCCGTTCCGAGTGGGTCGAGCCAGGCCAGGACGGTGACCGTGCCTGCGGGCCGTCAGGTGGCCCTGCCGATCAACCTCGCCTCGACGGTGCCGGCCGCGGGCGCGACGTCGGCGCTCGCCTGCACCCAGACAGGCGGCACCGTCACGGCTGACGGCCAGATCAACGCGATCCAGACCGCGAGCAACTCGTAGGCGACACGCGGCGATCGGCCCCCGCGGGCCGATCGCCGCTAGCCTCGGGTCGCATGAGCACAGCGAACATGAACACCACTCACGGGACGATCGCGCTCGAGCTGTTCGACGAGGACGCCCCCAAGACCGTCGCCAACTTTCGCAAGCTGGCGGGCGAGCACTTCTACGACGGGATCATCTTCCACCGCGTGATCCCGGACTTCATGATCCAGGGCGGCTGCCCCGAGGGGACGGGTACCGGGGGTCCCGGATACACCTTCGAGGACGAGTTCAACTCGCGCAAGATCGTCCGCGGCGCGCTGGCCATGGCCAACGCCGGCCCGAACACCAACGGCTCGCAGTTCTTCATCGTCACCACCGACGCCGCCCCCTGGCTCGACGGCAAGCACACCGTGTTCGGCCGCGTGAGCGACGGCATGGACGCGGTCGACGCGATCGAGCGGCTGCCCACCGACGGACGCGACCGCCCGGCTGATCCGCCCAAGATCGAATCCATAGAGCTGGATCCGGCCTGACGGTAGCCTTCGCCTCCATGGCGAGCGCGACCGAGCAGACCCTGGACTCCGGCGCCACGCGCGTCGCGATCCGGGTGGAGAATCCCGCCACCGGCAAGATGCTGAAGACGGTCCCCGTGCTCGGTGCAGGCGAGCTCGACGGGCTCGCCGAGCGGGGTCGCCGCGCGCAGCCGGACTGGGCGGCGATCGGCTTCGAGGGCCGAGGCCGCGTGCTGCGCCGGGCGCAGAAGTGGATGCTCGACAACGCCGATCGGATCCTCGACGTGGTCGTCTCGGAGAGCGGCAAGACGCACGAGGATGCGCAGCTGGCCGACTTCGGCTACACCGTCTCGGCGCTCGGCTTCTGGGCCAAGCATGCGCCTCGGTACCTGGCGGACGAGCGCGTGCCGTCGTGGAACAACCCGATCGCGTTCGGCAAGAAGCTCGTCATCCGCTACGCGCCGGTTGGTCTGGTCGGCGTGATCGGGCCGTGGAACTACCCGATCGCCAATTCGTTCGGCGACTGCCATCCCCGCCCTCGCCGCGGGCAACAGCGTGATCGTCAAGCCGAGCGAGGTCACGCCGCTGAGCTCGCTGCTGATGGAGGAGATGATGCTGGAGTGCGGGCTGCCCGAGCACGTCTTCCAGGTCGCCACCGGCGACGGCTCGACCGGCGCCGCGTTGATCGAGCGGGTCGACTGCGTGATGTTCACCGGATCCACTCGCACGGGAAAGTCCGTCATGAAGGCGGCCGCCGACGTGCTCATCCCGTGCTATCTCGAGCTCGGCGGCAAGGACCCGATGATCGTCTGTGCCGACGCCGACGTCGAGCGCGCGGCCAATGCCGCCGCGTACTACTCGATGAACAACGCCGGCCAGGTGTGCATCTCGGTCGAGCGCGCCTACGTCGAGGGCGCCGTCTACGACGAGTTCGTGCAGCGCGTGGCCGACAACGTACGCCGGCTGCGCCAGGGGGAGCCGGCCGGACTCGGGCACCGTCGACGTCGGGGCGGTCACCTTCCCCCCGCAGCTCGAGGTCGTCGAGGACCACGTTCGCGACGCGGTCGCCAAGGGCGCCAAGGTTCTGGTGGGCGGCCATGCGCGCTCGGGCCCCGGCCGCTTCTACGAGCCGACCGTGCTCGTCGACGTCGACCACACGATGAAGATCATGCGCGAGGAGACGTTCGGCCCGACGCTTCCGATCATGAAGGTCTCCGACGTCGAGGAGGGCGTCCGGCTGGCCAACGACACCGCCTACGGGCTCCAGGCCAGCGTGTGGACGCGCGACGTGCGCCGCGGCGAAGTGCTCGCGCGCCGGCTCGAGGCCGGGGTGGTGTGCGTGAATGACGCCCAGGTCAACTACAGCGCGCTCAACCTGCCGATGGGGGGATGGAAGGCCTCAGGGCTCGGCACGCGCCACGGGGCGGCCGGCATCCGGAAGTACGCGAAGGTGCAGTCCTTGCTCGTGACCCGCCGAGCACTCAAGCGCGAGCTGTTCATGTTCCCCTACCGGCGGACGCGCACGCTGCTGCTGCGCCGGCTGTTCCGCCTGTTCTGGGGCCGCGGCCGGCGAGACTGAGGCGCGCGGGGCGTGCTCGCGCTCGCGCTCGGCCTGTGCTCGTCGCTCTGCTGGGGGATATCCGACTTCCTCGGCGGGACGCAGTCGCGGCGACAAGCGCTGCTCACGGTGATGCTGACCAGCCAGGGTGTGTCGCTGGTCGTGCTGGCGGCGATCGTCGTGATCGCGCACCCCGCGCTCCCGCCCGTGGCGAAGCTCGCGCCGGCGGTTGTGGCCGGCGTGGGCGGGATCGTCGCGCTGATGGCGTTCTACCGGGCGCTCTCGATCGGGACGATGAGCATCGTCGCCCCGATTGCGGCGACCGGGGTGATCGTCCCGGTCGTGGTGGGGATTGCTCAGGGCGAGCGTCCGGCCGCGCTTCAGCTCGCCGGGATCGCCGCGGCGGTGATCGGCGTGGCTCTGGCGAGCCGGGAGCCGGACGAGGCGCCGCCGGGCACGCGCTCGCCGGCGCGCACCAGCGTCCTGCTGGCGCTGATCGCCGCGGCGGGGTTCGGCACCTTCTTCGTCACGCTGCGCTCGAGCGCTCGGGCGAGCCTGATCTGGGCGCTGTTCGTCGCCCGGGGGGTGGACGTCGCGGTGCTGTTGGCGGCGGCGGCGATCGTGCGACCGGCTCCGCCGCTTCGCGACGGACGCGTGCTGGCGGCCCTCGTCGCGATTGGCTTTCTCGATCTCGGCGCCAACGGGCTGTACGCGCTCGCCACGCGGCACGGGTTGCTGAGCGTGGTCTCGGTCGCCTCCTCGCTGTATCCGCTCGCCACCGTCGTGCTCGCCCGCGTGCTGCTCGGCGAACGCGTGCGGCGTGTTCAGGAGCTGGGGATCGTGGCGGCGCTGGCCGGCGTGGTGCTGATCGCGGCGGGTTAGCCGCGCAGCTCGAGGCCGAGAATGCGCTCGAGCTCGGCGATCGTCTGCTCGGCCGTGACGTGGTGGACGGTGGCCATCCCGAGCTCCTCGGCCGGCCCCAGGTTGAACGGCAGGTCGTCCACGAACACGCAGTGCTCCGGCGCCGTTTCGATGCTCTGAGCTCCGAGCTCGTAGATCTCGGGCGTCGGCTTGCGGATCCCCACCTCGCCCGAGAGCACGACGCCGTCGAACAGCTCGGCCAGCTGCGCGCGGTCGTAGCGGCGTGTGCCCCACGAGTTGGAGATCAGCCCGGTGCGGATGCCGGCGCCGCGGGCGCGGCGGACGGCGTCGAGCATCGCCTCGTCGGGCAGAGAGCCGCCCATCAGCCGCTCGATCAGGTTCGACGGCTCGACGCCGAGCAGCTCCGCGAACCGTGCCTCGAACTCCTCCTCGGGAAGGGAGCCCGTCTCGAGCCCGATCAGCAGATCGCGCGCGCCCTTGTCCTCCCGGAACCGCCGGCCGATCGTCTCGGGGTCCAGGCCCTCCACCTCGCAGAAGGCGCGGAACGAGTCGAACGGGCTGGTGGTGAGGACGCCGCCGAAGTCGACCAGCAGACCGCTTCGGCGTCCGTTCTCAGAAGCCATCTTGCGTGACCTTGACCGCTCGCTGGGCCAGCTCGAGGACGCCTTCGCCGAACGACTTCAGATAGGGGTCGTCGGTCGAGCCGGAGACCGCGCGCTTGTAGTTGCCCTCCATGAACACGCTCGCCTTCCACAATGCGAGCGTCACGTACCAGTCGAGCGACTTCATCGAGCGCCCGGAGTGCTCCTCGTAGCGCGCCAGCAGCTCCTCCCGGGTGGGGAAGCCCGGGAGCCGGGTGACGTTCTGGAGGTTGAAGCGGCCGAGGTCGTCCCCCTCCTGGGTCCAGTGGATCATCAGGTAGCCGAGGTCGGCCAGCGGGTCGCCGATCGTCGCCATCTCCCAGTCGAGGATCGCCACCAGTTGCGCCGGGGCAGCGCAGGCGAACATCGTGTTGCCCAGGCGGTAGTCGCCGTGCACGATCGTCGCCGGCGGCGAGTCGGGCAGGTTGTCCGCGAGCCACCGACCCACCTGCTCGATTTCGGGGACGTCTCGCGTCCGGTTGTGCTCCCACAGGCCGCCGAAGCGCCGGAGCTGGCGCTCGAGGTAGCCCGACGGCTTGCCGAAGCCGTCGAGGCCGACGGCGGCGTAGTCGACGCCGTGCAGCTCGACCAGCGAGTCGATCAACTGGTCGGCCACGCGCCGGCGCTGCTCGGGGTTGTCGAGGACGTCCGGGATCGTGCTGGCGATCACCTCGCCTTCGACGAACTCCATGATGTAGAAGGGCGCGCCGATCACCGCGGTGTCCTCGCAGGTCGCGAGCACCTTCGGCACGCGTACGGGCGTGTCGTCGAGCTTGCTCAGCAGCCGCGCCTCGCGCAGTACGTCGTGAGCGCTCGGGGGGAGCGGGCCGCGCGGCGGTCGCCGCAGGACCAGCCCGTTGGACAGCCCGAAGGTGACGTTCGAGTGGCCCTCGCCGATCGGCTCGGCTTCCAGGTCCCCGGGGGCCTGCAGGTCGTGCGCGCCCAGGAACTCCAGGAGCGGGTCGAGCACGAGCAGCGGCTCGCGCTCGTTGGCCGCCGCCTGCTCGTGGGTGCGGACTACATCGTCGGGTGCCAGGCTCGTGGCCATCGCGGTCCTGGAGGGTAGCGGCGACTACCCTCATTAGGGTGCCCGAACTACCCGAAGTCGAGATCACCGCGCGGCTCATCTCGCGCGCCGTGGCCGGCGCGGAGGTCGAATCGGCGCTGGCGCCCGGAGTCAACGCGCTGAAGACGTTCGACCCGCCGCTGACCGCGCTCGTCGGCCGGCGCTTCGAGCGCGTGGAACGGCGCGGGAAGCTGTTCGTGGCGCACCTGGATGGAGATCTCGTCGTGGTGGTCCACCTGATGTCGGCCGGACGCCTCCAGCTGTTCGACACGCGGGCCTCGCTGCGCGACCGGACCTCGCGGCTGCTGATCCGCCTGACCGACGGGCGGGAGCTGCGCCTGCGTGAGTTCGGCACCAAGCAGCGCGCCTGGGTCAAGGTCCTGCGGGCCCCCGAGCTCGATCAGGAGGAGACGCTGGCGAGTCGGGGACCGGACGCCTGGCCGGACCCGCCGGCATTCGGGCCGCTGCTCGACCAGCCGCGACCGCTCTACGCGCTGATGCGCGACCAGCACGTGATCGCCGGCATCGGCCGCTCCTGGGTCGACGAGATCATGCACGCGGCGATGATCTCGCCGTTCAAGCGCGGCTCTGACCTGGACGAGGACGAGGCCGAGCGTCTGCGCGAGGTCACGGTGGCGCGCCTGGGCGAGGTGATCGCGCACTACGAGCAGACGATCGCGCTCCCCATTCCCGACAAGCTGCCGATGCCCCTCACCGTGCACCGCCAGAACGGGCAGCCGTGTCCCCGCTGCGGCGATCGCCTGGAGGCCGTCTTCTACGAGGACTACGTCATGTGTTACTGCCCGACGTGCCAGACCGAGGGCAAGCTGCTCAAGGACCGCCGTCTGTCGCGGCTGCTCAAGTAGCGCCGCATTCCGCGGCCGCGGATGGGGTAGCCGGTACTCAGTAAGAACCGGAGGAAGGAGGACCCATGGCGCTGAACACAGTGGAGCGCTACCGCCGAGCGGCTGAGCCTCTGCCGACCGAAGTCACCGCGGAGGGGTGGGCGCCGTGAGATACGCCTATTACGACCTCGGCGAGCGCCCCGCCGGCACCGCCGTGACCGTCTCGCTGACTGGGTCGGTGGCCAACGTGGTCTTGGTCGATCCAGAGAACTTCGTCCGCTACAAGGCCCGGCAGCCGTTTCTCTACACCGGCGGTCACTACACCCGTTCGCCCGTGCGCCTCGAAGTGCCCGAGGACGGTCATCGTTCGTGGTCGTCGACACCGGCGGCTATCGGGGCCGCGTCAGGGCGAGCGTCGAGATCGAGGCGACCGGCGACGCGCAGTCGGAGGAGTCGCCGCACGCCCTCGTGGAGGCCTGAGCCGGCGAAGGGAGCAGCTGGAGCGCGCGGTGCGCTTCTAGCTCGCCGCGGCGCTTTCAGGCGAGCATTTCGGCTAGGGTCGAGGAATGATCCAGCCCGGTGACGAGGCCCCTGACTTCACCCTGTCCGACCAGCACGGCAAGCCCGTCTCGCTGATCAACCTGCGCGGCCGCACGGTCGTGCTCTACTTCTACCCCAAGGCCGACACGCCCGGCTGCACCACGCAGGCGTGCGGCATCCGCGACCACCGCCTCGACTACGAGCGAGCCAACGTGGTCGTCCTCGGCGTCTCGCCCGACCCGGTCGAGCCGATCGCCAAGTTCGACGAGAAGTACGACCTCGGCTTCCCGCTTCTGTCCGACGCCGATCATTCCGTGGCCGAGGCCTACGGCGTGTGGGTCGAGAAGTCCATGTACGGGCGCACGTACATGGGCAACGAGCGGACGACGTTCGTGATCGGCCCCGACGGCCGCGTCACCGAGGTGTTGCGCAAGGTGAAGCCGGCCGAGCACGACCAGCTCGTGCTGGCGGCGGTCGACGCCCCCTGACGGCGTCTACGCGCTTGCCTGCCGCGCCGGCGCTGCGCTGACGTAGCGCTCTCGGAGCGGCGCGGGGCGCCGGTGAGCGTGCAGGTAGGCCAGGTTCGCGTCCTGCCGTGGCGGAACGGCGAAGGGCATGGCTTGGCCGCGGTCGTCGGCGCGACCCGCCGCGTGGCACAGGGCGAGGAAGAACAACACGACAGAGAGCCAGGCGACCGAGCCGAGCGCTGCTACTAGAACCCAGATCATCGATGTTCCTCCCTCTGCGTCGCTTGCGGCGCCTCCAGATGGAAGGCTCGTCCGAGGAAAGCGTGCCAAAACCGCGTTCCTACTTTCTTCGTACTTTGGCGCACTCCTCTTGCGTTTCCTCGGAGTAATTCCGAGGAAAGTTGCGCGCGACAGGATCGGGCGCACGCGCCGCCTCCGGCGCGCCCTCCGGGTCGAAGCGATCAGCGGTCTACTGGAGGCCCTCGCGCGCCTCGCGCACGAGCGTGACCGCCTCGGGAAAGACGGTCGCCATGACCGAGCGCAGCTGCTCGGCCTGCTGATCGGTTGTGCCCTGGATGTTGGCGCGGTTCATCGCGGCGACCGTGAGATCGACCGCCAGCTTGATCGCGTTGTCCGCCCACGCGAGCCGCTGCGCCCCGTGCATCTGCTCGGCGAATTCGCCGAGTCTGCGCTGGAGCTCGTCCGGATCGCCGAACAGATCACCGAAGCCGCTTCCTTCCATAGAGCGAATGGTAGCCATCCGGAAAAGCTCGTCTTTCGCCGTACACTCGTCGCTGCATGGCTGCCTCCGCCCCGAACCCGCGTCTGCGTTCCCGGATCGAGCTGATGATCCGGATCGCCGCGCCGGCCCTCGATCTCCTGCTCGCCACCGGCGACCGCGTGTGCCGCGTGCTCGAGCGCGCCGACACGAGCTATGCGCCGGCCCGGATGCCTCATTCCGGCCCGGCCGCCCCGCGTGGGCTGAGCGCGTACCCCGTCCGCGCGAGCCAGGCACGGCCGACGCGATGAAGGCCGCGAGACCCGGCGTGGCCGCCTCGATGCCGGTCCAGGAGATCCTTCGCGTCGAGGCGCGGTGGCGCCCGCGGATGGCCGCGGTCGCGATCGTCGCGGGTCTGCTCCTGATGGCCGGGGCGATCGTGCAGCTGACGGGGCCGCACGCCAAGGTCAACGAGCTCACGCTCGGCCTGATCGTCGAGCACACGCGCTTCGCTCGCGACCTGATCAGCGCGGTCCTCACCGGCCTCGCGTCGCTGTGCGTGGGCGCGACGCTCGTGTTCCTGTGGTGGGCGGCGCGCGCTCGCAACCCGCAGACCCAGCCCTACATCCGCGTGCTCGCCGTCCTCGGCGGCGGGCTCGACGCGGTCGGCGGCATCATCGGCGTCATTCCGATCGGCATCGCCGTCCACAAGTTCGTGACGACGGGCCACCAGACCTACCAGGAGGCCCACAACCTGACGACCGGGGCAGGACTGACCATCTTGCCCCTCGTGGGCTATGCGGGCGAGCTGTTGCTCGCCGTCTCTCTCGTGCTCGTCGCTCTGGCGGCGATGCGCGTCGGGCTCCTCACGCGCTTCATGGGCTACTTCGGGATGTTCGCCGGCGTGCTCTTCCTGTTCCCCCTCATCCCCGTGCCCCTCGTCCAGTGCTACTGGCTCGTCGCCATCGGTTATCTCCTGTGGGGCAGGTGGCCCACCGGCATCCCCAAAGCGTGGACGAGCGGCAAAGCCGAGAAGTGGCCGACCTCGCAGGAGATGCGCGAGCAGCGGATCCGGGCGCAGGGCGCCCGCGGCGGCGGGGGACGCGCGAAGCCTGCCCCCGAGCCCGAGCCGGTTGCCGCCGCCGGGCCGGCGCGCTCCACCGCCGGCGCGAGCACCCGCACGGGCGCGAAGCGCAAGCGCAAGCGCCGCAAGTAGCGCCGCCTCGGACATTCGTCCGCCGTGCGCCGGCGCCCATCGCTCCCCCTGCCGGGATGCCGATGAGGTGCCTGTAATCGTTATCTCGCCGCATCAAGCGCCATGCCCATACGACACGGACCGTCTGGGCAGTCCCCCGCGCCGCGGCGACTAACGGCCCCGGCCGAGACCGTCCCGGCCCCCGTCCACGCCGGGGGCCGGGACTGCGGGGCCCCTCACTCTCGAGCACCGCTGGCCCCCGACGACCCACTCGCGCGTCCGGCGGCTGCCGCTCATCGCGCCTGCGCGACCGTTCGCCGCACGCCGGACGACCGCTCGCCGATTCGTCCTTGGCAACGCACTCGATCCTGGTGCAGCGTTCCCGCCGTTTATCAACACTCCACTAGGAGGGGTAGATGGAAGCTGCTCGTGTTCCCCGTGAAGCCGACGTAGCGCCGGCTCCCGCAACAGGTGATCCGACCGGAGGACGACTGGCCGGCTGGACACCGGCGGATCCGGGGCCGCTTGGCCTCGCCGCCTTCGCCGGCACCACCTTCATGCTCAGCCTGATCAACGCCGGCCTGGTCGGCTCGCCGAAGGCGCCCGGTGGCGGCCTGCTGCCGATGGTCGCGGCCCTGGCCATCGCCTACGGCGGGGCGGCTCAGCTGATCGCCGGGATCTGGGAGTTCCGGACCGGCAACACGTTCGGAGCGGTGGCGTTCTGCTCCTACGGAGCGTTCTGGATCTCGTTCTTCTTCATCGTTCAGTCGGTCGGGAAGAACGTGCCCACCGAGGTGTTCAGCGGCCTCGGCCTGTACCTGTGGATGTGGGGGATCTTCACCACCTACATGTTCATCGCCGCGCTGCGGACCACGGGCGCGATCGCGCTCGTGTTCCTGCTCCTGGCGGTGACGTTCATCATCCTCGGGATCGGGAACTCGGCCCTGGCGGGCACCACGAACGTCATCAACGGCACGATCAAGGTCGGCGGCTACGTCGGCATCGCCACGGCGATCGCCGCGTGGTACGCGTCGTTCGCGGCCGTGCTCAACTCGACGTTCGGTCGCGTGCTGGCGCCGGTGTTCCCGCTCAGCCGCCTCTGAGAGAACACAAACCAATTCGCGAACCCCGACTTAGGGTAAAACTAGGTCAATAGTTCGCCGCGCATCTGCGGCCCGCTCGGCGCCGGCCTCCCCGCCGGCGCCGCGGGCTGCCAGATGTGGGACGCCAAGCGCGTAAGAAGGAGAGGGCTTACATGGCAGACACGGCAACGAAGGGATCCGATGAGAGCCTCGAGTCGAAGCTCGAGGAGATGCTCGACGTCGAGACGTTCGATCCGCCCGAGGAGTTCAAGGAGCACGCGCTCCTCAACGACCCCTCCGTCTACGAGAAGGCGGACGAGGACTGGCAGGGCTGGTGGCTGGAGCAGGCCAAGGAGCTGCACTGGTTCAACGAGCCGTCGGAGACGCTCGATGAGTCCAATCCCCCCTTCTACAAGTGGTTCAGCGACGGCAAGATCAACGCCTCCTACAACTGCCTGGACCGCCATGTGGAGGACGGTAACGGCGACCGCGTCGCCTTCCACTGGTACGGCGAGGAGGGCGAGACCGAGGACCACACCTACGCCGACCTGCACCGCGACGTACAGAAGCTCGCCAATGCGCTGAAGGACCTCGGCGTCGAGAAGGAGGACGTGGTCGGGATCTTCCTGCCGATGATCCCCGAGGTCGTGGTCTCGATGCTGGCGTGCGCGCGGATCGGCGCGATCCACAACGTGGTGTTCGGCGGCTTCTCCCCGGACTCGGTCAAGGAGCGGATGGAGTTCTCCGAGGCCAAGGCCCTGATCACCGTCGACGGCGCCCGGCGCAAGGGCAAGACGGCGGAGATCAAGAAGCAGGTCGATGAGTGCATGGACAAGCTCGACACGCTCAAGCACATCGTCGTGGTCAAGAAGACGGACGCCGACTGTGAGATGAAGGACGGCCGAGACGTCTGGTACCACGAGATCATGGACAAGGCCGACGACGAGTGTCCGGCGGAGGAGCTCGACGCCGAGCACCCTCTGTTCATCCTGTACACGAGCGGTTCGACCTCGAAGCCCAAGGGAGTGCTGCACACGACGGGGGGCTACCTGACCGGTGTGGCCGCCACCCACAAGTACGTGTTCGACCTCCATCCGGACGAGGACGTGTACTGGTGCTCGGCCGACGTGGGCTGGGTCACCGGCCACTCGTACATCGTCTACGGGCCCATGTGCAACGGCGCGACCTCGGTGATGTTCGAGGGCGCCCCCGACTACCCCCACAAGGGGATCTGGTGGGAGCTCTGCGAGAAGTTCGGCGTGACCAAGTTCTATACCGCGCCGACGGCGATCCGCGCCTGCATGAAGTGGGGCGTCAAGCACGTCGAGAAGCACGACCTGTCCAAGCTCAAGCTGCTCGGCACGGTCGGCGAGCCGATCAACCCGAAGGCCTGGCTCTGGTACTACGTGGTGGTCGGCGGCGAGCGCTGTCCGATCGTGGACACCTGGTGGCAGACCGAGACGGGCGGGATCATGATCACGCCCCTCCCCGGCCTGACCTCGACCAAGCCCGGCTCGGCGACCCAGCCGTTCCCGGGCATCCAGGCCGAGGTCCTCGACGAGAAGGAGGGCGAGCCGATCGACGACGGCCAGGGCCTGCTCGTGCTCAAGCGTCCGTGGCCCTCGATGCTGCGCACCCTCTACAAGGAGGACGACCGCTTCGTCGAGACCTACTTCGAGAAGTTCGGCAAGGAGACCTACCTCGTCGGCGACGCCGCTCGCAAGGACAAGGATGGCTACTTCTGGATCATCGGGCGGATCGACGACGTCGTCAACGTGTCCGGGCACCGGATGTCGACGGCCGAGGTCGAGTCCGCGATCGTCGCCCACAACAAGGTGGCCGAGGCGGCGGTGATCGGTCAGGCCGACGAGGACTCAGGCCAGGCCATCACGGCGTTCGTCACGCTCGAGGGCGACGACACCGAGGGCTCGGACGACCTCGTCAACGAGATCCGCGAGACGGTGGCCAAGCGGATCGGCAAGCTCGCGCGGCCCAAGCGGATCATCTGGGCCGACGATCTCCCGAAGACGCGCTCGGGCAAGATCATGCGCCGCCTGCTGCGCGACATCGCCGAGGGCCGCGAGTTCGGCGACGTCACCACGCTTCGCGACCCGGACGTGATGAAGCAGCTCGAGGGCAAGATCAAGGACGAGCAGAAGAACGAGGAGGAGTAGGTAGGAAACGGACCAGCGGGCCCTCTGGGCTCGCTGGTCCTCGTCAGCACGCCGAGGCGCCGGCCCAGCTCGGCCACGTGGCGCCGCGCGATCGGCACGAGCTGGCCGCCGGGAAAGGCGAGCTCGGCGGTGCCGCCCAGGAGCGGCCGGACCTCTACCGCCCGCGCCAGGTTGGCCAGGTACTGGCGGTGCACGCGCACGAACCCGTGCGGCTCCCAGCGCCGTTCGATCTCGCTCAGCGTCGCCCTGCAGCAGATAGCGGCCGTCTTCGGTGACGATGCGGACGAAGTCGCCGTGAGACTGGACGTACAGGATCGAGCTGCGCGCGATCAGCCGGTGGGCCCCCGTGGCCACGTTCGCCACCGCGATCATCTCGCTCTCCGCGCCCGCCGGAGCGGGCCGGGACTGGCCGTTGCCGACCGGCGCGTGCGCGCCTGCGTCGACCGCGGCGGCCACGCGCTCCAAGCGCCTCCTCCAAGCGCCGGCGCCCGACGGGCTTGCGCAGATAGTCGAGCGCCCGCAGCTCGAACGCGTCCACGGCGGCGCTGTCGTAGGCGCTCACGAACACGAGCTGGGGCGGTGAGGCGAAGCGGCGCAGGACGCGGCCGAGCTCGAGGCCGTCGAGGTCGGGCATGCGCACGTCGAGGAAGATCGCGTCGTAGTGCTGGCCCGACGCCATGACCAGCGCCTCATGCGCGTCGAACGCGCACTCCACCTCCTCCACCGAGGGGAAGCTCCGCAACATCCTCGCCAGGTCCTCGACCTGGGTGTGCTCGTCATCGACGGCCAGGATGCGCAGCCGGTCGGCGTTCACGTGGACCAGGCCAGCTCCGGGGTCGCAGCCTCGCCGCGAAGATTGGGCACGGTCATGATCGCAGTCGTCCCCTGCCCGGGCTGGGACTCGATCCGCAGCGCGTAGCGGTCACCGAACGTCGCCCGCAGGCGCGCGTCGACGTTCGAGATCCCGATGCCCCCGCCGGCGCCGGCCAGCACGGCCGGCACCCGCTCGGGCTCGATCCCGACGCCGTCGTCGGCCACGTACAGCTCCACGTCGGAGCCGCTGACCCGCGCGGTGATGCTGACGTGACCGCTGCCGGCGCGCCGTTCCACGCCGTGGCGAACCGCGTTCTCCACCAGCGGCTGCACCGACATCGCCGGCACCACGGCGCCCCGCGTCTGGATGGGGATGTCGATCGCGACGTGCAGGCTGTCGCGAAAGCGCGCCTGCTCCAGCCGCAGGTAGCGCTCCACGTGGTCGAGCTCCTCGCCCAGGGTGACGTACGAGCGGCCGTCCCGGAACAGGTAGCGCGTGAACTCGGCGAAGTCGATCAGGAGCTCGCGCGCCTCGTCGGGGCGGGCGTGGATGTCGCCGGCGACGGCGGCGAGGGCGTTGTAGATGAAGTGGGGCGAGATCTGGGCGCGGAGCGCGCGCAGCTCGGCGCGGGCGAGCCGCTCCTCCTGCTCGGCCACGATCGAGAGCTCGACCTGGGCCGAGACCAGGCTCGCCGCCTCCTGCACGACGCGCAGCTCGTGCTGGCTCGGCCGGCCGACCGCGTGGTAGAAGGCGATCAACGTGCCCGCTCGCTTGCTCTGCACGATCAGCGGAGCGAGCACGGCCGAGCGCAGCGGGCAGGTGGGATCGGAGGAGATCAGCCGCGGGACGATGTTCAGGCGATCGTCGCGCGTGCGGGCGAGCAGCCGGGAGAGGAGGTCGCCTGGGCGCACCTGCTCGCGGCCCTCGCCGTCGATGGCCAGAACGGCGTGCGTGTCGGCGAGCGCGATCGCGGCGGCGCCCGTCAGCTCGCGCAGGTGGGGGACGGCGCGCTCGGCGGTGCGCGCGGTCAGACCCCGGCGCAGGTGGGGAAGCGTCGAGATCGCGGCGTGGAGGGCCGCCTGCATCGCGCGCTCGGGGATGCCGACCGCTCGACCCGCCCGCACGTTGCGCCAGGCCAGCGCCGCGACGACGGCGAGCCCGATCCCCAGCAGAACGCCCAGCGCGAACTCCATCTCAACCGGCGGTTAGCTTACTCCCGCGCGGGGCGGGCACCGGCAGGTGGGCGTGGGCGACCGCCCGGCTTGTGTCCCGCGCCGCCGACAGCCATCATGGACGCATGAGCTCGTCAACCACCATCGCCTCCTACGAGGAGGCCTGCGCCAAGCACCGCTGGGAGGTGCCGGCGCAGTACAACATCGCCGCCGACGTCTGCGATCGCCACCCCCGCGACAAGCTCGCGATGGTCCACGAGCACCACGACGGGACCGTGCGGAAGGTCGACTGGGGCGAGATCCAGGACAACGCCAACCGGTTCGCCAACGTGCTCGCGCGCCGCCGGCGTCGAGAAGGGCGACCGCGTGGCGATGCTGCTGCCGCCGACTCCGGAGACCGCCGCCGCGTTCTTCGGCACCTGGAAGGTAGGAGCGATCCTGCTGTCGATGTCGGTGCTCTACGGCAACGACGGGATCCGCCACCGCCTGACCGACTCTCAGGCCAAGGTGCTCGTCACCGACGAGGCCAACTCGGGACGGATCGAGAGCTCGCTCGTCGAGCAGGTGCTGATCCTCGACGAGGACCTGCTCAGCCGGGGCTCCACCACGTTCACCGGGCGTGGACACGACGGCCGAGGACCCGGCGCAGCTCTACTACTCGTCGGGAACCACCGGGCTGGCCAAGGGGATCCTCCACGCCCACCGCTACCTGCTGGCGCACGAGGAGTTCATCTACTGCCACGACGTCCAGGATGGGGAGCTGTTCCACGGCATGGGCGAGTGGGCGTGGGCGGCGGGCATCTGCCCGCTGCTGGGACCCTGGCGCTTCGGGGCCGTCCAGGCCGTGTACCAGCGCGAGGGCGGCTTCGACCCCCACAAGCAGCTCGAGTTCCTCTCCCGCCACAGCGTCTCCAACGTGTTCGCCACCCCCACCGCGATCCGCTCGATGATGGGGATCTCCGACGCGGGAACGCGCTACCCGCAGAAGTTCCGGATCGTGTGCTCCGCCGGGGAGCCGCTCAACCCCGAGGCGATCCGCTGGTTCCGCCAGCAGTACGGGATCACCGTGCTCGACTACTACGGGCTGACCGAGTCCTACCCCCTGTGCGCGAACTACCCGTTCATGGAGGTCCGGGAGGGCTCCATGGGCCGACCCGCGCCCGGTTGGGAGGTGGCGATCCTCGACGAGGACGAGCGTCCGGTGGCGCGCGGCGAGCGGGGGGAGATCTGCCTCAAGGCCCGCTCGAACCCGCACTACCCGCTCGGGTACTGGAACCGGCCCCCGGAGGACAGCGAGGAGACGTTCGGCGGCGACTGGTTCCACACCAAGGACGCGGCGAGCGAGGACGAGGACGGCTACTACTGGTACGAGGGCCGGGCGGACGACGTGATCATCTCCGCCGGCTACCGGATCGGGCCGTTCGAGGTCGAGTCGGCTTGCCTCGAGCACCCGGCCGTCGCCGAGGCGGCCGCCGTGGGCGTACCGGACGAGCGCCGCGGGACCGTGGTCAAGGCGTTCGTCGTGCTCGCGTCCGGGCACGAGCCCTCGGACGCTCTGGCCGAGGAGATCAAGGCGTTCGTTCGCGAGCACCTATCCGCCTACGCGTACCCAAGGCAGATCGAGTTCGTGGCCGACCTGCCCAAGACGCTGACGGGGAAGATCCGCCGGATCGAGCTGCGCCAGCGGGATACGAGCGCCGATAGGACGGCCGGCGGTTTGCACTGGCGTACCCTCGGGGCAACCAAACCACAGAGGGAAACGAGCGCGAGAGGAGCTGGTGCCCTATGTCCGACGAGAGCGCCCCAGTCCAGCGAGCAGATCAAGAACCTCTACGAGGAGAGCGAGAGCCGAACTGCCGACGCGTTCGAGCAGCTGGTCAAGCGCGACAGCTTCGGTGAGCTGCTGGCCAAGATGACCGAGAACGTGGTCGGCGTGACCAAGATCGCCACCGACACGTTCGATCTGGTCCTGCGCAACCTGCGGCTGGCGGGCCGCCAGGACATCACCCGCCTGGCCCGGCAGCTCTCGCGCGCCGAGGACAAGCTCGAGCTGGTGCTCCAGGAGGTCGAGGCGCTGCGCCGGCAGGTCGAGTCGCAGCCGGCCCGGCGGTCACGCAGCTCGGGCAACTCCCGCAGCTCGAGCAACGGCCGGCGCGAAGTCGGGATCCTCGCGCCGGCAGACCACCCGTACGGGTAACGGGGGAGCAGGGTCATGAGCACCGTCGAGCGGGTGCTACGCGCACCGCTCGCGGCGCTCGAGTTCACCAACATCCTGCTCACCCAGAACGACGCCGAGGTCGGCGTCACGCCCAAGGACGTGGTCTGGACGCACCGCAAGACCACGCTCTACCGCTACCGCTCGGACAAGCGCAAGCATCCGATCCCGGTCCTGCTCGTGTTCGCGCTGATCAACCGGCCCGACATCTTCGACCTGCGGCCCGGGAACTCGTTCGTCGAGTTCCTGCTCGAGCAGGGCTTCGACGTGTTCCTCATCGACTGGGGCTATCCCGAGGAAGAGGACGCGGACATGGGGCTCGCCAACTACGTGTGCGACGAGCTCCACTGGGGGATCCGCGAGACGCTGCGCGCCAGCGGGCAGGATGAGCTGAGCCTGCTCGGCTGGTGCATCGGCGGGACGCTGAGCCTGATGTACGGCGGCTTCTATCCCGAGAACCCGGTCCGCAACATGGCGCTCCTGACCACACCGGTGGACACCCGCGGCTCGCTGTACGCCAGCTGGGTCGGCCGCGACTCCTTCGACGTCGACTACGTCGCCGAGGGCTACAAGGCGATCCCCGGCCCGGCGGTCGACTGGGCCAACAAGATGATGAAGCCGGTCACCAACTACTGGACGACGTACCGCCGGCTGTGGGAGGGCGTGCTCGCAAGGGCAAGGCGCGCAAGGAGGCCTATCAGCCGATGGCGCGGTGGGTGGCCGACAACCCGCCGTTCCCGGCCGCCGCCTACCGCGAGTGGATCACCTCGATGTACAAGGAGAACCGCCTGGTGCGCGGCCGCATGCGGCTGCGGGGCAAGCTGGTCGACCTGGCGCAGATCGATCAGAGCCTGCTCGTGGTCACCGCCGGCGCGGATCACATCGCGCCGCCACCGGGGACGCGTCCGCTGCTCGATCTCGTGGGCTCAGACGACATCACCTGCCTTGACCGCCCCGGCGGCCACATCGGCCTGATGGCCGGATCCAAGGCCCGCAAGGAGATCTGGCCCGACATCGCGGAGTGGCTGAGCGAGAGATCGAACGGGGCGTGACGGCGGCACCGGCGGCCGATGGCCGCCAGCTGGTTCGCGATGTTCTGCTGCTGGACGGCTCGACGCTCCGGCTGCGGGCCGCCGACGCCGGAGGACTTCGACGACATCGTCGCCTTCTACGACGGACTCTCGACGGAGAGCCGGTACCTGCGCTTTCACGGCTTCGGGCGCACCGACCTCGCCGCGCGGGTCGCTGATCGAGGCGACGGGGCGCGATCGAGTCGGGCTGATCGGCCGGCAGGGCGGGACGGGTGGTCGCCGTCGCTCAGTACGACGTGCTGCGCGAGCCGGGCGTGGCCGAGGTCGCGTTCGCGGTGGCCGAAGACTTCCGCCGCCGCGGCACCGCCACGCGGATGCTCGAGCAGCTGGCGCAGATCGGCGGCCGAGCGCGGGATCCGGCGGTTCGACGCCGAGGTGCTCGCCTCCAACCGGCCGATGCTGCAGGGTGTTCGGGCACGCCGGATTCGGCGTCCGGCGCGAGGGCGCCTTCGGCGAGCTCACCGTCTCGCTCGACATCACCCCGAGCGAGTCGGTTCGCGATCGGATCGACGCGCGCGACCACCTTGCCGCCGTCGCGTCTCTGCGCCCGATCCTCGCGCCGGCGTCGGTGGCGGTCGTCGGCGCAGCGTGCGACCTCGGCCGGCTCGTGCTCGCGAACATCCTGCGCCGGCGGCTTCCGCGGCGCGGTGATGGCGGTCGATCGCGGCGCGAGCGAGGTCGAGGGCGTCGCCTGCGTCGCCGGCCTCGAGCGCTCGAGTGCTCGCCCGAGCTGGTGATCCTCGCGACGGCGCCATCCGAGTGGGTCGAGTACGCCGCGGACGCGGCGGCGGCCGGCGCGAGGGCGCTGCTGGTGGTGAGCTCGGACTTCGACGAGGACGAGGCGCGCGGCGGCGGCGCGGCAGGAGGAGCTGCTCGAGGCGGTACGCGCGGGCCGGCCTTCGGCTGCTGGGGCCGAGTTCGCTCGGAGTGGTCAACACCGATCCGGAGCGTGCGCCTGCACGCCCTCTCATCCGCGACCCAGATCATGTCCGGGCGGCTGGCGATCGGCTCGCAGTCGGGGGCGATCGGGATCGGGCTGCTCGGCCAGGCCGCGGACCGCCGCGCTCGGCGTGTCGGCGTACGCCTCGCTCGGCGAGCGAGTCGACGTCTCCACCAACGATCTGCTCGAGCTGTGGGAGGACGACGAACGCGTTGTGCGCGGTCATGCTCTACATGGAGACGTTCGGCAACCCGGAGCACTTCGCGCGGATCGCCGGCCGGGTCTCCCGGCGCAAGCCAATCCTGGTGGTCAAGGGCCGGCGGGCCGCCGAAGCCGTGCGGCTCGAGGCGGAGACTCACACCGCGGCCGCGCTGCGCGGCGACGCCGTGGTCGACGCGCTGTTTCACCAGGCCGGGATGCTCCGCTTCCGCAGCGGCGAGGAGCTGTTCAACGCGGTCCGGTTCTTCGAGAGCCAGCCGCTGCCACTGGGACGCCAGGTCGCGATCGTCAGCAACTCGGCCGGGCATGGCCACGCTGGCCGTCGACGCGTGCGTCACCCGCGGCCTGGTCGTGACCGGGGAGCCGAACCCGCGCTGCTCGGCGCCGGAGCGCGGGCCGCAGGAGTACGCCGACGCGATCCGCTCGGCGCTTGAAGGACCCGGCAGTGGACGCGCGTCGTGGTCTCCTACGTCGACCGCGCGGGCGGCGATCCGCGGACGGTGCTCGAGGCGGTCTCGACTGCCTGCGCCGAGCGGGCAAGCCGATCGTGGCCTCGATCGTCGGCAGCGACGGACGCGCCGCGGAGAGCCCGGACGCGCCGTGCCCAACTTCGTCTTCCCCGAGGCGTGCGCCGGCGTGCTGGCGCGGGCCGTGGAGCGGCGCGAGTGGCTGTCGCGGCCGCTGGGCGAGCGTCCGCGGCTCGAGGGCCTCGACCCGGAGGCGGCGCGCGCCCATGTCGACGCGCTGCCTCGAGCGCGGGCGACGAGTGGCTGGACCTGTCCGGAGGGCGAGGAGCTGCTGGCCACGCATGGGATCCCGCTCGAGCCGGCGGTCTGGTGCAGGTCGGTCGAGCGAGGCGGTGAGCGAAGCCGCAGCGTCGGTCGGCGCGCCGGTCGCCCTGAAGGCGGCGTGCCGGCCGCCCGAGAGCCCCGCCGACTTCGACGCCGTGCTGCTGGGCCTCGAGGGCGAGGAGGCGATCCGGGCCGGCTGGGACGAGCTCGAGCGCCGCAGCGAGCTGAGCGAGCGGGAGTGGATCGGGGCGATCGTGCAGCGGCTGGTGGAGCCGGGCGCGGACGTGCTCGTCGGCGCGGTGAGCGATCCCGACCTCGGGCCGGTGATGGCGGTCGGGCTCGGCGGCCGCCACGCCGGGCTGGCGGGGTCCACCGCCTTCCGCGTGCTGCCCGAGCACCGACGTCGAGGCCGACGAGCTGATCGACGCGTCCGAAAGCGTGGTGGCGCGGATGGAGGGCTTCCGCGGCCACCGCCGCTGCACCGCGAGGCGCTGCGGGACCTCGTGCTGCGCTTCTCCGCCCTCCTGCGGCGAATGTCCCGAGGCGGTCGAGGTCGACCTCAACCCCGTCCGCCTCACGCCGGAGCGATGCGTCGTGCTGGAGATGCGGATCCGCGTCGAGCGCCGGCCGCCGCCTCAGCGCGTCAAGACCTGGTGAGCGTCACTTCACGGCGTGGCCGGCGGCGTTCAGCGCGAACCAGGTGCCGCCGAACTGCGAGAAGCCCACGTAGGAGGTGTCGCCGGGTCCGCTGTCGCCGATGTACGTGTACAGCGGGTGCCCCGCGTAGGTGACCTGCTTGACGCCGGACGCGAGCTTGATCGTGCCGATCAGACCGCGCTTGATTCCCGGCTCCGGCCACGGGCCTTGCCCGGACTCGTCAGCGGCGGCCAGACGCCCGTGCACCCGCGACGTTGACGCAGTTGTCCTTGTTGCGGCGGTCCCGGGTGAACATGTAGACGGTGAAGCCCGCGCCCGTTCTCGACGATCTTTCCCAGGCTGGTCTTGCCGAGCTTGAGCTTGGCCGGTGGCCCGCGGCGAGCGCGGCGCTCGCCGCCGGCGAGCACGGCGACGCAGGTGAACAGGATCGAGATGCGCTTCATCGGGGCCTCCGGGGTCGGTTCTGACCCCAAAGACCCCGCTGCGGGCTCAGACCTTCCGGTGCTCGGGGATCCAGGAGCCGTCTTCGGCCTGGGCGAAGTCCTGGAACAGCCCAGGCGCCTCGGCGAGCATGATCCGCGCCACCCGGTCGAACACGAGCCGCAGCTCCTCCTCGGCGCCCGGGGCGGTGCGCATCTCGATCACGTGGCGGAGCGTGCGGACGTTGGCCGTCCACACGATGTCGGTGCTCAGCCCGATCGGCGCCAGCCGGCGCAGCGCCGAGGTCACCTCCTTCTTGACCGAGAACGGAACGCCCTCGTCGTCGAGCCCCAGCGCCTCGGCCGCGGTCACCTGGAACTCCTCGAGCTGCTCGACCAGGCTCACCACCTGGTCGCGCACCGGCTCGAGCGCCGGCGGGACCCGGAAGCCGATGTCGGTCAGGCGGACGTAGCGCAGGCTCTCCTGGCTGAACGCCGAGCCGGCGCGGTGCCGCACGAGCTCATGGGTGAACACGCGTGAGACGTTGTGGAACGCGAACGAATAGTTGGCGTGCTCGAGCACGCTGCCGTGCAGGCTGCGCAGGAGGTTGCCGAAGTACTCGCGCTGGTCGGTGCGGATCCGGGTGACGTTGGGGTTGAGCCCCGGCTCCCAGCTCCGGTAGCACATGCGCCCGCTGAACTCGACGAGCAGCTCGCCGGCGTTCTCCTCGGACGCCTCGAGGCGCCGGTCGAGCCACGAGGCGCCACCGACCTCCTCGAGGTAGGCGCGCATGCCCGCCAGGTCGACCGACGGGCGCGCGATCAGGTGGACGGTCGGCTCGGTCTCGCGCATCGTGGTCGGCTGGGGGTCGGGCAAGGCGGTCGTCATGGGCGCATCGTGACGCCGCCAGCCGGACGGACGGACCGGCCCGGTCAGCCCGCGTTCTGCGGGTGTCCCGTGGCCTGGGAGTGCTCGCCGGCGCCGCCGGGATTGCCCGGCCGCCCGTCCTCGCCACCGCCCTCGGGCTCGCCACCGCCGAGCCGCCGCCGGACCGTCGCCGCCCTGGGGGGCCTGGGGCTCCTCGCCCTGCTGGTTGGAGGTGTCGCCGGGCGGGCCCTGGCTGCCGTGGGTCTCCTCGGTGTCGGAGGTGCGCTCGTTGTCGTCCATGGGGTTCGGGTACCCGGTGGCGGTGGCGGGGAACCAGGCACGCCGAGGCGGCGCACCTCGACGCGGTCCACGCGCCGAGCGCGGAGCGTCGGCGCCGGCGACGCGGATGCGCCGAGGTCGCACGAGTCCGGCGCGCCCGGCGACGAGAAGCCTCGGCCCCGAGCCGGATGCGCGCCGGCCCAGTCAGAACAGACCGGCGATCGCGTGCCCGGCGTGCGCCGCGAAGTCGAACAGCGGCCCGGGGATGATCCCGAAGAACATGCTGGCCGCCGCGGCGACCACGGCCACGAACACCGTCTCGGGGTGGAACGGCGCGTGCGCACCTGCCGGGCTCGTCGGTCTCGGTGGGCGCCGGCGCCAGGCCGCCGGGCACGGGCGCGGGCGTCTCGTCGGTCTCGGGCTTGCCCGGGGTGGCGCCGCCGCGCGTCTCGGCCGTCTCGCCCTCCTCGTGCGGCGCGCGTCCCGGCGCCCGGGATCCTCCTCGTCGGTCTCCGGGCGAGGCGCCGGCGATCGGCGCGAAGGTGCGCGGCGCGGCGACCGCCACGCCACCGCGCATCCACATCGCCGCGATCACCCGCAGGTAGTAGCCGAGCGAGATCATCGAACCGATCACGAGCACGATCGCCAGCCACGTGTAGTCGCCGGCGACGAGGGCGTGGATGAGCTGGAACTTGCCGATGAACCCGACCGTGCCGGGGATGCCGGCGAGGGCGAGCATGCCGATCGTCATCGGCCAGGCGAGCCAGGGGTCTGCGCGCTCCGAGGCCGGTCAGGGCGGCGATGTCGTCGCCGGCGGGATGCTCGAGCTCGGCCGACACGACCACCGCGAACGCCGCCATGTTCATGGCCAGGTACACGAACAGGTAGAGCACGGTCGCCTGGATCCCCAGCTGGGTGCCGACGACGACGCCGCCGAGCATGTAGCCCGCCTGGGCCACGCCCGAGTAGCCGAGCATCCGCTTCAAGCGACGACTGGCCGAGGGCGCCCACGTTGCCGACGATCATCGTGATCGCGGCGACCGCCGCCACCAGCGGCGCCCACGTGTTCTGCACGCCGATCACCGCCTGGTCGAAGAAGCGCAGGAACACCCCGAGCGCCGCCGCCTTGGTGGCGGTGGCCATGAACGCGGTGATCGGCGTGGGCGCGCCCTCGTAGACGTCGGGCGTCCACTGATGGAACGGCGCCACCGAGGCCTTGAAGGCGAACCCGACGATGACCAGGCCGATCCCGGTGAACAGCAGCGCGTCGCCGCCGGCCGGAGAGCTTGCCCTGAGAGGTCGCGGCTGGCGATCGTCGCGAAGTCGGTCGATCCGGTGGCGCCGTACACGAGCGCCAGGCCGTACACGAGCGTGGCCGAGCCGACGGAGCCGATCACCAGGTACTTCGAGCCCCGATTCCAGAGACCCCTCGCGCCGCGTCTCCGAGGCGCACAGCACGTAGAGCGGGATCGAGAGCACCTCGAGGCCGATGAACAGCGTGATCAGGTTCTGCGCCGAGACGAGCACGGCCATCCCGAGCACGCTGAAGATGAGCAGCGCGTGGTACTCGCCGTGGCCGGCCTCGCGCGGAGCGAGCGCGCGGTAGGACAGGATCACCGCGGCGATGCCGGCGCCGGAGAACAGCATGTCGAGCTCGAGCGCCAGGTCGTCGATGCGCAGCGCGCCCGAGACGATCGAGGCGGGATGGTGGAAGCGCCAGATCTGCGAGGCCGAGCGCCGCGCCCAGCGTGACGATGCTCAGCGCCGGAACGACCTGGTGGCGAACCACGCGCGCCGGGAGCAGCCCGACCAGGAGCACGAGCAGGCCGCCGCCGGCCAGGGCGATGATCGGCGACAGGCCGGCGTAGTCGATGTGCGGCGCCTTGATCACGGCGAGCAGCAGACGGGGTCATCGCGCGCTCCTCGGGATTGCTGGACGGCCGCGATCGAGGCCTTGAGCGCGGGCTCGGAGCGGCGCAGGCCGAACTGCGGGAAGAACGCGAGCGCCAGGATGACCAGCACCAGCGGCGCGATCGCCGCCACCTCGCCGAGCGCGATCTCACGCGAGGCGACGGCGGGGCCGGTCGCGGTTGTGCATCGTGCCGATGAACATGCGCAGCGCGTACACCGCGGCGCCGACCACGCCGGTGAAGGCGATCACCGCGATCGGCAGCTTGGCCTTGAACACGCCGAGCAGGATGAAGAACTCACCCGCGAAGTTCGACGATCCCGGCATCGCCAGCCAGGCCAGGGTGACGATCAGGAACAGCGAGGCGAGCACGGGCGCCCGGAACGCCATCCCGCCCATGTCTCGCATCAGCTCCGACCCGCCGGCGCGCACGGCCAGCGCGCCGACGATGAAGAACGCGGGCGCCGTGACCAGCCCGTGGTTGAGCATCTGGAGCAGCGCGCCCTGTCCGCCCTCCGGCCGCAGCGAGAAGATCCCCAGCACGATGAAGCCGAGCTGGGCCACGCTCGAGTAGGCGACGACCATCCGCGCATCGGGCGTGGTGAACGCGGCCGACGTCGCCCACAGGATCGAGACCAGCGCGATCAGCAGCATCAGCGTCTGGTAGTGCATCGAGGCGTAGGGGAACAGCGGCAGCACGATGCGCAGGAACCCGTACGCGGCGACCTTCGAGAGGATGGCCGAGAACACGGCCACGGCCGGGATCGGCATCGCCTTGTAGCCGTCGGCGAGCCAGCCGTGGAAGGGGACGAGCGGCATCTTGACCAGGAAGGCCACCGCGAAGCACAGGAAGATCCAGTCCTGCGAGGTGTGCGACAGCGGCAGCGCGCGCAGCGCCGAGAGCACGAAGGTGATGCTCGTCCCGTTCTGCGATGAGGCCAGCACGCCGGTGGCGATCGCCGCCGCGAGCATGAAGAACGACCCCACCAGCGTGTAGACGACGAGCTTGGTCGTGGCGCGGATGCGGTCGGGGCCGCTGCCCCACATCCCGATCAGGAAGTAGAACGGGATCAGCATCAGGTCGAAGAAGGCCACGAACAGCGCCAGGTCCTGAGAGCAGAAGGCGCCGAGCACCGCGCTCTCGGCCAGCCCGAAATGGAAGTAGAAGGTGCGCGGGCGATCCCACTCGCGGAACGCCGCCCACACCAGCGAGGCGCTGAACAGCAGCGTGGTCAGCACGACGAGCGCCACGTTCAGCCCGTCGAGGCCGAGCTTGTAGTGGATCCCCAGCGCGGAGATCCACACCTTGTCGGTGAGGAACTGAAGGCCGGCGTGGCCGACCTTGAACTTCGCGATGAAGTAGATCGAGACCCCGAGCGTGATCAGGCTCCCGGCCGCGGCCACGACGCCGACCAGTCGCCGCGGGGTGAGCGCCGCCACGAGGGCGATCACGGCGGGCAGCCAGATGAGGATCGAGAGCGTCATGCCGCGGAGATCAGGAAGTAGAGGGCAACGCCGGAGATCGCGACCACCATCAGCGCTGCGTAATAGCGAACGAACCCGGTCTGGGCGCGGCGCACCGCCGCCGAGCCGGCGCGCACCACGCCGAGGGTGCCGCCGGTGATCGCGCCGCCGACGACGATCCGCTCGAGCACGGTGTCGACGAAGTTGCCGAACCACAGCGACGGCCGGACGACCACGAAGTCGATCAGCTCATCGAAGTACCACTTGTGCCACAGGAACGTGTGGACGGGCGCGAAGCGCTCGCGCAGCCGCACCGCGATGGCCGGGTTCCGCAGCCAGATCGCGCAGGCGACGGCGATCCCGGCGACGGCGATCACCGCGCCGATGATCAGGCCGACCCACGCCGTGCCGGTGGCGACTCGTGATGCTCGGCGAACTTCGAGTCGGCGAACGTCGGGTCGAGGAAGCGCTCGACTCCCTTGTCGACGCCGGGGATCTGGATCAAGCCGCCGACCAGCGCGAGCACCGCGAGGATGCCCATGGCGATGCGCATCGGCCACTCGCGCTCGGCGATGGGGTGATTCGGGCCGGGGAAGCCGACGTCGGTGTCCTCGATCTCGCCCGTCATCGGGTTGAACGGCTCCTCGGCGTGGTGCAGATGGCCCTGCTCGAGCTCCACCGCCTCGGGCACCGGGTCGCCGAAGAACGCGCGGAAGATCATCCGGAACGTGTAGATGCCGGTCAGCAACGCGCCGATGTAGCCGACGATCCCCAGGATCAGCGAAGCCGCCGCCGCGCTTGAAGAGGAGGCCGATGATGTCGTCCTTGGACAGCCAGCCGGAGAACGGCGGCAGCCCGCTCAGCGCCAGGCCGCCGATCACGAAGCACGCGAACGTGAACGGCAGCGCCCGGCGGAAGCCGCCCATCTTGTCGAGCGACTGCGCGCCCGCCATGGCGCCGATGATCGAGCCGGCGGCCATGAACAGCAGCGCCTTGAAGAACGCGTGCGTCATCAGGTGAAACAGGCCGGCCGAGTAGGCGCCGGCGGACACGCCCATGATCATGTAGCCGATCTGCGACATCGTCGAGTAGGCGATCACGCGCTTGATGTCGACCTGGACGATCGCCACGGTGGCGGCGATGCACCATCGTCAGGCCGCCTCCGATCGCGCCCACGTCGGCCGCGGTCGGCGCCTGCTCGAACAGCGGGTGCATGCGCGCGATCAGGTACACGCCGGCGGTCACCATCGTCGCGGCGTGGATCAGCGCGGACACGGGGGTGGGGCCCTCCATGGCGTCCGGGAGCCAGGTGTGGAGCGGAACCTGGGCGGACTTGGCGAACGCGCCGACCAGCAGCAGCAGGCACGCCACGACCAGATCGGTGCTGTTGTGGGCGAACAGCGTGTGCACGGAGTGGAACGTCTTCAGGTAGTCGACCGTGCCCGTGTGCTTGAACAGGAAGAACGTGCCGAGCACGAGGCCGACGTCGCCGACGACGTTGATCACGAACGCCTTGATGCCGGCGCGGGTGGCGGTGGTGCGGCGGTACCAGAAGGAGATCAGCAGGTAGGAGGCGGCGCCGACGAACGCCCAGCCGACGATCAGGAGCACGAAGTTCCCGGCCAGGATCAGCAGCAGCATCGAGAACACGAAGTAGTTCAGGTAGGCGAAGTAGCGCCGGAAGCCGCGATCGCCGGTCATGTAGCTGACCGAGTACAGGTGGATCAGCGTGGAGACGCCGGAGACCACGAGCGCCATGAACACCGACAGCGGGTCGACGAGGATCGACATCTTCGCGTCGACGCCGACGCTCGACGGCGTAGTTCCACAGCGACGAGGTGTACTGGCGGTGGTCGGGGCTCTGTCCGAGCATCTTGACGAACACGACGACGCTGCACGCGAACGCGAGCGCGATCGCCAGCGTGCCCAGCCAGCCGGCGCTGCGCCCGGGCAGGCTCCGGTAGCCGAGCGCGATCACCACCGTGCCCACGAGCGGGCAGAGCAGGATCAGCCAGCCGAAGGTGGTGAGCCGTCCACTCACCTTGGAGTTCGTTGAGCTCGTCGATGTCGATCGGCAGACGGCGGCGGTAGAGCGCGACGATCATCCCCAGGCCGACGGTCACCTCACAGGCGGCGATCACCATCACGATCAGCGCGAACACCTGACCGTCCTCGCCGCCCCACATCCGCGAGAACGCCACCAGCGCCAGGTTGGCGCCGTTGAGCATCAGCTCCAGGCAGAGGAGGACGACCAGCGGGTTGCGCCGCGTGAGCACGCCGCCGGCGCCGATGCAGAAGACGAGCGCGGAGACGGCGAGATACCAGCCGATCGGCACCTACCAGCCTCCCTCGTGCTGCGCGCCGGGCCGGTCCGAGCGGGGTCCGGCGCCCGACGAGCGCGTGCCCACGACCTCGACGTCGGGCTCCATCTCCTCGGGCGACGGGACGATCACGCCCGGCCGCCTCGGCCATCGTCCCCGTGTAGGCGGGGCGCGCCGTCTCGATCCGGAGCAGCAGCTGGCGGTCCGGGCCCTCCAGGCCGCGCCGGCGGCGCGCCAGCACCACGGCGCCGATGGCGGCGACGAGCAGGATGATCGACGCGATCTCGAACGGGAACAGGTACTTGGTCAAGAGCAGCGTGCCGATGTGCGCCGGCGTTCCGAATCCGCGGTGATAGGGCGCGCCGTTGGACGAGATCCCCTCCAGGCCGGAGCCGAGCAGGGCGATGCACAGCTCGACCGCCACCGCGAGCGCGAACAGCGGCCCGAGCACGCGCAGCACCGCGCCGCTGGCCATCTGCTCGCCTCCGCCCACGTAGGCGACGACGAACAGGTAGAGCACCATCACCGCGCCGGCGTACACCACGACCTGGGCGGCGGCCACGAACTCGGCGCGCAGGAGCAGGAACAGCGCGGCCAGCGAGACCAGGTGCACGATCAGCATGAGCACGCTGTAGAACGGGTTGCGCACCGCGATCACCCCGACCGCGCCGGTGAGGGCGCCGATCGCGGCGATGAAGAAGATGATCGCGGTGAACGGGTGAATCGTCGCGGTCACGAAGAGCGCCGAAGGCACCGCGGTTACTCCCCTTCCCGGCGCAGCGGCGTGCGCTCGATCGGATCGGCGAGCAGCATCTCCTTGGTGAACACCAGGTCCGAGCGCGTGTAGTCAGACAGCTCGTACTCGTGGCCCATGGTGATCGCGTCGAACGGGCACGCGATCTCGCAGTAGCCGCAGAAGATGCAGCGGCTCATGTTGATCTCGTACACCGCGGCGTAACGCTCGCCGGCCGACACGCGGTTCTCCGGCGTGTTCTCCGCCGCCACCACCCGGATGCAGTCGGCGGGACAGGCGGCCGCGCACAGCGAGCAGCCGACGCACTTCTCGAGACCCGTGTCCTCGAAGCGGTGGAGCTTGTGGCGGCCGCGGAAGCGCGGATAGACCGGGACCTTCTCCTCCGGGTACTGGATCACCTTCGGGCCCTCGACCACGCGCGCGAACGTCGTCTTGAGGCCGACCAGCGTGGCGCCGAACGCGCGGTAGACGCCGGCGATGGGTCCGGGCGCCGGGCTGCGGACTACCTCGATGACGTCGGCGCTGGGATCGTAAGGAGTCATACGACGACGATGATGGCGGTGACGAGAAGGTTGAGCGTGGCGAGCGGAAGCAGGATCTTCCAGCCGAACGACATCAGCTGGTCGTAGCGCAGGCGCGGCAGCGTGGCCCGGATCCAGATGAAGAAGTTGATGAACAGCATCATCTTCGCGATCACGATCAGCGGGTCGACCCAGCCGGGGACGTGCGGGTTGCCGGGAATCAGCCAACCGCCGAGGAACACGGTGGTGGCGATGCCCGAGACGACGATCATGTTCGCGTACTCGGCGAACAGGTAGGCGACGAACGCGGTGCCGCCGTACTCGGTGAAGTAGCCGGCCACGAGCTCCGCGTCGGCCTCGACCAGGTCGAACGGCGCGCGGTTGGTCTCGGCGAACGACGCGGTCAGGAAGATGATGAAGCCCAGGGCCTGCGGGACGATGTACCACATCCCCTTCTGGGCGTGGACGATCCCGGTGAGCGACAGCGTCTGCGCGGTGATGATCACGCCGACGAGCGAGAGCCCCTGCGACACCTCGTAGGAGATGAGCTGGGCGGCGCCGCGCATCGCGCCGAGGAACGAGTACTTGGACCCCGACGCCCAGCCGCCGAGCATGATCCCGTAGAACGAGATTCCGGCGAACGCGAACACGTACAGCGGCCCGATCGACACGTCGATCCCGTATATCCCCACGCGCCGGCCGAAGATGTTCACCGTCGGGCCGAACGGGACCAGGGCCAGCCCGGCGATCGCGGTGAAGATGGCCAGCATCGGGGCGATCCGGTACAGGTAGCCGACCGAGGTGCTCGTCCGGAACGGCTCCTTGCGCGCGAACTTGACGATCTCGGCCATCGGCTGGAGCATCCCGAACGGACCGACGCGGTTGGGGCCGTACCGGTTCTGGAAGCGGCCGAGCAGCTTGCGCTCGTAGATCGTGAGCATGGGGAGGATCGCGAACACCACGCCGAAGATCACGAGCGCCTTGATGATCTGGATCCACCACGGCTCGTAGTAGTTGACGTCGGCGAACGGGATCACCGCTTGCGCACCTCCACGAACGGCTCGGTCAGCTCGTTGGCCGAGTCCTCGGCGATGCCGTCGGCGAGGAAGGCGATGCCGGTTCGGATCCCGCTGCGCACGGCGGCGCGCGCGTGCAGCTTCGTCCCGTTCTGAGCCACCTCGACGTCCTCGCCGTTGCCGATGCCCAGCCGCGCGGCATCCTCGGGCGAGAGCTCGACCTGCTGCTGGGCGACCGTGAACTTGAGCGCCGGCGAGATCTCCACCTCGGGCGCGGCCCAGATCGGGCGGTAGCGCCCGAGCCGCAACGCTCCGTTGCTGCTCGGCGCGCCGGTCCGCCTCCGCGTCGGCCACCGCCTGGGCCTGAAGGCCGGCGCGCTCGCTCGGCAGCTCCTCGGTGGCCAGCTCGGAGGCCTCGGGACGCGGGCGGCCAGCGCACGCCGCGGCCGCCGAGCTCCTCGAGCGTCAGCCCGCGGTAGAAGGGAACCGCCGCGACGAGCTGCTGGAAGGCCGTCGAGCCGGTGAGCACCCGGTTGTCGAAGCCCGCGCGCTTGGCGAGCTCCTCGATCACCCACCAGCCGGCGCGCACCTGGCCCGGACGGCGGATCGCCGTGCGCATGCGCTGGATCCGCCCGTCGGGGTGCACGACCGTGCCCTCCTTCTCCGCGTAGGAGTCGGCCGGGAAGACGACATCGGCGTGCTCGCTTGAGGCCGTCCGTGAGGACCGAAGCGTGCGCCACGACGAGGCTGGCGCGGTCGAGTGCGCGCTCCCACGTGGCGCGGTCGGGCTGGTCGCGCAGCGGGTCGGTCTGGAACAGGTACAGGGCGGTGAGCTCGCCGTCGGCCGCGGCGCGCGCGATCCCGGCGGCGTCGCGGCCGGGCTTGTCCAGCGGCTTGTAGCCCGGGCCGGCGTCGGGGACGACGCCGGCCTCGCGCAGGCCGCGCCCGTTGGCGGTGGAGGGGATCTCGAGCAGGCCGGCGCCCTGCCGGCCCCACACCTCGAGCCGGTTGGCGATGCTCAGCAGGTGCGGAGCGGCCTCGGGGCCGATCCGCTCGCCCCACACGATCACGATGTCCTGTCCGGAGGCGCGCAGGAAGTTCGCCAGGCGCGCGTACGGCGCATCGGCCTCCGCCCGCGTGCTCTCGCCGGCGAGGGCCAGGTCGAGCGCGGCCAGGAACGTCGCCTCCTCGCCGGGGCCGAGCCGGGTGACGAAGCCGGCGTTGGGGTCGAGCGCGCTGGGCCGCGCCGTGGCCACGGCCAGGCGCACGCCGCGGCGGCGCACCCCCTTGCGGATGCGCAGGTCGAGGATCGGCGCGTCGTCGAGGGGCTCGCACCCCACGACGAGGATGGTGTGCGCGAACTCGAGATCCGGGACCGTGGCCTGCAGCGCCGGCTGCGCGAGCGCGCGCGCCAGCTTCACCGGCACGCCCGGGACCGAGGCGCGAGTCGATGTCGGGGGCGTCCAGGCCGTCGCGCATCAGCCGGGCGAGCAGGAAGCCCTCCTCGTTCGTGGCCTGGCCGCCGACCAGCGTTCCGATCCGGCCGCGGTGGCGCGCGATCCCGGCGGCGGTCTGCAGGGCTCGATCCCACGACACCTCACGGAGCGTCGCCGCCGTCGCGCACGAGCGGCATCTGGAGGCGCTCGTCGACGTGGATCGACTGGTAGGCGAAGCGGCCCTTGTCGCACAGCCAGCCGTCGTCGACCTCCGGATTGCCCCCGACCCCCGCCGTGGCCGCGCCGGTCGCGTCGCGACTCCGCACCCGCATGACCTTCTCGTCGCGGACGGTGAACTCGACGTTGCACTGCGACGGGCACAGCGTGCAGATGCCCCCGGCGCCCTCGATGTCCCACGGCCGCGCGCGGAACCGGTACGGCTTGGAGGTCAGCGCCCCCACCGGGCAGAGCTCGATGATGTTCCCGCTGAACGGCGCCACGTACGGGTGCCCGTCGTGGGTCGAGACGAACGTGTGCGCGCCGCGCTCGGCGAAGATCAGCTGGTAGTCCTCGGCGACCTCCTGCGAGAAGCGCACGCAGCGGTAGCAGAGGATGCAGCGCTCGCGGTCGATCGCGATCAGGGGACTCAGATTGAGCGGCTTCTGGAAGTGGCGCTTGGGCTCGATGAAGCGGGAGCGCCCGAGCCCCCACCCGAACGTGATGTCCTGGAGCGGGCACTCGCCGCCCTTGTCGCACACCGGGCAGTCGAGCGGGTGGTTGACGAGCAGGAACTCGACGATCGCGTTCTGGGCGTGGCGCACCCGGTCGGTCTGGGTGTTGACCACCATCCCGTCCTTGACCGGCGTCGAGCACGACGTCTGGAGCTTCGGGATCCCCTCGATCTCCACCAGGCACATCCGGCACGCGCCGACCGGATTGCCGAGCTTGGGCTCGTAGCAGAAGTAGGGGATCTCGACGTCGCCCTGCTTGGCGGCGTCGACCAGCATCGTGCCCTCGGTGGCCTGAACCTCTCGGCCGTCGATGGTGAACTGGATGGTCTTGTGCTCGGGGCGGGGCATGGGCGCGGTCTACGGCTGTGCGACGCGGGACATTGTCAGGGACTCAGTGGACGGGGAGCGGGCCGGCGTGCGGGTCGGCCACGCCGAGCGGGACCACGTCCTCGAGCGCCGCCGCGTCCGCTCGTTCGCGGGCGGCCTCGATCTCAGCTTCCAGCTCGTCCCTGAACTTCTCGATCATCGAGCCGATCGGCATCGCCATCGCGTCGCCGAGGACGCACAGGCAGTTGCCGATGATCTGCTCCTGGACCGAGGCCATGATGTCGAGATCCATCGGCGTCGCCTCGCCCGAGGAGATCCGCTCGAGCATCTTCACGGTCCAGTTCGTGCCCTCCCGGCACGGCACGCACTTGCCGCACGACTCGTGGGCGTAGAACTTCGCGACCTTGTAGGCGACCTCGAGCACGCTGTGGGAGTCGTCGACGACGATGATCGCGCCCGAGCCGAGCATCGAGCCGGCCTTGGCCATGCTAGTCGAAGTCGTACGGGATGTCGAGGTCGTCGCCGGTCAGCACGGGGGAGCTCGAGCCGCCGGGGAACCAGAACTTGACCTTGCGTCCCTCGGGCGGTCCGCCGGCCAGGTCGTAGATGATCTCCCGGGACGGCGTGCCGAGCACGATCTCGTAGTTGCCCGGCCGCTGCACGTCGCCGGACACCGACACGAGCTTGGTCCCGGTCGAGGACTCGGTGCCGATGCTCGCGTACTCCTTGCCGCCCATGCGGATGATGTGCGGGAGGGTGGCCAGCGTCTCGACGTTGTTGATCAGCGTCGGGCCGTGGTAGAGGCCCTCGATCGCCGGGAACGGCGGCTTCAGTCGCGGGTTGCCGCGCTTGCCCTCGAGCGAGTCGAGCAGGCCGGTCTCCTCGCCGCAGATGTAGGCGCCGGCGCCGCGGTGCACGACGAGCGACATCGAGTGCGGCGAGCCGAGGATCTTCTCGCCCAGGTAGCCCGCTTCGCGCGCCTCGGCCACCGCCGCCTCGAGGATGTCCGCCTGGTGGGCGTACTCGCCGCGGATGTAGATGAAGGCCTTGTTGATCTCGGTGGCGTAGGCCGCGATCACGATGCCCTCGATCAGCATGTGCGGCGACTTCTGCATGAGCTCGCGGTCCTTGAACGTCCCCGGCTCGGACTCGTCGGCGTTGCACACCAGGTACTTGTCCATGTCGCCGTGCGGCAGGAAGCCCGCCTTCTGGCCCATGCGGAACCCGGCGCCGCCGCGGCCGCGGATCTGGGAGTCGGTGATGTTCTGGAGCACCTCGTCGGGCTCCATCGCGAGCGCCTTGCGCAGCGACTCGTAGCCGCCGCGCCGCTCGTACACCTCGAGCGTGTTCAGACCAGGCTCGTCGATGCCCTCGAACAGGATCTTCATCGCCATCAGCGGTCGGGCTCCTCGACTTCGTCGGTGGGCATCTCGATCGGCGCCGTGCCCCCGGGACGGTCGAGTGGGTCGCCCTCCGGCCCGAGGCCGGCGGTCTGCGCCTGCGGCATCTCGTCCGGCGGGCAGAAGTCGGCGCCGCCCTCGGCCACGCCCGGGTCGGCGCACCTGCGGTAGCGAAGCTGCTTGTGCTCGAGCACCGCCCGGCCCGCGCGCAGGTCCTCGATGATCCGCGCGGCGTCCTCGGTCACCAGCGGGCCGACGTACTCGCCGTTGATCGACGCCATCGGCGCGATGTCGCACGCGCCCAGGCACTCGAACGAGCGCACGTTGACGTCCTCGCTCTCCTCCGCGGCGGCGATCATCGCCTCGAAGAACTCGTCCGCGCCGCGCAGCGAGCAGGAGATGTTCGTGCACACGAACACGTCGTTGCGCGGCGTCGGCTGGGTCCAGAACATGTCGTAGAACGTCGCCACCGACGTCAGGTAGGCCGGCGTCACCTGCATCACCGCCGCCACCTGGTCGATCGCCTCGGGCGAGCACCAGCCGTGCACGCGCTGGGCGGCGTGCAGGGCGGGGATCGTCGCCGAGCGGCGGTCGGGGTACTTGGCCATGGCGGCCTCGATCGCCTGGCTCAGCTCGTCCGGGACCTCGACCGTGGCGGGATCGGGAACCCTCGCCGGCGGCTTTGAGAGGTCGACCGACTCGTCCCAGCCGGGCACGCGCGAGCCGTGGCCGAAGCGCGGAACGGGCTGGCCCGTGCGCCGGCGGTTCGGCGGCCCCTCCGCGCCCAGGCTCGCCTCGGGATCCAGCCGCGGATCGCCGAGTGTCGGCTCGGCGTCGGCCCTCCGGGTCTCGCTCGTCCCCTGGCGGGCGTGCCCGACGCTCATCGGTCGATGCCTCCCAGGATCGGATCGAGCATGGCCAGGGTCGCGATCAGGTCGGCGATGTAGCTGTCGCGCACCATCGGCGCGAACGCCTGGAGGTTGACGAAGCTCGGGTCGCGCATGTGGACGCGCGCCGGCTTGGAGGAGCCGTCGGCGCGCACGAAGCACCCGTACTCGCCGCGCGGTCCCTCGATCGGGTAGTAGCACTCGCCCACGGGGACGCGGAAGCCCTCGGTGACCAGCTTGAAGTGGTGGATCAGCGCTTCCATGCTCGTCGCCAGCTCGTGCCGCGGCGGGAGCGCGACCTTGCGATCGGTCGTGATGTGGGGTCCCTCGGGGAGCCCTTCGAGCGCCTGCTCGATGATCTTGGTCGACTCGTAGAGCTCGGCCAGTCGGACGCGGAAGCGATCGTAGTTGTCGCCCACGGTGCCGACCGGGATCTTGAAGTCGAAGTGGTCGTAGCTCGAGTACGGCTCCGCCTTGCGCAGATCCCAGGGGTTGCCGGTGGCACGCAGCAGCGGTCCGGTGACGCCGAGGTCGAGCAGCTCCTGCTCGGAGACGATCGCGGTCCCGCGCAGGCGCTGAAGCACGATCTGGTTCTTCTCCAGGAGGTCGGCGTACTGGTCCGCGCGCCGCGGCATCTCCTTGCAGAACGCGCGCACCTTCTCGGCGAAGCCGCGCGGGATGTCCTCGATCACGCCGCCGACCTGGAAGTAGCGCGTGTGCATGCGCTGGCCCGAGGACATCTCGAACAGGTCGAGGATCGTCTCGCGCTCGCGGAAGGCGTACCAGAACATCGAGATCGCGCCGAGGTCGAGCATGCTCGTGCCCAGCCACACGAGGTGGGACATGATCCGGTTGAGCTCCAGGTGCAGCACGCGCAGGTACTGGGCGCGCGGCGGCACCTCGACCCCGAGCAGCGTCTCGACCGCCCCGCAGTACGCCAGCGCGTTGAAGTAGTAGGACACGTAGTCCATCCGCTCGATGACGGGGATGACCTTCCAGTAGGACTTGTCCTCGGCCGTCTTCTCGATCCCGGTGTGGACGTAGCCGACGATCGGCTTGACGTCGCGCACCACCTCGCCCTCGAGCGTGGCCAGCAGCCGGAGCACGCCGTGGGTGGCCGGGTGGTGCGGGCCGATGTTGAGCGTGAGCAGCTCGTGCGTCTCGCCCTCGCCGGCCGGCTCGGACGAGATCGTGATCGACTCTTCGCGCTTGCGGTAGTCCTCGGTGGTCGCCATCAGACGTGCTTCCCGTAGCTCTGCTCTTCGTTGAAGGTGAAGAGGATGGGCTCGCCGCCGACCGGGAAGTCGCGCCGCTGGGGGAACCCTTCGTAGTCCTCGGGCATCAGGATCCGCCGGAGGTCGGCATGGCCCTCGAACACCACGCCGAACATGTCGTAGGCCTCGCGCTCCTGGAAGTTCGCGCTGGGGAACATGTCCATCACGGTGTCGATCCGCGGGTCGTCGGTGTGCACCCGCGCCTTGACGCTGATCCGGTCGACGCGCTTGGTGTCGAGCATCTCGTAGAGGATCCCCAGCCGCGGCTCCTCCGGGTAGTAGTCGACGCCGTGCAGGCTCATCAGCCTCGTATAGCCCTTCTCGCGCAGATGCTCGAGCACCGTGCGGATATGCGCGGGATTCGCGACCAGCGTTGCGCGGCCGCGGTAGAACTCGGTGTCGAGGATGGAGTCGCCTTCGGAGTCCCGGAGCTCTTGGGCGGTCAGCTCGAGCTCCGTGGCGTCAGGCACCGGCGGTGTCTCCGTGGTGGAACACGTTGATCGCGGCGCTGTTCCGTGGCGAGGCGCCGCCCGGCGGCGTCTCCTCGGGGATCAGCTCCTCGGTTCCGAAAGCGTCGTAGCGCTCGCGCCAGCCCGGGGAGCGTGTGGCCCTGCTGGATCTTCTCGCGCAGGCGCAGGATCCCGTGCATGAGCGCCTCCGGGCGCGGCGGGCAGCCGGGCACGTGGATGTCGATCGGCATGAACTTGTCCGCCGGGACGAGCGCGTAGTTGTTGAACACGCCGGTGGACGAGCAGCACGCGCCCATCGAGATCGCCCACCGCGGCTCGAGCATCTGGTCGTAGAGCCGGCGGATGACCGGCGCCATCTTGATCGACACGCGCCCGGACAGGATGATCAGATCGGCCTGGCGCGGCGAGGCGCGCAGCGCCTCGAAGCCGAAGCGCGCGATGTCGAGCCGCGAGGCGACGATCGACATCATCTCGATCGCGCAGCAGGCCAGGCCGAAGGTCAGCGGCCAGATCGAGTTGCCCTGCGCCCACGCCACCGCCTTGTCGACCGTGGTGGTCAGCACGCGATCCTCGACGTACTGCTCGAGCTGCTCGTCGTCCATGTCGCCGCGCAGCATGTCCCGCGCCTCGAGCTGGCGAACGCGGAAGTCGCTGATCGGCGCGCGGCTTATTTCCATTCCAGCGCTCCCCGTCGCCACACGTACACGAACGCGATCATGAGCAGGACCACGAACACGACCGTCTCGCCCAACGCGAACTTGCCGAACGCGCGCAGCTCCACCGCGATCGGATAGAGGAAGATCACCTCGATGTCGAACAGGATGAACAGCATCGCGATCAGGTAGAAGCTGATCCCGAAGCGGAAGCCCCGCTGCACCTCAGAGGGCAGGCCGCACTCGTACGGCTCGAGCTTCGTGCGGCGGATCGGCTGCCGGCGCCCGGCCACCAGGTTGAGCATTGCGAACAGCAGTCCGACCAACCCGCCGAGAATGAGGAAGACGATCGCGGGGAGGTAGTCACGGAGCATGAGAAACCGTTATATCACCGGGCGAGGCGAGCTTGTAACAGGCTGTTACTTAGTGCGGAATGCGGCTATGTCCCCGGATGCTCGCGACGGCGCTGGCTGTCCTTGCGCCCGGCTGCGTGAGCGTCCTTCGTGAAGCAGGTCCACCTTGTCGTCGGAGTCCTCGCCACCGTGCTGACCGGCGTCGCCGGGCTGTATGGGATGTGGTGCTGGTGGCGGATCCGCTCGAGCGTCTGGTTCTGGCGCGTGCTGCGCGCCGCGCAGGCTTGCGTCGTGCTCGAGGTCGTGCTCGGTGGCGTCGAGTACCTGGTGGATCGCAAATCGTCCGGGCTGCACGTCCTCTACGGGGTCCTGCCGCTGCTCGTCGCCTTCATCGCCGAGCAGCTGCGGATCAGCTCGGCGCACATGATCCTGTCCGCGCGCGGGTTCGAGTCCGCGCAGGACGTGGGCCGGCTCGATCCCGACGAGCAGCGCGTGATCGCCCTGTCGATCGTCCAGCGTGAGATCGGGGTGATGGCGCTGGCGGCGCTCGTCAGCCTGGTGCTGCTGATCCGGGCGGCGACGACGGCCTGATCGGGCGCTCAGACGTGACCGCGGTTCCGCCCGTCGGGCGCCAGCGTGACGACGCGGTAGCGCCCGCCGTACCAGAGCAGTGGATCGCCCTCGCCCAGGCCGAGCGCCTTGACCTCGCCGATCGCGATCGTGTGATCGCCGCCGGCGATCAGCTCGCGCACCTCGCACGCCGCCCAGGCCAGCGCGCCGTCGAGGATCGGGACCTGATACTCGATCCGGTGCGCCGTGCCCTCGAGCTTCTCGTCCTCGGGGAGCTTCGACGCGAACACGCCGGCGACGTCCTCCTGCTCGGCGGTCAGCACGTTCACGCCGAACCGGCCCGAGATGCGCACGAGCGGCAGCGTCCGCGCGCTGTTGTCGAAGCACACGAGCGCGAGCAGGGGGTCCAGCGACAGCGAGCACAGCGCGTTGGCCGTCATCCCGCCGACGCCTTCCGGCGCCGCGCTCGTGATCACCGCGACCCCGGTGGCGAACCGCCCGAACACCTCGCGGAACAGCTCTGGATCAGGGGCGGTCATCGTGGGCGTCGTTATATCTGACCGTGCAGGAAGGACCCTCGCGTCCGCCGGCGAAGATTCCGATATCCCCGGCGCCGGCAACGAGACGTTCGCCCGAGCCTCTCAGCGATCGTCCCTCCACGGCGGCAACCAAGGCAGCCGGCGCCGGGGCCACCAACCCCGGTCGCAGACACCGCCCGCGCCACCCCTCCTCAGCGCGTGACCGTGAGCGTGCCGTAGATGCCCAGGTCGCGGTCGGACAGGATCGTCGACAGCATCAGGTACTTGCCCGGCGCCACCACGAGCACCAATTCGGCCGTCTGGCCGGGCCGGATCGGCTGCGTCGACCCGGTCGTCTTGGTCCCGCGTGTCACGACGAGGTTGTGGGTAAGGCGGCCGTAGTTGTGGACGTCGATCGTCAGCACGCCCTCCTGCGTCCGGATGGTCTGCGGGATCAGCCGGTACTCGGTGAGCGCGACCTGAACGGACCCGTCGTGCGTGGCCACGGTGTGGCTGCAGCCGGCGCCCGCCACGACGAGCAGGAGGGCTCCGAGGAGGATCGCGGCCCGGCGCGGCTGCACGGCGCGATCGTATTGGCCGGGCGGGTCGGCGGCCGGGTCCGTATGATCTCGGCCCGCATGAGCCGCCTTCTCAAGCCTCTTGCCACCTCATGCGCCGTTTTCACTGTCGCCGTCCTGGCGGGCGCGTGCGGGACCGAGAACATCAGGGTCCCGAAGTCCTCCGGAGCCCTGTACACGGGCGCGGTTCTGTTCAACCAGCGCTGCGCCGGCTGCCACACGCTCGGCGAAGCCGCCACGCGCGGCTCGGCCGCCAATGTCCGCAGCGCCGAGTTCAACAACGGACCGAACTTCGACATCCGCTGCGAGCGGCCGGTCACGCGCGTCATTTACGCGATCCAGAACGGGGGCTTCTCCGGGGCGATCATGCCCCAGAACATCGTGGTCGGGCAGCAGGCGATGGACGTCGCGAGGTTCGTGGCCACCTACGCCGGCAGCAAGGCGCCGAAGCTCCCGGGCTCGGTCCAGTGCGCAGTCCGAGCCGATCGGCACGATCCCGGCGTTCGTCAAGACGGCGGCCACCACCCCGACGAGCTCGACCACGCCGGCGAAGACCAGCACCTCGTCGACCAAGACGACCGGCAAGTCGAAGGCCAAGGGCTCCTCCAAGCCCTAGGGAGCGCCCGTTCTCGACATCCAGCTGATCCGACGCGAACCGGACGCCGTCCGCGCCGCGCTCACCCGTCGCGGTCCCGAGGCGGCGGCGCGGGTGGACCGGGTGCTCGAGCTCGACGAGGCATGGCGGGCGATCCGGACCGAGCTCGAGGAGCTCCAGGCCGAGCAGAACCGCGCAAGCCGCGGCCGCAAGGGTCCTCCAACGCCGGAGGAGCGCGATCAGCTCGCGGCGCTCGCCGCCCGCGGGCGCGAGCTGAGCGACCGCGAGACCGCGGTCCGGACCCAGCGCGACGCCGAGCTCGCCGCCCTGCCCAACCTGCCCTCGCCCGACGCGCCGGCGGAGGACACGGTGCTGCGCGAGGTGGGCGAGGCCGGCGCCACCGGCCGCGACCACCTGGAGCTGGCCGGCGCGCGGATCGACATGGAGCGCGCCGCGCGGCTGTCGGGCTCCCGGTTCGCCTACCTGCGCGGCGACCTGGTGCTGCTGGAGCTCGCGCTCGTCCGCTACGCGTTCGAGAAGCTGATGGGCGAGGGCTTCGAGCCGGTGATCCCGCCGGTCCTGGTGCGCGAGCGCGCTCTGTACGGGACGGGCTTCCTGCCCGACACCGAGCAGCAGATCTACCGCCTGCCCGAGGACGACCTGTACCTGGTGGGTACCTCCGAGGTCGCGCTGGCCTCGATGCACCAGGACGAGATCCTGGCCGCCGATGCGCCCCCGCTGCGCTACGCCGGCTTCTCCCCCTGCTTCCGGCGCGAGGCCGGCGCCGCCGGCAAGGACACGCGCGGCATCTTTCGCGTGCACCAGTTCGACAAGGTCGAGATGTTCTGCTTCGTGGTCCCCGAGGAGGGGGCGGCCGAGCACGAGCGCCTACTGGCGATCGAGGAATCGATCCTCCAGGACCTCCGGATCCCCTACCGGGTGGTGGCGATCGCGGTCGACGACCTCGGCGCCTCGGCCGCGATGAAGTACGACTGCGAGGCGTGGCTGCCCGGACAGGGGCGCTACCGCGAGCTCACCTCGACCTCGAACACCACCGACTACCAGGCGCGCCGGCTCGACATCCGCTACCGGCGGGGGGAGGGCCGTCCGACCCACGTGCACACGCTGAACGGCACCGCGGTGGCGGTCGGCCGGACGATCATCGCCCTGCTCGAGAACGGGCAGCGCGACGACGGATCGGTGGCGCTGCCGGATGTGCTGGTGCGGTTCGGGGCGCCGGCGGTGCTGGCGCCGGCGGCGTAGAGGCCCGCCGGTCGGTCAGTCGACGGCGCGGAGCCGGCGGTTGCCCGGAGCCGCGAGCACGACGAGTGCGGCGCGCGGCGGCCCGCAGGAGGCGATCCGGGCCCGCATGCGCACGCCGAAGGTGTTCCAGGGCCGGACGAACACGTTGGCTGGGTCATCGGCGCCGCGGGCCGCCTCGGCGATGGCGGCGGCGAAGCCGGCGTGGCCCTGGGCCTCGGCGTCGGCGGGCACGAGCAGCTCGGCGACCGGGCGATTGATCGCCTCCTCCTCGCTCACGGCCAGCAGCGTCTGGGCGCGCCGGGACATGGCCTGGATCAGGAGGGCGGTGTCGATTACGAGGAAGGCGTCGCGCTCGGTGGGAACGACGTCCTGGCGGGACTCGAGCAGCAGGCCGAGTCCGCACGAGCGGCACACGCGAGCCGTCGGCGCCGGCGCCTGTCCACGCGGAGCCGGAGCGGCGCAATGGCCGCAGAACCAGGCCCATTCGATGGCCTGGCTCTGTACTCCCTGCACAAGTCGAAGTGCAGGCCTGGATCCATTCAACGCCGTCATGCCCTGTCTCCGCATCGTAACCCGTGCGCGGCGGGGACGGAAGGCATCGTGATCAAATTGTTCATGTTGTGAAATCCCGTATACCCGCTTCGTCCCGGGTGGCCACGCGCAAAAAAGGACCAAATACGGAGAGCGTGTAATCCAAAGTACGGAGAGGGGGGGATTCGAACCCCCGAACGAGGTCAACCCCCGTTACGCGATTTCCAGTCGCGCCCGTTCAACCGCTCCGGCACCTCTCCGGGCACCGGCTTAGCCTATCGCGGCCCGAGGCGGCGCGGGAGCCTCCCAAACCGCCCACGGACCGCCCGCGGCCCGCGCACAGCCCGCCCGCAGCGACCCTTCGGACCACCCCGCTACACCCGCCACCCACCCCCGCGCAGCACGGGCACCTCGTCGCCCGCCCGCGTCCGCCCGGTCACCGCGACCTCGTCGCAGCCGACCATGAAGTCGATGTGGAGCTGGCTCTCGTTGATCCGCGCGCGGTCGTCTCCGTCGACCGTGAACTCGAGCCCCTGACCGAACGCGATGTGGCTGGCCGCGTTCTCGTCGAGCAGCGTGTCGAAGAACACCGTCCCCAGGCTTCCGATGCGGCTCTGCCGGTCGACGAGGGCGATCTCGCCCAGGCGCGAGGCGCCGTCGTCGCGCTGGGTCAGGATTCGCAGCGTCTCCGCCCCCTGATCGGCGGTGATCTCGACCGCGCGGCCGCGCTCGAACCGCACCCGCAGGCCCGTGACCATCGCGCCCGAGACGAACAGCGGCTTGGTCGCCGTCACCACACCGTCGACCCGCTCGGGGTCAGGTGTGGTGAAGATCTCCTCGGTCGGCAGGTTCGGCGTGTGCAGGATCCCGTCGACCGTCGACATCCGCGCGCAGATCCACTGGCTGCTCGGCAGCAGCCCGACGGTGAGATCGGTTCCGGGTCCCTCCATCCGCAGCGAGTCGAGGCCGCAGGTCGGTCAGCCTCGACGCCACCGACGTGAGCAGGCCCAGCCGGTCATCCCAGGCCGCCACCGGATCCGGCTCGTCGAGCCGGCAGACGTGGCTGATGTCCGCCCACAGCCGTGTCAGCGCATCGTCCCGGTCCAGCTCGGGGTACACGAGCTCGGCCCAGCCGGGGGTCGGACACGGCGCGATCGTCCAGTTGGTGGTCCGCTCGTTGACCGCCTCGATCGACTCGCGCACGCGAGGGAGCATGTCGCGCCCCAGCAGGACCGGATCGACGCCGTCCATCACGTGAGGCGCCACCGGGCCGGCCAGCGAGATCGTCGCGCCCCGCTGCTCGCTGAGCTGGCGTACGCGCTGGCCCAGCCACGGCGGCACGAAGTCGAGCGTGTCGGGATCGGCGTGGAGGATCCGCGCGCGCTTGAAATACAGGTCGAACACCGCCAGGTCGACGAACTTGGCGCCGACCCGGTACGCCGCTTCGGCGATCGCGCGGGCGAGCGACTCCTTGCCCGGTTCGGAGCCGACGATCACGATCTGTCCGGGCTGGACGTTGGCCCCGAAGCGCACGATCAGCTCCGCAAACGCGCGGATGCGATCTTCACCGGCGCTCATAGCGGCTCGATCATGACGCCCGGGTTCAGGACCCCGGCAGGGTCGAGCACCGCCTTGAGGCCGCGCACGGCCTCGACGCCGAGATCGCCGACCTCGAACCGGTACAGCTCACGATGCTCGATGCCCACGCCGTGATGGTGACTGATCGTCGCGCCGCAGGCCACGATCGCCTCACCGGCGGCCGCCTTCGCGGCTCGCCACTGACGGACGGGATCGTCGCCTTGGGCGCAGCCGATCGTGAAATACAGCGAGGCCCCGGCGGCGTACACGTGGGATATGTGGCAGAGGACGATCGGTGGCGTGCCCTGCGCCTCGAGCGCCTCTCGGACCGCGCCGCTCACCGCCTCGTAGAGCCGCGGCACCGCCGACCAGAAGGTCGCCGTCTCGAGCGTCTCCACCAGCGCTCCCGCCTCGAGCAGCGCGTCGCGAAGGTACGGCCCGCGGTAACGCCCCTCCCGCCACCGCTCGCCCGCTCCCTCCTCGAAGACGCCGCCGAATCGCTCGATCACCGCGCGCCCGGCCTCCCGCCGCGCGCGGACACTCCGCCTCGCCGCCCTCCCAGCCGGCGATGCACAGCGCGCCGCCTGAGCCGGCACCCAGCTCGCCGGCCAGGCCCAGCGCCGTCTCGGCCTCGTCGGACAGCCGCAGGACCGTGGGGAGCGGGCCGTCCTGGGCCAGGGCTCGGACCGCCTCCATCCCGGCGGCGAACGACGGAAAGCGCCACCCCTCGTACACGCGAGCCTCCGGCGCCGGCCGCACCTGCACGGTCAGGGAGGTGATCACCCCGAGCGTCCCCTCGGAGCCGAGGACGAGCTGGCGGAGGTCGGGGCCGCTGGCCGACTTCGGCGCACGCCCGAGTGCGAGCGTTCCCGCCGGCGTGGCGAGCCGCAGCGCCACCACGAGCTCGTCGAAGCGGCCGTAGCCGGCCGACGCCTGCCCGCTCGAGCGCGTCGCCGCGAACCCGCCCAGCGTGGCGAACTCGAACGACTGAGGGAAGTGGCCGAGCGTGTATCCCCGCTCCGCCAGCAGCGCCTCGGCCTCCGGACCGCGCAGGCCCGGCCCGAGCTCGGCCACGCGCGAGACCTCGTCCAGGGCAACCAGCGCGCTCATCCGCCGCAGGTCGAGCGCCACCACCCCCGCGAACGCCCCGGCTGACGGGGCGAGTCCGCCCACCACCGAGGTGCCACCGCCGAACGGCACCACCGCGATCCCCTCCTGGGTGCAGACGCGCAGGAGCTCGAGCACCTCCTCGTGCGAGCCCGGCAGCACGACCAGATCGGGGGCGTCGGCGCCGTCGCCCGCCCGGGCCCGCAGCAGATCAACCGTCGACTTCCCGCGCGTGTGCGCGAGGCGCGCCTCGTCGTCGGTGAGGATGTTGCCGTCGCCGACGATCGCCGCCAGGCGCGCCGCGGTCGCGCCCGGGAGCCGGGACGCCGGGATCGTGGGCATGACCCTCGCCGCGGTCTGACCGGAGACCCCGAGGCCGTCGCGCAGCAGACCGAGCACCGCGCCCGGGAGCTCCGGCACCTGCGAGGCGTCGCCCCACCCCCACCACGAGTGATCTGGCATGGTGGCGCCACCGTACCCAGGTTGCACGGAGCGCGCGGCTGGCTCATGCTGTTTGCGCTGGAGCGCCGACCCGCAGGAGGAGAGGATGACCGATCTGAACGGCCTGATGATGGACGACTATCCGCTGTCGCTCACCCACGTGGTGGAGCGCGCGGAGCGACTGACTCCCAAGCGGGAGGTCGTCGCGCGGCGACCCGACGGTAAGGTCACCCGGACCACCTATGGCGACTGCGCCGGCCGCGCGCGCAAGCTCGCCGGGGGGCTCCAGGAGCTGGGGATCGGCGACGGCGACCGGGTCGCCACGATGATGTGGAACCAGCCCGAGCATCTGGAGTGCTACTTCGCGGCGCCGGCGATGGGCGCGGTCGTCCACACGCTCAACCCCCGCCTGCACCGGGACGAGCTCGCGTTCATCGCCTCCGACGCCGAGGACCGGGTGCTCGTGATCGACGAGTCGCTGATGGAGGTCTTCGAGTCGTTCGATTACGACTTCGAGCACGTGATCGTCGTCTCCCGCTCGGATCCCGCCCCGACGGGACGCTCGACTACGAGGAGCTCGTCGGCGGGGCCGAGCCAATGGAATGGCCGCGCCCGGACGAGCGGCGAGCTGCGGCCATGTGTTACACGTCAGGAACCACCGGGCGGCCGAAGGGCGTGCTCTACTCGCACCGGGCGCTCGTCCTGCACTCGATGGCGGCGGCCCTTCCCGACGCCATGAACATCTCGGCGCGCGACGTCTGCCTGCCCGTCGTCCCGATGTTCCACGCCAACGCGTGGGGTATCGCCTACACGGCGCCGATGGTCGGGGCCGCGCTCGTCCTCCCCGGACCGCGCCTCGACGCCGAGAGCGTCCTCGACCTGCTGGCCGATGAGCGCGTGACGCTCACCGCCGGCGTCCCGACGGTGTGGATGGCCATGCTCCAGGCGATCAACACCGAGCCCGATCGCTGGGATCTCAGCTCCCTGCATCGCCTCCTGGTCGGCGGCTCGGCGGTGCCCAAGAGCATGATCGAGGGCTACGACAAGCACGGCCTCCAGATCGTCCAGGGCTGGGGCATGACCGAGACCTCGCCGCTGGCGAGCACCTCGATCCTCCCTGCCGAGCTCGACGATGCCTCGCCCGAGGAGCAGTTCGATTACCGCGCGCGCCAGGGCACGCCGGCCCCGTACGTGGAGATCCGCGCCCGCGGCGACGACGGCGAGCTGATCCCGTGGGACGACCAGGCGCTCGGCGAGCTCGAGGTCCGGGGGCCCTGGGTGGCCCGCGCCTACCACGGCGGCACGGGGAACGAGAAGTTCACCGACGACGGCTGGTTCCAGACCGGCGACGTGGTCAAGATCGACTCGCGAGGCTCGATCCGCATCTCGGACCGCTCCAAGGACCTGGTCAAGTCCGGCGGCGAGTGGATCTCCTCGGTCGACCTGGAGAACCTGCTGATGGCGCACCCGGCGGTGGCCGAGGCGGCGGTGATCGCGATCCCCGACGAGAAGTGGGGCGAGCGACCGCTGGCCGCCGTCGTGCTCTGCGAGGGGGAGGAGGCGACCCCCGACGAGCTCCGCGAGCACCTCTGCTCGCAGTTCTCGAAGTGGCAGCTCCCCGAGCGGTTCGAGTTCATCGACGAGATCCCCCGGACGGCGACCGGGAAGTTCAAGAAGATCGAGCTGCGCGAGCGCTTCGTGCGAGGCCACTGCTGCTGGAACCGGTGCGCGGCATCCGTGCCGCGCGCCGGCGCAACTCCGCGCGCCCGAGCCGGGTTCGGAACGATTCACATGGGTAGGGTCGGACGCACGGTGCTGGCGGTGCTGGTGCTCACCGCCGCCGTTCTCGCCGGCGCAGGGGCCGCAGCCGCCGCCCCGCGCTCGCTGTCGCTACGCGCCACCGCCGACCCGATCACCGCCGGCGCCGCGGTCACCCTGACCGGCCGGCTCAAGGCGCCGAACCACGGCGGCGTCACCGTCACCCTGTGGCAGGAGCTCCCGGGCCAGCGCCACTTCACCCGCGTGACCGACACCGTCACCGGCCCGGCCGGCGGCTACCGGATCGCGCTGCCCGCCGGCGCCGTGGTCGTCAACTCGACGTGGTACGCCACCGCGCGGGCGCTGCGCAGCCCGACGATCGTCGAGGGCGTGCGGTCGCTCGTGAAGCTGACGAGCACCGCGACGTACGCGGTGGCTGGCGATCGCGAGGTGCTGAGCGCGACGGTGTCGCCGAACCACGCCGGCCAGCAGGTCACTCCTGCAGCGCCGCGTCGGCGGTCGCTGGCGGACCGTCGCGCGGCCGCGGCTCCGGCGTGACTCCACGTTCGCGCTGAGCCGGTCCTTCACCGCGGCCGGGGTCCAGCAGTTGCGGGCGCTGCTCGCGGCCACGCCGCGCAACCTGGCGTCGGCATCGGGCCCGCTGTCGATCCGCGTCGTCCCCGCCACCGGGATCCACAAGATCCGCCACGTCGTGGTGATCATGCAGGAGAACCGGTCCTTCGACACCTACTTCGGCACGTATCCCGGGGCGGACGGGATCCCGCACGGGGTGTGCGAGCCCGATCCGGTCAACGGCGGGTGCGTGGCGCCGTTCCACGACTCGGCGGACGTCAACTACGGCGGCCCGCACAGCCAGAACAACGCGCTCGCCGACATGGACGGCGGCGCGATGGACGGCTTCGTCGGCCAGGCCGAGCAGGGGATGGGCAACTGCAACAGCGAGAACCCCGACTGCAGCCCGTGCACCGAGTCAGAGCTCCGGCTCACAGCAGTCCTCGTCACCGACATGCGTCGACGTGATGGGCTATCACGACGCCCGCGAGATCCCCAACTACTGGAAGTACGCCCAGAGCTACGTGCTCCAGGACCACATGTTCGAGCCCAACCAGTCCTGGAGCTGGCCCCAGCACCTGTACATGGTCTCCGAGTGGTCGGCCTTCTGCACCAGCGCGTTCAGGCCGTCCTCCTGCCGCACCGCGGTTCAGAGCCCCAACGCCGACACGGTCTCGTCGGTGACCAACCCGAACGACGGCATCGAGCACTTCGCCTGGACCGACCTGACCTATCTGCTGCACAAGCAGAACGTCAGCTGGGGCTACTACGTCCTGTCCGGCTCGGAGCCCGACTGCGAGAACGCCGCCGCCATGACCTGCACCCAGCCGCAGCAGAGCGCCGCCACCCCGGGCATCTGGAACCCCCTGCCGTCGTTCACCGACGTCCATCAGGACAACCAGGTCTCGAACATCAAGTCTCTGAGCTCCTTCTACGCCGCCGCGCAGAACGGCACGCTCCCCTCCGTCTCCTGGGTCACCCCGAACCAGACCTACTCCGAGCACCCGCCCGCGCTGGTCAGCGCCGGGCAGACGTACGTCACCGGGGTCATCAACGCGATCATGCGCAGCCCGGACTGGAAGAGCACCGCGATCTTCCTCTCCTGGGATGACTGGGGCGGCTTCTACGACCACGTCGTGCCGCCGGTGGTCGACAAGGCTGGTTACGGTCTGCGAGTCCCTGGACTGGTCATCAGCCCCTACGCGCGGACCGGGCAGATCGATCACCAGATCCTCAGCCAGGACGCCTACAACAAGTTCATCGAGGACGACTTCCTGGGCGGCCAGCGGCTCGACCCCGCCACCGACGGCCGCCCGGACCCCCGGCCCGACGTGCGCGAGGACAACCCGATCCTCGGCGACCTGCGCGCGGACTTCAACTTCTCCCAGGCGCCGCGGCCTCCCATGATCCTGCCGCTGCACCCCGCTCCCGGGCCGGCCTCGACCCCGCCGTAGCCCCCGACGTTTCTCGGAACTATTCCGAGGAACGTCGGTCGCGTGCCCGGCGGTCGCGTGGGTTACAGTCGCCGCGGGATGCTCGACTGCACCTACCGCGTCCAGATCCCGCACCGCGCGGGCCAGCTCGCGAAGGTGGCCGGCGCGATCGCCGAGGCCGAGGGTCTGATCGGCGACATCGTCACCGTCTCGGTCGGGCGCGACTACTCGATCCGCGAGATCACGGTCGAGGTCCGGGACACCGACCACGCGGAGAAGGTGGCCGACCTGGTGTGCGAGCTCGAGGGCGTGCGCGTCCTCTGGCACCAGGACCGGGCGCTGATCCGCCACGAGGGCGGCAAGCTGCGGATGGAGGCCACGGCTCCCGTCGACACGGTGCAGCAGATGCGCGACGTGTACACGCCGGGCGTGGCGCGGGTGTGCCAGGCGATCGCCAAGAACCCGGCGCTCGCCGCGCGCTACACGACGATCTCCCATACGGTGGCGATCTGCACCAACGGCACCCGGGTGCTTGGCCTCGGCGACATCGGGCCGGTCGCGTCGATGCCGGTGATGGAGGGCAAGGCCGTCTTCTACCGGCAGTTCGCCGGCATCTCGGCCGTGCCGATCCTGATCGACGCCAAGGACGTCGACACGTTCGTGGACACGGTCGAGCGGATCGCGCCGACCTTCGGGGGCATCCACCTCGAGGACATCTCGGCCCCCGAGTGCTTCGAGATCGAGCGGCGGCTGATCGAGGCGCTGCCACAGCCTGTGATGCACGACGACGTCCACGGGACCGCCGTGGTGACGATCGCGGCCGCGATCGTGGCCTGTCGCGAGGCGGGCGTCGAACTGGGCTCGACGACGGTCGGCCAGCTCGGTCTTGGCGCGGCCGGCTACGGAATCGCCTCGCTGATGGTCGACGGCGGCGTCGAGAAGGTGATCGCCTTCGATCCGCTCGAGGCCTCTCACGAGCGCGCGCGCGAGCGCGGGATCGAGATCTGCTCGATGGAGGAGGTCATGGAGACGGGCCCAGGTGATCGTGGCCACCACGGGCAAGCCGGGCCTGATCGACCCTTCGGCCATCCGCAAGGGGCAGGTGATCCTCGCTCTCACCAATCCCGACCCGGAGATCGACCCCGAGGAGGCGGAGAAGGCCGGCGCCGCGTTCGCCGCCGACGGGCGCAGCGTCAACAACGTGCTCGGCTATCCCGGGATCTTCCGCGGCGCGCTGCAGGCGGGCGCCAAGGAGATCAACGTCGAGATGAAGCTCGCCGCGGCCCGGGCGATCGCCGATCTGGCGAGCGACGGCGAGCTCGTCCCCAACGTGCTCGACCGCGGCGTCCACGACGCGGTGGCGAAGGCGGTCAAGGAGGCGGCCGAGGAGAGCGGCGTCGCCCGGCCCGAGTTCGCCACAGCGGGGCTGTGACGGGTCGCCGGCGGGTCGGCCACGGTTCGCGCGCGGACCGGATCGCGCAACTTTCGCGGGCCTGGGGGGTCCTAGGCGGGAGGTGAGCCGCGCCGCGTTCATCAGGGGGCTGGTGGTGGCGATCGCGCTGGCGGTCGCCGTGCCCGCCGCCGCGCGCGCCGACGCCTCGCTCAGCACGAACTGGGCGGGCTACGCCGTGCACCGGGCAGGCGTCAGCTTTCGCAACGTGAGCGCGACGTGGAAGCAGCCGGCGGCTCTCTGTAACACGACGTACGCCACCGACGAAGCCAGCTGGGTGGGGATCGGGGGCTACAACCGCAACTCGAACGCGCTCGAGCAGATTGGCACCGAGCTCGATTGCAACGACACCGGGGCGTCGCAATCGGGCGCCTGGTACGAGGTCGTCCCCGCCCCCAGCAAGCGGATCGGGATGACCGTCGAGCCCGGTGACACGATGACCGCGAGCGTGACCGTCGTCGGCCGGCGCGTGACGCTGAAGATCGCCGACCGGACCCGTCACGAGTCCTTCTCGAAGCGGGTCACCGTGGCCTCCGTCGACGTCAGCTCCGCGGAATGGATCGTCGAAGCGCCGACGGCGTGCTTCGCTGACAACTCCTGCCGTACGGTCCCGCTGACCGACTTCGGGACCGAGACGTTCACCGGCGCGAGCGCGACGACCGCGAAGGGACGTCACGGCACGATCGCGAGCCCGGTGTGGGGCAGGAGCAAGATCACGCTGACTCCGTCCGGCCGCAGCTTCATCACCAGCAGCGCCGGCGGCCGCGCCACCCCTTCCGCGCTCGCCCGCCACGGGGCGTCGTTCATCGTGACCTACGGGCGCGCGACGATGGCGGCCGCGCGCGAGCTGTTCGGGGCCCGCGCCACCCGGTCGGGCCCCGGCGCCGCGATCGATCCCGGCGGCCGACGCCGCTGAACGCCGGCCGTCTGTCTACGACGGGCCATAGTACGACGCATCACGTGGATAGTGCCGGGCACGAGCTAGACGGCCCGCGCGAGCTCGATCAGGTGCTGGTAGGCCGCCGCCGCCTGTTCCTCGCGATCGAGCGCGGCCTGATACTCGTCGAAGGCGGGAGCCCGCGTGCCTCCGGGCGATTGCTTCCACGTCTGGTAGGCCGCGTTGGCGGCGGCATTGGCTTCGCGCCAGCCGACGTAGCTGTCCACCACAGCGTCGATCAGCGCGCGTCGTGAGGTGGTGGGAAAGCTCCTGGCGCTCATGGTCTCCTACCCGCGTAGACGCCCGCCGGTGCGGATCCTTCCCGCCACGTGCAGCAGCGCGATCCGGCTAATCCTGCCGGCGCGCGAGGCGCTGGAGCGCCCGCCGGCGAGCCGGATCGAGGCTCGCCATCTGCTGGGCGAACTGGCTCAAGGCGGCGTCACCGTAGGTGGCCACGAGCTGCTCGACTTCCGCCTGGGCGCGGCGGGCCAGGTAGTCCTCGCGCTCGTAGGCGGCGGTGTAGTAGTCGGTCTTGCCCTCGCGCCGGCGCGTGAGCATCCCCTTCCCGTGAAGCCGCGCCATGATCGTCATGTAGGTGGTGTAGGCGCGCTCCTTGTCTCCCCGGTTGAGAGCCTCCATGACCGAGCGCACCGAGCTCTCGCCACGGCGCCACAGCGCCTCCATCACCTCGGCTTCGAGCTCGTGCAGGGCGGGCGGAACGGGGTCACGGCGTCGCCTCGATGAGCGCGGCATCGCCGGCGCACGATAACAGCGCCCGGCGGTTGATTACGATCCCGTGTAGGAGATGGCGCTCGACGCCCATACGCGCCCTCGAGCCGGGCGGCCGCGGTCGCGGTGGGCGCTTCGCTGGGCGGGGGCCTTTCCGTATATTGGGCGGGGTGGCGGCAGTGCGGGTCAGCGGCCTCGTGAAGCGCTTCGAGGAGACGACCGCGGTCGACGGCGTCGACCTCGAGGTGCGCGAGGGGGAGGTACGTGGGTTGCTCGGGCCCAACGGCGCGGGCAAGACGACCCTGCTGCGGCTGCTGTTCGGGCTGGTCCGGCCCGACAGTGGGTCGATCGAGCTGCTGGGGCGCGCGCGTGATCCGCTGGCCCCCGTCCCACTCGAGGGCGTGGGGGGATTCGTCGAGAATCCGACGTTCTACCCCTATCTGACCGGCCGCACGAACCTCGAGCTGCTGGCCGAGCTCGACGGGGCACCGCCGTCCCGAGGCATCGACGACGTGCTCGAGCTGGTCGGCCTGGCGGGACGTGCGGGGGACCGGGTGAGCGGCTATTCGACCGGCATGCGCCAGCGCCTCGGCATCGCATCCGCCCTGATGCGCACGCCACGCCTGCTGCTCCTCGACGAGCCGACGAGCGGCCTCGATCCCGCCGGCGCCCGCCAGATCGGCACGCTCCTGCACGAGCTGGCCGTCAAGGGCGTGGCGGTGGTCGTGAGCAGCCATCTGATCGGAGAGGTCGAGCAGGTGTGCGACAGCTTCACCGTGCTGCACCGCGGCCGGGTGGTCTGGAACGGCACCGCCGAGGAGCTGCGCGCGCAGGCGCCGGCCTCGGCCTACGCGCTCGGGACCAGCGACGACGAGCGCGCCCTCGAGCTCGCCGATACGCACCCCGGCATCCGCGCCGTACGCTCTCGCCGCGGCGACCTCGCGCTCGCCGTGGATGGTCACGCGCTCGATCCGTACGTCCTCGCGCTCGGCCGCGGCGGAATCGCCGTACGCAGGCTCGAGCTTTTGGTGAGTCCGCTCGAGAGCATGTTCTTCGCGCTCACCAGCGACGTCCCGGTGGCCGAGCTGGAGCCGGACGAGCTGGCCGAGAAGGCGCTGGCGGCGACGTGAGTGCGGCCGGCGCACTCGCTCCCGGGGCTCCCGCGGCGCCGGCGGCACGCCGCCCGAGCGGGGTCGTCCGTGCCTACCGGATCGAGGCGCGCAAGCTCCGCGCCCAGCTCGCCACGCGGCTGCTCGCGCTCATCTGCGTCGTTGGCCCATTCGCGTTCGCCGCTCTCCTGAGGGCGCAGAGCGGAAGCCCGGCGGACGCGCTGTTCGGGGTGTGGGTGCACTCGACGGGGTTCGCGGTCTCCCTCGTCGTCCTCGGGTTCGCGGGCTCCTGGGGCTTTCCGATCGTTAGCGGCGTGCTCGCCGGGGACATGTTCTCCTCCGAGGACCGCTACGGGACGTGGAAGATGGTGCTCACGCGCTCATGCACGCGGCGGCAGATGTTCGCCGGCAAGCTGCTGGCCGCCGGCGCCTTCACGGCCGGGCTGGTCACGCTGACCGCCGTCTCGAGCGTGGTCGCGGGGGTGCTGCTGGTCGGCGCCAAATCGATGGTGAGCCTCGGCGGGGTGCTGCTGTCGCCGGGCAGATGCCTGGCGCTCGTGCTGGTCAGCTGGCTGATCTGCCTGCTCGGTGCGCTCGCCTATACGAGCCTCGCCGTGCTGTTCTCGGTCGGCACCCGCAACGGGATCGTCGGCGTGGTCGGTCCTAGCCTGATCGCGCTCGTCGCCCAGCTGCTGAACCTGGTCGGCAAGGGGGTGTGGGCCCACCTGCTGTTCGTGAGCTCGGTGTTCGATGCCTGGCACGGCCTGTTCGCGACGCACCCGTTCTACGGACCGCTGGTGGTGTCGATCGCTGTCTCGCTCGTGTGGATCGCGGTCAGCCTCGGCGCATCGTGGCTGATCCTCCGCCGTCGCGACTTCGCCGGCGCCGTGGTGCCGCGGCGGGCGGGATGGGTCATGCCCGCCCGCACGGTGGCCGTCTCCACCGCGGTGATCGCGCTGCTGGCGCTCGCCACCAACTGGGGCCCGACCGGCGCCACCGCCGCGCGGCTGCGCGCGAGCATCACGCCCACGTTCAACAGCCTGACCCTGCTCCAGCAGCGCCTCCTGGGCCGCGCCGTTCCGGCCGGCGCCAAGCTCAACATCGTGCCGACCTGCAGCCGCCGGGGCGCCGGGTCGCAGGGGCCCGGCGACTGGAGCTGCACGCTCACCGTGTTCATCCCGCAGCCCGGCGCGGTCCCGTTCCAGCAGACTCCGGTGACCTACGACGTGAGCGTCCAGGCCAACGGCTGCTACAAGGCGCAGTCGCCGCCGTCGTTCGTCGGCCAGCAGACGATGCGCGACGCGCAGGGGCACGACGTGGTCAACCCGCTGTTCGTCGTCTACGGCTGCTTCAACCAGCTCTAGGCACTAGGAAGAGTCCGCCTCGGGCCGTTCCTCGTCGAACGTGACGTGGACGCGCTGCGGGTCGATCCGCTCCTCGGTCTTGGCGATCCGGGTGAGCGTCTCCTTGTCCTCCTCGCGCCCGTGGCCGAACAGGCTGCGCGGCCACAGCTTCAGGGTCAGCACCGTGTTCAGCTCCGCCGAGTACAGAAGGGCCTGCGCCCCGAGGTGCAGCCAGGTGAGCAGCCCGATCACGGTGGCGAACGTGCCGTAGGTGTTGGACGCGTTCTTGACCACGTGGCCGATGTAGACCCCGCCCACGGCCTGGAGGATCTCCCACAGGATCGCCGCGGTGATGATCCCCGGCCACAGCTGGCGGGTGGGAACCGAGTCGTCGGTCAGCATCCGGAAGGTGGCGAAGAACAGGACGAGGTTCAGCAGCGAACGAGAGCACCAGGCCGCCGATCAGCGCCCCGATCCCGCCGACTCCGCCGGTGACCGCGCCCGACGCGACGGTCGAGACCACCTGGAGAACGCCGAGAACGGCGAGCGTGATCAGGCCGCGCAGGCGCGACTGCACGAAGCTCGGGCGCTCGCGGTAGGGCACGCCGTACACCTGGTTGAACGCGTTCTCGGCCGCGCCGGTCGCGCCCAGGCCAGAGAGCAGCGTGCCCACGATCCCGACCGCAAGTGCCACACCGCTGCCGGACAACGAGTGGGCGTGGAGCTGGCTGCCGATGATCGGGAACTGCCCGAGCGCGGAGTGGAGCACCGACTGCTGCGCCTTCGGGTTGCCCTGCAGGACGAAGCCCAGGATCGTGGTGAACAGCAGCAGCAGCGGGAACAGCGCGAAGAACCCGTAGTAGGCGATCAGCGCGGCCAGGCTTCCCGCGCCGTCGTTGCCGAACTTCTTGACCACGGCGAGCGGGATCGCGAGCGCGGCGTGCTGCTGCTGAAAGCGGTCGAGCTTGTCCAGCATGCGCTCCGTCTACCCGCTGGTCGGACGGGATCACCCGGCGAGCGCGGCGAGCCCGCTGTGCACCGCGCGCGTCGTGCGAGCGACGTCGCCCGTGGCCAGCAGGTCTAGCAGCGCGCCGCGAAGCACGGCCAGAGCGAGCGTACGGCGCCGCTCCCCGACGGCGGTGCCGCGCTCGCTTCCGGGCTGCGCGCGGGCCAGCAGCTCGAGCCAGTCACGCACCGTCGATTGCGCGAACCCCGACCACGGCCCCTCTGGCTCGACCAGCGACTGGGCGTAGCTCTCGACCCACAACCGGAGCAGCCCGCGGTGCTCCTCGGCGACGAGCCAGTCCCAGGTCGCGTGTGCCGTCTGACCCAAATCTCCGTGCAGCCGATCGATGGCGTCGACCTCGTCTGCGCGCGCCCGCGCCAGCAGCTCGCGGATCAGGCCGTCCTTGCTCCCGAACAGAAACAGGAGCACCCGCGGGCTCGATCCGACCGCCGCGGCCAGCGGCCGCAGGGACAGGCCCGACATCCCATGCGAGAGGACGTACTCGTAGGAGCGCTCGAGCAGCTCTTCGCGTCGCGGGGATGGCACGATCGGGTAGTCTACTGAAACGACCGTTTCAGTAGAGGGAAGTCACATGATCGAGCCCAAGATCCGCGAGCTGGGAAGGCCCGGAGATCTCGGCTGGGTGCTGATGGCCCACGGCGAGCTCTACGCCACCGAGTTCGGGTGGGACACCAGCTGCGAGACGCTTTTCGCCCGCATCGTGGCCGACTTCGCGGCCGGGTCCGATCGCTCTCGCAACCGCGCTTGGATTGCCGAGCTGGATGGACAGCGTGTGGGCTCGGTGTTCTGCGTTCCCGGAGACGATCCCGGCGTGGCGAAGCTCCGCCTTCTGCTCGTGACCCCCCACGGGCGCGGTCGCCGGCTCGGCTCTCGCCTCGTCGACATCGCGATCGAGTTCGCCCGCGATGCGGGCTACGCGCGGATGATGCTCTGGACCAACCATCCGCTCGTGGCGGCGCGGCGGATCTACCTGAACCATGGCTTCCGGCTGGTCCAGGAAGAGCCCCACCACAGCTTCGGCGTCGATCTGATCGGCCAGACCTACGAGCTCGAGCTCTCGCGATAGCGTGCGCGCGTGTTGTTGCGCGAGCACGGTGACGCGGTCATCGCGATCGGTCAGGCCTCGCACTCGTGGATGTCGGGCCAGCTCGCGCGCCGGTGGGATCCTCCGCCGGCGCCGTACGAGGAGGTCTGCCTCGCCGCCGAGCAGCACGACATCGGCATGGCGGAATGGGACCTCCGTCCGGCGCTGAACCCGCGCACCCAGCTTCCCTACTCGTTCCTCGAGCTCCCCGTCGCCACCGCCATCCGGCTGTGGAGTGCCGCGCCGGCCAAGCTGCTCAGCCAGAGCCGGTATGCCGCGCTGCTCGTGTCGATGCATGGAACCGCGCTGAGCCGCCGGCGTGATCTCGCACAAGCTCGAGCCCGAGGAGCGCGAGCTCGTCGAGGACTACCTGGCGGCGCAGGCCGAGCTGCAGGCCGCGCTCGCCCGGTTGGTGGGCGCCGATGCCGACGAGCTGGGTCGCAACCAGCGCCTGGTGTGGGCGTGGGACTCGATCTCGCTGGCGCTCTGCCTGCAATGGCGCACGCTCACGCTCGACGGCTTCACGCTGACGCAGACGGCGACCGACCGGTTCGAGCTCGATCCCTGGCCGTTCCGCGACGAGGAGCTCCAGGTGCGCTGCGAGGGGCGCCTGCTCGACCGCCGCTACGGCACCGAGTCCGAGCTCCACGCCGCGCTGGATGTCGCCCCGTCAGTCCCGCTCAGCTTCACCATGCTCCGGAGGGCTTGGGATGGAACTCGTAGATAGTCCGAGTTTGCCCCCAAGCGCCCCTCCCGCGCTACGGTCGGACGCGGATGGACGACGCGGCGCTACTCGACGAGCAGCGGGCGTATTACCGCGCACGAGCGCGTGAGTACGACGAGTGGTGGGAGCGGACGGGCCGCTTCGACCGTGGACCTGACGCGAACGCCCGCTGGTTCGAGGAGGCCGGCGCCCTGCGACGCGCGCTCGAAGCGTTCGACGCGCGCGGCTACGTGCTCGAGCTGGCGTGCGGAACCGGCATCTGGACCGAGCGGCTCGCGGACCGGGCAGCGCACGTGGTCGCCGTCGATGCCTCAGCCGAGATGCTCGGGATCAACCGCGCCCGCTTGGGTGCCCACGATGTCGAGTACGTGCAGGCCGATCTGTTCGAGTGGACGCCGCCGCCCGCAGCCTTCGACGCCTGCTTCTTCGGGTTCTGGCTCTCGCACGTTCCCGAGGCGCGGTTGGCCCGCTTCTGGGCGACCGTGGGGGAGGCCCTGCGTCCCGGCGGCCGGGTGTTCTTTCTCGACAGCGCCCGCACCCCGCGCTCCACCGCCGCCGACCACGTGCTGCCCGAGGCGGAGGACGAGACGCTGGTGCGCAAGCTGGGCGACGGGCGCGAGTTCCGGATCGTCAAGCGCTTCTACGTCCCGGACGAGCTGCGCGAGAGGCTGGCGGAGATGGGCTGGGAGGCGGACGTGCGCCAGACCGGAGAGTTCTTCATCTACGGCAGCGCCGTCACGCGGTGAGCGCGGCGTAGATCTCGTCGAGCTGCGCCGCCTTCCTCTTTCCGCGATCCTATGTTCGTGATCCCGCGGGCATCAAGCGTCCCGCCGGCCCGCCACCGCGACCTGCTGCTGATCGCGCTTGGCGTGGTCACCGGCGTCACCGACGCCACGGCCTTCGAGCGGCTCGGGCACGTGTTTGCCAGCGTCATCACGGGCAACCTCATCCTTCTCGGCGTGAGTGCGGCGCAGGGCGATGGCCGGCAGGCTCTGTTCGCGGGCTGCGCGCTCGCCGGCTACGCGCTCGGCGTGCTGCTCGCCGCGCCCCGCGAGGATCAGCCGGAGCGGGTGTGGCCGCCGAGCGCGACCGTCGCCCTCGTCTTCGACCTAGCCCTGCTCGCCGCCTTCACGGTCGGGTGGGAGCTGATCGGGAAGACGCCGCCGCGTGGGGTCCAGGTGCTGCTGCTGGTGCTCATGTCGGCCGCGATGGGAGTACAGAGCACGGCAGTGCGGCGGCTGGGACAGATGTCGACCACGTATCTGACGAGCACCCTCACCGGTCTGCTCGAAGCTCTGCGCCGTCGGCGGCGGCTCGAGGGGCAGGCGCGGAGCGTGGGGATTCTCGCCGCGGCGCTCGCCGGCGCGGCAGCGGCCACCGCGCTGGTGCTCCATGCGCGGCGCTGGGTGCCGGTGCTACAGATCGTGCCGCTGATGGTGGTCGTCGTGAGCTCGCGGCATCTGGTGCGACGGGAGTCTGCGTCGCGGTGATGGCGCTGGCCGCCCTGTCGAGCGCGCTCGGGCCGGTCCAGCAGCGCTACCTGCTCGAGGCGCGGCAGATGCAGGCGTTGTCGTTCGCGGTGCACATCCCGCTCGTCTGCTTCGGGATCGCCTTCCCGGCCATGGTCCTGTTCGTCGAGTGGCTATACCACCGCTCCGGTGACGAGCTGTACCGCACGCTCGCTCGTCGCTGGACTCGGGTGATGGTCGCGCTGTTCGCGATCGGCGTGATCACCGGGACGATCCTCAGCTTCGAGATGGGGCTGCTGTGGCCGAACTTCACCGCGACCTTCGGGAGCGTGTTCGGCCTCGGATTCGCGATCGAGGGCTTCTCGTTCTTCATGGAGGCGATCTTCATCGGGATCTACGTCTACGGCTGGACTCGGCTCTCGCCGCGTATGCACATGCTGTCCGGCGGTCCCGATCGTGCTCACCGGTTTCACCGGATCGCTGATGGTGATCGCGGTCAACGCCTGGATGAACCACCCGGGCGGCTTCCACATCCACGCCGGGAAGGTCGTCGACGTCGATCCGGTCAAGGCGCTGTTCGGCAACCCGTTCCTGTGGAGCGAGCTCGTCCACATGTACATCGCCGGGTACATCGTCACCGGGTTCGCTGGTCGCGGCGGCGTATGCGTTCGGGCGGCTGCGCGGGCGATGGGGGCGCTACGAGCGAGTCGCGCTGGCGATCCCGCTGACGATCGCCGCCGTCGCCTCGCCGGTGCAGGTGCTTGATCGGCGACTGGGCGGCACGCGACGTGGCGAAGTATCAGCCGATCAAGCTCGCGGCGCTCGAGGGCTTGGCGAGGACGACCCGGGGCGCCTCGGAGCATCTCGCCGGCTGGTACGTCTCCGGGCAGATCAAGTACGGGATCGCGATCCCCAAGCTGCTCTCGCTGCTCGCGTACCACAACCCGAACGCACGCGTGGAGGGCCTCTATTCGGTGCCGCTCGCCGATCGGCCGCCGGTCAACGTCGTGCGCGTCGCGTTCCAGCTCATGGTCGGTATCGGAACGCTTCTGGCGCTGCTCGGCGTCTTCTACCTGGTGGTGCGCTGGCGGCGCGGGGGCTTCCACAGCCTCGAGCTGGTTCTACGGCGCGGTCGTCGTGGCCGGGCCGCTGTCGGTCGTCGCCCTGATCGCCGGCTGGGTGACGACCGAGGTCGGCCGTCAGCCATGGGTGGTCTACGGGACGATGCGCACGGCACAGGCCGTGACCGGAGCCGGCGGGATACCGGTCGGCTACGGCGCGCTCGCCGCCGTGTACCTGGGCGTGGCGGTGGCGTGCCGTATGGATCCTGCGCCGGCTGGCCGCGATGCCGCTCGACCGCCACGCGACCGCACGCCGGCGAAGCGATGGCGGAGGCCTGACGTCGTGCTGTACGTCGCTGCCGCTCGTGTTCGCGCTGGCCGGGCTCGCCCTCTATTGCGTGCTCGCCGGAGCGGACTTCGGCGCCGGGTTCTGGCAGCTGATCGCCGGACGGCGGCGAGCGCGGGGACCGGATCCGGGACCACGCCCACCACTCGATGGCGCCGGTGTGGGAGGCCAACCACGTGTGGCTGATCTTCGTGCTCACCGTCACCTGGACCGCCTATCCCAAGGCGTTCGGCTCGCTCGCCTCGACGCTGTCGGTCGCGCTGCTGATCGCGGGCATCGGGATCATCTTCCGGGGCGCCGCCTACGCCCTGCGCGCGGGCGCGCGGGGCCGGGAGCAGCGAGCGATCGACACGGTGTTCGGCATCTCCTCGATGGTCTCGCCGTTCGCGCTCGGCGCGGCGGCCGGCGGGATCGCCTCCGGGCGCGTGCCCGTGGGCAACGCCGCCGGCGGGCTCTTCTCCAGCTGGCTGAACCCGACGTCGATCCTCATCGGCGCGCTCGCGGTGCTCACCGGCGCCTATCTGGCCGCGGTGTTCCTGAGCGGCGATGCCGTGCGCGTGAACGATCGTGATCTGGCCGAGACGTTCCGAGCCCGCGCCCTCGATCGCAGGCGTGGTGGCCGGCGCCGTCGCGATCGGCGGCTTCTTCGTCATCCACAGCGACGCGCATCCGCTGTACCACGGCCTGGTGTCCGGACGCGCGCTGCCGGCGGTGATCGTCTCCGTGCTCGCCGGAGCGAGCACGCTCGCGCTGGTCTGGGCTCGCCGCTTTGAGCCCGCACGCTTCACAGCCGCCCTGGCGGTCGCGGCGATCGTCGCCGGGTGGGCGCTGGCGCAGAGCCCTCGCTTCCTGCCCGGGCTGACGGTCCGCCAAGCGGCGGCGCCGCACGACACGCAGGTGGCCGTCCTGGTGGCGATCCTGGCCGGCGGTGCCCTGTTGCTGCCGGCGCTGGCGACGCTGTTCCGGCTGACCCTGGGCGGAGCGCTCGGCGAGGGTCCCGCGCCGGCCGAGGTGGGGAGCGTCCGCGGGCGCGGTAGCGCTGGCGCCGAGGCGGATGTCGCTGATGATCCGCGTCGCGGGGGCGCTGCTCGTCGCCGGGTTGGGCCTGACCAACGTTGCCGATGCCGAGTGGGCGCACCTGGTCGGCGCGGCGTGTTACCTCGGCTTTCTGGCCGCCGCGTTCAGCGCCGCGGTCCCGCTGCCTCGCGCGCCGTGAGCACTCCCATGGCCAGCGCGACCGCGGCGCCGAGCGCGCAGAGCGCGGCGGACACGGCGGCGGCCATGTCCCAGCCGTGCGCGAGTCCGGCGGCGCCCGGCCGTACGGCGATCGCGACCACCAGCGCCACGCCCGCGGCGCCGCCGAGATAGCGCGCGGTGTTGTTGGCACCGCTGCCCATGGCCGCGCGCTCGTGGGGCACGGACTCGACCGCGAGCCGTCCCAGGGCTGCGTTGCCGACGCCGCTGCCGACGCCGGCGACGATCAGACCCGGCAGAACGGCGGCCCAGCTCGAGCGGGCGCCGATCCAGATCAGCGCGGCTTCGCCGGCCGCGCACAGGAGCAGTCCGAGCGCCAGCCGGAAGGCCGTCACATCGCGTCCCGGGAGCCTGCGCGCCACGAGCGCCACGACCATGCTCGTCGCCGACCATCCGGCGAGCACCGCGCCGCTGGCGAGCGCGCCGATTCCGAGCTCTCGCTCGAGGAACGGCGCCGAATAGCTCATCAGGCCGACGACGGCGAGGCCCGTGAAGAACGCTCCGGTGATCGAGGCGATGAACGCCGGCTGCCGGAACAGGCCCGGCTCCACCATCGGCCGTCGGCGCAGGCGCTCCACCATCGCGAAGGTCGCGAGCAGCAACGCGCCCGGCCCCGATCAACGCGAGCGTTGCCGCGCTCGTCCAGTCACGGCGCCCCTCGACCAGGCCGGCGGTCAGGCACGCCATGCCCCCGGCGAGCGTCACCACGCCGGGAACATCGAGGCCGCGTCGTACGGCGGCGCGCGATTCGGGCAGCCTCGCCGCGGCGGGAAGCAGCGCTGCTGACGCCACGGCTTCCGCGACGTAGCTGCTCCGCCACCCGAAGGCTCGCCGCCAGGGCAGCTCCGGCGAGCGGCCCGATCGCGATACCCGCTCCGACGGCGCCTCCCCACACACCGCTCGCGTGCGCGCGACGCGGACCGGACGGGAACGTGTGCCCGATCATCCCCAGGCTCGCGGCGAGGACGCCCGCGCCACCGACGCCCTGGAGGATGCGCGCGGCGACGAGCACGGCGGTATTCGGCGCCAGCGCCGCCAGCACGCTCGTTCCCGACATCACGCCGGCGCTCCAGACGAGGACTCTTCGCCGACCGAGGTCGTCGGCCAGGGCTCCCGCGATCAGCAGCGTGCTCGCCAGCCCGAGGCTCATGCCGCTGAGCGCCCACGTCTCGCCGCCTACACCGGAGTGGAGCGCGCGACTGCTCTCCGTCCACCGTCGTCACCAGCGCGCTGAACACCGCCAGGACGAGAAGCGTGCCGGCGGCCGCGACGGCGAGGGTACGACGAGCATCGTCGACGGAATCCGCGCATTCAGCGGTCCGAGCTACGGACATCGGTTCACTGATTGAACTCATGCTTCCGCCACCGTATCACATATGAGTTCAATCACCGAACCATTCAAGGCTATACTCCGGTCGATGCTGGGAAAGGACTACGACGCACAGGATTGCGCGCTCGCCCGCTCGCTCGAGGTCGTAGGCGAGCGCTGGACGCTGCTGATCGTGCGTGACGCCTTCTTTGGCGTCCGCCGCTTCAGCGACTTCCAAGCCCATCTCGACGTACCGAAGGCGGTCCTGTCCGAGCGCCTCGCGAGCCTCGTCGCGAACGGGATCCTCGACCGTCAACCGGATCCGGGCCACGCCGGACGGCATCTCTACGAGCTGACCGACGCGGGCCGAGATCTGTGGCCGGTGCTCTACGCGATGCTGATGTGGGGCGGCCGCCACCGGACCGTGAACAGCCGCGTGTTTCGCCACGCCTCGTGCCGCGCCGAGCTGGACGAGGCCGGGCGCTGTCCCGCCTGCGAGCTCACCGTCGAGCCGCAGGACATCGTGATCGAGCGCCGGCGGGGTCGCGGGCTGCTGCGGGATGATCCCGTGGCCCTCGCGCTCCGTGCCCCGCACCGGCTGCTCGAGCCGATCGACACGCACTGAGGCCGCGGTGCCGGCCGGGCGGCCGGGCCGGCGCGGCCGCAGACCGTCCCAGCGAGGCGGCCGGCGACGCTCTGCCGCTGGCCGCGCCCGCCGGAAGAAGGCGGCTCTCAGTCGCCGGTGACCTTGTCGGCGACCTTGTCGACGCCGTCCTTGACGCTCGACTTGGCCTGGTCGACCTTGCCCTCGTTCTTGAGCTCCTTGTCACCGGTCAGCGACCCGGCGGCTTCCTTGACCCTGCCCTTGCCCTCGTCAACGTTCTTGTCTGACATCGATGCTCCTATCTGGCTTGTGAGGCACACGGACCGTCCGGATAGCTCCGGAAACGGTCACCTGTCGTCGGTCTACACGTACCCGAGGGGTTTCGCGTAGAAACGACGGGCGATGCGCATTCGCCACCGCAGTAGGCTGGATCGATGAGCACCTCAACTGAGCAGCTGATCAGCGGCGTCGACTTCCTCGGGCTCCCCACCCACAACCTGGCGGCGGCGGTCGAGTTCTACGGCGAGACGCTCGGCTTGCGCCGCTCCGTCTACATGCCGGAGCGGAACTTCGCCGAGTTCGAGACCGGAAACCTGACCCTCAACATCATGGACGCCGAGGCGATGGGCCTCCAGCACGTCACGAGCGCGAACGCCATTGCGCTCCACGTGGATGACGTCCCCGCGACGCGCGCGACGCTCGAGAGCCGAGGCGTGACGTTCGCCGGCGATACCTTCGACACGGGCGTGTGTCACATGGCGTTCTTCAGCGATCTGGACGGGAACGCGCTGATGCTGCACCACAGGTATGCCCGGCGCGTGACCGAGGACACCTAACCCCTCAGCGCAATGGCACGTCGGCCCACACGTGGGTCGTCCCCTCGTAGGCGCCCCAGGCCTCGGACAGCTGCTCGACGAGCTTGAGCCCGAAGCCGCCCTCCTCCGGCTGCGTCTCCCTGATCTCGATCGCGGCATCCTGCCCCTCGTCGATCACCTCGAGGCGAGCGAAGCGGCCCTCTTGCTCCAACCTCAGCCGGATCTCACCCTCGCCGTGTAGGTAGGCGTTGTCGACGAGCTCGCTCACGACCAGCTTCACGTCGTCGAGCGCGGCCGTGCTCGCGCGCGGGCCGAGATGCTCCTCGACCAGGCGCCGAGCCAGCGCCGCGCAGTCGCGGCTGCGTGGCAGGCCTGCCTCGACCACGTTCGTCACGCGGCGCGTCCCGGCGCGATGGACCCATGTGCCATTTCATCCATAGTCGTCTTCCGGCCTGCCCCCGGAATCCGGTACGGTATCGCAATAGCCATTACAGCAATGGCTATTACGAGGGAGTTGGCTCCGGACGGGAGCACCACGAGCGACACAGAAGCATTCCTGTCGGCCTTGCGGCAGCTCGACGAGGCGCTCGACGAGAACATCGATCGCGCGCAGCGGATGAAGCGACGAATCGTCGAGCTCGAGAACGCGTGCCTCAGCGGCAGGCCGATCAAGGAGATCATTCCCGAAGAGAAGACCCCGCTCATCGTCCAGCTGCTGACCGAGAGCGCCGACGCTCTGCACGAACACGGCTCGCGCGTGCGCCGTACCGAGGCCCGCGCGCTCCATCGCGAGGGCATGACGATGGACCAGATCGCCCGGCTCTTCGGGGTAAGCCGCCAGCGAGTCTCGGCGCTGCTGCGAGAAGACTGAGTCGGCAATACTTAAGTACGTACTTGACTATTCTCCGGGATCGGGGATAAGGTTAAGCTCGATGCTTAACCAAGCTCTGCTCCCGGAGCGGGCGTTTCAGGCGCTCGCGGATCCCACTCGACGCGAGATGGTGGAGCGGCTCAGCACGGGGCCGCTTTCGGTGAGCGAGCTGGCAAGGCCGCTCCCCATGACGCTGGCCGCGGTGGTCCAGCACCTTCGCGTGCTCGAGCAGGGCGGGCTGGTGCGCTCCGAGAAGGTGGGGCGTGTCCGGTCGTACCAGATCGAGCCGGGCGGGCTGTCCGCCGTCGAGGAGTGGGTGCGGGAGCGGCGCACCGCGTGGGAGGCCCGGCTCGACCGGCTGGGCGACTACCTGCGCGAATCGGACGAAAGCGACGCGAAGAGGAGCGACCGATGACCGAACGCAGCATTCTCCACAGCACCTTCACGCTGGAGCGCACGTACCCGACGAGCCTGGACCGCGTATTCGCCGCGTGGGCGGATCCGGCGGCGAAGGCGCGCTGGTTCGCCCGTCCCGGCACCGAGCACGAGCTCGATTTCCGCGTGGGCGGCCGGGAGGTTGCGTGCCGTCCGGCGGGCGATGGGCAGCCCGAGATCCGGTTCGAGTCCGCCTACCAGGACATCGTGCCGGGCGAGCGCATCGTCTACGTCTCGACGATGTACAGCGAGGGCACGCCGGTGACGGTTTCGCTGACCAGCGTCGCGTTCGAGGCCGCCGGTGAGGGAACACGGCTCGAGCTGACCGAGCATGGCGCATACCTCGACGGCCAGGAGAAGCCGCAGTGGCGCGAGCAGGGGACCAGCGAACACCTCGATCGTCTGGGCGCCGAGCTGCGAGTCCCGCGTCAGCGCCGACCGATGAACTTCGCGGCGCCGCGTGTCTAACCACGTGAACGACGAACCTGGAACGGAAGGACGCCGACACATGACATCTCAGACCCGCAGCCGCTGGATCGCCCTCGTCGTGCTGTGCATGGGCACGCTGATGATCGTGCTCGACACCACGATCGTGAACGTCGCGCTCCCGTCGATCCGCGCCGACCTGCACTTCTCCCAGACGTCCCTGGCCTGGGTCGTGAACGGCTACATGCTCACGTTCGGCGGCTTCCTGCTGCTCGGCGGCCGCCTCGGTGACCTGTTCGGTCACCGGCGGCTGTTCATGGCCGGGATCACGCTGTTCTCGCTCGCGTCGCTGACCTGCGGGCTCGCGTCCAGCGAGGCGATGCTCATCGCCGCGCGAGTGGTGCAGGGACTGGGTGGCGCGGTCGTCTCAGCCGTGTCGCTCTCGCTGATGATGTCGCTGTTCGTCGAGCCGGCCGAGCGTACGAAGGCGATGGGAGTGTTCGGATTCGTCGCCGCCGGCGGTGGCAGCCTCGGCGTCCTCCTGGGCGGGATCCTCACCGACCTGCTGAGCTGGCACTGGATCTTCCTCGTCAACGTCCCAATCGGAGCGGCTGTGTGCATCAGCTCGCTGCGCCTGCTGCCCGGCTCCCGCGCCGGCCGCCGAGCGGACCCGTCTCGACGTCGCCGGCGCGCTCACGGTCACGCTGGCGCTGATGCTCGCTGTCTACGCGATCGTCAACGGAAACCAGGACGGGTGGACATCGCTGCGCACGCTCGGCCTGCTCGGGCTCGCCGCGGCGCTGCTCGTGACGTTCCTGGCCGTCGAGTCCCGCGTGCCCTCGCCGCTCATGCCCCTGCGCCTGTTCCGCTCGCGCAACCTCTCGACGGCCAACGTCGTCGGCGTGTTGTGGGCGGCGGCGATGTTCGCCTGGTTCTTCCTGTCCGCGCTCTACCTGCAGCTCGTGCTCGGCTACAGCCCCCTGCAGGTCGGCCTCGCCTTCCTGCCGGCGAACCTGATCATGGGCGCGTTCTCGCTCGGGCTCTCCGCGAAGCTCGTGATGCGCTTCGGGATCCGGGCCCCGCTCGCCATCGGCCTCGGGCTCGCGACGGTCGGGCTGTCGCTGCTGGCACGCGTCCCCGTCTCCGGCAGCTTCCTGCGCGACGTCCTCCCGAGCATGATCCTGCTCGGCTTCGGAGCCGGGCTCGCGTTCAACCCGGTCCTGCTGGCGGCGATGGGCGACGTGCCGCAGAGCGAGGCGGGTCTCGCCTCGGGAGTCGTGAACACGTCGTTCATGATGGGCGGCGCCCTCGGGCTGGCGGTGCTGGCCAGCGTCGCCGCCTCGCGAACGGGCAACCTGCTCGCGAGCGGTCACGGCCACCTCGCCGCGCTCACGGGCGGCTACCACAGCGCCTTCGCCATCGGCGCCGCGTTCGCGTTGGTCGCGGCGATACTCGGCGCGCTTCGGCTCAAGCCGGGCACGGTGGCGGAAGCGGCGCGCCCTGAGCGTGCGCCGGGTCGCTGCCCCGCCCCCGCGGAGGCCTGACTCAAAGCCCTGGAGCACTAGCATGTCCCGCGTGCCCGAGAGCCTGTTCTTCACCGAGTCCGACGAGGCCAACGAGCTGATCGCGGCCGACCCGATGGCGCTGCTCGTCGGCTTCGCGCTCGACCAGCAGGTCTCGGTCCAGAAGGCGTTCGCCGGGCCCCTGGCGATCAAGGAGCGCGTCGGAACGCTGGACGCAGCCGCCCTGGCGGACGCCGATCTCGATTCGGTGTTCCGCCAGAAGCCGGCCGTGCACCGGTTCCCGGGTGCGATGGCCACGCGCGTCCACGAGCTCGCGGTTCACGTCCGGGACGAGTACGACGGTCACGCCGAGCGCGTTTGGGCTGACGCGGCGGACGGCGACGAGCTCCGCGCCAACCTGGCCGCGCTCCCGGGGTTCGGCGAGATGAAGATAAAGGCGCTCGGCGCGGTCCTGGCCAAGCAATTCGGCGTCGCCGCCGCCGAGGCGCTCGTGCCCTGGCATCCCACGCTGGGTGACGTCGACTCGCCGGAGGCCCTCGCCGAGTACCAGGCCGCCAAGCGCGCCCACAAGGCGGAGTGGGCGGCCGCCCGCCGGGCCTGACCTCCCGGGTCTGGCAACCGCGCATCCGGCTCAGCCGGCGGTCACCGGGAGGTGCACGGTCTCGATCGGCTCGGCCAGCGGCATGCATATCGCCGCCGGGTGATCTTCGCGCCGCAGCGTCGCGCGCAACTGCACGAACGCGACGCTGCCCAGCAGCGCCGGAACCCACAGCGCGATCGCGTGGTAGACGAGCACCGCGGCGGTGGTCACCGCGAGCGGCTGGTGATAGAGGGCGAAGGTTCCGATCAGCCCGCCGTCGACACCGCCGATCCCGCCCGGCACCGGCAGGTTGCCGCCGAGCTGTCCGATCAGGTACCCGAGCACGAGCACGCCGAACGGTGGTGAGTAGCCGAAGGCCTTGAAGCAGACGCCCAGCACGGCTAGATCGAACGCCAGCGTGCCCAGCGACCCGATCAGCACTCCGGGGGAACGCTGGCGCAGGAGCGACACCCCGTCGCGCACGCCTTGTCCCAGCGAGAGGCGAATGAAGCGCAGTACCGCAGCCACCTTTCCGGACTTGACGTGCTCGGAGGGAGGCAGCTTGTCGACCAGCAGCGTGGGGAGGGCGATTACGAGCACTGTCCCGGCGATCGCCGCCGCCCCGAACCCGTACGTGAGGGCCGGGTTGCGATCGTCGTGCAGGATGCCCACCGCGTAGAGCGCCGCGAACACGATCACGCCGCCCACGTTGGCCAGGCTCGTCAGGAAGAAGAAGGCGACGGTGCGCCGGCCGATGTGCTCGGTGCTCATGCCCCCGCGCCGCAGCGCCCACACCCCGAGGGCCAGGCCTCCGGCGCCGCTCACCGACAGCACCGAGTTCGCCGCCTGTTCGGCCATCGCGATCTGATAGCTGAACCGCCAGCTCATCCGCGGGCAGAACACGGCACGGAAGATGACGACATAGGAGAGAGCGGACAGGACCTCGAAGGCGACGGCCAGCAAGATCCAGCCGGGAGAGGCGTTGGCGAGGTGCTCCCGGAGCCCGCCCAGCCCAGGACCGACCGCGACCAGCAGGGCCACCACCACCACGACTGCGGCGAGCTGGAGCAACCGCCGCCGCCAGCGCCGCGGACTCAGCTCATCCGGCATCCCGTCGGTGGTGGCCGCTCCACTCATCCGTGTAGGCGCTCGAGCTCAGGTCCCGCGGCCGCGGTGACAGGTACAGGCTGGGCCGCCGGCTCGGGCGCGGCGACCAGTTGTCCGCCCGGGCAGCTCCGCGCTTCCACGACGCGCCGCGGATTCTCGATTCCGACCGCAGCGATGGCGCCGCCGGTCGCGACGAGGGCGGCGCAGATGATCAGTGCTTCGTGAAAGGCGTGGACAGATCCGGCGTCACGCGCGAATGTGTCACCAGCGAGCGCGCCCGCCACGATCACGCCGATGACCGAGACCCCGATCAGGCCCGCGATGCGCGCCACCGCGTTGTTGATCGCCGAGGCGATGCCGGCGTCATGCGCGTCGGCGCCGGCGAGCACCGTCGCCGTGAGCGGGGCCACCGTCATCGACAGCCCCACGGCGAACACCAGCAGCCCCGGGAGCAGGTCGCGGACATAGGACGTGTGGAGCCCGGTCCGCAGCAGCAGCAGGATCCCCGCGGCGGCGACGGCGGGACCACACGCCATGAACAGCCGCGGGCCGTAGCGGTCGGCGAGGGCACCGAACCGGCGCGAGAGCGTGAACATCACGAGCGTGACGGGAAGCGTCGTCAGCCCGCTCTTGATCGCGCTGTAGCCCGCGACCTCCTGGAGGAAGATGACCAGGAAGAAGAACAGAATCGACAGGCCTGCGTACATGGTGAACGTCTCGAGGTTGCCGACCGAGAAGTTCCGGCGGCTGAACAGCGCGAGCTCCACCATCGGCGCCGGCGTCCGCCGCTCGTAGGTGAGGAACGCCGTGAACGCAGCCGCACCGCCGATCAGCGGACCGAGGATCATCGGGCTCCCCCAGCCGTAGTGCGGCTGCTCGATCAGTGCGAACACGATGCCGGCCAGCCCGAGCACGCACAGCACGGCTCCGATCACGTCGACGCTCCGGGTCCCGACGCGGGATGACTCGGGGATCGCGGCGAAGATGATCGTCAGCGTGATCGCGATCAGCGGGCCGTTGATGGCGAAGATCCAGCGCCATGAGGCGCTGTCGATGATCCACCCACCCGCCAAGGGTCCGATGATCGCGGCGATTGCTCCCCACGCCGTCCACGCGCCGATCGCCGCTCCGCGCTGCCGATCGGAGAATGCGCCCACGATCACGGCCAGAGAGCTTGGCGTCAGCAGCGCACCGGCGACTCCCTGGAGCGCCCGGGCGACGAGCAGCACGCCGATCGAGGGCGCGACGGCACAAACGATCGAGAACACTCCGAACGCGGCCACCCCGATCGAGAAGATCCGTCGCTCGCCGTAGATGTCACCGAGCGAGCCGCCGATCAGGATCAGCGATCCGAGCGTCAGCAGGTATCCGTTCGATATCCACTGCTGGGCCGCGAGGCCGCCGCCCAGGTCACGTTCGATGGACGGCAGCGCCACGTTGACGATCGAACCGTCGATCGTGGCCACCCCGGACCCCAGGATGGCCGCGATCAGCGTCAGGCGCTGGCGGCTGGTCATTCCTCCTCGCTATGCATTCACCGCCGGCGGGACTCAGCCGGTGAGCATCGGCGAGGGCGGGATCCGCGTCTCGCCGCGGATCTGCGGGATGCGCATCGCGACCTGATCCAGGTAGCACCAGGTCCAGTCCTCCCCCGGTTCGAGCGAGCGGATCAACGGATGCCCACTCCCCTGCTCGTGAGCGGTGGCGTGGCGGTTGGGCGAGTCGTCGCAGCAGCCGACGTGGCCGCAACTCAGGCAGATGCGCAGGTGCAGCCAGACCCCGCCTTCACGCAGGCAGTCCTCACAACCAGCGACGCTCTCGGGCAGTTGCAGGACGGTGATCTGGTCGAGGTGGGTGCAGGTGCTCACGACGGTCTCCCCTGGGTCCACGGGTTCGTACACCGACCGTAACCACCGCGTCAAGCTCAGGTCCGGGCAGGAGCTGAAGCCGTGCTGCTCGGACTCGCGCGGTCGCGCGGTGTGACTATCCGCCGGCGGCGTCCGGAGCGCTCCAGGGGCGGTCGGGCTCGCCGTCGAACCAGTACTCACCGGCGTGCAGGCGCTCGATCAGCCGGCGCGCCCAGCTCGCCTCGCCATCCAGGCGCGCCTGCGCCAGCCGGTAGTGCTCGGCCACCGTCGCGGGAGTGGACGGGACGCGTCGCAGATCGTCGACCGCGAACTCGCTGGCGCGCGCCGAGGCCGCGATCTGCTCGATCCGGTGCTCGAGCGCGGCGATGACCTCCTCACGCGTGAGCACCCACGCGAAGCTCCATGCCGCCAGCAGGTCCGCCGGCTCAAACGAGCGCACTTCCCAGAGGGAGCTCCGGAGCAGCACGAGGAACTCGGAGTGGCCGTCGCCGGTCAGTCGATAGGTGGTCCGGGCTGGCCGCTTTCCCCGTGCCTCGGTTTCCACCTCCTCGAGGAGGCCTTCGCGGGTCAGCGTGCGTAGGCCGTTGTACACCGAGCCCGGGTTCAGGTGGGCCCAAGCGTCAGCGTGCCAGCCCATCAGCTCGCGGCGCACGAAGTACCCGTGCACGGGCTGGAAGATCCGCACGGTTCCGAGCAGCAGCAGGCGGGTCGCGGACATCCATCAATCGTACTTGACAACCATGAATATTCATGTTTGACTACTACATGGTCAAACTTGAATATATGATCCAGGTGGCCGGGCTGGCCAAATGCTTTCGCACGCGCGGCGCCGAGGTCGAGGCGGTCCGCGGCGTGGATCTGGACGTGCAGGCGGGCGAGATCGTCGGCTTCCTGGGGCCGAACGGGGCGGGCAAGACGACGACGCTGCGGATGCTCACCACGCTGCTGACGCCGAGCGCGGGCGACGCGCCGTCGTCGCCGGCCACGACCTCCGGCGCGAGCCCGTCGCGGTCCGGCGCTCGATCGGATACGTCCCGCAGCGGGGGAGCACCACGCCCGAGGCGCGCGTGGGCGAGGAGCTCGTCGACCACGGCCGGCTCCACGGGCTGGCGCGGGACGAGGCAGAGCGAAGGGGCCGGGCGCTGATCGCCCGGCTCGACCTCGAAGGGACGTGGGAGCGGCTGACCGGCACGCTCTCCGGCGGGCAGCGTCGCCGTCTCGACATCGCCCTCGGGCTGATCAACGAGCCGCCACTGCTGTTCATGGACGAGCCCACGTCGGGCCTCGATCCGCAGTCGCGCGCGAACCTGTGGCAGCACGTGCGCGACCTGCGCGACCGGCACGGCGTGACCGTGTTCCTCACCACCCACTACCTGGAGGAGGCGGACGCGCTGTGCGACCGCATCCTGGTGATCGACCACGGCGAGATCGTCGCGCGCGGGACCCCCGCCGAGCTGAAGCGGCGCGTATCCGGTGACCGGGTCGCGCTGCAACTCGGCGATCCACAAGCGCTGGTGTCCGCCCGGACCGCGCTGGAGGCGCTATCGGGGACGGCGGTCATGCGCGCCGAGGGCGACCTGCTCGACTTCATCCTGCCGGACGCCAGCGCGGCGCTTCCGGGCGTGCTCGCCGCGCTCTCGAGCGAAGGCGTCGAGCTGGCCGGGATCGAGGTGCGGCGCCCCACGCTCGACGACGTGTTCCTGTCCCTGACCGGTCGCGAGCTTCGCGACCAGCCGATCGCAGCATGAGGAGGACCCAGATGCACTTCGCAGGCGAAACCTGGATCGTGTTCACCCGCGCGATGCGGCTGTCGCTGCGCAACAAGGTGTGGCTGATCATCGGTCTGATGCAGCCGCTCCTGTACCTGGCCCTGTTCGGGCCGCTGCTCAAGCGGATCGCCGGGCTGCCCGGATTCCCCGCCGGCAGCTCGTGGCAGGTGTTCACCCCGGGCCTGCTGGTCCAGCTCGGCATCTTCGGGGCCCTGTTCGTCGGCTTCGGTCTGATCGCGGAGGTTCGCGCCGGCGTGATCGAGCGGATGCGCGTGACGCCGGCGTCACGCCTGGCGTTACTCGCCGGCCGCGTCCTGCGCGACGCCGTCGTGCTGGTCGTGCAGTCGGCCGTGCTGCTCGGGGCCGCATACGCATTCGGTCTGCGGGCGGCGATCGGGGACGTGGTACTCGCCGTCCTGCTCGTTGGAGCCGTCGGTGCCGCGTTCGCGGCGGCGTCCTACGCGGTCGCGCTGCTGACCGGAACCGAGGACGCAATGGCCTCGATCACGAACAGCCTCGCGGTGCCGCTGCTCCTGCTCTCCGGGATCCTGCTGCCGATGACCCTGGCTCCGGGATGGCTCCGTACCGCCTCCAACATCAACCCGGTCAAGCACATCGTCGATGCGCTCCGCGCGCTGTTCCACGGCCACGTCGTGAACGGCACCGTCGGTCTCGGGCTGCTGTTCGGGGCGGCGCTGATCGTCGCGGGGATGGTGTTCGGCACGCGCACGTTCCAGCGCGACGCGACGTAGCCTCGGTTGCCGGCCGCGCGTCGCGAGAGTACGTTGTCGCTGTGAGCTCGGTCACCGGTTACCGGAATCTGATCGTGGACATCCAGGGTCCGGCGGCGCGGATCGTGCTGAACCGGCCGGAGAAGCGGAACGCGCTGTCGCTGGAGCTGATGGGCGAGATGATCGCGGCGCTGCGCGGGGTGTCGGCCGATCCGGCGGCGCGAGTGGTCGTGATCGAGGGCGCGGGACCGGCCTTCTCGGCCGGACACGACCTGTCGGAGATGCTCGGCAGCGAAGAGGCGTTCCTGCGCGAGCTGTTCGCCACGTGCACCGTCCTGATGGAGACGATCCACGAGCTGCCAGAGCCGGTGATCGCGAAGGTGCACGGAATCGCCACCGCTGCGGGCTGTCAGCTCGTCGCCGCCTGTGACCTTGCTCTCGCGGCCGAGGGCACGCGGTTCGCCACACCCGGAGTCAATATCGGGTTGTTCTGCTCGACCCCGATGGTGGCAGTGTCGCGCGCGATCGGCCGCAAACGCGCCGTGCAGATGCTGCTCACCGGCGAGCCGATCGACGCCGTGACGGCGATGGAGTGGGGCCTCGTCAATCGGGTGGCGGCGCCCGACGAGCTCGAACCCGCCGTGCAGTCACTGGTCGACGCGATCGCGCGTTCGAGCGCCTATACCGTCGCGACCGGGAAGCACGCGTTCTACGCCCAGATCGACCGGCCTGAGCACGAGGCCTACGAGCACTGCAAGCGCGTGATGACCGATAACGCGCTCGCGGCCGATGCCCAGGAGGGCATGAGCGCCTTCCTGGACAAGCGCGCGCCGGTCTGGCGCCACGAACAATAAGGTCGCGGGGCGGGGCGGGAGTGCCCCGGGATAGTCGGGGTTACCTCGGTCAATCTGATCCTGCACAGGATCGAAGCTGACCTCAATTGCTCCTACGGTGACTACCGCAACCCGCGAGAGGAGTGGAGGTCGGGATGGATTGGAAGCTCGAGCTGATACAGGTTCCCGTCGCCGACGTCGATCGGGCGAAGGCGTTCTACACCGAGAAGGCCGGGTTCAACGCCGACGTCGACGCGCAACCCGATCCCGAAACCCGTTTCGTCCAGCTGACACCGCCCGGTTCGGCCTGCTCGATCGCGCTCACCACGGGCGCGCATACGATGCCGCCGGGATCGGTCCAGGGGTTGCAGATCGTGGTGGAGGACGCCGACGCCGCTCGCCGCGAATTGCTCGATCGCGGGCTCGAGGTCGGGGAGGTGCAGGAGTTCCCGTGGGGCCGGTTCGTGTTCTTCGCCGACCCGGACGGAAACGGCTGGGCGGTGCAGCAGACTCCCGAACGGCCGGTCAGCCCGTGAAGCTCGGCGCGGGCCGGTGGGACGGCGGCGGCTTGCGCAGGTGAACCCGACTCGGGCGCCGCAGGAGGACCGCGGTCGGCGTCGAGGGCAACGGCAGTGCGTAGCTTCCCGTCGTCCCGAGCTCCGCCCCCGCGCCGACGCACCTGCTCCCACCTGGCCCTCCTGCGCCGGCAACCCGCGTTGCATGGACAATGCATCCATGCCCACGGTGGTTATCGCTAAGGCGCTCCCCGAGGACGCGGAGGAGATCGCGTCCATGTACGAGTGGCTGCTCGCCCCTCCAGGGGTGCGGCCGCCCAGCTGGACATACGACCGTGCCCTGGCCGCGATCCGCCGCCTTCTGGCGTCGGACACCGCCACCATCTTCGTGGCGCGTCTCGACGGCGAACCGGTCGGCTTCTGCACCGCCTACGACGACATCGACTCGATCCGCTTCGGGCGGCGCGTGTGGGTCGAGGACCTGGCTGTGCATCCGCAGCGGCGCTCACTCGGCGTCGGCAAGCGGCTGCTCGACAGCGCCAAGCAGTGGGCGCGGGAACGCGGGGCGGGCCGGCTCGCGCTCGAGTCGGGCGAGGCACGCACGGACGCCCACCGCTTCTACGAGCGCGAGCAGCCGAGCTACCGTTCGATCGCCTTCGGCTGGGAGCTCTAGGCGCCTGCCGGATGACCCTGTTCGCCGAAGCGGTTGAGGCGTCGAGGCAGGTCGCCGAGACGAGCTCGCGCGCCCGCAAGATCACGATCCTGGCCGAGCTGCTGAGCCGGGTGCAGGCGGACGAGGTCGCAATCTGCGTCGGCTTCCTGTCCGGGGCTCCCCGGCAGGGTCGCATCGGCATCGGTTACTCGACGATCTACAAGATCGAGTCCGGGCCGGCCGCCGAGCCGACGCTCACGATCCACGACGTCGATCGTGCGATCGCCGAGACCGAGGCGCTGGCGGGCAGCGGCTCGACGGCGAAGCGCAAGCAGCTCCTCCGGGGGCTGCTCGCCCGCGCCACCGCCCCAGAGGACGCGTTCCTCAGGCGCCTGTTCACCGGAGAGCTGAGGCAGGGTGCGCTCGCGGGCCTGATGGCGGACGCCGTGGCCAAGGCGGCGGGCGTACCGAGCGGACTCGCGCGGCGCGCACTGATGCTCTCGGGCGATCTGACGCGGATGGCGACGATCGCGATGGCCGGGGGCGAGCAGGGGCTGCGCGAGGTCGGATTCGAGATCTTCCGACCGATCCTTCCGATGCTGGCTTCGACCAGCGCCGGCGTGGTCGAAGCGGTGGCGAGCTTCGAGCGGGCGTCGGTGGAGTGGAAGCTCGACGGGATCCGGATCCAGATCCATCGCCGCGGGGACGAGGTGCGCATCTATACGCGCAACCTCAACGACATCACCGACGCGCTACCGGGCATCCGCGACGCCGTGCTGCGCCTGCGGGCGCACCAGGCGGTGCTCGACGGAGAAGCCCTGTGGATGGGCGCCGACGGACCCGCTGCGTTCCAGGACACGGTGTCGCGGATCGATCGCGACGCGCCGCCGGAGGGCGTCGTGACGTTCCTGTTCGACCTGCTCCATCTCGACGGGGAGGACCTGCTCGATGCGCCGCTGCACGAGCGCGCCGCACGGCTCGAGGTGCTCGCGCCACAGCTCAGGATCCCCGCGGTTCTCACATCCGACCCGGATGCCGGGCAGGCTGTCCTCGACGAGGCACTCGGCGCGGGGCACGAGGGCGTCGTGGTCAAAGACGCGGCGTCGCCGTACGCCGCCGGACGCCGTGGCAAGGCGTGGCGGAAGGTCAAGCCGGTGCGGACCTACGACCTGGTCGTGCTGGGGGCGGAATGGGGCCACGGCCGCCGCCAGGGCTGGCTGTCCAACCTCCACCTCGGGGCGCGCGATCCCGCCACAGAGAGCTTCGTGATGGTCGGCAAGTGCTTCAAGGGCCTCACCGACGAGCTGCTGAGATGGCAGACGCAGGAACTGCTCGCCCGCGAGACCGCACGCCAGGGAATCGCGGTGGCGGTGCGCCCCGAGCTCGTGGTCGAGATCGCGCTCGACGGCGTTCAGTCCTCGACCCGCTATCCCGGCGGCGTCGCCCTACGCTTCGCCCGGGTCAAGCGCTACCGGCCGGACAAGAACCCGGAAGAGGCCGACACGATCGACGACCTCCGGGCGCTGCTGCCGGCGCGGACGTAGTACCCGCTTCGCTGGCTCCCTGAGCTCAGACCGGAACGCGCTCGGCGGATTCGCGACCGCCTGGTATTGCTCGAGCGAGGTCAACGCGTCGAGCTCTGAACCCGGCATCCCCGGCGCCTGATTCAGACGCGCGTAGTGCGCGACCGCACCGGCTCCTCGACGAGCTCCTCGGGCTCCTCGTTCTCGAGCACCGCGAGGCTCTCCGGGTGGGCGAGCAACTCGATCGCGCGGGTTGTGAGGAGCCAACGATCGCTGCGTTCGCGGGTCAGCAGGCCGGCGCGCGCCAGCCGCTGGAGCGCGATCGTTACGGTTGGCCGGCGGCTTCCCACGAGCATTGCCAGCGTCTCGTGGGTGAGGGGCAGCGTGACTCGAACGCCCTCCCGGCTCACGATTCCCCAGCGGTCGGCCAAGAGCCAGAACAGCATGAGCAGCCGCGGGTGAGCCCGCGGGAGGTGCGTCACCGCTTGGGTCAGCGCGAGGTGGCGCGCCCGCTGCGCGATGCGCGAGCACAAGCGGCTGGTGATCGACGGCCAGCGCGCCACACGCAGCGCGAACGCACCGTCGAGCAGCGCCAGGCGGGCGGAGCGAAGCACGATCCAGTCCACCGAGATGGGGAGCGGGTCGTATTCCCCGTCGGCGTCCCAGGGCCGGACGATGTCGCCGGGGCCGAACAACTCGCAGGCCGCCCGACCTCCGACCTTCACCCGACGCAGCATCAGCCCGTCCAGTTGGAACAGGCCGAGCCAGCCAGGGTCGCTCGCCCGCACCACCACCTCGGGGTTCCAGCCGGGGCCGTCGACCTGCATGACGCGCGCCACCGAGTGCTGCCGGGCGACCTCGAGCTCGTCGGCGAGAACTCCTTCGGCGAGGTCCGGATCGGCGTCGAACAGCAGCACGCGCTGCCCGGACAGGCTCAGCTCCGAGTTTGCCGACCTGCGATTCGGATCCATCGATTTGCCTCCAAGGGGTCGCGTTGGCATCACCGGCGCGCCTCTTCGGGCTCTCCGCGGACACCCCGCCACAGCGTTTCCATGCTCGGCGCCAGCCCGCTCAATTCCTCGAGATGGAGGGTCGTGAGCTTTTCGAGCCGAGTCCGTCCCGATGGGGTCAGCTGCACATGCACGGTCCCGTGGCGCTTGGGATCCGGAACCCGTCGGACGAACCCGGCGGCGGCCGCACGGTCGATCAGCCCGACGGCGCTGTGGTGACGCAACATGAGGTACTCGGCCACTTCGCCGATCGTCGGTCCGTTCGGTCCCGGATGCCCGCGTACCGAGAGGAGGAGCTGGTGCTGGGCGGAGGTGAGGCCGACAGCGCGCGCTTGGTCCTCGCTCCAGTGCAGAAACCGGCGCAGGCTCGTGCGCAGCTCCAGCAGCTGCTGGAAGTCACGATCGGTGAGCCTGCTCGTCGTGGTCATGGTCGCGGGTTTGAAGTCGCGTCTCTACGACTACAATTGTATCGTATCACGATATCGTAGTACGATACTAGGAGTCAGTCATCGGACCAACTGAGTCTCCGGACAATCGATCAACCGAGCCAGGCGATAGCGAACCCCACGTACAACCTGACGCCCGGACGACGGCGCCGATCTCCGGTGCCCGCCCGCGCGCGGAGCACCTGGGCGACTTCACCGTCGATCGGCACGTGCTCAAGCTCATGGCCTGGGCGCTGCCCGTCGGGCTGGTAAGCGCGGGGCTCGCCTTCGTCCTGCTGCGGCTGATCGGCCTGATCACCAACCTCGTCTTCTACCAGCGCTACGACACTCACCTCGTGTCTCCCGGCCTCCGGGCGGGCCACCACCCGCTGCTCGTGCTGCTCGCCCCGGTGGCGGGGGGGCTGATCGTCGGGCTGATGGCCCGGTTTGGCTCAGAGAAGATCCGAGGCCACGGGATGCCCGAGGCGATCGAGGCGATCCTCGTGGGGAAGAGCCGGATCCAGCCACGCGTGGCGTTGCTGAAGCCGGTATCGGCGGCGGTCAGCATCGGCACGGGTGGCCCGTTCGGCGCCGAGGGGCCGATCATCATGACGGGCGGGGCGGCCGGGTCGATTCTCGCCCAGTACCTGCGGCTCTCGGCCGATGAGCGCAAGACGCTGTTGGTGGCGGGCGCCGCGGGGGGTATGGCCGCGACGTTCAACGCGCCGCTGGCCTCGGTGCTCCTCGCGGTCGAGCTGCTGCTGTTCGAGTGGCGCCCCCGCAGCTTCATTCCCGTCGTCGCCGCCGTGGCCGCGAGCACGGTGGCCCGAGGCGCCCTGCTCGGCACCGGCGCGATCTTCGCCCTGCCCGCCGTCCATGTTCATCTTCACGCCACGACCGAGTTGCTGTGCGCGGTGAGCGGCGTGACCGGCGGGCTGCTCGCGGTCGTGGCCACCGGGCTTGTCTACGCCGCCGAGGATGCGTTCCAGCGACTGCCGATCCACTGGATGTGGTGGCCGGCGCTCGCGGGACTGATCATCGGAGCCGGTGGTCTGATCGAGCCGCACGCCCTCGGCGTGGGGTACGACGTGATCGATGTCCTGATCACCGGCAAGGCGGGGATGTCGCTGATCGTCGGGATTCTCGTCGTCAAGACCGCGATCTGGAGCCTGTCCCTGGGATCGGGCACTTCCGGCGGGGTGCTCGCGCCTGTGTTCATGATCGGGGCCTCCCTCGGAGCGCTCGAGTCACACGTGCTTCCGGCCGTCCTGCCCGGGTTCTGGGCGTTGGTGGGTCTCGCGGCCGTGCTCGGCGGCGTCATGCGCTCGCCCCTGACCGGGGTGATCTTCCCGCTGGAGCTCACGCATGCCTGGCCGCTCATCCTGCCGCTGCTGATCGGTGCCACCGCCAGCTACGCGATCTCGACGCTGATCCTCAAGCGCTCGGTTCTCACCGAGAAGATCGCCCGCCGCGGGCTGCATCTGACGCGTGAGTACTCGGTCGACCCGCTGGAGCTGCTGCTGGTCCGCGACGTCATGCGTCCGCCACCGCCCCGCCCGGAACTCGGGCACGTCGCGCCCGCGGCCACTGTCTACGCGGAGGACACGCTGCGCGAGGTCGCCACCCGCTTCGCGGTGACCGGCGCCGACCGCGCCGTGGTCGTGCATCGCGCCGATCCCGAGATCCCGGTCGGAGAGATCGCCCTGCGGGACCTTCTCGAGGCGCGCCTGCGCGACCACCGGGAGGAGCACCATCGCGAGCGTCTGCTCGCGCCCATGCCGGCGATCCCGCGCCGGTTCGCGCATCGACTACCGGGCGCGCGGCCCACGATCGGTCGCCGCGGCTGATCCCGCATCAGCCACCGGCTCAGCTGTTCGCCGGCGAACCAGCGCCGTGCGCACGCTGACCTGCTCGCGGGTCTGATGCACGCGTGCGGTTACCCAAGGAGTGACCCACCGAAAGGAGCTGACAATGCGCGATGTGACAGCGGGCCGCTCGGCCGGCAGCCCGATCAACGACGAGCTCGATCCGATGCGCGCCGGCCGGACAGGAGCGCGGGAGGACGTGAGGCCCGCCATCGAGGACGTGACCGCCGGGCGCTCGGCTGGCACGGCCTGGAACATGGCCCAAGACCCCACCCGCCCAGCTTCGATCGGCGACGTCCGCCGCCGGCGCCGGTAGGCGCTCGAGCGGGACCCAGCCGGTTCGGGGCGAGGCCTGCTACTTGTTCATGGCTCGGCACCTGTAGGGCGTGAGCGGCGACAGTTCGCGGCAGGCCGGGAGCGTGGTCCTCCCGGTCACCGCGGCGCCGCGGCTTGGACCCCCTTCAACCCTCGACAAGGATCTGGCCCACCGTGGACATCACCCGTAGCAGCATCGATACGCAGAAGGGCCCCGGCGATTGGTTCACCGGCGACGTCTACATCGACGCCGTCGCCGCTCCGGCAGCGACCTCCACGTTCGCGGCCGCGAACGTCCACTTCACGCCCGGCGCACGTACGGCTTGGCACACCCACCCACACGGCCAGACGATCTTCGTCACCGAGGGCCTCGGGCGGTGCCAGCGGGAGGGCGGTGCGATCGAAGAGATCCGGCCTGGGGACCGCGTCTTCTTCGAACCCGGTGAGAACCACTGGCACGGCGCCGCCCCGAACCGCTTCATGGTCCACATCGCCATGCAACAGACCGACGAGAGCGGCAACCCGGTCACCTGGGGCGAGCACGTCACCGACGAGCAGTACTCGGCGACCCGCTCGAGCGACGGCTGATCGCCGCCCTCGTGCATCATCCGTGTGCGACGAGGTGCGCTCGGGCCAGCAGGAAGTCGTGGTCAGTGTGCCTGGCGGGCACCACCTTCGCCGACGGCGACTGGAGCGCGCCGCTTCCGTAGACCTGCTGGATCCCAGGGTCCTGGGTGGCGGACCCGTCCGTGAGGGTCCAGAGGCCATCCGGGGCGCACGAGCCGAGACGGTTGACGTCGCCCCCGAACATGACGGTGCGGGTGGCCGCGCGGCGGGCGAGCAGAGCCTCGAGCTCGATGCACTGCGCGTCGTTGTCGGCCACCTCGACGGACGAGCGTGTGCTCAGGTGGGCGGTGCACACATCGACTCCTTTGCGAGTGGTGACGCACAGCCATTGGCGCTCCTCGACGGCGGGCTCCGCCTCGAAGTCCCGATGCTGGGTCCTTTCGATGGCCGACGCGGTGAGGATTGCGTCGCCGAACAGCCCGCGCCCGCCCGGCCGGGCGCAGGTCAGGGGCTCGCCGACGAAGTAGATCAACGACGAGAAGCGCAGGTGGTAGCCCGTTCGACGCGCGATGCGCGCGACGTCGCCTCCGCAGGCCTCGTTGACGGTCACCGCGTCCGGGTGCAGCTCGCGGATCCGGGCCACCGCCTCGTCCACGACGGCGGGGTACTCCGTCTTGCCGTAGCAGCCGGCAAGGCCGGACAGGCACAGGTTCATCTGCAGCAACGAGTACGTCGGACCCGCAGACGCCCCCACACCCGCGAATCGCGTGCTCGAGGCCGATCGTTCCCGCGCGGTGGCACGGCTCATGTCCGATGAACGGCCGCAGCCCGCCAGGACGAGGACGAGCGCGCAACCGGCCGCAATGAGGAGCAGGACCGAGGCACTCCCCGAGCGGCGAGGACGTCGCCGCACCGCGCGATCCCGGGCAAGACGACGCCGGGACAGAACCCTGCCGTGCTGGAGATCGGTGATCAGCAAGATCGGACGGGCGTCGACCGACAACGTCACGAGGCAACGGCGCCCCGGGGGGGAGCCCGGCGACGACTCGTAACGATGATCCCACGACCCGCGTCCGTCGGCCTTAGTTGCCCGACGGAGTGGGGGCTAGGGGGTGCCCATGTGCGTGGAGATGGACGGGAAGGGCCTTGGCCGGGCGTTTCTCCCTGGCCTCGCGTGCGGCGAAGCGGTCGTAGATCGCGTTGATCTCCTCCATGATCGAGGCAAGCTCCTCGGCCGTGAGGTATCTGACCGTGTCTGTCACGAACGCAGCGCGCCGCCACTTCACTGGATATGCGAGGCGCCGCGACCACCAGTCGCGCATCTGATCGTAGGTTCGCGCTATGACGGTCCGCTCTAGAGCCTCGCCGGCTGCGGTCGTCTCTGGGTCTGTGGCCATCCCGGTCTCGAAGATCCGCGAACCACTGGTCAGGCGCCAGGGTCGGATGCGCCCGCGACCTTCCGTCGCTTCCAGGAAGCCATACTTGGCAAGGGTCTGGAGGTGCCACGACATGTTCCCGGGGCTTTCATCGAGCAGCTCGGCCGCTCGGGTGGCGGTGATCTCTCCGTCACGCCGGATTGCCTCCAGGAGCGCCACGCGCAATGGATGGGCGAGTGCCCGGATGGCGTGGGGGTCGGTGATCACCTGACGGCGTGGTCGCGCGTCGGCTGACGGCTCGCCGACGGCTATGGACGCGGACTCGGTTTCAGCCGGGGCGTCGTTTTGGCGGGTCCGCTTGGGCTCGGTCTTCCTGCCCGGTCGCCGCGGGGTCGTCATGCGGACACTGAACGCCGCCGATGGTTCATCGCGCTGCGGGGCACGGTCAGGCGGAGACCGATATCGACGAGAAGCCAGCCGATTCGGTTCTTGGCGGCCTCGACGGCCGGCTGCCGATGTTCGCGTCTGCACGGGGCGGCCACCCGGACGCTTCGCCGAAGCTCAGCGATGCGAGCTCGGCCTAGGGCTTCAACAAGAGCGGGAGACTGGCACACAGTGTGCCTCCTTTCACAAGTAGTCTTGTCACAAGAGTACTTGTCACAAGGATCCTTGTCAACCGTCGAGCGCGGCCCCGAGGAGCGCAGAACCCGGGTGCAGTCCGCAGCAGCGTCGGTTCGCCGAAGCCGGCCGGTTAGGGTTCGTACGATGTCCACCGGCACGACGGTGTCGTTCGTGAAGGTCGAGCCGCGCCCCACGGCCGTGATCGCGCAGACCACTACGTGGGGCGAGTTCCCGAACGTGTGGAGGCAGCTCCTGGACGACGTCTACCGATTCGCCCGGAGCCGCACCGAGCATGCGACCGGAGACGGCACGGAGCTGTGGCAGAACGTGATGCTCTACAAGGACGACAGACCCGACGTGGAGGTCGGTGTCTTGGTGTCGGGCACGTTCGAACCTGAAGGGCGCGTGGCCGCGTCCGAACTACCTGGTGGGGAGGCTGCGACGGCCACGCACCGTGGCGACTACGCAGGGTTGCGCGTCACTCACGATGCCGTGCGCGCGCACGTTGCGGCCCACGGACGGGAGCTTGCCGGGCCGCGATGGGAGATCTACGGCCACTGGCGAGCGGACCCGAGCGAGCTGGAGACCGAAGTCTTCTGGCTGCTTCGCTGAGTTAGCCTCCGCTGCACCGAAGTTGCGGTGGGGACGCGTCCGAGTCGGGACGTTCCGAAGTCGCGGGTGGTGGTTGGGACGTACGGAAGCGACGCCGGCGATCCGCGGGGCCGCGCGTGCTCGAAAAGGGCCGCGGGACGGACCAAATCCAGCAAACGACGGATAATGCGCCGGCCGATGATGCGTGTCACTGTGAGTCTGCTGCTGGTGCCTCTGCTGTCGGTGATCGGCGCCACCGCAACCTTTCGTCGCGGCACGCATCGCTATACCGTGCGCGGGCGTTTCTCGATCGTCCTGCCGCGCGGGCGCTATCACCTGAGCGTGGACGGCTGCGCGCAGCGTGGCTTCTACGTCGTGCGCCATGTCATGCGCGGTATGCACTTGGCGCCGCGAGGGTGCTTCTACCCTGCGTAACCGTTTCGCTGCGCTGTTAGCTGGACTGGCCAGTCGGACAGTGCACTAGCGGCCAGGCACCGAAAAATTCATGATGGGTGCGCCGTGGTTGCAGGCCGGACCGAAGGTGCCGGTGACGACGGGCCCGGTCGTGCGCTCTGCGATTACAGGCCGCGTGCGCGGGCGTCGTCGCTCAGCGCTTTGCCGAGCACGGCCGGCTGCATCCGAGCGTCGAGCTCGGCGATCTGCTTGGCCTGCCGCGAGGACTCGCGATGCACCGAGTCCTGCAACCCCTGCACGAGACTCTCGAGCGCCTCGATCCGCGTCTCGAGCCTCCGCACCCGATCCGGCTCAGAATCAACGCCCCGACCCGGCGCCGGCTCCCCCGCCCCGACGGTCCGCCGCATCTGACGGATCCGCTCGATCAGGACCTCACGCCCCCGCACTACCACCGGCGCGGACGCTTCGGCTCCACCGGCCGCGGCGGATAGCGACGCCGTTCCTCCTCAGTCATCTGACGGATCACCAACGACCCATTCTCGACCTGCTCGCTCACCAACTCGAGCTTCGCCTCCCGCTTCTCCTCCGCCCGCTCACGCGCCGACTTCACCCAACCACCCGCCTCACGCCGGCCACAAAGCACCACATACGCGGAAAAGGACCCACACACCCACCGTAGCACGCACCCCCCCACCCACGACAAACCCCCACCCAGCCGCAGGCTCAGGAACCAGGCTCAGGAACCCGAGCCGGACCCAACCACCGGCTCAGACACCCCAGACTCCCCCACCGAAGACTCAACCGGCCCCAAATCCACCCCATCCCGCTTACGCGCATCCTTGCGCGCCCGCTTCTCCACCCGACGCTCCCGCAACTTCTGCTCCCGCGCCAACTTCGCAAACGTCGTCTTCTTCTTACCACTAGAAGCCATAACCCGTCCATCCTTCCATCGAAAGAAACCCGCCCAGGCCAACCCCCCAAACCAGCAAAAAGGGCGCCACCCACACCGGCAGCGCCCCCCTCAGCCCGCTACACCACCTGAACGTTCGCCGCCGCCGGACCCTTCGGCCCCTGCTCAGTCTCAAACGACACCTTCGCCCCCTCCGCCAACGACCGAAAACCACTCCCCGCGATCGCCGAATGATGCACAAACAAATCCTTACCCGACTCATCAGGCGTAATGAAGCCATAGCCCTTATCGTCGCTGAACCACTTCACGGTTCCAGTTGCCATGCGTTTCCCTCCCAGAGAGATCATGTGCTGCGAAACGCGGCAGTGCAAAGCAACAACTACGAACGCGGGCACTAATTCGCCGAGCAACACGCCCGACCCCACCGAGTCTAGCCGCACCACCTCGGTGACGGCTGGATCGTCGAGGCTGAAGCGGACCAGGGGAGACGCGAGGACCGGCGCACCGGCCGCGACGCCGCGCGCCTACGGGGCGTTCGGGCCTCAGGCGGGTGAGCGAAACGCTAGCCTGCGCACCCAGACCTGATCCCGCGAGCAGGATCAGTTCGCGCACGTGACGCCACCGACACACGACCAAGGGCCTGCCTGAACCCGATGAGCCTTAGCGAGACGCAGCCCGCCGCGACCGTCGCGACCGAGATAACCGTCGTGACGGGAGAGCGCTACCGCGTAGAGGGAGACCCCAAGACCGTCGAACGGACGATCCTCGATGCGGCGCGCGGCTCGCTCATGCAGCTCGCGTGGCTCATCGACGTCGACACACGACGCCACCTGGGCGTCAATCCCGACCACGTGGTCCTGCTACGAGCCGAAAGGGACCACTGACACACGCGTCATGCGCGTGTCTTGGAGGTTCCCGCAGGATCTGAGGATCCGTGGCGCCGGCTCGGCCCGCGGCACGCTCGGCGGCGCCATGACGCGTGCCTGCGCGAACGTGACGAGCTTCCCCCGTTCCTCGTCCCAGAGCTTCAGCTTGACGGTGCCGAGCGCGTCGCGAAATGACAGGGTCGGCACCTGGTGGAAGATCGGGTTCTCGTCATGGGCGCGCTGGAGGTTGTAGTTGGGGATCCGGGCGTTCAGGTGATGAACGTGATGGAGCCCGATGTTGCCGGTGAAGAACTGCATGACCCTCGGCAGCTTCAGGTAGGTGCTGCCGCGTAGCGCTGCTTCGGTGTAGTCCCAGTCAGTCGCGCTCTGCCAGTAGGCGTCTTCGAACTGGTGCTGCACGTAGAAGAGCCAGATGCCGACCGAGCCGGCGAGCATCGCGGGGGGGGCCCAGACGAGCAGGAAGTCCTGCCAGCCGATCAGCCAGCACAGTCCGCCGACCAACGCGAGGAGCACGGCGTCGGTCGCGAGCACGCTGTGACGCATCCGTGGCCGCTGCGACCGGGTGGCGATCCGCGGTCCTACGACCATCGCGATCACCGGACCGAGGCCGAACATCACGACCGGATTGCGGATGGCTCGGTACGCGAAGCGACCCCGCGAGTCCCGCGCGCGATATTCCTCGACGGTCAGGGTGATGATGTCTCCGACGCCGCGGCGCTCGAGGTCGCCGGAGGTGGCGTGATGGACGGCATGGTCGTGGCGCCAGCGTTGAAACGGCGACAAGACGAACAGTCCCAGAACCCGGCCGACCCAGCCGTTGGCGCGCTTGGAAGGCAGCAGCGAGCCGTGGGCGCAGTCGTGAAAGACGACAAACGTACGTACCAGGAAGCCCCCGGCCGGGATCGCGAGCACGAGCGCAAGCAGATACGAGACGTCAAGCGCCAGATACATCAGGACTGAGAGCGCCAGGTACGGCACGACCGAGGTGATGATCGCGAGCAAGCTTCGCGAGAGAGAGGGCTGTGCGTAAGCGGCGAGCGCTTCAGGCGCGGGCCGGCGAGTCGATGAGTTCACCACTAGTCCGATGCAGATTGAACGTTGCAGGAGGGCAACGCCCTCGCATGCCGCCACCGGACCACAACGAGCGCGTAAATCGCCTTGATCGATGCGCCCCGGCCGGACACGGCGGTCCCGCCAGCTCGCCTCGAGACAACGAAGCTTACCAACCCCGCCCGCGCGGATCGCCGGTACCCCGGCGCGACGCTTAGCCTGAGTCCCCACCGCCGCTCTCGGGGAGCGGCGGGTCGACGAGCTCGAGCGCACCGAACCCGGGCAACGGTCCGTCCATCAGGAACATCTCAATCGTGAGATCGGGCTCGACATGGGCTTGGCTCAGGAAGGCGAGGACCTTGCGTCCGGTGAGCTGTTCGAGCATCTCGGTGTAGCGCTCTTTCATCATGCGCTGGAAATCCCGGCGCATATCAAGCACTCGGTCCGGCTCGCCGCCTTCCATCATCGTGCGCTCGATCGGCGTGAACCCCCCGTTGCTGAGCACGCACACGATCAGGTTGTCCAGGACGTAGGTCTTGGCTTTGATCGGCCCGCGACCGTAGTGCTCGCGCGTGAACGCGACGATCCGATTCGTGATCTCAGCCAGTAGCCGTCCACCCGACAGCGACGGCTCTGTCCGCCAGTCCGGACCGCTCGAGCTCACCTTCCGTCTCCTGATGTCACGCCCAGTGCCGCGATCACTGATCCTGCAAGAACGTCGACCTCAACGCCTCGGCCATCGCGAGCCGGAGCGCCCCTTCGAATACACGCGGATCCTACCCGCCAAGGCCATCCGCCGCTCTGTAGCCGGGCGGCTCCCGGGCTGCGGCCTTCTGACCCAGGTCGGCTTCGGCTGAGCGCATGTGGGTATGCCCGCGCTCGTGCTCCTGTGGCCTGGCTCCCCATTTCCGCTCGGTGCGAGCTATGACGGCACCGGCACGAACTTCGCCGTGTTCTCCGAGATCGCCGACCAGGTTGACCTATGCCTGTTCGATGGCGACGGTGGCGAGCAGGTCATTCCGTTACCGGAGCGTACGGCGCAGGTGTGGCACGGCTACGCGCCGGCGGTCGGCCCGGGGCAGCGCTACGGCTTCCGCGCGCACGGCCCGTTCGATCCGGACGCGGGCCTTCGTGCCCATCCCTCCAAGCTTCTGCTTGACCCGTACGCCACGGCGGTGGAGGGGGAGGTGCGGTGGGACGAGGCGCTCTTCACCTACCGCCACGACGATCCCGGTGGGCCGGTCAACGACGAGGACTCGGGCCTCACGACTACCGAAGGCGGTGGTGACGAGTCCGTTCTTCGACTGGGACAACGACCGGCCCCCGCGGACGCCCTGGAGCGAGACGATCGTCTACGAGGTGCACGTCAAGGGCTTCACGCAGCGCCACCCGGAGATCCCGGAGGAAATGCGCGGGACCTACGCCGGGCTGGGGCATCCGGCCGCGATCGAGTACCTGACGGGGCTCGGGGTGACCGCCGTCGAACTATTGCCGGTGCACCAGTTCATCCACGACTCGCACCTCATCGAGCGCGGGCTACGCAACTACTGGGGCTACAACTCGATCGGCTTCCTCGCGCCGCACAACGACTACAGCGCATCGGGACAGACGGGCGGGCAGGTGCAGGAGTTCAAGCAGATGGTCAAGGCTCTGCACGAGGCGGGCCTGGAGGTCATCCTGGACGTGGTCTACAACCACACCGCCGAGGGCAACCACCTCGGCCCGACCCTGTCGTTCAAGGGGCTCGACAACCGCGCTTACTACCGGGTCGTCGAAGAGGAACCCGCGTTCTACTACGACACGACCGGGACCGGGAACAGCCTGAACATGCGCACCCCGCACGTGTTGCAGCTGATCATGGACTCGCTGCGCTATTGGGTGACCGAGATGCACGTCGACGGCTTTCGCTTCGACCTCGCCTCGGCGCTGGCGCGCCAGTTCCACGAGGTCGATCGGCTGTCGGCGTTCTTTGACCTGATCCAGCAGGATCCCGTGGTGAGCCGGGTGAAGCTGATCGCGGAACCGTGGGACATCGGCGAGGGCGGCTACCAGGTAGGGAACTTCCCCGCGCTGTGGTCCGAGTGGAACGGCAAGTACCGCGACTGCATCCGAGACTTCTGGCGCGGCGAGGACCAGACGCTGGCCGAGTTCGCCTCGCGCATCGCCGGTTCCAGTGACCTCTATCAGGGTGACGGTCGGCATCCGAGCGCGTCGATCAACTTCGTCACGGCCCACGACGGGTTCACGCTCGCCGACCTGACCGCCTACAACGACAAGCACAACGAGGCCAACGGCGAGGATGGCGCGGACGGGGAGTCACACAACCGCTCCTGGAACTGCGGCGCGGAAGGTCCCACCGACGACCCAGAGGTCAACCATCTGCGCACGCGACAGCGGCGCAACCTCCTAACCACGCTGCTCCTCTCACAAGGGATTCCGATGCTCCTGGGGGGCGACGAAGTCGCTCGCACCCAGGACGGCAACAACAACGCGTATTGCCAGGACAGCGAGATCTCCTGGTATGACTGGGAGCACCAGGACGATGACCTGCTCGCGTTCACCCAGCGCGTCATCGCGCTGCGCAAGGAGAACCCCGTCTTTCACCGGCGCCGCTTCTCCACCGCCCGAGAGATGCGCTGGTACCGACCCGACGGGCAGCGGATGACCGACGAGGACTGGGACTCCAACACCAAGGCGGTCGCCCTCGCGCTGGACGGCGACGCCATCACCGAGCCCGACGAGCGCGGTGAGCGAATCACCGGCGACAGCTTCTTGCTCATCTTCAACGCGCATCACGAAGACGTCAACTTCGACCTTCCGGACCCGAAGGGCAAATGGGTGCCCGTCCTGGACACCGCGCAGGGCGCCATCGACTCCCCGTCTCCGGTGGCCGGCGAGAGGGTCGATGTGCAAGCACGCAGCACCGTGATCTTCCGCGACCCCGCGCCCTAGAGCGGACGGTCTCCTCGGAGTCTGTGCGTTCTGCGTCGAGAGGCGTCCCGCACGAGGAGCTCGTCCGGAGGCAGGGGCTCTCGCCTACCTGGTCGCACAGCAGCTCGAAGGATGACCCGGCGCCCGGACGTGCCGCGCTCGGCTAGGCAGGACTCGTTCTGCCCTGCCCGGATTGTTCGGCAGCCTGCGGGAGGTCATCGGCCACCGCGACGGGGGCGAGGGGCGCGGGTGCGCCAGTGGAACCTTGCGCTGGCTACCAGTCCGAGCAGCCAGCCGAGGAGCGCGGCGAACAGCACCAGCCAGACGAGCGATACGTGGGAGCTGCCGAACACCCAATCGGCCTTCACGTGCGCGGTGTTCGAGGCCGCGAGCGCGATCAGGTAGGCAACGAGCGCGACGGTCGCGATTGCGTAGCCGTGTAGCCGGGTGCGGTGGGCCCTGCGGCGAAAGTGCTCGCCACGTGTTTCCGTCCCGTTGGCCGCCGCGGCGGCTTCCCGCGCCCGAGCGGTGGTCGGGACCGGCTCCGGCGCCTGGTCGTTCGCCGAGTCGCCGATCGTATCGGGAGTCGGTTCCAGGGCTGATGGGTCACGCGGCGTGGCGTGGGTCTTGGAGAGCATTTGAGGACCTCCTCATCGTCGCGCGAGGGGATCTTCAAAGCCCTCTCGTGAATCTTTGGTCACTGTAGCATGAAATTAGAGTCTAGAAACGCTAGACTACTGTAAATGGCTGAGAAACCTCCACCCGGCTGGACGTTCTTGACCAACCACGCCCAGGTGCTGGTCTGCATCGCCCGTGATCCCGGCATCCGCCTGCGCGACATCGGCGAGCGCATCGGGATCACCGAGCGAGCCGCGCACCGGATCGTGGTCGAGCTCGCTGACGCCGGCTACATCACGCGCCACCGAGCGGGGCGCCGCAACAACTACACGATCAACGCACACTTCCCGCTTCCTGACCCGATCGCGCGCGAGCAGAACGTCGGTGAGCTGCTCGCGATCCTGACGAGCCCGCCGACGCCCAAGCGGCAGAGCGCTCGCACGGGAACGGCCCCGTGATCGTGGTCTCCTGCCGGCCGCCGGCGAACGTCGCGGCGCCGCCGAAAGCGTGGGGCGAGAGTAGGTGCCGATGGGTGATGTGAACCCAGATGAGTCACTCGAGATAGCGCCCGGCGTGTTCAAGCGGCTCGGGGATTGCGCTGGCTCGGAGATCGAGTCGGCGATCGGTCTCGTGGCGCGAAAGCGGATCGACCGAGCCTGGATTGACGAGCAGGCGGCTGGACGCGACCAGGGGGACTTGACGATCGGCCGCCGCTTCTTCGCGAGCACGACCGAGGCGGAGCGCGATCTCATCGCGTACTGGCAGATGGTCAAGCTCGTCGAGGAAGAGCGTTTGCATCTGAAGAAAGGGATGCGGAGGAACATCCACGTGATGACACACGAGAGACTCATCGACCAGGCGTTGGCCACGATCCTGGCCGCAGGGTCGCTTGGCCCGGGTGATCAGATTTCCTTGACCAGGGAGCAGGCGCTCGTATGGGCGATCTACCTACGCGTAATCGAGCGACACCGCGGCTTGGCATCCGAGCCGGAGATCGAGCATTCAGTCCAGGCCGCCAGAGAAGCCGGCATTTCCGCGGAGCAGATAGAGGCCGCCATCGCCGCAGCCGACCGTCCGGAAGCCAGCGAGGAGAAGTAAATGCCCGGGCCCGCGCAAAGAGACCAGAGCACGACCGCCGCCCGTCTGGACGATCTTCGCGCGCAAGCCCTGCACGCGCGCCAGCGCTATGACCTCTACAAGGCCAAGGCGTACAGCCAACGACTGACGAGCCCGGTTCGCATGCGTGAGCTAGAACGCGCGAGTGAGCGGGCGCGAGAGGCTCTTCGCTTCGCCCAGGCCGAGGCTAACGGCAACCGAAGGCCATCGAGGTGACCAGCGGTTGGCCACCGAAACCGGGCAATTCCCGCTCGTATAACCGTGCAGTTTCGCTTGGGCCCACCGACGTCGCGTGGTCAGCGGTTAGAGTTTGGCAACGTTGTGGATGGTTGAGTACATCGAACGCGTCTGACTGCGCGCCGGTGTTCGGCTAGTCACGCTCCTGACCGGTCCTGGGCGGCAGGGGATACCGCCGTCGGGCGGAGTTCCCTAGCGGGTTGAGCGATCGCACCCCATTGATCTAGCTGGATTTCGTCCAGCCCTGTGCGGGCCGGGCGGGACAAAAGGGAGCGGTTCGATGCAGACCCTTGAGAAGTTCCTCCACGGCAACGACGTCGCGATGCGCTGCCGGCCGGTCACGGTCAACGGCGACCCCGTGACGCTTGTCGCTGAGCCCTGGGCTCCAGAGCAGTATTCGTGTCAGCTCTATCGCTCAAACGGCCACCTGCCGCTAACGGCGATCGTCGGCTCCGCTGATGGCGCGCCCGAGCTCCACGATGTGCTGGACGCGGTCGCGGCGCAAGCAGCGGTCGTCGATCAGGCTCACGGCTACGAACAGTGGGCGCGCGACATGGGGTTCGATCCCGACAGCCGCAACGGCGAGCGCGTGTACCGCGCTGCGCGCCGTCAAGCCAAGCTCCTTCGCCAACTGCTCGGCGAGGATCAGTACGCGCGGCTGCTTTGGCAGACGGAACGGTTGTAGCTATCCGGCGCTGCGCGTCGAGCGGACCGGCTCGGAGCGATTGGTCTCAAGCTGACGAGCCGGGCATGGTGCCGCTGCTGGGTGCCTCGGCGAAGACTTGTTGAAGGTCGACCGCGAGTCGTCGGCGAACCAGGCAGCGCGGACAGTGCCGGGGGATGAGGGCCCGGACTCGTGGCGAAATAACCAGCTCGCAGCGGGGGCACCTCACCGTCAGGCAATCCGGTGTCAGGGCATCAGCCGATTGATCACCGATGCGGTGCACAGCCCTACCTCCATTGCCTCGACGTTCTGCGTCCGTGCCCTCGATCGCCGGCCCGTCCTTGCGTGGGGGCTCGAAGGCCGCGTGCCTCATCTCCAGCACGCGGCCGACGAAACCCGGTCCGCCCGCTCGCAGGGTAGGCGGGCGGATCCTCGTCAATTGGCGCGCGCGCCCACGCCTCGTCGATCGGCACGTGCCCCACGCGCCGATGACGCTTGACAAGTGTTTGCAGGCTGCGGCCCGAGACAAGCGCGATCCGACCTCGCGTCCGCCCGACCGGCGACGTGAGGCGTTCTCGGGCAGCACACGCTGCCATCGTGCCCAACCGACCCGCTGCCGGCGGTCGCGCGTCGGTGTCTCGAGTTTCGCTTTGCGGCTGAGCGAGCGGCGAACCGTGTATGGCGGAGCTCCTGGGCGTAGGGGTAAGTCCGTGCTACGGACCCAGGGCAAAGTGGCCAAGCGTGTGACCGCGAACTCGTTCCGCTCTCTTCTAGCTGCAACCCATGAAGCCGTCGATGACGCACACCTGGATCGCTCGACACATAGTAACGCACCAAGTCCGGAGGGCGGACATTTGGGCAAATATTCGATCAGCATCAACGGCCGCCGCCGGACGTGTCCGAACCCGCTACGCTGGCTTGGACCGAAGCCTTCGTCGGGGTCCTCTCCCTCTCTCTGCCGAGCGGTGGTCTCTCAAAGAAGAGCGGGAGACCGAGCTGCGGATGACCACGCCGAACCACGACCTCGCCGAGGGCCGCTAAACGCGGCGATCGCGAACGAGAGGATCGTCGCCGATTTCACTGGCCGCGGAGCCACGAAGTCGCGCGCGTTCCTGCACCAGGACGTCGTCGTCTGTCTGCTCGAGGACGGCGCGACCAGGCCGAGGCCAAGCTCGTCGCGGCCGGTCGCGACGAGCTGGTGCGCCTACAACGTGACGCACTGCAACGTGTCATGGAGACGGAGCTCGTCGCAGCGTCGAGCGACTCACCCGGCGGAGGGTCCGTACGTTCCTCAGCGGAACGAGCGCCAGCGTCGAGTCTCGCGGGGCTGTCCCTGGCGGTCCGCCCGAAGCCACGCTAGGCTAGAGCGACGACAGGGTTTCGGTGGGGTTCACGACCTCTCGCGGCCAGGTCGAGAGACAAACTGATGGACGGAAGGGCTCGCTGGGCCTCGCCGGACACAGGAGGGGATCAATGGAAGGCACCCACGCCGAAGCAAAGACCTTCACCCTTGGGGGTGGGCAGCTCTTAGCGGCGATATCCACCAAGATCGTCGCGATCCTACGCGACCATTACGGCCGCGGGCCGATGAAGGCCAAGACCTACGCGCTGGACGACATCATCGTCGTCGTGATGCGCGGCAGCGGCTTCACTCCCCTCGAGAAGACGATCATGGAGAGCGGTCAGCCCGAGCGCGTCGTCTCGATGCGCCACGAGTTCCAGAACATCATGACCCAACGGTTCACGGAGACGATCGAGGAGCTAACCGGCCGCAAGGTGCTCGCCTTCCTCTCGCAAGCCCACGTCCAGCCCGACATCACGATGGAGATCTTCTTCATCGACGCTCCACTCGAAGGGTTCGGCGCGGTGGAAGTCGTCGCGCCCGAACAGTGATCGAGGTTACGGGCCACGACCACGCTGGTGGTGACATGACCGATCGCATTTCCGACTGCGCAGGTCGGAATGTGGTAACATCCATAAGCGCTCAGTGAGCTCCTAGCTCTTCTCGCTTCCCGGGCGGTATTTCCGGTCAGAAGGGCAGAGAGGCGGTCGGCCATGGCTACCGCAACCAAGAAGCCCCGCGCTTCGAGACAGCTCAAGCGCCGTACAGCTGAGACGAACGTGCCGGCGATGGAGTTCTTGATCTTCAAGGACAACGGCGGCGCCTATCGCTGGCGGGTCTGTGCGGGCGATGGTGCAACGCTCGCCAAGTCGGGGGACTTCGCCTCCTATGAGGACGCAGAACAAGCCGCCCAGCAGGTCCGCCACGGTGCCGCCTCGGCGCGGCTCGAGCGCCGCGCCGTTGACGCGCTCCCGGTAGATCTCACCGCGCGTCGCGATGCTTCGCGCCGCGGCGCTTCAGGCGACGACTCGGACGCCGAGCGTTGGTTGGATGAAGGCGGCAGCTTCAGCAGCGAGGCGGTGACGAAATGGCCGGTGCCGCGCTGATCGCAACTCCCGACGACATCACGGCGTCACGCAAGCCTGACTCGAGATCGACCTGTAGATCCCCCGAGTCCGGACAGGGCCGGTCCGGGGGAGGGTTCGCGGTGATCCAGCCGTGACCCACGTTTGCTGCCCAACCTGCCGGCTGCGCTTCACTCCCGCCGCGGCGGCCCACATCATCGCCTGCCCCGAATGCGGTGACGCGCCCCAACCGATCGCCGGCCTGGAGAACACTTTCGGCTTCCGTCTCGTGGGACCCGAGGATCTACCTCACGACCTACCCTACGCAACCGCGGTCTCGATCGCGCTTCCCGTGCCGCCTGATCGTGGCTGACCCGACGCACGCGTCCTCGGGCTAATGGCCTCAACCACGCTGGTCGTCGGGTATTAACTAACACCCGTCGGCCAGCGCCTCGGTCTTTCCCCAGATCAAGTATGGGTCGCTGGGGCCGTCGTGGGCGGGCTGTCGCCCGTGTGGTTGCGCCCGCCCCGTACGGGCGCATCCTGGAAGAACCGCACTAGGTGGGGCGCGACGACCTTGGGTCGCAGGTTGTGCGTTTGACCGTCCAGCGTGCGGAGTGTCGCTTCGGGGAGGGTGTCGGCGAGCGCCTGCATCCCGTTTCTCATCCACGGCTCGCTGGCGCCACCGCAGAGCACGAGCGTCGGTTTCGTGACGGCGGCCCACCGATCGGGTGAGAGAGCCCGACCTTGCTGGTGCTCGAAGGTGATGAGCGAGTCGTAGGCGAGCGTGGGGGCGATGGCCTTGAGCCTTAGCCAAAAGGGCGTGAGCCGCATCCCTGCGATCAAGAGCGTCGGCAAGCCGACGAGTCGCAGGAACTGCCGCACGGCCGGCCCCCGCTTGCCGCGGGCGAGCAAATCGGTGAGCGTCTGGTGGAATTCCGGCCCCGTCGGCGCACGAGTGTCGTCGACGACGAACGGCGCCTCGTAAAGTGCGAGCCGGGTGATCTGGGGTGAGCGAGCCGCTGCGTGCAGTGCGAGCACAGCGCCCGACGACTGGCCGAATACGAATGCTTCGCCTCCGGCCGATTCGACCACCGCCTGAAGGTCCTCGACCTCGCGGTCGACCTCATATGCGCCTGCGTCCTCGCTGTCGCCGCGCCCGCGCCGGTCGTAGTTGATCACCGTGAAGTCCCGCGCGAGCACGCGCGCGAGGCCCTTGCCCGGTCCGATCCTGCGTGTGCACAGCGCGCCGTCCACGAGGACGAGGAGCGGGCCGCTTCCGGCCGTGTCGTAGGCGATCTTCGTGCCGTCGCTCGAGTGTGTCGTTCGCATCATCGGCCTCACGCGCCGAGCGGCTGTGAGAACCGCACCATGTTCTTGGAGGGGTCGCGTACGGCGCAGTCGCGCACCCCGTACGGCTGGTCCATCGGCTCCTGCACCACCTCGGCGCCGGCCGCCACCGCCTTCTCGAAGAGCGCATCGCAGTCATCGCTGGCAAAGATGGCGGCCGTCAGGGATCCGTCGGCCATGACTTGTTCCAGCGCGTCGATGTTCCCGGGACGCCCGGCGGGCGTCTCCAGCGAGAGCTCGACCCCGTCGGGCTGGGACGGAGGCGCAACGGTGAGCCACCGCATCGGCCCTAGTTGCACGTCGCTTCGAATCTCCAGGCCTACGACGTCGCGGTAGAAGGCAAGCGCCTCCTCCTGGTCGCGGACCGTGATGAAGCAGTGCGAGAGTCTGACGTTCATAGGTGTTGGCTCCTGGCGCGGGATGGTCCTAAAAAACTACTTCATGAAGGTATAACACAACTATATGGTCTTGCTATGGTGATGGCGTGCCCGTAAGAGGCGATTACTTCGACGGTTGCCCGTCCGCGCACGCACTCGATCTGATCGGCGACCGCTGGGCGCTCCTGGTGGTGCGAGAGCTACTGCTCGGCCCCAAGCGCTTCACCGACCTGCGCCGCGGGCTCCCTCGCATCAGCCGAAACGTCCTCTCCCAGCGTCTCGACGATCTGGAGGTCGCGGGCGTGCTCGTGCGGCGCACGCTTCCTCCACCCGCACCCGCCGTCGTGTACGAGCTGACCGAACGGGGCCTCGAACTGGAGTCGGTGCTCGGCGCGATCGGCCGGTGGGGAGCAAGATCACCGCTGCTGCCCGACAGCGACAGCATCGGGGTGGACACGTTCGTCCTCGGGCTTCGCAGCCGCTACGACCCGAAGGCGGCCAACGGCTTGGACGCCAGATACGAGCTCCGCATCGAGCACGAAGCATTCGAGTTCCAGGTGGAGGACGGGCACCTGACCGTTCGCCGCGGCGCTTCTTCCCAGCCGGACGCGATCATCGCCGTCGTCCCCGCAGCCATGGCGGCCGTGGGACGGGGCGCCAGGCCGGTGCGCAGCGCCCTCTCGACTTCCGCCGGGGCGACCAACGACGACGTCGCCCGATTCGCGGCGCTGTTCAGCGACCTGGACTTCGGGGCGCTCAGGTAAGGGTTCTTGCTGCTCGTACCGCCTTGGCGAGCTCGTGGACGCCGGCGCGGATGGCGGGTTCGGGCATTTGCGCGTAGCCGAGCAGGAGGACCGGCGGCCGCCCGCCGGCATCGGGTCGGTAGTCGCTCATCGTTTCGAGCTCGACACGCCGGTTCGTGGGCCTGCTCGCGGATCGCCTGCTCGCTGTCGCCGTCGGGCAGCTGGACGGTGACGTGCAGGCCGGCGGCGACGCCGCGGACCGCGGCTTCTGGGAGCGCTTTCTTGAGCGCGTCGACGAGCGCGTCACGGCGGCTGCGGTAGCGGGTTCGCATGCGGCGTAGGTGGCGGTCGAGTTCGCCGCGGGTGAGGAAGTCGGCGAACGCGTGCTGTTCGATGCGGGCGGTCCCGCGGTCGGCGAGGAGCTTCTCGTGGCTAACCGCCTGCAGTAGCGACGGCGGCACGACCAGCCAGCCGATGCGGAGCGCGGGCGCGAGGGTCTTGCTCGCCGAGCCGGCGTAGACGACCCGGTCGGGGTCGAGGCCTTGGAGCGCTCCGATGGCCGCGCGGTCGTAGCGGTACTCGGCGTCGTAGTCGTCCTCGATTGCGATCGTCTCGCTCGCGCGTAGCCAGGCCAGCAGGGCCGTTCGTCGCTCGCCGCTGAGTACGACGCCGGTGGGGTGCTGGTGAGCGGGCGTCAACACGACGGCGTCGGCGTCGGCGTGCTCGAGTTCGTCGACCCGTGTTCCGGCTTGGTCGACCCCGATCGGAACCGGTTCCAGACCGGCGTGCGCGGCGACCAGGCCGTCTTCGGGGTTGCTCGGGTCCTCCAGCGCGATCCGTTTAGCGCCGGCTGCCGCGAGGGCGTGACACACCAAGCCCAGGCCCTGCGTGTAGCCGTTGGTGACGACGATGTGCTCTGGATCGGCCACGACGCCGCGGACGCGCCCGAGGTAGTCCGCCAGAGCGGAGCGCAGCACCTCGACCCCTCGGGGGTCGCCGTAGCCGAGATCGGCGTCGGTCATCGTCGCGAGCGCCTGACGCAGCGAGCGCAGCCATGCCGCTCGCGGGAAGGTTGAGACGTCAGGCACGCTGGGACGGAAGTCGAACCGCGCGCGCGGCGCTGCCGGCGCCACCATCGCCCGCGCCTCACTCGCAACCGCCGCCGCCTCCGAGACACGTGGGCGGGCGCCCTGCCGAAGGCGCAGATAGCCCTCGGCAGCCAACTGGGCATAGGCGTCCACCACGACCCGCCGCGAAACGGCGAGCTGGCGCGCCAGATCACGTGTGGACGGCATCCCAGCCCCCGGTCGCAGGGCACGATCGCGGATCGCTCGCCGAAGCTGATCCTCGATCTGCGCTCCGAGTGTCCGGGAGCCATCGCGGCTCACGGAGAGGAGCAGCTCTAATGGCTGACTGGTCTCGTCTAAAGCCATGATTGTGGATCTTCTATCTGCACCAGTAGAACCCTAGCATCGGGGCATGCGATCGATCGCGTCATCCGCCGGCCTACGACGCCTGTTCGCCACCTCGATCCTCGCGCGGCTGCCGCTGGCGATGCTCAGCATCGGGCTGCTGGTCCATGCCCAGCACCTGACCGGCTCGTTCGCCGCGGCTGGCGTGGTCACCGGCGTCTACGCGATCGCGCTCGGCGTCGGCGGGCCGCTGCTCGGGCAGCTCGTCGACCGGCGTGGACAGACCTCGGTGCTGCTGGCCAGCGCCACCGTGGCCGCGGCGCTGCTGGTCGCGATCGCGGTGCAGCCGGTCGGCGCTTCGCTCGCCGTCCTTCTCACGCTCGCAGCCGGGATCGGGCTGGCCGAACCGCCGGTCGGCGCCTGCCTGCGAACCCAACTTCCAGCCCTCTTATCCGATCCCAGCGCCGTCCGCGCCGCCTACGCCCTCGAGGCGTCCGTCGTCGAGTTGACGTTCATCTTCGGGCCGCCGCTCGCGCTCTGCATCGGTGCGCTGTGGTCCACTGGCGCGGCCCTCGCGGCGGGTGGGATCGTCCTGCTGCTCGCGACCACGGCGTTCGCCGCGCAACCGGCCTCACGCAGCTGGCGACCGGCGCCGGCGCAGCGGCGACCGCGCGGAGGCTCGCTGCGCGCGCCGGCGATGCGAACGCTGGTGGTCGTCCTGATCGCCGTCGGCGTGCTGCTCGGCGCCGACGAGGTCGCCGTCGTCGCGGCCGCCAAGTCGCTTGACAGCACCGCGGCCGCGGCCCCGCTGCTCGCCCTCTGGGGCGTCGGGTCGTTCGCGGGCGGGCTGCTCGCCGCCCGCCTCGGCGGCGGAGCCCGCACCGCCGCCGGCCTCGCGCTCGTCCTCGGGGCGCTCACCGCCGGACACCTGGCCTTGATCCCAGCGGCCGGAAGCGTCGCCCTGCTCGGGGGTGTGCTGCTGCTCGCCGGCGCCACGATCGCGCCGACCGAAGCAACCATCTACGCGATGGTCGACCACGCCACACCGGCCGCGACCGTGACCGAGGCGTTCGCCTGGCTCGCCACCGCGATGGCAGTCGGCGGTGCCATCGGAGCAGCGAGCGCCGGTCTGCTCGTGGACCGTGTTGGGCTCACCGCAGGATTTGCGCTCGCCGGTGGCGCCGGCGCACTCGCGGTGCTCAGCACCGTGCTCCGGTCGCGCACGATCGCGCCCCCCCGCCACTCGCCAGTGAGCGCTCCTGCGGATACCGACCGGCAGCGGGACCACGAAGCCGGCGCGCCCCGGCCCGCATCCGATCTCGCCCAGCCCGCCTTGACCACGCCGTAACGAGGGCTCAGACCCTACGAGCGCCAACCCCAAAAAGGAGACACCATGAACGCCAATACATCCACCCCCCAGGCTCAGAGGCCACTCGCAGACACACGCTGGCGGCTTGACCCGTCAGCCTCGACCGCGGAGTTCCGGGTCCCGCATTTCTGGGGGCTGGTAACCGTCAAGGGGCACTTCGAGCGTCTCGATGGCTGCCTCGAGCTCGACGACTGCGGGCAGCGCCAGATGACGCTGACGATCGACGCCGCCAGCCTTCACACGGGCATCAACCAGCGCGACAAGCACCTACGCGCCGCCGCGTTCTTCGACACACAGAACCACCCCGAGGTGCGCTTCCGCTCAACCAGCGTGAGCGAAATCGCCGAGAACCGGATCCGCGTCGACGGCGAGCTCGAAGCCGCGGGCGAGCGCTTGGCGATGACGCTCGAGCCGACGATCCAGCAGACCGACGACCAGCTGGATATCGACGTGACCACGACGATCGATCAGCGACAGCTCGGCATGACGTGGAGCCCACTCGCGATGACCAAGTCCCCGGTGACAGTCACCGTCCACGCCAGCCTGCGACGCCAGTCATGACCACCACGATCAGCTCCCGGCCAGTGACCGCGCTGACGGTGACCCGCGCCACGGGACGGGAGTACCAGTTGACAGATGAGCGCGGGCGTGTCAGCGCATCCTTGCGCGTCGGCTGGCCGGTCAGGCGAGGAGAGATCTCCATCGAGCAGCACAGCTGGCCGGTGCGTCGCCACGTATGGGGGCAGGTCACCGCCGGAGAAGGTGACGAGCCGCTCGTGCGCCTCTCGCGAGCAGCATCGGTCGTACCCGGACCCGAGCCGGACGCACGCTGGGTGATCACCCGGAACCTGCGCGCGTATCACGGCACGCTCACCGGGGGCAGCGAGACGATCGCGATACACCTACCCGCCCTGAGCGGGCGCCGACTCGACGGTCGAGCTCACCGGCGAGTGGGAACGTCGTGACCTGGTCGTACTCACCGCGTGCTTCGCACTGCTCGCCCGCCGCCGGCGAGACATCGCGATCATGATCGCGGTCAGCAGCTCGCACGGCAGCTAGGACACGACGCCCGCGAGCAAGCACGCCGCGACGGAGGGGCGGTCGCCCTCACGAGCACGACCGCCGCTCTGACCGCTATGAACGCGTCGGCCTCCGTCGTCGCCCGATTCGGTCCAACGAGGGCTCCCGCGTGCGACGGCGAGGTTGTGCCGATTCTGATGTGCGTAGTCGTTCTGGCGGATCAGCTCGTGGAGTCCCGCGACGTCCATGAAGGTGAGCCCGCGCAGGTCAAGCACATGTGACGCACACCATCCGGCGCGGGTGCGAGACCGTTGAGCACCTCGGCAACCTGGGGAGCCGTGGCGATGTCCAGTTCGCCGCGAAGCTCGACCAATGCGGTCCGACGGTGAGTTCGAGCCTCAACCTCAAGGATGTCAAGCGCTTCCATGCGTCGAACGGGTTCTGGCTGGGACATAGCGTCCCTTTCTCGTTCTTCTCGAGACGCTGCGCGCGGAGCAGAGGAAAGTCAATCTGTAACGGCGACCCAACGGTACGAATGGCGCGGTCGGGCATGACGTGAGCACGTGAACGAGCGGCCCTCGATCCGGTTCAGACAGCCCCGCAGTCAAAACCAGTAACCCTCGCCTCTCGCCTCGTGGCGCAGGAAACGCCGTCGGCGGCATTCGGACTTGGGTTGAGAATTCTGGCCGCAGGGCCAGCTTCTTACCGACAGTACTCCTTTCCCGGGGGTTGTGGGCGCCAGTACCCGAAATCTTCTGAGAATTGGTGGGTTTTGCGCTCGAAGAGGGAGTATGTTGGGCGGAGGGCCGTTATCGGCCGCTACTGCTCGAATCTCTCGCGCAGGCCCCCGGCGGGCAACACCTGCCTCTCGCTGACCTCACGGGTCGTTTTCGTCCAAAAGCGACAGAAACGCCGTTTACAAGTAGGACTCCCGCAACCTGCCCTGACATTTGCGGGGGTCCTGGTAGGAGGCCAGCCATGACGATCCTGACAAACCGGCGGCGACACCGTGACAGACACGCCGTCAGGCCGGGGCACAAGGGTGAAACCACGCGTCGACACTGATGCATCAAAGCACGAAAACTTTGCGGAAGAACAAGCGCGCTGGGAACGCGGCGATCCCGAGTACGCCCGGATCTGCGAATCGGTTAGACAAGCGAAGGGAAAGGGCGAGCAGGCTTCACTGAGCGCTGATGAAATCAAAGCCGAGTGGGACGCTCGCGTTGCTACCCAGCGACAGGACAACGATCACGCCCAAATGGCACGCCATGCACTGACGGCCCGCCCAGAGGGCCAAACCCCCACGGCGAGGTCACGGACAGTCTCGTCCCCAGCGACGGAGCAGACGAGGCCTACCGAGCGCCCGGACGCTCCGCACGGGGACCCCCGCTCGCGAACCTCCCAAGTGCACACCACGCCCGTACTCGAGTCGCATGACTCGCCAACTCCCGGGATCATCCGTGAACCGGTGCAGATCCGCGATGAACCCGACGCGGCGAGGGATAGGAGCCGCGACGAAACGATCTTAATCGCCTGGCCGGACGGGAACCGGTGAGTACCGATGACATCACCAAATTCACGGACAGTCCAGTCGTCAGCTCTCAAAGGAGCCGAGCGCTGGCGCGCGCCAACCGGGTGCGGATCGCCCGGGCCCGGATCAAGGCGCAGATCGCTACCGGTGAGCTGACCGCGGCTGACGTCATCCTCAGCGCTCGCTGGGAGATCGAGCGCATGCCCCTTTCCGAAGTGCTCGGCAGTCAGCCTCATTGGGGCGCAGCACGGTCCCGCGGATTTCTCGCCGGTCTGCACATCGCCGAAACCAAGACCATCGGCTCGATGACCACACGTCAACGGCTCGCCACGGCCATGGAGCTAAGTCGCCGTCGAAGGAGATCTCGAGGCCGCTGACGCTGGGGAACCCAGAACCGCTAGCAGCACGACGACAGTACGACGGCGAATCACCGACCGCGGCGAGCGCCGGCGACGCGAGCCATTCATCGAACGGTACTGGCGAATGTTTTCGAGCATGGTGAACAGGAATGACGGCCGTGCGAGGATCAGTCCAAGGCCCCAGCCGCTGCCGCGGTGGCTTTGACTGCGCTGCTGCGATCCCCGGCGAGCCTCAGTAATACCAACCGCCCTGGCCCGGTCCCGCCGCATCAAGAAGCCCTTCCAACACACCCGGCTCCGCCGCACGCTCCAATAATCAGCCGCGCTCCCCAGATCACTAGCCCGCCGAGAGCAGCAGGCGCGGTGCTGTCTTGCACCGCGAGCGGCCACGTGGCGAGGCGGCAGGATCATGACTCCTTGACGATCAATAGCGGAGCGGACGGTCCGCCAGATTGAACAACGTTGATGTCGTCCGGTCTGCCGTTGGGCGGCGCGCGGATCGCGTCTTCCTGTAGTGGCGATCCATCGGCCGCGCGTCCGGTTCCTTAGCGATGGCGCTTCACGGCGTAAGCTGCCAGGTCATGGACTCCGATATCGGCGCCTCGTCTGAGGATCTGCCGGCAAGTCGGCGGTCGGGTGTGTCTCCGGACGTCGTTCGCAGCTACCGATACCAGCTGACGCCCGGGGAGGATGTGATCGACGCCGCCACCTGGGCGGGGTCTGTCCCGCAGGTCAACGGGATCGCCCCTCGCGTTCGGGTCGGACGCGGCAAGTGGTTCAACCTGCTCTGGCTGCTGCCGATCGGCTTCCTGCTGTTGATTGTCGCGGTTGCCGTCGCCAAGGGTCTGCGCGGTGACGCGTTCATGCAGCGCTTCATCAGGCGCTACCCGGGGACTGAGCCGGCGCCGGCGCCGGCGGGGACGGTCGGGTTTCCGGTCTGGGTGGATCTGCAGCACTTCTTCAACCTGTTCTTCATGATCTTCATCATCCGCGCCGGCATCCAGATCCTGTCAGATCATCCGCGGCTGTACTGGACCCGGCACTCCACTCCGGGCCGGGACTGGTTTCGGATCCAAAGGCCCGTCCCGGAGGATCCCTTGTGGACGGCCAAGCAGGACTCGATCAGCCTCCCCGGTCAGGTGGGGCTGCCCGGCCTCCGCCACTCGATCGGCCTGGCCCGGTGGTGGCATCTGGGTGTTGACGCGCTGTGGCTGCTCAACGGCGTGGTGTTCTACGTCCTGCTGTTCGCGACCGGCCGGTGGCAGCGGCTGGTGCCCACCAGCTGGAACGTGTTTCCCGAGGCCGTGTCGACGCTGGTCCAGTACCTGTCGTTGAACTGGCCGGCCGACCATGGCTGGGTGGCCTACAACGGCCTTCAGCTCATCGCCTACTTCATCACCGTCTTCATCGCCGCCCCGCTGGCTCTGATCACCGGTCTCGGGATGTCCCCGGCCTTGTCGACCCGGTTCACGCGGATCAGTCGGGTGTTCAGCATCCAGACCGCGCGGTCCCTGCACTTCCTGGTGCTGGTCTGGTTTCTGATGTTCATCGTGCTCCACGTGACCTTCGTGTTCACCACCGGGCTGCTGGTCAACCTAAACCACATCTACGCCGGTCGGACTGACGACGGCTGGATCGGGTTCTGGGTGTTCGCCGCGTCGATGGTCGTCGCCGTCGCCGGGTGGATTGCCGCGACGCCGTTCACCATCCATCATCCCCGCGTCGTGCAGCGCGTCGGCCAGGCGATCGTCGGACCGGTGCAGCATCTGTTCGAGCACGTCGACCCCAAACCCGGCGAGTACAGCGAGGCCGACATCTCGCCGTACTTTTGGCACAACGGGCAATATCCCGACTCCGACGAGTACAAGGCGCTGTTCGACGGAGATTTCGCCGACTATCGCCTGCGGATCAACGGGCTGGTCGAGAACCCCGTCGAGCTCGACCTAGCGCGACTGCGGGCACTGCCGCACCACGAGCAGATCACCCAACACTTCTGCATCCAAGGATGGTCAGGGATCGCCAAGTGGGGCGGCGTTTCAATGCAGACGATCCTGGACCTCGTCACGCCCCAGCCAGAGGCGAAGTGGGTCGTGTTCTACTCCCTCGGCGAGGGCGCCGACAAGGGCATCTACTACGACGCGCACCCGATCGAGCACATGAGCCACCACCTCACCATGCTCGCCTACGACATGAACGATCAGCCGCTGCCCTTCGGGCACGGCGCGCCGCTGCGGCTCCGTAACGAGATCGAGCTCGGCTTCAAACAAGTCAAGTGGATCAAGGGGATCGAGTTCGTCGCGCACTACTCAGAAATCGGCAGCGGCTACGGCGGCTATAACCAAGACCACGAATTCTTCGGCTACCGACAATCCATCTAGTAGCGGCCGGCGGTGTCCTGACAGGAGGCCAGGTCGACAAGAACTGCCACCGGCAACCCGCACGGGCGTCAACGCGTCATCAAGATCTGGCGCCAACTACCGTCCGTCGGCCCACCGAGCCGGAAGGGAATCACATGAACAGCTGGACGATCACAAACCTAGACTTGAGACCCCACGCGCCGGAGATCCTCGCCTCGACAGACGAGGCGCGGGCAATTGCCCTGATGATCCCGGCAGGCGAGAGCTTCGACGATCACCAGGTGCATGAAAGCGCGTGGGTGACGGTGATCGACGGCGAGGTCGAGATCACGAGCAGCGGCGGAGAGAGCGTGATCGGCAATACAGGTCTCGTGGTCGCCTTCGCCCCCAACGAGCGTCACGCCGTACACGCCCGCTCTGACGCCCGCCTCCTGCTGCTGCTCACGCCATGGCCGGGGATCGACCATCCCGGAGCGATGACCCTGGAGCAGAAGGCAAACGCCCGCCACAACGCCGCCGAACGCCGAACGAACCCCTGACGCGCGATGTGGCACCAACCTTCCGAATATCGACTCCGCTTACTAAGGTCCTTGGGCGGCCAGACCTCGCTCGCCAGAAACGGTTAGAGACCGTTCAAGCCGTCCCCTGAGATTGAACGCCGCGCCGCGCTCCGGGGTGCCTTACGGCGTGGCGTTCGGCTCGATGCAGATCGCTTGGTGCAGCTGGTTGGTCAGCCGCGCGATCTGCTCGGTCAGTTGCGTGTTCTGCGCGAGCAGCTGGAGGTGTTGCTCGGCCATCGCTCGCTCGCGCCCCAGGACCTCGGTCTGGCGCGCCTCGAAATCCTGCTGGCGCCGGACCTCGGCCTCGTGATGCTTTTCGAGGGCGCTGTCGCGGATCTTGTCGCGTTCGGCCTGACGGGTGGCGGCGAGCAGGATGAGTGGGGCGGCGTATGCCGCCTGGGTCGAGAACGCCAGGTTGAGCAAGATGAACGGGTAGGGGTCCCATTGGAAGCTGAAGGCCGCCGCGTTGGCGGCGATCCACAGGACGACCAGGACGGTCTGGCCGATGATGAACCGCGGGGTGCCGAAGAAGCGTGCGAAGCGCTCGGCGGCGACGCCGAAGCGATCGTTGCCGAACGCCCCGTGGTGGACGAAGCGATGGGGGGACTCCGGCGCCATGGCGCCTCCTTTCAGGTTTACCTCAAAAAGTCGCGCCCCGCGCGACAAGTCTCCAACGAGACCCCTGCGAGCAGATCTGAGGATGGAGGGCCAAGAAGACCCACTTGTCGTTAGCACGGTAGGGCTAACCGAGTTGGCTGGGCCTCCTGAGGGGCCAAGGCCAGTTGCAGGTCAGGGCCCGGGCGAGGCGTCTGGCTGTTTCGGGAGTAGCCGATGTCCGTCGACGACAGCGGCGGCGAGGTCGACGAGCTTGCGGTTGGCGATGCGGGAGCGCTCGCGCAGCATTTCAAACGCGGCACCCTCCTCGATCGAGTGACGTTCCATCAGGATCCCCTTGGCCCGCTCGATCAGCGCGCGACGTCCGAACGCGCCCTCGAGATCGTGGTACTCGGCGAATCGGCGCAGCACGATGTCGATCGAGCTTTGCCAGTCCTCGACGTCGTCGTCTGAGATGTGGGCGAATACGCCTCGCTTGGAGGCTTCCTTGACGAACGCTGGGTTCGGCGCGTGCAGCAGCACGATCACCGGACAGGCGGCCTCGCGGACGATCTTCTCGATCAACTCCAGCGCGTGCTGGGAGCTCTCCCCCAACCCGACCAGCGCCACATCGGGTCGCTCTCGGGCGGTGACAGGTCCGACGTCTCCGACCTCGATCTCCCGCGCAATCACCTCGTGACCGAGGGCCACGACGATCGGGGCGACGAGCGCCAGCCGGTCCTTGCGCTCGTTGGCGATCAGGACCCGCAAATGCTCGATCTCGCGGTGATCCGTTGGTGGTCCCACGGCCCGATTCTAAATCCTCCGCGAGGGACATGAGGACGCTCGGTCGCGCCCTCAACCTCCGAGGTGCGATCGCGTGGCGTCCCGCGCCTCAGTCCTTCGCCGGACATCGGTGCGTTCCGGCTCCGACGCCCGGCCGGCGTCGGCGATTGACCCCAGGTGCACTGCCCTCCTTGAGTTGGTGCAGCTGCCGAGGATGCATCCGTGCAACAGCCGAGGCGCTTGCGTGAGATACGCGGACGGTCCCGCGGCTGGCAGTCCGGATGCCGAGTCTAAGAAGACTGGACCCACCGCGACGCGCAACGGAGCGCGACGGCGCCGTCGGGGCGCGGCAGGCGTGGGTGTCAGGTGGCGAAAAGCACGACGGATCCGCGACGACTCACACGGTCCCGAATCGCGACCGATTGGAGGGGCGGAACGTCTCTCATGGATCAAAACGGGCGCGCGCGTCGCGCCAGCTCGAGGTAGCGAATTCGACGTCGACCTGGTCTCTGCCGACAGCGATCGCGGCTGCGAAACCGTCGCGGAACAGCGGTAGCGGTCATGTGAGCTCGTCCACGGCCGCGATCCGCCGGCCCGAGACCGTGTTGGCGCGGATGCGGATCCAGTGGCCCTTGTGGCCCGGCGGCCACGGCTCGAGTCCGAGACTTTCGACGCGCCGCAACTCGGCCGGGTTCGTGATCTCCTCGCTGACGCCGACGATGATCACGCTCCACCCGACGTGCCCCGCGGGGTCGATGCCATCGATCTCGAACGCGGCCCTAGCCGAGCGCAGAATGGCGTGCAACTTCGAGCCGGGCGCGGTGCGGATCAGGACCGACTGCGAGGATGTGTCGAACACGTAGTTGACGGGCCGGATCACGGGGTCATCCCATTCGGTGACGCTCACCGCGATCCGCCCGACGCCGGTCGCGGCGAGCAGTCGCAGGCATTCTGGCCGGTCCAGATCGAGCATCTCGACCGCCGGGCGAGTGGACGGCTGAGATTCCGCCGCGCCGGCGAGGGTGCCGTTTGGCTGGGGACTAGTCGTCTTCGTCATGCTAGGCGCCGCCTGCGGCCTGCGCTCGGTAGTGGTCGCGCCATATGAGCTTGTAGATCGGGATCCGGCGGGGGAGGTCCCGGACCCCGGGAATGAAGGGGATCAGGATGAAGGCGAGACTGAGCACGCCCATCACTGCCATCACGAGAACGTCGGCGTTGGCCGAGGTGGAGAACGGTTTGATCTGATACCAGGCCGTGTACAGCCATAGCCAGGACTGCCCGGGGTAGCTCCCGGTCTCGTTCATCATCCCCCACTGGGTGCCGAGCAGATGCTGCTGCTGAGCGCGGCTGTCGAGCACCCCGCCGTCGGCCATGAACAACAGCGGCTTGGTGTAATCGGTCTGGTAGAACTGCTTGCTGGTCAGCAGCGCGCCGTCGAGTCCGCCGCTCTGCGCGAAGGTGAGCAGCGAGCTCATCATCACGGGCAGTGGCCCGTAACTGCCGGCCTTGACCTTGACCGAGCCGTCCGGGCTGGCCGTTGCGTTGCCGAGCGCCTTCTCGTACGCGCTCGTCCAGTCTGCTTGGGTGCTCGCGGACGCGGCCTGATAGGTGGAGAGCGCGCCCTTCAGTGCGGGCTGGCCGGCGATCGAGCGCAGTGGTGCGAGCACGAAGTCCTGGGCGGTGTCGATCGGGTGGCTCACTCCGAGCCACTTCGCCGGGTAGATGAACGCGATGTGCTGACCGTCGGCGGCGTGGTTGTAGGGCGGCCCGTAGCCGCCGGTCCCGCTCGAGCCGTCAAGCTCGGTCGTGGCGGTGGTCACGAAGTCGACCGGGTCCCCGCGCGACCACGACTGGACGGTGCTCGGCTTGAGGTCGGGCGAGGAGAACAGGATCGTCAGCACGACCGACAGAGCGAGCACCACGCCGAGCGCGATCGACGCCTCTTTGAGGATGTCGTAGGGCCTGTAGGCGCCTTTCCACTCGCGGGCGGCTTCGTCCTCGCGCCGGCGGCTCTCGCGGCTCACGACACACGCTCCCCGGCAGGAACGGAGTCGGGCGCTGGAGCCAGCGCAGGCTCGGGCTCGCGGACCGTCGGCTCGCCGCGATCGGACAGCTGGAAAGGCGGCACGATGCCGTGCCTGCGCACGAGCAGGACGTGGGCGATCACGATCGCGACGACCGCGAGGGGCAGCAGGAAGACGTGGTAGCTGTACATCTGGCCGAAGTTCGTGACGTTGAAGAACGAGCCGACACCGGCCGCGTTCAGCCCGTCCTTGGCCTGCGTGGAGATCCACTGCGCGTCGAAGTTCTGCTGCGAGACATAGCCGGTCAGCGCACACGGCACCGCGACCAGGAACGCGACCGCGCCGGTCATCCACACCCGCGCGCGGCCGCCCCGCCACGCCGCCATCCAGTACTTCCCCCACAGGTGGATCACCATGAAGAAGAAGAACAGCTCCACCGACCACAGGTGGATGCTGTTGAAGAAATGCCCGACGCCCGTGAAGTGCCACCACCCCGGCCCCTTCAAGGCGAGAATCGAACCCGAGCCGATGATCACGATCAGCGACGTGAGCGTCAGCACACCGAACACGTAGATCCACGAGGACATGTAGGAGGGCTGGCGGTCGGGCAGCAGCTTCTCGGGCGGCAACGCCCCGACGGCGCGCTCGCGCGCTCTTGCCGTCCACGACTTTCCGTTCGCAGTCGAGTTTCCGTTCGCAGTCGGCTTTCCGTTGATGGCGGTCATCGGTCGGTTCCTCCGCGGTGCGGGAACGGCGCGAGGATCGCGACCGCGAACACGACCAACATCAGCACGATCACAACGACGTTGGCCACCGACATCGAGAAGAAATGCCAATGCACCGTGTTGGCCGGGTGGTTCAGATTGAAAACGGCGGCGATCATGCGTTGCTCCTGGCCAGGCGGTCGTGTTGCTCGAGATAGGGAGCTAGGTACTTCGCGGCGATCTTGCTCGCCGGCGACCATGTCGGCGTCTCACTGATCTCAGAGCTCGAGCCGTGCCCGCCGGTGACATGCGCGCTGAGGTAGCGCGGCTTGCCGCCGGTCAGCAGGATCCCGCGGATGACCGGATGAAACGGGGAGGGTTCGGGCGCGACGCCGGCGAGCGCGGCGATGGCCTGCGCGGCCACGTCGGCCTGCTGGGCGGCGATGCCGCCGTGCTTGATCGCGAAATCGGTCGCGTCGCCCGCGGCGTACACGCCGTCGAGGCCGGGCACCTTGCAGTGAATGTCGATCGGGATGAAACCGCCGACTGAGCCACCGGGCACACCGGGCACGGAGGGACCGTAGAGCTCGGGCATGGCGACGATCCGATCAGCATGGAGGTGCCGCGAGCCCGGGTTGATCGCTATGCGGCCCGGCTCGGGGACCTCGCAGTAGGCCGAGGTGATCGTCAAGACCCCGTGCTCCTCGAGCAGCTCTCGCACCGCCTCGCTGGCGCCGCGGCCGAAGATCGCCAGCGGCGTGTCCTCGGGGGTGGCGATCGTGATCGAAAGCTCGATGTTCATGTCCCGAGCGCGCGCAGCTGTCATCAGGGCGAGCTCGTAGACCGGCAGCGGCCATCCCACCCGCCCGGGGACGATGAACGCCAGTCGGTGAACGAAGCCGCCCTCGACGTCCTGAATCAGCCCGTGCAACAGCTCATCGAGCCGCTTGTCGTCGATCGTCAATACGTGCTTGAAGCGTGGGATGCAGGCGAGCCCCGAGGGCGAGCAGGAGCGCGTCGTAGGAGAGCTGCTCACCTGCCTCGGTGTGCACGACACGCCGCTCACGCTCCAGCCACTTGAAGCTGTCGACGCGCAGCTCCACGCCGATGTCTCGCGCGATCTCCTCGAGCGGATACCTCACGGGCCTCCGCGTAGCCAAACGGCTCGCGCACGGTCATCGGCCGGTACACGAACTCCGGGTTGGGCGCGACCATCGTCGTCTCGATGCGCCCGCCGCCGAGCTCGCGCAACGCAAGCGCCGCCTCGAGCGCCGCCACACCGCCACCGACGATGACGACATTGAACGGCCTCTCGGAGAAGCTGAGTGGGGTCACTGTGACGCCTCCTGGCGGTCTACGTAGGCTCGGCGTCGGCTCGTGGCAGCCAGTTCTCGCCGTACAACGCACGAGCGGGCAGCCGAGAGCTGAACAGCTCGACGATCGTACGGGCACGCGCCACACACCGCGGGCAGTGCGTGATCGCCAGCCAACGCGAGCGCACCGCAATGCTCAACCCACAGCGAGGACAGTTGAGATATGGCGCAGAGGGGCCAGGTCGGTCATCAAGGATCCTCCTACCTCGCCTGGTTCCTGTCGAAGGTGTAGAAGCACGCCGTGCAGGCTCCTCGCGCGGATTGGCAGGTCCGAATGAGCATCCAGACGAATCAGAGGTCGCCTTGACACAGCGCTTCGCCCGGCTGACGCACGCGTGCTGATTCGTCCTGCCCAATCCCAACGCGCGCCCGTAACTGTTTCCCGGGTTACCGTCGAAGCACGAGCGCACGCAGCCGACCTGTGACGGTCATCGGGTGCTTCGGTGAAAGGACGGATGGCTCGGCTCCTGACGCATGGTTCACGTGTTGACCGCTCGGGTCGACACGCCCACACCGGCCGAGAAGCTGGAGCCGGGAAACGTCATTCGCCGAAGGTTGAGGCGAACGACGTCCCGATCATACACCCATTTCGTGGATGCCAGCGAGATACCGATCGAATGCTAACCCAGATTTTGGCTCTCGCCTCGTTGAGCCTGTCGCCGTGCTCGTGGCGCGAGCTAAGCGGACACGCTCATCGGGCTAGCGCCCGAGTCTCGGTCGGAACGTCTTGACCTCGCGGCGGCGGTCAGAAGGCCGCCGGCGCTGGCATCGGCGGCACGGTGCCGGGTGCGCTCCCGGTTGCTGGTTCGTTTCCGCCCATATCGAGCCGGAATGGCGGGTAGGCGTCGGTCATCAGCGTGGCGTAGGCGGCGACGCGGAAGACCCAGCGGTTCATCCCGAGCACGAAGTCGTAGAGGGACCTCGGGTAACGGTCGGTGAAGAGCAGCATGATGCCGGCGAACAAGACCAGCAGGCCGACCAGGCCGCCCGAGCTCCAGGCCCACCCGATGCTGGCCCGCGTCGAGGCGGTCCAAGCGCCACCGACGAACACCGCGACGATCACGTAGTGCGGCAGCGCGAGCAGCCACCACTTCACGAGCACGAGCCCGCGTGAGAGCGACTCGGGATAGTCGACCTCGAGCCGGGCCGGGTAGTCGCTCACGTCCTTGAGCGTGAACGGGGGATATCGGTCGGTGCCGAGCGCGCTGTAGGAGTAGAAACCGACCCGCCACGACCAACGCAGCACGCCGACGTTGAAATCGAACAGCGCTCTCGGATAGCGGCCGGTGAAGAGGATCGCGAAGAATGCGACCACACTGACTACAACAAACGCGATCGAGAGGAAGAAGAGCACGATGAAGTGCGGGAGCGCAAGCAGCCATTTGACCAGCCAGAGGCCGCGACTGAGTCGCGGTGAGAGCTCGCCGGTGAGTCGCAGCGGATAGGGGGATGGGTTGGTTTCCATTGCATAACCCTTCTGTCGCCCGAATCAGGCGACCCGTATCAGTGGGGCCTCAGTGCCTCTTGTGGACCTTCTTGCCGTGCACCGTGACGGAGAACGTCTTCACGATCGGTCGCCCACCGCCGGCGGGGGTGAAAGTGATCGTCTCCAGGACGTGGAGCGTCTTGCCCCTGCTCAGTGCCCGCCTCGCGGTGGCGTTCGGCGTGAGCCTTACCGTGTACGTCCCGGCGCCGTGAATGGTCAGAGTCTTCGTGCCGAAGGAGTTGGACACGCACCGCTTCTTACCGTGGCTCTTGACGCGAACCTGCCCCGCCTTGCAACCCTTGGTGCGGACGGCCGAAGCGAGCGCCTGTCCGTTGGTGACGCGCGACACCGCGGTCACCCGCCCACTCGTGTTCACGAGCACCCTTTCCGTGATCGTCGATCCGACCACACGCGGCTTGGCGGCCGTGAGCGCCGGGATGGGGTTGAGGTCCGCGACGCGAAGGAGCTGTTGGCCGCCGCCGTAGTCGATGAAGCTGAGGAAGCCCTGACCGTCGTCGGCGGCGGCAACCCGGATCGAGTCCGGATAGATGGCATAGCTCGGCGTCCCCTCGGCGACGTCGCCGATGCTCGCGAAGCTCGCGCCACCGTTCGTCGAGCGGTATAGGCGGATGCCCGTTCCACCGTCGGACCGCGTGGTGCCTTGCCAGGCTACGAGCAGCTGCCCGCTGCCGGGAGTCTGGAACATATTTCCGGCGTTTACGTCCGAGCTGCTTGTCTGGAGCGTCACCGGCGGGCCGAACCCGGAGCCCGGCACGTACTTGCGCACGTCGACCGGCGTGTAGGTCCCGTTGGCGGCGTCCTGGGAGGCCAGGAACAGCCCCTTGGGGCCGCCCGCCAGGCTCGGCAGGATGCCGTCGGTCACCTGGGCCGCGTTGCTCCAGTTCGCGGGGTCGTTGGGATCGCCTGTGCCGTTGTAGCTGCGGTAGGCGATCGTCTGCGGCTGGCCGCCGTTGAGCATCGAGAACGCTTCGACCGGGCTCCCGTAGGCGCCTCCGCCGGCGAGCCCGAGCGTCGAGCCGGACATGTTCGTCAGGCCACCCGGTGGCGTGAGGTCCGCGCTGTGAGCCGTGGTCGATCCGGTTTGAACACTGGTGAAGTACAGGCCGGGGTTGTGCGACGACACCAAGAAGTTCGCGCCGCTCAGCAGCACATCGGTCGGATCCGTGCCCTGATACGCACCGGACTGGGTGACCTGCACAGCTGGTCCGAACGTGTTGCCGCCATCGGTCGAGGTCCAGACCACCACGTCGCCGGCTACATACCGCGGGCCGACCACGTACACGGTCGATCCACCCGCGAGCACCGGGAACGCGGCCGACACGTCGGTGGAGTCAAACGGAGCCGGGTTCAGCGGTGGAGTCGCCAGCACGATCGGATTCGTGCACTTCCCTCCGCGCGGCACCTTGCAGAACTGCGTGACGTCGCTGGTCGACGTTTCCTTGTGCTCCCACGCGAAGTAGCCCGTACCGGCGCTGTCGACCGCCACGCCGGCACGGCCATCGGGACTGCCGTCCAGCGTGAACACGTTGACCGCGCCGGCAGATCCCGGCACCACGCCGAACACGGCGCAGGTCACGAACGCAACGCTCAACCGGGATCGCCACCCTGCGAGAGGCGCGCGCCGTCGTTTCGCTGATGCGCTCATGGCCGCTCGCCCGGGAACTGCAGCTGGAAGCGCTCGATGAGCTCTGGGAGGCTGCCGGGATCCATCTCCAGCTCATAGCGGGCGCACAGCTCACCCAGGGCGTGCGGGTCCGCTTGCGTCACGCCGCCGAGGTCGACAAGCTCGCCGAAGAACCGCTCAAACCCGGCTGGGGAGATGATCTCGAGGATCCGCGCTGGCTCGTCGCCGGCGTTCCAGAAGGTGTGCCATTGCCCGCGCGGCTTGAAGATCAGATCGCCGGGATTGCCGATCACAACCTCGTCGCCGAGCAATGCGCCGACTTGTCCTTCGAGGACATAGCTGTACTCGTCCTCGCGCGTATGCCGATGGAGGGGAGACGCGAGCGCATGCGCGGACATCGGATGCTCGACCAGCGCCAAGCGCTCTCCGGATTCCTCGCCGTCGATCATGAACCGGACTCCAATGCTTCCGAGGAACCCAGACCGGCCATCTTTCGGGCCCACAACTCTTGTCGCTGTTGCTTCCATCGCCTCAGGCTTTCGCTGAACGCTGCGTTAAATGACTCTTGGCGACAGTATCATGGGTGAACACGATGTCAACCCAAAAACGGAGCTATGAGCTGAAGGCCAGGGCAGCGCGTCAGCGCGCTACTCGACAGCGCGATCATCGAGGCCACGGCAGCGCTCCACGAGGAGGTCGGGCCGGCACGCACGACGGTGGCGGAGATCGCACGCCGCGCTGGTGTGACAAGGCTGACGGTCTACAACCACTTCCCCGAGGATGCTGAGCTCTTCGCCGCTTGCCAGGCGCACTTTTTCGCGATGCGGCCGCCGCCGGACCTGGACGCGGCGCTCGCGCTCACCGAGCCCGTGGAGCGGCTCCGCCGAGTGATTCGCGCGATGTATGAGTGGTACCGAGTAGCGGAGGGAGGGCTTACCCCGGTGTTGCTCGATCGCGGTGCCGTCCCTGCGCTCGATCGACTGCTCGAGCTGACCCTCGACGCCCAGCACGCCGAGCTCGCCGCGAGCCTCGCCGCCGGCTTTCGATCACGCGGAAACCGCCGCGACACCTTGAGGGCACTCATTCGACTAGCGCTTGACTTCTGGACCTGGCGGCGACTCAGCCATGAGGGCCTGAATGACCGCGCGGCCGCAGACTTGATCGCCGAGCTCATCGCCACCCACGCTGCAACTGCGAGACGCTCGCGGTAGACCAACAGCGCTACACTGGGAGGCAGGTCGCTCGTTGGGTCCCTCGCCCTTCGCCTCGCGCGCGAAGCCCATTCGGAGGACGAGAGAGAAGGCCGCATGTCGGCCCCCAGCAGCCCCCTGACCGGCGACGCGCTACTCGCCGCTGTTACCGACGAGATGGTCGGGTTACACCGGCGCTACTACGAACGCGCGCCGGTGACCGCCAAGACCGTGCTGCTCGGCGGCGAGGTGCTCATATGCATCCTCGGAGGCGTCTACACCGACGTCGAGAAGACGATGATCGAAGTGCAGCGCATCGGCATCGTCCAGGAAACCCGCAGCATGTTCCAAATCGCCATGCGACACAAGTTCATCTCCGCCGTCGAACGCCTGTCAGGCCGTGACGTACTGTCTTTCATCTCCGACAGCCACGTCGGCCCCGACATGGAGATCGAGGTCTTCGTGCTCAAGCCGAGCTTCGACGAGATCGTCGAACTGCCGTCCGCCTGGACCTGATCCTCGTTCACGGAGCAGATTCGCTACGTCAACTACTCCGAGATCCGCTCGGACGACGACGCAAACGCGAGCGGTTTGGCGCGTTAGGCGAATGCGGCGATGCCGGTGATATCGCGGCCGACGATGAGGGTTTGCATGGTCTCGGTGCCTTCGTAGGTGTGGATGACCTCGATGTCGCCCATGTGTCGGATGACGTGGTTATCGAGCAGGACGCCGTTGCCGCCGAGTAGGTCGCGGGCCTCGGCGATGACCTGGCGGGCCTTGCGGGTGTTGTTGAGCTTGGCCAGGCCGGCGATCGTGTCGGTGAGGCGACCGGCCTGTTCGAGGCGGGCGAGTTGCATGCAATAGAGCTGCATCCCGGTGACCTCGGCGAGCATCTTGACCAGTCGGTCCTGGACGATCTGGAATGAGCACAAGGGCTTGCCGAACTGTTCGCGTTGCTTGCTGTAGGTCAGAGCGGTGTCATAGGCGGCGACGGCGTGCCCGAGCGCAGCCCAGGCGCAGGTGATGCGGGTGGTGACGAGCACGCGACCGGCGGCCTTGAAGGTGTCGGCGGCGGCCAGCCGGGATTCCTCGGGCACTCGCACGTCCTCGAGCGTGATCGAGGCCTGCCAGATCGCGCGCGACGCGCCCTTTCCTTCCATCGTGGTGGCGGTGAAGCCTGGAGTGTCCTTCTCGACCAGGAAGCCCTTGACCTGTCCATCCTCCTCGGAGCGGGCCCATACGACCACGACGTCGGCGATCGATGCGTTGCCGATCCAGCGCTTGGCACCGTCGAGCACCCACTCGTCACCGTCGCGGCGCGCGCTCGTCTCGAGCGCGACCGAGTCCGAGCCGTGGGTCGGCTCGGTGAGCGCGAACGCTCCGATCGCGTCCAGCTGCGCCATGGCCGGCAGCCAGCGCTGCTTTTGCTCCTCGGAGCCGAGCAGGGAGATCGACTTCATCGCCAGTCCGGACTGGACACCGAGGAATGTGCCGAGACTGCCGTCGCCGCGGTGCAGCTCCATGTTCACCAGCCCGCGCGCGAGGGGGCTCATGCCCGGGCAGCCGTAACCGTGGATGTCCTCGCCGAGGAGGCCCAGCTCGGCGAGGCGGCGCATCAGCGGCCAGGGCAGCTCGGCCGCCTCCCAGTATTGGTTGATAACGGGCAGGACCTCGTGGTCGACGAACCGGCGGGTGGCGATGAAGTGCTCCCACTGCTCGTCGCTGAATTCGTCTCGGACCTGGAAGTAGTCGGTCGCGAGCGCATCGCCAAGATGCGCGTACGGCATGGCCTGTGTGGACATGGTGTTCTCCTCTTCTCAGCCGTCGTCTAGGAACGCGCAGATCGCGCCGACGGCGTTCTCGGGCTCGTCGAGCAGGAACAGGTGCCCGCCGCCCTTGACCACGTGAAGGCGCGCGTCCGGGATTCGCGCTACGAGCATGCGGGCGTTGCGCAGCGGAACGCTGGGGTCTTGATCGCCGGCGACGACCAAGGTGGGTTGGGGCAGCCGGTGCAGCCAGGGCAGGCTCGACCATCCCGAGACCGCGTAGAGCTGATACGCGTACCCCAGCGGGTGGGGTGGGCGCCGCAGCCGATCGGCCGCCTGAGCGGCGAGCACCCCACGCTCGCGCGCGGTGCGTCCCCCGGCGATGTGCGGGACGGTCAGGGCGAGCAAGCGCGGGTGGTAATAGCGCGCGGGTGTGGCCAGCATCAGCGCGGCGAGCGGGCGCGGCGGGCTCCCGCCCAGGCCCGGACCGGTCGCGCAGAGCACGAGCCGGCGAACGCGGTCAGGCGCGCGCCGCGCGAGCTCTTGCGCGAGCCCGCCGCCCCAGGAGTACCCGAGCACGTCGACGCGCTCGAGCTCCAGCTCGTCCAGCAACGCCCGGACCACGCCGGCCAGGCCGCCCATCCGCAGGGGCAGGCGGGGGCGCTGCGAGAGACCCGTCCCGGGGGGATCGAACGCGATCAGCTCGCGCCCTCCGGCGTGGCTCGCGAACGGCGCCCACATGTCGAGGTGCGCGCCTATACCCGTGATCAGAAGCAGCGGACGGCCTTCGCCGTGTCGTCCCACCCGCAGGCGCAAGCCCGCCGCGCGTACGAACCCGATATTCCAGTCCTGTGCGCTATCCATCGCCGCGCCGGGGCCGCGATGCGCGGGCAGCGAACGCTCTCCTACGCCTCGGCGAGGACGTAGGTGCCCGGCGCCGGCTCGAGCGGCGCGAACCCCGACGCACCGAGCTTGCGCGGCGCTTGCTTCTCCTCACCCGAGCGTTCGCTCAGCCACTGCAGCCAGTCCGCCCACCAGGTGCCGCGGCGCTTGACCGCCGCCTGCAGCCAGTCCTCGGCCGAGGCGGGATTCTCCTCGCCCGTCTGGTAGCTCGCCTTCTCGTTGCCCGGTGGGTTGACCATCGCGGCGATGTGCCCGCTCGTCGAGAGCACGAAGCGCGGTTCCGATCCGAGCAGCTGGGTGCTGCGGTAGCAGTTCTGCCACGGCGTGATGTGGTCGGAGATCCCCGCCACCAGATATGTGTCGACGGTGATCTTCGAGAGGTCGATCGGTGTCCCGAGCGCGTCCAGCTTCCCTGGGTGGATGAGCGAGTTCTCCAGTGACAGCTCGACGAAGTCGCGGTGCAGCGCGGCCGGCAGGTTGGTCGTGTCGGCATTCCAGTAGAGGATGTCGAACGCCGGCGGATCCTTGCCGAGCAGATAGTTGTTGATCCAGTAGTTCCAGATGAGGTCGTTGGGCCGCAGCCAGGCGAACACGCCCGCCAGCGAGCGCCCGTCGAGGTAACCTCGACGGGCCGAATCGGCGATCGCCAGCGACGCGACGTTCCGGTCGATGAACGCGCTCGTGGTGCCTGCGCGGGCGTTGTCGAGCACGCAGACGGCGAGCGTCAGCCCGGCCAGCCGGTCGAGCTCGCCGCGCGCGGCCAGATGTGCCGCCGCGGTGGCGAGCGTGATCCCGCCCGCGCACAGGCCGAGGGCGTGGGCGTGCTTCGAGCCGGCGATTGTCCGCACGGCGTCGAGTGCCTCGACGACCGCGCCGACGTAGGTGTCGAGATTCCAGTCCGCTTGGTGCTCGTCGGGGTTGCGCCACGACAGCGCGAATACCTGCTGGCCGCCCTTGACCAGGTACTCGATCATGCTCCGGCCCGGCGCCAGCTCGGTGACGTAGTACTTGTTGATCATCGGCGGCACGACGAGCAGCGGCTGCTCGCGCACCTTGCTGGTCTGCGGTTCGTACTGGAGGAGCTCGAACACGTCCGTGCGCAGCACGACCGCGCCCGGGGTCACCGCGAGGTTCTCACCGACCTTGAACGACGAGCGGTCGACCATCGACGGAATCCTCGGACGGCTCGCCATGTCGGAGACGAAATGCCCGATGCCCTTCACGAAGTTGCCCCCGCCGGTGTCGAGCGTCGCCTTGAGCACGGCGGGATTGGTCAACGGGAAGTTGGTCGGCGCGATCGCATCGATCACGTTCTCCGCCGCGAAGCGCACGCGTCGCTCCTCGGCCCAGTCGAGATCGACGTCGCAGAGCAGGCCGTCGAGCGTCCCGGCGGCAGCGAGGTAGGCCTGTTCGAGCCGGCGGAAGGCCGGGTTGCCGGACCACGCCGGGTCGTTGAACCGGCGATCGCCCTTGGATGGCCCCACCTCTGACCGGCCGGCGACGATCTTCCCGAGCTCGGCCGCCAGCCGCGCGCCTCGGCGCGCCACCGTTCGCGGCTGGAGCGCCAGCTTGCCCGCCGCCTTGAGCCCCGCGACCCCGGGGTTCCAGCGTTGCGCCGGCCCGGTGCCCGCCTCGCTCAGCAACATGTCGAGCGGGACTGCCTGCACACCCGTCTCCGGGTCCTGTTCGGCGGAGGTGTGTCCACGCGAACCGTCCGTGCGGCCGGCGGTGTGCTCGCGCTTGGACGTGGTCGCCATCGCTCAGCTCGTCCTGACGGCCTCAGGTACCTCTATCTCGCGCTTGAGAATCTTGCCGGTCGGCCCCTTCGGCAGCTCGTCCAGGAACCAGATCTTGCGCGGATACTTGTACGCGGCAAGCTCTCCCTTGAGGTGGCTCCGGAGCTCATCCGCACTCAGCTCCTCGCCCTGCTTGAGGACAACGGCCGCGCCGACCTCCTCGCCCATCTTCTCGTCGGGCACGCCGACCACGGCTGCCTCCTGGACGGCGGGATGCTCGTAGATGACCTCCTCGATCTCCCGCGGATAGACGTTGTAGCCGCCTCGGATGATCAGCTCCTTCTTACGGTCGACGATCGCGAAGTAGCCGTCCTCGTCGATGCGGCCCATGTCGCCGCTGTGGAACCACCCGTCGCGGATGGCGTCCGCCGTCGCGTCGGGGTTGCGCCAGTAACCCTTCATCACGTTGTGGCCCTTGATCACGATCTCGCCGATTTCGCTCTGCTCGACCTCGTTGTCCTGCTCGTCGACGACCTTCATCTCGACGCCCTCGACGGGCTGGCCGATCGTCCCGGGCTTACGCTCGCGGTCGGGATGGTTGAACGACGCCACGGGCGAGGTCTCCGAGAGCCCGTAGCCCTCGAGCACCTTGCAGCCGAACTGCTCCTCGAAGCCGCGCATGACCTCGACCGGCATCGCCGAGCCGCCCGAGACGCAGATACGCAGCGACGAGACGTCATAGCGCTCTCGGTCGGGATGATGGAGCATGCCCACGAACATGGTCGGGACGCCCTGAAAGATCGTCACCTTGTCGCGCTCGATGATCTCCAGCGCCTTTCCGGCGTCGAACCGGGGGATCATCGACAGCACCGCGCCGTTGAGTATCCCGGTGTTCAGGCTGCACGTCTGTCCGAACGCGTGAAACAGCGGTAGCGCGCCCAGCAGCACGTCGCCTTCGTGCACGTCGCTGATACCGGTCGTGACCTGCGCGTTGCGCAGCAGGTTCTCGTGGGTCAGCTCGGCGCCCTTCGGTGTGCCGGTGGTGCCCGAGGTGTAGAGGATCACCGCGGTGTCGCTCGAGTCGCGCTCGACCACCTCGAAGTCCGGCTCGAGATCGCCGAGGAGCTCCTCGAAGGCGCCCGGCTCGACGATGATCGCCTCGGCGCCGGCCTCCCGCGCGCCGTCCTGGGCGGCATCGGCGAAGTCGTGCCAGGCGAACATGAGCTTGGCCTCGGGATCGCTCAGGTAGAACCGCACCTCTCTCCCCTTGAGCAGGGGATTCATCGGCACCACCGTTCCGCCGGCACGGAGCACGCCGTAGTAGGCGACGGCGAACTGCGGCACGTTGGGGAGCATGATCCCCACGCGATCGCCCGGGCTGAACCCTTTCTCGCCCAGCAGAGCCGCCGCGCGGGCGGCCCATTCATTCAGCCGCTCGTAGGAGATCTCCAAGTCATCGAGCTTGATCGCCGTGCGCTCGGGATGACGCTCCGCGCTATCGGTCAGCAGGCTGGCCAGATTCATCGTGGTTCCTCCCTCGCATGAGAACTCTCCTCGGCGTTCGATACCCGACGCCCTGGGCGATACGCACGCTGGGTGAGCGTCGGAGTTCACATTGGGCGGACCGACGTGGCCCCGCCGTGGGTGGCTGGGCCCGGCGGTGGTCCTGCGCGAAGCGGGTTCGCAGAAGCGGCGAGTGACCTTTGTACGTCCACTCTACGCTCCACCCCCAGGAATACAAGGCGCCGCCACAGAAGCCAAAAGCGCTGGGCCCCGCGAGCCTCGGGGTGTACAGCCCGGGTAGCCTCCGGGCCGTGGCAAGTGGCTTGATCGAGGGCGTCGATGCGTGGGCGGGTAAGGGCATCGAGGCGGGGCTCGGTCGGCATCATCGTCGCCGGTTGCAGCGTGTCGGCCGGGTCGAGCAGTTGGATCCTCCGCCCGGCCCAGCGCTGTGGACGGGCGGGGATCCCCCGCCACGGGCGGGAGGCGCGGTTGAGGTGTTGGTGGACGGCGGGGAGGCGCTGCCGCGCATCGCCGAAGCGCTGGCCGGCGCTCGCTCGTATGTGCACATCGCCGGGTGGCACATCACGCCTGATTTCGGCCTGACCCGCGACGATCAGGCGTCTCGGCTGCGCGATCTGCTCGGTGATCTAGCTGAGCGAGTCGAGGTCAGGGTGCTGTTGTGGGCGGGAGCTCCAGTGCCAGTCTTCACGCCGGCTCGGGCGGCCGTGCGCGAGGTGCGCGAAGAGCTGATGCGTGGCACGCGCGTGCAGTGTGCGCTTGACTCTCACGAGCGTCCGATGCATTGTCACCACGAAAAGCTGGTGATCGTGGACGGCGAGGTCGCGTTCGTTGGCGGTATTGACCTCACCTCCCTCGGCGGCGATCGCTTTGACACCAGTGATCATCGGATGCGCGGCCGTCTGGGGTGGCACGATGCCTCAAGCCGCCTGCGTGGTCCCGCGGTGGCCGATGTCGCGGCGCACTTCGCCGCTCGTTGGCGCGAGGTGACCGGCGAGCGCCTCGAGGTGCCGGCGCCGCCGGCCCCCGTCGGCGACGTTGAGCTCCAGGTGGTGAGGACGATCCCGGAAAAGGTCTATGACTTCTTGCCCCAAGGCGACTTTCGGATCGTGGAGGCGTACACGCGGGCGCTGCGGTCGGCTCGCAAGCTCGTCTATCTCGAGAGCCAGTTTCTCTGGTCGGCGCAGGTCGTCGAGATCCTCGCCGAAAAGCTTCGCGAGCCGCCGAGCGATGGCTTTCGGATCGTTGTGTTGCTGCCCGCGAAACCTAACAATGGCGCGGACACGACGCGGGGCCAGCTAGGGGTGCTGGCCGACGCCGACGGCGGGGCGGGTCGCTTTCTGGCGACGACGATCTCGGCCCGCAGCGGCGGGCTCGCCGGTCCGCTGTACGTTCACGCCAAGATCGGGATCGTCGACGACGCCTGGCTGACCGTAGGGTCGGCCAACCTCAACGAGCATTCGTTCTTCAACGACACCGAGATGAACGTCGTGACCTGCGATCCCAACGTCGCACGCGACACTCGGCTGCGGCTCTGGGCCGAGCATCTGGAGCGCTCCGTGGACGAGGTGTCCGGCGAACCGGCTCACGTCGTCGACTCGTTGTGGCGTCCGATCGCCGGCGAGCAACTCGAGCGCCGACGCCGCGGCGAACCCCTGACCCATCGGCTGCTGAAGCTCCCCGGCGTGTCGCGCCGGTCGATGGCGCTCCTCGGCCCCGTCCAGGGCCTGCTAGTCGATGGTTGAATCGGACCGGGCGGACAGCGGAGTCTGGCCCGAACGAGCTCTCAAGCGTGAGACCTATGTCGCGACTCACGTGTGACCTATGTCCCGACTCATCACATAGCGGAGAGGGGGGGATTCGAACCCCCGATGGACGGATACGCCCATACCGGTTTTCGAGACCGGCGCATTCAACCGCTCTGCCACCTCTCCGGTAGGCGCTGAACACGTTAGTAGACCCTCGAGCGGGCCGCAGCCTAGCGGGCGTGAGATTGCACAGGATTCCGAAGGCTGTGCCCGGCGTCCCGCGTCGCCGGAGAGAGGCCGCCGTCTAGCGCCGTCTGGGCGCGAAGAACGCCCGCAGCAGGTCGCCGCACTCCTCGGCCAGCAACCCTGACTCGACCTGCGGCCGGTGGTTCAGGCGCGGCTCGGCCAGGATGTTGAACACGCTCCCAGCGGCGCCGGCCTTTGGGTCGGTGGTTCCGAACACCACCCGAGGGATGCGGGCGAGCACGATTGCTCCGGCGCACATCGCGCACGGCTCGAGCGTGACGTACATGACCGCGTCCAGCACTCGCCAGCTTCCGAGGCTGCGGGCGGCATCGCGTAGCGCGATCATCTCGGCGTGCGCGGTGGGATCGGCGCGGAGCTCCCGCTCGTTGTGGGCAGCGCCGATCACCTCTCCCTCCCTGACCACGACCGCCCCGATCGGAACGTCCTCGTGCTCGAGGGCGCGCGCGGCTTCGCGCAGGGCCAGCCGCATGAAGTATTCGTCTCGGGGAAAGAAGTGCGGAAGCGCCAAACGAAGCCGGGGACGCGGTACCGTTGATTAGGGCAATCGGCATCCCATGATGCCTTAACCACAGGGGAATCACTTTGATCAAGGGCGCGCTTACACGGATGGCGGCGATCCCTGCCCTTTTCCTTGCCCTCGCCGTGGCCGCGCCCGCGGCCGCGAGGGCCGCAAGCGGCGCCGACTACGTCCCCGGCAAGGTCGTGATCGGCTACAACGCGCCGCCGGCCGCCTCGCTGCAGACGGCCGTGGCCCGGCGGATGGGCGTGCGCTCGGTGTCCACGAACCTCACCGCCACCGAGCAGGTCGTGCAGCTCGCGCCCGGGCGTCAGCGTGGCCGAGGCGGTCGCCCAGGCGCGGCGCCAGCCGGGCGTGGCCTACGCGGTTCCGGACTACATCGCGCACTCCGCCGGAGGATGGATCCCCAACGACCCCGGCCGCGGGGCCGGCGGCTGGCAGTCGCTGCAATGGAACTTCCTGGCTACCTCGGGCGTCGATGCCCCGGACGCGTGGGCCAACCTGATCGCCGACGGCCGTGCGGGTGGCCGGGGCGTGACGGTGGCCATCGTCGACACCGGCATCGCCTACCGGAACTGGCGCCAGTACACGCGCTCGCCGGACTTCGGCGGGACTCGCTTCGTCGATCCGTACGACTTCGTCGCCCACAACGCGTATCCGCTCGACGAGAACGGCCACGGGACGTTCGTGGCCGGCACCGTCGCCGAAGCGACCAACAACGGGATCGGCGCGACCGGGCTGGCCTATGGGGCCTCGATCATGCCCGTCCGCGTCCTCGACGCGAGCGGGGACGGCGACGCCGCCACGATCGCCCGCGGTATCCGCTACGCGGTCCACCACGGCGCACAGGTGATCAACCTGAGCCTCGAGTTCGATCTCAGCGTCACCGCCGCGGATATCCCCGACATCATCAACGCGCTGGGCTACGCCAACCGCCACGGCGTGATCGTCGTCGCGGCCGCCGGCAACGACAGCTCCCAGGAGCTCGCCTATCCCGCGCGCGCCTCCAGCGTGATCTCGGTCGGCGCGACCACGCGCGATCTGTGCCTGGCCGATTACTCCGACATCGGCCCGGGCCTGGACCTCGTGGCGCCCGGCGGCGGCGATGACTCGAGCCTGCTGGGCGACCCGAACTGCCACCCCGATCGCAACCTCCCCGGCATCTTCCAGATGACCTTCCAGGACCCGTTCGCGCCGCGCCAGTTCAGCCTGCCCGGCGGGTGGTACGGGACTTCGATGGCGGCGCCGCACGTCGCGGCCGCGGCCGCGCTCGTCATCGCCAGCCACGTGCTCGGCGCCCATCCCACGCCCGATCAGGTGCTGACGCGGCTCGAGCAGACGGCCCGCCCGCTCGGAGGATCCAAGCCGAACGCCGACTACGGCTACGGCCTCCTCAACGCGGCCGCCGCCACCGCGGCGGCCCCCGGCACGGACCCGGCGCGCCGGCAGGCGGCCGTACGAGCCCGACTGTCGTCGAAGGCGCGGGCCAAGGCTCGCGCCAAGCATCGGACGAAGAAGTAGCGCCGCCGCGCCGGCTCAGGCCAGCCGCGTGATCGCGATCGCCACGCTCGCGATCAGGAACACCACGATCACGGCCTGGATCCATATCCAGTGGCGGGGCACCGACCCAACGCTAGCGAAGCACGGGTCTATTGTCCGGATCCGATGCACCAGCAGCTGAACCCGGTCCTCAAGGCGGTCAGCGATGCCGTGCTCGCCGTGGCCTCGAAGCTGTCGGTGGACGAGGTCCTCCAGCGCCTGGTCGACTCGGCGCGGGAGCTCGCGGGCGCCCGCTACGCCGCGCTCGGGATTCCGGACGGGGAGGGCGGGTTCCGGCGCTTTCTCGTCTCGGGGATGAGCGATCAGCTGATCGCGCGGCTGGGACCGCTGCCACGGACGCACGGGATGCTGGGCGCGATCCTGGCGGAGCCGGGGCCCTACCGCACCGGCGACATCCACGCCGATCCCCGCTTCCGGGGCTGGTGGCCGCGGGAGCACCCGGATATGCGCTCGCTGCTCGGGGTCCCGATCGTGGCCGCCGAAGGCACGATCGGCGCCTTCTACCTGACCGAGAAGGAGGGCGCGGACGCGTTCGACGCTGCGGACCAGGAGCTGATCGAGGTGCTGGCGGCGCACGCGGCGATCGCCATCACCAACGCTCGCCTGTACGAGCAGAGCCGCGAGCTGTCGATCCTCTCGGAGCGCAATCGGCTCGCCCTCGAGCTTCACGATGTGGTCAGCCAGAAGCTGTTCAGCCTGATGCTCAGCGCCGAGGCCGCCGCGACCCAGCTCGATCGGGATCCGGATGCCGCACGCGCCCAGCTGGAGCGGCTCCGTGAGCTGGCCGGGCAGGCGCTGGAGGAGCTCCGTTCGCTGATCCTCGGCCTGCGTCCGCCCGCGCTGGAGGTGGACGGGCTCGAGCAGACGCTGCGCAAGGAGGTGGCGATGCTCGGCCGGGTCCACGGCATGGACATCGACCTGCATGTGGACGGACAGCTCGCGCCGAACGGCGACCGTGACCGGGAGCTGACCATTCTCCGCATCGCCCACGAGGCGCTGCACAACGCGTTGCGTCACGCCGGCGCGCAGCACATCGCGATCCATCTCAACGCGCCGAGCGACGGTGCGTCGCTCACCCTCGACGTCAGCGATGACGGCACCGGCTTCGATCCCGCCAGCACCGAGCTGCGATCCCGCCACCTCGGCCTCACCTCGATGGAGGAGCGCGCACGCGAGCTCGGTGGCCGCCTCGAGATTCGCTCAGGAGCCGGCGCTGGCACCACGGTCCGCCTCGAGGTGCCGCCGCATGGGTGAGCCGATCCGCGTGCTGATCGTCGACGACCACGCGGTGGTGCGCGAGGGACTGCGCACGTTCCTGGGCCTCCAGGTCGGGGTCGAGATCGTCGGCGAGGCCGCCGACGGCGCCGACGCGGTGCGCGAAGCGCTTCGCACGCGGCCCGACGTGATCCTGATGGATCTCGTGATGCCCAAGCTCGATGGCATCGGGGCGATGCACGAGCTCCGCCGCCAGCTGCCGGAGAGCCGGGTGATCGTCCTGACGAGCTTCCTCGACGACGAGCGGCTGCTCCCGGCGATCCGGGCCGGCGCGGCCGGCTACCTGCTCAAGAACGCGGAGCCGGCCCAGCTCGCGCGAGCCGTGCGCGAGGCCCACGAGGGGCGGACGATCATCGACCCCACCGTCGCCGCCCGGCTGGTCCACGCGATCGCGGACGGGCATCCGGTCGCGACGGGCGCGGACGAGGGCCTGACCCGCCGGGAGCGCGAGGTCCTGGAGCTGATCGCCGGTGGACGCTCGAACAAGCGGATAGCGCTCGAGCTCGGTATCTCCGAGAAGACGGTCAAGACTCACGTCGGCCACCTGCTGGGCAAGCTCGGCGTGAACGACCGCACCCAGGCCGCGATGCTCGCGGTCAAGCAGGGCCTGGTCAGACCCAGGTCCTAGGACCAATTGCGTCTGGTAACTGCGACCGCACCGGTCGTAGCTTCCGGCGCATGCCACTAGCGATCATCACTGGAGCCTCGCGCGGACTCGGTCTCGCCCTCGCCCGCGGTCTCGCCCAGCGCGGCTGGGCGCTGGTCCTCGACGCGCGCGGCGCGGCGGACCTGGAGCGGGTCGCCCGCGAGCTCAGCCACATCACCGAAGTTGCCGCCGTCGCCGGCGACGTGGCCGACGACTGGCATCGGGGCGCGCTCGTCGAGGCCGCGGGCGAGCGCATCGACCTGCTCGTCAACAACGCCGGCATCCTCGGCCCGAGTCCCCAGCCGGGGCTGGCCGCGTATCCGTTGCGCGAGCTGTCGCGCGTCTACGAGATCAACGTGCTCGCGCCGCTCGCCCTGACCCAGCTCGTGCTGCCGCGCATGCCCGACGGCGCTGCCGTCATCAACATCACCTCGGATGCGGCGGTCGAAGCGTACGAGGGCTGGGGTGGGTACGGCTCGGCCAAGGCGGCCCTCGATCAGCTCACCGCCGTGCTGGCGGCCGAGCATCCGGCACTCCGGATCTACGCCGCCGACCCCGGCGACATGCGCACGCGGATGCATCAGGAAGCCTTCCCGGGTGAGGACATCTCCGACCGGCCACCGCCCGAGGAGAGCGTTCCCGGCCTGATGTCGCTGATCGAATCCGATCTGCCCAGCGGCCGCTACCGCGCCGGCGAGCTCTCCGAGGTTCTCGCGTGAGCGGCCTCGCCTTCGAGCTGCCGCGGGCGCTCGAGGCGCGCGAGCCGCCGGAGGTACGCGGCCTGCGCCGCGACGAGGTCCGTCTCATGGTCGCCCGGCACGCCGCCGGAACGCTCGAGCACGTGCGCTTTCACGAGCTGCCGCGGATCCTCGATCCCGGCGACCTGCTCGTCGTCAACGTCTCGGCCACGCTGCCCGCCGCACTCGACGTCAGCCGCAGTGACGGGTCCGCGGCACGGGTTCACTTCGCCACCCGCGCACCACGCCTCGACGCCTGCTGGCGCGTGGTGGAGCTACGAGGCGCCGGCGGAGCGCGGCCCGCGCCGGGACGACCCGGCGAGCGGCTGAACCTGCGCGACGGGGCGGCGCTGGAGCTCGTCGCGCCGTACGCCTCGGGCACGCGGCTGATGCTGGCGCGCTTCGACGGTCCGGGCACGGTGGAGGATCACCTCGCCGCGTACGGAGAGCCGATCCGCTACGGCTACACGTCTCGTGCCTGGCCCCTGGCGTTCTACCAGACCGTCTATGCGCGCGAGCCCGGCAGTGCCGAGATGCCGAGCGCCGGCCGCCCCTTCACCGCCGAGCTGATCACCGCACTCGCTCGCGCGCGGCGTCGGGATCGCTCCGGTCACGTTGCACTGCGGGGTGTCCTCCCCCGAGCGCCACGAGCGCCCGTTCCCCGAGCTGTTCGAGGTGCCCGAGCCGACCGCCGCCCGCGTGCGCGAGACCCGTGCGCGGGGCGGGCGGGTGATCGCGGTCGGCACGACGGTGGTCCGCGCATTGGAGAGCCCCGGCCGGAGCGGCTGGACGAACCTGGTCATCGGGCCCGAGCGGCCGCTGCGTCTCGTCGACGGCCTGATCACGGGCTGGCACGAGCCCGAGGCCTCGCACCTGCGGTTGCTGGAGGCGGTGACGGGGCCGGGGCTGCTCGCCCAGAGCTACCGCGCCGCCCTCGCCAAGGGCTACCTCTGGCACGAGTTCGGCGACTCGCACCTGATCCTCCCCTGACCGCACGCCGCTACCGGAGCGCGCTCGCCGGCAGGTCGTCGAGCAGCCCAAGCGCCACCGGATCACCCTCGTCCTCGAGCGCGATCGCGCCGCCGGGCCAATAGGGGTGGGGCGGCTTGGCTCGATGGACGAGCAGCGGCTCGTACACCCAGGCGCCGCTGTTGGCGATCCGGGGCCGGCCATCCGGTCCCTGCCACTGCTCGGCATCCTCGCCGGCCAGCGGCCCCAGCCGGTGGACGTGGCCGAACAGCATCCAGTCGGCGTCGATGCGCAGCCGCTGAGCCACGCGGGCCATGGCCGGGATACTCGCGCGCCGCATCTGCACCCCGAGCAGCAGCGACGTGACGCGGGCCATGCGCGGATCGAGCACTCGACGCGGGGCGAGCGGCATCGTCGAGGCCCTGACGAGGTCCGCGACGCCCCCGCCCACCGCCGCCAGGGGGCTGGGCAGCAGCCCGCTGAGCCTCGTCGTGGTCGCCGTCCGAGAAGGCCTGCGCTCGTAGTCGGCGGGCGCGGCATCGTCGGAGGCCGGGCGCCTCAACAGCCCGCGCCAGACGCCGAACGCCGACTCGGGAAGCAGATGCTGGTCGAGGTAATGGCCGTGCGTGGCCCACACGCGATCGGACAGCCACACCCCGGGATAGCGGACGCTCACCCGCGACGGACCCAGCCATGAGACCAACGCGGCAAGCTCGGGGGAGGCATCGCCGGGCACGGCATCGTCGACCCGGAGCTTCCCGCCGCGGCCGCGGATCCAGCCGCGAATCAGCGGGCGGTCGTGGTTGCCCGGCACGAACACGATCGGTCGCTCGGGTCCCATGGCCCGCCCGATCTCGCGCAGCACCGGTTCAGCCACGCGCAGCGTGCGGCGATTGACCGCCTCGAGCGCGTCGCCCAGCAGTACCAGGCGGTCAAAGTCCTCGAGCGCCCGCACCAGATGAGCGAGCGGCTCGGGACGAGCCAGCACGCCCGGCCGCGCCCGCGCGCCCAGATGCAGATCCGAGATCACCAGCGTGCGCACGCCGGCGCACGATAGTGGGGGGCGCCGGCGTGCCGGCTGGTGTGGGCCTACAGGGTGGCCAGCTGCGGGAAGGCGATCGTCACTCCGCGCGGGACGACCAGCACCGGGCAGGTGGCGTTTTCGATCGCGTTATTGGCGTGAGCGCTGAGCATCAGGCGGCCGTGCGGCGCCTCCGAGCGCGAGCCGACCACGAGCAGGTCGACGTGGCGCTCGTCGCGAGTCAGCCGGGACTCGAACGACTCGGCCAGCTCACGCGCGGTGGCGATGGCCGCGTCGTCGCCCGGATCCGCCAGAACTCCAATCGAGCGGATGCCGTCGATCAACCGGGTCCGGTAGCAGGCGGGCGCGATCGCGACCGCGGCCGAGCCGCACTCGAGCAGCCACTGCGCCGACTTCTGGGGGGAGATGTGCCCGGCCGCGGTGCGGTAGTCCGATCCGAACACGACGATCTCGGCATCCTCCTGCGCTGCGAGCGAGCACAGGCCCTGCGAGGTCGAGGGGCTGACGACGACGCGGCGCTCGAGGAAGGGATCGTCGAGCCACTCACCGCCCCGCTCCAGGAGCGCCTCGGCATGAGCCGCCTCGGCGTGCTCACGGGCGGGGTCGTGGTCCGTGGCGTGACGGACGTAAGCCAGGATCAGCTCGGCACCCGCGCTCGAGAGCAATCGGCCGAGCGCGAGCGCGTCGAGGTCGTTGACCGTGTCGTCATAGGAGATGATCGCCTTCGGTGCCATGTGAATCCCTCCAAAGCTTCCGGGGTGCTGTCCAACGCGAGTTTCGGCGTCAGGATGCCAGCCTCCTCGTATCAGTCCCAGTGAACCTACTCATGTTTGGTATAACTGCTGCTAATGCTAATCTGGGCCGGGTCCGGGTGCTGTCCGAGGTCGTCAGCCGCGGGTCGTTCTCGGCCGCCGCCGAAGCGCTCGACTACACCCAGTCGGCGGTCTCGCAGGCCGTGGCCCGTCTCGAGGCCGAGACCGGCGGTGCGCTGCTCGTGCGCGGCCGGCGCGGCGTCCGGCCCACCGCCGCAGGGGCCGCGTTGATCCAGCACGCCGAGGCGATCTTCGCCCAGATCGACGCCGCGGAGGCCGAGCTCGCGGCGATCCTCGGCGCTCGTGGGGGACCGCTGCGCGTGGCCTCGTTCCCGTCGGCCGGTGCGACGCTGATGCCACTGGCGATCGCGGGGTTCCGGGCTCGCCACCCGGAGGTGTCGCTGACGCTGGCCGAAGGCGAGCCCGAGGAGATCGCGCCCCGGCTGCGCGCCGGCGAGTTCGACCTCGCGCTGCTGTTCGAGTTTCCCGGGGTCCGCGAGCGGCCCGGCATCGGGCTGCGCACCACGCAGCTGCTGATCGATCCCATGCACGTCGTGCTTCCCGCGGCGCATCCGCTCGCGGCCAAGCCGGCGCTGACGCTGGCCGACCTGAGCGACCAGGACTGGGTGCAGACCTCAGCCTCGAGCCCGTGCGCCCGGCACGTGATCCGGTCGTGCCTGGCGGCGGGATTCGAGCCGAAGGTCACGTTCGAAAGCGACGACTACGAGACCGTGCAGGGGCTGGTCACCGCCGGCGTCGGGGTCGCGCTGATCCCCCGCCTCGCCCTCAGTCACGTCCAGCCCGGGATCGTGGTGCGCGCGCTCGCGCCCCAGAGTCCGGCCCGGCGCGTGGTCACGGCGACCATGAACGGCCCCGGCGTCGCGCCGGCCGCCAAGCCGATGATCCAGGTCCTGGCCGAGGTGGCTCGTCGCTACACCGACGAGCCCGAGCCGGTTGCCGCCTGAAGCCGGCGCGGTTGATAGCCTCGCGGCTACGCCGGTCCGGATCCACCTTTCGGTCCGCGCCGGCGCGCTCTTGCTGGGACGAAGGCGAGCCGGCCACGGTTGGTTCTTCGGACCATCGCATCTGTGTGTGAGACGAGATAAGCGATGATTTCCCCGATGGGAACCTGCATGCGCGCCTCCGACGGCCAGCACGATGGCTGACATCGACTCCTGGTCCGCGAACGAGCCCCTTCCCGGGCAGCTCGTGGTCGAGAGCAGCACCGAGGACGAGACCAGCGTCCTGACCCTGGCCGGCGAGCTCGACCTGGCCTCGACGCCGATGCTCGAGCGCGAGCTCGACGCGGTCGAGTCCGGCGGCGCCACCAAGATCCTGATCGACTTGGCCGGAGTCGGGTTCATGGACAGCACCGGTCTCCAGGCTCTACTCCGTGCCCGTGAACGCGCCATGACGTCGGACCGGCGGGTCGAGCTCATCCTGAGGCGCGGACCCCACCAGGTCCAGCGCGTGTTCGAGCTGACCAAGACGATCGACGCGTTTACGTTCGTCGACTGAGGGGCGGGGCCGCGCGGTCCCGGCTCGGGCGTCTCCTCGTCGAGGGCGTGGGAGATAACTTCAGCATGGAGTGGGTTTTCTCCCAAGAGGTCGGGGTCGGCCCGCTCGGGGTCGGCCCGGTCGCCCGCCGCCGGGAGGTGCGCCTCGGCTCGCTCAGTGATCGCCGTCGAGCGCGAAGCGCATGCGCAGCTCGGTGCCGCCTTCGCGGCGCTTGACGATGTCGAGCTCGTCGCTGGCCTGGGCGATCAGCGCCAGCCCCAGCCCGAGCCCGGGCTTGTCGAAGCGGGGCCGCAGGCCGGTGCCGTCATCGGCGATGTGCACCGTCAGCTCGCCGGTGGCGACGTCCGCGTCCACGTGGATCTCGCCCGACGTGCGGTCGTAGGCGTGGAGGACGATGTTCGTGATCGCCTCCGAGGCGGCCAGGCGCACGGCCTCAACCTGAGCTGACGGCGCGCCGGCGTCGGTGGCGAAGCGCACCAGTTCCTGACGCGCCACGGGCACCGACTCCGGGGTGGCCGGATAGGACTGGCACCACTGGCGCCGCTCTCCGAGGGACGGGCTCACGCTTAAGGGCTACCCCGTTCCTCGTGGCCCACACGGGCCCCGTGAACGCGCAATTTCAGCGCCAGAAGCTACGCGCGGCGGGCGCGCACGAGATAGCCGCTGCGCCCGGGGCTGATTATCTCGACCTGCTCGAAGCCGCTCGCGCCCAGCATCAGCTCGAGCTCCCGGCGCGAGTAGTTGAAGATCGGGCAGTCCCCGATCCACTCGTAGCGGACCTTGCGCACGGGCCCCTTGATCAGCGACCAGGTCGGAAATGACGCCACCAGCGAGCCGCCGGGAGCGCACAGCTCGAACATCTTGCGGCTGAAGTGATGCGGGTCGGGCAGGTAGTCGAACAGCCCGAGCCCGAGCACCACGTCGAACGGGCCGCCCGCCAGCGGAGCCTCGAGAAAGTCGCCCAGGATCAGCTCCACGCGCTCGTCGAACCGCGCCAGCCGCGAGCGCGCCATCTCCACCATCGGCTCGGAGAAGTCGATCCCCAGATAGCGCGCCGCGCCGGCCTCCAGCACGAACTCGGCGATCCGCCCCGAGCCGCACCCCACGTCGAGCACGCGCGGGTCACGGTAGGCGCGGACGGTGTCGGCCGCGAGCTGGCGCCGGCGGAACAGCCCCGGCCGCAGCAGCCGCGTGAGCGGCCGCTCGTCCTCGTAGAGGTCGTCGAACTCCCGGGCCTTCTCGCGGAAGCGGTTACGTACGCGCTGGGGCGCTGCCGTTGAGCTCGGCATAGGCCTCACCATACGGGATCAGCCTGAAGCGTTCGGCGATCGCGCGCAGGACCGCCGGTGCCCGCCGGCGGGCCGCGTTGCGCTGCACCTCGCGCAGCATGGCGTGGGCGCGCTGCGCCGGCGGAGCGTCCGCTCCCAGCCCGACGCCGCAGCGGGGCCGGGTCGAACTCGTGCGGGTGCAGATAGAGCCCGCCGAACCGCCCCGTCCGCGCCAGCCCGTGCAACACGACCTTCCGCGGCGTCACCACCCAGTACGAGGCGCCACCGACCGGGAGCCGGCTCTCCCACACCGCCACGGGAAACTCCCACAGCCCTCGGCCGCCGCCCAGCTCGAGCCGGTGCGGCGTGCCCTCGTCGCGCACCCGGCCGCGGATCCGCGGCGAGTCGTGCTGGCTGGCGTCGTAGAGGAAGCCCTCCTCGGCGAGGACCTCGTAGGCCCAGCCGGCGTCGCGGGTGATCGAGAACGCCGGCGCACGGTAGCCCCGCGGCCTCACCGCGGCGATCTCCTCGATCGTCTTGCGCGCCGCGCGCAGGTCGGCGCCGAACTCCGCCGGCGACTGGCGGTGGACGGGCAGATGCGCATCGCCGTGGGAGCCGATCTCGTGCCCGCGCGCCGCCACCGCCTCGACGAGGTCCGGGTGGGCGCGCGCGGCCATGCCCAGGACGAAGAACGTCGCGCGAACTCCGAGCTCGTCGAACAGCTCGAGCAACGCGCGCGTCTGATCGCGCAGCGCCGGGCCGGGCCGATCCCAATCCGTGGCGCCGACGCGCCGGCGCACCAGCTGGTGCCAGTCCTCGAAGTCGACGCTCAAGAGCAACGTATCGCGCACGCCGCCCGAGGTTAACGACCGCGGCTAGGCGGCCACGGGCACGCGCCGGCGCGTGATCCACGCCCGCAGCAACTCGTACACCGCCGGGTGACAGAGCAGGTCGAAGTGGTTCAGCCCGGTCAGCTCGCGTCCGTTGTCGACCTCGAACGGGATCTTCCGCCCGCGACCGTCGCCCCGGCCGGACCCGCTCGGCACCCGCACCAGCAGGTCGCCCAGCAGGCCGCCGAACCGGCCGCGATACAGGTTCGAGCACACGAAGTAGTAGGCGGCGTCGGGCAGGAACGGAACCTCCTGGCAGCGGTCGCGCAGGAACTCGTCGGCGTCGCACTCGCACCAGTCGTCCTCGACGCAGGAACCGAAGCGCAGGTCCTTGATCCCCACGCTGCGCGCGTTCAGGACCCGCGCCAGGCCGCGCGTCTCGGGCAACCGGCCCAGCGCCCACGACAACAGGTTCGCCCCTTTCTCGAGGTCGGCGCCCAGGTGCGGGGTGCCCAGGCAGAACACGTGGCGGACGGCATCGGTGAAGCGCATGCCGCCGGCCTCGCCGTAGTGGCAGGCGCTGCGGGCGACCAGCCCACCCATCGAGTGCCCCACGAGCACCAGCTCCTCGACGCCCACCGGCCAGCCGTCGACCAGGCCCTCGAGCAGCCGCGCCAGCGTGCGGCCGTTTTCCGACACGTGCAGGCCGGTGTTGTACCTGAGGTACACGGGCGTGAAGCTGAGCTCGTCCTGTAGCCGCTCACCGTAGGTCCGCCGGTCACTCCGATCGACGCCTCGCGCCGGCAGTCGCCAGGCCGCGTCGGTCTCGCACAGCCCGTGCGCGAACACCACGATCCGGGAGGTGGCGTCCGGAAAGGCGGAGCGCAGCGCCTCGGGCTCCGCCGGCACGGCCGCGCCGGCGCGCCGGATCTCCATGGTCAGAGCCAGGTCCCGGCGGCGCGCAGTCAGGTAGTCGCCGTAGACCCCGTTCAGGGCGCCGAGCACGAGCGAGCCCTGCGGGCGGGAGCCGATCGGCGCCCCCTCCGCCGGCGCCCGCCGCGCGGCGACACGCGCACCGCGCCGGGCCGCCCCGCGCAGGCCGCCCTCGACGCCGTCGTACACCGCCTTGGCCACGCCATCGTGGATCACGCGCGCCGGCGCCGCCATCGGTCCGAGCGCTTTGAAGGGGCGCCCGGCGATCCCCTCGTGCATGTCCTTGACGAGCTTGCCGCCGGCCGCGAGCGCGTCGCCCGCCAACGCCCCCACCGCCTCGACGTCCGTTCTGAGCACCGGCACCTCCCGCAACAGATGGGCAATTACGTTGCATTAATACCGCGTGTCCCGGCGACACGCAACGCATGACATCCTCCCGTGCGGTGGTCACCTCTCCGCGGCCGCTTCCCACCGACGCGCTCACCCTCGCGCGCCGCCGCTTCCTGGGCGGTGCTCGGATCGACATGAGCGCGCTCGCCACGGAGCTCGGCGTCAACCGCGTCACCTTGTATCGGTGGTTCGGCTCGCGTGACCGGTTCCTGGTCGAGGTCCTGTGGTCGCTCGCGCGCCGGACGCTCGACGACATCGAGGCGAGCCTCGACGCCCGCGGAGGCGAGCGGATCGTCGCGATCGTGAGCCGCTTCCTCGAGGCGGTGATCGCCAACTCGGGCATGCAGCGGTGGCTGGCCGAGGAGGGCGAGCACGCCATGCGCCTGCTCACCCGCCACGAGACCGGCTTCCAGCCACGGCTGATCGAGGCGATCGAGCGGATGCTGCGGGAGGAGGGACTCGATCTCCCTGTGGACCTGCACGAGCTGGCCTACGTGATCGTGCGCCTGATCGAGTCCTACACCTACCTGGACCTGATCACCGGCGAGCGTCCCGATGCCGCGCGCGCGGCGCCGATACTGCGCATGCTGCTGCGGGTGGCCTGAATAGAATGCCCGCGCCATGTGCAGGCTCTTCGGGATGAGCGGGGGGGCGAACGAGGTCCAGGCCACGTTCTGGCTCGTCGACGCCCCCGAGAGCCTCCTGCTCCAGAGCCAGACCCAGCCCGACGGGGTCGGGCTGGGGACGTTCGAGCCGGACGGCCGTCCGCGCCTGTGGCGCAAACCGGTGGCCGCGAACCGCAGCGAGACCTTCGTCCACGGTGCCCAGCAGGTGCGCTCGCGCACCTTCCTGGCCCACATCCGGCACGCCACCGCGGCCGAGCCGACGCTCGAGAACACGCACCCGTTCGAGCAGCACGGCCGGCTGTTCGCCCACAACGGCGTGCTCGGTGAGCTCGACGCGCTGACGGCGCGCCTCGGCGAGCACCGAGCCCTGCTCCGGGGCGCCACCGACTCGGAGCTCTACTTCACGCTGATGACCAAGCGAATCGAGGAGCACGGTGGCGACGTCGTCGCCGGGATCACCGCCGCCGCGAACGAGCTGGCGGCCGAGCAGCTCCTCTACTCGCTCAACATGATCCTGACCACGTCGACCGACGTGTGGGCGCTCCGCTACCCCGAGACCAACGAGCTGTGGATCCTCGAGCGCACGCTGGGCTCGGTGGGCGAGATGTCGGCGGACACCGGGATCACCCGCGTCCTCTCAGGCCAGCTCGCGATCTTTCCCGCCACCGTGATCGCATCTCAGCCGATGGACCAGAACCCCGGATGGCGCCTGCTGGAGTCGGGCGAGCTCATCCACGTCGACGCCGACCTGAACGTGTCCTCTGAGATCGTCGTCTCGGAGCCGCCGGCGAAGATGATGGAGCTGAGCACCCAGGAGGCGGTGGCGCAGGCTGAGTAGGGGCCGGTTGGCGGCGCCGGCATCCCTGCCGCGCGCCGGGCGGGCGACCGGGAACATCGTTCCTCTCGACGCGCGTGATTCACCGAGACCGAGCTTCTTCCCGCTGGACGGGAACTTCCTCGGCCTCGGCGACCCGGGCGCGCCGAACGGAACGTCTTTCCCGGGTAGGGGCGACGCCGGGCCGCAGGCCCGGCCCCATCTAATCCCTTGTAAAGCGCTCGGCCAGGTCGGCGACGAGCTGGGGGATCCCCACCGCCGCCGCCACCGCGCGCTGACGCGTGGCCTCCGGCGCCTGCACCAGCGCCGGCACCAGGTCGAGCTCCGCCACCGCGTCGAGCGCCTCGGCGTGGGGACGGGCGGCGGCCAGCAGCTCGCCGACGATCTGGGGGAGGGGGAGGCGGACGCCGTCGGCGGGATCGATCAGCTGGGCCCGGGCGCCGTCGCGCACGGCCAGGAAGCGATTCTCGGCGAGCGCCTCCTGGGCGTCGACGAGCGCGGGCGAGGCGTATTCGTCCTCGAGCTCGAGGCGCGCCACCGACTGGACCAGGGCGCACAGGGCGGCCGTCGCGGTCAGCCGCGGCTGGGAGTCCATGATCCGCACCTCCACCGTGCCGAGTCGCGGTTGCGGGCGGAGGTCCCACCACAGGAAGGTGGGCTCGGGAATCGCCCGCGAGCGCACGAGCAGGTCGACGGTGCTCGCCCAGTCGGCGTAGTCGTCGAAGCGGCGCGGCAGTCCGGTGCGGGGAAAGCCCTGGAAGACCACCGTCCGGTTCGAGGCCAGCCCGGTCGAGTCGCCGCGCATGAACGGGGAGCTGGCCGACAGGGCGAGGAACACGGGCAGGTGCGCGCGCAGCCGGTTCAGCAGGCGGATCGCGCTCTCGGCGTCGGGCACGCCGACGTGGACGTGCAGCGCGAACGTGGGCTCGCGGTGAGCCAGGCCGCGCATCGTGCGCTCGATGATCTGGTAGCGGCTCGAGGGTGAGACCTTGGCCACCGAGGCCGGGCGGGCGGGATGCATGCCGGCGGCGGCGGCCGCGAGCCCCAGCCCGGTCACGTCGTCGTTCAGACGGTGGCGCAGCTCGCGCAGCTCCGCGACCGCGTCGTGGACGCTGGCGTGGGGGCCGGTCTTCAGCTCCAGCGCGGCCTCGTGCGTCTCTGCCGCCCGGCGGCCGGCGTGATCGTCGGCGGTGACGGCCAGCACGTCGTCGGCGCGCTCGCTGAGCGCCCACGTGGCCGGATCGACGAGCATGACCTCCTCTTCGATCCCCACCGTGTACGGCTCAGACGACCGCCAGTGCGACCAGTCGGCCTCCCGTACGACCGTCGTCCCCTCAGTTGTCCCCCAAGTCAACGTAAAGCCGAGTCTAGCCGCGAATCCGTCAAGTGGGGCTAAACGGCCTCCTGCACGATCAGCGGAAGATCGCTATGAGCGGCATTCACGAGCAGCTCGAACAGCGGGATGTGTGCGCGCAGCCCCTCAGCGTGCCATTGGACGCCGAGCACGAGCCGGTCGCCCGGCTCCTCGACCGCCTCGATCGTCCCGTCCGGTGCCCACGCGGTCGCCACCAGGCCCTCACCGAGATCGCGCACGGCCTGATGATGGAACGAGTTGACCGCGACCGGCGAGCCGCCGAGGATTGCGCGGACGGTGCTGCGGGACGCGGTCTTGACCACGTGCGTGGGGATGCTGGTGTGCTCGTCCTGGCGGTGGCGCAGCTGCGTGCCGACGAGATCCGGGAGGTGCTGGTGCAGCGTTCCCCCGCGGGCCACGTTCAGCATCTGCATCCCGCGGCAGATCCCCAGGATCGGAAGGCCACGCTGATCGGCGCCTCGAACCAGCGCGAGCTCGAGTGCGTCGATCCGCGGCTCGGTCGGCCCGAGCGCCTCGTGGGGCTCGGCGCCGTAGGTGCTCGGCTGGAGGTCGGGACCACCGGTGAGGCAGATCGCGTCGACGCGGTCGAGCAGCGGCCCGATCGTCTCCGGGCGCATCGGCGGCACCACCACCGGGATCCCGCCGGCGCGCTCGATCGCTTCCGGATACAGCGTGGCGAGGGCCAGCTCCAGCCGCGGTGGCTCGCCCTGGGGCGGGTGAGGGCAGTCCTCGGGACGGCGAATCTCGGAGGTAGTGAGCGCGATTATCGGTCGCATAACCACATGATTCGGCTGCTGGCCGGATGAATACATGGCCGGGTGGACAAAAGATCGGTCCCTCGCCTGCCCGGGTGGAGTGCGGCAATAGGATTTGCCAGGTGTCCTATACCCGGGGACTGCACGAGCTGAACGACGGGCTGTACGCGTTCTTGCAGCCCGACGGCGGCTGGGGCTGGAGCAACGCCGGCCTGGTCGTGGCCGACGGCCACTCGCTGCTGATCGACACCTTGTTCGACCTGCGGCTCACGCGCGAGATGCTCGAGGCGATGCGGCCGCTCACCGGGCGCAGCCCGATCGGGCAGGTGCTCAACACCCACGGGAACGGCGACCACTGCTACGGCAACCAGCTCCTCCCGGAGGAGGCCGAGATCATCGCCGCGGAGGGCGCGGTGGAGGACATGCGGATGGTCACGCCCGAGCTCATGCACGCGCTCACGACGGCGGAGATCGAAGACGAGGACCTGAGCGCGTTCCTGCGTCATGCCTTCGGCGCCTTCGACTTCGAGGGGATCGAGCTGCGCCTGCCCACCCGCACCTTCAACGGCTCGTTGACGCTCGAGGTCGCAGGCCGGCGCGTCGAGCTGCTCGAGCTCGGGCCCGCACACACCCGCGGCGACGTGATCGCCTACGTGCCGGACGCGCGCGCCGTGTTCACGGGCGACATCCTGTTCGTGGGCGGCACGCCGATCATGTGGACGGGCCCGGTGTCCAACTGGCTGGCGGCGTGCCAGCACATCGAGGGGCTGGACGTGGACACGATCGTCCCCGGCCACGGGCCCGTGACCGACAAGGAGGGGCCGCGTCAGGTACGCGCCTACCTCGAGTACGTGCGCGATCAGGCGACCGAGCGCCACCGCGCGGGCATGCCGGCGCTGGAGGCGGCGCTCGACATCGATTTGGGACCGTTCGCCGACTGGGGTGACCGCGAGCGGATCGTCGTGAACGTCGAGGCGATCTACGCCGAGCTCGACCCGAGCTACGAGCGGCCCAGCGCGCCGGAGCTGCTGACGCGCATGGGGACCTACCTGCGCCGGCGCGGGTAGCCCGGCGCGTGAAAGACTGCGGCGCGTGAGCGAGGGCTTTCAGCCGTCAGGGCAGCAGTTCGCGATCGCGCACGGCGACCAGCGGGCCGTGATCGTCGAGGTCGGCGGCGGGATCCGCTGCTACGACGTCGGCGGCCGGAGCGTGCTCGACCCGTATCCGGAAACCGCCATGTCGGACGGCGGCCACGGGACGCCGCTGATCCCCTGGCCCAACCGCCTGGGCGACGGCCGCTACAGCTTCGACGGCGCCGAGCACCAGCTGCCGGTCACCGAGGTGAAGCTCGGCAACGCGATTCACGGGCTGCTGCGCTGGCAGCCCTGGCGGGCGGTCGAGCACGAGACCGAGCGGGTGGTGGTGGCCGCCAAGCTGCCTCCCCAGACCGGCTATCCCTTCGCCCTCGACGTGCGGATCGACTACGCACTCGGCGAGGACGGCCTGACGGTCCGCACCTCGGCGCGCAACGTGGGCGACCGCGCCTGCCCGTTCGGCTCGGGTCAGCACCCATATCTGTCTCCCGGGGCCGGGTATCTCGACGACTGCCGGCTCGAGTTCGCGGCGGCGACGCGAATCCTCACCGACGAGCGCCAGCTCCCGTCCGGACGCGAGCCGGTGGCGGGGAGCGAGCTCGACTTCGCCCAGGGCAGGCAGATCGGCGACGCGAAGATCGACACCGCGTTCACCGACCTCGCGCGTGGCGACGACGGCCAGGCCACCGTCAGGCTCACCGGCCCCGACTCGGGGACGGTCGAATTGTGGGCCGACGAGAGCTACTCGGTGATCCAGCTCTACACCGGTGACACGCTCGCCCCGGCGCGACGGCGACTCGGCCTCGCCGCCGAGCCCATGACCTGCCCGGCCAACGCGTTCGTGAGCGGCGAGGGACTGCTGCGGCTCGAGCCGGGGGAGAGCCTCACGAGCGTGTGGGGCGTGCGGCTGCGCTAGCCTACAGGCGCGCCCCGCACCCGGCGAGGTCGTAGCCGCCGAACTGCTCCACGCGTTCGGTGAATGCCGCGCTGGTCAGGAGATCCCCGAGCGCGCCGACGCCTGGGTGATCGCGCCAGCGCTCGGCCAGCCAGACCTGCACGACGTGCTCTTCCAGCGGATGGAAGCGCAGGCCGAAGGCGCGGGCCGCGGACTCGGTCGTGACGGCGGCGCAGCCGAGCACGGCGCGCGAGCCGGGCGGCATGGATGTGCCCGCCGGCGCGTGGACCCGGGAGCGAGCCTCGGCCGGCTCGGCCCGCCGCACGCTCGAGTGCCTGCTGGCTCGCCGCCGCGGGATCGCGCTGCGCGATCGGCACGGCGCCCGACAGGACCGCGTCCAGCGATCGCGCGCGGCGATCTGGAGCGACGGCAACCCCAACCTGCCAGCGCGCCAGGTGCAGGCGCACGACGGCCACCGGCTCCGCCGGCAGCAGGCTGGACGGTCCATGAACCACCGCGGCGTGCAGATCGCCTCGCTCCAGCGCACGCAGCGCCGTGCCGCTCGCGGCCGACAGCGCGAGCAGGCCGCCTGAACCGAGCATCGCTTCGGCGATGCCGAGCGCGGGGTCACAGCCGGCGATCACGAGTCCGGCGGGAGCGGCCCGCGCGAACAGCCGCAGGCGTCCATCCTTCAGCACGCCGTCAGGGCTGGCCCAGCCTGCACCGGACGCGCCGTGATCGGCAAGCTCAGCCGCGACCAGTCGATCGCCGACGCGTCCCACGCGGATCGGCGTCCCGTCGCGCAGGGTGCCGCCGAGCGCCGGTCGGACCGTGGCGGCATCCGTGCTCGTGAACACCTCCTCCACCGTCGCGCCCAGCGCGCGGGCGAGCCTCAACGCGGCATCGACGGCGGGCACGTTCTGCCCGGCCTCGACGGCGGCCACGAGCTGGCGGCTGACGCCGCCCCTGGCGGCGAGTTGCGCCTGCGTCAGCCCCAAGGCGAGACGGCGCTCACGAAGAGAGGATGCCATTACTTCAGAATTGTGACAGGATTCTGGCATGAATCAGCTCGCCCGCATCTTCCGCGGCGGCGCGGCTCTCGCTCTGGTGGCTGCGGCGGCGGGCTGCGGCTCCAGCAGCGGCACCGCCACGCGCTCCACTGCGGCATCGCCGTCGACCGGGTCGAACCCCACGGTGTATGCCGCCGCGTCGCTGACCAAAGTGTTCCCGGCCATCGATCCGCACCCGAAGTACACATTTGGCGGCTCGGGTGCGCTGGAGACCGACATCGAGCAGGGGGCGCCGGCGGACGTGTTCGCGGCGGCGAGCCCGAAGCAGCCCGCGCAGCTGTACGCCAAGGGCCTGGTCGGCAAGCCGGTCGAGTTCGCCACCAACACCCTGGTGCTGATCGTGCCCGAAGGGCAATCCCGCGCACATCCGCTCCGTCGCGGACATCACCAAGCCGGGAGTGAAGCTCGTGATCTGTGACGCCACGGTCCCGTGCGGCGACTATGCCCGCACCGCGTTCAAGAACCTCGCGATCACCGCCGCGGCGATGAAGAACGTCGTCAGCCAGACGACCGACGTGACGCAGACCGTGGCCGAGGTCGCGCTCGGCCAAGCCGACGCGGGCTTCGTCTACATCACCGACGCCAAGGCAGCCGACGGCAAGGTGGCGGTGATCCGGCTTCCGGCGAACGCAAAGCCGGCCGCCAAGGACTACATCGCGGTGGTGAAGGCGAGCAAGCACCAAGCGGCGGCGAAGGCCTTCGTGTCCAGGGTGCTCTCGCCGAGCGCCCAGGCCAGGTTGCGCGCCGCTGGGTTCGGCCTGCCATGAGCACCGCCCGCGCCGGCGTGGCCGTGGCGGCCGCGCTCGTCGTCGCGGTCGTGCTGGCGTTCCTGTTGCTCCCGATCGTCGCGCTCGTCACCTACCAGCCGCTGCACGGGCTGATCGACGGTTTCGGAGCGCGGGTCGCCACCGACGCCATCCTGGTCTCGCTCAAGACCAACGCGATCGCCTTCGCGCTCATGATCGGCGTCGGCACCCCATTCGCCTACATCCTGGCCCGCGCGCGCTTTCCCGGACGGGCGGTGGTGATCACGCTGGTGGAGCTCCCCCTCGTCATGCCGCCGGCCGTGGCCGGCCTCGGCCTGCTCGTCGCGTTCGGCCGCCTCGGGCTATTTGGGCACACGCTGAGTGCGCTCGGCGTCAGCCTCGCCTTCACCCAGGCCGCGGTGGTGATCGCGATCGTGTTCGTGGCCAGCCCGTTCTACCTGCGCGGCGCGATTGCCGCGTTCGAAGCGGTCGACCCGGCGCTCATCGACGTCGCGAGCACACTCGGCGCCGGTCCGGTTCGCCGCCTGCTGGCGGTGGCGATTCCCGTGGCCGGCGGCGGGCTGGGCGCAGCGGCTGCGGTGGCCTTCGCCCGGGGCATCGGCGAGTTCGGTGCCACGATCCTGTTCGCGGGCAGCCTCCAGGGCAGCACGCAGACGCTGCCGCTCGCGGTCTACTCGCTGTTCGACGCGAACCTCGATCAGGCCATCGCGATCGGCGTGCTGCTGATAATCGTCAGTGCCGCGATCCTGCTCACGGCGAAGCTCCTCGCGCGCTCATGGACTCCTTCACCATCGATATCACCATCGCGCGGAGATCGTTCGATCTTCGCGTCACGCTGAGCCTCGGTGCCGAGACGATCGCGCTGGTCGGGCCGTCGGGAGCGGGCAAGACCTCGCTCCTGCGCACGGTGGCCGGGCTCGAGCGCCCGCGCGCGGGCCGGATTGCGCTCGGCGACGAGGTGTGGCTCGACGCCGAGCGGGGGGTTCAGCTTCCGCCGGAACGCCGCCGCGTGGGCTACCTGCCCCAGGACTACGGCCTGTTCCCGCACCTGACGGTCGCGGGCAACGTCGCCTTTGCCGGCCGGCGCGAGCGGCCGGACCTACTCGAGCGTCTGGGCGTCGCTCACCTGGCGGCGGCGCATCCAGGGCAGCTGTCGGGCGGCGAGCGTCAGCGAGTTGCGCTGGCCCGCGCGCTTGCCCGTGAGCCGCGCGTGCTCCTGCTCGACGAGCCGTTCGGCGCGCTCGATGCGCTCACCCGCCAGCAGGTACGCGCGGAGCTTGCCGACATCCTCGCCGACGTGCGACTCCCGACGCTGCTGGTGACGCATGCCTTCGACGATGCGAGTGCGCTCGCCGGGCGCATCGGAGTGCTCGATCGGGGGCGACTGGTGCAACTCGCCACCGCCACTGAGCTGCTGAGCGCACCGGCCACCGTGATGGTGGCAGCGCTCACCGGGGCGAACGTCGTCGAGGGCGTCGCCGCCCCGGCCGCGTCCGGGTCGAGCATCCGGCTGGCCGGGGGCGGGGAGCTGGTGAGCGCCACCTCGGCCGAAGGCCCGGTCGAGCTGGCAGTCCATCCGTGGGCGCTCGAGCTGACCAGGCCGGCCGAGAGCACCCTTACCGACTCGGTCGTGAGCGCCCGCGAGGAACGCGGTGGTCTCGTCATCAGGCTGACCCGCTTCACCGTGCACGTGCCGGCGAGCGCCCCCCACGACCGCGCGGCGGTGGCGCCGGGCACCACCGTCGGCCTGCGCGCGGACCCGCATAACGTTCACCTGCTCGGAACCGGTGGCTGACGTGCTCAGCGGTGGTGCACGAGATGCTGGAAGCCGCGCGAGAGATTCCCCACGGTCCCGTGGCCGCCGCTCGCCAGTCCGGTGGCGCCGAGCAGCGTGACGAACGCGCCCGCGAGCAGCGCCAGTCCGGCCAGCACCTGTGGCCAGTATCGCTGGAGGAATCGCCGCGCCCGGCCCAGGATCTCCTCCGAGCGATCGGGCGCCACCGCGAGCGTGCCCATGATCAGCAACAGCGGCAGCACGAAGCACCCGTTGTAGAGCGCGAGCAGGATCACCTGGCGCGGTAGGTCATAGCCCGATCCGACGATCGCGGCGATCACCGCGAAGTACGGGAACGCGGTGGGCAGCTCGACGATGCTGATCGTCGCTCCGAGCACCGCGCTCGAGCGCCGCTCGCTGCGCGGGACCGGCAGTTGCCGCCGCGCCAGCCGCGCGCGCCGGCGCCACAGCACCGCCGCAGCGGCGAGGATCACGCCGCCGGCGACGACCTCGGCGATCTGCCGCACGGTCGCGCTGGGCCGCGGGACGATCGCCAGCACCGCCTGACCGGGGCCGAGCAGGATGATCGCGCCGCCCAGCAGGAACACCCCGAATACCGCCAGCGTGAACTCGGTCACGTTGCGGCGCGGGTGGTCGCCGGAGGCCAGGTACAGCGCGGGCGCGATCGTGCTCGGGTTCAGCGCGTCGGCGAGACCGATCGAGATCGCCAGTCCGATCAGGCGAAGCATGGCTCCAGTAGGTACCCGAAGATCGTCTCGGCGTGACGTGTACGTACAGTTGGCGCATGGTGGGGCCGGAGCCCGAGGAGACGCTGCGGTCGTTCGGGCTGGGCGACGAGGACCTCACCGCCTGGCGGACGTCCGGTCTGCCCGAGGACGCGTTCGTCGACTGGCTGACCGACCGCGTGGCCCGCCGACCCCGCGGCGGTCGCGCCCGGCGGGTGTACGGGGCGGAGGATGTGCACGACTTCGCCCGGCGGGCGATCCTCGACGCGCTGGGTCTGCGCGCCGGGGACGAGCTCCTGGAGATCGGCTGCGGCGGCGGGCTGCTGCTGCGCGAGGCACTACAGCACGGCGCCCGCGTCACCGGTCTCGACCACAGCGAGGAGATGGTCGATCTGGCGCGCGGACGAGCACCCGGCGCGCGCGTCGTCCTGGCCGAGGCCGAAGCGCTGCCCTTCGAAGACGATGCGTTCACGGCGATTGCCATGTCGGTCGTGTTCTTCTTCTTCGACGACCCGGTGGCGGTGCTGACCGAATGCCGGCGCGTCCTGCGGGCGGGCGGACGCATCGCCGTGTACACCACCCCACCCGAGCTTCGCGGTACCCGCGCCGCGCCCGAGCCCCTGGCCAGCCGTGGCCACTTCCACAGCGACGACGAGCTGGCCGCGCTGGCGCGCGAGGCCGGCCTGGACCAGGTCGACGTGACGCGCGCCGACGGAGGGCAGCTTCTGAGCGCGCGGGTGTGAGCGCCTACCGGGAAGCTGGGTCGTCGTTCTCGGGCGGCGCGGCCCCGGCGGGCAGGTTCCAGCGGCGCGCCTTGGGTGGCGGCTCATCCGGCCACACCCCGTGCTCGTCGAAATACCGCCGGGCGTCCTCCTCGCGGGCGCGATCCTCGTCGCCGGCCACGCCCATGCGGAAGAGCAGGTTCAGCAGCAGCACGGCGAGCCCGCCGCCCACGGCCATCGCGAAGCCATCCACGCCGGTCCCCGGCACCGCGACGAGCAGCACGATCCCGGCGACCACCATCACGACGCCGATCCCGTAGCGGACCAGCCACAGGCCGATCTCGGAGGCTCGATCGGGCACCCACGGCACGCTAGCGCAGCGAACCATCACCTCGCGAGGGCTACCCCGACGGCGACATCTGTCGCGCTAGTCGGCGGTGACTCGCACGGTCTCGAGCTTCGGGTCCGCAGGATCCGGCAGCACCATGCCCGCTTCGAGTCCGCTGCGCAGGTAGTCGAGCACCGCGCGGTTGAGCCGCTCGCCGGGCACGACCGCCGGTATTCCCGGCGGGTAGGGCGTGATCTGCTCGGCCGCCACGCGGCCGATCGCATCGTCGACGGGCACGTGCTCGACGGGTCCGAAGAACGCGTCGCGCGGGCGCTGGATGCTCTCGAGCTCGAGCTCGTCGGGGGAAGGCAGCTTCACGGGATGTGGCCGTGGCAGCTCCGGCGCTGCGGCGACGAGCCGTTCGAGCGCGGTGCGCAGGCGCTGCTCGCTCTCCTCGTTGTCGGACATCGAGAGCGTGGCCAGGATGCGAGCGTGGTCGCTGAGGCCAATATCGATGAGCTCGTGCTCGCGCAGCCAATCGGCCGCCTGGTAGCCGCTGATCTCCAGCTCGGTGACGTCGATCAGGACCTGGAGCTCGTCGAGATCGTGCGATGCCTCCCGCCGCACCAGCTCGTCGTGGAGCACGTGCAGACCGGACATGCCGTCGACCTCGCGACGCACCCGGCGTGCCACCTCCAGCGCCGCGCCCAGTATGGCCTCGCCGCGCTCAACCATCTGGCGCCGCCACCCATCCAAGGCCGTGTAGAGCAGCACGTTGGGGCTGGTCGTCATCAGCAGATCGGCGCACGCCGCGATGTGCGAGGGATCCACGAGATCGCCCTGGACGTGAAAGACCGATCCCTGCTCGAAGCCGGCTCCCATCTTGTGGACGCTGACCAGGCAAACGTCTGCGCCTGCGTCCATGGCCCAGGTCGGGAGGTCGGGATGAAACGGAAGGTGCGCTCCCCAGGCCTCGTCGATGATCAGCGGACGCCCGCGCTCGTGGCACACCCGCGCGATCCCCTCGATGTCCGCGCACGTGCCGTACGGCGTGGGGCTGACCACCAGCGCTGCCGCCGCATCGGGATGCCGATCCCAGCCCTCTGCCACCTGCTCGGCTGATGGGGGGTGGGCGATGTGGAGCTGCGTGTCCCAGCGCGGGCTCATCCAGCACGGGCGCAGGCCGGAGAAGATGAGCCCGGCCACGACCGACTTGTGTGCGTCGCGGCTCAGCAGCAGCTCACCATCGTGTCCGGCCACCGCGAGCATCGCGGACTTGACCGACAGGGAGCTCCCGCATGTCGAAAAGAACGCGTGCTCGGCTCCTACCGCGTCGGCCATCAGCTGCTCGGCGTCCTTCAGGTAGCCGCCCGATGACGAGCGATCGTCCAATCCCGCCGAGGCCAGCACGTCGTCCCGGAACGGCTCGGCCCCCATCACCTCGATCACGCGCGGATCGACTCCCCGTCCCTGGCGATGGCCGGGCGGGGTGAAGCCGTAGCGCCCGCGCCGGTGGTAATCGGCCAGCGCCTCCAGCAGCGGGGCTCGCGACTGATCCATCCCTGCTTCATAGCCGCGCAAGATGCTTTTCAACCGGCGACCGTGGGCCGGTTGTGTGATCGACGTCACCGACGGATTGCCGATCGGCTGTTTAGGTCATTCGGCGCCGGACCCGTCGCGGGTCGTCAGCCGCGTTCGTTACGGTGCGGCTGCCACGCGGTCGAGGCGACCGCGAGCGGTGCAAATCGCCGTCGCGATGCGCGCGACGTGCAGCTGTCTCTCAGACGCTCGCTGAAAGGGGGTGTCGCCCACGCCCAACACCAGCGTGCTCCCGGACCTCGGGATCTCAAGCACGCCTGCTGGACGATGAAACACGACTAGGAAACCAGGAGGTACCTGATGAATGGGCTGATTCTGCCCGCGAGCCTCGCGCTCGCCGCCGTAACCCCCGGCGCCCACGCGCCGAAAGTGTCCGCCTCACATGAGGCCAATCCCCCGACACCCGCCCACGCGCGCGCGTATGAGCGCGTGTACGCGCGGGTCGCCCGCGAGCTCGGGCGGCGCGCTCCGGGCCGCAATATCGTCGAGGACGGCTTCGCCCCCCACCAGCCGGCGACCGACGCCGAGACGGTCGCCTCGACCGCCGTACTGGAGCGGATGCTCGCCCCGGCGACGCCCGCGCGGAGTCCGGTGACGACGTCGACGTCGACGTCCCCCGTGTCGTCCGGCGGCGCGTCGGGCGGCGGCGGTGTGCCGTCGTGCGCTTCGGAGTCGGGAAGCGATTACTCGACCGGCGCGTCGAACACGAACTCGTCCTCCGGCGCCACGGGGCGCTACCAGATCACGCCGTCGACGGCCGCGAACTACGGTTGCGACCTCTCCACGGCCGGTGGTCAGGACGCCTGCGCGCAGACGATCTACGCCCACCAGGGCGCGAGCGCCTGGGTCGGCTGCGGAGGCTAGCGCCTGCGTCTGCCCGCACGCGGTGGCCGGGCCGCGTGCGGGCAGAGGGAGGAGCGCGGAGCGCCGACCGGGGTGGACGCACGTCGCTGGATCACGCGGGGCAGGGCGAGGACACCGACAGCCACGTGCGCAGCCGCTCGTACACGACGGGATGGTTGAGCAGCGCCAGGTGATTCGCGGGACCGATGTGCATCCCGTATTCCGCCTCGAAGGGGATCCTGCGGGAGCGGCTGCGCCCCGACGCACTCGGCTGGAGCACGAGCAGGTCACCGATCAGCCGGCTGAGCGGGTGGGTCTCCGCCCGCATGATCGTCGCCGCGACGAAGCAGTGCGTGGCGCCCTCGAGCAGAGGCACCTCTTTGCAGGCCTTGGCCCGAAGCACGTCGGGATCCTGGTCGAGCCAGTCCTCGTCCACCAGCGAGCCGTAGCGCAGGTCACGGATGCCGCCACTGCGGCGGCGCAGGAGGCCGGCCAGCGGTTGCGTCTCGGGAACGCGATGGAGCCCGGCCGCCGCGTAGTGCACGGCTTGGGCCAGGGGCGCGCCCATGTGCGGGCTGCCCAGAGAGACCACGTGCCGCACCCGATGCACCCAGGCGTGTCCCGCGTCCGCGGCCTGATAGCAGGCGCTGCGCGAGACGAGCCCGCCCATCGAATGTCCGAGCAACGCCACCTCGTCGACATCGACCGGCCACGAGGCCACCAAGCGCTCGATCAGCTCGGCCAGGCAGCGACCGTTCTCAGAGATGTGGCGGCCGGTGTTGTAGCGGACGTACACGGGCGTCAGCCCGAGGTCCCGCATCAGCTTCGTCCCGTACGTGCCGCCGTTCTCCGCCGCCCACCAGCTCCAGGGAAACTCGGTGCCCATCAGGCCGTGGACGAAGACGAGGATCCGGCGCGTCGCCCTGGGGAACGCGCGGGTGAGAGGGCCTCGCTCACAGTCGACGACCCGGCCGTCGACGCGCACCGACATCGGCTCCTGAAGCACGCTGCGCTTCCGTTCGAGCTCATCGCCGATCAGCCCGTCGATCACCGCGATGACTCCGCCCCCGAGTGGCGTCGGCGACAGCGACCGCTCTTCACGCGTACCCGACGCGGACAGGGCATTTCCCGCCGCGCGTCCGATCGAGTTCGTGCAGGCGCCGATCCCGCTGTACACCGCGCCGGAGATGGCGTCATGCAATACCCGCGCCATGCCGCGCCGGCCGACGCGCTCGAACACGCGGGTGGCGATGGCTCCGTGCAGGCCGCCGATGCCCGAGACTCCGCGCGCGAGCTCTTCGAAAGTCAGCCGCGTCAGCGCGCATACTTCGTCCCCGTCGCTGTATCCACCGCCGGCGTTCGCTGTCCTCGCCGGGGTGCCCGTCGCCGACAATTCGATGCTCATATGCCTCCCTCTGGACGTCTAATGCAACAGATGACCGGAAGTGTTGCATGACCCGCGGCGGCTGTCACGCTCGGGTTGCGATCCCGGCGTAGCGCGTAACCGCGCCGGCGGGGAGGCTCAGCCGTCGGACGAGGCGTGCGAACGGTCTATCCGCACCCGGGCCTCGCCTTCAGAGCTCAATCCGAGCTTCACCACGGCGTCGCCGACGATGACGTCTTCGAGCCAGACGCGCTCGGAGCCGCTGCGGGAGGCGGTTGCGCTGACCTGGCGCATCGCTTGGGCGAGGCGAACGACCTGGTCGCGGCTCCCGGTCAGCGACTCGAGCCCGCGCTCGGTCGCGAACGTGATCACGATGCCCTCGGGTACGGCGTGCGCGTCAAGTAGTTCCAGGCTCATGTTGGTCCATTCCGAGACATCCGGTCTCCTGAATCGGAGCACCCACTCCTCGACTAACGTTCGATGATGTCACGTCCTAGCGCCGGGCGGGGCAGATTTCCCGGCGTCGAGGCGGGGCGTTGCGCTTACGTACCGGGCACGCCCTTAACGCCGCGGGCGAGCCTGCGCTCGCTGTTTCCTGCTGGGCGGTTCGTCACCCTCGGCCGTGTCAGGGTCCGGGGGGTCGGGCTCCCTGGGTCGCGGCACACCACGCGCCGGCAGCCGCCCGGCCCGGCGCGCCTGGTCGGTCAGGAGGTACTCGATCTGCGCGTTGATGCTCCGGAGATCGTCATCTGCCCAGCGTCGCAGAGCCTCGAACAGCTCGGGCCTCAGGCGCAGCAGGAACCGCTTGCTCTCGGCCACGGTCTTAGCTGTAGAGCGAGCCCGTGTTGAGGACCGGGGTGGGGGCGTGGTCGCCGGACAGGACGACCATCAGGTTCGACACCATCGCCGCCTTGCGCTCCGGATCGAGCTCGACCAGGTCGCTGTCGGCGAGTTGGGCCAGCGCCATGTGAACGATCCCGACCGCGCCGGCCACCATCGTCTTGCGCGCGGCGAGGATCGCCTCCGCCTGCTGGCGGCGCAGCATCGACTCGGCGATCTCGGGCGCGTACGCGAGGTGGGTCAGCCGCGTCTCGAGCACCTCGATCCCGGCTGCTTGGAGCCGCGCCTGAAGCTCGCCGTGGAGGCTCTCCAGGACTTCATCGGCGTTGCCTCGCAGCGACAGGCTGGACAGGTCGTAATCGTCGTAGGGATACTTGCTGGCGAGGTGGCGCACCGCTGTCTCACTCTGTACCACCACGAACGACGGATAGTCATCGACGTCGAACATGGCCTTCGCGGTATCCGTCACCCGCCACACGATCACGGCAGCGATCTCGATCGGGTTGCCGCTCAGGTCGTTGACCTTGATCCGGTCGCTCTGGAAGTTGCGCACGCGCAGCGACACGCGGGTACGCCAGAACACGGTGAACGGGTTCACCCACCACAACCTCGCCTCGGTGAGCGTCCCGGCGTAGCGACCGAACAGGATCAGCACCCGCGAATCATTGGGTTGCACGATCACGAAGCCGCAACCGGCAACCACGGCGAGCACGATGAGCACACCCGCGGCGATCCTCACCCCCGCGCTGAGGCTGGTCCCGGCGGCGATCGCAAGCACGGCCAGCGACACGAGCACGAACAAGACGGCCAGGGCGGGGTGACAGGCGACGGCTTGAGGCGATCGTTGCGTGTGTACCTGCGCTCCGCGTGGGACGCCGCCGGCGCGTTCGGGCGGTGGCGCGTTCGTGTCGTGTGGTAGCGGCGCTGGCATCGTGGACCTCCAAGCGATGATATCACGCAAATATTATCGCGATACCGAGAGCGGGTCAAGCCCTCCGGCGGCTCGAGCCCCAGGGAGATCTCGGGGTGCTCCGCCGAGCGATCGCGAGCCGCACGATCAGCGCTTGGGGAACCTGACCGTGACCCGCCGGTTCTTGGCCCGGCCGGCGGGGTCATCCGATCCGTCGCTGTTGGTGTTCGGCGCGACCGGATCCGCCTCGCCGTGGCCGCGGACGATGAAATTCGCCCCGGTGGACGCGAGCGCCTGCCGGACGGCGTTGGCGCGCCGGTTCGACAGACCCAGGTTGTAGCTCGGGGTTCCCTTGGAGTCCGTGTAGCCGTCGATCGTCACCGGGCCGCTGGCCTGCTGGCGAATCTCGGCTGCGACGCCGGCGAGGATCGAGCGGGCGCGCGCGCTGAGCTGAGCGCTGTTGAACCGGAAGAGGACGTCCGCGGTGAGCGTGATCCTGACCTGGCTCGGGCTCTCGGTCTGGCTCTCGCCGAAGCCTTTCGTCCGCAGCACGAGATCCCGGGTCCTGAGCACGAGCGTCTTAACGCGTGGGCTGGTTTGCGCGACACCAGTCCCTACGAGCACCCCGGCGAGCAGCGCCGTTCCGGCGAGCGCGGCTGCCAGGGCCCGCCTCATCCGGAGATCGGGACGCCGTGGATCGGCGGCGCGGTGGGGAACACCACGTCGATGCTCGTGACGGTCGACGGGGGCGCCGCGAACTGGGCGTAGTACCTACCGCGGGTATGGGGCTCGAAGCCGGGGTCGGTGTCGAACAGGTTGCCCGAGCACTGGCAATTGCCGCCCGAGTCCTGGACCGTGAGGTACTCCTTCTGGTTCGGCTCGTCGACCAACGTGACCTCGCTCACATCGCGCCCGGCCAGTCCCCCGAACAGCTCACTGACATCGGGGCTGTTGGCGGTGTTGTTGATCACCGTGAAGTCGAGCTCGACGATGTCGGACGAGGTCCGCCTGAGCGCGTTGACCTGCACCGTGAGCCCGGACGTGGACTGTGTCTGCCCGAGCACCGCGTTCGACGCCGTCGATGCGGTCGAGGTGCTGGGGGAGGTGGTCGAGGTGCTCGTCGTCGACCGACTCGTGCCGGCGCCTCCCTGGATGACCGTCACCGTCTTGGCCCCGCCACCGCACGAGCTGAGCGCGAGCGCCACCAGCACCGCAGCCGCCGCCGACCTCCATTGTCGACCGCCTCCGAACACCTCGCGAAGCCTAAACCACCTGGCCGCCGCTCTCGTCAGCGATCCCCCTGGGAATGCTCGCGTTCGTGCGCCAGCAGCCACCGCCGGCGCTCGGGGCCGCCCACGTAGCTGCTCGGGATCTCGACGCCGCGAGTCACACGGTGGCACGGAACCAGGATAGGAACCGGGTTCGCCCCGAAGACACGCCCGAGCTCGCGTGCCGGCAAGGCGAGCTTGAGATCGCTGTACGAGCGATGTCCGCCGTACGGGATCGCGAGCGGGGCGCGGAGCGTATCGCCTTGCTTCACCGCGCTCCAGTCGATCTCGCACTCCGGCGTGAAGTGGCTGGCGGAGAAGTAGCGGCCGAGCTGATCTGCGCCGTCACGCACACGGGCGCGCGCATCGCGGCCGCCGCGCCGGCCGCGGGCGAGCGCGCGCAGTGGCTCCACGTCGCCGTGCTCGGCGAACGCGACGCGCACGACGCCGCCGGGCGTTGCGACGACGAGCAGGGGGCCGAGTGGGCTCTCGATCTCCGCCGCTGCGGCCCCCGGCGCGCCGGCCCCCTCCGCCGAGGCTCCTGAGCGGGCGATCGCGCGGGTGCCCGCCCTGAGGCCGGCCTCATAGTCGCCGCAGTCCTTGCAGACGCCCTCCGCGCGGAGGTCGACGCGCTTGACCGCGAATCCGCGCTGCTCGAACGGCCCGGGATCGGGCGGGTCGGTGGCGACGTCGAAGATGCGCAGACACAGCCTGCAGCGGAAATGCGCGTGGTGATCGGTGTTCGTCTCGTAGCGCACGGGCTCGGGCGTGCCGAACGAGGCCAGGAGTCCCGCTTCGGTGAACTCAGCCAGCGTGGCGTACACCGTGCCGCGGCTCAGATCGGGCAGCGCCTGGCTGGCCCGGGCGAAGACCTCGTCGGCGGAGAGATGCTCGGCTGCGCCGCCCTCGAACGCGGCGAGGATCGCACGCCGCTGCGGCGTGCTGCGCATCCCGCGCGCTCGGAGCAGCTCGCCGGCGTGTTCGGTGGAGCGACTCATGATCGAGGTTGGTCTGAGGTCGGATTTTCGCAACCCGGTGTTTAGTCGGCGCCGTAAGGGCTATCCAGATCGGACTTTGTCCTATCTAGGAGGTTTTCCATGATCCTACGGATCGACCGCCTGCAGACCGAGCTCCCGCCGCCGTCGGAACCCGATCCCGTGGAGCAGCCGCGGTGCAGGAGTTGCTCGGCGGCAAGTTCGGCGAGATGTCGACGTTCATGAACTACACGTTCCAGTCGTTCAACTTCCGAAGCCGGCAGAAGGCGCGACCGTTCTACGACCTGGTGGCGAGCATCGCCGCGGAGGAGTTCGGCCACATCGAGCTCGTCTCGACGGCGATCAACACGATGCTGACCGGCTCAGCCGGCGGCGACCCTGGAGAGCTCGGAGACCTGAGCGGGGTCAAGGGCACACGCAACACCCAGCAGTTCATCGCCGGCGGTGCGGCCGCGATGGTTCAGGATTCGATGGGCAAGCCGTGGAACGGCGACTATGTGAACGCCACGGGCGACCTGGTCGAGGATCTGACCTTCAACTTCTTCCTCGAGACTGGCGCCCGCAACAACAAGCTCAAGGTGTACGAGATGGTCGAGCATCCCGCGGCACGAGCGCTGACCGGCTACCTGCTCGTACGTGGCGGCGTGCACCAGGTCGCGTACGCCCGGGCGATTGAGAGGCTGACCGGGGCTGATCTGATGAAGATGTTTCCCTCGCCGCGGATCCCGACCGCGAAGATCCCCGAGTGCCAGCCGCACATTCAGCGGGGGGAGCACCTCAAGCTCTATCGCTTCTCGCCCAACGACTTCCATGAGATCGCCGCCGTGTTCAACGGCCCTCATCCCGAGACCGGGGAGGAGCTCCACATCGCGGAGGAGATCCAGCCCGAGGGGGCGCCGCCGTTCGACCTGCCGCCCCAGGAGGCCGTCTTCGCCCCCGGTCCCCATCCGGAGGAGATCGCCGAGATCGCATCCCGGCTGCGCCAGGCCGCCGGGCTTCCCGAGCAGCCGACCGGCGTGGTCGCCAACAACGGCCACGGCGTGATCGGGAAGGTCAAGGACGCCCTGACCTGAGCCGTTTGCTTGCCGGCGGTCGCGGGCGTGCGGGACCCTGCGGCCGTCGGCTCAGTCTTCGGGCGCCTCGATCTCCCGCTTGAGAATCTTTCCGGTCGGCCCCTTGGGGAGCTCGTCGAAGAACCAGATCTTCGATGGGCATTTGTACTTGGCGAGCTTGTCCAGAGCGAACTCGCGCAGCTCATCGGCGGACACGCTGTCCTTCTCCTTGAGCACGACCGCGGCGGCGACCTCCTCGCCGAGCCGCTCGTGCTCCACGCCGACCACCGCGACCTCCTCGATCCCATCGTGCTGGTAGAGCACCTCCTCGATCTCCCGCGGATAAACGTTCTCGCCACCGCGGATGATCATGTCCTTCTTGCGATCGTCGATGAAGACGTAGCCGTCGTCGTCGATGTGACCCATGTCGCCGGTGTGAAACCAGCCCTCGCGCAGGTCTTCCTCTGTCTCCTCGGGCTTGTTCCAGTACTCGCGCATCACGTTGGCGCCCTTGATGGCGATTTCGCCGATGTCGCCCTGCGACACCTCGTTGCGGTCATCGTCGACGATCTTCACCTCAATTCCCTCGACGGGCTTGCCGATCGAGCCCGGCTTGCGCTTGCCCGGGTAATTGAACGTGCCGACGGCGCAGGTCTCGGATAGTCCGTAGCCCTCGAGCACCTCGATGTCGAATGCCTTCTCGAACTTCTCCATCACCTCGACCGGCATGGCCTGGCCGCCCGCGATGCCGACCCGGAGCGACGAGGTGTCGTAGCTGTCGCGCTCGTCGAAGTTGAGGACGGCGCTGTACATGGTGGGCACTCCCTCGAACACCGTCACCCCGTCACGCTGGATCGCCTCGAGCGTGGCCTTGGGGTCGAACTTCGGGATGAGCGAGACGCTGGCGCCGAGCTTGGCGGCGCTGTTCAGCCCGCAGGCCTGGCCGAACACGTGGAAGAACGGCAGTGCCCCAAGGATCACGTCGTCCTCGCTCAGATCGACCAGCGTGGTGGCCACGGCCGTGCTCTTGGCGACGTTGCCGTGGGTGAGCACCGCCCCCTTGGGGGTGCCCGTGGTTCCCGACGTGTAGAGGATCACAGCGGCGTCGTCCTCCCCGCGCTCCTGGACGTCCGAGTACGGTTCCGCGTCCTTCAGGACCTCCTCGAACTTGCCCGGCTCGACGGGGATCACCTCGATGTCGTGCTCGCCGGCGCCCTTCTCGGCGGCGTCGCTGAACTGGTGCCACGCGAACAGCAGCTTCGCTTCGGAGTCGCCCAGGTGATAGGCGACCTCGCTCTCGCCGTAGCGCGGGTTTAGCGGCACCACCACGGCGCCGGCGCGGAGGATCCCGAAGTAGAGGATGGCGAAGTACGGGACGTTCGGGAGCATCACCGCCACGCGCTCTCCCGGCTCGACCCCCTTGGCACGGATCAGGCCGGCGGCGCGGGCGCTTGCCTCCTCCAGCTGCGTGTAGGAGACCTCGTTGTCATCCAGCTTCAGCGCCGTCCGGTCTCCATGCTTGGACGCGGTTTCGGTCAGGATGCTGGCCAGGTTCTGGCCGCCGGACCCGGTCTCGGGTCCGCTCTTCGGACTCACGTACGCTCGACATCTCTCTCTCCCTCGTGCTCGCGGTATCAATTCGCCTACCCCCGGCGATCGGCGCGGAATCGGGGTCCTCGACGATAGGTATTCTCAGGAGGAGGCCGGGGGTCCGGTAATTGGCGCCGCCGGCCGCGTTGCTTCCCGGCGCCCCTGGAGCCATGCCGTGCCCTTTTCTTGAGCTCGGCTGCCGCGTTTCGATTCGCCGCCGTCTGCGAGGGCGCCGAGACTCCGAACCACGAACAGTGAGGAATATGACCGCCACCCAAGCCATCAGAGAGTTGATCGAGGGTCACCTTCGTACGATCGACGCCGAGGTTCTGAGCCTGCGCGAGGCGCTGGAGCGCCTTGACCAGAATGGGAGCCCTTCCGTGACTGCCCACCCTGGCTCGCCGCGGCGCGCCGCGGCCAGCTCCCGGCCGCGCGCTAGCGCGAGCCGCGGCGGCGCGCGAGGACGCCGGCGCCGCAGTTCCGCCGGCTCTGCCGACATTGCGGGGCTGCTCGCGGCGAGCGACGGGCTCACCACGGCTGCGATTGCCGAGCAGTCAGGGCTCGAGCGCGGCGAGGCGCTCACGCGGCTGAAGGAGCTCGAGGCCAAGGGCGAGATCCGGCGATCCGGTCAACGCCGCGCGGTGCGCTGGCACGCGATCACCGACGAGGATCGGATTCGCGCGCGCGCCGCCGAGCTGGAGCGGGCCAGCCAGGCCGCTCGCTCACGCCGCGCCGCCTGACCGGCGCGGCGTTCTGCGCCCCGGCCGGAATCGGGCTCGCGCCGGGGCGCGATTGCTATCCGTGGTGGACCGCTTCGACGTTGTTGCCATCCGGATCGAGCACGAACGCCCCGTAGTAGCCCTGCGAGTACTCCGGCCTCTCTCCCGGCGCCCCGTTATCCGTCCCGCCGGCCGCCAGCGCGGCCTCATAAAAGGCGTCGACCTGCTCGCGGCGGTCCGCCGCGAACGCGATGTGCACACTCGACCCCGCGGGGTATTCGAGCGAGATTGCGAAGTCATCCGCATCTTCCAGTCCGAACGTGATCTCGCGGACACCCTCGCGCCAGGGCCCCGACTCGGCGAACCCCAGCGGCGCGAGCGCGGCGCGGTAGAACCGGCGGCTGCTCTCCAGATCGGAGACGCCGATCGTGAGATGGTCGATGACGACGCGCCGGCTGGGCATGGTGGCGCGGACTTCTAGCAGACGGCGGTTCGCGTTTACCGGCCCCCGGTGAGCCGAGCCGGCGCCTTTCCCTCCCACGCATCGGCGAGCAGCTCCGCAAGCTCCTCGGCCGGCGCGCCGCTCGAGGCTTACTGCCACCGCGGCCAATCGCTTGCCCCAATAGCGCTCGGTGCACCACCCGGGATTGGCGGCGACCGCGGTCCGGATCCCGGCCTCGTCGACCATGACGTTCATCGTCTGCTCGTCCCACAAGGTCGCAAAGATCTTCCCGCCGACGCGGAACGATGGACGGCCGTGGTGGTCCTGCTCGACCGCTTCGGGCAGGCGGAGCGCAAGCTGGCGGGCTTCGTCGGGCGTCATCCGAGCGGCAGCGTGCTCCACACCGTCTTGCCTGTTCCGTCGGCCCGGGCGTTCACAGCTTGAACGAGACCGCCTTCCAACCCCACCCGTGCTCGGTGACCGCGTCGCGCAGCGGATCTTTGATCTCGCTCGAGCGGAACGTGTAGTTGTAGACCTCGCCGAGCGCACCCTGTTCGGTGAACCCGTAGGCCTTGCCCCTCTCGATCTCGTTGATCTGGCCGCGGGACCACGACTTGCTCACGGACGGGATGCCGTCACGCCAGGACACGCTCGCCTGCTCGTCGAGGTTGCGGACCTCATGCCCCGCCTCGTCGAACTTCATCTTGACCCGAAACACCTTGCTGAGGCCGTACGCAAAGAAGATCCCGTGCCACTCGGCGTCGACGATCCGCCATTCGGCCACCAGATCGCAATCATCCGCAGCGCCGTCACGAACCTGCCACGGAGCGGTATCGCGGTTCAGGGCGATCAGCGCCGAGCGCAGATCGCCAACCGGGACCGCTGTCACTCCGGGCTTCGCCGGCCTGGTCCCCTTCAGCTTGTCCAGCAGTCCCACGGCCACCTCCAGCCGGTTCTACCGCTCCGCGTCCCCCGCTGAGACTGTACATACGTGAGCGCGCGCGGCGATCACGACGCGCGGGCCATTCACCCCATCGCCCGTCAGCGGAGGCATGCTTCAGCCGCGCTCCAGCCCCGTCGGGCCATCCGCCTCCAGCCGCATCGCGTTGACGATCGCGCCGCAGAGAATCATCAACGCGACGACGTAGAACCAGCCGAGCATGATCAGGATGAACACGATCGTGGTGCCGAATCGTGCGATCGTCGAGATGCTCGTCAGGTAGATCGGGAACGCGAAGTCGACCACGCCGATCGCGATCGTCGCGCCCAGCGCTCCGGGCCACACGGCCCGCCAACGCACCCGGCGGTTGGGCACACGCGCGTAGATCACCGCCAGGGTGCCGAACAGCAGCGCGAGGCTGCCGAGCAGTGAGATCGCGTAGACGGCGCCTGTCACCCGCGTGAGGTCGAACGGCAGCGCCGAGGCGCCCGCCTTGATGATGCTCTGCACCGTCGGCACGGCGACCGTCGCGATCATGAACAGCAGCACCACGATCACCATCCCGAGCGCGAATCGCTTCTGCTTGAGCCACGGGCGCGACTTGCAGCCGTAGATGCGAGCAAACGCGGTGTCGAGCGCTCCCCAGAACGACGACCCGAGCCACAGGCTCGCCAGCAATGCGAGCACGCCGGTGCTGGTGGTCGAGCTCTGAATCTGATCGAGCAGCGAATCGAGCGTGTGCGCGTCGGCCCCGGGGAAGATGTCGCGGAGGTCGCGCAGGACGCTCTGCTGCACCGAGTGGCTGGACAGGATCTGACCGGCGACGAACAGCGCCAGCAGCGCGACGGGGATTACGCCCAGCAGCATGTTGTAGGCGACCATCGCCGAGGAACCGGTGACGTTGGCGTCCATCATCACGCGCCAGAACCGCCGCACCGCGGTCACCGACCGGCGGCGACGGCTCAATCGGCGACCGGCCCGCTCGCCGCGCTCCGCGACGAGGTGACGGCCGCTCACACCTGCGCGCTCGAGGCTCGCTGGATCAGTCTTGGCTTGACGAGGACCTCGGCGCTCGAGCCCTGCCTGGGCTCTCCCGATACGGCCGCGGCCAGCAGCTCGCTCGCGTGCACGGCGACCTCCGTCATGCCCCACGCGACGGAGGTGAGACCAGGCGAGACGACGCGCGCGATCGGGTGGTCGTCGTAGCCGGCGACGCTGACGTCCTCGGGAATCGACAACCGGAGGGCGTTGGCCGCCGCGTACACCCCGCAGGCAATCGAGTCCGACAGGCAGAAGATGGCGGTCGGTCGTGGCTGCTGGTTGAGCAGGGACGTCGCCGTCTCTGTCGCGGCCTCGATCGAGTGCCTCGAATTGACGGTCGCCGCGTCGAGGTGAAGCGCGGCAGCCACTTCGTGGACCCGCCGCTCGGCCGGCCGTGCCGGGGTCGTCGGCCGGCTCGGAGTCAGCACGGCGATGCGGCGATGCCCGAGATCCCGGAGGTGCTCGAGCACCATCGACACGCCGGCGCGGTTGTCGAAGATCACCTCACCGACGGTCGGGCCGGGCAGCGCGTCTCCGACGGACACGACGGGCAGGACCGAGGCGAGGTCCTCCCATACCTTGTTCGAGGGATCGAGCGGCGACACGATGAGGCCGTCGACGAGCAGATCGGCGAGCTGGTAGGCGAGCATCGTCTCGCGTTCGGGGTCCCCGCCGGAGTCGATCAGCACCATGTGCAGACCGTTGCGCTCGAGCGCCTGGCCGACGGACTCAACGAAGCGCTGCTCGCTCAGATCCTGCAGGGATGCAGCCAGTACGCCGATGAGTCCGGTCCGGCCCTTGGCCAGCGCGCGCGCGACCGCGTTGCCGGTGTAGCCAAGCTCCTCGGCCGCGATTCGGACCCGCTCCTGCGTCTCGGCCGAGGTCTGGACGCCCCGTAGCGCGTACGAGACCGCCGCCTGAGACAAGTCGGTCGCGAGCGCGATGTCCTTGATCGTTGCGCGTCGGCGCGGCGCCATCTCGAAGCTCAAACCGTACCGCTCGCAGGCGCTTCCCGGCGACGGATGCAAACCCTTTACAGATGCCGCATACTGAAGCGGTTCACTGAATCGGTTCAGTATTTGCGCATCGATACCCACCAACACCTATGGCCAGCCTCGTTCATCGATGCCCTGAGGGCGCGCCGTGAACCCCCGCGCTTGGAGGACTGGACGCTCGTCCTGTTCGGAGGGGATCGATGGGACGTCGACCCCCTGACGCATGATCCGGCTCTCCGGGCATCCGAGAACGAGCTGATCTGCCTATCGCCTTCGGCAGCGCTCGGCATCGATCGCCTGCCCCCCGAGGAAGCGGCCGAGCTTTCCGAGGCGTGGCTCGCGGGCGCGCTCGGTCTGGGCGACCCGTTTCAGGGCTGGGCGACCGCGGGGCTCATCGAGCCCGACCCCGAGGCCCTCGCGGCCGCGCTTGACCGTGGTGCGATCGGGCTGGAGGTTGCCGCCGACGTACTGGCCGCGCCAGACGGGATCGGTCGCCTGGCGCCGCTGATCGAAGTGCTCGAGGACCGGCCGCTGCTCGTGCACCCCGGACCAACCGTGGGCCAGGAGGCCTCGCACCCAGGTTGGTGGGCTCCGACCGTCTGCTACGTCAACCAGCTACACGCCGCGTGGTGGGCTTGGGTCGACGGCGGACGCAGGCGATTCCCGAATCTGCCCGTCTGCTTCGTCGCGCTGGCCGGCCTTGGCCCCTTGCACGGTGAGCGCTATCGCGCGCGTGGTGGGACGGCCGTCGCGGTCGATCCGCTCACGTTCGTCGAGACCTCGTCCTACGGAACCCAGGCCGTGGACGCCGTTCTCAGAGTCCTCGGCGTGGATGTGATCTGCCACGGAAGCGACCGCCCCTACGCCGCGCCGGCGCGGCTCCGCCTCGACCCCGCGGCGCTCCACGCAATCGAATTCGCAAACCCGGCGCGCTTGCTCGCGCATACCTCGAAGGAGGTACTCGTTTGAACTGGCTGCTCAACGACCTGAGCCTGGCCACGGACCAACCATTGACGCTCGAGGAACTCGAGCGTGTCGTGGCCCGAGTGGCCGAGCACCCCGATCTCTGGGAGCCTCACATCAGCCGAACCTCGTCTCAGCGTATGTACGCCTCGCTGCACCGGGACGCGCACGTCGACGTGTGGGCAATCTTCTGGCGGCCCGGCAACGACACCGGCTGGCACGACCACGACACGTCAGGTGGCGCGGTACGCGTCGTGGAGGGTGAGCTCACCGAACGCGAGTTGCGCCTCGGCAGCGGCGAGGGCCACCACGCCTACCGGGCCGGCGAGTCCTTCTCGTTTGACCCCTCGCGCATCCACCGGCTCGTGTGCGAGAGCGCATGCGCGATCTCGATCCACGCGTACTCGGCGCCTTTGTGGCGCCTTGGCCAGTACACGGTTGACGGGGCCGGGGCGCTGCACCGGCTGTCCGTCACCTATGCGGACGAGCTGCGTCCGCTCGATTCCATCGCGGCATGACCGAGGACGTCGTCGTCATCGGGGGCGGCGTCATGGGCCTGTTCACCGCGTATTACGCGTCGCAGCGCGCGGACCGCGTCGTGGTGCTGGAGGGTGGGCGGGTTGGAGATCCGATGACAGCGTCCTACGGGCGCACGCGCTCGTACCGCAGCGACTATCTCGATCCGCTTTACGTGCGGCTGGCCCGACGAGGCTCTGCGTCTGTGGGACGAGTTCGAGTCACGCACGGGTGCGAGCGCGCTCGTGCGATGCGGATGCATGAACATCGCCAAGCGCTCGGTGACGCCGGACCTTGCCGCCACCTACGGTGAGCTCAGTCATCGCACGCTTCAGCAGCTCGGCGTGCCTTCGGCGGCGCTGAGCCGCGACGCGCTGCGCGCGCGGTTTCCGTATCTCGACGCGGACGCCGGCTACCTCGACCTCGACGGCGGCGTGGTCAACCTGGCCGCGGTGACAGACGCTCTGAGAGCCGCGCTTGCGAGTCGTGGCGTCGAGCTGGTGGAGGAGGTCACGACCCGCGCGGTGCGGAGAGACCTCGGACTGATTTGCGTCGAGACGGATTCGGGCGTCTGGCGTTCCCGCTCGCTCGTCGTTACGGCCGGGCATGGGACCAATGGGGTGCTGGAGCGGCTCGAGGGCGCGTCGCTGCACGTGCCGATCACCCGAGACCGGCCGATCGAGGCCAAGTATTTCGCGCCGCGGGATTCCGACCGCGACCTTTTCAGCTCGGGTGCGATGCCGGTGATCGCCTACCTGGACGCGGGGATCTATTGCCATCCGATCGTCGACGGGCTCGTCGACAAGGTCAAGATCGGCTACTACCACCCGCCCGATCTGCCGCGGGTGAGCACGACGATCGACAGCGTCGTCGCGTTCGTCGAGCAGTGCCTGCCGGGGCTGGTCGGTGCGCGGGCTGAGCCCGTCGACGATGTCGACCGTTGCGACTACGACCTGGTCGCCGACGACGACTTCGTCCTCGGCGCGGTGCCCGGGTTCGCCGGCGCCTACGTCGGTGTCGGGTGGCGCGGAACGGGATACAAGTTCGCCCCGTGGGTCGGGCGCGTGCTCGCGCAGCTCGCGCTTCAAGAGGGCACCGTGAACGACATCGGCCGCTTTGACCCAGCGCGCTTTACGAGAGGAGATTCGCATGCACGACCGACCGTCACCGCGGACTCTGGCGCAACGTCTATCTGAGGGCGTCGTCCTCGGCGCCGAGGGATACGTCTTCGAGCTCGAGCGCCGCGGCTACATCAAAGCCGGTCCATACATTCCCGAGGTGGTTCTCGACGCGCCGGATGCGGTGCTGCAGCTGCATCGCGAGTTCCTCCGCGGCGGCGCCGAGGTCATGGTCGCGCTGACCTATTACGCGAATCGGGAGAAGCTGAAGGTCATCGGCCGTGGTGACGACCTCGAAGCGATGAACCGCACTGCGGTGCGCCTCGCCAACCAAGCGGCCCGGGAAGGCGGAGCGCTCGTCGCGGCCAACATCTGCAACACCTGGTCCTATGACCCCGCCGACCCGCGACACAGCGGCGCGATCGTACGAGCCCAATACGAGGAGCAACTGGGCTGGGCGATGGACGAGGGCGTCGACTTCGTCATCGCCGAGACCAACGATTATCTGGGTGAGGCAATGATCGGCCTCGAGGTATGCCGCGAGCTCGGCCTGCCCGCGATGGTCACCTTCGCCAGCGTGCACCCGACACGCACCTACGACGGGTACTCGTACGTGGACGCGTGTAGTCGCATCGCCGATGCAGGGGCTACGGTCGTGGGCCTGAACTGCTCTCGAGGGCCGGAGACGATGAAGCCGCTGCTGATGGAGATCCGCAGTGCGGTCGGCTGCGCCGTCGCCGCTCAACCAGTCCCGTATCGCACGTGCGACACGACACCGGCCTTCGAGTCACTCACGTTGTCGGGCGGCGCCCGGGCCTTCCCGATCCAACTCGAATCGTTCGCCTGTACACGATTCGAGATGGCCGATTTCGCGCGGTGGGCGCAGAGTGCCGGCATCAGCTACCTCGGCATCTGCTGCGGCGGCGGACCGCACCACGTGCGCGCGATGGCTGAGGCGCTCGGCCGTGAAACCCCCGCGACCCGCTACTCGCCGGCGATCGAGCTGCACCCGGTCCTCGGCACCGTCACCGAGCACCACGAGGAAATGGGAGGCTGGGTCGCGTCCGTCTGACCGGGCGCGCCTGACTCGCGCGGGTTGCCGATCGATGTGATGGGTATGTCGGGGGCTGGAGCTGACGCAAGGCGATCTCCGCCGCGCGATGGTCGAGCCTCTGACCCCAGGTTCTACGGCCGACGATCGCACGACGCGCCATCTGACTTACTATCAACGACAGCATCCGTCGATCTGCGTGCTCGAGAGCATCCTCACCGACGGCGAGGAGGTTCTGGTGGCCGCGGGGTCGCGCGGCGCAGGCGATCGATGGTCGTGTCGCCTTTCAGACCAAGACCGAGGATGAGTTCACGGCGCGCGGTCGAGCGTTTGACCCATCGGCGCGTGGTCGCTTTCCTGAGCGCCAACCAGACCACCCCCGGTGTCGCGTGCGAGCTGTTCTTCCTCGACGCCGCGCCGCTCGCGCCACTGCCCGGGAGCGACCCGTGATCCGGACCTATGGCGGTGTCAGGGTCGAGGCGAGCGACGGGCAGCTGATGGCGCAGATCCAAGCCGGCAGCGCGGACGCCTTGGGCGAGCTCTACGACCGCTACTGCGATCGGGCCTACCGGATCGCGTTTGACGTCTGCCGCGATGCCGATCTCGCCGAGGACGCGGTGAAGAACGCGTTCCTGTCGGTCTGGAGCAGCGGCGCGAGCTACCGCGAGCAGCGCGGCACCGTCGCCGCCCGGCTGCTGACGTGCGTGCGCGAGCGGGCGATCGAGCTCGCGCGCTCAAATGCCATCCGCACCGGTCAGCCCGCCCCAGATGACAGGCTCGACACCCCTGGACCCGAGGACACTGCCCGGCAAGTCGCTAGCCGCGCCGAGGCGGAACACCTACAAACCCTGCTCGACCGGCTCCCCGACGACCTGCGAGAGGTCATCACTCTCGCCTCCTACGGCGGGCTCTCCCACACAGACATCGCCGCTCAGCTCGACCTGCCCCCCGGCACCGTCAAAGGACGGATGCGACTCGGCATGCACAAGCTTCGAGCAACCCTCGACCGGGCCACCGGATAAATGCAGACCCGATCGCAGAGCGCCCCCAACCCACCAGAACCACTCTCGGTTCGACGGCTTGGCATGCGGGTACCTTCTACCGTGGAGGGCATCGGCGCGAGGCCGGCCGCCGCTGGCGGGACTGCAGGCTCTGACTTCCTAGGTTGCATCGACCCGGAGGTCATATGACTCGCCCAGAGGTTCTCGCAGATTCGGCCGGCGTCCGGATGCGCCGGACGGGCTCATGTCGATCGCGTTGTCACGCCGACCGGAGCGGCGCCGCATGAGCGCCACGGCCGTGCAACCGGAGACCCATGGCTCGCCGCGGCGATCTCCGCTCGACATCGGTACAGCTGACTCCGGGGCGCTGTTCCGGCGCTGGAGTCAATTCCATGATGAGCGCGCCCGCGGCGCGCTGGTAGAGCGTTTCCTGCCGCTGGCTCGAAGCCTTGCCCGGCGTTACGCATCCTCGAGCGTCCCGATCGAGGATCTGGTCCAGGTCGCGAGCTTGGGACTGGTGAAGGCGATCGATCGCTTCGACGCTGATCGGCGTATCGCGTTCAGCACGTTTGCGGTGCCCACGATCCTCGGCGAGCTGAAGCGCTACTTCCGCGATTTTGGTTGGTCGGTTCACGTGCCTCGAGGTGCCCAGGAGCGCGCGCGCCACGTCGAGGCCGCCGCGCAGTTGCTGGCGGGCGAGACCGGACGTTCACCGACCGCGCACGAGCTGGCTCGATATCTCACTCTCAGCGTGGAGGAGGTGCTCGACGGGATCGAGACCGCTCAGGCGTATGCCGCGGCATCCCTCGACGCGCCGTGCGCGGCCGCGGACGGCCCCTCGGAGAGCTTCGTCGAGATGATCGCCACCGACGATCACGATCTCGCGCTCGTGGACGCGTCCGTGACCGTCGGCGCCGCCCTCGTGCAGCTGCCGCCGCGTGAACGGGCGATCATGCATCTTCGCTTTGTCGAGGATCTGACGCAGAGCCAGATTGGCGAACGGATCGGTATCTCGCAGATGCAGGTGTCCCGCCTGCTGCGCAGTTCGCTCCAACGCCTGCGGGACCTGACCGAAGACGCGGCGTCGTCCGAGCTACTCGAGCGGTAGCCGGATGGGCCTTGCGGGGCGGCTTGCGTTGATGACCGCCGCAGAACCGGCGCACCGCTGCTCCGGGCGATGCGCGGCCTGCCTAGCCCGAAACCGCTGATCCGCGTTTGGCTTGTTGGCGGGCGGGGCTGATCCGGACCACCTCCCAGGCGAGATGCGAGCGCTCCAGCGCGGCAATCAGCCATGCGCCGGGATCGAGCTGCCACCGGCCCAGTCCATGGCGCGCCGAGGTCGGGAAGGCGTGATGGTTGTTGTGCCAAGCCTCCCCGAACGCCAGCGGTGCGAGCCAGGCGAGGTTGCGCGACTGATCGCTGGTGGCGAACGGTCGCCGGCCGAACGAATGGCAGAGCGAGTTGATGCTGAACGTCGCGTGATGCAGGAGGAAGATCCGGACCACTCCGCCCCACAACAGCCCCGTGAGACCACCCGCAACCGATCCGGTGAGCGCTACGCCGAGACCGAACGGAATGGCCAGCCCGACCGCCACCCAGAGTGGAAACGTTCGACTGATGAAACGTATGTCGCGGTCAGCCTGCAGATCCTTGGCGTAGCGGGCAGGGTTGGCCATGTCCTTCCCGCGCATCATCCACCCGACGTGCGCATGCCACAGTCCGTGCACCGCCCCCCGCCAGCCAGGCGCATGATCGACATGGGGGCTGTGCGGATCGCCGGGGTGGTCGGAGAAGCGATGGTGCTTACGGTGCGTGGCGACCCACTCGAGCACGGGGCCCTCGACCGCCATCGAGCCGAACACCGCCAGCAACGCGCGCACGGAGCGCGTCGTCTTGAAGCTGCGGTGGGTGAACAGGCGGTGATAGCCGACGGTAATACCCAGGCCGGTGAGCGTGTAGGTGATCGCGAGCACGAGCAGGTCTTGCCAGTGCAGGCTCCCGCCCCACGCCAGCCATCCGCCCACGCCGAGTGCGGCCGGCGGTAGCACGAACACCAGTGTGCGCACGACCCGATCGCGCGTTTCATGCTCGATCGGGACGACCTCCGCCGCCCCGCGCGCCGACACGGAGCGAGATGCGCCGGCGCCCACGGTGCGAGCCATTGCGCCGGCGTCCGCTGCCGCAGCACCCGCGGAGCGCGAAGGCGTTCGTTGTACTTGGTTACTCGTACTCATTTTCTCTCTGACTCCTTGTCTGTCTACGCATCACCGGCGCGGGCGTTCCGGCCCACGCCCGGACGCGATCGACGAGGCTCTACGGCCGCGGCGCGCGCCTCGCCGTCGAGTGTGCGAAATCAAGGTTGAGTGCATGGCCTCTCCGGGCTGGCGGGACCCTGGAAGTCAGGCCATGCTGCCCACCGCTTAGGTGACGTCACGCCGATGCCCTCCACCCTCTGAGGTACCCGTACCTCAGCGCGAGAATCCCCAGGCCCATGACCCGCCTCCGCCAATCGTGATCTGTCCGCGCAGTGTGCGAAATCTCGTTCGCGGTGGCCGAGCGTCGACGGAGCGCTCGCGGTCCTAGGACTCGATGCCCGGCGGGGGGCCCGGCGGGATCTCGAAGTCTTTGAAGAGGCTGCTCGGGGCGAGAATGAACACCTCGCAGATCATGTCCGGGTGTTGCTGGTTGCCACTCATGAAGCCGATCACCCGGCGCCCGGTGGCGTGTTCGACGACCGCTTCGAAGCGTTGGCGCATCACGTCTTGGAAGGCCATCCGCTGCTCGATCACGGCTGCGCCGCGCCCGCCTTCCAGCAATGTCTGCTCGACCGCCGTGAAGCCGCCACGAAGCACACACACCACGATGTCGTCCTCGTAATAGGTCTTGGCCTGGCTCGGGCCCTTGCCGTAATACTCCTTCAGGAGCCCAACCAGGCCATCTGAGATCGCGGTCAGGGCCTCGCCGTGGACGGCGCGCTCTGAAGATCGCTTGTTGGGACTGTCCATGTGCGTTGCCATACTGAACCCCGAGGGCATGACTCTAGCTCGCGGGGCGCAGGCTCACGAGCGTTCGTCGGGTCTCGATCTGCGCCTTGCGTGCGATCGTCGATCAGAGAGCCGGTGAGGACGGGCCGAATGGCCTCAAAAGGCCGTAGTGCCGGCTCGCGGACCTTCGCCGATGGTCGAGTTCTCTACCTGATTGCCTGGGAGCCGTGCGAGGCACCCGCGGCGGTTCCCTTGGCTTCCGTGCGGACCAGGGCGTCGAGCAGCGCGCCGAGTAGGAACACCGTGGCCGACAGGTAGAGATAGCCGGTCAGCACGATGAACACGGCCAGGCCGCCGAACAGGGAGTCGTAGGAGGCGACATCACTGAGGTAGAGAGCAAATCCCGTCGTGGTTAGGACCCATAGAGCGACCACGATCAACGTGCCGAGGCTGACCCAGGGCAGCGGCTGCGGCGTGGCGGGGGCGAAGTGGACGAGCAGCCCGACGGCCACGGCCAGACACGCGGTCGCCAGGCCCCATCGCGCGACGAAGCCGAGGACCGCGAGCGCTGCCCCGTGGTGGGTGGTGCTGAAGAAGAACGGCGCGAACCGGAGGCTGAGGGCAGTCAGGACAAAGCAAACGCCGACCGCGATCGAGAGCGCGAAGGAGATCAGCATCCGCGGCATGAAGGGGCGTTGGTGCTCCGAGCGGTAGATCTTGTTGAGGGCGCCCATGATGGCCCGCACGGCCCCCGATACCTGCCAGAGCGTGAGGCCGCCACCGAGCGTTGCCCACACAACCTGCTTTGAAGCGAGGACGTCGTTGACCGAGGTTGAGATGGCGGTGAAGGTGGCGCTCGAGACGATGGACCGGATCTCCGGAGCGAGGTCCCGACTCCAGATGGCGTGCTGGTGCACGAGGCCCGCGATCGCGAGCGCGAACAGAAAGAACGGCACCATCGCGGTCAGGATCTGGAACGAGACCGCGCTCGCGTAGGTGAGGAGGTCGTGTTCCTCGAAGCCATCCACGACGGCGCGGGTCGTGTCGCGTGCTCCACACCACGCGCGCCGTAGAGCGGGGCCGCGGCGGGCTTCGTTTGAGAGATGTCCGTCCGCCTGAACGCAGCTATCGACCAGCGGGGTAGCCGCGGCGCTTGGGAACGTGCGATCGGGCCTTACCGCCGGCGCCATCGCGCTGCTCTGAGTCTGGAGCGCGCGTCCGGATGGACGGAGAGTCTCTGCTCCCCCTCGGACCGACTGGATGCACTCGCGAAAATCACGGCTTATCGGGACCGAGCCGATCGCCGCACGGGGTGCCGAGCGAGAGTCGTTGGATCCTCGACGCGGGATTCCGGTTGCGCGCGCCGCGCTCCCTCGGCCCACTGGTTCGTCTACGCATACCCATGTCGGGCCCGCGCCACGCCGATCGATAGGCAACGCAGGTTAAGCAGCTCCACCCGTCTGCGTCCGGCATGAGCGGGTATGAACGCTCCGGGCAGCTCGTCAACGGCTGGCTGCGCGATGCCTGGACTTCACCGGCTACAGACCCCCAAGGGGTTTCTTGAGGGTGCGGGCGCTACAGCACGAACCCGTCCGGGTCGTGTGCGGTCAGTAGTAGTGCCGCCGGCCTCCCACGGCGCGGCCCATGAGTCCGAGCACGGCGAAAAGCAAGCCAACGACCAGCACGATGATCCCGAGTGTCCAGATCACGGCGATCTTGGCGATGAACCCGATGATCAGCAGGATGATGCCGAGGGTGATCATTCTCTCCTCCTGGCGGTCAACGACCGCTGGAACGACTTAGATTTGGACCGGCGGAGATCAGTTACCCGCCAATCTGCCCCTTGAAGCGATGGGTGATGATCGGGGAGGACGGGTCAGACCTCGGTTGCATGAGCCGAGCCCGGACCTCCGGCGGGCTGGGCTCCGGGGAGCTCACGAGCTCTTCGGAGGTCTTCAAGTCGGGGGCGCGCAGAGGGAAGCCCTGAACGATTGATTTCTGTATGCGCTCTGGTCAGAATCGCCCCGAGCCGGCCAGCGCGTGGATCGATCGTTAGGGGGAGGGGATGAGTGGATCAGTCTGTGTGGTTACTGTCCACGGCATCGGCTTTCAACAGCCGCCAACAGCCGATACGCCCGGTTATGCCGATGCGCTTCACGAGCATTTGCGAGCTCGGCTAGGCAGCCGGCTCGGCGATGATCCGGAGCGACAGGGCGCCGTCGGGCCTGTGTACGTGAGCAGCGAGTCGGCCGGTTCGCCAGCCGAGGGGCTGGCGCGGCTGGGGGAGGGGCGCCCGCTCGTGAGCGAGGAGGGCAGCATCGCGCACGTGGCACTGGTCTACTCCCCATCGGAGCCGCTCGAACCGCGAATCGGCGAGACGGCGGAGGCGTTGGCTCGTGCGGCGATCTCTCATGGCCACTACGTGGGCGCGCTCGGTGCCCTTCGGCTGCTGTTCTCCGATGCGTGGGCGGCGCTGCATGAGGACTCGAGCGGTGGGCGCTCAACGCTGACCCCGCGGACCGATCCGGCGGCGCCGGTCCATCACGGCGTTCTCGGACGTGTGTTACACCGTCGCGCTCAGCTTCCGGCCAACGGAACCGGGGCAACGCCTTCGCCGACTCCTGGCTCTTTTGGGGTGCTGCGGGCGCTACAGGACGACATCGCCACCTACGTGACGCGTAACGACGTGCGGGAGCGGGTTCGCGATTTCGTCGAGGATGCGCTGCTCCGGCTCATCGAGCGGCGCGACATCAGCAGCGTGGTGATCAACGCCCACAGCCAGGGGACGGTCCTGTGTTGGGATGTGCTCTGCCGCCTGCCGTTCTCCTCATGGATCACACACGACCAGCGATCAGCGGCGCTCTTCCGCCACTTCGTCACCGCGGGCAGCCCGATCCGCAAGTACGTCGACATGTTCGCCTGGGGAGACCAGGTGGGGGAGCTCGCCGCGGTGCTCGGGCCGGCCGGCAGCCTGAAGTGGCACAACTTCTGCGACCCGCACGATCCCGTGGCCGACCCGCTGAACCCGCCCGCCGAATGGGCGCCCGGTGATCCGTGGGACAAGCCGCCTGCGCCCGACGGCGGGCTCCTGGTGGCCCTGGATGCCAACGGCGACGTCCGTCACGTCCCGATCACGGACACTCCGGTTGACAACACGAGGCACAGCTCTGGCGGGGGTCTTCAAGCCCACGATTATTGGAACAACCAAGAGCAGTTCGTCTCCGCTTTGGCGACGCTTCTCTAACCCGGGAGCATGCGGGTCAGAGCCGGGCGAGGATAGTCCTAGGCTTTCACCGACGGAAGTGCTCCGCGCGGCTCACCAACGGCGGGAGCCTTCCCACCAACCGATAGCGCTGGACCGGCGCCGGCGAGCCCGTCCACGGCCAGATGCGGGTGTGGTGGATCACCGCGACCTCGAACAGCGGGCCGTCGGGCAGGATGTTCTCGGCGAGCTGGCCGATGAAAGCGACATCCTTGATCACCTCCGGGGTGACCCGCCCACCGACGTTGCGGACGACCATCGCGTCGCCGAGGCCGAGGCCGAGGAAGTGCGCGGGGTCGACGCGCGGATCGAGGCAGGTGATCACAAACAGGCGCAGGTTGGGGAAGACGACCGCGCCCTGGTGGCCGCCAGCGCCGGCGAAGGCGCGGTTGCGCTCGAGCGCGGAATCGACGTTGGCCGCGCCCGGCTGGTCGTGGCTGACCAGCTCAAACCCGCTCGCTCGGCCGATCCCGGAATCGGCGGCGGTCACGCGCGGGTGAGTTGTTGGGTGCTCATGATGTTCTGTCTCCTGTCGCTTGGGTGAGGTCAGCTGTGCGCTGCGGCTGTGGCGGGCGTGCCTGGTGCCGGCACCTCTGGCGTGTCGTCGCGGCTGCTCGTCGGTTGGGCGGGAAGCAGCACCAGCGCCATCACGGCGCCTGCGGCGGCGATGCCCGCGGCGACGTAGTTGGCTGCGTGGAAGCCCTGGACGAAGGCCGAGTTAGCGGCGTTGTGGATGGCTGACGCGAGCAGCGGATGGCCGGCGTGGGTCACCTTGCCTGCGACTGTGAGCGCGGCACCGACGGATGCGTGCGCGGTCCGCACGACGCTGGCAGGCAACCCCCCAGGGAGCGCGCCGGCGAGCCGGCTGGCGTACAGCGACGCGTACACGCTGCCGATCACGGCGACGCCGAGTGTGCCGCCCAAAAGGCGCGTGGCGTCGTTGATCGCCGACCCGGCGCCGGCCTTCGCTTTCGGGACGACGCCCATGATCGCCTCGGTCGCGGGCGCGCTGGTGAGGCCCATCCCTGTCCCGAGAACGACCATCTGGGCGGCGATCGTCGCGTAGCCGGTCGTGACTGATGAAGTCGAAACCCACAGGTAGAAAGCAGCCATCAAGAACAGCCCGGAGGCAACGATCAGCTTCGTGCCGAACCGGACGGCCAGCTTGGTGCCGAGGATCGAGGAGATCGCGACGAAGGAGGCGACTGGCAGCAGGCGCACGCCGGTCGATAGCGGGCCGTAGCCTTTGAGGAACTGGAACATCTGGGTGACCAGGAAGATGAACCCCGACAGCGCGAAGAACGAGATCGCGACCGACGCGCTCGCGGCGGTGAACCGAGGGTTGCCGAACAGGCTGAGGTCGAGCATCGGCTGCTCGGTGCGCCGCTCCCAGGCCACGAACGCCGCCGCCAGCATTGCCGTCGCCGCGAAGCTGCCGAGCGTCCGCGCGCTACCCCAACCGTGGATTGGCGCCTCGATGATCGTGTAGACGAGCAGCCCGATTGCCGCGGTCGACAGCGCGAACCCTGCGCGGTCGGTCCGGGGTGCGTGAGGGTCACGCGAGGTCGGGACGTAGCGGGCGGCCAGGACACCGGCGATGGCGGCGACCGGCGCCATCGCGAAGAAGATGCTGCGCCAGTCGGAGAGCTCGAGCAGCCAGCCGCCGATGATCGGTCCGAGCGCGATCGCCACGCCCGTGATCGCGCCCCACATCCCGATCGCCCGGGCGCGCTCGCCCCGCTCGATGAACACGTTTGTGATCAGCGACAGCGTCGACGGGAACACCATCGCTGCGCCGACGCCCATCACCGAGCGCGTAGCGATCAGCTGGGCGGGACTGTCCACTAGCCCTCCCGCCAGGCTCGCCAGACCGAAGACCGTTAGGCCGGCGAGCAACATCCCCTTGCGACCGAAGCGGTCAGACAGGCTGCCCGCGGCCAGCACCGAGCCAGCGAACAGCAAGTTGAAAGCGTCCACGACCCACTGCAGCTGCGAGTCCGACGCGTGCAGCTGGCGCACGAGCGACGGCAACGCAACGTTGACGATCGTCGTGTCGAGGTTGATCACGAACGCCGCCAGCAGCAGCGAGATCAGGATCAAGGGCTTGCGCTGCATCACTCCTCCTCAGGTTGGCCTAACTTGCGTCATGCAAGTCAGCCTACGCGGGACTCTAGCTTTTGTCAAGCAAGTCAGCTACGATCTAGTTGTGCTGCAACGCGACTATCCAGACCAGGTCTGCTCGATCGCCCGATCCCTAGAGGTCATCGGGGAGCGCTGGACGCTGCTGATCCTCCGCGACGCCCTCGTCGGCCTAACGCGGTTCGAGGAGTTCCAGGCGAAGCTCGGGATTGCCTCCAACGTCCTCACCAACCGACTCAAGCGGCTGTGCGACGAGGAACTGCTCGAACGCGTTCCGGACCCAGATCGGCCCGGCCGGCCGAAGTACGTGCTGACCGACAAGGGACGCGAGCTCGCGCCCGCCCTGATCGTGCTCATGAAATGGGGCGACCGCCACTACCCGACCCCGGGCGGCCCACCCCGACTCACCCTCCACGCCGGCTGCGGAGGCAACATCGGCCCAGACCTCCGCTGCGACCGGTGTGGCAAACACGCAGCGCGCGGGGAGATCGAGCTCCCCCCCGGCCCGGGGGCGCCACGCGGCGAGCACGCCGAACGATGAGTAAGGGCGCGCAGCGGCCGTCCGATGAGATGCGCGGTATTCGGCAAGAGCAGGTCGCTCAAGTCCTGCGTCGAGACACTTGCCGTTCTGTCGTTGCGGTCATGAGGCCGACGCTGCGAGGTTCCGGAGATCGTTCCGCAGTAGGCGGCCTGACCAGTTCGGTCGTGCGCTCAAAGATGCCTCCGACCGGTGGCAGGCGAATTTGGGATGGCGTCGGGATCCGTGGCCGCCTGGATGGTGGAATCGGGTCATGATCAACGACGCGAATCGGGTGGCGTCGGGCTCGCGCGTGGAGGCGGCGTGGGCGGCGACTGGAGCGCTTGCCGTGGTGCTCTTCGGTTGCGGGTTGTTGTTCGGCGATCTGCTCGGAACGACGCACTACCCAGCGCTCAATGCGAGCTCATTCCAGCTGCGCCAGTACTTCACGCGCAACGGCTCGGAGGTTCGCGCCCTGAGCTTCTTTCATCTGCTCGCGGCCGTCGCACTCGCGGCGTTTGCGTCGTATCTGTATTCCACCCTGCGAGCGGCGGGCGTGCGTTTGGCTGCGCTCGCGCTCACGGGCGGGATCATCGGCGCGACGTTCCTGGCGCTGTCAGCGCTCTGCTACCGGGTGCTCGCGGAACGGTCGGTGGCCGGTGACCCGGCGCTGACTCACGGGCTGCTCGTGCTCTCTTACCTCGCGGGCGGTCCCGCGATCGGCCTACCGCTCGCATTGACCGCGGGTGTATTCGCGGCCGTCATGCGGCGCGAGCGGACGCTCCCGGTGTGGCTGTGGTGGCTGAGCACGGCCGCCGCCGTGCTGGGAGTCGCGACCGTGACGACGCTGCTGGGCCCCACTAACAACAGCTCCGCGGCCTACGGCGTACTTCTCCTCGGCGCGGTGGCACTGTTCGCTTGGCTGGCGGCGAGCAGCGTCGTGCTCATCGGGCGTACCCTCCCTCCGCGCTAAAGGCCGCACCGTCGACCGCCGCTAGGGCCCCGGAGGAGAAGCGCAGCCGACTAATGCGCTTTGGAGGAGCGCGCTTCCGCAGGGAGCCGGGCTCCAGCGTTCGCGCCGCCGCGAGCATCTCGTCTGTCGTGACAACCGTCTTGCTTGGCGCGCGAAAGCGCACACCTCCTTGGCGACGAGCACGCGCACAACGTCGTTTGGATGACCGAGTCCCACGTTCGTCGAATTGGCGATCGTAGGCGCGACGTTCAGGCCGGACCCGACGACCGACCCGATCAACATGATCCATTACCCAAGCTCTGTCGCCACTCCCGTGGTAGCGTCGCAGCCGTGTCGGGCCAGCATCCCAACGCCAACCTGATCGAGCGCTTTTACAGCTCGCTGAGCGCTAAGGATGGCGTCGCGATGACCGAATGCTACGCGGCGGATGCGACCTTCGAGGATCCCGCGTTCGGTCAGCTCGACGCACAGGACGCGGGCGCGATGTGGCGGATGCTCACCTCGCGCGCCGGCGACCTGACGGTCGATGTATCGGAGATCACGGCCGACGATGCGACCGGCTCCGCCCGCTGGATCGCGCATTACACCTTCACGCAGACGGGTCGTCCAGTCGTCAACGACATCCGCGCGTCGTTCCGCTTCGCCGACGGGCTGATCGCCCAGCACCGCGACCAGTTTGACTGGTGGCGCTGGGCGCGCCAGGCGCTCGGTCCGCCCGGCCTGTTGCTGGGCTGGAATCCGCTGTTCCACAACGCGGTGCGCAACAAGGCGCGCGGAACGCTGACCGAGTTTCGCGAGCGCGAGGCAGCAGGCTCCACTTAGCGTAGTCGTCAGCGCCGGCGTCGCACCCGCCCCCGCGAACCGCTCAGCGCGCCATCAAGGGCCGGCGCGAACGCTAGCGAAGGCACTGCAGGGTGCAAGCACATGTCGGAAGCGCCGCGTCCGGGAGAGCTCCGGTGTGACTTCCTGTATGCGCAAACGCTCTGAGCGTCCCGCGCGCCTGAGCTGTACCTCACCGGAGGCGCGAGCGTCTGCGAACTCAGCCGACCGCGCCGTAGGGCTGCTACTGAGCCACCGCTCGCGGTTCTCGATCAAGATCACCGGCACCGAATACCCGCGCCCGGTCTTGCGGCCGCGAACGGTCAGGTTGTAGGTGTGGCGGCCGGCGAGCCCGACGTGCGCGAGCGGGCCCATCATGGTGTTGATCAGCCGACGTGCCCGGCCGAGGTGATAGCTCTTGGCCACGTCGGCTGCTCAGCGGGCGCGCATGCGGTTGTTGCGAGGGTTGTGCTCCAGTTCGGCGAGCCCGAGGTGCTCCATGACGGGCGGCACGTAGTTCGCGAAGCGTCCGCGCAGGCCCTTCTTGACCCCGTACCAGCCGCCGACGGGGTTATCGGGCGAGCGTGCCCACGCCTCGACGGTTCCCTCCGCGGCCGGTTTCTGCTCGTCGGCGGTGCCGAGCGCCATCCAGTCGTCGTGCTCGGTGAGCATCTTGTGGAGGTCCTCGAGGCAGCGCAGCTGGTAGCCGAGCGTGGTCTTGCCCACGACGCACACGAGCGTCGGCGGGGCAACGGTCGAGTCGCGATAGGCCAGGTATTCCGATTGTCCGGGCGGGGTCCGCAGGATCCAGGGATCGTCTTTGGTGCCGTTCCCGGTGACTGGGTTGCTCATGGTAACGCAAAGGTTACCGTAACTGATCGGCTACCATCACATTCGTGGCACGGGAGGCGGCGAACCCCTTCGATGCGCTCGCCGATCCGCATCGCCGCGCGATCCTCGGGATGTTGCACGGCGGCGAGCGGTCGGTCCGCGAGATCGCCGACGAGATGCCGATCACCCGGCCGGCCGTCTCCCGGCACCTCCGACTGCTCAAGGAGGCCGGGCTGGTCACGTCGTCGGCCGAGGGCACGCGAAGGCTCTACCGCCTCCACGACGAGGGGCTTGACGCCGTTCGTGCCTATCTGCAGGAGGTTTGGGGCGACGCCGCCGCGCGCTTCCGTCTGGCTCGCCGACGACAGTGAAGCGGCGTGACCGACCCGCTGCGGGTCACCTTCGACGTCGCTTGCTCGCCCGAGCGGGCGTTCGAACTCTGGACGGCGCGCATCGGCATGTGGTGGCCGACATCCCACACCGTCAGCGCGCGACCCGGCGTCGAGGTCGTGATCGAGCCCGGGGTCGGTGGCCGCATCTATGAGCGCACACCGGAAGGCGAGGAGCACGACTGGGGCCGAGTGACCGGCTGGGACCCACCACATCGCATCTCCTACCTCTGGCACCTCCGCCAAGACCGCGCTGACGCGACCGACGTAGAAATCACGTTCGCGGCCGAACGCACCGGCACGCGAATCTCGATCGAGCACCGCGGCTGGGATGCGCTGGGCGCCCGCGGAGCCGACCAACGCGAACTCAACCAGCGCGGCTGGACCCGACTGCTTCCGCACTTCCGGGCCGCAGCTGGCTAGCGACTCGCGCTCGTTGCGACGCCACCATCGTCCGCCTGCACGCCGACGCGCTCAACGTGCGCCAACAGCTGACGTGCCGCGAGCCGAGCGGACAAACGATGTCCGTCCTGTCGCTCCCGCTTCCCCGTGAGCACAAGCATCTTCCTACCGCCGGCGCAAGCCTTGCTACGCGCGGACTGCAAGGGAGCCAGAGCCCTTCGATTCGGACTGGGCAGTCGGTCGGTCGGGGCACGTTGCGGTCGTGGCGAGGAGCGGGTGCTTGGGAACGAACGGGCCGCAGACCCCCTTTCATGCTCTCGCGGGCATGGGAGTCCGTGGCTCGTCATCCCGGTAGAGCAGTGATCGAACGTTTGGTCCCGCGCTGCGGAGTTCCTAAACCGGGGAAACCGCACGCCGCCGCAGCCTGCTTGAACCCCGGCGACTCGATCAGCGACTGCGGCACCGAGATCAACGCGCCGGGGACGCCGAACGCGAGCCCGCCGCCGGCAGGCGGCGTCGAAGGCGGCGGGGAGGCTGTCGGATCGGGGAACGTCGAGATGCCGTGCCTGCGCATGCACTGAGCGAGCTTCAGCAACGCGAGCCTACGACTCTCCGATGCGTGTCCCCCGGCAGGGACGCCGCCCGGCATCAGCTTCATGCAGGCGTTCTGGGCAGCCTGGAACGCGGGCGATCGGGGATTGATCCCGGACCCTGCGGCGATCGGGATCCCGCCGCCGCCGGCGGCGCCGGGGTCGGGGAAGTTCGGCACGCCGTGGGAACGCATGCAGTCCGCGAACTTGAGCCCCGCCGCCTCCCGGCTTGAGCTCGACCCGTTGTTCGAGGATCCCGAGAACCCGCAGGCGCTCAGCGCCAGCGCGCAGCTCGCAGCCACCCCGAGCGCGAGTGTGCACTGGCGATTCCATACTCCGGTGGCTTGCCTCCTGCGCATGTTCTCCGAGCCAGCTTGTAGCGGCCGGGCGATAACGACGACGTAACGCCGTTATGCCGTTATTAGCCGCGGCCACGGTGACGGCGTTACCCCAGCAAGCGTGATCCAGCAACGCCGACGGTGCTCTCCGAGCCAGTGATCAGATCGGGCACGAGCCCTGCTCTGATCCCGCGACGAGCATCTCGGACGTGATGCCGCCCGCTCCGCTTCGCGCGGATAGCTCGCTGGAGCTCAACCGTCTCTGTGCGCGATCGGCGGGATGCTGAAATCGAGCTGCTCCAGACGCTCCGGGTCAAGAAGAGCATCGATTTGGGCGATCTTCCCATTCGCGACGGTGAAGGCCATCACCGAGAACAAGCGGCCGCCCGGCGCCACGACGGCCCCGGCGGCGCCGTTTACGAGTGCGGGTCTTACGAACGGGTAGAGCTTCGAGTAGGTGGCCGTGTGTGCGGCCACGGCGTCCGCGCCGTGCAGCACGAGCGAGGCGTCTGCGCGCAGGATGCCGCCGTCGATCCGCAGTGCGACGTCGGGGTCGAGCACCTCCAAGAGGGCATCGAAGTCGCCGTGGCGCGAGGCGGCGAAGAACGCATTGACGACGCATCGCTGCCGCGCGAGATCACTGTCCGGCTCCGGCGAGTTGCGCACGCGCCGGCGTGCCCGGCTGGCGAGCTGCTGGGCGCCCGCTTCGGAGCGCTCAAGCGCGGTGGCGATGTCGGCGAACGGCACGCCGAACACGTCGTGCAGCACGAACGCGAGTCGCTCGGCGGGAGTCAGCGCGTCGAGCACCACGAGCAGCGCCAGACCAACAGAGTCGGCCAGAAGCGCCTCATGTTCCAGGCCCTCCGGCTCGAAGCTGACCACCGGATCCGGGACGTGCACCGACAGCTCTTCGCGTCGCGCTTTGCGCGCTCGCAGCATGTTCAGGCAGACACGACCGACGACCGTCGTCAGCCAGGCCTCCATGTTCTCAACCGTCCCGGGATCCTCGTCGCGAATCCGCAGCCAAGACTCCTGAAGCGCATCGTCGGTTTCGCTCACCGACCCGAGCATCCGGTAGGCGACCGCGCGGAGATGCGGTCGGTGCTGCTCGAACCGATCGGTCAGCCACTCGCGCTCGTCCATCGCCAGCTCCTCACTCCCGTGATCAGATGCTCACCAATGGTTGCGGTAGGCGAGGTCGGCGGCCAGCGCCGCCGCCGCCAGGAAAAGGAAGAACACCGCTCCGCCGATCTGGCGGTCGTGGACTCGCAGGTGAGCCGTCACAGCGCAGATGAAATACAGGACGAGGCCGATCGCCGCAGCCGCCCCGAGCGCCGGCACCGGGAAGCCCGCCAAAAGTCCGACCGCGCCGGAGGCCAACAAGGTGCCGAGCGGGACCATCCATCGGCGGGAGACCTGTACCCGGTCAGCGACCACCTTGACCGACTCGGCGCCGACGAAGTTCAAGCAGGCGGCATAGCCATTCGCGAGCGCCGCCAAGACCGTGATCACGAGATAGGTGACGTGCATACCTCATAGACACGCGACGCCCGAAGAACCTGACAGCCGACGATGCCGCTCCCCCCATAAGACCGATCGTCGAGGCTCGAACGTTGCGATGAGCAACAACTACGCCTGCGCGCCACCTGTACCGTCGCTTCGGCGATCTCCGTGGAGGGTCCGGGCGTTACTCGCCCACTCGGCTCACCGATGTGAGCACCGACGTTCCGCAGGTCGCAGACGCTCCGCGCGTGCCGGAAGCCCACCGCCATCCGGAGGGGCGTGGTGCGCGTAGCCAGGGCAGCCGTGGTGGTCCGAGCGCGAACTGACGCTGCGTCGCGCGTCGCGCGTCGGGTAGCTCGTCGCTATGAGCTTCGCCGACTACGAGTCCGGCCACTCCGATGGGAGCTTTGCCGACTATCAGAACGAGCTGTATGACCGAGGGTTGCACGGCCATGCGCCGCCGTACCCCATCAGGTTCTCGGACCTCGAGGAGAAGGCCGCGGCGACCCTGCCGCCGAAGGTGCGCGGGTACGTCGTCGGCGGCGCCGGAGATGAGCACACCCAGCGGGCCAACCGCGAGGCCTTCACGCGCTGGGGTCTCTACCCGCGCATGTTTGTCGCGCCAGAGGAGCGCGACATGTCGATCGAGCTGTTCGGGATCAAGTTGCCCTCGCCGATCTTCATGACGCCGAACGGGGTCATCGGCGTCTGCGCTCAAGACGGTCATGGCGACCTCGCCTGCGCTCGCGCTTCCGCCCACACCGGCGTCCCATTCTTCGCCGGGACGCTCTCGGCCGATCCGATGGAGGAAGTCGCTGCTGAGCTCGGCGACACACCCGGCTTCTTTCAGCTCTACACCCCGCCGGACCGCGAGCTCGCCGCGAGCCTCGTGCAGCGGGCCGAGGCCGCCGGCTTCAAGGGCATCGCCGTGACACTTGATACGTGGGTCACCGGCTGGCGGCCACGCGACCTGAGCGGCGCGCACTATCCGCAGGTTCCGAGCGACTGCCTCACCAACTACACGAGCGACCCGGTCTTCCGCCGCGGCCTTGAGCCCGGGGAAGATCCCGTCGAGAAGTTCATCCGCACGCTGCCGATCTTCGGGGGACCCTTCCGCTGGGACGACCTCGAGTGGTTGCGCTCGCAGACCAAGCTTCCGCTGATGGTCAAGGGCATCTGCCACCCTGACGACGCCCGCCGGGCCAAGGAGTACGGCGTCGACGCCATCTATCTCTCCAACCACGGCGGCCGCCAGGCCAACGGAGGACTGACGAGCCTCGAGTGCCTGCCCGACGTGCTCGAGGCCGTCGATGGGCTCCCCGTGCTGTTCGACTCCGGCGTTACGAGCGGCGCCGACGTCATCAAGGCCTTGGCGCTCGGCGCCTCCGCGGTCGGGATCGGCCGCGCTGTATGCCTACGGCCTCGCGGTGGGCGGCGTCGAGGGGGTCGTGCACGTGCTGCGCTCGATCCTCGCCGAGGCGGATCTCATCATGGCGGTCGACGGCTATCCGACGCTCGCCGACCTCACCCCGGACGCGCTGCGACGCGTCAGGTGATGGCGGTTGTAAAACCCGAGGAGGTTGTTCAACTCGTTGAAGCGAGCAATGCGCGGCTTTGGCTGAGGACGCCGTGGTCTCGGCCGCCATTGTCGCAGTGGAGCCGTCTCGTCACCGAGCATCTCGACATTTGTCGGACGGGCGCGTCGTCGATCGCAATATGGACCCGTCCTCGAACAGGAGCCGCAGCTTGTGGTTGTCGATCACGGCGACGCCGGTGATGTCGTAGAGCGGAGGAACCTCGGCCATCGTCAACAGCTTAGGCGAGGGGATCTATCGCTTTCAGGCGCTGGCCGAGCCGGGCGCGGTCCCAGTTGGCTTCGAGCTCGGCGCGGTGTTGCGCCGACCACGATCGAAGCAGGCGTAGCTGTGCCGGTGGCAACTCGCCGGCGAGCAGGGTGCCGTCAAATCCGATGGAAGCGTTGTGCTCGGCGTAGCGCGCGTGGAAATGCCCACGTTCGCGATCCTAGACGCGTTCGCACTTCCGTTCGCACCCTGCTCCATTTAGGGTCGATTCAAAGCGGCGCGACAGATGAAAACCCGTCGTTTGCGGCCGGTTCTTCAGCGCGCCCGGAGAGATTCGAACTCCCGACCTTCGGTTCCGTAGTTCGCCATTTGCAGGGATTTTGCGGTAGATAGGCGCAGTTGAGGGCGTCTGATTCCAGTTGGCGCAGGTCAGAATTGCTGAGTTGGGGACACGTTTGGGGACACGGATTCGTGTCCGCTGGTAGGCGGCCGCGGTCGGCTGCGGTCGTGTGGAGGTGGTAGGGGACGGCGAGCGCCGGCCGCGGCGTCAATACCCGCCCGAGTCGCCGAGTCGTCGGGTCGCCACAGGCATCGCGCCGACCGGCACCGCCCCGGCGCGTCCTCTCGTGACAGAAGACTCGTCCGCTAGTCAGTGTCCTGGCGCCTCCCTCGTCCCCGGTGGACTCGTCCGCTCCGGCGCGGGGCCCGGTCGTGAATGCGATTGCACAGAGCGCCGTGCTTGGAGACGTGGTTCTCGCCGAAGGCATGGCGCGGCCCCGGGGGCGCCAGAAGCACGCACGTGCGTAGGCGAGGGTTCCGGTGCGGCGACCTGCTCGCGGTCCTGAATTTCCGTGTCATGACCGGCGGATGCCCGGAAGCTGATCCCGCCACGGGATCCTTGACGGAGGGGCACACGTTGCAACACTCGTGAACTTGTCTCTGGAGTTGATTGAGCGTCGTTTCGCTTGACTCTCTAGTCGGTGGGGACCCGATGATCCGTGGCATGACGATCGGCCAGCTCGCCGCGCGAACCGGGATCTCGGTGCGGACATTGCGGTTCTACGCGGACGCGGGCGTCCTGCCCGTGGCGGGGCGCTCGGACTCCGGCTACCGGGTGTTCGGTGCGGAGGCGGTCGCCCGGGCGCGGTTGGTGCGCACTCTGCGCCAGCTCGGTGTTGGGCTGGACGACGTCAAGCGCGTGCTGGGGGCGGAGATGTCCCTGGCCGACTTGGCCACCGCGCACGCGAACGCGCTGGACGCTCAGATCCGGGCGCTTCGTCTGCAGCGCGCGGTGCTGCGCGCCGTCGCCAAATCCACCGACCCCAAGGAGCTGGAACGCATGACCGATCTCACCACGCTGACCGTAGAGGAGCGGCGCCGGATCGTCGACGACTACCTGGAGGCCGTGTTCGGTGACGCCGAGAGCGCCGTCGCCGAGCGGATCCGCATCGGCGCGCCAGAGCTGCCCGACGACCCGTCGGCCGACCAGGTCGCCGCCTGGGTGGAGCTCGCCGAGCTGCTGCGCGACCCCGACTACATCGCCATCTCACGCCGGATGGCAGAGCGGGCGCTGGCCGACGGAGCGCTGCCGAACCCCGACCAGTTCGAGCTCGGCAAGGCGGTGGGCGAGCACGCTGGGGCGGCGGTGCGGGCCGGCATCGCTCCGGATGCGCCCGAGGCGCAGGAGGTAGTCGAACGGCTCGAGGCGATGGCGCCCAGCGAGCCCCCGGACCGGATGGCGGCCGCGGACCAGATCGAGGCGTTCAGCGACCGGCGGGTGGCGCACTATTGGGCGCTGGTGGCGATCGTCAACGGGTGGCCGGCCCGTCGGACTCAGGGGTTAGAGGAGCTGTTCGACGCCTGGGAGTGGTATGGCCGCGCGCTCAGGGCGCACGCCTAGCCGGACGGGTTCAGCCGTTGCGTCGCGACGACGACCATGTCCACGATGTTGACGCGCACGGGAGCCCGGCTGCGTAGACGATCGCATCGGCGATGTGCTCGGAGCCGAGCGGCGTAATGCCAGCAAACATCTGGTGCAGGGGCCGTTTGCTGCTCGCCGAAAGCGAACTCGTGCGGAACGGGCGCTACCTATGCAGTGCCGCCGCCGTGACAGCCGACGGTCATTGCCCGCGGATCCGCGAATGCGATCGCGCGGCCAGGCTGGCCCTGACGATCCAGATCGTGGCAAGGGAATCGCCCGCGCCGGCGATGCCGGAGTAGCGAAGCGATCGTCCGGCCGGCGCGCCTCCGCGGAGACGCCTACATGCCCTACGTCGCCAATCCCATCGCGAGCTCGGCGGCGTCGTCCCGAGCAAAGCAATCGTCGGCAGAGGCCCGAAGTGTGACTAGCCGACCCGCGCTGGTGCGCTTCACGCGGACGGGCAGCTGGTCGGCTCGCCGTCGAACGCTGCGCGCTCTGCGTCTGCGGACAGCCGCGGTGACGGGCGCCGAGCCGTCGCTGGGCCGCGGTGAGGTCACCCCGGACGAGCGACGACGTTCAGCCCGCCGCGGCAGCGAGGTCCAGAACTGACCCGACGGTCTCGACCGCAGTCATAGGCGACGCTGGCGGGCCGGGCACGACGTGACCGTACGCGAACGGCCCCCGCTCCCACACGCGTACGACGTCCAGCCGCACTATCCGCGAGCGCGAATTGCTGCTGGCGCGCGCGGAGCCGCTAAGCGCGGTTGACTGCTCGGCCGCGGCACGCGCGGCCTCGAAGCGCGCCATCATCTCATCCGCCATCTCGACGATCGCCACCGGCGTCCGCTCGTCGATGTAGTTCTTGGCCGCGTGGGAGTACCACGTGTCCGGTCCGTGGCACGGGCTCAGCTCGGCGTTCAAGTCGGCGAACAAGCCGTGGCCAATCGCCAGCTTGATCACACGATCGAGCTCTTTGAATCGCTTCGATCGCGCCACGACGAGATCCTCGCGGTCGAGTTCGCACGTGTCGATCGTGGCTTGACCCTCAACGCTCATCGCCTCCGGGAACCCGCCGCGGTCGAACCGGATGTGCTTGACCGGATCGCGCGCGCCGCAGTCGAACGGATGCAGCAGCAGCGGGTGCTCGATCGCGTTGAGCTCCTTCGTAGTCTTGCCAGCCTTCGGCGTCGGGACGTACTCGCCAGCGATCGGGAAGCGCTCTCTTCTTGTTGTTCATATGGCTGGCACGACGGGATCAGGTTCTCCCACTCGTGAGCGAGCCGCGCGTAGCCCTTGTGCCCCGCCACGAGCGAGCCGTCGGCGCGCCGCACCTCGCTCTTCGGTCGCCAATGCTCCGCGTCCCCGAACGAGTGCCCGCTGAGGTCGCTCTCGCAGTACGCACACTTCCCGTGGAACGCGTGCTTGAACATGAACTCCTTGAATCCCTTCCAGATCTCCTGGTTGAGCGGAGGCGGCTCTGGGCCGTCCTCCGCGTCGAGCACCGCCTGCGTGGCCTTCTGGGCGCGCTCGAGGAGCTTGTCCCATTTTCCGCGCGGCTCGCCGGCGAGCGTGTCGGGGTCGAACGGCACGTGGATCACAACGCCGTCTCCTTCGCGAGCCGCGCGGCGATCGCCCGCATCTCCGCCTTGACCAGCAGCTGCCGATCCTCCGGTAGCGCCATGAGCCTCGTCGATCGCCCGCTCATGCAGCCAGCGCGACACTAGCTCGGCCGCTTTACGTTCCTCCGGGGTGTCCTCCGGCTCGGGCAACCGGTTCAGCAGCTGAGTCAGCCGCCGCTCGGCGTCCGCCTTCACGACCGGCGTCTGCGGGTGCCGGCAGCAGGCGCCGGTAGTCGTCGATCGCGTCCGCGGTCTCGGTGTCTCGCGTCGGAGCTAAGGTCGAAGACTCACTGGTCAGGATCTGGTCGGCACGCATGCCCTTCAGGCTCGACTGGACCGGGATCGCGTCCCGGTCGTGAGCTGGACGAGCTCGCCGGCTGCGCGTTGCCGACGATCAGCGGCGAGTGCGTCGTCGCGATCAGCTGCATGCCTCCGAACGTCTTCGCGAGCAGGCGCAGGAGCTGCCGTTGCCACGACGGGTGCAGGTGGGCGTCGATCTCGTCGACGAGCACGAGCACGGAAGCGTCCTTGGGCGAGGGCACCTGGGAATTTACCTCGTAGAGCCGCTGCAGCAGCACACGCCGATCCAGCCGAGCACGGAGCTCATGCCCTGGCTGAGCATGTCGACATTGATCGCCCCGTCGGAGAAGAGAACCGGATTTCGCCGGTCCCCTTCTTCGACGACGTCGTCGTACGCGAAGCGTACGCCGGGGTAAGCGCGCGCAGCACGTCGAAGAACGGATCGAGGGCGTCAGGCGCGTTCCGCTTGCGCGCCAGCGCCTGCGTGAAGACCCACTGCTTGACATCGTTCACGCGCGTGTCGACCTCGCGCCCGAGCAGCGGCAGCAGATCGTCCGGGCTCGGCGGACGCCCGGGCACTACGCTCGCGCCGCGCGGGTCGGCCGTCGACGCGCCGCGCAACGCCGGGAACCCGATCGCGAGCCAGGCGCCCGCCTGCACCGGTGTAACCGCGTCCCGCCTCCACGCGCACTTGGTCGCCCTGGCGGCGCAGCTCCGTGCGGTAGACGTGCTCGGCGACGCTCCTCGTCGTCCTCCTCGCCGCGGAAACACACCTCGATCGAACCGCTCGCCGCGCCGCTGCGGAGGAGCCGGGCCGGCGCGAACACCGTGTCCGGAGTCTCGCCGCAGAGCGCGAGTGCGATCGCGCGCAGGACGCTCGTCTTGCCCGACGCGTTATCTCCAAGCAGCACTAGCCGGTCCTTCGGGACGTCGAGCTCGAGCCGCTCGAACGGCCCGATGTTCGTGAGCGTCACATGGTGCAGCCGTTCAACCGTCGCCTTCATGCCGCGCGACTGCCTGCCGTGACGTGCGAGCTCCGCGGCGAACTTGGGCACCGGGCCATAGTCATCGCCGGGCTTGAACGGCAGCAGGAGAACCCCGTAGCGGCGCTCCATGCGCGTCGTCTCGATCTCGGTCTCGGGACGTTCGGGCACGAGCGCGAAGTGGCTCGGCTTTGCGTCCGCAAGCGCCCGCACGCCCGCCGCGCGGCAGAACCGATCGACCCCCTCGGGGCTCATGCCCACGAACACGAGCGTCCGCGTCGACACCAGCCCGCCGACGAGCTGGCGGAACTCCGGGTTCTCTGCGAGCGCCGCGAGCAGTTCGTCGTCGGTGAACCGGAAGCCCACCCCGTCGAGCTCGCCGAACAGCTTAAGCACGAACCGCTCACCGCGCCGCATGCGCTCGCTGCCGTCCGCGCTCCGGCTCGGGGTGAGCGATTCGCCGCCGAACTCCGCGTGTAGCTGGTCGTCCCAGTGGTTCGTGATGACGGCGGAGAAGTGCGCGCCCTTGAGCTCGCGGTATACCGGCGTCGGCTGGGGTATTTGAAGTCCCAGCAGGATCCGCCGGAGAGCTGCGCGCACGCCGTCACGGCCCAGCGCCTGCATCAGACCCTCGGCGACCGCGTCGTAGCGTCCGGACGCGTGCAGGCCTGACAGGCGGTCCAGCGTTGCCGACGGCGTACGCGCGCGGGCGTCCGCCACGACCCCGCCGAGCAACTCGGGCCACGTGGGGAGCTTGGACTGCGCGGACAGTCCGGCGCCCGCGACCACGACGCAGCGGCCGGTCTCGAGCGCGCGACGGAGGTCCTCGGGCACCTTCGGGCCATCGGTCAGCGGGCGTGGCAGCGCCTTGCCGGCCCGGCCCGCCCCGCTCACGCCAGCGGTGGCGCACGTACGGCGGCAGCCAAGCGAAGTACAGGCCGAGCGCGGCGCCGGCGAGAAGCGCGACGACAATCAACACCTCCGTCACGGCACCACTCTACTCAGCATAGGCTACGGGCGCACGAAATGCCCGCGATACCGGCCAGCTGAAGCGCCGAACCGCTGCTAGCCAACCAACTCGTCCCCAGACCCTGCTTGGAGCATGATGGTGCCCGACGCCGGGGATGGGAGCGTTGCCCAAGCCTAGCTCGGCGTTCGCGGCGTGGATCGCTCTGGACTACTCCACTGCCGTCGTGGGGCCGTGCGGTCCCCGGTGAAGAGCAGGTGGATTAGCCACGCTCGTAGCTCCGCGAGAACCGGAGCCGTGGTGGTGGCGCAGCCGGTTCGTCCTCCGCACCAGTCCTATGGGTACCTGCGAGGCTGCGCTGGATACCCCGACGCTCGAGGGACACCCCCGTAGCGATGGCAAGTGCAGCGGTCGTGCGGGCGGAGCCGAGGCCGCCGGCAGCGGTGCTTACGACCGCGCTGGTGCCGCCTTCTGCAGCGCCGTCGACGCGATTCTCGCCGTAGGCGCGGCCGCATATGTCACCGCGGTTTGTAACGCTCACTGACGCGCTGTTGGATCGCTTCAAGCGTCGGCTGCTCGTCTTGGTTTAGCCGCGGGGCCGGACACCTCGTCGTCCCCGGAGCTCAAGGCAATCGGCTGTAGCCGGCGACTGGTGTCGAAGACACGCTGCACTTCCTGGCCCTTCGAGTGGGTAGCGAAGGCGAGCACGGCAGGGTCAACATATGCGGTTGCCGTCACATTTGGTTTATCGGTCGGTCGCAAGTGGGTCGCCCCGTCCCTTCCACGCGACACTAGGGCTACCGGCGTGTCCTGGGATGGATTCCAAATTTCAACGAAGTCAAATCGCTGAGGTAGCATCGCCGCGATGGCGACTCGCGACGAAGCGATCGGACAGTTGCAGCTCTACGCCGGCCTGACGGCTGCCGAGGCGGCCCAGGTTGTCGACGCAGTCGCGGTAGCCGCGCAGGAGGAAGCGATCGATCAGATCGCCAACGACGCTTTGGTCCCGGCCTCGGTCGCGGACGCACGCGTAGCTCGAATCGCCCGAATCTGCGCGCACCTGGGAAGGCTGCTATCTCCCACGGAGGTCGAGGTGGTCCTGCGAGTGCCGCCGCAGACGGCGCAGTCGACGCTCAACAGGCTGCGCGCTGGCTACCGGGGGGAGGTCAACGGCTGGATGAAGCAGATCGTCCGCGACGCGAAGGCAGATATCGAGGATGCCTCAACACCGGCATCCGGCAACTACTGGCGGATCATCTTCAACGATCCCATCGCGATTAGCTATGCGATCGAACTCCTACGTCAGCAGGGTATGACGCGCGCCATTGTTGCTGACAGAGCTCAACAAACCCTGACCGTGCCCGAGGAAATGCGCGACCGTCAGGGCAACATGCGCAAATCGCTCGAGGCGCTCGGGCTGGGGTGAGGTACGTCCCGCTACTAGCATCGAGCGCGAGCGCTCTCGACGGTCACATCACGGATCTCGGAGGACTCGTCTCACTCGCCCTTGCGCTAGTCACTGTGTTCACGACCGTTCGTGCGCAGCGGGCCGTGGCCCGGCTAGAACAGCAGGGACTCACGAGGGACGACATGTTCGCCGAGTTGGTGCTCGATGTCGGCCTCGTCGTTCTGACGATCGGTGTGATCCTGGCCGCCACGCCGCTCTTCGTCGGCGCAATCCAACATCTTTCGATCGGCCACCAACGGGGTGCCCTCCGGATCACCTTCGCGGTGGTCTGGGTATTGTTGATCGCGCTCGCGCTCTGGCAACTGACGATTGTCTCGAGCACCATCAAGACGACCTCCAAGGTGTGGTCGAAGCGGGCTCAGCGGCCGATATAGAACATCGTCTGGGCGACCTCGCGCGTGGTGGGTAGGGCCGGCTCGACAGCCACCGGAGGCTGTCGTACGTCGGGCTGAGTCTTACGCCGCTCGCGGATCAGGCCATTCAGCCAGCTCGCGATGTCCCCTTCTCGCCAGAGCGCCAAGGCCTGCCAGCGAGTCCGGATCAACTCGCGCCAATCATCCGCCGTTACGATCTCCTGAAGAGCAGCCCGACGATGGAACCGCCGCTTGGTCGCCTGATCCAGGCGCGTCGTCGGCAGGAGCAAGTCGAGAACGCTGTTTGGCGAACCGCTCCATGCAATCGCAACGCGCTCGGCTAGGGCATCGGCCTGCTCCTGCGTAGCGACGCGCGGCGTGCCAAGGCGGACCAGAACAAGCGGGGATCCTGAGGCAGACGAATCCAGCCAGCCTCCTGTCGATGGCCGTTGATCGGAGCTTGATCCCATACTGGCGAGTCTGACACTGCGACCGGCGGAGGTCGACCACCCGCCGCGAACGCCTGTCTGTGACGCCGTCTCGCTGGAGGTTCGGGCGTTCTCACACCACACCGGCCTCTGACCTGCCCTCGAAGTTGGCAGAGCGCGAGCCCTCGGGACCAAGACCAGTGGAACGTTCCCATCGCGACCGCGGATTGGCCGGGCGGGCGCGCACGACTCGTCTAGCCGCGGCTTGGACCTACGAGCGGCCATTCCTGCGTCGCCGATGCGATCAGGTGTCGGCGCCAGGGGGTCAATTATCGGGTCTTATCGGTTGAGCGCGACGTCCGCGTTGTCCTGTCAGCCACAGGCTATGACGATCCGTTTGCGGAAACTGGTAAAGGTAGGTAGTGCGTAGGCGCGCGGCGTTTGATGACTTTGACCTTGTTGATGGCGCCCTCGGCGGTGCCGTTGGTGGTGGGTTCCTCGAAGTAGGCGAGCAGTTCGGTCCGCCAGCTCTGGATGCCGTTGGCGAACGAGTCGAACGCTGGTAGTCAGGCGCGCTCGACGGCGGCAGGAACGCGTCGAGTCGCTGCTCGGCGTCGTCTTTGTTGCGCGCGCTGTACTCTGACTGAACGCTTCTTTGAGGACCCAAGCCTCGGCGAGGAGCGGATCGCGTTCGAATAGTTCCCAAAGCACCCGTCGCTCGCGGGCGCTGAGGCGCTCCGCGTGGTGGTGCGGCGCATCTCGGAGGTCGCTCGGGATGAGCAGACGAGTCGCTATCAGGTGGCGGTCGCGTTCGCGGTTGGGGGCGATCAGCTGGTGGGGTTGCGCGAGCAGCGTCCGCCGCGGCGTTCTGCGTTGGAGAGGCGCATCACCGGCGGCGAGAGCTCGCGACCGTGGTGGCTCATCTGGACCGCCGGCTGGTCGAGGTGCTGCCCGGCACTCAGCGCAGGGGCACCGAGCGGTGGCTGCAGCTGCCCGCCAGGGTCCGCGATGGGATGGAGGTCGTCTCGATCGATCCGAGCAACACCTACCGCCAAGCGATCTGGACGGTGCTCCCGAACGCGCGGATCGTGTGCGACCGGTTCCATCTGATCCGCGGCGCGAACATGGCTGTGGACTCGATCCGCCTGAACGCCAGCGCACCGCGACCGTTCGACGCGCCAAGGGACGCGGCAGAGCGGCATACACGTCCGCCGGCGTCCCCGAGCTCTATCAAGCACGACGCCGGCTGCTCAAGGCCACGGCAGCGCTCAAAAGATGCTGACGGAACCGAGCGCTGGGCCGCTGACGGGGCGGCAGCTGCGGATGCGTCTCGGCGAAGGTCCGCTCACGCCTCGGACCGATACCGCCTCTTTCTCCAGCACAGACAGGTCCGGCGGCCAGCGAGCGGCATATCCCGCACCCGGACCCGGTCGCGGTCCTTGAGCTTGCGCGACCCGCGAGCGCACCACCGACCACACCCGGCCCCGACGTCCGGCCTCACCGATCCACCACCCGTGATCGAGCACGCCAGTGATGGCCAGCCCATCCATCCCGAGCAGACGGCTTAGGTCATCCTGCATCCGCTGTTCCTCCTAGCTCCGCGTCTTCGACGACGCGAAGCCTCGGCAGGGCAGCGGATGTCTTCATCCGGCCCCAACCCCGCTAGCTCAACAAGACCCCAATTTATCAAGCGGCCTTGACGCGCTCGTGCTTTCGCGGCTGGGACGACCTCCCGAAACTCATCCTCCCAACGGAGGAGCAAGTCCCGGGAGATTTGAGCGCATCGCTGGTTTCGCGTGGAAGCAGTCGCGCCGAAGGCGTGACCCGTATAGGCGTGACCGGGAAGCCGACGGGGACCCGGATCGCACCGCTCCAACGGCCGGATAGGAGCTACCACCCGAGCCGGACCAAAGACCGACGCTGGCGTCTGCCGGACCGCTGCGGCGGTCACCCGGGCGGATGCCTGCTTGGTCGCCGAAGCAGTAGCCCGTCGCGAGCGCGGTGCTACGCCGAACCGATCGTCCGGACAGCGAGAGTGCTGGTCAGGATCGGAGCGACGGCTCGCTCGGGTCCGGTCCTTGGTCAGACCAGGGTTCGCGGGAACAGAGCGAGGGCGCCGAGCCGGAGCCGTAGGTGTTGACGCCATGCCAGTAGACGCCTTCGATCGAACGCAGGGTGCGCTCGGCCTTGCTGACGCCAATCGCAGCAACGTCGGTGCTGACGGCGAGAACGTCGAGCTTGGCGAGCAACTCACTGGCGGTCGCCGGTAGCTCCGCGCCGATTGGCAACGACGAGCGATACCAGTCCTCATTCGGGAAAGCGGCTTTGAACTCGTCGAGGAAGTGGTCGCGCAGCGTCGCGACCGCCGCGCACGGTCCTCGTTGGGCCGGCCATCTAGGTCGGTGCTGTAACGCTCGAACTGCTGCCATTGAGCGATGCAGCGCATACGAACGTTGTGATATTCGGCCTCCGGCAATGTGCTTAGCACGTCGGCGAACGCTGATCGTCTTGATGACAGGACGCGGATTCGAGTCCCCCGGGTCCCAACTGACCAGTCGCCATTCAGATACTCGGAGATGCTCCTATCGATGTCCGCGACGAGGCCCGGGGCGACCACCGCGAAGTCCCCTTCGGCGGTGTGAGCTGTCCACCACTGCCCCAAGCCGTAGGGAGATGAAACGACCTCCCAGGATGGAGGCACGAAGCATGGCGAGCTGCGGGGTTGGCGCTCGGAATGGCAAATGCCTTTGTGTTGATCCATGCAGAGAACGGCCTGAGCGCCGGTCAGCGTCGGCGCCCGGTGGGAAGGACTTCAGTTGCGAGAAACCCGGGGCGTAGCTCGGTCGGGCGTCGTTCGGGTTTGTGTCATATACGCCTCCAATGAGCCGATCGCGCACTCTGCTGCACAAATCCGCACATCGCCTCGGAGCCCCCGGAAGTGTGCGGAACGCTTGAAATCGTCCGCCGCTGCTGACCGTAGACTCCGTCGGCTCTCTGAGGGCGCCATGATCCGTCGCAGCTTCACAATCCAGCATCGCCCCTACACCACGGGGCGGCTTTCGCCTCGATGAGGGCTTGACTGAGAGCGCCATCGAGCAGGCACGCGACGCCACGAGCGTTGCCCTGGGCCTTTTGGCTGAGGATGAAGCCAGGCGGTTGCAGGCGGGCAGCAGCGTTCCGTTCGGCCCGTGGCTAACCGAAGCCGCGACACCGGCCGGCCAGGCGTCACTGAGAACGTCCTTGACCTTGTCGACGCCGTCATTCGTCTGCGGCTTGACTCGAGCGGCGTAGACATCGGCGGCCTTTAGGACGGTCGGCTCCCTGGCAAGCCGCGTGGGCAAGGATCGGACGCGTCTGCTCCGTGACATCGGACCTCGTGCTCAGCTTCTGCCCCCGCTCATGAACGCCGTCTTGGCCGTCGACGCCGGCGTCGGCCCGGTACGCGCCTTCGCCTCAGGGTATATGCACGCTGGCGACGCTGGCGTGACGCCGAACCTCTTCGGCGTTCACAAGGAAGACGGATCAGCAGCGATTTCGCGGATCTTCGGCCTGGCCGCCGTCGGCCCAACACGCTCCTGCCCACTGAGCGCCCACGCGCTCGTCCTCGACATGCGCGACGACCCCAAGCTCGCCGCCGACACCAGGCTGGCTGCGGCCACACGAGCGATGGTCGAGTGCGGGCTGAACGAATCCACGAACGCTCGCCGAGCATCTTGACGGTCACGCTTTGCTGCTTTCGGCGGCGCGGCGCGTCGTAGCTGATGTAGCCCGACACGGTTCATCGGCTTGCGGTGCCGCCGGTCTGCACCCACGTGACATGCTGAGCGTCGGCTTCTCCCGGTGGTTGATGCTCGGAGTCGTCAACGTGGGTCCGCGGGTGAGGACCCGCCATCCTGCTGTGGGGACGCCGCTTCTACCCGGTCTCACCGCCGAGGTTTTTGGGGTTGCCGCGGCCCGCGGGTTCCGTTGTGTGGCCCTGGCCGGTGACAGCGGCAGCGATCCCAGTCCGCAGCAGAATCTCCTGCATTACGAGCGCGGCCGCGGACGCGTTCCGAGCGCGGCGGTGCAACAGGCTCTGCTCGCCGGAGACGCACGGCAGATCGCGATGCGTGAGTTCTCCGGGGCGCAGCTTCGGCTGGCGGAGGAGAAGGCCCGGGATGCCGACATCGGCTGTTCGATATCCGCGAAGATCTCGTGTCGGTGCCCGAGGGCCTCTTGCTCACGCCCGAGCGCGGTGGCAGGCCTGTGGCGGTGAGCGCGTTCGTGCGCACCAATGAGTACGGGACGCTGGTCTGGACGACGAACAGCGAGCTTTCGAAGCCGGAGATGCAGGCCGAGGCGATCGCGCGGATCGAGCTCCATATGAGGGTCCTGCAGGAGCAGACATTGCAGAGCGGCGTCTAGCAATTCTTTGATGACCATGACGTCCACCAGCTCCAGGCCCATCGTTACATCCAGCACATCACCATGCGCGTGGTGATGATGCTTGCCAATGACGCCACCGTTGCCGCGGCGCGTGAGCGCCAAGTCGGGCGCGGCCACACCTCACCCGTCCCTCGCCTTCGCGCTCGACGCACAGATCCGCATCTGGCGGCGGCTGCTGCGGAAACGAGACAAGGATCTAGGCACAGGCGCGCTCCGTCGCTTCCCTCCATAGGACACCCAACCCAACTACCTCGGAGGTAGATGATGGAGTCCAGCACCACGAGCGCCGTAAGAAACTTGTGCTTGACGGTGCGAGCAACAACGGCGCCCCCTGGGAGACGGAGACCTTCCGCTCGAACGAGAAGGTCGCGCACGTCACTCGAGTGGCGCTCAGGCACTTCGTCGAGGAGCGCATCATGACCGACGGCGATTACTCGCTGGCGCTCGTCACGGATGGCCAGCCTCCGCAGGTTCTCGACAACTCGGAGACGCTGGCCGAGGCCGGCGTTCACGAGCATGCTGTTCTCGCGCTGGTCCCGCGCTCGCCGCAGGTCGACGGCTGATGCACGTTCACCTCGTCAAGGAACTGCTTGAGCAGGAGGTCGGGGCGGTCCGCGCCAACGACTTCCTGCTCAGGAGGATCGACACCATCAAGGCCGACCGGCGACGGGTCCTCGTAGACTGCGCGCCCGAGGGCTCGCCGCCGGCACGGCTCGCCTTCGCGGGGGAGCACTACGACATCGCGCCGCTGTCGATGAGCGTGCTCGACCTCGACACCGGCGGGCCGCTGCCCGGCGCGTGTTGGCCGGGAGCGCTCTACTTCGGATCCGATCATCCGGTACTGAAACGTCCTTTCGCCTGTCTGCGCGGGCTCTTGGAGTATCACGTTCATCCCAGCCACATCGCCGATCCGTGGGACAGGCTTCGTTTCGAGCTCCGGCTTACCGACTGTGCTCGGCCACGTGCTCAATCGGGCAGGTGTCCGATGAGCGTGCTCCGCGTGCACCAGCAGCCTCTCGAGGAGGCGCGGATGTACTTCGAGCTGCGGGGGAAGGACGGCTTCGAGGAGGGCACCGCGATGCTGGCCGGTCCGGTCGGAGAGGCGCGCCGCTGCATCATCCCCGGGCAGATCGGGCGCCGGGGCCCACGTGGCGTTTCGGTCAAGGTCACGATGGCGGGCAAGCTGCAACTCGCTTCCGCGCTCGGCGCTGATGGCTTCTACCACGCTCGGATCCACTCCCATCCCCGTCAGGCTTTCCACTCGATCACTGATGACCGAAACCCGGGCCTGACCGCCGAAGGCAGCTTCTCGATCGTCGTTCCCGACTTTCGGAGCAGCTTTGCCGGTTGGGCTGGCCGCGTGTGCGATCTACCGGCGAGTCGGCTCTTCCTGGGTGGAAATTCCGGTGTTCGAACTTGCTCGCTACATCGAGGTGATGCCATGAATGATCCCCGTGTTGAGCTCGCCTCGCTCACGGGCGAGGATGACTCACAACGAGTCGTGACCTCGCTTGACCGCTACCGCATCGTCGTCAGCGCGCCGGCGGAACGATGCGTCAGCGTCGCGGACCAAGCAGCAATCTTCAACGCGGTCAACCTCCTTTCGCGGACCTTCGCGCACATCGCGATTGAAGTTCCCGAAGGCGAGCCATGGCGCTGTCGGCTGCTGCCCGGAGGCAGCCTTCGCGCGCGGCTGATCTCGACGGCCGCGAAAATCTGTTCACCGCAGGCCGATCCGGAGGCTGAACTCCATCTCGCCTGGGGTCAGCAACCGTCCGGCGTAGGAGTCGCCGCGGATGCCGCCGGGTGGAGCTACTCGTTCGGCGCTCGCCATGTCGGCTTCGGTCGACGGAACACCGATAACGCACTCGGTGGCCTGGCTTCGACCTCGTTTGCCGCTGGGCAGCTGCTCGGCCGCGCTCTATACGACCTCGGGTTGCCCTACCACGCCGTCGAGAGCGTCGTGAGCAATCTTCTGAACTACCGCAATGCGCCTGCTCCGATGACCCGCCTCTCGGCACGATCGCGCCGATGTTGATGGCCGGCGCGGGCTCGGTCGGTTCCTCTGTCATCTACGCGGCGATCCTCTCGGTGATCGGCGGCGGGCCACTGACCGTCGTCGATCCAGACGCATTCGACGACCGGAACCGCCTGCGCTACCCGATCGTACTACCACCGCTGACAGAGGACAAGAAGGTCGAAGCGCTCGCCAAGCTCGCCGGAACTGGCCTTCTCGTCAAACCATCTGGCGTCGATATTCAGGGCCACCTAGACGGATTGGCCGAGACCCGGTCGTGCCTGTGCTGCTCTCCAGCGTCGACAGCGTCGAGGGCCAAGTAGAGGCCGCGGACGTACTTGCCGAGCGCACCATTACCGCGGGGGTGGACGGGCTGCTGCTCCACGCCGGCTCCTTCGGCTTCGGCGGGGCGGACAGTCAGTACAGTATGTCGACACCGAGCCAGCGCTCTCGGGCTCGGCGTTGCTCGCTCAGGCTCTCGGAGTTCCGGTCGAAATGGTGCTTTCCATCCAGCTGCGTGGCGGACGGTTGGATGGGGCCGAGGCGCTGGCCATCAACCAGGCCGGCCGTGTTCTCGGCGAAGTGCAACTCGGCGATCGCCTGGACGACCTCCGGCGTCGTGCGTACGCGCAAGCGACCATAACTACGTCCACAGGGACTATCGCCGGGTCGCGGCACCGCACGTCTCGGCGCTCGCCGGCTTGCTGCTGGCGACTGAAGCGGTGAAGCTTTCGGCCGCCCACCTGCGTAGCTACCAGCTGCGGGGGCGCATCTGACATCGACAGCACCGGTCAGCCGCCCGGCTTCATTCTCCCAACCCGGCAGGACCCAAGCCGACGCTGCATCTGCTGGTCAGCGTTCCGTCGCCGCGCCTACCGGCGCCTGCACGGCATCGACCACGCCGCGCCAGTCGCGGCCTAACGGCCACCGGCCAGCAGTTGCGTGCCTCATCCGGAACAGGCAGGCGCGGATGCTCCTCCCGGAACCTAGCTAGCTGCCAGGCGCTATTCACATGGCAGGCCCGGCGAGGGTGCGGCTGACGATCACCGCTATCGCCATCCACCGGCGCTCCAGGAATAGCATCCCTATGGCGACGTAGGGCATGTAGGCGTCTCCGCGGAAACGCATCGGTCGGACGACGCTTCGCTACTCCGGCATCGCCAGCGCGGGCGATTCCCTTGCCACGATCTGGATCGTCAGGGCCAGCCTGGCCGCGCGATCGCGTTCGCGGATCCGTCGGGCTCGCGCTGTAAATGACGCGTCGGCTGTCACGGCGGCAGGCACTGCATAGGTAGAGCGCCCGTTCCGCACGAGTTTCTCGCGAGCCTCGCTTTCGGCGACGAGGACGGCTGAGTCGGCGATGGAGTTGTCGTCAAAGGAGTGGCCGGGTGAGCGCCCATCTCCGGAGCCTTACCAGGGAATGGTGTCGCCGTCCTGATCGGTGAACGTTCCCGTCGGACCGCCCTCCTGCAGCGCGAGGCGAATCGCGTCCCTGCCGCCTTCCTCCACGGGGAGCACTCCTCTGTGGTTGTTGAGGTCGGTGGCGACGAACCCCGGTGAGATCGCGTTCACCCGAATTCCTTCGGGCTCGAGGGAGATCGCGAGGCCGACGGTGATCGCGTTCATCGCGGCCTTCGAGGCCGAGTAGGCGCCGAACATCGCGCGGTACCGATTCCCGGGTTGGGAGGCAGCGGCGAGCGAGCCGACCCCGCTTGAGACCATGACGACCCGGGGAGATGGCGCCTCGCGAAGCAGGGGAAGCGCTGCCTGTGTGACCGCGAGCGCGCCGAACACGTTCGTGTCGAAGATCTCGCGCAACTCGTTGAGCGACACCTTGCTGAGCTGACCCGACTGCGCCTTCTCCTCGAACGTGTTTCCCGGCATCTCCTCCCAGGGTGTCGCGTGGGAGATGCCCGCATTGTTGATTAGGACGTCGAGCCGGCCGAACTCCTCGCGGACCCGGTCCGCGGCGGCGGTGATCGAGGCCTGATCGGTGACGTCGAGCTGGATCGCGTGCGCGTCGCCGTCGATGCCCTGTGCCGCCGTCTCACCGTTCGCGAGGTCGCGCGAGCCGACCAGGACGGTAAGGCCGTGCTTCGCGAGATTCTTGGCGATCGTGAGTCCGATCCCCTTGTTGGCCCCCGTGATCAGCGCAATCTGGTTGTCATGCATAGTGAGCTCCTCCGCGCGTCGTGATGGGGTGAGCCCGCGGTCGCGCGATGTAGATTGAGCGAGGCTAACGGTCTGCTCTTCTGGCCGATTGCAGACGCGGTGCCACGGCGGGCAACCTCGCCTCCCGAAAAATGTAGAACGGCGCGGAGGAAGGGTTCCATCCCTACTTCTCTCCAAACCCGAGACTGGACCACCGAGGCAATCGCCTGATCCTGCGCCCAGCGTGGGACCCTGCTCTCGGCGCAAGCGTGTCTTCGAGCAGGCCAGTCCGGACGATCGCAATCGCCACGGTTGCCGCCGGCGCGGACGAGCCCTCCGCCGACGGACCAGGTGTCAGCCGCTGCCAGCGCCGGATGAGCGCTTCGCCACGGGCTCGGTCGTCGGCTCGGCCATGACCGGCGCGCAGGAGGCGCCCGACGCCGGCGCTGGACGAACCCTCTGTCGCGAGGGCGCCGTTAGATCGCCAAGCGCGCGACGGCTTGCCTCGTCATCGCCTGAACCGCTGGCGCGCTCGCCCGCCACGACCGCTTCCGGACTCGCTCAAATGGTGGCGTCGTCGTCGCTGCGGTCAAGGTCGCCCCTTCGGGGCTGCCTTCGGCAGGGCCTGACGGCCCTCCCTTGACCTCCGCTCCTCCGACGCGGTTTGCAGCGAGGTCCGGCATCGCCCCTTCTCCGACGCTCCCTGACATCCACAAACAGAGACATACACTCTACGCACACCTTCGAGTGCTGAAGACGTCCCTAGACGTCCTGCCGGGAGACCGAGGCGATTTGCAGGCCTTTTGCCACGCAGTGGTGTCCGGTGGCGGGGCCGAGTGAGTCGGGCGGGACGTCTTCGGACATTTCAGGACGTCCTGGGACTTCTGCCTGCAAACGTGGCGTTTGCCAGCCGCCCGTGCACCGGCCGTGGACTTCCCGGCTAATCAGTGAGCGCTTGCCGCGGACGCGACGGGGTTTCTCCGTGCGGCTTCGTAGAGCGGCTCGGGGGCCATGTCGAGCCCGTACTCGGGCCACGTGATCGTGCCGTAGTCGATCTTGACCTTCGCGAACTTCTCCGGATCCCTCAGAGGCTCGAATACCCCGGTCCATGGGTGGTCCTCGAACGAGACATCGCCGACCGTGCCGTCCTCGAACAGCAGGCGCAGGCGGTGGTCGCCGATCACGGCGACGCCGGTGATGTCGTAGAGCGGAGGAACGCCGGCCATGGTCAACAGCTTAGGCGAGGGGATCGATTGCTTCCAGGTGCTGGCCGAGCCGGGCGCGGTCCCAGTTGGCTTCGAGCTCGGCGCGGTGTTGCTCCGACCACGACCGGACCAGGCGTAGTTGTGCCGGTGGCAGCTCGCCGGCAATCAGCGTGCCGTCAAATCCGATGGACGCCTTGTGCTCGGCGTAGCGCGCGTGGAAGTGCCCGACGGCGTGAGCGCCTTCGTTGGAGAACATCAGGATCACGATCCCGTAGAAGGAGCTGATCCGCGGCATCAGGACGTTCCTGCACGAACGTCCTTCGGAGCTTCAACGGCGAACGCCTGCGCGACGAGTGCGGCGTCGTCGGCTCGCGGCGCGTAGTGGAGGTAGCGCATCGTCGTCTGGACGTCGGCGTGGCCCATCCACTCCTGCACGCGCCGAATGTCGGCCTTGGCGATCATCCGTGTCCCGAACGTGTGGCGCAGGTCGTGGAAGCGAAGCGGCCGCAGGCCTGCGCGCGCCAGCGCCGTCCCGTAGCGGCGACGCAGGGCCGACCCATCCAGGTAGGAGCCGGTCTCGCCGGGGAACACGAGGTCGTCGTCGCCGACCCAGTCGCGGCGCTGTCCGAGCCGCGCAAGCGCCTCCGCAACGTCGGGCGCCATTGGGACCGAGCGGACCTTGCCCGACTTGGGCGTGGTGAGCTGGCCGGCCGCGTAGCTGGAGCGCACGCGGATGACTGACCCGCCGAAGTCGACGTCGCGCCAGCGCAGCGCCAGCAGCTCGCCGCGGCGCAGGCCGGTGAAGGCCGCGACGAGGTAGATCGCGGCGTCCTGCTCGGAGGCGGCCGCGCGGACGAGCGCGAGCACCTCCTCGGGGGAGAAGACGTCGATGTCGCCGCTCGAGCGTTGCCGGTACTTCTCGACCGTGGCCACCGGGTTGGCGGGCAAGCTCCAGACATGCTGGGCGCGGCGGAAGACGCCGTGCATCACGACCAGCAGCTTGTTCTTGGTGCGCGGCGAGAGAGCGGTAAGCGAGCGCGCGCCAGGCTTCGATCGATGCCGAGGTGATCGACTCCAGAGCCTGATCGCCGAACGTCGGCAGCAGGTGTGCCTCGAGGTTGGACCGGTAGTCGCGCAGCGTCGACGGCTTGCAGCCGCGGTCCTGCTCGGTGTAGCGGAGGAACTCCGCTGCCGCGTCGGCGAACGTCGCGCCCGACCGGATCGTCACGGGCAGGGTGCCGCGCCGTGCATCCTCCAGGACTGAGCGGAGCCAGTCCTCGGCGAGACGCTTGGTGAAGTAGCCGTTCGCGGGCCGGCCCCGACCCGTCCACGCCGGTCCGAGCTTCTTCTGGACCTGCCTGCCATCGGGCAGCCGGTACTTGGCGTACCAGACCGGCCCGCGCGCCCGCTCGACCCGGAAAACGTGTCCCGACGGCGGTCTCACAGCGCAGACTCTACGCCGATGCGGGGACATATCGGGGACATTTCGCGTTTCCGCGGAAACGTCGACCAAACGAAAAAGCCCCGCTGATGCGGGGCTTCTCGTAGCGCGCCCGGAGAGATTCGAACTCCCGACCTTCGGTTCCGTAGACCGACGCTCTATCCAGCTGAGCTACGGGCGCCTGGCGGCCGATTCTAGCCCCGTCAGAACGGGGCGCGGCGTGACCCCGCCCGTGCCGAGGAGCGACGCGACCGCGTCGCGGGGTGTCAGGCGCCGGCGATCGGGGAGCCGGCGACGACGCGCGGCGGACCGGACTCGGGGTCGGGTTCGTAGTAGCGGGCGACGGTGAAGCCGACCAGCGTGGGGACGTGGATGGCGAACACGACGAGGGAGAGGGTCAGGATCACGAGCGTCCCGCCGCGAAGATGGTTTCGCAGGAAGACGTACTCGATCATGCCGGCGATCACGGCGTAGGCGAGGAGCGACCAACGCGCGACCTGGAAGAAGCGCGGCCACGCGAAGTCCTTGACGCGGGTCAGCGCGACCAGGTTGCCGATCAGGAGCACGGCCGAGGCCGCGAGCAGCACGACGGCCGGCGTCAGGGCTACGTGGCCGGGGATATGCGAGGACAGGTAGATCCCGCCGGCGACGATCAGCGCGAGGGAGGCCATCGCCACCGCGGTCACCGGAGGTAGAGGGCGTTCGTTCATCCCGACGCGAGCTTGGTCATGATCACGAGCGTGGCGACCTGCATGGCGCCGAGTACGCCGGCGCAGTAGATGAAGCGCTTCATCAGGTGCTCGATCACCTCGGGTTTCGGCCGCGGCTTCTTGAGCTCGATGAGCACGGCGATGTTCGCCGGCTCGAGCAGTCCGAGAGCGAGCACGGACATCACGCCGACCACGATGAAGCTGGCCACGACCCAGCTGTGGTTGGGGGCGACCGACAGGTTGGTGCCGAGCTTGGTCGACAGCTGCCAGCCGGCGGCCAGCGTGAGCGTGACCACGATGGGCATGATCACCAGCATCTTCGGCATCAGCCGGGTCGTGAACTCGACGCGCGCCGGAATCGACATGCGGCCCATGATCGGCCCGAGCACGAGGCCGAGGAACAGGTCGATGATCGTCCAGGCCGGCGCCGCCGGACACATGCAGGAACATCAGCGGCCAGAGCTTGTTGACCGCGATCGCGACGACGAGGAGGACGACCGCCACTGCGGCGAACACCAACCCCAGCCGCGGGACGATCTGGAAGTCAGGGCGCTCGATCGCGGGCTCGGGCCCGCCCGCGCCGGCCTCCTGAACGGCTACACGTGGACTCGCAGCGATGTCGACCATGGCGGTCATCCTAATCGCGGGTCCGATGGCTGGCAACCGCCGCAGCGCGAGCGCCGGCGAAGCGGAGGGGGCGGGATTCGAACCCGCGGTCCGGGTTACCGGACTCTGGTTTTCAAGACCAGCGCATTCGACCGCTCTGCCACCCCTCCGGATGTGGCGTCGATGCTAGCCTCGCCGTCCAGATAACCGGCGTCGGGGCAGCCTTTAGACTGCGCCGAAACTCCCGGGAGAGGTGGCCGAGTGGCTGAAGGCACTCGCCTGCTAAGCGAGTAAGGGGTTAACACTCCTTCGCGGGTTCGAATCCCGCCCTCTCCGCTGATGGCGGCTCGTGCAGAGGTGCGTCGCGGTGCCGGTGGACGAGCGCCCACCGGCGGCGGTGGTGCCGCGACGGCCGCTCCAGCGTAGATTCTGCGCACATGGCTGAGCGGATCGTCTACGTCTCTCGCGTGGCTCGCCTACCGGTTCTGGGCGCCGACGGAACCGAGGTGGGGCGGCTGGCGGACGTCGTGCTCGGTTCCCTGCATGGATCCGGCCCGCCTCAGGTCAACGGATTCGTGGTCGCGCTCCCGCGCCGGCGGGTGTTCGTGGGCGTGGGGCGGGTGGCCGAGCTCTCCCCCGATGGGGCCCGACTCATGAGCGGGACGGTCAACATGCGCCAGTTCGAGCTCCGCACGGGCGAGACGCTGGCCGTGAGCGACCTGTTCGGCCGCGAGGTCCGGGGCCGTCGGGTCATCGACCTGGGCCTGCGCGCGACCGAGATCGCGACCGGCGGCTGGGAGCTGGCGACGGTCGTCTTGGGCGGCGGGAGGCGCCGGGGACGTCGGCGTCCCAGCGAGACGATCGACTGGGATGAGGCGGGCGAGCTGTTTGCGGGCGGGCGCGGCGCGGGTCGGCGGGCCGCCTCGCTCGGCCAGCTGCATCCGGTCCAGATGGCCGCGGCCATCCGCGAGATGCCCGTGCACCAGCGCCGGACGTTGGCCGAGGCGCTCGAGGACGAGCGCCTGGCAGATCTGCTGGAGGAGCTCTCCGAGGAGGAGCAGGTGCGGATCGTCGAGGAGCTGGACCTCGAGCGCGTCGCGCGAGTGCTGGACGAGATGGACGCCGACGACGCGGCGGACCTGCTCGGGAAGTTCTCCGGGCTGAGGCGCGCCGAGCTACTCGGCGCGATGGACCCCGAGGAGGCCGAGCCGGTTCGGCGCCTGCTCACCTACCTGCCCGACACCGCGGGCGGTCTGATGAACCCCGAGCCGATCATCCTGGCGCCGACGGTCACCGTGGCCGAGGCGCTGGCCCGCATGCGCGACCCGGACGTGCCCGTCCCGATGGCGGCGCAGGTGTTCGTGTGCCGCGCGCCCACCGAGACGCCCACCGGCCGCTACCTGGGGGTGGCGATGTTCCAGCGCCTGCTACGCGAGGCGCCCTCGAAGCCGGTCGGCCGCTGCCTGGACGACCACGTGGCGCCGATCGCCGATGACGCCTCCGACCGTGACGTGGCGGGTCGCCTTGCGGCTTACGATGCCGTGGCGCTGCCGGTGACCGACGCGCACGGGCGCTTGGTCGGAGCGATCACCGTCGACGACGTACTCGATCGGCTTCTCCCTTCGGACTGGCGCATCAACTACCACGAGGAGGCCGACCATGGCTCAAACAGATCTCCTGTCGACCCCGCGCGGTACGCGCGTGGTGACTCCGCACTACGACCGTGACGCGTTCGGCCGGATATCGGAGGAGATCGCTCGGTTCTTCGGGACCGCGCGCTACCTGGCCATCCAAACGATCGTCGTGATCGTGTGGATCATCTTCAACGCCGTGGCGATCGGGCTGCGGTTCGACCCCTTCCCGTTCATCCTGCTCAACCTGATGTTCTCGACCCAGGCGGCGTATGCCGCGCCTCTGATCCTCCTGGCCCAGAACCGCCAGACGGAGCGCGACCGAGCCGAGATCGAGCGCGATCGTCAGGTGGTGGCGCGTCAGATCGCCGATACAGAGTTCATGGCGCGTGAGCTCACCGGCATCCGCATCGCCCTCGAGACGAAGGCCGACCGCGAGAGCATCCGGGAGGCCGTGGCGCAACTCAGCGAGCTGCTGGTGGCGGTGGGTCCGCGCGGGGACTGACGCGGCTCGTAGCCGGTCGGCGCCGGTAGCGCCACCGTAGTTTCCCCGGATCCGTTCTGGGCACAAACTACGGACGGGACTGGCCCGGGCGCACCGATAACTGCCCTATGGCAATGGATTCGCCGGCGACGACCGCGCGCGGGAACCACTTCGCGTGCTCGATGAGCGCCGTCCTGCTCGCGTGCGTGAAGGACGCGGCAGGGCCAGAGGGGATCGAGAAGCTCCTGAAGCAGGCCGGCGTCGAGCGCTCGCCCGCGTACCTGGCCGATCTCTCCAACTGGATCTCCTACGACGAGGCGGTCGCGTTGTGGACCGCCGGTGCCCAGATCACCCACCATCCGCAGTTCGCGCGGCTGGTCGGTGAGACCGCGGCCAAGCGGTTGAACGCCTCGCCGGTGGCGGCGCTGTTGCGCTCGCTCGGCTCACCTGAAGCGTGCTACCGCCAGATCGCCGTCATGGCCTCGAAGTTCAGCACCGTGGTCGACTTCGAAGCCGGTGAGGTGGGCCCGGGACACGCGGAGTTGATCGCCACCGCGAGCCGGGGCCTCCCGCGGAGCGTCGAGCACTGCGCCTGGACGTCCGGCCTACTGACTCAGACTCCCGTGTTGTTCGGGATGCAGCCGTCCAAGGTCACACACGAAGAGTGCGCGGCCTTCGGAGCCTCCCGCTGCCGGTACGTCGTCACCTGGGACGCAGGTCAGAGCGACGCCGAAACGGCGCGCTCGGAGATGGTCGATTCGCTGCGCGAGCAGCTCGAGGCGATGCGCGAGCGGCTGCACAGCATGTTCGCGACGGCGTCCGACCTGATCGGCGCCGAGGAGATCGCCGACGTTCTTGCGCGCATCACCGACAGAGCCGCGATCGAGGTCCGCGCGCCGCGATATCTGCTCGCGGTCCGCACCAACGCCGGCGGTGAGATCCACTGCCACCACAAAGGCTTTGACGAGGAGGAGGCGCGCACATACGCGGCGCAGATCCTGGAGCGTCATCCGGCCGCGTTCCCGCCGTCGTGGCTGGTCGTGCCGGTGCGCTCGAAGCGTCAGGACTACGGCCGGTTGCTCGCCATGAACGAGCATGGCACCGGGTTCTTCCCCCAGGAACGGGAGCTCTTCGAGGTCTACGCCCGCTACGCGGCCAGCGCGCTCGATGGCGCCACCGCGCTGCTCGAGGCCAAGCGCCGCTACGACCAGTCGAGCGCTCTGCTCAACCTCGCGCGTGCCCTGGCCGAAGCCGGCACGAGCGGCGAGGTCGCGCGCCGGCTGGCCGACGCCGTGCCGCTCGTCGTCGACTGCGACAGCGTCGACGTCCTGCTCTGGGACGACTCCGCCGGTGCGCTCGTGAGCGCAACGGCCGAGGAGGGCGAGGAGGCCGACCCGCTATCCAGCTGGACGCCTTCGCCGGGTGGACCGCTCGAGAGCCTGCTCACCGACCCGCGCTCCGAGCCGATATTCATCGACCCCGGGCACGGACACGAGACCGTGCGCCAGGCGTTGGACGCGACCGGTGCTGCGGCGTCGATCCTCGTACCGCTGTCCGCACCGGACTCGCTGCTGGGCCTGCTGTCCGTGACGGTCTTCTCCGGGCCCGAGCGACTCGCGCCCGGCCACGATCTGCTCGATCGTCTCTCCGGTGTGGCCGCGCAGGCGACGATCGCGCTCCAGAACGGACGCCTGGTCGACCAGATCACTCATCAGGCGCTCCACGATCAGCTGACCGGCCTGGCCAACCGGACCAAGTTCAGCGACCGCCTGCGCGCCGCCATCCGCAACGCCGACAAGCGCGCGGAGACGATCACGGTCTTCTACATCGACCTCGACGGCTTCAAGCCGGTCAACGACGAGTTCGGCCACGAGGTCGGCGACCACATCCTCTACCAGGTCGGCGCTCGACTGAACGCGCGCGTCCGCGTCACCGACACCGTGGCGCGGCTGGGCGGCGACGAGTTCGCGGTCCTGATCGACGGCGAGACCTCGCCGGAGGATGCCGAAGCCCTGGTCGATCGCCTGACCCAGGCGTTCGAGAAGCCGTTCGTGGTCGACGGCCACAAGCTGAACGTCGGGGCCAGCATCGGCCGCGCCGTCTTCCCCGCCGACGCCACCGACGCCGAGGGCCTGCTCCGCGTCGCCGACGCGGCCATGTTCGAGGCCAAGCGTGCTCATCAGGAAGCGCGCGAGGGCGTCTACCGGAACGTCGACGTCCGCCGGTAAGGGCTCAGCGCTCGCGCGTGCTCAGCGAGGTCCCGAACACGCGATCCCAGAACGGCGCGCTCACTCCGTAGCCGCGCTCGTGGTCCTGGAAGTGGTGGCGCATGTGGAGCTCGCGCAGCATCTTGCCCAGCCGTGTCTTCGGCCGGTGATGGTGCACGTGGTAGTGCAGCATGTCGTAGAACAGGTAGCCGCTCAGGAAGCCGGCCCCGAAGGGCAGGAAGGCCGGGACGCCGAGGACCGCGTAGAAGGCCCACAGGAACAGGGCGGCCAGCGGCAAGCTGAGCGACGGCGGCATGACCAGCCGCATGGGGTCGTTCGGATGGTCGTGATGGACGCCGTGAATGATCCAGTGCAGGCGCGCACCGATTCCCTTCTCGGGCTCGAAGTGGAACACGATCCGGTGCAGCCAGTACTCCGTCAGCGTCCAGAACACATACCCGCCGAGCAGCCACGCCGGCGTGACCCAGCCGGACCCGTGCACGACGCCGAGCACGACCAGGGCCACGATCGTCGGGCCGAAGATGATCGGGGGCACGGCTGGGTGGACCCGCGAGACCTTGTCGAGCAGGTCGGACTCGAACATCCGCGGGGAGGCCCGCAGCACCTCGCTGCGGCTCAGCCCCTCGAGGTCATCGGGTGGGCGGGTGGTGGTCGCCATCGCTTAACACCATACCTCCGGGACCCGTCCCGGTAACAGGCGTCAGCCCTCCTCGGCGGGCATCACCAGCACGATGTGGCTCAGGGCCAGGGCGAGGAACGGCTTGCGCTGGTGCTCGCCGCCCTCGAGGTTGGTGATCTCCACGTCGGTGAGGGCGAGGAAGGCGCGCTCGGACGCGTTCAGGTAGTCGGTCAGGCGGCTGCGATAGCCGTCCCGCGGCAGGTGCAGGATGCCGGTGATCCGGTGGCGGTCGGTCTCCGCCACGATCCTCTGGTCGCGGTGCTCCACACTTTCGACAATACCGACCGCACCCCCGAAAGCCCGCTGGTGGGAGATCCGTCCCGCCCAGAACCGCAAGCCCGCGACCTACCGCTGCCCGCTGTGCGGAGAGCACCTGCCGGCGCTCTCCGAGCACATGCTCATGTTCCCCGAGGGCGACCATTCGCGCCGCCGGCACGCCCATACCGACTGCGTGCTCGCGGCGCGGCGTGCGGGCCGGCTGCCCACGCGCGACGAGGCGCTTGGCAAGCCACCATCCCTATGGAAGCGGGTGACAGGTAGGGTTCGCCGCCATGGCGCGTGAGCTCAAGCTCGGCCTGAACGTCGGCTACTGGGCCGCCGGTCCTCCCCCGGGAGCGGACGAGGCCGTCCGGGAGGCTGACCGGCTGGGCTTCGACTCCATGTGGACGGCGGAGGCCTACGGCTCGGATGCCCTGGTCCCGCTCACCTGGTGGGGGGCCTCCACCGAGAAGATCAAGCTCGGCACCGCGATCATGCAGATCTCCGCCCGCACGCCGGCGGCCACGGCGATGGCGGCGATGACGCTCGACCATCTCTCGGGCGGGCGCATGATCCTCGGCCTGGGGGTGTCCGGGCCGCAGGTGGTCGAGGGCTGGTACGGGCAGTCGTTCGCCAAGCCCCTGGCCCGCACCCGCGAGTACATCGGGATCATCCGCCAGATCTGGGCGCGCGAAGGGCGAGTCACCAACGAAGGCCCGCACTATCCGCTCCCGCTCCCGGACGGCACCGGGCTCGGCAAGCCGCTCAAGTCGAGCATCCACCCGCTGCGCGAGGACATCCCCATCTACCTGGCCGCCGAGGGTCCGAAGAACATCGCGCTGGCCGCCGAGCTGTGCGACGGCTGGCTGGCCATCTTCTACTCGCCCCACCACGAGGACCTCTACCGCGACTCGCTCGACGAGGGCTTCGGGCGCGAGGGCGCTCGCCGCAGCCGCGAGGACTTCGAGGTCGCCGCCACCGTGCCGTTGATCGTCACCGACGACATCGACGGCGCGATGGACGCGGTGCGCCCGATGTACGCCCTGTACTTCGGCGGCATGGGCGCCAAGAGCGCCAACTTCCACGCCAACGTGCCCAAGCGCATGGGCTACGAGGACGATGTGGCCAAGATCCAGGACCTGTACCTGGAGGGCAAGAAGGACGAGGCGGCCGCCGCCGTGCCCAAGGAGCTGATCGAGCAGCTCACGCTGATCGGGCCCAAGGACAAGATCCGCCACGACCTCGAGGCCTGGCGCGACTCGAGCGTGACCACGCTCCTGGTCGGTGGCGACGCGAACATGGTCCGCGCCGCCGCCGAGATCGTCCTGGGATAGGGGCTGGGCTTCGCCCAGCGTCCGTGGGGCCGGTTGCGCGCGGCATCCGTGCCGCGCGCCCGCCACTCCTACGCATCGTGATACAGGGCGAACTCCCACGGATGCGGGCGCATCCGGATCGCGTCGACCTCGGACACCCGCTTGTAGTCGATGTAGGCCTCGATCAGCCCGGGGGTGAACACGTCGCCGTCGAGCAGGAACTCGTGGTCTGACTCGAGCGCGTCGAGCGCGGACTCGAGCGAGGACGGAACCGTCCCGATCGTCGCCAGCCGCGCGGCCGGCAGCTCGTAGATGTCGGCGTCGAGCGGCTCGCCCGGATCGAGCTCGCGCTTGATCCCGTCCAGCCCCGCCATCATCAGCGCGCTGAAGGCCAGGTACGGGTTCGCGGTCGGATCGGGCGAGCGGAACTCGATCCGCTTGGTCTTCGGGGCCTCGTGGTACATCGGCACGCGCACGCAGGCCGACCGGTTGCGCGCCGAGAAGACCAGGTTGACCGGCGCCTCGTAGCCGGGCACGAGCCGGCGGTAGGAGTTGGTGGTGGGAGCGCAGAAGGCCATCAGCGCGCGGGCATGGGTGAGCAGGCCGCCGATGTAGTGCCGGGCCAGGTCGCTCAGGTGGGCGTAGCCCTCGCCGTACATCAACGGGTCGCCGTCCTTCCACAGCGACTGGTGCACGTGCATGCCACTGCCGTTCTCCTCGAAGATCGGCTTCGGCATGAAGGTCGCGGTCTTGCCCGCCGCCGCCGCGACGTTCTTGACCACGTACTTGTAGAGCATCATCTGGTCGGCCATCCGCAGCAGGGGCTGGAAGCGCATGTCGATCTCGCCCTGGCCGCCCGAGGACACCTCGTGGTGATGGAACTCGCAGCGGATCCCGAGCGACTCCATCGTCGCCACCATCTCGCCGCGGAGGTTGGCCAGCGAGTCGGCCGGCGGCACCGGGAAGTAGCCCTCCTTCTGGCGCAGCTTGTAGGCCAGGTTCGGCCCGGTGACGCCGTTGCGGCCGGTGTTCCAGAACCCCTCGGCGGAGTCGATCTCGTAGAAGGCCTTGTGCTCGGACTGCTCGTAGGCGATGTGGTCGAAGATGAAGAACTCGGCTTCGGGGCCGAAGTACGCGACGTCGGCGATGCCCGACTGCACGAGGTGGCGCTCGGCGCGCTGGGCCACGTAGCGCGGATCGCGGCCGTAGGGCTCGCCCAGTACGGGATCGGCGATCGAGCAGATCAGCGACAGCGTCGGCCGCGTGTAGAACGGGTCGATGAGCGCCGTCGTCGGATCGGGCACGAGCAACATGTCCGACTCGTGGATCTCCTGAAAGCCACGGATCGAGGAGCCGTCGAAGCCGAGGCCGGTGTCGAAGTCGTCGGCGTCGAACGCGCGGAGGGGCAGCGTCATGTGCTGCCAGGTTCCCGGTAGGTCGACGAACTTGAAATCGACCATCTCGACTCCGCGCTCGCTGGCGAAGTCGAGGACCTCGGCGGCGCTCTGCGCGCCGGTGGCGCTCGCGGTGTGCTCGTCGGTGATGGACACGTGAAGTACCTCCTTCTTGATTTGCGGGTGCGTGCCTACAGGCGGGTCATGCGCCGCCGGCAGGCCTCGAGGATCTGCTTGGCCTTGAGCCCCAGGCTGAGGCGCTCGCGCCCGGCGGACTCGTGGGGCGACAGCCCGGAGACCTCGTGTGCGCGCGCCAGCCGGTAGCCGATCGTGTGACGGTGCAGGTTCATGGCCTCCGCGGCTTCGGTGGTCGAGCCGTGGTGGGCGAGAAAGCATTCGAGCGTGGCGAGGAGCTCGGTGGCGTGCCGCTCGTCGTAGGCGGCGATCGGCGCGATCGTGCCTCTGACCAGCAGCTCGAGCTCCTCGGGATCGCGCAGGAGCACGCCGATCAGCAGGCGGTACGTGTCCTCATCACCCGAGTCGGGAAGCTCGAGCAGGAGCTCCGCCTCGGCGAGCGCGTCGTGCAACAGCGCCGGGTCCCGGCGCGGAGCGGAGCAGGCGACGCGCGTACGTAGGCTTCCGATGAGCTCGCTCGCGCCGGCCTCGGCCACAAACCCGAGCAAGCGCCCGTCCGGCATCCCGGCCACCAGGGAAGGGACGGGAAGCGCCACGTCGCCCCGCGCGTCGGCGCAGATCGCAACGACCCCGCGGCTGATGTCGAGTCCCAGCCCACGCGCCTTCGCCGCGAGCGACCCCAACTCCGCCGGTGGGCCGCCGCGAATCGCCTGCACCAGCGCCCGTCGCGACCCCTCGTCGTCCCGCGTGGCATCCATCAGCGTGGCCAGTGCCGCCTCGACGGCCGCTTCGATCTCACGTGTGGCTAGCGCGCTCGGCGGCGAGACCACCGGAGCGCCCGCGCCCGGCGTCACGAGGACGACCGGACGACCCGACGCCGCCGCGGCGGCGCCGGCCACCCGCTCCAGATCGTCGCCGGCAACCGCGCCGGAGACGATCGTGAGCGGCGTGGCCCGAGAGGCGGTTGCCTCCCGGGCCACTTCCGGTTGCTCAATCCGTCGCGCGCGCTGCATATCGCCCGCGCGATGGAGCCCCCACGCCTGATCTCATGCCGTCGTTGGCGCGGCTTCGCCGGGCGCGGGCGCCAGGCCGGGTATCCCCCCCGGGTACCCGAGCGATGGCACGTCCGAGGGGTACACCTCGTGCCCGTGCTCGGCGGTGTCGCCGATCTCCATGTTCTCCGTCGTCATCCTGATCGGGATGAACAGGTTGACCAGCTTGAGCAGGCCGAACGTCCATATCGCCGTCCAGCAGATGACGAACAGCGCGGCCAGGAACTGCCACTTCAGCAGCGTCCAGTTCCCGTGCACGACGCCGGCGACGTTGCCGGCGGCGGTCAGGCCGCCCTTGCCCGTCTTGTAGATAGAGCGCCATGCCCGGGTCGGCGAAGACGCCGACCAGCAGGCCGCCGGCCAGGCCGGCGAACCCGTGCGTGTAGATCACGCCGAGCGTGTCGTCGACGGCCCGGAAGGGACGCAGACGGCTCAGGTAGTTGAGCGCGAAGTACACGATCGTCGAGCCGATGACGCCCATGGCGATCGCGCCCCAGCCGTTGACGTAACCGGCGGCCGGCGTGATCACCACGAGTCCGACGATCATGCCGTTGACGCTGCCGATCAGCGACGGCTTACGGCCGGTGATGTAGTCCCACGCCACCCAGATGAGCAGTGCGACCGCGGTGCACAGGTTCGTGTTGAGCACGGCGGCGGATGCCGACATGTTGGAGGCGTACGGGTCACCGCCGTTGAAGCCGTTCCAGCCGAGCCACAGCAGGCCGGCGCCGACCATGACCATGGCCACGTTGTTCGGCGCGTCCACCTCGCGGTCTCGCTGCAGGCGCGGTCCGATCACCGCAGCCGCCACGAACCCGGCGACTCCGGCCGACAGGTGGATGACGTAACCACCGGAGAAGTCGACCGCTCCGTGCTGGGCGAAGAAGCCGCCGCCCCAGATCAGGAACGCGTCGACTGCGTACACGCACGTGATCCAAAGGATGCAGAACGGAATCCACGCCTTGAAGTTCACGCGCCCAAGGACCGATCCAAGCGCGAGGATCGGTGTGATCGCCGCGAACACGAGCTGGAAGTAGACGAGCGCCGATTTCGGGAACGCCATCGACCCGATGTTCGGGATGTTCGCCTGGTGCTGGAGCTCCGTGTGCGAGAGCACCGGCCCCGGCTTACCGATGAAGTTCCCGAAGAAGCCGTGACCCGAGAGCCCGTGGAACGGGGTTCCGAATCCCATCTTGAACCCGTACAGGACCCATATGACCACGACCACTGCGAAGGTGACGAACGCCAGCATCATGCTGTTGATCGACCATCGCTTCTGCATCACGCCGCCGTAAAGGACGGCGAGTCCGGGCACGCTCATCAGCCCGACGAGAGTCGCGGCCGTGATCTGCCAGGAGGTATCTCCTGGGTTCAGCCAACTTGGTGCTTCAAGAGGCAATTGATCTCCTTGTCCTTAGGGGACGTGCAGGCGAGCGCCCCGCACCCGCCGGATCGGCCCCTGGTAAGGCCAATCTGGATGAGAATGGTCTTGCGAGGGGCGATCCGCCGCCATGTCCGTGGGTCCAGCGTTCGGATGAGGGCGCTTGGACATTCGGACAAGCGATCCCCGGAAACAGCGACAAACGGGCCTCCGGGGGCCGAGGATTGAGGAGCCTTGAGGACGGGCGAGGCCCGGTGCGCTAGCCGACCGGCAGGCCGGCCTTGCGGCACTCGGCGCTGACGGCCGAGCGGCCTGGGCCGTGAACGCGCCGGGGGTGTGCGCGGTCGCGCACGTCTCCCGGGCCTCTGCCCCGCACTGGGAGATCTGCTCCGCGCCCGTGGCCGCCGGGAGGGTGAGATAGATGCAGCCGTTGGCCGAGGTCTGGCCGCCGCTCGAGAGCGAGATCACCAGGACTACGGCGAGCGCCGCCATCGCCGCGATGAACGCGCCGACGAGCCGCTTCTCGCGCAGCGAAAGGCGCCGGCCGAGCCGGACCGACTCGGCGTGGCCCGGAGGAAGGATCAGCACCGGCGTGAGTCTAGGAGGCGAGGACGCCCGCCCGTCAGAGGGCGAGCGGCCTTCCGTACGGCAGGACCAGCACCGAGCCGAGCGCGGAGTTGAGCTGTGAGCGGTGCAACCCGCTCACGCCCGTGCGCCCCTCGCCGCCGCTCGCCGGCGAGCCGACCACGATGAGGTCGGCGCGCCCGGCACCGTTGGGACTCAGGCTGGCACCCAGCTTGTCCGCCAGCGCGCGGGCGGTCTCCGCTACCGCCGTGTCTCCGTCGGGACCAAAGGTGGCGATCGACTCGATTGTCGCCTCGGGTCGCGCCCGCAGGCCGGCGGCGGCCACGGCTACCGCGACCGGTCCGCCCTCGAGGAGGCGCTGGGCCGTGCTTCCGGGTTCGGCGCGCCCCGGCGGGGTGCGGTAGTCGGAGCCGAACACGATCACCGAAGCGCCTTCGTCTCGGGCGAGCTGGATCAGCCCCTGGCTGGTGGAGCTGCTGACCACCACGTGGCGGGGGATCGAGGGATCGCCGAACCACGCCGCGCCCGACTCGAGGCGGCGGTCGGCGTCGTGCCGGGCGATGTCCTCCCGGCCGGGATCGAACTCGCGGGCGTGCCGCACGTAGGCGAGCGCCGGCCGAGCTCCGCGGCTGGCGAGGAGCTTGCCAAGCACCAGCGCGTCGTCGTCGTTGGGCGTGCCGTCATAGGAGATGATCAGGTCTGCGCTCATATCGGGCGGAATCGTCTTGCACCGGGGCGCCCGCGGCATTGGCCGTCTGGCCGAGGATCGTCGGCTCGCCTTTATCCAGGTGGAGCCGACGCCGGGTTATGGCACGATCGAAGGATGGGGCGCTTCGGCACGGCGTTCAAGGGACTGTTCGTCGTGGGCCTGCTCCACCTGCACCACCGGGTGAGGGGGCCGGCGATCGACTACGTGGGGCTCGCCGCGGCGTCGGGCGCGAGCTTCTTTGGCCTGCCGGGGCCGGGAGAGCCGGTGCTGATCGCGGCGGCTGTGTTCGCGGCGAGGCACGATCTCGACATCGGCTCGGTTGTGGTCGTGGCGTTCCTGGGCGCTTGTGCCGGCGGGATCCTCGGCTGGCTCCTCGGGCTGAAGGCGGGCCGCGCGCTGCTCACGCGGCCAGGGCCTCTGCACAAGCAGCGTCTGAAGGCGCTCGCGCGCGGGGACGCGCTGTTCTCGCGGTACACCGCGCTCGCGATCTTCCTGACCCCGTCGTGGATGGCCGGGATCCCCAACGTCGGGGTGGTCAAATACAACGTGATCAACGCGGTGATCGCCGCGCTGTGGGCGGCCGGGATCGGCGTCAGCGCCTACTTCGTGGGGCCCCCGGTGATCGACGGGGTCTCGGACCTGGGGACGGTGACCGGTGTGATCCTGTGCGTCGCGGTCGTGGCGGCGGTCGGATGGGAGATCATCCGCCGGCGGCGGAAGGCGCAGCGGGCCGAGCCGGCGCCGGACTAGGAGTCGGTCTCGGAGCGCGTCACGGGTGTAAGGTGCGCGGCGTGTCCGACGCCGGCCTTCCCATGACCACGGCGCTCGAGCTCCCGGGGCTCACGATCACCGACACGATCGGCGTCTGTTACGGCCTGGTCGTGCGGAGCATGGGCTTCGTCGGCGGCGTCACCTCGTCGTTCCGGGCGTTGCGGCGAGGCGAGGTTCCGGAGTACACGCAACTGCTCGAGGACTCGCGCCGGCATGCGATCGACCGGATGGTCGAGAACGGGCGGCTGATGGGCGCCGAGGCGATCATCGCGGTGCGCTTCGACTCTTCGGAGATCGGACAGCAGTTCACCGAGATCGTGGCCTACGGGACCGCGGTCCGGGTGCGGCCGGCCACCGCCTGACGCGTCCGCCGGCGGGGGCATGAGGCTGACCGATGCCGACCGCGAGCTGGTCTACGAGCAGCTGGCGCGCCACGCCGCCGCCGACCGGCTGAGCGTCGAGGAGCTCGAGCGGCGGGTGGCGGTGGTGGCCGGCGCCGAGACGCGGGAGGAGGCGGCGACGGTGCTGGCCGACCTGCCGGCGCTGGCGCCCCCGGATGCCGCGGAGCGACGGCAGCGGTGGGTGCCGTGGCGGCGGGGGCACGGCGATGCCGAGCGGCCGCAGATCGGCTGGCAGCCCACCGGCGAGCGCTTCCGCGACCCCGGGTCCGGGCGCGTCATGCGGGTGTGGGTCGACGCCGGCGGCGGGCGCCACTACGTCCCCGACGAGTGACCACCGCGCACCCCCCGGGCGAACCGCACCCACCGAAAAGCTGGTTCCGGACGGCTCCCCTAGCCGCCCGGAACCCCTTGGCTACCGCCCTGCGGCTAGGCGGTAGGTTGGAGCCGAGCGGTGTCTCCCCGCGCCCGGCTCACGGCCCCCAGCCCACCTGGTGCGCGACTGGCCCCACCGCCGTCGGGCACCAGATGCGACAGGCTGCTCGTCTTGCGCGCCGGAACCCATTGCGGGTGGTGGCGGGCGACGTGGCGCTCCGCGGCATCGAAGAGCTCCTGGGCGGTTACGCCGGCGAGGCGCGCCCCGCACTCGCAGTAGGCGATCCGCTCGCGCTTCCCCGTGCTACCGATCATTGGCCCTCCGACGCAGGACGTGCTCATCTCTGCCAGAGACGGTAAGTGCGGGGGCTGGGCCGGACGTGCGACATTTCTCACAGTCGGCCGGCCTGGGAGAATCGGCGGGGTGACCGGTGGCGAGCACCCCTTCCTTCGCCAGCTCGGCCCTCGGGATGCCGACGCGTTCGTGCGTCTGCTGCGCCGGCGCGCGGTCAAGCGCGGCCAGCCGATCCTGCATTTCGGCGCGGCCGGCGACGACGTGGTCGTGGTGCTCGAGGGCCGCGTCAAGCTGGTGGCGCCCGGGGCCGAGGATCGCGAGGTCGTGCTGGCCATGCGGGGGCCGGGTGAGCTGATCGGCGAGATGGCCGCCCTCGGCGGCCAGCGGCGGACGGCGACGGCGCTCGCCGTCGACGACGTCGACGTCGGCTACCTCCGCGCGGCCGAGCTGCGCGCGTTCCTGCTCGAGCATCCGGACGTGTCGATGGTGGTCATCCGGATGCTCGTGCACCGTCTCACCGAGGCGGATCTCGACCGCATCGACCTGGCCACGCAGGACAGCGTCGGCCGTCTGGCCAAGCGCCTGCTCGAGCTCGCCGCCGATCACGGCATCCCGGTCCCGGAGGGCACCAGGATCGAGCTGTCGCTCACTCAGGACGAGCTGGCGAGCTGGACCGGCGCCACGCGCGAGACGGTCTCCCGCGCGCTGCGCCTGATGCGGCGACTGGGTTGGATCGCCTCAGACCAACGGGCGATCACGGTGATCGACACGGCGGCGCTCCGGGAGCGCTGCGGCCTGGGCGGAAACGCTTCCCGCTAATCGTCCACGAGCCAGCCGTGCTCCCCCTGGATCGTCCGGGGATGGCCGGAGATCGCGCGCGCCGCCTGCATCCCGGACGTCGTCGCCGCCTCGACGCTGCCCCCGTCGATGCCGTTGCGCGTCCAGTCACCCGCGAGCTTCAAGTTCGAGAAACCTGATTCGTCCGCGGCCAGCCGGTAGCCACCGACCCCGCGCGCGTCAACACATACCGCTCCGTGCCCGAGAAGTTCGCGCGCAGGAACTGGGCGTCCAATCGCGCCTCGCCCTCCATCCCGGGATCGGCGGCAGAGCAGATCCCAATCGAGCCCGCCGTCCGGAGCAGGGCAACCGAGCGGCCACAGTGGCCCGGGGTCGTGGCGTAGGAATCCGAGCGCGTTCTCACGCACGCGCGCGTCGGCGTCGGCCTGCGACTGCACACCCTCGTGCTTCAGCACGCCGCACAGATAGGCGACGTCGGCCGGCGCCTGCCCGGAGCTCCACACCTCGCGCGGCAGCAGCTGCGACATGTTCGAGTACGTGTCGGCGCGGGTCACGTACGAGGTGGCGATCGCCGGCTCGAACTCCCAACCGAGCTCGGTGGCGGTGCGCGTAAGCCACAGCTGGATGCCCTCGGTCATCACCGTGTCCGAGTGCTCGAGCATGTCCTTGAACTGCTGCTTGGCGGCGGCGAGCTCCTCGCACAGCGGCGGCAGCGCTCCGACCGGGATCCCGAGCACGACCTCGTCGTAGTCCTCGCCCGCCTTGAGCACCATCGACTTCAACCCCAGCGGGTTGACCTCCTGCTCGAAGTTCACCCCCCGCGCGCGTAGCTCATCGCCGTTGGCCAGCTCGCGCCACCGCGGCTCGCTCGGCCAGCAACGCAGCCCGCCCGCGAGGACGATCGGGTCGTAGTGGCCGCGCTTCACGCGCGCCTGAGGCTGTATCTCGATGCTCGCCACCGACTCGCCGTCGGGGGAGACGCACAGCTTGGTCACCTGATGGAAGAAGCGGAAGCGGACGCCGCGGCTGCGCAGCACGTCGTACAGCGGCGTCATCACCGTGTCGCCCATCCCCGCCTGCATCTTCCACAGGACCGCCCCCTTGTATTCGAGCAGGATCCTGATCATCGCCTGGAGCGCCTTGCCGGCGGCGAGGTCCGGTCGGCGCTTGTCGCCCTCGCGGTACGCGAACACGAGGTCGTACAGGCCCTGCAGGAACGTCGCGTGCTCGAGCGTCAGCGGGTCGGCGCCGTGCTGCTCGAGCCAGACGCGCAGGTCGACGTCGTTGATCACCCCGAACCCGCGCTCGAACACGCCGTCCTCGACCATCCCGCACACGGTGGTGGCCCAGAAGTCGAGCAGGATCGCGTAGCGGCGGAATTCCTCGTCGTCGATCAGAGGCTCGAGCACGTCGTCGAACAGCCAGCGCTTGAACGTGCGCAGCAGCGTCGCGACGTGGCCGGCGTGGCGATGGGCGTCGGGTCGCGTGGGATCTGCGGCCCACTCCTGCACGGCCGCGTGGGCCACTGCGAGCAGGTGCGACGTCGACGCTCGCTCGAGCTCGTCGATGCGCTTGCCGATCGCGTGCAGGACCCCGTCGATCACCGGCAGGTGGTGCGCGGCGGGAATCGCGGCGCCGTGGCGCTCTTGCACGAGCCCCCACTGGTCGAGCAGGAACTCGAGCACGCGCCGAAGGAATTCCCACGGCGGTACCTCGTCACGAGTGCCCGGCACCTGGTCGTCGGGCTCCAGGTACAGGTGCCACGGCTTCCACTCTCCCTTCCATCGCTCGAACAGGACGATGTCGTTGCACTGCTTGAACGCGTCCTGCCACGTGCGAATCGGCGATTCGCGCGGTGGCGCCCACTCGCCGTAGCAGCGCTTGATCATGCTGAACGAGTTGGCGTAGAAGCCGAACCAGACGTGCAGTCCGTGCTCTTCGATGCGCTTGTGCGGGCCGCTCCGCCCGCTCGCGCACTTACCACCGAGCCGCCACCCCGGTTGGTACACCGTGACGTCGTAGCGCCCGGCGAGCTCTGGCGCGGTCAGCTCGAACGCCGCCGCCAGCGAGCCCAGCCCGCCGCCGAGCACCGCCACCTTCGTCCGCGCCAACCGGTCCCGGGGCATGGTCGCTACGGATCCGCCGCGTCCCACAGCACGCGGCCCGCACCGACGTCGAAATCCATCTCCACCCGGTAGGCGAGCCCGAGCGTCTGGTCGTCCAGCCCGAGCTCGGTGCGTACCGGATGGCTGTCCAACGCATGCACGGTCAGCTTGTGCTCAGCGAGCACCGGTGCGGCGCGCAGCCGCAGGATCGTGTAGTCCGCCTCCACGATCTGCTGGAGGGCGGCGCCCAGTCCGTCGCGCACGTCGCGGAACTGCTTGAGGAACACGCCGCGCATGCGGTCCGCGCGCACATCGTCCACAGCGTCGGCGACGAGCTCCAGGTCCGCGAGCACGTCGCCGCCGGCGAACAGGTGGGTGGCCATGTCGCGCGCCAGCTCCTCGAGCGAGAGCACGTCGTTCACCGCCGCCTGCTGGGCGGTCCCGGTGCGCACCACCTCGAGCAGGGGGTGACGGGCCGCGAGCGCGTCGGGCGCGTAGTCGAGCCCGAACGCGTCGACCTTCCAACGCGGCGCGGGATCATCGGCGCCGGGGAACTCGAGCCAGCCCCAGCTCTTCGGATAGCCGAACAGCTCGCGTCCGTCGGCCAGAGACATCGCGTTGTCGAGCCAGATGTACGGGATGAACATCGCGAAGCGCTCGCGCGCGGTGGTGGGGTCGAGAAGCACGACCGGGATCCACACGGCGACCTGCGGCTCGGCGACGCCCCCGCGCTGGTCGTACGGCGGTGTCAAAGACGAGACGCGGGCGATCTGGCCCCAGGTGAGCATCACGTGGTGCCCGATCGGACGCGCGGTGACCTTGTCCGAGGACGGCGCGGCGAACACCTTCCGGCACAGCGCCTGAAGGCAATCGGGATCGGCTTGCGCCCAAAAGCCGTCCAGGGTGGTGTTCAGCGAGCGGAACGGCGCCGGCGGCGTCATCAACGCTCCGTAGTCCACGTATTCGGGCAGTGCCGGGGCCGTGCCGTTGCGCGCCGGCGGCCCGTTCGCGATTCGGTCGAGCGTCCTCAGCAGCGCGCGCGCTGTGCCCACCCCCGGAAGCGACCATCCCGATGTACGGCCTGACATGACGACTCCCCGAGTTCGACGCGCCCTACGACTTTGACCGTACCACCGGGCGCAAGCATGTCGCCGCTCACGCGGGCTCGCGCACGCGCGCCAGCAGCTCCTGGCTGCGGCGGTGCAGCGACGCGCATCCGAGCTCGGCCGCGGTACGCGCCGCTTGGTCGAGCAGCTGCGCCGCCTCCTCGCTGTCGCCGCGCCGCTCGAGCAGCACTCGCGCCAGGTCCACGCGCGTGCGCGCCAGCCACACGGGTGCGGCCATCGCGGCGTGGCGGTCGGCGGCGCGGCGCAGCGCGTGCTCGGCCTGCTCGTGGCGCCCGAGCACGCGCTCCAGGTTGCCTACGTGTCGCTCCACGAGCCCCCAGGTGGTGGCGCTGTTGAACGCCACGTGGTCCACCCATGGGCTCAGCAACCGGTGCAGCGCGGCGGCGGCACGACGGTCGTCGAGCAACGCGCACGCCTCGGCGTAGATCGCCATTCCAGCCAGCCAGTTGGAGTCGTATGGCAAACCCGAGAACTCCTCAGCCGCATCGATCTCCAGCACTTCGAGCGCCTCAGCGTGCATGCCCGCCTCCGCGCGCGCCAGCGCCAGCGCGCCGCGGAACGCGGGGATGCCCGGATTGGTCTGGACCTGGAAGGCGATCAGCGGCTCGAGCTCGCCCAGCCGACCCTGCTCGAACCGGATGTTGATCAGCTGGCCCGCGTAGAAGGCGACCGCCTCGGGCTGGCCGCTCTCCGTCGCGATCACCCGCGCGTCCTCGGCCGAGCGTTCCGCCTCCTCGAGCAGGCCCGCCATCAACGCCTGCGTGGCGCGGTCGTAGGCGGCGAGCCAGCTGTAGGTGGGCTCGCGCAGCCGCTGCGCGAGCTCGGTCTGGCGCCCCACGAGCCGGCTCGCGAGCGGTAGCTGGCCGGCCTCCACCGCGGCGGCCGCGCGCCAGTGGAGCGCGCGCAGCAGCGCCAGCTGGTCGCCGTTCTCCTCGGCGATGGCGAGTCCGTGCTCGGTCTCGGCCAGTCGCTCGTCCAGCGTCTCCGGTGTCCACACCGTGATGAAGCGCAGGCTGAGGACGTCGCCGACGGCTGCCGGATCGCCCAGGCGGCGCGCGATCGCCACGCTCTCATCGCTCAGCGCCTTGCGCCGCGGCCAATCGCCGGCGAACGTCAGCTCGGACGAGAGCACGGCGAGCAGGCGTGCGCGTGCGGGACTGTCGCCGGGTCCGACAGCGTCGAGCGCGGCCTCGAGCATCGCCACGCGCTCCGTGTCGACCTTCCCGGTCTCGCTGACGAAGCCGCGCGTGTTGGCCACCGCCGCGCGCACCATCCGCGCGCTGTCGTCCAATCGCTGCGCGATCGCGCACGCCTCCAGCAGCGTGTCGCGAAACACGGCATCGCCGGTCTGACGTTCGGCGATCCCCCGTCCGATGAGCAGGTCGCACCGGAGCGAGTCGCCGCCGGCTCGGTCGCGCTCGGCCTCTTGCAGCTCGAGGCCGCGCTCGAACCAGCGCGTGGCCTCCTGCGGTGCCAGCTGCTCGAGCGCGTGCTGGCCGGCTTGACGCAGATAGTCGACCGCCTTGGCCAGCTCGACCATGGGCACCGCGCCGAGTGCGTGCCCGGCCAGCTCGCCGATGCGATCCCGGCGAGCCTCGCCGCCGAGCAGCTGCTCGAGCGCCTCGAGTGCGCGCCGGTGCAGCACGCGCCGCCGGGCCGCGCCGAGCTGCGCGTAGAGGGCCGGGTGAATGAGCGAGTGCACGAAGCTGTAGCGCAGTCCGATCGCCGGCACCTCGTCGATCAACGCCGCGTCGACCGCCGCGTCGAGCACGCGGGCGAGCTCGTCCTCGTCCACCTCGAGCATCCGCGCCAGCAGCTCGGCGTCGAACTCGCGGCCGGCGACGGCGGCCGCTGCGAGAACGTGCTCGGCGCGCTCGCCGAGACGCGCCACGCGGGCGATGATCGTCTCACGGATGCTGCTCGTCATCCACGGGGGAGACGACGACTCGCTCGCGGAGCGGACGCGCGCCGCGCGCGTGATACCTCCGGCGTCACGCAGGCCGCGCAGGATCTCGCGCAGGAAGAACGGATTGCCGCCGGTCTGGTCCGACAGCGTCTGCAGGAGCTGGACGGCCGGACCATCGAGCTCCTCGTGGCTGAGCTCGCGCGCCAGCTCGACCACGTGGTCACTCGCCAGTCCCTCGATGACGATGCGCTCCACGCTTGGATCCCGGCGCAGCTCCGCGAGCAGGTCACCCAGGCCGTGATGCGCCGGCATCTGAGCCGCCGTGTACGTCCCGACGACGAGCGCCGGAACCGCTTCGGAGGAAACGAGCACGTAGCGGAGCATGAGCAGCGTTTCCCGGTCCGCCCACTGGAGGTCGTCGAGCACGATCGCGAGCGGGCGCTGAAGCGCCGCGGTGCGCAGCAGACCGTGGACGGCGGCGAACATCACGTGGCGGTTCTCCTCGGCCGACTGCTCAGGAGCCGGCGCGGGTACCGCCGCCGTTCCGCCGAGCTCGGGGACCAGGCGCGCCAGCTCGTGTCCGAACTGTGACCGGTGCTGGGCGAGCACGTCCGCCGAGACAAACCGCGAATAGTGGGTGAGCAACTCCACGAACGGCTGGTACGGGATCGCGAGCTCGGCGTCGCAGCGCCCCCAGAGCACGGTGGCTCCGGACATCTGCAGCCGCGCCGCGAGCTCGGCTACGAGCCGGGTCTTGCCGATCCCGGGCTCGCCGGTGAAGAGCAGGGTGCGCCGCTCGCCGGCCCGAACCCGCTCGAACGCCGCCAGCCCGCGCTCCAGCTCCTCGGTCCGGTTGGCGAGCGTGGACTCGCTGAGGCGGGCCGAGGCCGAGGGCGGGAGCGGCAGCGGCGGTACCCGTACGTCGTGACGCTGCGTCTGGCCGGCGGCCGCCTCCAGCGCTGCGCTGTGCAAGCCCCAGATACGCCAGGTGCCGGGCACCCCGCGCAGCTCGTGCAGCCCTCGGTCGCTGAACTCGAGCTCGGTTCCGCGCACCAGCTCGCGCACGGCGTCGGACACCAGCACCTCATCGGCGCCGGCCAACCCGCTCACGCGTGCGGCGATGTGGATGGCCATGCCCGCGAGCTGATCGCCGAGCAGCTCGCATTCGCCCGCATGCAGCCCGACGCGCAGGGACACGCCGAGCCCCGCGATGTCGAGGCACAGGTGCTCGGCGCAGCGCACGGACGGAGCGGAGTCCTCGAAGGCGATCAGGAAGCCGTCGCCCCGGTCGCTCAGGACCTGGCCGCCCGCGGCCGAGACGCGCTGGTGCACGCTCGCGCCGTGGCGCTCCAGCAGCTCCCGCCAGCGGGCATCGCCAAGCCGCGCCAGATGCTCGGTCGAGGAGACGATGTCGGTGATCAGCAGCGTGCGGTGCCGCCGGCCCGTGGACGGATCTGCGCCGGAGCTCATCCCCCCGGACGCTAACGGGTCCCGGGCGGTCGTGTGCGCCGGATCTCGGCGGCTCTAGGCGGTGGTGGAGGGCGGCGGGGCGCCCGGCAGAAACGAGACGATCCGCGCCCGCAGGCTCGGCATGGCGGCGCACAGGCGGCCGATCCCGAACGCGCTGAAGGTGAGCACGCGCATCGGACTGGCCGCGATGACCGTGTAGCGCTGGGGCGCCGGGGCCTCGGCATCGATCTCGCCGAAGCAGTCGCCCGTGGCGAGCCTGCGCAGCCTGCGGCCCTGGTGCCACAGCTCCGCCTCTCCGGCGCGGATCACGTAGAACGTCCCGACCACGCGCTGTTCCTCCACCAGGTGCGCTCCGGCGGGCACGTTCACCTCGAGCGCCGGGCCGGCCAGCGAGCGCACGTCGAGCGAGCGGACGGGCGCGAACACGGCCATCGGATCGGAGTCGGTGTGGCGGGCGCTCGCGATCTCCGGCGTCATGGAGTTGAAGCTAACGAGCGCGCGCGGGGATCGACTGAGACATTTTTCACATCCCCGGCTTGTAGCCTTCAGCGCGACGGACGTGCAGCGAGACGAAGCCGATTCAGCCCGCGCGGCCATCGAGGTCGCGCACAACGCGTTTCTGAGCGTCGACCACCAAGGCCGCGTGCTGGACTGGAACGCTCGCGCCCGGGAGCTGTTCGGCTACAGCTACGCCGAGGCGGTCGGGTCCGACGCCGGCGAGCTGATCGTGCCGCCGCGCCATCGGGAGGAGCACCGGGCCGCCATCGCGGAGCTGATGACCGTCGACACGCCCCCGACAGTCCGCCAGGGGATGCACCTTCGGGCCATGCGCAGCGACGGCAGCGAGCTTCCCGTCGACGTGAGCGCCGTCACGATCGGGAGCGGCGAGCATCGGGTGCTCCACGCGTGGGTGGAGGACATGTCGGAGCGGACCGCGCTCCTGGGTCAGCTCGAGGCACAGCTCAGGCGGGGTAGCCCCGGGTTCGCCGAGATCTTCGACGCCCTGGCCGAGGCGGTCACGATCCGCGATCGCAACGATCACATCATCTATGCCAACCGGGCGGCCTGCGAGCACATGGGCTTCGAGTCGCTCGAGGAGCTCCAGCGCCGACCGCCGCGGGCGATCATGGACGAGTACCTGGTCACCGCCGAGGATGGCGGTGAGCTGAGGATGGAGGACGTTCCGTCGGTGCGGCTGCTGAGCGGCGCCGCAGCACCGACGCTCGTGATGCGGACGATCCACCGCGAGACCGGCCGGCTGCGCTGGAACCTCCTCAAGGCCGCTCCGCTCCATGGTCCGGACGGGGAGAGGATCGCCGCGGTGACGATCATCGAGGACGTCACCGCCGAGAAGCAGGCCGAGTTGCGAGATCGCTTCCTGGCGCGCGCCAGCGAGACGCTGATGTCGTCGATCGATTACGAGGAGACGTTGCGCAACGTGGCGTGGCTGGCCGTGCCCGAGATCGCTGACTGGTGCGCCGTGGACCTGATCGACGAGACCGGGGCGCGCCACCCGGTGGCGGTCGCGCATCGGGACCCGGACAAGCTGGCGCTGGCCGAGCAGATCCGTCGCTACGAGCCGGGCGATCTCCGTCCCGACCGTGGGATCGGGCGGGTGATACGAACCGGCGTGGCGGAGCTCTATCCGTCGATCACCGACGAGATGCTCGCCTCCGGCGCGACGAGCGACGAGCATCTGGAGCTGCTGCGCACGGTCGGCATGCGCTCGGTGCTGCTGGCTCCGCTGCGCGCCGGGGGCCGCTCGTTCGGAGCCATGACCCTGGTCACCGCCGAGTCGCTGCGCCGCTTCGACGAGAGCGACCGGGAGTTCGCCCAGCAGATCGCGTCCCGCGCGGCCGTCGCCGTCGACAATGCCAGGCTCGCGACCGCCCGGCGAGAGACGGCGCAGACGCTGCAGCGCAGCCTGCTGCCGGAGACGGTGCCGGAGATCGAGGGGTGGGAGATCGCGACGCTGTATCGCTCGGCCGATGCCGCGGACGAGATCGAGGTCGGTGGTGACTTCTACGACTTCCAGCCCACCGACGACGGCTGGATCGTGCTGATCGGCGACGTCACCGGCAAGGGCATCGATGCCGCGGTGATGACCTCGCTCGTCCGGCACGGCGCGCGCTTCCTCAGCCGCTACGAGCACAGTCCCAGCCGGATCCTTGCCGGGCTCAACGAAGCCCTGCGCGAACGGCCCGGACTGTGGCTGTGCACCGCCCTGTGCCTGCGGCTCGAGGGCGACCGGGTGGTCGTCTGCTCGGCCGGACACCCGCCGCCGCTGATCGTTCGCGACGACGGGCGGGTGCGCGAGATCGGCGGAGCGGGACCCATCCTCGGGGCCTGGACCGACCAGGCGTCTCCGGATCGCACGGTCCCGATCTCTCCACGGGAGACGCTGCTGCTGTACACGGACGGCGTCATCGAGACCGCCGGAGAACCCGGGCGCTTCGGGACGCGCCGACTCCGGCGCCTGGTGGCGGAGCACGCCCGCGAAGGCCCAGCCGAGCTGCTCGCCGCCCTCGAGGCCGAGCTCGAGCGGTTCTCGATCGCGCGGCAGGCCGATGACACCGCGGCGGTGGCGCTTCGCGCGCTGCCCGTTCCGAGCGTCGTGAGTGCGGAACCGGCGGCGGGAGGCGTATTCTGAGGGCCCTCCTCTTTCGGCATGGGCGACCGTGGCTGGGACCTCCACCTTTCGTATCGACCGCACTCGGACCGACACGCGTCAGACGCTGGCGCCGAACGGTGAGCTCGACAGCGGGTCCTATCCGGCGCTGATCGAGGCATTCGAGCGGGCCGCCGCCGAGATCAACGGCGACGAACTGCATCTCGACCTCCGCGGGCTGTCGTTCATCGACTCCGCGGGGCTACGGGCAATCATCCAGCTGGAGCGCACCGCGCGCGAGCGCAGCCTGATGCTCGTGGTGACGCCTCCGCCGGCGCCGCTCACGGAGCTGCTCCACCTGACCGGCCTGACCGACCGGCTCACGCTGACCGCACACCAGGACCAGCCCCCGGAGTTCAAGCCGTTCGTCGAGCGGGTCGAGTTCGATCTGCCCTCGGAGCTCGCGACGCCGGGTCGCGCTCGGATCGAGATCCGGCAGGCCGCGCGCGAGCAACTCGACGACGCCACCCTGGACGCCGCCGTCCTGCTCATGTCCGAGCTCGTGACCAACGCCGTGATCCACCCGCCAACCGCCGACGGCGGCGCCGTCCGCCTGCGCATCACCTGCTACGAGGCCGCGGTGCGGTGCGAGATCAGCGATCGCGGACCGGGGTTCGATCCGTCCGATCTCGGCCGGCGGACGCGCACGACCGGCGGCCGGGGGCTGCTGCTGGTGGATGCACTGGCCAGCCGCTGGGGCATCGAGCGGGTGCCGGACGACGGCGCCGAGCGCTTCTGCGTGTGGTTCGAGCTCGAGGCCGGTAGCGCGGGCGCGCACGCTCGCCAGGATTGCAGCTTGCGGGGCGCGCGTCAGGGGTAGGCCCCTGAGCGTGCGACCCTGCTGTCCACCCGGTCACGGCTGCAACGCCGAAGGCGACGGCGAGACGTGCGCGCTCGAGTTGTGCCGCGCCGCGGGGGCGGAGCAGAAGGACGCCGCGCTCGCGGTCAAGCGCTGGAGCTCACTGGTCGCGGCGCGTGATCGCGGACGAGGTGAGCGCGAGTTCCGCTTCCGCCGGCGGGCGTTCGAGCGCGCGCGCGATCGCGCGCTGATCGCGCTGGCCCTGCAGACGGGCGGCGCGGCCCCGGCGCGCGGCGGCTGGCGCGGGCGCCGGCGTGTGGCGCGCGACGGGCGCAAGCGCGCGGTGGCGGGCAGCTAGCGGAACGCCGGGCCGCAGGCGCGGCCCCAGTCACGCCTACGCCGGGACCAGTGTGTCGAGTGCGGTCAGTGCCTTGGCCAGTTGCATCGAGGCCTGGCACCGGGGGCAGATCGCGGGATGGTGCTGGCCGTCGGGGCACTGAAGCTTCATCAGATTCTCGGCCACCGACTCCATGTAATGCATCGCGAGCCGCGCGCTAGGAAAGTCCATCGCTCCGTCCTTAGGTTGCTGCTCTCGATCTACCCCGTTGACCGCGTTCTACAACGCGCGCGGTGGCGTTGCACGGGAAGCGCGAGACTGAGTTTGTGCGTACCCGATCCCGCAGGCGGTTTGCCATCGGCAACGCGCTCGTGCTGGTGGTCGTGGCCGCAGTGCTCGCGCTGCTCGTCGTACCGCGCAGCACCCACGCGCCGGCGCCGCGCCCGACCGCCGTCCTGACGGTCGGCGGACCGTTGGCGGCGCCGCCGATCCCCTCCGGCTTCCTCGGCTTCTCCACCGAGTACGGCTCGATCGAGCAGTACGCCGGCACGGATCCAAGTGCGCTCGACCCGGTGTTCGTGCGCCTGATCCGCAACCTCACCCACGGACAGCCGACGGTCATCCGGATCGGCGGTGACAGCGCGGACAAGACGTGGTGGCCGATCCCCGGCGCGGCGCGGCCGTTGGGCGTGAACTACTCGCTCGACGGACGCTGGATACAGGTCACGCGCGCGCTGTCGGCCGCGCTCGGCGCGCGCCTGATCCTCGGCATCGACCTCGAGGCCGACAGCCTCGAGCTCGCGTCGACCGAAGCCGACCATCTCGTGGGCGGGCTCGGCGCCGGCACCGTCGCGGCACTCGAGCTGGGCAACGAGCCCGAGCTCTACGACTCGTTCGCGTTCTATCGCGTGAACCATCACGCCGTCACCGGCCGTCCCCGTAACCGGTACACGTACCGCGCGTTCCTCGACGACTTCGCGCTGTTCAGCTCGGTCATGCCACACGTCGCGATCGCCGGCCCGACCATCGGCGGCCCCGGATGGCTCAGGCGCCTGCCCGAGTTCCTCGCCAACGAGCCGCGGGTGCGGCTGGTCACGGTCCACCGCTATCCGCTCCAGAGCTGCTTCGTCAAGCCGACCTCGCCGGCGTACCCGACGATCGCGAGGCTGCTGGCGCCGGCAGCTTCGACCGGACTGGCGGACGGGTTCCGCCCGGTCGTCGCGACCGCGCGCGCACGAGGACTGCCGATCCGGATCGACGAGCTGAACAGCATCTCGTGCGGGGCCGATCCGGCGGTCAGCGAGACGTTCGCGTCGTCGCTGTGGGTGGTGGAGACGATGTTCGAGATGGCGCGCTCCGGCGTGGCCGGGGTCAACATCCACACCTTCCCGGGCGCGGGATATGAGCTGTTCAAGCTCCGCCGGGCGAACGGGCGGTGGACCGCCACGGTGGCGCCGGAGTACTACGGCCTCGCGCTGTTCCAGGCCGCCGCGCCCGCGGGCTCGCGCCTGCTCCGGGTCGGCGTCACCGGCCACGCGCCGGTCAGGGAGTGGGCGACGGAGGGCCCGGACGGGCGCACTCGGGTGGTCGTGATCAACTCCGGTCGTGCGCGCGCGGCGGTGGTGGCGGTGCGCGTTCCCGGTGCACGCGGCGCCGCCAGGCTCGAACGGATGAGGGCGCCGGCACTCGCCTCCCACGGCGGGGTGACGGTCGCGGGCCAGAGCTACGACGCCTCCGGAACCCTGAGCGGACGGCGACAGACGGTGGCGATCTCGTCCGACCGCGGGCGCTATGTGGTGCGGGTGCCGGCGGCCAGTGCGGCGCTGATCACGCTCGGGAGTAGTCCGGGACGCAGTGGGTAGGTCGGGCCGCATGACCTCCTTCGGCTACACGATGATGACCGAGCAGTCGCGTCCGGATCAGCTCGTTCGGGACCTCCAGCAGGCTGAGCAGAGCGGGTTCGACTTCTCCGTTTGCAGCGACCACTACCAACCCTGGCTCGACGCTCAGGGCCACTCCGGCTACGCCTGGTCGATCCTCGGCGCCGCCGCTCATGCGACCGAGCGGATCGGGCTGATGACCTACGTGACCTGCCCGACGATCCGCTACCACCCGGCGATCGTGGCCCAGAAGGCGGCCACGCTCCAGATCCTGTCCGGGGGCAGGTTCCGGCTCGGCCTCGGCGCCGGCGAGAACCTCAACGAGCACGTGGTCGGCCAGCGCTGGCCGGCGGTCGGAGCGCGCCACGAGATGCTGCGCGAGGCGGTCGACATCATCGGCGCGCTGTTCGACGCCGACGACGGCGCGACGGTGAACTACCGCGGTGACTACTTCGACGTGGAGCAGGCGAAGCTGTGGGACCGGCCGGACGAGCGGGTGCCGATCGGCGTGGCCTGCTCGGGCCGCGACTCCTGCACGCTGGCCGGCGAGAAGTGCGACATCCTGGTGGCGGTCGAGCCCAAGAGCGAGCTGATCGAGATGTTCGACGAGGCGGGAGGCTCCGGCAAGCCGAAGGTTGGGCAGATGGCGCTCTGCTACGACACGGACCGCGAGACTGCGGTACAGCGCGCGCACGAGCAGTTCCGGTGGTTCGGCCTGGGCTGGAAGGTGAACGCCGACCTGCCCAACCCGGAGTCGTTCGAGGCCGCGACGCAGTTCGTGACCCCCGAGCAGGTGGGCGAGGCGCTGCCGTGCGGCCCGGACGTCGAGGAGCACGTCGAGAAGATCAGGCCGTTCATCGACGCCGGCTTCACCGAGGTGGCGCTCGTGCAGATCGGCGGCGAGCACCAGTCGGAGTTCATAGGCTGGGCGGAGAAGGAGCTGCTACCGGCGCTGCGCTCGCTGTGAGCCCCGCGGTGCCTCGGGATCGCGGTCGAACGGCTCGGGCGCGGATTCCTCCTGGCGGCGGCGCACCTGCTCCTTCTCGCCGAGCCTGGCCGAGTAGATCGAGGGCGCGCCGAGGACACGGGAGATGACCGTGGCGCCGGTCACGGCCAGCAGCACCGGGACCACGAGCGTCTCGCTGTGGTGGGCCAGCTCGAGGATCATGACGGTGGCGGCGAGCGGGCCCTGCATCGACGCGGCCAGGACCGCGGCGCCACCGATCAGCGCGTAGCTGCCGGCCGCGGCGCCGGGCCAGATGAGCGACCACACGTGTCCGAGCAGGCCGCCGAACAGCGCGCCGAAGGCGAGCGTGGGGGTGAACAGGCCGCCAGGAGCCCCGCTGGCCAGACAGCCTGCGGTGACGAGCGGCTTGAGCACGGCGAGGATCGCCAGGAGGCCGAGGCCGATCCCGCCCGTCACGGCGAGCTGCACGGTGTTCTTGCCGTTGCCGAGCAACTGCGGGTAGGCCACGGACAGGCCGCCGAGCGCCGCCATCACGACGATCGGCGCGATCAACCGCCCACGGCCGCTCGGGCGCAGCCGGCTCGCGCCGGCCACGAGCCGGACCCACGCCACCGCCGCGAGGCCGGCGAGCGGACCCACGACGGCCGCCCACGCGATCTGCGACACGTGGACCCCGTAGGTGGGGATGGCGTACGTCGCGCTTCGCGGCACGTACACCCACGCCACGGCGGTGGCGATCAGCGACGTCGCCAGCGCCGGGAGCACGAGCGGCAGCGTGACGGTTCCGAGCAGCACCTCGAGCGCGAACAACGCCCCGCCGAGCGGGATGTTGTAGACCGCGGCCATCCCTGCGCCGGCGCCGCACGCCACGAGCAGCCGCCGCTGCCAGCCCGGGATCCCCGCGCGCTCGCAGATCCGGCTGGCCGCCGCGGCGCCGAACAGCTGGGGCGCGGCCTCGCGCCCGAGTGAGGCGCCCATGGCCACGATCGCGATCGAGAGCACTCCGCGCCCGGTGCTCGGGCCGAGGGCCAGCCGCCCGTCCTCGAGCCACACCGCCTCGGACACCTCGCCGCCGCCGACGCTCCGCAGCCGCCGCAGGAGCAGCCCGCCGGCTCCGGCGAGGACGCCCGCGCCCGTGAGCACGAGCACGCGATGCGCGCCCGAGACGGCCCGGACGCCGTCGAGGAACGGGCCGGAGTGGTAGGACCAGAACAGATGCTCGAGCGAGCGCAGGAGCAGCATGAACGCGGCACCGCCCAGTCCGGCGAGCACCCCGACGGCGACGACCAGGAGCCAGAAGCTGATCCCGTAGCCGGCCACGATGCCCTGGCCGGGCACGTTCGGCTGCGGCGAGAAGAAACGATCCTCGGAGGCCATGGTCTCGGTGCGGGGCGCGACGCACGGGCATTCTGCGCCATCTCCGGCCGCGGCCCGGACGGAGGAGTCGGTCTACGGGAGGAACAGGAGGAGGAGCGGCCGGTCCAGCGCCCACACGACGCCCCAAACCAGCTCCGTGAGCAGGACCGCGAAGACGACGAGCAGCCAGTGCTGTCGGGCCACGGCCCGATGCTACCCACCAGCCGCCGCAAGGGAACCCGATTCCGCGTCCGGGCGAGACACCCGATCAGCGTCCGGGTGCCCGCGTCCTGACCTCCTGGACCAGCCAGTGGTTGCCGTCCGGATCACGGAAGGAGAGGAACGATCCGTAGTCGCGCCGCTCCGGGTCGGGTCCGGGCGCCTGGCGGCCCTCCTCGAAGTGGAACGGACCGTCGACGTCGAGGCGTCGCTGCGCCAGCTCGGCGACGGCCGCCTCGATGTCCTCCACGATCAGGTGAAGGCCGGTGAGCGAGCCGGCCCGGCCGGGCTCTCGCATCAGGGTGATCGAGCAGTGCGAGCCGGGCGGCGTCAGCTGCACGACGCGGAAGTCCGCGCCGGCGCGGTGGTCGACGTCGAGCCGGAAGCCGGCCCGATCGAGATAGAACGCCTTGGCGCGGTCGATGTCCGTGACGGGAACGACGATGACCTCGAGTTTCCAGTCCATGCTCGCTCAGACCGGCCCCGGCGCCGGAATTCATCGCTTCTGTCGTCAGTACGCGAGGGCCCCGTGCGCGCGCCAGGCGCCAAGGTCGAGAAGCTCGGTCGTGGACACGCCCTGGCCCGACAGCACGCACGTGTGGCCCCGACGCAGCCAGATGACGACGTTTCGGCCGGCGAGCGAGAGGCTGCTCAGGCGGGTTCCCGCGCGTGGCGTGGCGCGGGCGGGGCCGGCTTGCTCGAGGGGAGGGCCCGAGACGATCGTGTAGGCGACGGCTGCGCCCGCCGCGGACGTAGAGCACGGTGGTCAGGGTGCGGCCGCCAAGCCGGTCGCGCCGCATGCCGGTGGCCTTCCAGCCGAAGCGATCCTCCCAGTAGGGGAAGGCGAGGCCGGATCCGCTGATGCTGGGCAGTGTCACCCGTCCGCCGGGGGGCTCCGGCACGTGCGTCGCCGCCGGCTTCGTCGCCAGCGTGACCGCGTCGGCCAGCGACGGCGCGGCCGCCGAGCCGGTCAGGACCACCGCGGACGCCGCGAGCGCCGCGGCGGTCAGGCCGGCGGCCGCGGTCACCATGGCGCTCCGGCGGCGGAGCTCGGCGCGGCGGCGCCGCGCGAGCGTCGCCATGAGCTGGATTCGCACGCGGAGCGCGGCCGGCGCCCGGTCCTCGCGGAGCGCGGCGAGCGCGGCCAGGACGGGCTGCTCTTCGGGCGCGGTGCCGATGTCCTCAGCGGGGTCGCTCCGCCGGCGGTGTGCGAACCGGAGCACGGCTACCCCGGGATCGCCGCGGCCTGCTCGTCGAGCGCCCGCGCCAAGCGCCGGCGTGCCCGGTACAGCCGGGTGGTGATCGTCGCCTCGCGCACGCGCAACGCGCGCGCGGCTTCGCGGTAGGAGAGGCCGACCAGGTCGATCGCCACCAGCGCCTCGCGGAACGGGTGGGGGAGCTCGGCGATCAGCCCGTAGAGCGCTTCGAGTTCGAGCGCATCCTGGGGTGCCGGCGCCGTTCGGTCCTCGACGCGGTCGATCTCGTCGGGCAGCGGCTCCGGGCGAAGGCGGCGGCCGGCCGCGCGCAGCCGCGAGTAGTGGGTGTTGCGCAGCACCCGCAGCAGGTAGCCGAGGTCGTCCTCGGAGCGCAGCCAGCGCGGCTTCTCGAGGATCTTGGTGTAGGTCTCCTGGACGAGGTCCTCGGCGTCCTCGCGCGAGCCGCACAGCGCGCGGGCGGCGCGGTAGAGACGGTCGACATGGTCGCCCAGCCGGGCGGGGTCGAGGAGGCGCGTGGGGGGTGCGGTCGCCGGCGGGCGGTGGCGGCGGGGTGGCGCCTGCGACCGGCGCCGGCGGGCTGGCGCCGGCGGGCGCGTCGAACGATGGCAGCGTGGACCGGAACATGCGGGTCTCCCTCGCAAGGACCACTGCGCACCCGAAACCTTCCCACGCCCGCGTCCCCGGGTATAGGATGGTGCACCAAATGGTCGACCAAATGGTCTACCAAGAGGTCGGCGATCCGCGCCGGCGGGCCGAGCACCTACTGCGGCTGTGGATCGTCAACGGGGAGTTCCAGCCCAGCGAGCGGCTGATTGAACGCGAGCTGGCCGGGAGGATGGCCGTGGGCCGCGGGGCGGTTCGCACCGCGTTGGCCCGCCTCGAGCAGGAGGGCCTGGTCGAGCACCACCGCCACCGTGGCGCCCGCGTACGGCGCATCGAGCCGCGGGAGGCGGTGGAGATCCTCGAGGTGCGCGCCGTGCTCGAGGGCCTGACCGCGCGCCACGCCGCCGCCAATGCCGGAGAGACGGAAATCGAGGTCCTGGGCTCGATCCTCGAGCCACATGCGAAGCCGGCTCGACGCCGGCGATCTCCTCGGCGCCTCGGATCTGAACGCCCAGTTTCACGCGCAGCTCACCGTCCTCGCCCGCCACCTCACGGCCGAGCGGCTGATCGACTCGCTGCGCACGCAGCTGGTGCGCTTTCAGTACCGCACGATCCTCGTGCCCGGGACGGAGCGAGGGCTCGTTCTCCGAGCACCGAGCGATCTTCGAAGCGGTGGCGAACGGCGATCCCGAGGCGGCCGAGACAGCGATGCGGACCCACCTCTCGCACGTCGCCTCCGCGCTCATGAGCAAATGAGCGATGTTCCGACGCCGAGCGAACGGGCGCGTTCGCTGCTGCGGGGAGCGTTCGACACGCACATGCACATCTCGCCCGACGTGGTGGAGCGGAGCATCGACGACATCTCGTTCGCCCGCGAGTTCGAGCGCCTCGGCATGGACGGGTTCGTGCTCAAGTCGCACTACGGCTCGACGGCCGAGCGCGCGAGCGTCGTCCGCGCCGCCGTGCCCGGGATCAACGTGCTCGGAGCGCTCACCGCTCAACCGGGCCGTCGGAGGGATCAACCCACTGGCCGTCGAGGTGGCAGCGCGTGAGGGCGCGCGGACGGTGTGGATGCCGACCGTGGACGCGGTCAACGAAGCGAGCGAGCGGGAGAGCTCGGGCAAGCAGCCGGTCTGGGTCAAGCTCCAGCTCGAGCTGCGCGAGCAGGGCATCGAGATCGATCCGGTGCCGGTCGTCGATGACGCCGGCGCCGTGCTGCCGGCGGTCCGCGACGTGCTGGCGATGATCGCGCGCCACGGGATGGTGCTCGCCACCGGCCATCTCGCTCGAGACGAGATCTTCGCGGTCGTGGATGCCGCGGTCGAGGCCGAGGTGAACGACATCGTCATAACCCACCCGGAGTTCCCGTCGCAGAACCTCGGCGTCGAGGATCAGCGCGCGTTGGCCGAGCGGGGTGCGCTGCTGGAGCGCTGCTTCACCACCCCGCACACGGGCAAGGTGAGCTGGGAGAACTGGCTCGAGAACATCCGCCGCGCCGGTCCCGAGCACTCGGTCCTCTCCACCGACCTCGGTCAGGTGTTCAACCCGCCGGTGCAGGATGGGATGGCCTTGATGGTCGACCGCCTGCTCGACGCCGGCTTCAGCGAGGAGGAGGTGCACGTGATGGCCGTCGTCAACACGCGCCGCGTCGCCGGGGTGGACGCGAGATGAGCAGGCTGATGGTGATCGGCGCGCACGCGGCCGACTTCGTGTGGCGCTCCGGCGGCGCGATCGCGGTCGCCACCGCGAACGGCGGGACGGCGCGCGTGATCTCGCTCTCATACGGGGAGCGGGGCGAGTCGGGCGAGCTGTGGAAGGAGGACGGCCAGACGATCGAGCACGTCAAGGAGGTCCGACACGGAGAGGCGAGCCGGGCCTCGGCCGCGCTCGGAGCGGAGTTCCACTGCCTCGACCTCGGCGACTACCCGCTCCAGATCGACACCGACGCGCTGCTGGCGATCGCCGATCAGATCCGCGAGTTCGCGCCCGACGTGCTCGTCACCCACACCGACACCGACCCGTTCAACCCCGACCATCCGGTGGCGTATGCGGCGGTGAATCGCGCGCGCGGGCTCGCGGCCGGCGCGGGCGTGGCCAGCGAGTTCAAGACCGTCAAGCCGCCCGCCCTGTACCTGTTCGAGCCCCACCAGCCCGAGCTGTGCAACTTCACCCCCACGACGTTCGTCGACATCACCGCGGTGATGGACCGCAAGATCGACGCGATGTCGGAGATGAAGGCCCAGAGTCACCTCAAGATCTACTACGAGCAGCGCGCCGATCACCGCGGTAACCACGCGCGGCGATCGAGCGGCAACACCGAGATCAAGCAGGCCGAGGCCTTCCAGCGCGTCACCCCGCAGGCGGTGAGCGAGCTGTGAGCCAGCCGTACGACGAGCTCGCCCGGCTGGGGTCGGCCACGGTGTACGAAGCCGGCGGGCGGCGCGGCTACGTCGACGCCGATCTCGTCCAGGTGATCCCGGGATCGAAGGTGGCCGGCCCGGCCCGCACGGTCCGGTGCGGGCAGGACGACAACCTGATGGTGCACGCGGTCATGGCCGAGGTGCAGCCGGGCGAGGTGATCGTCCTCACGATGCCCACGCCCCGGCCGATCGCGCTGATCGGCGAGCTGCTGGCCACGCAGGCCCAGGCGCACGGCGCGGTGGCCCTGCTGGTCGACGCCTCGGTGCGCGACCTCGAGGAGCTGCAGGAGCTGGGCCTGCCGATCTGGGCGCGGTGGGTCCGGATCGCCGGCGCGACCAAGGACGCCGCGGGCACGATCGGCGAGACGGTGCAGGTCGGCGGCGCCACCATCCGCCAGGGAGACGGGGTCGTCCTCGATGTCGACGGCGTGGCCGTGGTGGAACGCGAGCGCCTCGAGGAGACGCTGCAAGCCTCGCGACAGCGGGCCGAGAACGAGCGGGACAAGCGGGCCAAGCTCGAGCGTGGCGAGCTGTCGTTCGAGCTCGACGGTCTGCGCGAAAAGCTCGAGGAGCTCCGCCGGTGAGTGAGCCGATCCACGACCTCGCCCACATCGGCCACGCCGAGCTGCTCACACCGTTGCCCGAGGAGAGCCTGCGCTTCTTCGTCGAGCTGTTCGGGATGCAGATCGAGCACCGCGAGGCCCAATCTGTGTTCCTGCGCGGCTGGGGCGAGTACCAGCCATACGGCCTCAAGCTGACCGAGGCGAGGCTCCCCGGCCTCGGCCACGTCGGCCTTCGCGCCTGGAGCCCCCAGGGGCTCGAGCGGCGGATCGATGCGATCGAGGCCACCGGGCTGGGCGACGGCTGGAACGAGGGCGACCACGGACATGGCCCCGCCTACCAGTTTCGAGACCCCGATGGCCACCGGTTCGAGCTTTTCTACGAGCAGGATCGCTATGTCCCACCTCGGGAGCTCCGCCCCCGCCTGAAGAACGTGCCCCAGCGCCACGTCGACCGGGGCGCTTCGGTCAAGCGGATCGACCACGTCAACGTCCTGGCCGCCGACGTCGCGGCCAACCGCCGGTTCGCGACCGACCAGCTCGGCTACCGGACCTACGAACAGGTGATCAACGACGACGGCACCGAGCAGGGGGCCTGGATGAGCCTGTCGATCGCCGCCCACGAGCTCATCTACACCGCCGACCACGCCGGCGGTCGCGGCCGGCTGCACCACCTGGCCTGGTTCGTCGACACGCGCGAGGAGCTGCTCCGCGCCGCCGATCTCTTCCTCGACGCCGACGTGCCGATCGAGGCGGCGCCGTCCAAGCACGCGGTGGCGCAGGGGATGTTCCTGTACGTGTACGAGCCGGGCGGTAACCGCGTCGAGGTGACGACCGGCACCCACTTCATCTTCGACCCCGCCTATGAGCCGGTCGTCTGGACCCAGGCCGAGCGAGCCCGCGGCCAGGCCTGGGGTGTCAAGACGATCGAGACGTTCCACACCTACGGCACCCCGGACGTGAGCGGTAAGCCACCCGGGCCACCGATCCCTCCCACGAGCCAGATTCCGGCGCTGCCCGGCGCCACGATCGCATGAGCGAGGACCGGCAGCTGATCCGCGACCTGGTCGAGAACTGGGCGGTCTGGCGCGACGCCGGCGACTGGGAGCGCTTCGCCACCGTCTGGCACGACGACGGCTACATGATGGCCACGTGGTTCCAGGGGCCCGCGCTCGAGTTCATCCGGGTCAGCCGTGAGGGGTTCGAGCGCGGCGTGAGCATCCTCCACTTCCTCGGCGGCACGTCCGTCGACGTCGCGGGCGCACGCGCGATCGCTCAGACCAAGATGACGATCTCCCAGCGCGCCACCGTGCACGAAACCGAGTGCGACGTGGTGTGCACCGGGCGCTTCTACGACTTCCTCGAGCGGCGCGCGGGGGGTTGGGGCATCGTGCTGCGCCAGCCGATCTACGAGAAGGACCGGCTCGATCCGATCGACCCCGCCGCGCGCCTGCAGCTCGACCCCGAGCGCCTGAGGCAGTTTCCGGCCGGGTATCGCCACCTCGGCTACGTCCAGTCGGAGCTCGGCTTTCAGGTCAAGCGCGACATGCCGGGCTTGACCGGCCCGGAGGTGGAGGATCTGTACCGGCGAGGAGCGAGATGGCTCGCCGGCGAGTCCCTCTAGGCGCCCCACACCTCGGCGGCGGTCTCGACGATCAGCTCGAGCTTTGCCACCTCCTGCTCGTAGGTGAGCGTGTTCCCCTCCACGGTCGAAGAGAAGCCGCACTGCGGCGACAGGCATAGCTGCTCGATCGGCACGTACTTGGAAGCTTCCTCGATCCGCCGCTTGAGCACGTCCTTGTCCTCGAGCTCGCCGCGCTTGGTCGTGACGAGCCCGAGCACCACGAGCTTGCCCTTGGGCACGAATCGCAACGGCTCGAACCCGCCCGAACGGGCGTCGTCGTACTCCAGGAAGAAGCCGTCGACGCCGAGCTCTCCGAACAGCGCCTCGGCCACGAAGTCGTAGCCGCCCTCCGCCACCCAGGAGGAGCGGAAGTTGCCCCGGCACATGTGCGTGGTCACGGTCAGCCCCTCGGGCTTACCGGCGAGCACCTCGTTGAGGTGGCGGATGTAGGTCTCGTGCAGGTGCTCGGCGTCCTCGCCCTGGTCGGCCATCATCGCGCGCTGGCTCGGGTCGTTGAGATAGGCGAGGCTCGTGTCGTCGAACTGCAGGTAGCGGCCGCCCATGCTCGCCACCGCCTGCACCTGATCGGCGTAGGCGGAGGTCAGGTCGCTCCAGAACCGCTCTACGTCCGGGTAGACCTCGCGGTCGATCAGGGCGGGGCCGCCGCGGTAGTGGACCATGCTCGGCGAGGGGACCGTGAGCTTCGGCGTCTGCTCGGCATCGACCGCGTTCTTCAGGAACTCGAAGTCCTCGGCGAAGATCGGATGGTCCAGGTGCACGCGCTCGGCGACGTGCAGGGCGGCTGGGGTGTACTCGAGCTCGCCCTGCTCGTTGCGAAAGCGAACCTTGAGATCGCTCGGTGCGGTCTCGATGCCGCCGAGCTGGTGGATGAAGTCCATGTGCCACGAGGCGCGGCGAAACTCTCCGTCGGTGGCGGACTGCAGCCCGGCGTCGCGCTGCATCTTCACCACGTCGAGGATCGCCGCGTCCTCGGCCGCCCGGAGCTCCTCGGCCGTGACGGCGCCTGCGGCGAAGCTCTCTCGCGCCCGCAGCAGCTCAGGCGGTCGCAACAGGCTTCCGACGTGGTCGGCGCGGAACGGCGGGGAGGTTCGGCGGCCGCTCGTAATCGACTGACTGGCTGCAGGTCCTTCGGCCATCTCAACCTCGCTTTTGCTTGAAACCGGTGCCGTCACCTATACCCGGATCGCTGCCCTGGCGCGGCAGGTTTACGTGGCGTTAGGCGTCGGTGGGGCATCGCCGGAAGCTATAAGGTTTCGCGTGCGCGCGGCCACGTCGCAGTGACGGCGCGCGCCGTCGCGTCAATCGCTCCCGGTCCCCGTAGGACCTGCTCCCGGACCGGGCTTGACAAGACACCGGCGGTCGCCGAGACTAACGAATAACGCATAATCATTAGGTGCGTATACGCGTTCCCTCCGCGGCAGCCGCGCTCCGGATGACGGCGGCTGGGGGGACTGCGCGCGTTCGAGCGGAGGAACTTCAGATGTCGTACTTGAGACGAGCTCGCCCATGAGCGACGTGCCGAAGCGCGAGGATGCGCCCGGCGCGGTGAGCCCTTCGCCCGACACGCCGGCGCAACCGCAACCGGCACCGGACGCGCCCGCGGGCAGGGGAACGAACGGCGAATCCCGGGCCGGGGCCGCCGACTCCGCGGTCAAGCGGCTGCTCGAGATCGAATCCAACAGCGTGCTCGTGGCGACGATCGTGCTGGCGGTCGTCATCGGCCTGCTGCACCACAACTTCCTCGCCTGGACGGAGATCAAGAACGTCCTGCAGCAATCGGTGTACGTCGGAGTGCTCGCCGCCGGAATGGCCTTCCTGATCTCGATGCGTGAGATCGACCTGTCGGTGGGATCGATGTTCGGCCTGACGGTGATCGGCAGCGCGCTGCTCATGAACCACGGGTGGAACCCGTGGATCGCCGCCCTGGCCGGCATCGCCATCGGAGCGGCGATGGGACTGCTCAACGCGATCCTCGTCCAGGGCATCGCGATCCCGGCCATCGTGGCGACGCTGGCCACGCTCAACATGTTCCGCGGCCTGGCCATCGCGCTCGCCAAGGGTCAGCAGGTGACGGGCCTGCCCACCGGCAACTCGTTCTTCACCCGCCTGGGCTCGACCACGCTTGGACTGCCCATCGAGCGTGTGGATCCTGATCATCACCGCGATCGTCCTCACCGTGGTCCTGCGGTTCACCCCGTTCGGCTACCGGATCCGCTCGATCGGTTCGAACCCGGAGGCGGCGACGTTCTCGGGCATCTCGATCCCGCGGGTGCGCGTGCAGGCGCTGATGCTGATGGGAGCGCTGGCCGGACTGGCCGGGATCCTCGGGCTGGCGTTCTTCGGATCGGGCGATCCGAACATCGGGACGGGCTTCGAGCTGCAGGCGATCGCCGCCGCGATCATCGGAGGGACCCCGTTGCGCGGAGGATCGGCCACGGTCGTCGGCGCGGTCATCGGGGCGATCCTGCTGAGCGTCGTGTCGAGCGGCCTCGTGTTCTTCAACGTGCCGCTCAACTGGAGCTCGTTCGCCACGGGCGCGGTGATCCTCGCGGCCGTTTCGCTGGACAGCCTCGTGCGCCGCCGGCGCCGGGGACAGAGCTCGGGGCTGGCGTTGTGACCAGCTCCGGATCAATCAATCGAGGAGGATGAGCATGTCGTCGATCGTCTCCTACGCGCCCCGCGCTCTGGCTGTGGCCGGCGCCGTGGTGGCACTCGCGGCCTGCGGGAGCTCGAGCACCAGCAGCGGGTCCTCGGGCTCGGGCGCGCTCGAGCGCCGGCGGCGGATCCGCGAAGAAGGTCAACCTCGCGATGATCGTCGCGGACTCGACCGAGAACGCGTTCGAGGAGATGGAGAACGGGGCGCAGGCCGCCGCCGGACATCTGCCCGGAGTGCACCTGACCACGGCCGCGCCGTCCGCCGTCAACCCGCAGCAGGAAGTGCAGATGTTCCAGTCGGCGCAGCAGACCTCCCCGGACGGCATCGGGCTCATGACCGTGACACCGCCCGCGTTCACGCGCCCGTTCGCGCAGGCCGTGCAGGCAGGCGTTCCCGTCGTGGCGGTCGACGCGCCCGGGCTGCCCGGATCGAACGTGAGCACGTTCGTCGGCAACTCGAACACCGAGATCGGAGCCGGCGTCGCCAGCTACATGCTGGGGAAGATCCCCAAGGGCGCCACCGGTCAGGTGATCATCGGCAACCCGATCCCCGGCCTGCCCCTGCTCCAAGCGCGGATCAACGGGTTCGTCTCGGTGCTCAAGACCCAGAGGCCCGGCCTGAAGATCGTCGGCCCGTTCAACGTCGGCAACGAGCCCACTGACAACTACAACCACTGGAACGCGCTGATCCAGAAGTATCCGAGCGGCGTGGCCTACTTCGATCCGGGCGATCAGGGCGCGATCTCGCTGGCGCGGATCGAGAAGTCGAGCGGCAAGCACTACCTGGTCGGGGCGTGCGACGTCGATCCCTCCGCGCTCCAGGGCGTGAAGAACGGATACGTCACCGTTCTGGGCGATCCCCACCACTTCCTGAAGGGCTACATCGCCATCACCCTGCTCGCCCAGCATGCGCAGGGCGGCAAGGCGCTGCCCAAGGGCTGGTGGAACCCGGGCTTCGGGCTCGTCACCTCGGCCAACATCGACGCGATCCTGGCCCGGGAGCAGAACAACACGACGCGCTACGCCTGGTACAAGCCGATCATCCAGAAGGAGCTGGCGAACCCCTCCGCCTACATCAAGCCGTTGTCGCAGGCGAACTGAGTGCTGGAGGCGCAGGGCATCAGCAAGTCCTACGGCGGAATCGCCGCACTGCGGGGCGCGAACCTGACCCTTCGCCCGGGTTCGGTTCACGCCCTGCTCGGCGAGAACGGGGCGGGCAAGTCGACGCTGGTGAAGATCATCGCCGGCGCGGTCCGCCCGGACGCCGGTGTCCTGCGCCTCGACGGGGAGGACGCGGCGTTCTCGAGCACGGCGCAGGCGGCGCGCCGCGGCGTGGCCGTCGTCTCCCAGGAGCTCAGCCTGTTCCCCGAGCTCGACGTGCTCACCAATCTGTTCCCGATGCGCGAGATCAAGCGGGGTCCGTTCGTGAGCCGGCGCGCCATGGCCGACAGGGCACGCCCCGTGCTCGCTGAGCTGGGGCTGTCGGTGGGGCTCCGCCGGCCGCTGGGCGAGCTGTCGCTGGCCGAGCGCCAGCTGGTGGAGGTCGCCAAGGCACTGATCACCGAGCCGCGCGTGCTGATCCTCGACGAGCCGACCTCCGCGCTCGAGGCGGACCGCAGCGAGGCGCTGCTGGCCACCCTGCGCGTCGTGCGCGACCGAAACGTGGCGGTGCTGTTTGTCTCGCACATCCTCGAGGAGGTGATGGCGCTGTGCGACGAGGTGACCGTGCTGCGCGACGGCGCACCCGTGCTCGAAGGGGCTCCGCGGGCCGAGCTGACGGTGCAGTCGATCGTGGCTGCGATGCTCGGCGACCGCGAACGCCGTGAGCAGGCTCTGTCGCGCGGCGCGCGGGAGGAGGTGGCCGCCCACGTCGGGGAGGCGCTGTCGCCGGCGATGAACGGCAACGCCGAGACGGCGCGGGGGCTGAGGCTCGAGGAGGTGACCGTCGAGGGCCACCTCGAGGAGGTGAGCTTCACCGTCCCGCCCGGGGAGATCGTCGGGCTGACCGGACTGGTGGCGGCCGGCCACGAGACGGTGATCGAGCTGATCAGCGGGCAGCGCCGGCCGGCCGCGGGCCGCGTACTGCTCCCCGGAGGCCGGCCGGTTCCGCGCGGGCTGCGGGGCGCGATCGGCGCCGGCGTGGCCCTCGTGACGGGCGACCGGCGGCGCTTCGGGTTGATGCTCGACAAGCCGCTGTGGGACAACATCGCCCAGGTGCGGGCGGTCGCGCTGGCGCGCGACGGCCTGATGATCCGTGGCCGGCGGCTGCGCCGGCACGCCGCCGAGCACGTGGAGCGTCTCCGCGTACGAGCGCCCTCGGTCAACGAGCGCGCCGGCGCGCTCTCGGGCGGCAACCAGCAGAAGGTCGTGTTCGCCAAGTGGCTCGACGCCAAGCCGTCGGTGCTCGTGCTGGACGACCCGACGCGCGGCGTCGACGTGGGCGCCAAGGCGGAGATGCACGGCCTGATCCGTTCCGCGGCCCACGCCGGCGCGGTGGTGTTGCTCTATTCGAGCGACCTCGACGAGATCGAGCATCTGTGCGACCGGGCGCTGGTGTTCTACCGGGGCCGGATCGGCGGCGACCTGACCGGCGACGCGCTCCGAGTCCACGCCGTGCTCGAGGCCATGAACACGGGAAGGGTGGCTGAGTAACCCGCCTATGTTTCCGGTTTCTCAGCCAGGCCTGAACCGGGGCGGGCGAAGAGCAGATCGACGCCGAAGGCGCTGACGCCGCAGAAGGCGACGACCAGGCCCATCGGCAGGGCGTCGTACGAGCCGGCCAGTCCGACGAGCGGCGCCACCGCGGCGCCGAAGCCGAACTGACCCAGCCCCAGCAGCGCCGAGGCGCTGCCCAGGGCGCCGCGCTGGCCGGCCAGAGCGGCAGCGGTCCCGTTGGGGAACACGATCCCCAGGCACGACACCATCACGAACAGCGCCACCAGGAGGGGCAGGAGCGGCGCGTGCAGCGCGGTGCACACGAGCGCCCCGGTCGCCGCCACGGCCACGCCGGCGAGACCGCGCCGCAGCAGACGCTCGGGGCCGGCGCGCTCGACCAGCGAGCCGCCGAGCTGAGACAGCGCGATCAGGCCCGCCGAATTCACCGCGAACACGACGCTGAACACCTGCGGCGAGGCCCGGTAGACGTCCTCGATCACGAACGAAGAGCCCGCGATGTACCCGAACAGGGCGCCCGAGGCCAGCGAGAACGCCGCCGCGAACGGGATGTAGGTGCGGTCGACGAGCAGCCGGCCGAACGTGTGCACGGTGGCGCGCAGCCCGCCACCGTGCCGCTCGCGGGCGGGCAAGGTCTCGGGGACGAGCGCCCAGGTCGCGATGAGGATGGGAACGCCGACCGCGGCGAGCACGATGAAGATCCCGCGCCACGAGGTGATCGCGAGCGCCTGCCCGCCGATCAGCGGCGCGAACACCGGCGCCGCGCCCATGATCATCATGAGAAACGCGTAGACGCGCGCCGCCATGGCGCCGTCGAACAGGTCGCGCACGATCGCACGTGCGATCACCACGCCGGTGCCTCCGAACAGTCCCTGGATCAGGCGCAGGGCGATCAGCGTGCCGACCGACGGTGCCGCCGCACACGCCAGCGAGGCGGCGATGTAGCCGGCCAGCCCGATCAGCAGCGGCGTTCGCCGGCCGCGAGCGTCGCTCACCGGTCCGGTGATCAGCTGCCCAAAGGCGATGCCGAGCATGCACGCGGTCAGCGTGAGCTGTCCGGTCGAGGCCGAGGCGTGCAGGTCCCGGGTGAGCGCGGGCAGGCCCGGGAGGTACATGTCGAGCGACAGGGGCCCGAACGCGGTCAGCGCCCCGAGGATGATGAGCAGACGCCGTGGTGGCGCCTGCCGCGGCTCCTCCACGGTGCGAGCCGCCGCGGTCATATGCCCGAGCGCCGCGAAAGCATGTATTGATTATGGCCCATTAGCGCTAGGCTCCCAATGTCATGGGAGAGGTCGTGGGCGCATTCGGGATACCGCACAACCCTCATTTCCCCGGTTGGGTGGCCCAAGGAACCGAGCTGGCGGACGAGATCCAGCGACTGTACCGCCCGCTCGCCGATGCGTTCGAGCGGTTGCGTCCGGACGCGCTGATCTACATCACCTCCGATCACTACAACCTGTTCTGGGAGACCCTGCCGACGTTCGCGATCGGGGTGGCGGACGGAGGCCACGGGGCCAGCGATTACCCCGAGCTCGACCGTTGGCTCCCGATCGACGCCGCGCTGGCGCGGCAGATCCACGAGCACCTGATGCGGAGCGGATTCGACGTGGCCGTGCTCCAGGAGCTCGCGTTCGATCACACGGTGATCGCGCCGCTGCATTTCCTCATGCCCGATGCGGAGGTGCCGCTCGTCCCGGTGTACGTGAGCGCGTTCGTGAGGCCGTTGCCTTCGGCACGCCGCTGCCTGGAGCTCGGCCGAGCGATCGCCGAGGCCGTGCGCAGCGCGGCGCCGTCGGGCCGCCGGGTTGCCGTCGCGGGAACCGGCAGCTTCTCACTCGAGATCGGCGGGCCGCGGATCAGTGAGGACTCCCACACCGGGGTGCCCGACCCGGCGTGGCTCGAGCGCGTGTGCGCCCTGGTGCGCGCGGGCGACGTCGAGCGGCTGGTGGCGGAGGCGACCGACGAGCAGCTGGAGCGGGCCGGGAGTGCAGGGGGCGAGCTCCTCGACTGGATCACGATGCTTGGCGCGTTTCCCGCCGGGCCGCCCGTGTATCTCGAGGTGCAGCCGCAGTTCGGTCACGCGTTCGCGGCGTGGTCGCTGGCCCCGGCGTCCGGCTCGCGCCCCGCTCAGGCGCCCGAGCTCGAACCGGCTAACGCCTGCTACGCCGTGGACAGCTTCTGCCGGCGCGTGGTCCACGACCCCGAGCTCCGGCGCCGGCTCGGCCGCGATCCGGCGCGGGCGCTCCGGACGCAACGACCGGCGCTTCCCGAGGACCAGATCGAAGCCCTGCTGGCCGGGGACGTGGGCACGCTCGTGCGCATGGGCGCCAACCCGTTCCTCCTGCATCAGCTCGGGCGCTGGCGTGTCCTCGGGCTCGACCTGTCGACGTATGCCGCGCGGATCCGGGAGGCGTACCGAGGGGAGCGGGCGGAAAATGGATGAGCCGCGGGCGCTGATCGGTGGCGAGCTGGTGAGCGCGCGCGCCGGCGAGACGATCGACGCCGTCAACCCGGCCACGGGGGAGACGATCGCCCAGATCCCGCGGTGCCGGGCGCAGGACGTCGACGACGCCGTGCGCGCCGCCGCGGCGGCGCAACCGGGGTGGTCCGCGCTCCCGCCGCCCGCCCGGGCGCAGATGGTGCACCAAATGGTCGACCATTTGGTGCACCACGCGGAGGAGCTGGCCGCCGCTGGACGTGGCCGACAACGGCAGCCCGATCCGCGAGATGCGCCGCGACGCCGGGATCGCCGCCGCCCAGCTCAGGTATTTCGCCGGCCTCGCCCTGCACGTCCGCGGCGAGACGATCCCGGTGGCGCACGATCGCCTCAACTACACCCTGGCGCAGCCGTTCGGGGTGGTCGGGCGGATCATCCCCTTCAACCACCCGCTGATGTTCGCCGCCGGCCGCCTGGGGGCGCCGCTGATCGCCGGCAACACGGTGATCCTCAAGCCGTCGGAGCACACCTCGCTGTCCGCGCTCCGGCTCGGCGAGCTGATCCGCGAGGTGTTCCCGCCCGGCGTGGTCAACATCGTCGCCGGCTACGGCGCGGAGGCGGGCGACGCGCTCGTGGCCCATCCGGGCGTACGGCGGATCGCGTTCACCGGGTCGGCGGCGGTGGGCCGGGCCATCCAGCAGCGCGCAGCAACGCACGTGGTCAAGACGGTGACGCTCGAGCTCGGGGGCAAGAACCCGATCGTGGTGCTGCCCGACGCCGATCTCGACGCGGCCGTCGACGGCGCGCTCCGGGGATGAACTTCACGTGGCAGGGGCAGTCGTGCGGCTCCACCTCGCGGCTGCTCGTGCACGCCTCGAGCACCGCGAATTCGTGGAGCGCCTGGCCGCACGGCTCGACGGGATGCGCTCCGGTCCGCCCGACGACGAGGCCACCGAGACGGGCGCGATCGTTCACCGCGGCCAGTACGAGAAGGTGCTCGAGTACCTCGGCATCGGCCGGGACGAGGGCGCCCGCGTCCTCGCCGGCGGCAGCGCCGCGCCGACCGCCACCCGGCCTGTTCATCCGTCCCACCCTGTTCGACGAGGTCGCCCCTGACTCGCGTCTGGCCCAGGAGGAGATCTTCGGTCCGGTGCTCGCCGCCATCCCGTTCCAAGACCTACGAGGAGGCGCTGGGATCGCCAACGGCGTCGCGTACGGGCTGACCGCGAGCATCTTCACCCGTGACCTAGCCACCGCGCACCGGTTCGCGCGCGACGTGCAGGCCGGCTACGTGTGGATCAACGACGCCTCGGTGCACTTCCCGGGCACCGACTTCGGTGGCGTGAAGGATCGGGCGTGGGGCGCGAAGAGGGCTTCGGCGAGCTGATGTCCTACACCCAGACCAAGAACGTCAACGTCCGCTTCGGATGAGGCGATGAGCCCGGGCTCACGACCCAACGTCCACCTGACGCTGGCGATCGGCGACTACGACCACGTGCGCGATCTGGTCAGCGGCGCCGTCCCCGTCCAGGGCATCGATCTCACCTGCATGAGCTTCTCGGTCGAGGAGACGTTCTTTCGCTTCGCTCGCCACCGCGAGTGGGACATCTCCGAGTTCTCGCTGGCCAAGTACTGCTCGCTGCGGGCGAGCGGCGACGACTCGGTCACGGCCATCCCGATCTTCCCCTCGCGGACCTTCCGCCACTCCGCGATCTTCGTGCGCGCCGACGGCCCGGTGAATGATGCCGCGGCGCTCGCCGGCGGGCGCATCGGCGTGCCCGAGTGGACTCAGACCGCGACGGTCTACGTGCGCGGCCTGCTCCAGCACGGTCACGGTGTCGACCCCGCGGCGGTCCACTGGTTCCAGGGTGGAACGAACGAGCCGGGGCGGATCGAGGGCATCGCATTCGAGCCGCCGGAGGGCATCGAGATCACCCCCGTACGCGACCGCTCCCTGAACGACATGCTCCTCGCGGGCGAGCTCGACGCGGTGATCGCGGCTCATCCGCCGGCCGAGTTCGAACACGGCACCGGCCGCGTGGTACGGCTGTTCAGCGACCCTCGCGCCGAGGAGGAGCGCTACTACCGCGACACCGGGATCTTCCCGATCATGCACGTGGTGGCGCTGCGCTCGGACGTGCTCGAGCGCCACCCGTGGGCGGCCATGAATCTGTACACGGCGTTCGAGGAGGCCAAGCGTCGGAGCCTCGCCCGCGCCACCGACTTCAACGCCCCGCGTTACCCGATCCCGTGGAGTCCGGCCAACGCCGCGCGGGCGCAGGAGCTATTCGGGCCCGACTTCTGGCCCTACGGAATCGAGAACAACCAGATCACGCTCGATGCGTTCCTGACCTATGCCCACGAGCAGGGCGTGTGCGCCCGCCGGCTCACCCCCACCGAGCTGTTCGCTTCGCAGGTAACCGAGCAGTTCAGGATCAGCCGACCCGGCCGCGCGGCGCCGGCGGCGCTGGCGGAGCGGCGCGGTCGGACGGTGGGCCTCGAGCGCCATGTCGAGGTGCGGACCCTCGCCCTTGTCGATCGCCGCGACCAGGTCCTGATGGACCTTCAGCAGCAGTTTGCCGTCGAAGCCGGCGAACGCGACATGGTCGATGTGCACGTCCAGGTAGTCGATCAGCATCAGGTACATGCCGCGCAGCGGCGCATTGCGGCACAGCCCCGCGATCTGGCGATGCAGGGCGTAGTTGGCCTTGAAGAATGCGCCCGGATCGTCGCCGGCGGCCTCCATCTCCACCAGCACCCGCTGGAAGGAGCGGATGTCGGCCACGCGGTGGTAACGGGCGGCGTGGTAGGCGACCAAGGGCTCGAGCGCGTCGCGGACCTCCAGGCATTCGGCATAGCTGGTGGCGCCGGGGGTGAAGCCGAGCACGGCGTGGCTGAGAGCCAGCCGTGCCTCGCGCCGAGCCACGAACACGCCGCCGCCCGGGCCCGGTCGGGCCTCGATCACACCGCGGGTCTCGAGCAGCCGCACCGCCTCGTTGACCGTGGCCACGGCGACGCCGAAGCGCAGGCGCAGATCCTCCTTGGTGCCGAGGCGGTCGCCGGGCGCGCGCTCTTCGCCGATCTCCCGCTCGAGCTCACGCGCCACCAGCTCGGCTCGCGAGACGCGTACGGCGATGTGTGTCTCGGGCGGACCGCTCACCGCCAACGATGATAATCGTTGGCATCGATTGTCCGTAACGCCTAACGCGATCGTCCCGGGCCCGGTCGAGACGCCGCTGTTCGCCCGCTTCCCAGACGAGTTTCGCGCCAGAGGCGCCGTTCATGACCGGCGGGGCCTACCCGATCGACGGCGGCGAGCTCGCCTGAACCTTGATCTCGAGCAGCTGCGGCTGCCGAGCGTCGGTCAGCCCCGGAAGCGTCCGGTCCAGCGCGTCGATCAGCTCTGAATGGGTCGTGACCCGCGTGGCCGGGCAGCCAAGCTTTTCGGCGATCCCGGCCATGTCGAGGTTGAACGCCGGCCATGGCGGCCGGCCGCCATGATCCTGGGCCAGGTTGTCCATGACCGCGTAGGCGCCGTTGCTCATGACGATCAGGAGCACGCCGGTGTCGTAGTGCGCGGCGCTCCAAAGCGCCTGGATCGCGTACATCGCGGACCCGTCCCCGAGCACCGCCACCACCGGCCGGTCGGGCAGCCCCATGCGCAGCCCGATCGCGCCGGAGAGCCCGAAGCCCAGCCCCCCGTTGGCGCACGCGACGAAGCCGAGCGGGGCGCGGATGGGAATCCGCTGGTAGAGCTCGGGCTGGCTCGACGGCGTCTCCTCGACGAGAACCGTCTCGGGCGCGAGACGCTCGGCGAGCGCGTCGAACACGTGCGCCGGTGCGAGCGGCTCGCCGTCCCCGGGCGGTTGCACCCGGGCCGGCCGCCTCATGCCGGCGGGCGCGGCGCCGTTTCGCGCCGCGACCTGCTCGCTCAAAGCGCTACAAGCGGCCGCCACGGGCGCGATCACGGCCAGATCACACGGACTGCGGTACGCCTCCGCGTGCTTGTCGGTGAGCACTGCGACCCGCGTCCCGGGCTCGACCATCGGGCCGTACTCGTCCAGGAGGTAGAGCCGGAACGCGCCGGTTCCGATCGCCACCACCAGGTCGTGCCCGGACAGGGTGCGGCGCATCCGCTTGCGCTGCCAGGGGAGGAACCCGGCGAACAGCGGGTGGTCCTGGGGAAAGCCCGCGCGCCGCACGAAGGACTCCTGCCAGACCGGTGCTCGCACGCGCTCGGCCAGCGCCACCAGCCCGTCCCAGCCCTCGCGGCTGTCGCTCCCCGCGCCGACCACGAACGCCGGCGAGCGGGACGACCCGATCAGCTCGGCCAGCCGTGCCATTTCCGCCGGGGCGACGGCGCGCGAGCGGTCGACGGCCGCCGGCGTGCCCGCCGCGAGATCGTCCGCCGGCTCGAGCCAGTCGCCCATGGGCACCACCACGAGCGCCGGCCCGCGGTGGGTCATCGCCTCGTGGTAGGCGCGTCCGATCGCGCCGGGAACGTCCTGCGCGCGCACGGGCAGCGAGGACCAGACCAGGTTCTCGCCGGCCAGCCGCTCGAGGCCTCGCCCGGTCAGGAACGGCTCGAAGGCGAGCTGGCGTCGATCCTGCTGGCCGACCACGATGACCAGCGGCGCGCCGCAGTCGCGAGCGTTGACGATCGCGTTGACGGCGTTGCCGAGTCCCGGCGCCGTGTGCAGATTGACGAACGCGGGCTCCTCCCGAGCGATCGCGTATCCCGTGGCCATCCCGACCACCGAGCCCTCGTGAAGGGCCAGCACGAACCGGAGGTCGGGCGGGAGGTCGGTCAGGAAGGCGATCTCGGTCGAGCCGGGATTACCGAAGATCGTGGTCATCCCGAACTGGCGCATGACCGCGAACGCCGCGTCGCGCACGGTGGCGCCGTTGCTCATCGTGGCTTCGCCCGCGATTCGCGCTCGACCGGCGCGCCGCTCCCGGTGGCCGCCGTGACGTGGACGTCGACGAGCACCGGCCGACCCGTGCGCGCAGCGTCGATCGCCTGGCCCAGCGTCGCCTCCAGGTCCTCCACCCGCTCGACCGGACCGCGTCCGTCCAGGCCGAGTGACCGGGCCAGCCCGGCAAGATCCGGATCTGGGTCGCGGATGTGCTGGCCGATCCAGCGGTTCTCGACCGGCCGATCGCGCCGGTGCGCCACCCGCTCCTGGTGGACCTCGTCGTTGAAGAACGAGCGGTTGTTGGCTACGACGACCACGAGCGGGAGACGGTAATGCGCCGCCGTCCACAGCGCCCCCGCCCCCATCAGCAGGTCGCCGTCGCCGAGCACGGCGATCGGGATGCGGCCGCTCCCATCGAGTGCGAGCGCGGCCCCCACCGCCATGCCCGGCCCCGAGCCGAGTCCCGCGCCCCCGTCCTGGCCGAGGTAGTCGAGCGGGTGCTCGACGACGAGATCGGCCCCGTCCCACCCGAGCGGGAGTCTGACCAGGCAGGCGGGCGCCTCCCCGATGGCCCGGTTCAGCGCGCGCGCCAGCCCGCGCAGGGTGATCGCCGTCTCGTGCTCCGCCGGGTCCGTCGCCGGGGCGGGAGCGTCGTGCCCCGAGGCGGCGCCGTCGGGGAGCAGCTCCTCGAGCGCCGCGACCAGGAGGTCCGGATCGGCGGTGATGGCCAGGTCCGCCGGCGCCGGCCCGAAGTGGTCCTTGCTCCAGCCGTTGTGCAGCGCCGAGTCCGCTGTGCAGGAGATCACGCGTCCGCGGGCGCCGGCCTGCGCGAGCGTGCCCGCCAGATCGACCCAGTCGAGGCTGAGCACGACCTCGGCGTCGGCGAGGAGTGCACGTCCCGAGTCGGTGAGGAAGGTGCCGGGCGTCGCGGCGTTCAGCGGATGCCGCGAGGGAAAGCCGGCCCGCACCTTGAGGTCGGTCAGCACGCGCGCGCCGAGCTTCTCGGCCAAGCGGATGCGCGCGCACCACGCCTCGCGGCTGGGTCCGACGCGACCGACCAGCATCACGCGTCGCTCAGCACATGTCAGCAGGGCGAGCGCACGCCTGACGTCGGCGGAGAAAGGAGCCGGAGGAGCGGGCAGAGCATGGCGGTCGAGCTCCGGGAACGCGGGCAGCTCGTCGAGCTCCGATTCCTGGAGCGCCGAGTCTAGGCACACGTAAACAGGCGCGCTTGGATATGCGCGCGTGATCAGGCTCCCCTGCAGGATTGCTTCAAGCGCCGCCTGAACGGATCCCGGCTGGTCATCCCACTTGACGTAGTTGCGGATCAGGGCCGCCTGGTCCGCGGCCGTGTGGATCCAGTCGATCCAAGGCCGGCGCCGCGCCGCGTCGAGCGGCCCGGTGGCGCCGAGCACGAGCATGGGTACGCGGTCGCAGAACGCGTTGAACAGCGCCATCGTGGCGTGCATCAGCCCGACGTTTGAGTGCAGCGCGACCGCCATCGGGCGCCCCGTGACCTTGGCGTAGCCGTGGGCGACCGCGACGGCGTGCTCCTCGTGGAGGCAAAGGAGCAGCTGGGGCTGTTCATTTCCGCGAAAATTGACGAGACTGTCGTGCAGACCGCGGAAGCTGGCACCGGGATTGAGGCTGATGAACGGCACTCCGAGCCGGTGCAGCAACTCGGCGACGGCGTCGCTGGCCCAGCGCAGCGAGGGCCTACCCGAGTCTCCGGGCATCGGCCGCTCGACGCCGCTTACCATAGTAATCATTATGCCTTATTAGTCGCATTCGGCGGGTGAGCACGCTTACCCGCGAAGGAGGGAGAGACACATGGCGACCACCACCGAGCTGCCCCGGCAGCAGCTCCTGATCGGCGGAAGCTGGACCGACGCCCGCACGGGCGGCGAATACGAGCAGTCGTTCCCCTACACGGGCGAGGCCGTTGGCGCGGCCGCGGCGGCGGGCCGCGACGACGCGCGCGCCGCCGTGGAGGCCGCCTCCGCCGCGTTCGGCGACTGGTCGCGCAGCGCGCCCGGGATGCGCCGCACGATCCTGCTCAAGGCGGCCGACCTGCTGATGGAGCGCCAGCAGGAGATCGCCGGGATCCTCACCGAGGAGACCGGAGGCGTGTTCGGCTGGGGGATGTTCAACGTCGAGCTGGCGTCGGGGATGATGCGCGAGGCCGCGGCGCAGGCCTACGGCCTGATCGGCGACGTGATCCCCTCGGATGTCCCCGGCAAGCTGGCCATGGGCGTACGGCAGCCCGCCGGCGTGGTGGTGGCGATCGCACCCTGGAACGCTCCGGTGATCCTGGCCACGCGAGCCGTGGCCACGCCGATCGCGTACGCCAACACGGTCGTGCTCAAGGCCTCCGAGCTGTGCCCGCGCACCCACGCCGCCGTCGTCCACGCCTTGGAGGATGCGGGATTGCCGCCCGGCGTGATCAACCTGATCACCAACGCGCCCGAGGACGCCGCCGACGTGGTCGACGAGCTGATCGCCCATCCCGCGACGCGCCGGATCAATTTCACCGGCTCGACCAAGGTGGGGCGGATCATCGCCGAGAAGGCCGGACGCCACCTCAAGCGCGTGTTGCTCGAGCTCGGCGGCAAGGCGCCCATGATCGTGCTGCGCGACGCCGATCTCGACCGGGCGGCTGCCGCGGCCAGCTTCGGGGCGTTCTTCCACCAGGGGCAGATCTGCATGTCGACCGAGCGCATCGTCGTCGACCGGGCCGTCTCGGATTCTCTGGCCTCCAAGCTGGCCGAGCGCGCGAGTGCTCTGCCGGTGGGCGACCCGCGCGACCCCGGCACCGCGATCGGACCGATGGTCAACGCGGACGCCGTCGAGCGCGTCGCCGGCCTCGTCAACGATGCCGTGGAGAAGGGCGCACAGACGCTCTCGGGCGGCGAGGCGGACGGGCCGTTCTTCCCGCCGACGGTGGTGAGCGGAGTGACCCCGGACATGCGGCTCTACGCCGAGGAGTCGTTCGGACCCGTGCTGTCGGTCGTCGCCGTCGACGGACCCGACGAGGCGGTGCGGGTGGCCAACGACACCGACTACGGGCTGTCCGCCGCGGTGTTCAGCGAGAACGTACCGGCGGCGCTCGAGCTGGCTCAGCGCATCGAGAGCGGCATCTGCCACGTCAACGACACGACCGTCCACGACGAGCCGCAGATGCCCTTCGGCGGCGTCAAGGCCAGCGGCTTCGGGCGCTTCGGCGGCCGCGCCGCGCTCGAGGAGTTCACCGAGCTGCGGTGGATCACGGTTCAGCAGACGGCGCGGCAGTACCCGATCTGAGACCGAGGTAGCGCCCGAGCACGGCGAAGCCGAGCAGCGAGGCGAGAGCCTCGGCGCCGGCGATGATCGCGCCGGCGAGGAGCTGGCGGCTCAGGTGCTGCACGGTCGGTTCCTCGGTTAGGCCATGCCCGAGTGCCGCAGCGAGGCCGGCCGCGATCGAGACAACGATCGCGAACCGCCACGGGTGACGGCGAAGATCGAGCGCGCCGATCGACGGGACCCGGCGCTCCAGGGCTTGCGGGAGCGCCTGCACGAGGGTTGCCGCACGGCTGATTCGCGCCCGCCGGAGTGCCACGACAGCCGCGGCGTGGATGTCTCCGAGTGCGTTCGGCTGCTCAGGGGCGGCCAGGGACAGCGACGCGATCCGCGCCTTCTGGAGGCCTCGGACCACCGTGGCAACGGTTGCGACGGTGGCGAGCGCCAGCAGCGCCAGCGGCACCCAGCCCCCATCCACGGCGAAGGCGCGAGCCGTCCCGTAGACGACCGCGACGGTGGCGCAGGCGAGCACCACGACGCCGCCCCGGAGGATGAGCGCAAGACGTCCGCCGGCCAATCCGCGTGCGAACGTGAGGACCCCGGCCACCAGCGCCACCTGTCCGAGCACGAACGCGAAAACGCCCGACGGGAACACGGTGACGAACAGCGGCCGTCCGGGCGCTGCCGTCAGAAGCAGCCCGGTCAATGCTCCGAGGAGGCCGCTGGCCAGCGATGCCCGCATCCCGCCGCGGGCCGCCTCCTGCTCGAGGAAGGTCTTCGCCAGCTCGCTCGCGGGGCCGAACCGGGAGATCGCCTCGCGCTCCGGGGCGTCGAGGCCCTCGGCCCGCAGTTCGGTCGCCGTGCACTCCAGGTGATCCTTGACCTCGGCCACGATCCGTCGCCGGCGGCGGGCGGAGAGCCGCAGGTGCGCGTGCAGTTCGTTCAGGTACTCGTCGATCATGCCGTGGCCAGCACCTGGTCGACCGCGGCGGCGAATTGCCGCCAGTGCTCCGAGCGGGTCCTGAGCTCCGCGCGGCCGCGCTTGGTCAGCTCGTATTGCCGGCGCCGGCGCCCGCTCGCCGTGGTCCACTGGCTCCGCAGCAGCCCGTCGGCCTCCAACCGGTGCAGGGCGGGGTACACGGTGCCCTCGGGCAGGTCGAAGCGCCCGGCGCTCCGAGCGCGGAGCCGCTCGAGCGCCGCGTAGCCGTGCACCGGGCCCTCGGCCACGACGGCCAGGAGCAGGGCGTCGAGGTGGCCCTTGATGTCTTCGCCGCTCATACCTAGACATACTAGGCATAGTCACGCTAGGAGTCAAGGTGCTATCGGCGGCGTCGCTACGCTCGCGCTCCGATGCGTGCCCTGGTCGTGACGAGCATGTACCCGAGTGCCGGCGCGCCCGCACGCGGGAGCTTCGTCCGCGACCAGGTGCAGGCGCTGTCCGCGCTTCCGGGACTGGAGCTCGAGCTGTTCGCGTTCGATCCGGGCGGTGCATCGCCGTACGTGCGCGCGGTGGGGGAGCTCCGGCGGCGCTTCCGCGGCACCCGCTTCGACGTCGTTCACGCCCACTTCGGGTTGACGGCCTGGCCGGCGATGGCGGTTCGCGCGGGCGCCCATGCCGTGACGCTGCACGGCACCGACCTGGTGCATCCGCGATCGCGCGCCGTGACGCTGTCGGCGCTCCCGCTTCAGCGGCTGGTCGCGCCCGTGTCCGACCCGCTGGCGAGCCTGGTGCCGCGCCGGCTCGTTCGCGGCCGCTTCGAGGTGCTGCCGTGCGGCGTCGACGTGGAGCGCTTCCGGCCGATCCCGCGCGCCGCTGCGCGGCGCGAGCTCGGGCTGGACGAGACCGGGCGCTACCTGCTGTTTCCGGCCGACCCGGCGCGGCCCGAGAAGCGCTATGACCGCGCCCAGATGATCGCCGGCGACGTGCCGCTGCTCGCGCTCGGCGGCGTCGAGCCGAGCCAGGTCCCCCTGTGGGTCAACGCCGCGGACGCCGTGCTCGTGCCCTCCGAGCGCGAGAGCTTCGGGCTCGCCGTGCTCGAGGCCCTGGCCTGCGACGTCCCCGTGCTGGCCACGCCCGTCGGGATCGCGCCCGAGGCGCTGCGCGGGATCGCCGGCGCTCACTGCGGGCCGTTCGATCCCGCGGTCTGGAGCGAGGCGCTGGTCGCGCTGCTGGTCGAGCCCGACCCGAGGGTGGCGGGGCGGCCGGTGGCGGAGCGCTACTCGGCGCGGGTCATGGCCGAGCGGGTGCTGGCGGCCTGGCGCACGCTCGTGTAGGCGTCGCCACGCCGGGTAGCCACGGGTCGAGACCGAGACTTCGGAGGGCAGCGATGGCGAACCTGAACCTGGGCCGAACCGTGAGAAAGAAGGCGACGAAGGCGACCGTGCGCCACACCGTGCGCGGATTTGCCTCCAAAGCGCAGCGTCAGCCGTTGCGCAGCGCCAGCCTGCTCAGCGTCGGTGGTGTTGTGGGCGCTACCGCGGGCTGGTTCGCCGGGCGGCGGACCGCCGGGTGAGGAAGTCCCGCACCGCGTCCACGTAGCGCTCCTCTTCCTCGACGAACGTCATGTGGCCGCTCTGGTCGAAGACCACCAGCTCGGCATCGGGGACGCCGTCCGCGATTGCCTGTGCTCCTGCGAGCGAGCACGTCCGGTCGTGCCGGCCGGCGAGTACGAGCAGGGGCTGGACGACCGTGTCGAGTCGATCGGCGAGGGCGATGTCGCCGTAGCCCTCGCTGGCGGCGGCGCGCAGGACGTCGGGCGAGAAGATCGTGTGCTCGAGGTCGGCCCGCATCGCCTCGATCCGCGGATCGCGCGGATCTCGGAAGTGGAAGGGAAGCTGGTCTGAGAGGAGCTGCCGGCACTCGTCCTGCGTTCGCGCCTCGCGTTCGCGCGCCCATGAGTCGGCGACCTGTTGCCGTAGCTCGAGTGGCTCGAACATCTCGAGCTGCCGCTCGACCTCGTCCAGGTAGGACGCGTCCGGGACGCCCGCCGAGATGATGCTGGCGGCCGGCACCCCGGAGAAGTCGACGGCGTGCTGCAGGGCCACGAACGACCCGAAGGAGTGTCCCAGCACGGCGTAGCGCTCGAGTTCGAGCGTCTGCGCCAGCGCCGCGATGTCGGCGGCCATGTGGCTCAGCGTCCAGGTCTCGGGTGGAGCCGGGGCCGACCGTCCCTGGGCCCGGAGGTCGACGAACAGGAGCCGGCAGACGTCGGTGAGCGGATCGAGATGGTCGCCGAACATCGTGTGGTCGAGTCCGGGACCGCCGTGCAGCACGAACAGCGGCAGCGGACCCTCGCCGCGCTCGAGCACGTACAGCGCCGTGTCGCCGGCCTCGATCAGTGCACCCGCCACGAATTGCGATCCTAACTCTGCGGCGGCCGTCGGGCGAGTGCCGTAGGGTTCCCGCCGTGCGCAGACGGTTGGGGCGCGTTGTCGCCGTGATGACGATCGTGCTCGGCAGCGCGTGGGGGCTGGCCGCGCCGAGCCTGGCGGCGAGCGCCAAGCCTCACCCGACTCCGCCTCGGCCGACGGTGCTGACGGTCGACACCAAGGCGCGGGAGCGGACGATCCCGCACGGCTTCCTGGGACTGTCGTTCGAGTACATGTCGCTCGAGCGCTTCGCCGGCACGAACCCGGCGGCCCTCGACCCGGTCTTCCTGCAGCTCGTGCGCAATCTGACGCACGGTCAGAAGCCGGTGATCAGGATCGGCGGCGGGTCGACCGACCACACCTGGCTGGCGGTGCCCCACATGCGCAAGCCGGGCGGCGTGAGCTACACCATCACCTCGCAGTGGCTGGCGGTGGCGAGGTCGATGTCCCGCGTCCTGAACGCGCGCATGATCTTCGGCATCAACTTCGAGGCCGACAGCCGGAAGCTCGCGTCGGCTGAGGCGAACGCTCTGGTGAAGGCAGTCGGGCCCGCACACACGGCCGGGGTGGAGCTCGGCAACGAACCCGAGCTCTACTCGAACTGGGGCTGGTACACGAACTCCCGTGGGCATCCGGTCACCGGGCGTGCCCCCGGCTACGACCTGAGCTCGTTCACGCGCGACTTCGTCAACATCGCCCGCGGGCTCCCCGGCCCGATCACCGGCCCGACGATCGGCGGAATCGGGTGGTTCCCCGGCCTTGCGAACTTCATCGCGGCCGAGCCGCGGCTCCGGCTCATCACCCTCCACCGCTATCCCACGCTGGTCTGCTTCGAGCATCCGAGCTCGCCGTACTACCCGACGATCCCGCACCTGCTGCTCCCGCAAGCCTCGAGGGGACTCGCGCGGAGCGTGGCCACCTACGTGGCGCTCGCCCACGCTCACCACCTGCCGCTGAGGATCGATGAGTTCAACGCCATCTCGTGCGGTTGGAAGCCCCAGGTCGGCTACTCGTTCGCCTCCGCGCTGTGGGCGCTGGACACCCTGTTCGAGATGGCGAACGTCGGCGTCGACGGGGTCAACGTCCATACCTATCCGCCCACCACCGACGAGCTGTGGCAGTTCAACTACGGGCACGGCCGGTGGCACGGCCAGGTCGAGCCCGAGTACTACGGGCTGCTCATGTTCGCCAAGGCGGCACCCGCGGGGTCCACGCTGCTGAAGATCACCGGCAAGGCCGGCGCGGGCATCCACGCCTGGGCGACGCTCGCGCCGGGCGGTCCACCCGGGTCCTGCTGATCAACGACCTCACGAAGACGCGCACGTTCGCGCTCAGCGTCCGCGGCGTGACCGGACCGGGCTCGATCGAGCGGCTGCAAGCGCCCAGCCTCGCGACCAAGAAGGGCGTGACCCTGGGCGGCCAGAGCCTCGGCGGGGTCACCACCACCGGCGTGCTTCCGCCCCCGAACCTGCAACTGGTCACCCGCGTCGCCGGGCGCTACGTGGTCAACCTCCCGGCCGGCAGCGCCACCATGGTCACGTTCGGCGCCCACGGCTGAGACCGGTCGACCACCCCGGGTAGCTGCCCGGTCCCACTCCCGAGCGCGTGACTTCGAGCTCGTGGGACGATGTACTCCGTGGCCCACCAGCGCACATATGAGACGGACGCGATTCGCGTGCACTGGGATTCCGCGCGGTGCATCCACACCGGCTTCTGCCTGAGGGCGCTGCCGCAGGTATTCGACGTCCACCAGCGTCCGTGGGTCGATCTGGACGCGGGGGACGCCGACGCGGTGGCGGACGCGGTCGAGCGTTGTCCCACGGGCGCGTTGCGCTACGAGCGCCTCGATGGAGCCGAGGGTGAGACGCCCCGCCGGCCGACGCTCGTGCTTCCCATCGAGGACGGACCGCTGTTGATGGTCGGCGATCTCGATGTGCGCACGCCCGAGGGTGAGCAGATCACGCACGAGGCGCGGCTGACGCTGTGCCGGTGTGGCATGACCCGCAACCAGCCGTTCTGCGACAACTCGCATCTGCGCCGGAGCTGGAAGTCGGGCCCCACGCAGGAGCCCGAACGCCCGCCCCGGCCATCGACCGACGGCGCCGGAGACCGGCCGACGGCCGTGGTGCCACGGGACGACGCATCGCTCGAGCTGCGCGGCGACCTGCGCATCTTTCACTCCGACGGCCGCCGGCTTGCCGAGGCCGGGCAGCTCCTGCTGTGCCGGTGCGGCCACAGCGAGCACAAGCCATTCTGCGACGGCAGCCATGAGCGCGCGGAGTTCTGCAGCCGTGAGCCTCAGGCGCCCCGCGATCGGCTCGAGGCGGAGACCCCCGCGGCGTTCACGCCCAACCCGCGCGTGCCCGACCCGCGCTCGGCCGCCGCGTCCGATCCCGGAGCGGATTCAGCCGGCTGACGGCTCGGGCCAGCGCCGGCCGGCGACCTCCAGCTCCTGCACCTTCAGCGAGCCGATCTCGATCTCGCCGGCGCGCAGCCGGCGGATGACCGCGTCGGCGATCGCCAGGCGTCCGATCGCCAGCGCGCCGATGGCCGACGCAGCGATCGCGAGCGGCGCCATGGCTGTCGGGCCGAGCAGCCTGGGACCGACGGCCTGCGCGCCGGTGGCGCTCGCACCGGTCAGGGCAAAGCGCGTCTTGTGTTGGCGGGAACTGTTCGTCCGGAGCATCGTGAACGCCCTCCTTCGTGTGGTTTGCCGGCGGTCTCAGCCGTGCGCAGAGCCGACGCGCTGAGCGGTGATCAGGGCCGCGTGGACGTGGCGGCGAATCTGTGCCTGCGTCAGGTTCCCCGCCGGCAGCTCGATCGTCAACGCCGCGGTGCCGCGCAGGTGGTGGTTCTGCCAGTTGGTCGCACTCCCGGGTAGCCACGGATGGTGGTAGAGCGCCATCCCCGAGGCGCGCGCGTACACGCGGCCCGCCGCGGTGCTCGGGCCGTACGCCCACACCACGTCCATGTGCTGGTGGTACCAGATCGTCACCCGCGGGTGGATGCGCTCGATCAGGTCGCGGGCAAGCCGCGTCTCGCGCTCGGAGAACGGGTCCGAGCCGCCGTAGTAGACATCCCACGGCCCGCCTCCCCGCTCCCACTGGGAGGACCAGTTCGCGTTGAGGTCGACCCCACGCGCGTCCTGACGCGTCCCCGCCGCGACGCCGTCCGGATTGAGATCCGGAACGATCCATACGTCGTCTGAGGTCTTGACGTGCTCGAGCGCACGCGCCACCGCGATGCCGGCGGTCTCGTTGCCATGCACGCACCCGAACACGAGCACCCGTGGCCCGTTCGGGTCTCCCACGCGCACGACGAAGATCGGCCGCCCGTCCTCCGAGCGTCCGAGCAGCGTCTTCGTGGGGGAGCGGGCTGCGTCGACGCGGCCCGGGGCGAGCGCGCCCGCGAGGGTCGCGCCGGCGATCAATGCGACCAGGCCGATCAGTCTTCGCCGCGCCACCGGTCGAGCGACTAATCGTTGCCCGACAGAAAGTCGGCGACGAGCCCCTGGAAGCGCTCGGGATCTTCGAGGTGAGTCGAGTGACTGGCTCCCTCGAACAGCTCCCACCGCGCGTCGGGCAGCGCGTCGACGAGCGGCCGGACCACTGTCGGCGTCGCCTCGTCGTGCTCGCCCGAGATCACGAGCACCGGCACCTCGACCGCGCCGAGCCGAGGAGTGATGTCCCAGCCTCTCAGTGAGCCGATCACGTGGAACTCGCTCGGGCCGTTCATCGTGCGGTACACCGTCGGCTCCTGCTCGAGCTGGTCGAACGATCGCTGCAGGACCTCGGGGAAGGGGACGATCCGGCACAGGTGGCGCTCATAGAAGGCCATCATCGCCTGCTGGTACTCGGGGCTCTCCGTCGTGCCGTCGTCCTCATGGCGGGTGAGCGTCGCCTGGACGTCGGGCGGAAGCTGGGCTCGCAGCCGGTTGGCCTCCTCGATCCACAGCGCGATCGATGCGGGCGAGTTGGCCACCACGAGCGAGCGCAGCCCGGGCGGCCGGCGGACCGCGTGCTCCATCCCCAGCATGCCGCCCCACGACTGGCCGAGGACGTGGTAGCCCGCGCCGATGCCGAGATGCGCGATCAGCGCCTCCAGCTCGCGACAGAACAGCTCCACGGTCCAGAACTCGGACGGCGCGTCGGGCATGTGCTGCGAGCGCCCGCAACCGATCTGGTCGTAGAACACGCACCGCCGTCCTGACGCGTCGGCCAGCGCCGCCAGCGGCTCGAGATAGTCGTGCGCGGCTCCCGGGCCGCCGTGGAGCAGCACGAGCGGCGGCCGCTCGCCGGTGCCGACGACGCGGTACCACGTCGAGCCGGCGTCCCACTGGAGGGTGCCCTCGCTCACAGGCAGCGAACGTACCGGCGCGCCGAGCGTGCTGTCAATGCGGGTTGCGGCCGGTTCCTGAGGCCGCAGCCGTCAGCGCTCGCCGGCGTCGATGTTCTGGAGGCGCACCTGGCCGCGGGCCACCAGCTTGTCGTCCTCGATCCGGTGCATCTCGACCTGCCAGAGCTGCTGGCTGCGGCCCTGCTGGATCGCGGTGGCGGCGACGCTGAGTCGCCCGGACCTGTGCGGGCGCAGGAAGTCGGTGACGTTGTTCACGCCCACGGCGAGCTGCCCGCGATCCTTGACCGCCTCGTACGCGCCGACGGTGGCGAACGTCTCGATCGCGGTCGTGTACAGGCCGCCGTGGACGAGCCCCCACGGCTGGTGGTGGCGCTCGTCGGCGGCGACCGACCCGGTGACGCGGGTCGGAGTGATCTCGTCGAACTCGAGCTCGAGCAGGCGCAGGAACTCGCTCGGCGTGGTGAGGTTGACGTCGGGCCCCGCGCTCATGCGCCGCCAACCATACCAACCTGGCTTAGCAGATGCGAAGTCAGCCCTGGGTATGATCCCCCGGGTGCCGGGCAGGGTCCGCATTTCCGCCAAGCCGACTGGGTGCGTGGCCGTCGCCGCGGTCACGGTGCTGCTGGCGGTGAGCGCATGCGGGAGCTCGGGCACCACGTCGTCGAGCGGCACGTCGTCCAGCGCCACCGCCCCGGTCACGCGGACGGCGCCGGCCAAGACCGAGACGGTCACGAGCACGTCGCAAGCCCAAGCCGTGCCGGGTCCGCCAACCTGTTCGGCGTCACAGCTCGCGCTGTCCTTCGCCGGCGGACAGGGCGCGGCGGGAACCGCGTATATGAACTACCGCCTCACGAATACCGGGTCGGCGACGTGTGTCATGTCCGGCTATCCGGGGGTCGCGATCCTCGACAGTCGCGGTCAGATCGTGCAGCACCCGGCCGCGCGCCGACCCGACCAGACGACTCCGGTACGGCGGGTCACGTTGAAGGCCGGAGCGGCGGCGAAGTTCCTGCTCACCAGCTCCGACGTGATCCCGAGTCCCGGGTGCCAGCACGCGTGGATGGGGACGACGCTGCAGGTGATCCCGCCCAATCAGCGCGCACGGCTCCGCCAGCCGTACACACGGGAGTTCTGCAATCTCATGGTGGGGCCGGTCCAGCCGGCCTGATGTCCAGCCACGCTTCGAGCGCGGCGATCGCCTGTGCGTTGTCGATGAACCGGATCGCCGCCAGGCCGGCGCGCACCGCGCCCTCCACGTTGACCTGAGTGTCATCCAGGAACATCGCGTCGGCAGGCTGGACCTTCAGGCGCCGGCACGCGATCTCGTAGATGCGCCGGTCGGGCTTCTTCATCCCCTCCTCGTGCGAGTACACGACCGCGTCACACATGTCCTCGAACCCGTACGCCGCCTGCTCGCGCTCGCGCGCGCCGACGAAGCTGTTACTGAGGATTCCCGTGCGGTAGCGCGGGCGCAGGCCGGCGAAGTAACGCGCCAGCTCCACGTTGAGCGTGCCGAGGTATTCGTTCCAGTTGTCCTCCATGAACGCCCGCAGCTGCGCGTCGTCGAGGCCAAGCAGCTGCGCGGTTTGCCGCTCCACCTCGGCCAGCGTCACCTGGCCCACGTCGCCGCGGCTCCACACCGGTGCGAGACGCGCGCTCAGCTCCTCGGAGTCGAGCCCGAGCCGCACCGCCCAGCGCTGCTCCCAGCCGGTCCGGGGGTTGATCTCGAGCACCCCTCCGATGTCGAAGATGACGGCCTTCATCGCGCCGACGGATGCAGGAGCGGAACGAGCGGCGCCCAGCCGCGCGCGAGCGCCGTCGACGAGCGACGGTGGCGTGATCACCGTTGCGTTGCCGCGTCGCGGGCGCCGGACCGGGGCTCGGTATCCGGCCGGAGACCACCGGAGCAGCCGTGCGCCGAGCACGAGCGCCGGCGCGCCCTCGTGCACGACCATCGCGCCGTCGGGCAGTCGATCGACCGGCCGCTCGTGCAGCCGCCGGCGGCCCGCGTCCGCCGCGACGCGCTCGCCGTGGAGCTGCGCGTCGATCGCGTCCGCCCCTCGCTGGCCGGGATGGAGCTCACTCCACAGCTCGGTGAGGCGCTCGTAGTCGGCTCGCCGGCACAGCGCGCATGGCCGGTGACCCGCGGCCAGCGCGGTCACCTCGTCGAGGAAGAACAGCTCGGTGAACCGTCCGGGCATCATCAGCGGACTCCGATGCCAGCCGCGGAACTGCAGCCGGCAGGCGATCCACCGCGTCCCGTTGTAGCGCCGGCGGATGTTGCCCTCGGCGTCGTGCAGGCATCCCCGGTTGCCGTACACGAGCCCGCGCTCGGGCGTGGCGATCAGCTCGCCGAACGGCGTGACCCGGTTGCGCAGCGGCATCGCGGGCGAGCGTAGTGGCTCGCCTTACGCCAGCGCGAGCGCCCGCTCGCCGGTGCGGCGGTGATGCTCGATCAGCACCGCGTCGCGCAGGACCTCGAACTCCTGCGTGCGCAGGCCGCTCACCGTGTCCGGCTCGTCGGCCGGACTGAACCGGCGCACGAGGTACACGGCGGTGAGGCACCCGGAGAGGCTGATGAGGTTGCCCAGCGCCAGCACGTTGGCGTGGTAGCCGAGCAGGTTCACGAACCCCAGTGCGGCGTTGGTGGCGATTCCGAAGCTCCAGCCGACGGTCGACTGACCGGCCGAGGAGCGCGCTCGGAGCATGGTGATCAATTGTGGTGCGATACCCGCGATGCCGATCACGGCGGCGAGCATCGAAATGGTGGCAATCAGCATGTGGAAACCAGGAGTCGAATTTCACATAGCGGACAGCAAGCTCGAGCGGTGTCAAGCCTGCGGCGAACGTGTCGGGCTGCCCGTGATGGCCGGTGGCGACTGCGACCTCGGCCGGGACTTACGTATCGCGTGCTCTGTGATGCCCGCGGCAGCCTGTGTGCCGCTCCTCCCCATTCCCGTTATCGGACGCAACCGCGGATTCCCACAGGGGCGTCGATTAGGATCAGGTTTACGGGCTGAAAGCCCGTGCAGGGCTCATGCTTCGGCGATCGCGCGCAGGGCGGGATACAGGGCTCGGAACTGCTCGCGCCGCTCTCGGTAGACCTCCACCCACTCGCCGACCGGCTCCACGCGCTCGCGTGGCGCCACCGTGGCGCCGACCGCCTCGTGCACGTCTGACCACTCGCCGGCGGCGACGCCGGCCAGGATCGCGGCGCCGAACGCCGCGCCCTCGTCGACCGCCACCCGCTCCAGCGGCAGCTCCAGCACCGACGCCACGATCCGCAGCCACAGCTCGCTCCGGGCGCCCCCACCCGACACGCGCCCGAGCTCGATGTCCCCACCCAGGCCGGCGATCAGGTCGAGCGAGTCGCGCAGCCCGAACGCGACTCCTTCGAGCACCGAGCGGACGAGCGCACCCTGGTCGTGGCGCACGCTGAGCCCGGTGAACGCGCCCCGGGCCTTGGGGTCGGCGTGCGGCGTGCGCTCGCCCGCGAGGTAGGGCAGGAACAGCAGTCCCTCGGTCCCCGCCGGCCACGTCCTCGGCCGCGCGCGTCAGCTCGTCGTAGCTCGGCCGCCCGCCGAAGGTCGAGCGCAGCCACTGCAGCGAGCCCGCCGCCGAGAGCATCACGCCCATCGCATGCCAGGCGCCGGGGACGGCGTGGCAGAAGGCGTGCACGCGCCCCTCGGGTTCGGCGGCGAACTGCTCGAGCGCGGCGAACACCACACCCGAGGTGCCCAGCACGACCGACAGCGGCCCCGGCCGGTCGACGCCGACCCCGAGCGCGCCGGCGGCCTGGTCGCCGGCGCCGGCCGCCACCGGGATGCCGTCCCGCGTCTGCCCGGTGATGTGCCGGGCTCTCGTGGAGGCGCGGGAGCCAGCCGGGATCGAGGTCGAGCGCGTCGAGCACCTCGTCGCTCCACCGCCGTGCCGAGACGTTGAGCAGCAGCGTGCCCGAGGCATCGGCGACGTCGGTGGCGTGCTCGCCGGTCAGCCTGAGCCGGACGTAGTCCTTGGGCAGGGCGATCCGGGCGATGCGCTCGTACGTCTCCGGCTCATGCCGGCGCAGCCACAGGAGCTTCGGGGCGGTGAAACCCGGGGAGCGCCCGGTTGCCGGTGAGCTCGATCAGCCGGTCGAGTCCCAGCGTCTGCTCGATCTCGGCGCACTCCGTCCCCGGTCCGCTGGTCGTTCCACAGGATCGCCGGCCGAAGCACGGCCCCATCCGCGTCGAGCGCCACCAGCCCGTGCATCTGGCCCGACAGGCCGATCCCCGCCGGCGCGCCGCACTCGGAGCGCAGCCGTTCGAGCACCGACTCCGTCGCCCGCCACCAGTCCTCCGGGTCCTGCTCGGACCAGCCGGGCTTCGGCGTCGAGAGGGGGTACTCGGCCTCCGCGCGCGCCAGCACGGCGCCGCTTGGGTCGATCGCCACGCCCTTCACCGCCGAGGTGCCGACGTCGATGCCTACGAACATCTGCAACAAGTCTGCACAAACGCGGGCTTTGCCGGCGGTGGCGGTGGGATCCTCAGGCGCCACGATGCCCGAGCGCGTGGGAGAAAACTCGGACATAGTCCGAGTTTCATCCCAAGCGCTCGATGCGGAGGTGTCGAGGCGGGCGCCGCGGCACGGCAACGTCACCACAGCGCAGCTGCTCAAACTCGGGCTTCGACAAGGATGCGATCGCCTACCGGGTGAAGGTCGGCCGCTTGTATCGCGAACACAACGGCGTCTACTCGGTTGGCCGCCCCGCCCGGACCCCGCTCGAGCGCGCCAGTGCCGCCGTGCTGGCGTGCGGACCCGGCGCGGTCCTGAGCCACGCCTCGGCGATGGCTCTCTGGGGCTACTGGAAGCACTGGGACCAGCCGTTCGAGGTCACGGTCCGCGGCGACCGGCGGCCACCGGGGATCCGCGTGCACCGATCGCGCACGCTGCACTGGCGCGACCTCACAACTCAGCTCGGGATCCGCACCACGAGCCCGGCGCGGACGATCTTCGACGCCAGCCCGCGCCTCACGGACAAGGCCCTGAAGCGCACGGTGAACGGCGCGCTGCACTCGCTCTGGTTGAACGAGTCAGACCTGCAGGAGCTCGTCGCCCGCCTCAACCACCTCCCGCCGGCGCGCCGGCTCGCCCCCCTGATCGGCCTCGACGGCACGCCGCCCCGCGCCGGCTGGGAGGACGAGTTCCCGGCCTACTGCGCCGAGCAGGGCACTCCCGATCCCGATCATGGGCGCGCAGCATCGGCGGCTTCGTCGTCGACGCCCTCTTCCCCGAGCAGAAGGTCATCGTGGAGCTCGACAGCTGGGAGTTCCACATGGACCGGATCGCGTTCGAGACCGACCGCGAGCGGGACGCCGAGACGCTCGCCCTCGGCTACCGGACGATCCGGATCACCTGGCCGCGCCTGAAGGCGCGGCCAATCGAAGAGGCCCGCCGCCTACACAAGATCCTCGCCGCTCAGGCCCCCAGGGCGCCGTAGACGATCTCGTACGCCCGCACGGCGTCCTTCGCCTGCTGGGCCTCCCGCAGCGCGGCGTCGTCGATCCGCGCCGCCACCGAGTCGATGAACCGCCACTGCAGCACCGAGCGGCGCACCGCGCCCACCTGGTCCTCGGTGTACGGATACAGATCGAATCCCAGCCGCTCGCCGGAAGACCCGTAGCCGCAGCGCCGGAACTCCAGGGCCAGCTCCAGCGTCTCCATGAACGCGGTGGCGCCGACCATGTTGTCGTCGTCGAACGTGCCCCACCCGGAGTTGGCGTGCTGGTGGCCGAGCAGCCCCTCGGAGGCCAACAGGGCGGCGTACTCGGGGAGGTGCTCGCCGTTCATGATCAGGTGCTGCCAGTCCATGTTGATCTGGACGTTGTCGCAGCCGAGAGCCTGGAGCTTGTGCACCACGAACAGGCACATCCCGATGTTGCGCATCAGGATCTTCATCGCCGGCTCGGAGTTCTTGTGCTCCAGCAGCAGCTTGACCCCGTGCTCGCGGCACACCGAGGCCGCCTCTCCGAGCCCCTCGATCAGCCACCCCCAAGACGAGGCGTACGGCGTCTGGAACGGGTAGTTGTAGCCCTCGCCGCCCGGCCACACGATCAGGTGCGCGCCGAGCGACCCGGCGAACGCGGCCGCGTCGCGCAAGATGCGCCGCGCCTCCTCCCGCAATCCCGAATCGGGATTGACCAAGCCCCCGCGTCCGAACCGCGGATCCAGGTGCAGCCCGCCGGCGATGCAGTAGATGTCGTGATCGGAGCCGAGCGCGCCGCGCACCTCGTCGAGGTTCTCCTCTGAGAGCTCCTGCGGGTAGTGGAACTCGTAGCCGTCGATCAGGTCCCCGAGCCCGGAGATGGCCCGGTGGACCTTCTCCGCCACGGGCTCGGGCTCGTAGCTGTGCTCAGGCTGATAGCCGACGGGCACGAAGCGGGTGATCATCGGCCCGAACGCCCAGATTCCGAGGCTTGTCTTCACAACACTTCCTCCTCTCGATTGCGCGGCGCTACATTACCCACGCGCCGGCTGGCGCCGGGGGAGGGCAAATTGGATGTGTCCGAAGAAACCACGCGTGGTCGGCGGTCTCGCCCGCCGGTGATGTCGGACGTCGCCCGGCTGGCCGGCGTCTCACACCAGACGGTCTCCCGCGTCATCAACGGCAGCCCGCACGTCCGGCCCGAGACCCGCAAGAAGGTCGCAGGCCGCCATGCACGAGCTCGACTACCGCCCGAACCGGGTGGCGCGGGCGCTCGTCACCGGCCGCTCGCACACGCTCGGCGTGGTCAGCTTCGACACCACGCTGTACGGCCCGGCGTCGACGCTGCTCGGGATCGAGCGCGCCGCGCACGAGGCCGGCTACTTCATCATCGTGGCCAGCCTGAAGGCGCTCAACCGCTCCTCGGTGGCGGACGCGGTGGACCGGCTCCGCCGCCACGGCGTCGACGGCGTGCTCGTCATCTCCGCCGTGCAGGACGCCGCCGATGCTCTGCTCAACCCGCCGACGACATTCCGCTCGTCGCGGTCGAGGCGGGGCCGGACGAGGCGGTGCCGGTGATCGAGGTCGATCAGTACGCGGGCGCGGCGCTGGCCACGCGCCACCTCCTCGAGCTGGGGCACCGCACCGTCTGGCACATCGCCGGGCCGCCGGAGTTCCTCGAGTCCCGCCAGCGGCTCGCCGGCTGGCGCGACACGCTCGAGCGCGCCGGCGTCGAGCCGCCGCCGCATCTCACCGGCGACTGGAGCGCCCGCAGCCGGCTACGAGCTCGGCCAGAGACTGGCCGGCAATCGCGAGCTCACCGCCGTGTTCGTCGCCAACGACCAGATGGCGCTCGGCGTGCTCCGGGCCATGCAGGAGGCCGGCCGCCGGGTTCCCGAGGACGTCAGCGTCGTGGGATTCGACGACATCCCGGAGTCGGCGTACCTGATGCCGCCCGCTCACCACCGTGCGCCAGGACTTCGACGAGCTCGGCGCGCGGGCGCTGCAGCTGCTCCTGCAGATGATCGACGAGGGCGAGGGCAGGCAGCCGCAGCCACGGGTGCCTCCGCGGCTGGTGATTCGCGCCAGCACGGCGGCTGTTGACAGCGCCGAGATGTGATCGTTAACATCGCGCCGGACCGGATCGGGCCCCGCTGGCGCTGGGCCCGAAACGCGAGAGGAGGCCGAGCCGGAAGCGGGTGCGAAGAGAGGAGAGACGGCGTACCGACCGCGCGTGCGAACGCGCGGCACGGAGCGGAGGGCAGCGCGGGCACCGCGCATGGCGCGGCCGGAGCGGCAACCCGCTCGAGTGCCGGCGCCCGACAAGCGCCCGTCGCGTACCGCCCGATCACTCCGCCCGCGCCGGCAGCGCACCATCGGTTGCAACCCGGTTAAGCCGGCTGGACACGAACCCGCCCGTCTGAGAGCGTTCAGCGGCGGGTCTAAGAGAGAAGAGGATGAGGAGGAGCGCAGTGTCAGCAGAAGATCACATGGGTGATGCGGTCGAACGCCTCGAGTGGGACGAGCGCAAGGAGGATGAGTCGCCGCTCAAGAACTGGCGGCAGCTGACCCGGCGGACCGCGCTCACCGGAGGCGCCGCTGGCATCGCCGCGATGGTGCTCGAAGCGTGCGGCAGCAAGAACTCGAACACGGCATCGGCGAGCGGCGGCAGCGCCTCGTCCGGCATCTTCGGGTCAAGCCAGAGCTACAAGTTCACGTTCGTCAACCATGTGACGACGAATCCCTTCTTCACGCCGACGCAGAACGGTGCGGCCGACGCGTGCAAGCTGCTCGGCTGCTCGTACCAGTGGACCGGCTCGGACAACAGCGTCGTCGGCCAGATGGTCAGCTCGTTCAACAGCGCCGTCAGCGGCGGCGTCGACGGGATCGCGGTAGCTCTCATCTCGGCGACCGCGTTCAACTCGCCGGTCCAGAAAGCGCTGAGTGCCGGCATCCCAGTGGTCTCGTACAACGCGGACGCGGCTGGGAACGCGAGGCTGGCCTACATCGGCCAGGACCTGTTCGTGTCCGGTCAGGAGATGGGCAAGCGGATCGCCTCGCTCGTGGGCTCGGGTGACGTCGCCCTGTTCATCGCCACGCCGGGAACGGCAAACATCCAGCCCCGGATCGATGGCGCGCAGGCCGCGCTCAAGTCCACGCCTTCGATCAAGCCGCACGTGATCGCCACCGGCGCCGCCCTGACCCAGGAGGAGTCAACCGTCGACGCGTACGTGGCCTCGCATACGGACTACAAGGGGTTCTTCGCCGTGGACGGCGGGAGCACCCAGAGCGTCGGGCAGGCGATCCAGAAGCACGGCCTCAAGGGCAAGGCCCACGGCGGTGGCTATGACCTCACGCCGATCACGCAGCAGACGCTGGCCGCGGGCTACCTGGACTTCACGATCGACCAGCAGCCCTACCTGCAGGGCTTCCTGCCGATCCTGCAGCTGTACCTGTACAAGGCGTCCCAGACGCTGACGGGCATCGCCGACGTCAACACCGGCCTGAAGTTCCTGGACAGCAAGACGGTCGCGCCGTACAACAGCACCAAGAGCCGGTATGAGGGCACCGGCACCTCGGCCGGCGTGACGAAGTCGTAGCGAGAATGGCCGCGTGCCATGGCCGTAGCGTCTGAAGACAAGCCTCCCGCAAGCGCGCCGTCCAGCGGCCCGGCCAAAGGCTGGGCTCAACGCGGCGGCGCGCTGAGCCTCGGTCAGCGCTTCCTCACCCTGCGTGAGGGCAGCATCATCGTCGTCACGATCATCGCGTTCGTGTACTTCGCGACGTCGACGAGCAAGTTCACGAGCGGCAGCAGCCTCAAGGCCCTGCTTCCGTACTTCGCCCCGTTCGCGATCATGGCGGCGGGCGAGGTGTTCGTGATGATCAACGCCGAGATCGACCTGTCGATCGGCGCGGTCTACCTGTTCACGCCGTTCGTGTTCTACAAGTTCACGACCGCGGGGATTCCGCTGATCCCGTCGATGCTCCTGGCGTTGGTCGTGGCGACGCTGATCGGCCTGTTCAACGGGTTCGTCGTCTCCGTGGTCGGGATCTCGTCGTTCGTGACCACGCTGGGAGTGTTGTTCACCCTGGATGGGTTAACGCTCATCATCTCCCACGCCACGCAGTACACGACGCCGGGAACCTCGGTCGTCAAGGTCGGAACGTTCGCGCAGATCTTCGGAGGCGGTACCTATTCCGAGCTGTTCTGGGCGATCGGGATCGTGATCGTGCTCCAGCTGGTCCTGTCGTACACGCGCTGGGGCGTCTATACCGTGGCCGTGGGCGGCAACCGCATCGGGGCCTCGGAGGCCGGCGTCCGGACGAAGTTGGTGCTGTCGCGCAACTTCATGATGTGCGCCCTGCTCGCCGGCTTCGTTGGGATCCTCGAGTCCGTGCGCTCCGCCACGATCACGCCCGACCCGTCGGGCTCGAACGCGATCCTGTTCCAAGCCATCTCCGCGGCGGTGATCGGCGGCACGCTGCTGCAGGGCGGCTCGGGCACGGTCATCGGCGCCTTCATCGGCGCGATCTTCCTGGGCATCCTCCAGGAGGGCCTGAACATCAAGGGCGTCAGCGCCAACTACTTCTACTTCTATCTGGGCCTGGCGATCCTGATCGCAATGGCGTTCAACACCTACGTGTCCCGGGTGAGGACCGGGTCGGGCCGTGGCTGAGGCTCCGCTGCATCCGAGCGGATCGTCGGCCCCGTCACGGCCGAGGACGACGTGCTGCGCGTCGAGCACGTCACCAAGAGCTTCGGCCCGATCATCGCGCTGCGCGACATCAACCTGCACCTGCGCAAGGGCGAGGTGCTCGGCCTGCTCGGGGACAACGGCGCCGGCAAGTCGACGCTGATCAAGACCATCTGCGGGTTCCAGAAGCCGAGTAGCGGGACCATGTGGCTGAAGGGCGAGCCGTATGCACCGAGGAGCGTGCTCGAGGCGCGCCAGAAGGGCATCGACGCCGTCTACCAGGACCTGGCGCTGATCGACCAGCTGAGCGTCTACCAGAACATGTTCCTGTTCCGGGAGAAGGTTCACAGCCCGATCCCGTTCCTGGCCAACCACATCATGAAGCGCGAGACGCGCGCGGCGCTCGATGAGACGGGCATCAACATCCCGCGCATCGATGTTCCGGTGGCGCGGCTGTCCGGCGGGCAGCGCCAGGCGATCGCGGTGGCGCGCACGATCTCGGGCGACGCCGACGTGATCCTCCTCGACGAGCCCCTGGCGGCGATGGGCGCCAAGGAGGGAGCGCTGATCCTCGATCTGATCGCGCGGCTGAAGGCGGAAGGCCGCGTCTCGATCATCATGATCCTCCACAACTACATCCACGTGTTCCAGGCGTGCGACCGGGTCAGCCTGATCCAGGACGGCGTGATCGCCTTCGACCGGCCCACGGCGGAGACCAGCGTCGAGGAGCTGAACGAGATCGTGGTCGAGGAGTACCGGCGGGCGCGGCTGGCGGCCAGGACCGAGGACGGCGACGGCGGCGCCGTCCACGCCCGCTCAGTGAGCGGCGCCGCGTACGCGATCGGCGTCGACTTCGGCACCGAGTCGGGGCGGGCCGTGCTCCTCGACCTGGACAGCGGCGAGGAGCGGGCGGTCGGCGTGGTGCGCTATCCGCACGGGGTGATCGACCGGACGCTCCCTTCCGGAGACGACCGTCTGCCCGCGGATTGGGCCCTTCAGCATCCCGACGATTGGGTGACCGTGCTGGAGGAGGCGATCGCCTACGTGGTCGCCGAGGCCGACGTCGATGCCTCGCAGGTGATCGGCCTGGGGGTCGACTTCACCTCCTGCACGGTGCTCCCCGTGGACAGCGAGGGAACGCCGCTGTGCAAGTACGAGCACTTCCGCCACCGCCCGCACGCGTGGCCCAAGCTGTGGAAGCACCACGCCGCGCAATCGGTCGCCGACCGCCTGACCGAGGTCGCGCTCGAGCGTGACGAGGAGTTCCTCTCGCGCTACGGAGGCCGGATCTCCTCGGAGTGGTACTTCCCGAAGCTGATCGAGCTGTGGTGCGAGGACCGCGAGATCTACGACGAGGCCCACGCCTTCATCGAGGCCACCGATTGGGTGGTGTGGTGGCTCACGGGCCGAGAGTGCCGCCAGACCTGCACGGCGGGATACAAGGCGATGTGGTCGCCCGAGCACGGGCTGCCGCCGGTTGATTACTTCGAGGCCGCCTATCCGGGCTTCGACCAGCCGGCGGCCAAGCTCGGCGACACCTTCGTCCCGCTCGGCACGTGCGCGGGCACCCTGCGCCCCGAGGCCGCCGAGGCCATCGGCCTGACGCCGTCGACGGCCGTGGCCGTCGGCAACGTCGATTCCTTCGTCTCGGTCCCGGGCGCGGGCGTCAGCGCGCCCGACACGTTCGTGATCGTGATCGGGACGTCGATCTGCGACATGATCGTCAACCCCCGGGAGGTTCGCCTGCCCGGGATCACCGGCGTGGTCAACGAGGGCATCCTCCCCGACCTGTACGGCTACGAGGCGGGACAGCCGGCGGTGGGGGACATGCTCGCCTGGTACATCGACACGTTCGCGCCCGGCGAGGACTCATACGCCAAGCTCGAGAAGCAGGCTGCCGGCCTCAGACCGGGCGAGAACGGGCTGGTCGCGCTCGACTGGTGGAACGGGAACCGCTCGATCCTGGCCGACGCCGGCCTGAGCGGCGTCATCTGCGGCCTGACGCTCCGCACCACCGAGGCCGAGATCTACCGCGCGCTGCTCGAGTCGATCGCGTACGGGAACCGCCGCGTGATGGAGAACTTCGAGGAGCACGGCCTCGAGCTGTCGGAGATCGTGGCCTGCGGAGGGATCGCCGAGCGCAGCCCGCTGACCATGCAGCTCATCGCCGACATCTCGGGACGCCCCGTGCACGTGCCGGCCTCGACCGAGGTCCCGGCGCGCGGCTCGGCGCTGTTCGGCGCCGTCGCGGCCGGGAAGTTCGCCGACATCACGCAGGCGACCGATGCGCTCGCCCCCGGGACCGCGCGCACGTACGAGCCGTCCGCGCAGGCAAAGCAGACCTACGACGAGGTGTACGCGATCTACCGCAGCCTGTACGAGACCCTGGGCCGCTCTCAGGTGGAGCTGCTCCACGGACTCAAGCGAATAAGGAGGGCAGCATGAGCGAGCGTCCCAGGATCGGCCTGCTCGGGATCATGCAGGAGCTCTACGACGACATGATCCCCGGGATCACGGAGCACCAGGCGAAGTACGCGAGCGAAGTCGCCGAACGTCTGCGACCAGTCGCCGATGTCACCTTCACCCGGCCGGCCCGCAACCGGGACGACGTCGAGACGATCACGAAGGAGCTGCTCGCAGCCGACGTGGACGGGATCGCGATCGTGATGCTGACCTACGGTCCGGCGATGCGCACGGTGCGCGCCCTCCTCGACGTTCCGGTGCCGCTCCTGCTGGCGAACATCCAGCCCGAGCGATCGATCACCGCCGAGTGGGACATGGCCGACCTCACCTACAACCAGGGGATCCACGGCGCTCAGGACCAGGCCAACGCGCTGGTGCGGATCGGCGCGGCCTTCTCGGTGATCACGGGCGACTGGCGCTCCGACGAGTTCGCCGCCGCGTTCGAGGACTGGGCGAGGGCGGCGCAGGCGATCACCGCGCTCAAGCGCACACGGATCGCGCTGCTCGGCTACCCGATGAACGGGATGGGCGACATCCTCTACGACGCGCCTGCGCTGCTGCGCCGGCTTGGCCCGACGATCGTCAGCGAGGACCTGGGCCCACTCGTCGCGCGCATCGACTCCCAGGACGCCGCCGCCGTCGACGCGCTGATCGAACAGCACCACGAGCGCTTCGAGGTGGCCGAGAATCTGCCACGCGAGCGCCACGAGTACGCCGCGCGGATCGAGCTGGCGATCCGCGCCATGATGGAGGAGCGCGGCTACGCCGGCTTCTCGTTCCACTTCGACTCGCTGGGGGGTGACGGCCGCTTCCGGCAGCTGCCGCTGCTCGCCGCCTCGGACCTGATGGCCGACGGATACGGCTTCGCGGCCGAGGGCGACACGAACACCGCGACGCTGATGTGCGCGGCGCAGACGATGATCGGCGATGCCCACTTCAGCGAGATGTACGCGATGGACTGGGAGCTCGACTCGGTCCTGATCAGCCACATGGGCGAGGGGAACTGGAAGATCGCGCGCAGTGACCGGCCGGTGCGGCTGATCGACCGCGAGCTGGGCATCGGCCGGCTCGACAACCCACCCACGCCGGTGTTCTCGGCGGAGCCCGGCGTGGCCACCACGGCGGCGCTGGTGCCGCTCGAGGGAGAGATCTACCGCCTCGTGGTCGGCCGTGGCGAGGTGCTCGACACGCCGGAGCTGCCGAAGGTCGAGATGCACTACTTCCACTTCCGTCCCGAGCAGGGTATGGAGGGGTTCATGACCGACTGGCTCACACTCGGCGCGCCCCACCACTTCGTCACCAACCTGGGCGATCATGTCGCTCGCTGGCGCAACTTCGCCCAGCTGCTCGACCTCGCGTACGAGGAGATCTGATGCTCGACACGCTCCGGGAGCAGGTTCTCGCCGCCAACCTCGCCCTCCCACAGCACGGCCTGGTGACGCTGACCTGGGGAAACGCGAGCGGCATCGATCGCACCGAGGGGCTGATCGCGATCAAGCCGAGCGGCGTGTCGTACGAGCAGATGACCGCGCAGGACATGGTCATCGTCGACCTCGAAGGCAACGTCGTGGAAGGCGAGCACAAGCCTTCGACCGACACCCCCACGCACCTGGCGCTGTACAGGGCCTTCGAGGAGATCGGCGGCGTCGTGCACACGCACTCCACCTGGGCCACCGTGTGGGCGCAGGCCCAGCGCGAGATCCCGCTGCTGGGGACGACCCACGCCGACCTCTCATCCCACCCGATCCCGCTGGCGCGCGCGCTGACGAAGTCCGAGGTCGATGACGACTACGAGGCCGCCACGGGCACGATCCTGATCGAGGCGATATCCGATCGGAGCCCGGAGGAGGTGCCGGCCGCCCTGGTCCGCGGGCACGGCCCATTCTGCTGGGGTCCGGATACGGCCAAAGCCATCCAGAACGCGGTGACGCTCGAGGAGGTAGCGAGGATGGCGCTGTTCACCCGGCTGCTCGACGCCGACGCGCCCGCGCTCGAAGCCGCCGTGCGCGACAAGCACTTCCTGCGCAAGCACGGCCCGCAGGCCTACTACGGGCAGCGTTGACAAACCCGCGCGTCGTCATCGCCGACGACGCGATCGACCAGCTTCCCGAGTGCATCGTCTGGCGACCCACTCGTCGTCGCCGACCGAAACACGTTCGAGGTCGCAGGCGAGCGGGTCGTGGCCGCGCTGCGACACGCCCGGCAGTTCGTCTTCCCTGAGCGCAGCGACCTCAAGGCGGGGATGGACGAGGTCGCCGCGGTGCGCGAGCGCGCCGGCTCCGGCGCCGAGCTCGTGGCCGTCGGCTCGGGCGTGATCACCGACATCGTCCGCTATGCGGCGCACCTCGACGACACCAGCTTCATCAGCGTCCCGACCGCGGCGTCGATGGACGGCTACGCCTCCGGCGTGGCCGCGCTCCAGCGTGACGGCGTCAAGGTCACCTACCCGGCGCGCGCACCGCGCGCCATCTTCGCCGAGCCGTCGATCATCTCCGAGGCGCCGGCCGAGCTGACGCGCGCCGGGATCGGCGACATGATGGCGAAGGCCACCGCCGCCGTGGACTGGCTGGCCGCGCACCTGCTCTACGGCGAGGCCTACGACGACGAGATCGTGGCTCGCGTCCGCGCGCCGATGCTGTCGACGGCGCGACAACGTGACCGCGTTGCTGCGGGGTGGCACCGAGGCGGCGACGGAGCTGATCACCGGGCTGATCGAATCGGGCGTCGCGATGGCCATCGCCGGGAGCTCGCGCCCGGCCAGCGGCTGCGAGCATCACGCCTCCCATTTCTGGGACCTACTGGCGGCGCGCGGTCGCCGCGACCATTGCCCCCACGGCCTCCAGGCCGGCTACGCGACGCGGTTCGCCATGCGCCTGCAGCGCTTCGCGTTCGACGGCGGGATCGAGAACCCGCGCCGGCCGGTGCCGCCAGAGGATCCGCTCGGGCCGGAGGCGCGCGCGTGGCTGGGCGACCCCGTGAGCCAGGACATCGTCGACGCAGCCGAGGCGAAGCAGCGATTCGCGGCCGACGTCCCGGCGAGCTGGCCCGACGACGAGCGCAGGTGGGCGGCGGTCATCGAGCAGATAGCGCCGGCGATCGAGCGCTTCGAACACGTCGAGCGTGCGCTGGACGAGGCCGGCATCCCGGACGAGCCGGGCTTCCTCGGCCTCGACCGAGCGACGTTGGAGGCCACGTTCCGCTACGCCACCCGCCTGCGTGCGCGTTACACCACCGTCGATTTCCTCGAGGGCCAAGCGGCGCTCGAGGACGCGCTCGCCCAGATGTTCTAGAGCGCGACCACGGCGCCGGTGTCCGCCGCCTCGTAGAGCGCCTCGATCGTCCGCGCCTGCGCCACCGCGTCCTCGCGACCGAGCAGCGGCGCGGCCTCACCGCGCACGGCCGCGGACATGTTCTCCGCCTCGAGCCGATACGAGTCGACCGCCTCAACCGAGATCCGCTCGACCGCGCCGTCCCGGTGCAGCTCGATCACCGGGGTGCGGCAGTGCCACGGGTCGTCGAGGAACAACGCGCCCTGCTCGCCCACCACCTCGAGCGCGTCGCGCGGTGCCAGCGCCAGCCCGGAATCGAAGTGCGCCAGCACGTCGCCGTCGAACCGCATCGTTGCACCGAACACGACGTCCACTCCGTCTCCGCCCAGCACCTGCTCGGCGCTCACGCGCGTCGGCTCGCCGGCGAGCAGCCGCGCCGCGCTCACGCAGTAGCACCCGACGTCCATCAGCGCACCACCGTCGAGCTCCCGCCGCATCCGCACGTTCGCGACGTCGTCGGTGAAGAAGCTGAACGCGGCGCGCACCACCCGCAGGCGCCCGATCGCACCCTCGGCGACGAGCTCGGCCACCCGGCGCGTCTGCGGGTTGTGGCGGTACATGAACGCCTCCATCAGCAGGCGCCCCTGTCGCTCGGCCACCTCGAACGCCGCAACCACGTCGGCGGCCCGCCGACTCAAAGGCTTCTCGCACAGCACGTGCTTGCCGGCCTCCAACGCGCGCACCGTCCACGGGAGATGCAGCGCGTTGGGTAGCGAGATGTACACCACATCGACCTCGCGATCGGCGAGCAGCGCCTCGTAGCTACCGTGCGCACGAGGGATGACGTGCTCGCGCGCATACCGCTCCGCGGAGCCCGCGTCGCGGCTTGCGACCGCCACTACCTCGACGTCAGAGGCCTCGCGCGCCCCGGCGAGGAACGCCCGGTTGATCCGCGCCGTCGAGAGGATGCCCCATTTGACAGTCAGTTCAGAGTCGTCCACGGAGCCTTATTATTCCTCTCGAGCCGATGCTGGCAGAGAACCCACCCCACCGCGCCAAATCGGACCGGCGGGTACGGCTGCTCGAGATCGAGCCTGACCTCGGACGCTTCCTCAGCGACGATGCACGACGGGCGGTTCGCGAGCTGATGCTTCCGGTCATTCAGGTCGCCAAGGGTGAGGACGAGATCGACGCCCGCCGGATCGACCGGAATGCGTTCGGCGTGCTGGTGCTCGAGGGGATGCTGCGTCAACGCCTTCGGCTGGCGGGCCACGACGTCATGCGGTTGATCGGTCCCGGAGACCTGGTCGCGATCGAGGAGGCGCGCATGCCAACGCTCGTGTCCCCGGCCGGGCGCGGAGCGATCGCCGACACGCGCCTCGCCATCCTCGGCAGCGACTTCCTGAACGCCGCCCGGCGGTGGCCGGGACTGATCGCGGGCGTCCACGTCCGATGGAGCGAGCAGACCGAACGCGTGGCGGCACAACTCGCGATCTGCCAGCTACCCAGAGTCGCGGACCGGCTGCTGGCGATGATGTGGCTGCTGGCGGAATCGTGGGGCAGGGTCACACCGGCCGGTGTGACGGTTCCACTGTCGCTCACGCACGAGTCCCTGGGCGCGCTGATCGGTGCGCGTCGCCCGACTGTGTCCCTGGCGATCAGCGAGCTGGTGGAACGTCGCGCCGTCATACGGCAGAGCGGTGGATGGCTGCTGCTCGAGCCGGTGCCAGAGTCGAAGGAACTCGGCGCCCACGCAGTCGCGCCGATTCTGCTGGAGGAGGAAGACTCGCGCTGGCTGGGTCCTCCTCCGCCTGCTCCTAATCCTGGCTCGGAGCTCCTCGAGACCGTTCATTGACTCCGTGGCGGCAGGCGCTCAGTCGCTCACGGGCTCCATCATCACGATAACGTCGGCGCCGCCGCGGGGATCCTTCGAAGCCCGCTGACGTTGCAAACCGACGTGGGGAATGGGGGATCAGTCCGCGGACAGCGCGGGGGCGGGCTGATCGGCCGGCGTGGGCTGATCCGCCGGCGCCGGACCGGCGGCCGGAGACGCGGCGAAGCGCACCGTCACCTCGAGGCCTCCGCCCTCGCGCGGCTGCACGTCGAGCGCAGCATCGTGCGCGGCGGCGATCGCGGCCACGATCGACAGGCCGAGGCCGACTCCGTGATCGTGACCCGCTCGCGCCTCGCCCGACCGCTCAAACGGCTGGATCAGCCGGTCGACTTCGCCGGCGGCCACCGGTGGTCCCGTGTTGCACACCGCGAGCGTCGCCACCCCGGCTGCAGCCTGCACGGCGACGCGAATCTCTCCGCCGGCCGCGTTGTAGCGGAGCGCGTTCTCCACCAGGTTGCTCGCCAGACGCTCGATCAGCCGCCGGTCCCCGAAGGTCGACGCCGGCGCGAGCGAGGTGTCGACACGCAGTCCGAGCTCGCGCGCCTCTGGCCGATGCCGTGCCACCACCTCGCCGACGACCACGTCGAGCTCCACCGGTTCACGGCGCTCGAGCTCCGCGCTGTCCTTGCGCGAGCGCCAAGAGCGCTTCGATCAGCTCCTCCTGCTGCTCACTCTCCTCCAACACCTGACGGCACGTCGTCCTGAATGTCTCGACGGTGGCGTGCGGATCGGTGAGCACCATCTCGAGCATCGCGCGCACCGCGGTCAGCGGCGTGCGCAGCTCGTGCGAGGCGTTGGCGACGAACCGCCGCTGCGCGCCGAATGCCCCCTCCAGGCGGGCGAGCAGCTCGTCGATCGTCTCCGCCAGCTCGCGGAGCTCATCCGGCGGTCCGGACAGGGCGAGGCGGCGGTGGAGGTTGGCGGCGGAGATCTCGCGTGTGGCGGTGGTGATGGTGCGCAGCGGCCGTAGCACCCGGCCGGCCACGAGCCAGCCCAGCGCGGTGGAGATCACGGCCATGATCGCCAGAGCGATTGCCGACTCGACGACGAGCTGGTGGAGGTCGGCGCCGCGCTGGTCGGAGCCTAGGATCAGCACCGCCGAGCGGCCGGCGCTCGAATGAAGCAGCCGCGTGAGCGGCGGCGGCAACTGTTGGAGCGACTTGACGGCCTTTCCCTTCACCGTGATCTGCGGGAACGGGCTCTGCGACGGAGCCACGGCCGTCTCGCGGGTGAACTGCCGCCGGACGGGACCGCTCGTATCCGCGTGCTCGACCAGGGTGTAGGTGATCGCCAGAAGCCCCGCCCCGGAAGCCAGGAACAGCGCGCCGTAGAGCAGGGTCAGCCGCCAGCGAACGGTGGTCCGCGGGTGGCGCAGCCGGCGGACGAGCGTGAAGGCGTTCATGGCTGCTCGGCGATCCGGTAGCCCACGGGGACCACGGTCTCGATCACCGGCGGCTCCCCCAGCTTTGCGCGCAGGCGGCTGACGGTCATCCGGACGGCGTTCGTGAACGGGTCGGTGGCGTCGTCCCAGGCGCGCTCGAGGATCTCCTCGCTCGAGACGACGGCGCCGGCAGCGCCGAGCAGGACCTCGAGTACGGCGAACTCCTTGGGGCTGAGCGTGATTGGACGGCCTCCACGGGTGACGAGGCGCCGCGCGGAGTCGAGCCGGAGGTCGCCGTGGACGAGCGTCGGCGGGACGGCCCGACGCGACCGTCTCGCCAGAGCGCGAACGCGGGCCACCAACTCGGTCACGTGAAACGGCTTGGGCAGGTAATCGTCCGCCCCGATCCCGAGGCCGCGGACCCGATCCTCGAGCGTTCCCGCCGCGGTCAGCATGAGCACCGCGCTGGGGTATCCGGCGCCCACGAGCGAACGGCACACCTCGTCGCCGTGGACGGCCGGAAGGTCTCGATCGAGCACGACCACGTCATACGTGGTCAGGGCTGTGCGGGCAAGCGCCTCGCGACCGTCGAACGCCACATCGACGGCCATTCCCTCGCGCCGCAGCACCGTCGCCACCGTCGCGGCGAGCCGCGGATGATCCTCGACCACCAACACCCTCATAGCTCGATTCCCATGGGGAGCGCCGGCGCGGAGTGTGCCCGCGCCGGCGTCGAGAGCCGAGGATGTCTGATCGCGCATAACAACGACGTAACGGCGTAATGCCGAGGTTACGCGCCGTCGCGTACAAGCGGCCGCAGTGGTGAATCGGCAGCTCAGCATCGCGCTCGCCGGAGTGTGCTGCGCCTTCGCGTTGGCCGGGTGCGGGGCGTCTGGCAAGCCGAGCGCGGCCGCGCCGAGCCAGGACCCCGAGCTGGCGTTCTCGCGGTGCATGCGCGCGCACGGAGTTACGAGCTTCCCGGACCCGACCGAGCACGGCGAGCTCGCCATTCGGGCCGGCTCCGGGATCGATCCGCAGTCCCCGGCGTTCCAGGCTGCTCAGAAGGCCTGCCAGAACATCTTGCCGGGCGGCGGTGGCCCTCCGAAGATGACCGCGAGCCAGCGGGCGGCTGCGCTCAGGTTCGCCGAGTGCATGCGCGCGAACGGTCTGCCCAGCTTCCCCGACCCCGCCCTGGACGCGAGTGGCGCCAAGCGCGTGCTCATGGTGCGCGGAATGGTGTTCGCGCTCACGGCGCAGGTTGACCCCCAATCGCCCGCGTTCAGGCAGGCCGCGCCTCGCTGCGGGGTGCATCCTCCCCCGGGTCCGGGCCCGCAGGCGCAGTGACCCCGCGGGACGAGCCCTCGAAGCGCACAGTCACCATCAGGCCTCCGCCGAGCTGCGGCACGACGTTCAGCGCGGCGCTGTGCGCCGCTGCGATCGCGCGGACGATCGACAGGCCGAGCCCGTGGTGACCGTCCGCCCTCCGGTCGCCGTGCAGCCGGCGGAAGGGCTCGAACAGCCGCTCTAGATCCTCAGGGGCGATAACCGCTCCGGAGTTGCCCACCGACACCACCGCGGCGCCGCGATCCTGGGTGGTACGAACGTCGACCTCGCCCCGCCCGTCGTTGTGGCGGACGGCGTTGTCGATCAGGTTCGCGATCAGACGCTCGATCAGCGCAGGGTCTCCGGTGGTGGGCGCGGGATCGAGCGCAGTGGTGATGCGCGCCGCGCCGATTTCGGAAGCGACTGCGCCCAGCGCCCGGCCGGCGAGCACGGAAAGATCCACCGGCTCCGGGTGCTCGATGCCGCGCTCGCCCCGGGCGAGCGTCAACAGCGCCTCGATCAGCCGCTCGTGCTCGCGCCCCGAGGCGAGCAGCTCCTCGCACGTGGCGCGCAGCTTGGCGGCGCTCGCGTTCGGGTCCGCCAGTGCCACCTGCAGCAGCGTCCGCTCCACCGTGAGCGGAGTGCGAAGCTCGTGGGACGCGTTGGCCACGAATCGCTGCTGCGCCGCGAACGACGACTTCGAGCCGCGCGAGCAGTTCATCCAGCGTGTCGCCGAGCTGCTTGATCTCGTCGTCCGGGCCGCTGAGCGCGAGCCGCTGGTGCAGGTTCCCGGCTGAGATCGTCCGGGCCGTCAGGGTCATCTGCCGAAGCGGCCGGAGCACGCGTCCCGCGGCGAACCATCCGAGCGCGCCCGCGGCCACCGCCGTGACCGCCAGTACGAACCAGGACACCGCGAGCAGCCGCGCCAGGTCGGCCGACTGCTGCTCGACGGCCCCGGCGACGGCGTGGGCCCGCGCGCCCGCGGGCACCGGCGACGCCGCGGAGACCTGCACGGTGGCACCGCTGTGAGCGAGGGCCAGGATTCCCGCCGATCACCGCCGTTCCCAGCAGCAGGAACAGCCCGGCATACATGACGGTGAGCCGCAGCCGCGCCGTTCTCCTCGGCGCTCGCAGCAGGTGACGCGTCGAAATGCCCGGCAGCCGACGGGACATCACATCCGGTAGCCCGCCTCGCGCACGGTCTCGATCAACGGTGGATCGCCGAGCTTGACGCGCAGCCGGCCGATCGTGGTCTTCACGGTTGTCGTGAACGGATTGACAGCCTCGTCCCACACGCGCTCGAGCAGCTCCTCGGCGGACACCACGCGGCCGTCCGCTGCGAGCAGGCATTCGAGCAGGGCGAACTCCTTCGGCGTGAGCTCGAGCCGGTGCTGACCTCGGTACGCCACCCGCCGGGCCGGGTCGAGACTCACGTCTCCGCGCGAGAGCGTCGGCGGCAGCGCCCTCACCGCACGCCGGTTCAGTGCCCGGATCCGGGCCACCAGCTCCGCGAACTCAAACGGCTTTGACAAGTAGTCGTCCGCCCCCAGCTCGAGACCCTCGACCCGATCGCGAGTCGTGCTCGCGGCGGTCAGCATCAGCACGCGCGTCTGGCTGCCCTGTGCGATCAGCGCGCGGCACACGTGGTCGCCGTGCACGGCCGGGAGGTCGCGGTCGAGCACGACCACGTCGTAGCGGTTGACCTGCACGTGCGCGAGCGCGTCCGCGCCGTCGAACGCGAGATCGACCGCCATGCCCTCTCGGCGCAGTCCCTCGCCCAGCGCGCCGGCAAGGCGGCGGTGATCTTCGACAACCAACACCCTCATCGCGAGCGTAAAGGATCGCCGACGGCAGGTGACAGCGAGGTGACAACCGCTGACACCGTCCTGGCACCGCCCGGCCTCTACAACGGGCGGCATGAGATCTATCGCGATTGTCGCTCTCGCGCTGCTCGCCAGCGCCTGCGGGTCGCACGGCGGCTCACCGAGCGCGTCGGTCGGCGGTCGAACAGCCCGGGCGCGGCCGCGCACAAGTACGCGGTCTGCATCCGTGAACACGGCGTGCCGTCCTTCCCAGACCCTCGGGTCACCACGACTCCCGGCGGCGGGGTCGGGATCGCTCAAGCCGTCCCCGCCTCGGCCGGCCTCTCGCCGGCGTTCAAGGACGCGCAGAAGGCGTGTCGCGGGATCATGCCCGCCCCCGGCTCCGGTCCGAACGGAGACCAGCGCGACAAGAAGCAGACGCTCCTGGCCTTCGCCCACTGCCTGCGCGGCCACGGCATGCCCGGCTTCCCCGACCCCAATCCCCAGGGCCAGCTCTCCCTCCAGACGATCAGAGCCGCGGGCGTCGACCTGCGCGCGCGTACCTTCCTGACCGCGGCGAAGGCGTGCGTCGGGGTAACGCACGGCGTCATCACGATGGCCCAGGTGACCGAGGCGGCGAACGGCGGTCGCTGAGTAGCGGCGCCTAACAACCATGTAACAGCGTTATGACCGTGTTAGCGGCGGCGCCGTACAACCGCCTTCAGCCATGGGCGCGCTGAGGCTTACATTGGTGGCGCAAGGCGGCGGTAGCGGCTGATGCGCGCACCGGCTCTCCGGCGGATGCTCGCCCGTCGCTCCCGCCGGCGGATCTTCGCGCTGCTCGCGTTGCTCGTCGCCATCGGGGCGGTGTTCGTGGTCGTGACCGGCGCCCTGTCCTCGTCGCCGACCAAATCGGACGCCTCGGCGAACACGCCGGCGGGCGCGACGACCGTCTCGCGGCGCGACCTCGTCCAGACCGACACGGAGTCGGGCACGCTCAGCTACGCCAGTCCCCAAACCGTGTACGACCGGTTGACCGGGACGATCACCTGGCTGCCAAGCGTTGGGCAGGTGATCAAGCCCGGCGGCACGCTGTTCAAGGTGGCCGGCCAGCCGGTGACCCTGATGGACGGGGCGATGCCCGCCTACCGTGACCTGGGCCCGTCTGACGGCGCCGGCCAGGACATCCTTCAGCTCAACCGGAACCTCGTCCGTCTCGGGTTCAACCCCGACGGAATCGAGGTCGACGACACCTGGCAGGCCGCCACCACGGCCGGGGTCGACGTGCTCCAGGCGTATCTGGGTGAGAGCGAGACCGGCATCCTGTCGCTTGGGCAGGTCGTGTTCCTGCCGGGTACCCAGCTGGTGTCGAGCGTCGAGACGACACTCGGCTCGACCGGCGCCAGCTCGGGCACGCCCTCCTCGGGGTCCGACGCCAGCAACTCGGTGCAGCCAAGCCGAGCGGAGTTCGTCGATCAGCGCATCAAGCCGAGGCGGCCAAAGCCGGGCCCGAAGCGCAGGGCCGGCGGCAAGACCAGGATGCAGACGCTCCAGGCGCTGATCGCCTTGCTGCAGGCCGAGATCGCGGAGCTGAAGGCAGAGAGGGCGAAGCCGACCGCGCCCAGCTCCTCCGGTCCCGGGAGCGGCAAGACGCCCACACCGAGCAGTGGTAAGCCGTCCACCTCCGGCGGCGCTGCTCCCTCGTCCTCGAACGCCGGCACGCCCGCGTCAAGCGACGGCGGGGGCGGGGGCGGCAGCGCGTCGGCGGTCCTGCAGACCGCTTCGACGAAGCTCATCGTGACTGTCGACCTCGATGCCAGCAAGCAGTCGGAGGCGAAGGTGGGGGAGACGGTGAGCGTCGAGCTGCCGGACGGGAGCACGGTTGGCGGCAAGGTCAGCGCGGTCAGCCCGGTGGCGCAGAGCTCGAGCAACTCGAACAGCGGGAACGGAAACGGGAGCGGAAACGGGAGTGGGAACGGAGGCGGGAACGCGAACGGCTCATCGGGCGCTGTGATCCCGGTGACGGTCACCCTCACCGGCCATCGCTCCGCCGCTGCGCTCGATCAGGCGGCGGTCAGCGTGAACTTCGCCCAGGCCCAGGCGAGGAACGTCCTGTCGGTGCCGGTGACCGCGCTCCTGGCCACCGCGGGTGGCGGCTATGCGGTGCAGGAGGCGGCACCATCTCACGCGGTCATCCCGGTCACGACCGGCCTGTTCGCGGCCGGCTACGTGCAGATCTCCGGAGCGGGCATCTACCAGGGTCTCGAGGTGACCGACTCGCAAGGATGACCGCTGCGCTCTCCCTTCAAGCTGTGAGCAAGGAGTATCCGGGCGACGTCTTCGCGCTGCGCGATGTCTCGGTTGAGGTGCGCGAAGGTGAGCAGGTCGCGGTGGTCGGCGCGTCGGGTTCGGGAAAGACCACGCTGCTCACCGTGATGGGCACGCTCGAGCGGCCGACCGCGGGCCGCGTCGACGTCGCCGGGCACGACCTCGAGCGCGCGTCCGACGGTGAGCTCGCGGGGCTCCGGGCGCATGCGATCGGCTTCGTGTTCCAGGAGTTCCACCTTCAGGAGTCGATCAATGCGCTCGACAACGTGGCCCTCGGGATGCTCTACACCGGGCAGCCGCTTCGACACCGGCGGGAGGCGGCGCGGGCGGCACTCGTGCGCGTCGGCCTCGGCCATCGGCTGGCGCACCGGCCGCGGATGCTGTCCGGCGGCGAGCGTCAGCGGGTGGCGATAGCGCGGGCGATCGCCAAGCGCCCGGTGATCATCCTCGCCGACGAGCCGACCGGCAATCTCGACTCGCACTCGAGCGGCGAGGTCATCGAGCTCCTGCACGCGCTCGCCCGCGATGGCGCCACGCTCGTGCTCATCACGCACGAGCAGGACATCGCTGCCGGCTTCCCGCGCCGGATCCAGATGCGGGACGGCGAGATCGTCGCAGACGAGCGTCGATGACGGCTTCCGACGCAGCGCCGGACCGTCCCGAGGCGATCACCGCATCTCGGCTGGCGTTCTCCCAGCTGCATCGGCACCGCACTTCAGGGACCGCGCGCGCGGCGCCTGCGAGCCGCGCTGTCGGCGCTCGGGATCGCCATCGGAATCGGCGCGATGGTCGCCGTCGTCGGCATCTCGGCCTCGGCTCAGGCCACCCTTCTCGCCGAGATCGACGCTCTGGGGACCAACCTGCTGACGGTGACGCCCGGGCAGACGTTCCTTGGCGCGAACGAGGTCCTGCCTGACACCGCGGTCCCGATGATCGAGCACATGCAGCACGTGGAGAGCGCTGTGCCCGTGTACCAGGTGCAGGGCGCGAACGTGTACCGGAGTCCGTTCGTGCCCGCCTCCGAGACCGGCGGTATCGGCGTCGATGCGGCCGCCGAGAACCTGCCGCAGGTACTGGGTACGAAGCTGGCCTCCGGACACTTCCTGGATGCCGTGGCGGCCCGCTTTCCGGAGGTCGTCCTCGGCGCCCAGGCGGCCAGCGTGCTCGACATCAACCATGTGGGCGGGCGCGTGCTCGTGTATCTCGGCAATACCTGGTTCGTCGTAGTCGGCATCCTCGATCCCGTCCTGCTCGATTCGGGCCTCGACGGGGAGGCGTTCATCTCGCTCCCGGTGGCCGCGCGGCTGTTCGGGATCAAGCCGAACCCGTCCGAGATCTACGTCCGCGCGAACGTCGAGCACGTCAACCAGGTGGGCAACCTGCTGGCAGCGACCGCCGACCCGCAGCAGCCCGACGGCGTCGGGGTCGACCGGCCATCCGACGCGCTGGAGGCGCGGGCGGCCGCCAAGGGCCAGTTCACCACGCTGCTGCTCGGACTGGGAGCGGTGGCCCTGCTCGTCGGCGCGATCGGGATCGCCAACATCATGGTGATCTCGGTCCTCGAGCGTCGGGGCGAGATCGGCTTGCGCCGCGCCCTCGGCGCCACCCGGGCGCACATCAGCGCCCAGTTCCTGGCCGAGTCGGCGCTGCTGGCGGCACTTGGGGCGCTGGCCGGCCTGGCCATCGGCGCCGGCGCGACCGAGATCTACGCCGCGGCGCGTAGCCAGCCGTTCGTGGTACCGCTCTACGCTCTTCTCGCCGCCCCCGCCGGCGGGCTGCTGATCGGTGTCCTCGCAGGTCTCTATCCCGCGGCCAAGGCGGCCCGCTTGAGTCCGACCGAAGCGCTCAGGATCTAGTGCACTAGTGCCGAGCGCCGCCCGGCTAGGCGCCGCCGGCGCCCGACCTCGACCTGGATCGGTCCCGGCGCTCGTCGGCCGCCCGGTCTCCGTCCGGCTCGTGCGCAAAGTAGATGGAGACGTCGTCGGGCACGCCGCGCAGCCAGATGTCGGTGGCGGTGCGGTGCGGCGGGCCAACGATCGGCGAGCTCGTCGCGAACCTGGCCGGAGACGAGCACCCCGGCGGCGGGCGCGGCCTCGCACAGCCGCGCCGCGATGTTCACGTCCACGCCGACATAGTCCTGGCCGATCCGGTACGGCCGGCCCCGGTGGACCCCCGCGCGGAGCCTCGGCTGGTAGCCGCCCACTCGGATCGTGCCGACCTGCTCGATCGCCTCGAACGCGGCCTCGACGGCCGAGTCGCACTCGGCGAACACCGCCATGGCGCCGTCGCCGAGCCGTTTGACCACGACGCCCGCGCGGGCTTCGACCACCTCCGTGACGGCGGCATCGACGCCGCGCAGCAGTTCCGCCACGTCTGCATCCTCCGCGCGCAGCGCCCACTGCGAGAAGCCGCGAAGATCGACGAACAGGATCGTCTGCTGGTCGCCTGCCGCTACACCCCGAACGTCCTCGCCCAGCCAGTCGGCCATTTGCAGGCCCGCCAGTGCGAGCTCGCCGAACAGGCTGAACCGCCCATCCTGCAGACGCCACGCCAGCCGACCGAGCGCGCTGGCGGTGGATGTCCCCGCCGTCGACATCGGGTCTCCGAAGCTGCTGTCGCCGGGCAGCACCTCACGCGACGCCTGGACGAGCGCGACGAGGCTCCGCCGGCGGTTGAGCCAGCGCAGGCCGCCGCGCAGCCCGACTCGGAGCTCGTCGAGTGGTCCTACCAAGGGTTCGGTCTCGAAAGCGGCTCCGGCTGTCGTGTCCGCTGCCACGCGCAGCCAGGTGCCGACGTCGGTTGAGTCCACGGAAGATCCCAGGATGTACGGGAAGATTCGGTCATGATGCCCGCCTCGACGGAGCCAAGCCGTCCGCGCAGGCAATGCGCGCCTTCCTCGATGCGAGGTTGCGCATCTCACCTGCGGTCCAAGCTCAGTTTTACCCGTCCGCGAATCCGAAAAACGGCGTGTCGAGCGTGTAAATCGCCGTTTCAGCGCACGAAAAGTTGGCGAACGAGCCCGGGAGGGAGAATGGTGGAGGGTCCCGGAGATGAACGCGAACCACATCTTCCGGCGCGGCGGCGCCGTCGTCCGCCGAACCGCTCCGGCCGCGAAACGCCTCGGGCGGCGCGTGGCCGGCGACGCCTTCGACGCTGCCCAGCGCTTGCGCCACCCACAGCGCTCCTCCAGGGCCGGGGTCGACGACGTGACACTCGCCCGGACGGTCGAACTGGAGATCTTCCGCGGCACGCGGTCCCCGCAGGCGACCGTGAACGTGAGCGTCGTCGAGGCCGTGGTGTGGCTGCGCGGCGAGGTCAAGCGGCCTCAGCAGATCCGCGACCTCGAACGCAAGGCGCGTGCCGTGCCCGGGGTGCGCGACGTCGAGAATCTTCTGCATCTTCCCGCCACGCTCCCACCGGAGGCGACCTGATCGGATTCCAACTCAGGTTTGGCGCGGCCTGCCTACGGCAATCATGTCGGCGAGCACCAAACTCGCCGCGAAATTGGTCTGCATTCCTGAAAAGCTCAGCCTGAGCGAGTCCTATCCCGCCGTGGCGGGGAGCATCCCGCGTGCGCGCGGCGCCGTGGTGGAGTTCGCGCATGCCGCGGGACTGGCCGGCGCGGAGCTCGATTTGCTTCGCCTTGCCCTGACCGAAGCGGTGACGAATGCCGTGCTCCATGGCTTCGAGGCCACCGCGGGGAGCGTGCACGTCACGGCCGCGCTGGCCGGTGGCGAGCTGTGGGTGCTGGTCGCCGATGACGGTTGCGGGTTCCTGCATGCCCGGCGCGGGTCATGCGGAATGGGATGGGGACTGGCTCTGATCGCAGACGCGTGCGAGGACTTCGAGATCGCTGAGCGCGCCGCCGGCGGGACCGAGCTGCGCATGAGCTTCGCGGTCGCCGAGCCGGCTCTGAGTTAGTCCCGCGGGTCGGCGGCCTGGGCCTCGGCTCCGGCGTCGCCCATCTTCTCGACGATCAGGTAGCCGCCCTGGCGCTCGACTACCGCCTCTACGTCCGTGAGCTCATGCCCCTCGATCACGGCGAACCGACGCGGGTGCACGCGCACCCGTTCGTACTCTTCGAGCGGCAGCTCGAGCTTCTCGTTGCAGTCGAACCGCGCGCACTCGCAGCGGAACTGGACCGTACCCTCGTTCTCACCAGGCCAGAGCCCCCGCTCGATCGCCTCGTTGACCTCCCGGAAGAGCGCCTCGTTCCGGCCCAATCTGCGGCGTGAGTCGGCGTCCACGGCGGCATGGTCTCAGACGTGGCGAGTCAGAGTTGCGTCCCGGCGCCGTATCGCGCAAGCACGCGCTCGCGCGCCGGCGGATGGATGTTCGCCCGCGACAGATCGCCGCGGTAGTGAGCGAGGAGTCGCGGGTCCATGACCCGGCGCCAGAGCGGCGGCACGAGCGCGAGCAGGATCATGCCGGCGTAGCCCGTCGGCAGTTGGGGCGCCTCGTCGAAGTGGCGCAAGGCCTGGTAGCGGCGCGTCGGGTTGGCGTGGTGGTCGCTGTGGCGCTGAAGGTGGTAGAGGAGCACGTTCGAGGCGACGCTGTTGCTGTTCCAGCTGTGCTCGGCTTGCGTCCGCTCGTAGCGCCCTTCGGGTCGCCGCTGGCGCAGCAGGCCGTAGTGCTCGAGATAGTTGACGACCTCGAGCAGCGGAAAGCCGAGAGCCATCTGGAGCACGAGGTAGGGCAGGACCGACAGGCCGAAGATGGCGGTGAGAGCTGCGAACAGGACGACTGTCATCGCCCACGCGTTCAGGACGTTGTTGTGGATGCTCCAGGTGGAGCGGCCATGGCGCTGCAGCCACTCACGTTCGAGCTCCCAGGATGATGCGACGCTGCCGCTCACGGTGCGCGGCAGGAACGCCCAGAAGCTCTCGCCGAGCCGAGCACTGGCCGGATCCTCCGGGGTGGCCACGCGAACGTGGTGGCCGCGGTTGTGCTCGACGTAGAAGTGGCCGTAGCCGCTCTGGGCCAGAGCGATCTTGCTGAGCCATCGCTCGACCCGGTCGCGCTTGTGGCCGAGCTCGTGGGCGGTGTTGATCGCGATTCCGGCCACCATCGCCTCGGTCAAGGCCAGCCCGACCTTGTCGGCTACGGTCAGGTCTCCGCTCGCCCAAAGTGCGGCCGCGAACACCAAGCCCGCGTATTGCAGCGGCAGGAAGGCGAACGTGCACCAGCGGTAGTAGCGATCCTGCTCGAGCCACTTGAGCACGCTGTCGGGTGGGTTCTGGGCATCGAATCCGATGAGCAGATCGAGCGGCGGGAACAGGCCGAAGATGAGCAGCGGCCCGCCGAACCAGAAGAGGCCAACGCCGGTGAGGTGGACGAGCCCGTAGACGATGAACGGGAGCGTCGGCACGAGCAGCCCGAGCATCCACGTATAGCGCTTGCCATCACGCCAGGCGGGGGGGTCGCCGGTGCGCTCGCCGGGCTCTGTCCGCGGGGCCGTGGTCGCTGCGATGTCCATGCCGAATACCTCCTGATCGCTCGCGGCCCGAACCCTACCACACGATTACCTCAAACGAGGTAACCTCAATCGAGGTGACGCTCGTGGGGTAATGTTGAGCTCATGGCGAACCCGCCCCTGCGCGCCGTGGACGACGAACCCGAGGGCGCCGGCGAGCCGCGGCTCACGATCGAGCAGCTCGCGAGCCGCACGAGCATGTCGGTGCGGAACATCCGCAACCACCAGTCCCGCGGTCTGCTCCCGCCGCCCGAGGTCCGGGCGCGGGTCGGCTACTACAGCGAAGAGCACGTGACCCGGCTGCGCCTGATCCAGGAGATGCAGGCCCAGGGCTTCAAGCTGAGCGCGATCCAGCGCCTGATCGGAGACCACGGGCCCTCGGCCGAGCAGTTCATGGGGCTGCGGCGAGCCGTTATCGCACCGTTCGAGACCGAGTCGCCCGAGGTCCTCTCAGGCGCGGATCTCCTCGAGCGCTTCGGCGCGGTGAGCGACAAGGACCTGGCCAAGACGCAGAAGCTCGGCCTGCTCGTTCCGATCGGAGACGGCCTGTTCGAGGCGCCGAGTCCGGCGCTGCTTCGCGCGGCGGAGGAGGTGCTGGCGCACGGCGTCTCGCTGGCCTCCGCGCTCGCGGTGATCGAGAAGGTCAAGAAGACCTCGGAGACCACCTCGCGGGTGTTCGTCCAGCTGTTCCTCGACGAGCTCTGGCGGCCGTTCAACGAGGACGGGCGCGCGAGTGAACGGTGGCCTGAGATCACCGCGGCGATCGAGCGGCTGCGGCCACTGGCCTCCGAGGTCGTCCTGGCCACGTTCAAGCAGACGATGGAGGCGGAGGTCGAGAAGGCGTACGCCCGGGCTTTGGGCGAGCAGGCCAAGCGCGGACGCTGACGCAGAGCTGCGGGTCGGTCAGCCGCAGTCGGTCGCGCTGACCACGCGATCGCGACCGAGGTTCTTCGCCTCGTAGAGGTGCTGGTCGGCGGTCTTGATCAGCCGCTCGAGGTCGTCTGGGTGATCCGTGCTGGCGAGGCCGACGCTCGCCGTGAGCGCGAGGCCGGGCGCGATCAGGGTCCAGTCATCGGCGGCGATGGACTTGCGAATGCGCTCGCAGCACGCGGCGGCGGCGTGTGCGTCGGTCCCGGGCATCACGATCAGGAATTCCTCGCCACCGCTGCGAATCACGATGTCGGATGCGCGCAGGACGTCGCACAGGCGCCCCGCTACGCGCACGAGGACCTGATCGCCGGCCGCGTGTCCGAAGCGGTCGTTGATCGACTTGAAGTGGTCGATGTCGATCACGGCGAGGCTGAGCGGGCCTCCGGCCCGCTCGCCCGTGAGACGCTCGAGCTCCCGGGCCAGATAGCGTCGGTTGTGCAGGCCGGTCAACCAGTCACGGTCAGCCTGCTCGCGTAGCTGCTCCTGGAGCTCCTCGAGCTGGCTGGTGCGCCGCGCCAGCTCGGCGTGCGCCTCGGCCAGCTGGCGGTTCTTGGCCGCCAGCGCATCGCTCTCGCGGCGGGCTGCGCTGCGCCTCGAGCGTGGCGCGCTCGAGGCTCAGCTGGAGCTCCGCCAGCTCGCGAAAGGCCTGACGTTCGAGCTCAGAGGCGCGCGCGAGCGCGTCGTAGGCCTCCTCGAGTCGCCCGGTCTCGCGCAGCGCGTTTGCGAGTGTGGTCAGGATCAGGCTGCGGGTCTGCGGCACGCGGTCTCCGAGCCAGGCGAGGGCCCCCTCGCCCGCCTGGCGAGCGCCGTCGAGCTGCCCGAGCGCCATCCGCGCCTGGACCTCCGCGCGCACCGTCACTCCGAGGACGTAGGGATTCGGCTCGCCGCTCTCGGTCAGCAACCTGATCGCCAGGCCGGCGTCGTCGAGCGCCTGCTGCGCCCGTCCCGCCAGCAGCCGGATGTCGGCGCGCGTCGAATGCAGGATCGCGCGGGCGAAGCTCTTGCGGCCGGTGAGGCGGTCGAGTACCTCGAGGCCGCGTGCGATCTCGCGCTCGGCGGCCTCGAGCTCGCCCGTCTCCTGCAGGTAGCAGGCGATGTCGTTGCGCGAGATCGCCTCCTCCCAGAGGTCGCCGACCTCGCGGGTCAGCTCCAGGATCTCGTCGAGCCGTGCCTTCCAGTCCTTCACGCCGACGTTGCCGAACACGAGGCAGGTCGCCCGGCGGGCGTAGATCCTCAGATCGGCGTCCCCGGACCCGTCCGCGGACTGCACCGACCGCTCGGCCTCGCGCAGTGCCTCGGCGTAGGACCCGGTGAAGAAGCTGAGCTGGGCCTTCAGCGCCGCCACCTCCACGCGCACGGCGGCGTCGCTACTGTCGGCTGAGTACTGCTCGGCCTCGACCGCGAGGGCGAGTGCGCCCTGGAGGTCCCCCCGGTGCAGCGACACGGCGCCCTGGAGCGCCCGGGCGCGAGCGCACAGCCCGGGGTCGCCGAGCGAGCGTCCCTTCTCGTGGCAGCGCACTGCCTCGGCGAGAGCGGCGGTGGGGTCCTCGTAGTAGCCGCGCCGGGCTTCGATCAGCGATCGCCGCACCGCGTCCGCATCGCTGCGGTCGGCGGAATCGGGCTGGGTGGGGACGACAGCCATAGACGGGCGAACCGAGAGGTTCCCCCCTCCCCTCTAGTCGGCTGTTCGCGCTCCGGGCTTGATCGGCGGCGCCAGGACCGGGCGGAAATCAGGCGGCCGGAACCGAATCGGCGATGCGGGTGCGGTTCCGGCCGGCGGCCTTCGCCACGTACAGCGCCTGGTCGGCGGACTCGATCAGGCTCTCGACGGTGCAGGCGCAACCGTCCGTGACGACGGCGCCGATCGAGATCGACACCGGGAGCGCCACGTCGTCGCGGGGCGCGAAGGGCTCTGCGGCAATCGCCTCGCGCAACCGCTCGGCCAAGCCGAGGAGGTCCTCCGCCGTGGCGATGCCGGGGGCGAGGACGCAGAACTCCTCGCCGCCCCACCGCGCAATCGTGTCGTAGCGCCTCGCTGCGACGCTCAGCCGGTCGGCGACGTCGACCAGCACAGCGTCGCCCGCCGGGTGCCCGAAGGTGTCGTTGATCGACTTGAAGTGGTCGACGTCGGCGAGCAGGACGCCGAGTGGGGTGCCGTGGCGGTTAGCGCGCTCGAGCTCGGCCACCAGCAGCTCCCACATGTGGCGGCGGTTGTGCAGCGAGGTCAGGACGTCGGTCCGCGACCGCTGCTCCGCCGCGTCGCGGGCGGCGGCTTCCGCCGCGCGCGCCTCGCCGAGCTCGAAGAGCAGCCCGTTGAACGCGGCGGCGCTCTCCCCGAGCTCATCGTCGGAGTCCACGGGAAGTGCGTCGAACTCGCCGGCTTCTGCGCCGGCTACGACGCTGCTGTGGCGAACCTCGTCGGTGAGTCCGCGCATACGCAGATTGAGGTTGCGGATCCGCTGCCCGACGACGTTCCGGGCCAGGACGTAGTTCAGGCCACCCACGCCGACGCCGGCCGAGATGCAGGCCAGCATGAACACCGGCTTCAGAGCGATCCCGGCGGGCACGGCGAGCAGGATCACGAAGAACGGGAACACGATCCCGGTCAGCAGGCCGAGCCCGATCATCCACACCGCCAGGTCGCGGAAGACTCCCGATGTGATCCGCGGCAGCAGGCACCGCCGGACGCGACGGGATCGCGCCGCTGCAGGGTTGGAGGACTGAGCGGTCAAATTGTTTTCGGGCATGGGCAATGGCATCCCGGCCCCTGGACGTCTTTATCGGCCGGGCGCCCGATGGCTTGACTATGCGTCGTACCGGCGCACGATCTCCACGCCTGGCGTGCGCTCCCTTACAGGCTCGTTTGACGCGCTCCTTGCCCGGAGTACAGTGGGCCGGGCCGCTCGAGGGCTCAGGAGGGAGAGCGTTATGTACGAGAGCGATGGTGAGAGGTACTACGTCCTGGACGGCCATCTGCATTTCTGGGACGCCGCTCCGGACAACTGGGTCAAGGGTCAGGAGCAGTACGCCAAGGGCTGGATCGAGTGCTTCCACGCCTACCAGGGTCTTGGACCGCCGGAGACCCATTGGCCGATCGAGAAGTTCATGAAGTACTCCGAGGAGGACTTCGTCAAGGACGTGTTCGAGGAGGGCCACGTCGACGTCGGCATCTTCCAATCGACCTACTTGAAGTCGTGGTACTCGACCGGTTTCAACACGGCCGAGAAGAACGCCGGGCTGGCCGAGAAGTATCCGGACAAGCTGATCGTCAACGGTCGCTTCGACCCGCGTGAGGGCGAAGCCGGACTCCGGCAGCTCGAGGAGGACGCGAAGCGTTACAACCTCAAGGGCGTCAAGGTCTACACCGCCGAGTGGCACAACGGCTCGCGCGGATGGACGCTGAGAGATCCCGAGGCGCAGCCCTTCCTCGAGAAGTGCCAGGAGCTCGGGATCAGGAACATCCACGCGCACAAGGGCCCGACGATCTGGCCGCTCGACAAGGACGGCTTCGACCACAGGGACATCGACTACGCCGCGACGCAGTTCCCCGAGCTCAACTTCATCGTCGAGCACGTGGGGCTGCCGCGGATCGACGACTTCTGTTACATGGCCACCCAGGAGCCGAATGTGTACGCCGGCCTGGCGGTGGTGATCGGGGCTCTCATGCACGCCCGGCCGCGCTTCTTCAACCGGGTCATGGGCGAGCTGCTGTTCTGGGTCGGCGAGGACAAGATGCTGTTTGCCAGCGACTACGGAATCTGGGAGCCGAAGTGGCAGGTCGAAGGGTTCGCCGGCTGGACGATGCCCGACCGCGATGAGTACTCCGACTATCCGCCCGTGACCACCGCGACGAAGAAGAAGATCCTGGGCCTCAATGCCGCGAAGCTGTACGGGATCGAGGTACCGGCGGACCTTCAGCTGAAGGACGAAGCCCCGGCGGAGAGGGAGGACGCACAGCTGGTCGAGTCGGCATGACCAGCACGTCGAGCGTCATGCAGGCGCTCGCCGATGTCCGCGATCCCGAGCTGGACGAGCCCATCACCCGGCTCGGGTTCATCACCTCATGCGCGGTGGGAGCTGACGGGAAGGTGGACGTCGTGCTGCGGCTGCCCACCCCCCAGTGCGCTCCCAACTTCGCCTTTCTCATGGCCGCGGACGCGCGCGAGGCCGTGCGCCGGGTAGCTGACGTCCACGCCGTGAACGTCAGGCTGGAGGATCACTACACCGGCGCGGAGATCAACGGCGCCGTCAATCGCGGCGAGGGGTTCACCGGCGCGTTCCCGGGCGAGACCGACGATGACCAGCTCGAGACCCTGCGCGACCTGTTTCTGCGCAAGGCGCTGATCGCGCGGCAGTCGCGGCTGTGCGAGCGGCTGCTCGCGGACGGGGAGACGGCGGAGCAGGTCACTGCGCGGCGCGCCGGCGATCTGCCCGACAGCGGCGATGGGCGCCGATGCCTCCAGATCCGTGAGCGCTTGGGCATCGCTCACGAAGCCGATTCGCCGGCCTTCGTCCTCCCCGACGGCGCGGCCATCGCGGCCGATGAGCTCACCCGCTGGCTGCGGACGGCCAGGCTGGTGCGGCTGGGGCTCGAGGTCAACGGCGGCATCTGCCGCTCGCTGCTGCGAGCTCACCGAGGAGTCACGATCGACGATCCCGAGGAGGTTGCGACATGAACGCCGCCCGTCTGCACGCCTACCACGAGGCGCTGAAGCTCGAGGAGATCGACGAGCCCGAGCTCATCGGGCCACTGGACGTGATCGTGCGGATCGGCGCCGCCGGCCTGTGCCGCACCGACCTGCACATCCAGGAGGGGCAGTGGGCTGAGAAGTCGGGCGTGGCGCTGCCGTACACGCCGGGCCACGAGAACGCCGGCTGGGTACACGAGGTCGGTTCGGCCGTGACCAACGTCGAGGTCGGCGACACGGTGATCGTGCATCCGTACATCACCTGCGGGCTGTGCGGGCCGTGCCGGCGCGGCGACGACATGCACTGCGTCAACGGGTCGTTCCCCGGGATCGACCGCGACGGTGGGTTCGCCGACCTCCTCCACACCTCCGCGCGGTCGGTGGTCAAGCTCGCGCCGGAACTGGAGCCCAAGGACATCGCGGCGCTGGCCGACGCCGGCCTGACCGCGATCCACGCGGTCAAGAAGGCGATTCCGGTGCTGAGCGCCGGTACGCGCGCGGTCGTGATCGGAGCCGGCGGTCTCGGGCACATCGGCATCCAATGCCTGAAGGCGATGACGCCGGCGGAGATCATCGTGATCGACCCCTCCGAGCCGGCGCTGGCGCTGGCCGGTGAGCTCGGCGCCGACCACACGGTCAGGGTCGACGGCTCGCACGTCGACACGGTCAAGGAGCTCACCGACGGCATGGGCGCCGAGGCCATCATCGATTTCGTCGGAGAGAAGGGCGCGATCGAGGATGGCGTCGCCATGGTCCAGGACGGCGGCTTCTATTACGTGATCGGCTACGGCGAGAACATCGACATCCCGACGATCGACGTGATCTCACGCGAGATCTCGTTCATCGGCAACCTGGTTGGGACCTACGCCGACCTCGAGGAGCTGATGACGCTCACCGCCCAGGGCAAGGTCACGCTGCACACGACCACGTATCCGCTCGACGCGATCAACGATGCGATGGCCGACCTCGATGGCGGGCGGCTCCAGGGCCGCGGCATCCTGATCCCCGTCGAGTGAGGCGCGCGCTAGATGACCTGGACGTTCGCCGCCGCGGGGCCCTTGGGGCCCTGCTCGGTCTCGAAGGACACCTTGGCTCCCTCGGGCAGAGACCGGAAGCCGCTGCCCGCGACCGCCGAGTGGTGGACGAAAAGGTCCTTACCGCTCTCGTCGGGTGTGATGAAGCCGTAGCCCTTCTGGTCGCTGAACCACTTCACTGTTCCGGTTGCCATGCGTTTCCTCCGTGGGGGTAGTGCTGTCAGGCGCGAAGGAGCGGGGGACGCTTACGCCGCCTGCTGCCGCTCGGCGTGATCTGGTCGCTCGAGGACATCCCAGCAAGGATATAGGAAAAGGATGTCGCGTATTGAGAAGCGCGAATTTCATTTCCTGCATATGCGCTTCGCTCGACTACCCCTCCCGGACCGGCGGCTAACCGCTCCCGAGCGCCGCCACGGGCATCGGAGTCCGGCGGGCCTCGGCGAACGTCACCATCCGCCCGGCCTGCTCGTCCCACAACTTGAGCCTGACCGAGCGCAGGCCGTCCAACAGCGAGAGCGTGGGTACGGTCGCGAAGATCGGGCTGGAATCGTGCGCGCGCTGGAGGTTGTAGTGGGGGATCCGGGCGTTCAGGTGGTGAACGTGGTGCAGCCCGATGCAGCCGGTGAAGAACCGCAGCACTCGGGGCAACTTGAGGTACGAGCTTCCGCGTAGGGCGGCATCGGCGTAGTTCCAGTCGGCTGCGCTCTGCCAGTAGGCGTCCTCGAACTGGTGCTGCACGTAGAACAGCCAGATGCCGATGGACCCCGCCATCAGCGCCGCGGGCGCCCACACGACGAGAAATGCCCGCCAACCGATGAGCCAGCAGATGCCCGCGGTCAGGAGCGCGAGCGCAGCGTCCGTCCACAGCACGCTGTTGCGCATCCGTGGCCGTGCCCCGCGCGAGACGATCCGCGGCCCCACGACCATCGCGAACACGGGTCCGAGACCGAACATCACGAGCGGATTGCGAATCATTCGGTAGGCGAGACGACCTCGGCGCGAGCGCTGGTGATACTCCGCGATCGTCAGCGTGATCACGTCGCCGACGCCGCGCCGGTCGAGGTCGCCCGATGTGGCGTGGTGGACGGCGTGATCGTGGCGCCACCGGCGAAACGGGGCCAGCACCAGGAGACCGCACACGCTCCCGACGGCCGCGTTGGCACGGCGCGAGGCCATCAGCGACCCGTGTGTGCAGTCATGGAACACGATGAACACGCGGACGAGGAAGCCTGCCGCCAAGATCGCGAGTCCCGATGTCAACAGGATCGACCGGTTCAGCGTGAGGTACATGGCCACGCAGAGCCCCAGATAGGGCACGACCGACGTGGCGATGGCGAGAAGTCCGCGCGACAGGGATGGAACCGCGAAGGGTGCGAGCGTGTCTCGCCAGAGCGGACGGTTGGGTCCGGGGGGCATGGGAACTCCGATCTCGGTCGATGTCGAATGGGGACGGCGCCGCTGCTGCTCGCGCCCACCGGCACTTCATGGTCGGGTAAGCCGCACTCGTACGACCTTGGACCGCCGGATGTCCAGCCGGCGCGGAAGCATACCCACGGCTGACCGCTACCCGGTCCAGTCAGATCCAGTCTTAAGACGAACGTCCGATTGCGGATTGGATCGGCGCCCTGCCACCCTCACGCCGGCGCTGGGGTTGCACGGCTGACCGGGCTCCCCGCGAGGAGCGCCGCGGTAGCTCAGAGCAGCTTGTCCAGGGTGATCGGAAGATCGCGTACGCGACGGCCGGTCGCGTTGTATACCGCGTTGGCGACGGCTGCCGCGACGCCGGTGATCCCGATCTCCCCGATCCCGCGCGCGCCCGCGGGAGCGTGGGGGTCGGGGATGTCGGTCCACATCAGCTCGATCCTCGGCACGTCCATGTGGACGGGGACGTGGTACTCGGCGAGGCTCGGGTTCATGATCCGGGCGGTCCGCTCGTCGAAGTTGGTGTCTTCCATGAGCGCGAGGCCGATTCCCATGATGATCCCGCCGCGGAACTGGCTGGCGGCGGTCTTCGCGTTGATGATGCGGCCGCAGTCGTAGGAGCCGAGGATCCGGTCGACGCGGGTCTCGCCGGTCGTGGAGTTGACCCGGACCTGGCAGAAGATCGCGCCGGTGGAGTGCATCGAGTACGCCTGCATCTCCTCCGGGTCCGAGGCGGAGGCTACGACGGTCAACTCGTCACGGCCCGCCCGTCCCAGGATCTGGGCATAGCTCTCCCAGCGGCCGGGGTCGGCGAGCTCGCACAGCCCCTCCTCGCGCCCGCCGACTTCGTCGGCGGTCAACCCGGCCAGGGGCGATTCGTCGCCGGCCAGGCCGAGGAGCTGCTCGACGAGCGCTCGCTGAGCCGCGATCACCGCGCCGGCGATGGACGCCGTCTGGGAGGAGCCTCCGGCGAGCAGATTGCCGGGGAAGGAGGAGTCGCCGTATGCGATGGTCACCCGCTCCAGCGGTAGTCCGAGGCGGTCGGCGGTGACGATCGCCTGGGTGGTCGAGGTCCCCATCCCCATGTCGTTGGCCGGTACCTCGATCGTCGCGTGGCCCGTCTTGTCAAGCGCGATGCGCGCGGCGCCGCCGGGAAAGCGATGGTAGGGGTAGGTCGCGGTGGCGCAGCCCGTGCCGATCAGCCACTCTCCCTCCCGGCGGGCGCCCGGCCGCGCCCGCGGCTCCCAGCCGAAGCGCTCCGCGCCCGCGCGCCAGGCTTCGACGAGATGCCGGGCGGAGAACGGCAGCCCCGAGCTCGGATCCTTCTCGGGCTCGTTGCGGATCCGCAACTCGATCGGATCGAGGTCGAGCCGGGTCGCGAGCTCGTCGATGGCCGATTCCAGCGCGAACGTACCAACCGACTCCCCGGGGGCGCGCATGAACGAGTTCGAGAGCATGTCCATGTCGACGACCTGCTGGTCGGTCTTCAGGGTCTCGGTGGCGTACATGTGGCGGGCCGGAAAGGTGAACTGCTCGGCCAGCGCGTTGTACGGGGTCATGGCCGAGATCCCGGTGTGGATGAGCGCCTTGAAACGGCCGTCGCCATCGGCGCCGATGGCGACGCGCTGCTCGGTGTTCGTGCGCCCGCCGACCAGCCGGTAGACGCCCTCGCGCGAGAGCGTCACCCGCACGGGGCGTCCGGCCAGCTTCGCGGCCGCCGCCCCGATCAGATGATGCGACCACAGCGTCTTGCCGCCGAACCCGCCGCCGACGTAGGGCGACGTGAGATGGACCTGCTCCTCGTCGATGCCGAAGACCTGAGCGAACGTCCAGGCGTGTCCCTTCACGCCCTGGCTGGCGTCGTGCACGACCAGGTCCTCGCCATCCCAGGCGAGCGTCACCGCGTGAGGCTCGATCGCGTTGTGATTGTGGCGCGGCGTCCGGTAGGTGAGGTCGACCGAGTGGGGCGCGTCGATCAGCGCGGCCTCCGCGTCGCCGACCAGAACCTCGACCGGCTGGCCGACGAGACTGTCGGGCGTCCGCGGACGCTCCCGGGCTTCCGCGAAGGTACGCGGCGGCGAAGACTCGTACGCGACCTCGATCAACGACGCGGCGTGGTCTGCCTGCTCCTGCGTCTCAGCCAGGACGATCGCGATCGGCTCGCCGTTCCAGTGGATGCTGTCGTCCTGCATCACCGGCAACGAGCTGCCTCCGGCCGCCTTGGGATCGGTCAGGAACAAGGGCGGGGGTTGCATCCGCGGCGCGTTGCGGTAGGTCATGACGAGCACGACGCCGGCCGCTGCCTCGGCCGCGCTCGTGTCGAGCGTCGCGATGCGACCGCGCGCGATCGTGCTGTAGCGCAGCGCCGCATAGACCATGTCGTCCATCACATACTCGGCGGCGAAGCGGGCCTCGCCCCGGACCTTGAGCGGCCCGTCCAGGCGTGACACCTGCGCGCCGATGAGTCCGTGCTGGGCGCGCACCAGCGGGTCGGGACTCCCGGCCGGAGTCCAGTCCTCGGGGAGCGTCGGGACCGCGGGTCGGGCGTCGGCGGTGCTCACGAGCGGCCTCCCTCGGTCAGCTGCCCGAGAACGGCGGCGATGGTGCGCCGAGCCAGCTCGACTTTGAACGCGTTGCCGGCCAGCGGGCGAGCGTCGGCCAGCTCCGCATCGGCGGCCTCGAGGAAGGTGCTCTCCGTCGCCGGCCGGCCGCGCAGCGCCTCCTCGGCGCGCCGCGCCCGCCACGGCTTGGGGGCGACCCCGCCAAGGGCGAGGCGAGCGCCGGCGATCTGCTCGCCGTCGAGCTCCAGCGCAGCGGCGACCGAGACGAGCGCGAACGCGTAGCTGGAACGGTCGCGCACCTTGCGGTAGGTGGAGCGCTCGGCTGGGTTGGGCGCAGGCACCTCCACCGCCGTGATCAGCTCGCCGGGCTCGAGCACGGTCTCGACGTCGGGACGATCCTCGGGCAGCCGGTGCAGATCGCAGAGATCGAGGGTGCGCTCCCCCGTGAGGCTCCGAAGGTGGACGACGGCGTCGAGCGCCGCCAGCGCGACGCACATGTCCGACGGGTGAGTGGCCACGCACGCGGGCGACGCCCCGAGGATCGCGTGGTAGCGGTTGAAGCCGTCGATCGCGTCACAGCCTTCACCCGGGGATCGCTTGTTGCAACGCGACCCGTCGGTGTCGTAGAAGTAGGTACAGCGAGTGCGCTGGAGCAGGTTGCCGCCGACCGTCGCCATGTTGCGGATCTGGCCCGAGGCGCCGGCCACGACCGCACGAGCCAGCATCGGATAGCCGGACCTGACCGCCGGGTGCTCGGCCACGGCGGTGTTACGCGCCGCCGCGCCGATCATCAGGCCGCCGCCGGCGGTGGGCGTGATCTCGCTCGAGAGGCCGGTGACGTCGACGAGCGCGGACGGGGTCTCCACCGTCTCGCGCATCAGGTCGACGAGGTTCGTCCCGCCGCCGAGGTAACGCCCGTGGCCGTCCGCCACACGGCGCACGGCGTCGTCGACGTCGGTCGCGCGGGTGTACGTGAGCTCGATCATGCGACCTGCTCCGCAAATACATCGGTGATCGCCTCGACGATTCCGTTGTATGCGCCACATCGGCACAGGTTGCCGCTCATGCGCTCGCGCAACTCGTCGTGGCTGAACTCGATGTCCGTGGCCGTGAGGTCGTCGGTGACGTGGCTGGGCACGCCGCGGCGTAGCTCCTCGACCATGCCGACCGCGGAGCAGATCTGGCCCGGAGTGCAATAGCCGCACTGAAACCCGTCCTCGTCGATGAACGCCTGCTGCAGCGGGTGCAGCGCTCCGCCGGACACCAGGCCCTCGATCGTGGTCACCTCGCGCCCCTCGTACTGGACGGCGAGGGCCAGGCACGAGAGGATCCGCTCACCGTCGACGAGCACCGTGCAGGCACCGCAGGCTCCTTGGTTGCAGCCCTTCTTCGTGCCGTGGAGTCCGAGGTGCTCCCGCAGGAAGTCGAGCAGCGAGACGCGGGCGTCGGCGGGGGCCGGGGCCTCGCGGCCGTTGATGATCATCGGCATCGGCGGATGCTCCTTTCGGCGGACTCTTTTCTCTCCCCCACGAGAGCGGCTTGAAACAACTACCTGATGGGCACGGCTGGGCTCGAACCAGCGACCTCTCGCGTGTGAAGCGAGCGCTCTCCCACTGAGCTACGCGCCCCGGCCCTGCCGATTCTACGCGGAAGGCGCGAGCTCAGAGGCGGACCAGGTTCTCGACCTGGAGGCCCGCGGGTGACGCCGCGGAGGTCGACGAACAGAGGGCTCTGGGCGGCGATCTCCGCGTAGTCGATCCCGGGGTGGGCGGTCACGAGTACGACCGCGTCGATGTCGGTCAAGGTCGTGTCCAGCGGGACGCTCTCGAGCCCGAGCTCCGGGAGCTTGGGGACGAACTCGTCGTGGTATGAGATCAGCCCGCCGCGCTTGGCCAGCTCCTCCATGATCCGCAGCGCCGGCGACTCGCGAATGTCGCCCACGCTGGCCTTGTAGCTGGCGCCGAGGATCAGGATGCGTGAGCCCCGGATCGGCTTGCTCACGTCGTTGAGCGACTCGATGATGCGCTCGACGCAGTGGTGGGGCATCTGCTGGTTGATCTTTCCCGCCAGCTCGATGAACTCCGTCGACATGTGGAACTCGCGGGCGCGCCAGGTCAGGTAGAACGGGTCGACCGGGAGGCAGTGTCCGCCCATTCCCGGGCCGGGCTCGAAGCGCATGAAGCCGTAGGGCTTGGTCGAGGCGGCGTCGACCACCTCCCACACGTCGATCCCCATGCGGTCGGCCAGGATCGCCAGCTCGTTGACGAGCGCGATGTTGACCGAGCGGAAGATGTTCTCGAGCAGCTTGGTCATCTCGGCCGCCTCGGGGCTCGAGACGCGGACGATGTGCTCGCACACCCGGCGGTAGAGCTCCTCGGCGCGCTCGGCACAGGCCGGCGTCATCCCGCCCACCACCTTCGGGGTGTTGCGCAGGGTGAAGTCGGTACGCCCCGGATCCACGCGCTCGGGCGAGAACGCGACGTGGAGATCCTCGCCGAGGCGCAGGCCCGACTCCTCCAGCAGCGGCACCAGCCGCTCGCGGGTGGTGCCGGGATACGTGGTCGACTCGAGCACGACGAGCTGGCCGGGCTGGAGCACCTGGGCGAGCGCCCGCGAGGCCGCGTTCAACGGACCCAGGTCGGGCTCGCGGTTCGTGGTCAGCGGCGTGGGGACGCAGATCAGCACCGCCTCCGCCTGGGCCAGGTCGGCGTAGCGGGTGGTGGCCCTGACCGAGTCGCGCACCGCGGCCAGGCGCTCGGAGCTGATGTCCTCGATGTAGGACTGGCCCGCGCCGACCGCCGCCACCTTGTGGGGGTCGATGTCGAGCGCCACCACGTGGTCGCCCGCTTCGGCGAACGCGACGACGAGTGGCAGACCGACGTATCCGAGGCCAATTACTGCGACCGTCATCGCGCGTCACGATAGCGAGCGCGCAGGCGATACGATGCGTGTGGACCGTGCTAGGCGGGGTGCTAGCGGTGCCCTGTATCCGCAATCCGCTCTAGCGGGGCTGAATCCCCTCCCGAGGGGCTCCAGGCCCCGGGGTCAGCGCCTCGTCTGTGGTGTTGATGGTTCGGTCCCGTGGCGATGAAGGCCCGTGAACCAGGTCAGGTCCGGAAGGAAGCAGCCTTAAGCGGTCTCCTCCAGGCGCTGCGGGAGCGCTGGACCGGAATTACAGTTCGAGACCGCGCCCCGGGTACCGGCTTCGACGGGGGGTGCACGGTCCACTTTTTGCCCCCGGGGCCTCGGGCGCGTGCTTGTGACCGCGTCCAGCTCCGGGCCGGCGTACGCTCCGCTCCTGGAGTCCGGGAGACCGCTCCGCTACGCCGGCAGTCACCACCGCCGGACATCCGGTCCGGCGTCTCTGCCGACGACTAGACTCGAACCCGTGTCCGCCGGCCCCTCCCTGTACCGCCGCCACCGCCCCCGCACGTTCTCCGACGTGGTCGGGCAGGAGCATGTGGTCGCGCACCCTCCAGAACGCCGTGGAGCAGGGAAAAGTCCACCACGCGTACCTGTTCGTGGGCTCGCGCGGGACGGGCAAGACGAGCATGGCCAAGATCCTGGCCGCCTGCCTGAACTGCGTGAACGGCCCGACCGTCTCCCCGTGCGGCGAGTGCGAGTCGTGCCGGTCGATTGCCGGCGCCACCTCTCTCGACGTGATCGAGATGGACGCCGCCTCCAACAACTCCGTCGACGACATCCGGGACCTTCGGGAGAAGGTCGCCTACGCCCCCGTCTCGGGCCGGCACAAGGTCTACATCCTCGACGAGGCGCACATGCTCTCGCCGCAGGCGTGGAACGCCTTCCTGAAGACGCTCGAGGAACCCCCGCCGCGGACGATCTTCGTCCTCGCCACCACCGAAGCCCAGAAGGTGCTCCCCACGGTCGTTGACCGTTGCCACCGGTTCGACTTCGGGCGGCCGGCCGTCGAGCAGGTGGTCGAGGTGCTGCAGCGCGTGGCGCGCCAGGAGCGGATCGATATCGACGAGGGCGCGGTGGCGCTGATCGCCCGCCACGCCACCGGAAGCTTCCGGGACGCGCTCGGGCACGCTCGAGCAGCTCCTCACCTACGCCGGCGAGCGCCGCATCCTCTCCGAGGACGTGCTCGCGGTACTCGGGGTGGCCGACGCCGAGCAGCTGTTCGCCTCCGTCGACGCCGTGCTGGCGCGCGACCCCGCCGAGGCCCTGCGGGCCGCCGCGCGCCTGTCGGCATCCGGCCGCGACCCGGGCCAGGTGCTGCGCGACCTCGAGATCCACGGCCGCGAGCTGCTGACCGTCCAGGTCCTGGGCGAGGTGCCGCCCGAGCTCCGGGTCACGCCCGAGCGCGATCGGCGGCTGGCCGAGCAGGCGGGTGCGCTGACCGACACCGACGCGGTGCAGGCTGCTCGACCTGGTCTCCGAGGCGCTCGAGGCGACGGCCAACGGCGCCCAGGCCCGGATCCAGCTCGAGCTGGTGCTGGTCAAGGCGGCCGCCCCCGAGCTCGATCCCTCGATGGCCGCGCTGCTGGCGCGGATCGAGCGGCTCGAGAAGGGCGGGGCCGGATTGCGGCGGGTGGAGGCACCGCGCGAGGCCGCGCCACAGGCCCCCCAGCGCGTGGCGCAAGGCGCAGCGGCGCCGGCGCCGGCGCCCGCGCCAGAGCCGGCGGCCGAACCCGCGCCGGTGCCGGCAGGCGCGCTCGAGCTCCAGAGCGCGATTGCCTCCTGGCCGGCGGTGGTGGAGATGGTCCGCGGGCAGAACGTGATGCTGGGTGCGCTGCTGGCGGACGCGAGGCCGGTGGCGGCGGGGGAGCGAGAGCTGACGCTCGCCTTCCCCGGTGGTGCCGCGTTTCTCAAGCGCAAGGCCGAGCAGGATGACTACCGCCGGCATGACCGCCGAGGCGCTGCGCGCGGTGACCGGCCACCAGCTCGCCCTTCGCTACGAGCTCCGCGACGGGCAGGACGAGGAGCAGACCGAGGGCGAGGAAGTGCTCTCCGGCGAAGAGCTCGTGCGACGCTTCTTGGAGGAGTTCGACGCCGAGGAGCTCCCCGAAGACGACGAGAGGACGGGTTAGATGCCGCAACCACCGAATATGCAGCAGTTGCTCAAGCAGGCCCAGAAGATGCAGGAGGAGATGATGGCGGCCCAGGAGTCGCTCAAGGCCGAGGTCGTGGAGGCATCGGCCGGCGGCGGGATGGTCACCGTCAAGGTCACCGGCGACCTCGAGATCAAGACGATCACGATCGACCCGCAGGCCGTGGATCCCGACGACGTCGAGCTGCTCCAGGACATGGTGATGGCGGCGGTCAACGAGGCGCTGCGCTCGGCGCAGGACCTCGCCTCCTCCAAGCTCGGCGGGATCGCCGGGGGCGGGCTCGGCGGCCTGGGTCTCCCTGGTCTCTAAGCCCGCGTGTACGCGCCCCCGGTACAGCGGCTGATCAGCGAGCTCTCGAAGCTGCCGGGAATCGGCGGACGCACGGCTCAGCGACTGGCCTTCCATGTGCTGCGCTCGAGCGAGGAGGAGGCGCTGGCGCTGGCCGAGGCGATCCGCGAGGTCAAAGAGCGCATCGGCCTGTGCGAGGTGTGCTTCAACCTGGCCGACGGGCCCCGCTGCCGGATCTGCGCCGACGAGCGCCGCGATGCGGACGTCATCTGCGTGGTCGAGGAGCCCGCGGACGTGATCTCGATCGAGCGCACGCACGAGTTCCGCGGGCGCTACCACGTCCTCGGTGGCGCGCTGTCGCCGATCGACGGCGTCGATCCCGAGGACCTGAAGATCGCCGAGCTGTACGACCGGGTTCGCGAGGGCAGCGTGCGCGAGGTGGTGATCGCCACCAACCCGACGACCACCGGGGAGGCTACGGCGCTCCACGTGGCCGAGGGACTGCGGACCATCGCGCCCGAGCTGTCGGTGACCCGCCTGGCCAGCGGGCTGCCGGTGGGAGCCGACCTCGAGTACGCCGACGAGCTGACGCTGGGGCGGGCGCTGGTGGGGCGGCGCGCCGTCTAGACCGGTAATGCTCGATCGCGACGCCCTGCTGCGCGCGATTGCGGCCAATCACCGGGTCTGGTTTCGCCGCGCCGAGGGGGCGCGGGTCGAGCGGCTCGACGGCATCGAGCTGGTCGTCAACGGGACCGCAGGAGCGATTCCGTTTCCGGCGCGGCGGACCCGGGCCGCGGTGGCGCGGGCCGTGGACCGCGCCGACGAGCTCGGTCTGGGCACGGCGTCCTGCTGGTCGCTGACGAGGACAAGGCGCTCGGGACGCTGCTGATCGCGCGCGGATTCGAATGGGGGTGGCAGCCGTGGTGGATGGCGCTCGACCTCGAGCAGCTCCCCGACGAGGAGCCTCGCCATCGGGTGGTGTCCGGTCGCCGCGGCGCGACCCATGTGTTCGCGGTCAGGGACGGGCGCCGGAACATCGGCGGGGCGATCGTCAACCCCTGGCGCGGAATCGCCGGGATCTACGACATGGGCGTGCGGCCGGAGTACCGCCGGCGCGGAATCGGGACGGCGCTGACGCTGAGCGCCTGCCGCGCCGCGCGCGAGGCTCGGCTGCACGCATGCCGTGCTGAACGCGACGCCCGAGGGCGAGCTCCTCTACAGCACCGTGGGCTTCCAGCGGCTGGGGGAGGGGCGAACCTGGTGGCGGCACCCGGGCGAGCGCACGAGCGATCGCCAGAGGGAGCTGGTCGAGGCGATCGGGTTCGGCCGGATTGACGAGCTCGAGGCGCTCCGGCCCACGCGGGCCGAGCTCGAGCGGCCGATCGGTGGCGCCGGGCCGCCCGCTGGTGATCACCGCGCTCACCGGCCAGGCGGCGGTGACGGAGTGGATCCTCGAGCGCCGGCCGGAACTGGTCTCGAGCGATCTCGGCTCCCGGGGCTACACGCTGCTGCATGCGGCGGCCGAGTGGGACGCGCCGGAGTGGCCGCGGTGGCGCTGGCCCGCGCAGCGGACACGACCATCCGCGACCACACGCACAACGGCACGCCGCTCGGCTGGGCCGAGCACTTCGGGCGGGAGGAGATCGCCCGGTTGCTCAGCTAACTTTGCTCGGCATGCCTCCGGAGACGATCGTGATGAAGTTCGGCGGGACCTCGGTCGCCGACGCCGAGCGGATCAAGCGCGCGGCGCGGCGGATCGTCGCCCAGCGCGAGGCGGGAAGGCGCGTGGTGGCGGTTCTGTCGGCCCGCGGCAAGACGACCGACGAGCTGATCGCGATGGCCGAGGAGGTCTCGCCCACGCCCGACCCGCGCGAGATGGACATGCTCCTCTCGACGGGGGAGCGGATGTCCTGTGCTCTATGCGCCATGGCGATCAACGACCTGGGCCACCGGGCGATCTCTCTGACGGGCTCGCAGGCGGGGATCGTCACCGACACCTCGCACACCAAGGCCCGGATCCTGGATGTCCGGGCCGACCGGATCCGTGAGGCGCTCGGCGAGGACAAGATCGTTCTCGTCGCGGGCTTCCAGGGCGTCTCGACCAGCCGGGACGTGACCACGCTGGGACGCGGCGGGTCCGACACCACCGCGGTCGCGCTGGCGGCGGCGATCGATGCCGAGGTGTGCGAGATCTACACCGACGTGGCCGGCGTGTTCAGCGCCGACCCGCGGATCGTGCCCGACGCGCGCAAGCTGCCGCTGGTCAGCTTCGAGGAGATGCTCGAGATGGCCGCCTCGGGGGCCAAGGTGCTGCAGCTGCGTTCGGTCGAGTACGCCCGCACCCACGGCGTGCGGATCCACTGCCGCTCAAGCTTCGAGGACGCCCCCGGTACCGTTGTGATCGGAGAAGACGAGACGATGGAGCACGCCCTTATCACCGCCGTCACGCACTCGACCGAGGAGGCGCGGATCAGCCTGCTCGGCGTGCCCGACCGGCCCGGCGCGGCCGCGGCGATCTTCACCGCGCTGGCCGAGGCCAACTGCAACGTCGACACGATCATCCAGAACGAGCCGCTCGGCGCCGGCCGCGACGCCGAGGTGTCGTTCACGATCTCCGCGGAGGACCTGCGCGCGGCGGAGCGCGCGCTCGCGCCGATCGTCGAGGAGCTGGGCGTGGCCCGCGTCGACACCGATCCCGAGATCGGCAAGGTCTCGATCGTCGGCGCCGGCATGCGCTCGCATCCGGGGGTCGCGGCCAAGGTGTTCCGGACGCTGTCCGAGGAGAGCATCAACATCGAGATGATCTCCACCTCGCCGATCAAGATCTCCTGCGTGATCCGATCGGAGGACGTGGCGCGGGCGGTTCAGGCCTTGCACGGCGCGTTCGACCTCGGGGCGGCCGGCGTCGAGCGCGAGCGCCCGATCGGCCAGGAGGTTCGATGAGACTGGCGGTGGTCGGCGCCACCGGCGCCGTCGGGACGACGATGCTGGAGATCCTGCGCGAGCGGGCCTTTGCCGCCGACGAGATCGTGCCCTTCGCCTCGGAGCGCTCGGCGGGCAAGGAGCTCGAGGGCGGGCTCGTCGTGCGGGCCCTCGGGGACGATGCCGACCTCGACGGCTTCGACATCGCGCTGTTCTCGGCCGGCGGCGGGACCTCACGCACGTGGGCGCCGCGGTTCGTCGAGCACGGCGCGGTGGTCGTCGACAACTCCTCGGCGTGGCGGATGGAGCCCTCGGTACCCCTGGTCGTGACGGAGGTCAACCCCGAGGCGGTCGACGAGCACCAGGGGATCATCGCCAACCCCAACTGCTCGGCCATGCAGGCGCTGGTGGTGCTCAAGCCGATCCACGACATGGCCGGGCTCGAGCGGATCGTGTTCAGCTCCTACCAGTCGGCGTCGGGCACCGGCGCCCGGGCGGTGGAGGAGCTGAAGGCGCAGGCGCACGCGATCCTGCACGACATGGAGCCCCCGGCGCCGGCGATCTATCCCCACCGGCTCGCGTTCAACGTCCTGCCGCAGGTGGAGACGTTCAAGGACGGCGACGAGTACACCACCGAGGAGCGCAAGGTGATCGCCGAGTCGCGGAAGATCCTCGGCCTTCCCGAGCTGCGGATCACCGCCACCTGCGCCCGCGTGCCCGTGATGAACTGCCATTCCGAGGCCTTGAACGTCGAGACGCGCGAGGAGCTCAGCCCGGATGAGTGCCGCGAGCTGCTGACCCAGGCACCCGGCGTGGTCGTGGTCGACGAGCCGGCCGCGGCGCGCTATCCGCTGCCGTCCGAGGTCGCCGGCCGGGACGAGGTGTTCGTGGGCCGGATCCGGCGCGACGAGTCCAACCCGCGGACGCTGAATCTCTGGGTCGTGGGCGACAACCTGCGCAAGGGCGCGGCCACGAACGCGGTCCAGATCGCCGAGCTGCTGGTCGAGCGTGGGCTCGTGGGCGCTCCGGTCGCCTCGCGCTGACCCAACTGAAGCCATCTTTGCTCGCTGAGCGACCACAAATGGCATTCACCCGCACGCCGCGGCATCGACCTGGACGAAAAAAGGCGTTAAGAAAAGTGGTGGGACGGGTACCCACCGCCGAGAGATCTTCGACGCGGCAGCGCGGGAGCTCCGCGGAACCCCTTCCAACGGGAACGACAGGGGTATGACGAGGGCGAGGCCACGGCCTCGCTCTTCGTCGTTAACGGCGCCTACGGCGGCGCGCCTCCGCCACCACCGAGCTCGACCAGTCGATCACGCGGCTCGGCTTGACGATGTGCTTGTTCATCCCGAGCTCCTTGGGGCTCAGGCCGAGGGCGAGCCCGATCAGCTGGGGGAGGTGGAGCACGGGCAGCCCGAGGTCGCGTCCGACCACCTTGGCCGCCGCCGGCTGCTGCATGTCCAGGTTCAGGTGGCACAGCGGGCACGGCACGACCAGGCAATCCGCGTCGGCGTCGATCGCGTCGCCGAGGTGGCGCCCGGCCTGAGCCAGCGAGGCCTTCTTGTTCATCGTGATGATCGGGAAGCCGCAGCACTTGTAGACGCCGGCGTAGTCGATCACGGTCCCGCCGAGGGCCTCGATCAGCCAGTGCATGTACCGGTCGCGCGGATGCTCGTCGTCGATCCCGAGCCGGTTGACCGGCCGGACGATGTAGCAGCCGTAGAACGGGCCGACGCGCAGGTCCTTCAGGGGCCGCTTGACCTTCGCCTTGACCGCGTCGAGCCCGATGTCCTCGACCAGCAGCCACAGGAGGTTCTTGTTGGTCACCCCCTTCTCGTAGCGCAGGCCCTCGTCGGACAGGTTCTTGTTGACGTGCTCGCGGTACTCGGTGTTGGCGTCGAGCCGCTCCTGGCACTCAGACTGCGAGCCCTGGCACGTGGAGCAGATGTTCATCATCAGCGCGCCGTCGGTCTTCTGCGCGAGCGCGAACGTACGCGCGTTGAGCGTGTCCGCCAGCTCCTGGTTGTGCTCGGCGATCACGCCGGCGCCGCAGCACGAGGCGCGATCGAGTTCGATCAGCTCGATGTCGAGCAGGGGGGCGACCTTGGCCATCGCGCCATGGAGCTCGGGCGTGAACCCGCGGCTCACGCAGCCCGGCCAGTATGCGACCTTCATGAACTCTCGCTTTCTGTCTGGGTCTCGCCGCCGGTCTCGCGCTCCTCTTCGTGAGCGGCCTCCTCCTCGGGCGCGTCCTCGTACCCGGTCACGTACAGATTGAGCTCGTAGCGCTCCTTGCGCCCCTCGACCTCGTCGAAGATCCGCTTGACCTCCTTGGGCGCCTTGTGCGGATGCATGAGCGCCGTCTTCGGGGTCATCTTCCCGCGGGTCATCGCCTTGGCCACCAGGGGAAGCCCGCTGAGCAGCTCCGGCACCGCCCGCGGGTCGAACTTGCCGCCGTAGGAGTCGGCCAGCAGGTCGGCCTCCTGAAGAAGCCCGTTCTTGCGGATGTTCTTGACGAACGCGTGCTCGTGGCGGTAGCCGTTGTTGCGGTCCTCGATCTCGAAGTCCGACCCGGACTTGCGGCGCAGGCGCATGATCTGGCTCATCGGGTCAACGCCCTTGGGGCAGGCGTCGATGCAGTTGAAGCAGTGGGTGCAGTCGTAGATCCCGTGCTCGTCCTCGGCCAGATCCTTGAGCCGCTCACCGTGCTGAGCGTCGCGCGGGTCGCCCACGAACCGGTAGGACTTGGCGAGCGCCGCCGGCCCGACGAACAGCGGGTCGACCTCCATGGCCAGGCAGTCAGAGACGCAGGCGCCGCACTGGATGCAGGCCATCGTCTGCGTGACGTCGACCATGTTCTCGTGGGGCACGATGTACTCGCGCTCGGGAACCGGCTCCTTGTTGATCAGCCACGGGGTGACGCGCTGGATCTTCTTCCAGTGCACCTCGTCCATGTCGACGATCAGGTCGCGGATCACCGGCATGTTGCCCATCGGCTCGACCGTGATCACCGGCGTCTGCTGGCCCTCGTCGGGCGGGTTCCATCCGGTTCCGTGCCCGCGCGCCGCGGCCTCGTCGAGGTGGGTGTTGCAGGCCAGCCCGGGCTTGCCGTTCATGCGCACGCCGCAGGAGCCGCAGATCGCCTGCTGGCAGGAGCAGCGGATGCCGAGCGAGCCGTCGCGCTCGTCCCGGATGAGCAGGATCGCGTCGAGCACCGACTGCTTCTCGCCCAGGTCGACGGTGTGCTCATCCCAGTGCGGCGCGTCGGTGGTCTGCGGGTCGAAGCGGCGGATCCGTAGCGTGTACTCGGGCATCAGTACCTCCGTTCCTCAGGCTCCCAGCGGGTGATCGTCACCGGCGAATAACTCACGTTCGGGACGTCGGCGCCGTTGACCGAGATGTCGATGTGCTTGAGCCAGTCATCGTCGTTGCGATCGGGGAAGTCGGTGCGGAACTGGGCTCCGCGCGACTCCTTGCGCTCCAGCGAGGCGACGATGATCGCCTCCGCGCAATCGAGCATGTACCCGAGCTCGATGGCTCCCAGCACATCCTGGTTGAAGACCGAGCCCTTGTCGTCGATCGCCGCCTTGGGCGCCTCCTCCTTGAGCCGGCGGATGATCTCGTGCGCCTTGGTCAGCCCCTCCTCATCGCGGAACACCGCGGCGTACTCGTTCATGGTCTCACCCAGCTCCTGCTTGATCGCCGCCACCCGGCGGCCCTCGCCGTTGCGGTTGATGATGTCGGCGATGTTGCGCTCGGTGTCGGCCACGCGCGAGGAGGGCGTCGTCGGCATCGGCATCTGCAGCGCGTGGGCGGCCGCGTGCTCGCCCGAGCGCCGGCCGAAGATCAGCGTGTCGAGCAGCGAGTTGGCGCCGAGCCGGTTGCCTCCGTGGACCGAGACGCAGGCCACTTCGCCGGCCGCGTACAGGCCCGCGACCGTGGTCTGGCCGTCGGTGTCGGTCTTGACCCCGCCCATGATGTAGTGCTGGCCGGGGTGGATGCGGATCGGCTCGCGGGTGATGTCGGTGCCGGCGAAGTCGCGGCCGATGTTGACGATCTCCCGCAGCGCCTCGAGCGTGCGCCGCCGCGGCACCTTGGTGATGTCGAGCGCGACCGTGCCGTCGTCGAATCCGCGCCCCTCGTTGATCTCGGTCTGCTCGGCGCGGGAGACGACGTCGCGCGAGGCCAGCTCGAGCTTGTTGGGGGCGTACTTCTCCATGAAGCGCTCGCCCTCGGCGTTGAGCAGCCACGCGCCCTCGCCGCGGGCACCCTCGGTGATCAACAGGCCGTTGCCGGCCAGCGTCGTGGGGTGGTACTGGATCATCTCCATGTCCATCAGCTTGGCCCCGATGCGGTAGGCCTGGGCGATCCCGTCCCCGGTCACGATCAGCCCGTTGGTGGTCGGCTTGTAGGCCTGCCCGCAGCCCCCCGGTGGCGAGGATCACGCCCTTGGCGTTGAACACCTCGAGGTGACCGTCGCGCAGGTTGCGACACACCGCGCCCACGCAGTGGCCGTCCCCGTTCTGGAGCAGGTCGGTGGCGAACCACTCCTCGTAGCGATCGACCTGCTCGCCGTGCTTCATCAGCTGCTCGTAGAGCACGTGGAGGATGGCGTGCCCGGTGATGTCCGCGACGTAGTAGGTGCGGGCGGCGGAGGCGCCGCCGAACGCCCGGGTGCCGAGGTTGCCGTTCTCGTTGCGGTGGAAGGTGACGCCGGCGTGCTCGAGCCAGAGGATCTCGTCCGGCGCCTCGCGGCACATGATCTCGATCGCGTCCTGGTCGCCCAGGAAGTCCGACCCCTTCACCGTGTCGTACGCGTGTGACTCCCAGGTGTCCTCGGGGTTGAGCGCGGCGTTGATCCCGCCCGCGGCCGCCACCGAGTGAGAGCGGACCGGGTGGACCTTGGAGATGATGCCGACGGTGGCGCCGGCCTGTGCGGCCGCGAGCGCGGCCCTTTGGCCCGCCAGACCTGCACCGATGATCAGGACGTCGTGGGAGGGCATGCCCACGATTCTATGGAAGCCCCGGCGGCGACGGCTCGCGCCCGCAAGGGGTGCGCAGCGGCGCGACCGCGTCCAGCGGCGGCGGGGCCCGGACTGAGCCGCGGCTCAGCCGGCCGTGCTGTAACGCACCGGCTGCGCCTGCGCCAGCTGCACGCTCCAGCGGGTCAGCTGGGCGCGCTGGCAGTCGGCGCACGTCCCGACGTGGCGGACGTGGCCGCACCGCTTGGCGGCGTGGGCGCTGTGGGTATGCGTGTTGTGGACGATCGGGGTCTGCACGACGGTACTCCTCGGATCGGTGAGGCTGTCCGAGCCTCTGACCGCCAGTCGTCCCAGCGATCTCGTTTCGAACGGCCATCTCCTCATAGGCCTCTAATCGGCATCGCGGGCGGGGTAATAAGCGATTCGTAAGAGGACATGGCTCGAACGCGAGATTCGAGTGGAAGCTACGCATCGCCGCGGACACCCGATCCGGGGAAAACCCTGACGCGCGTACAGGCCAGAGGGTCCGGCGCCGGGCCCGCCGGCGGCCGGACGCGACCGACGAGCTGGCTAGGCGAGCCGAAGGCGGACTGGAGCGCCCGCCGGACCTGCCCCAGCGTCACCACGCCGCGCAGCACGCCCTCGCCGTCCACGGCCATCAGCGCGCCCAGCCGGCCCAGCGTCTCCGAGGAGAGGACCTCCGTGATCGGGCGGTCCTCATCAACCCGGCAGCTCCCGGCCTCCTCGGGCTCGAGCACGGAGCCGACGCTGAGCCAGCCCTCGCCGGCGTCCTGCGCGTGCTGGAGCGGCGGCTCCCGGGCGATGCCGAGCAGCCGGCCGCCGGCGTCGATCACCGGGAACCACGACCACCCGTAGCGGAGGAAGAACTCCTCGAGCGCTCGGCTTACCGGCAGGTCGGCCGGAGATCGCCACCGGCTGACGATCCATGATGTCCGCCACGCGGACGCCCTCGATCCGCTCGGTCAGCGCCGTCTGGAGCCAGCGCCCCGCGAGCGGACTGGCCGAGCAGGAGCGCGATCAGGATCAGCCACAGACCGGTGAAGCTGGCGTAGCGCACCATCAGCCACAGGCCCACCCCGGCCGAGGATCACGGCGAAGCCCTGACCCATCTTGGCGGCGATGCGCGTCCCGCGCTGCTTCTGGCCGGTCACCCGCCAGATGATCGAGCGCGCGATCCGGCCGCCGTCGAGCGGGAACGCCGGCACGAGATTGAAGACGAGCAGCAGGATGTTCCAGAACAGCAGCCAGCTGAGCGAGAGCAGCACGGGCGTGATCTGCACCGTGCCGTCGAGCTTGGCCGCGTGAATGAGCCGGTGCGGCCCGACGATCGCCAGGTCCAGCGCCAGGCATACGAGCACGAACCCGAAGGTGGCGAGCGGCCCGGCCGCGGCGATCCTGAAGTCCTCGCCGGGTGTCCCGGCGTCCCGGGTCATCTGGGTCAGGCCGCCGAACAGGAACAGGTCGATCTGCTTGACCTCGATTCCCTCCCGCCGGGCCACCAGCGCATGGCCGAGCTCGTGGATGATCAGCGAGCCGAACAGGACGAGCACAGTCACCACCGTCGTGAGGTAGGCGACGCCGTCGGAACTGTGCAGGGCTTGACGGAAGTCCCCTGATAACCAGAAGATCATCAGGAACAGGATCAAGAACCAGCTGCCATCCACCCCGACGCGGATCCCGAACAGGTCCATCAGCTTGATCGAGCCCGACCTCCGGAGCATGCTCCAATAGTCGCACAGGGGCGAGGCAGCGACGTACGGTGCCAAAAGGGATTTACTTACATGGCCACGATGACCAGCCACATCGAAGAGTTGCGAGTGCGAATGGCGGAGTTGATCGATCTCCGCAGCGCCTCGAGCCTGCTCGAATGGGACCAGCAGACGATGATGCCTCCGCGAGGGGCCGGATACCGCGCGGAGTCGCTCGCGACCCTGGAGCGGATCAGCCATGCGATGTTCACCTCGGCGGAGACGGGCGCGCTGATCGACGCCGCCGCCCGCGAGCTCAACAGCGCTCCCGAGACATCAGACGACGCCAGCCTGGTATCCGTCGTGCGCCGGCGCTGGGAGAAGGCGAGGCGCGTTCCCTCCGCCCTGGCGGCTGATCTGGCCCGCGCCTCCTCGGTCGGCCACGACGCCTGGATCGCCGCGCGGGAGAACTCCGACTACGCCGCGTTCGCGCCGTACCTGAAGCGCAACCTCGAGCTCGCTCGCCGCTACGTCGACTGCTTCGACGGCTTCGAGTGCGCCTACGACGCGCTGCTCGACGACTTCGAGCCCGGTATGAAGACCACCCAGGTCTCGCGACTGTTCGACGAGCTGAAGGCCGAGCTGCTGCCGTTGATCGTCACGCTCGGTGAGCACTCGGAACGCGTGCAGGACGCCCTCCTGCACGGGCGCTTCCCGATCGACGCCCAGCGCCGCCTGGCCTCGGGGGTCCTCGAGCTGATGGGGTTCGACCCGGCCTCGTGGCGGATGGACGAGGCTGTCCATCCGTTCGCGATGGGACTCAACGTGCACGACGTTCGGATCACCACGCGCTGGAGCGAGTCGTTTCTGCCCTCTGCGCTGTACAGCGTCATGCACGAGTGCGGGCACGGCCTGTACGAGGCGGGCATCGCTCCGGCGCTGGAGCGCACCCCGCTCGGCCAGGTCGAGTCGCTCGGCATCCACGAGTCACAGAGCCGGATGTGGGAGAACATGGTCGGCCGCAGCCGCGGCTTCTCGGGTGTGCTGGCGCCGAGGATCGCGAGGCTGTTCGGCTCCGAGGTCGACCCCGACAGCCTGTTCCGTGCCGTCAACCGGGTGGAGCCGTCGCACATCCGCGTCGAGGCCGACGAGGCCACGTACGGGCTTCACATCATCCTGCGCTTCGAGCTCGAGCAGTCGCTGATCGAGGGGCGCGTGTCGGTGGAGGAGCTGCCGGAGGCGTGGAACGCGCTGACCATGGAGTACCTCGGCCTCGACGTTCCCGACGATGCGCACGGGGTCCTGCAGGACGTCCACTGGTCAGGCGGCGCGATCGGCTACTTCCCGACCTACGCGCTCGGCAACCTGATCGCCGGGCAGCTGTGGGAGCGCGCCCACGCGGACATCCCGGATCTCGACGAGCAGATCGCCGCCGCCGAGCTGCTCGAGCCTGCGCGAGTGGCTGCGCGAGCACGTCCATCGCCACGGCGCGAAGTTCACGATGCCGGAGCTGCTCGAGCGCGTGGTAGGCGGGCCGATCGCGGTCGCGCCATTCGTGAGCTACCTCAAGGCGAAGCTCTCCGACGTCTACGGGCTCGAGCTGTGAGCCGGCGGGCGCCGAGTAGCATCGTCGCCGCCGAGCCGCAATTTGAAACCGCCCGATGCGCACGCAAGCCCGTGCGCCTGGAAAGCTAGGAGGACATCCAATGAGTGACACGCCAGTACGCGTCGCCGTCACCGGCGCCGCAGGCCAGATCGGCTACGCGATCCTGTTCCGCGTCGCGAGCGGACAGCTGCTCGGCCCCGACACGCCCGTGCACCTTTCCCTGCTCGAGATCCCGGACGCGGTCAAGGCGGCGGAGGGCACGGCGATGGAGCTCGACGACTGCGCGTTCCCGCTGCTCGCCGGGATCGACATCGACGATGACCCGAACAAGGCCTTCGACGGCGTCAACATCGCCCTGCTCGTCGGGGCCAAGCCCCGGAGCAAGGGAATGGAGCGCAGCGACCTGCTCGAGGCCAACGGCGGGATCTTCAAGCCCCAGGGCGAGGCGCTGAACTCTCACGCCGCTTCCGACGTCAAGGTGCTGGTGGTCGGCAACCCGGCGAACACGAACTGCCTGATCGCCCGGAGCAACGCTCCCGATATTTCCAACGACCGGTTCACGGCGATGACGCGGCTCGATCACAACCGCGCGATTGCACAGCTGGCGAAGAAGACGGGCGCGGCGATCAAGGACATCACCAACATGATCGTGTGGGGCAACCACTCAGCCACGCAGTACCCCGACATCTTCCACGCCAAGGTCGGGGGCAAGGATGCCGCGGAGATGATCGACGACCAGGAGTGGCTGGAGAACGACTTCATCCCCACCGTGCAGAAGCGCGGAGCGGCGATCATCGACGCCCGTGGCATGTCGAGCGCGGCCTCGGCCGCCAACGCCGCCATCGATCACGTGCACGACTGGGTGCTGGGGACGCCGGACGGTGACTGGGTCTCGATGTCGATCCCGTCGGACGGTTCCTACGGCGTCGACGAGGGAGTGATCTCGCAGCTTCCCGGTCACCTGCTCGGGCGGTTCCTACGAGATCGTCCAGGACCTCGAGATAAACGACTTCTCCCGCTCGCGTATCGAAGCTACGGTCAACGAGCTCAAGGAGGAGCGCGACGCGGTCAAGAAGCTCGATTTGATCTAGGCGGACGGAGCACTCGGCCTGTACGGTGCCGTCTCACCTCCCCACGCGCCTGTACGTGAGACGGCACCGCGTTACTACGCGGTGAGCGGGCGGGTCACGCGGCTGGATGCCAGCCCTGGCCCTCCCGCCGGACCTGACCTTCCTCGGCGAGCCGCGGCATCACCCGATACAGATAATTCGGCTCGATCCTCATCGACTCCGCGATCTGCGGGATCGTTATCCCGGGCTGGGTGCGCACCAGCTCGAGAGCTTGGTTGGCCCGGGTGTTGCCGCCTCGCCGGCCGCGCGGGCGGCCCGGTCTGCGTGTGGGTCCGGCTGCGTGTGGACCGGCGCGAGCCGTTGGTGAAGCGCCTCGAGGGCGGCCGGGGCCGCGCCTGGTCCCGATGAGCGCATTGCGCGCCGCCTCGAGCCTTGCCACTTCTTCCTTGAGCTCACCGAGCCGCCGGTCGATGTCCCGGACCGTACTGTCGACAAAGTCCGCCAATAGCCTCCCCTTTCGGAGTTGAACACGTACGGCGGTTAACCATACTCGCGGTCAAACGTTGCCTGTCAGCGCAGCCGCGGGAAGGCAGGGTTGCTTGCAACGATGAGAGGTTACTCAGCGTTCGAGCAATGACTTCAAGCGCTGGAGTGAACTGTTCGCTTCACGCTCAGACGCCGCGCCCACGATGACTCGGCTGGCCACATGTCCCAGCCGGCCGCCAGGTGGAGTGAACTCGTTGGTGTAGTCGAACGTTGTCACGCCCTCGCCGTTGGCGGATAGCCCGTAGCGAATGCGAGCCTCGGAGTGCGCCGGGCCGCGACCCTCCCACTCGGCAAGGTTGGGCTCGCGCACCTCGGCCAAGGTCCAGTGCACCTTGAACGACACGCCGCGCATGTGGAGGACCTGGTCCATCGTCGCGCCTCGGCGCAACGGAGCCTCGGACGCATCCTTGACCGAACGGTGGATCGTCACCCAATCCTTCAACCGGTTGGGGTCCATGACCGTCTCCCAGACGCGCTCGATCGGCGCGTTGATGTCGATCTTGACCCGGACTGTGCTCATGTGCAGACCCTACTGATAGTCGCTATCGAGCGGCGAGCGGTTCGATCGCCTCCCACTCGGCCAGCGCGTGCTCGATCGCGGCGTCGAGGGAGTGAAGCCTGACCCCGAGGACTCGCGCCGCGCGGTCATCGCGCGGGAGCAGGTCCTTGTCGAGGCTCTCCATCAGCGGGCCGACCAGCTCCCAGTCCTCGCCCGCGATCACGGACGCCACGCGGCTGGCGATGGGCGTCACGGTCAGCCGCCTGAACGAGATCGTCGGCCGGTTCACGACCATCAGGTTGGCGATGCGGTCGATCAGCTCGCCGTAGGAGACGACATCGGGACCGCCGACGTCGAACGTCTGACCGCACACCTGCTCGTCGGTGGCGGCGCGGGCGAGCAACTCGATCATGTCGCGCTCGTCGATCGGGCGCGTGCGGTGCGTTCGCCAGGCGGGCACGGCGAGCACCGGGAGCCGCTCGACGAGCCGCACGAGGAATCGGAATGACCGGCTGCCGGCGCCGATCACGATCGAGGCGCGGAAGGCGACGGAGCACGGGCTCCCGCCGAGCAGGATCTCCTCGACGGCGAGCCGGCTTGACAGGTGGGCCGACGCAGGGCCGTCGGTCGGGATCAGGCCGCCGAGGTAGACGATCCGGCCCACGCCGGCCGACGCAGCCGCGCGCGCGAAGTTCTCCGCCGCCTGGTGCTCGCGGAGGCTGAACGTCCCGTTCTGGGAGCGCTCCATCGAGTGGATGAGGAAATAGGCGACGTCGATCCCCTCGAGCGCGGCGTCCAGGCCGGCGCCGGAGACGGCATCTCCGGCGAGCACGCTCGCCCCGGGAATGTTCTCGCCGGGCCGGCGGCTGAGGCCGCGGATGGCGTGGCCGTCGCGGGCCAGCCGTGCCGCGAGCCGCGAGCCGATGTAGCCGCTGATCCCGGTGACGAGGATGTTCATTGCGCGCAGGGTTACCCGGATACGGGCGCGGGACTCCGAGCCGTCACGCGGGGCGGACCCCGCATCGATACCCGCCAAAGCCCCGGAAAATGCGGCTGGGTTGTTTAACAGCCTGCAAATTGCAGGAATAACCGACGTCGACGAAGTTCCTGCGTTTTCCGGGAATCGGCGTTGCGGTGCGCAGAGGCTTGCGCTTTGATCCCCGCCTCGGTCGGTGCGCAGCAACTAGCAACACGGGGACGAGGATAGGTATGGCCAACGGTCGCGATGGGGCGCCAGCAGCAAGCTGCGAGAACTGCTTCTTTCACCAGAACCGCCTGTGCGCGGTGTCGGAAGCCGGTCCATGTGCGACCTATCGCCCGAACCGTCCGGAAGGTCTCCGTCCTCCGAGCCAGATGCGCTTCGTGTTCCGCCACGAGCGGCGCCTCCAGGTGGCGTGGGAGTTCCCCTCGGCCAACGAGCAGGTCGCGCTGCATGCCTGACGCCCGCCGCTGAGATATGTTTCGGCCATGTACTGGCCCCTGATCGGCGGATTCATCGCGTTCGTGCTGTTCAGCATCTTGATGGGCTGGGTGATGGACGTCCCTAAGCGCGGCGACGGCGACCACGATCACCACTGATAGATTCGGCTCCCTCGCGCTGGCCGCGGGCTAGTCTCCGCGCTGCGAGAGAGAGGAGCGAGGTGCAGATCACGGTGCTGGGCAAGTCGCCGTCCTGGCAGGACGCCGACGGGGCCTGCAGCGGCTACCTGGTGCAGGAGGGGGATTACGCGCTGCTGCTCGACTGCGGCAACGGTGTGTTCTCGAAGCTCCGCCGCTTTCGTGACTACGTGGATATCGACGCGGTCCTGATCAGCCACCTGCACGCGGACCACTTCCTCGACCTCATTCCCTACAGCTACGCGCTGAGCTACGCCCCCCGCCAGCAACCGGTCCCGGTCGGGCGCTGGCCCGGCACCGACGATCCCGCGCGGCCCGAGTTGCACGCGCCCAAGGGCGCCGCCGAGATGTTCCGCACGCTCGTGGCGTGCTGGGGTGACGAGGAGCTGGTCGAGCGATCCTTCGAGCTCCATGAGTACGACGGCCCGGACGAGCTGAAGCTCGGCCCGATGTCGGTTCGCTTCTGCGAGGTCCCGCACTTCACGCGCACCTGGGCGGTGCAGCTGCTCGGCGAACGGCCGGCGCCTGACCTACAGCGCCGACTGCAGCCCCAACGACCAGCTCGTCAGCTTCGCGCGCGGGAGTGACCTGATGCTGATCGAGGCGACGCTGCCCCGGCCCGAGCGAACCGGAGAGCGCGGCCATCTGACCCCGCGCGAGGCAGGCCAGCTCGGGCGCGAGGCACGCGCCCAGCGGCTCGTGGTGACGCACTTCTCCGACGAGCTCGACGAGGGGTGGCTGCGTTCGGAGGCGGTCGGCGGGTACGGGGCCGACGTCGAGCTGGCCGAAGAAGGCTCCGTCTACAGCGTCTGACTGCGGCACCTGCGCGTTAACCTGAAGCGCTGGCCATGCGTGAACGGGATCTGTTTGCCAACTTCGACCGGATGCGCCGGGAGATGGATGAGCTGTTCGGCGACGTGTTCGAGCGCACCGGACTGACGCGCCGCCGGACCGGCTTCAGCCCCGCCGTGGACGTGGCCTACACGTCCGATCCGCCCCGGGCCATCGTCACCGCCGAGCTCGCCGGCGTCGACGCCGAGGCGCTCGATCTGGAGATCCATGGACGGGAGCTGATCCTCTCCGGGACGCGTCACCCCGGGGAGGTCGAGAGCGAGGTCTACCAGCAGGTCGAGATCGAGCGCGGGGCGTTCCGGCGCGTGATCGAGCTCGCCGCCGACGTGCTGGCCGAGGAGGCGAAGGCCAGCTACGAGGACGGGTTGCTGCGGGTCGAGCTGCCGCTGGCCCGTCGCGAGGCGGCCAATCGCGGCATCTCGATCGAAGGTCCGCACCGGTGAGGCCGAGCGAGGAGTCCGGACCTCTGAGCGCGAGCGAGAGGCCGGCGCCGGTGATCGAGGTCGGCGTGCCCGAGACCGGCCCGCGCAACATCGAGGTGGTGAGGACGCTGCCTCAGCGCGTAGGTGTGCTCCCGCTGCGCGACACCGTCGCCTTCCCGGACACGCTGATCCCGCTCAACGTGGGTCAGCCGCGGAGCATCGAGCTGATCAACGACGTGCTCCGCGGAGACCGCTCGATCGTCGTGGTGGCCAGCCGCGACCCCGAGGTGGAGGCGCCGAATCCCGAGGACCTCTACGAGGTCGGGGTCCTCGGCGCGGTGGCGCGGATGATCCGGGTGCCCGACGGAACGCTGCGCGTGCTGATCCAGGGTGCGCAGCGGGTGAGGATCGAGCAGTGGGTGGCGCGCGAGCCCTATCTCGTGGCCGACGTCATCGAGGCCCCCGACCACGTGCAGCACAGCCCGGAGCTGATCGCGCTCATGCGCAACGTGCAGCAGACGTTCACGAGCATCGTCCAGGAGGTCCCGTACCTCCCGGAGGAGCTCCAGATCATGGTCGCCAACGTGGACGACCCCAGCGCGCTGGCCCACCTGATCGGTGGCGCGCTGCGCCTGAAGACCGAGGAGAAGCAGGCCCTGCTCGAGGAGCTCGACGTGTTCAAGCGGCTGCGCCGCCTGTCCGAGCTCCTGGCCCACGAGCTGGAGCTGGTGGCGATCGGGTCGAAGATCCAGTCCCAGGTGCAGTCCGAGCTCGAGAAGGGCCAGCGCGAGTACTTCCTGCGCCAGCAGCTCAAGGCGATCCAGGAGGAGCTGGGAGAAGCCGACGAGGTTCAGGCTGAAGTCAACGAGCTCCGGGAGGAGCTCGCCGCGATCGATCTCCCGGAGGTGGTGCGCAAGCAGGCCGACCGGGAGCTGGCCCGTCTCGAGCGCCTCCAGCCCGCGATGGCCGAGTACGGCGTGGTCCGCAACTATCTCGAGTGGATCGCCAGCCTCCCCTGGGACAAGTCGACCGAGGACAACCTGGATCTGGGGCACGCCCGCAAGGTGCTCGACGAGGACCACTACGACATCGAGCAGGTCAAGGATCGGATCCTCGAGTTTCTCGCCGTGCGCCAGTTGAAGCCGGATGCCCGCGGCTCGATTCTCTGCTTCGTCGGGCCTCCCGGCGTGGGCAAGACCTCCCTGGGACGATCGATCGCGCGGGCGCTGGGTCGCAAGTTCGAGCGCATCAGCGTGGGCGGCGTGCGCGACGAGGCCGAGCTCCGCGGCCACCGCCGCACCTACATCGGCGCGATGCCCGGAGTGATCATCCGAGGGCTGCGCGACGGCGGCGTCAACAACCCGCTGCTGATGATCGACGAGATCGACAAGATGGGCGCCGACTTCCGCGGCGATCCCTCGAGCGCGATGCTCGAAGTCCTCGACCCCGAGCAGAACGACTCGTTCCGCGACCACTATCTCGACCTCCCCTTCGATCTCTCGAGCGTGATGTTCGTGACCACGGCGAACACGCTCGATCCGGTTCCCGGGCCGCTGCGTGACCGCATGGAGGTGATCCAGCTCGCGGGCTACACCGAGGCGGAGAAGCTCGAGATCGCCAAGCGCTACCTGGTCGCCCGCCAGATCGAGCGCAACGGCCTGCGCAAGAGCCGGATCTCGTTCAGCGACTCGGCGCTGCGCACGATCATCAACGACTACACGCGCGAGGCGGGCGTGCGTCAGCTCGAGCGCGAGATCGGCAGCGTGTGCCGCAAGATCGCACGTCAGGTGGCCGAGGGCGCCGTCACGCGCAAGGTCACGATCACCGAGCCGCGAGTCCGCGAGTTGCTCGGTCGCCGGCGGTTCTTCACCGAGGCTCGGCGGCGCACCTCGCGCCCCGGCGTCGCCACCGGCCTGGCCTGGACGCCCGTCGGCGGCGAGGTGCTGTTCATCGAGGCCACGGCGATGCCCGGGAAGGGCAGCCTGCTCATCACCGGCCAGTTGGGCGAGGTGATGCGCGAGTCGGCCCAGGCGGCGCTCTCCTACGTTCGCAGCAGCGCTCCCGAGCTGGTGCCCGACCTGCCCGAGGACTGGTTCGCCACCCACGACCTCCACATCCACGTCCCGGCCGGCGCCACGCCGAAGGATGGCCCGAGCGCCGGAATCGCGATCGCCAGCGCGGTCGCGTCGCTGATCTCCGAGCGGCCCGTGCGCGCCGACGTGGCGATGACGGGCGAGATCACGCTGACCGGCCAGGTTCTCCCCATAGGCGGGCTCAAGGAGAAGGCTCTGGCTGCGCAGCGCGGTGGGATCCACACCGTGATCGCGCCGGCGCTGAACGAGCAGGAAGCCGAGGAAATCCCCGAGCATCTGCGCAAGGACCTCGATTTCCGCTTCGTCTCGACGATCGACGAGGTCCTGGAGGCGGCCCTCCAGCGCCGGCCGGTGCGCAAGCGGGCCAAGGCGCTGCGCGCCGCCTAGAAAAACGAGCAGTCGGCTTCAACGCCCTGCTTTGGGGGCAGAAAGGCCGACGAGGGGCAGCCCTCATCGCGTATCCTCACACCTTCGACCACGCCCCTGAGGGAGAGCAATGGCTTCCAAGAAGAAGAAAGTGGCCAAAGCCGCCAAGGCGGTCCCTTTCAATACCGCCGATCTTTCGAACATCACCAAGGCCAACCCGTACATCCAGCGCCTGATCGAGGACGGTGACCTGCGCGACAACGTGCGCACGGCGATCGACTCGAGCAAGAGCGCCTACGGGCGTCTGGCCAACGGCAAAGCGCCGGCGAAGGCGCTGCTCGAGAACAAGAAGCTCCAGAACGACCTGCGGGACGCCTACGAGGCGGCGCGGGAAGCCACGTTGGCGTTCACCGACGCGCCCAAGCGGAAGGCTCGCAAGGGCTTCTCGTTCGGCCGCAAGGTGCTGCTCGCCGCCGTGGCCGGTGGCGCGGCACTCGCCGGATCAGAGAAGCTGCGCTCCAAGGTGCTCGACACGCTGTTCGGCGCCGAGGAGGAGTTCCAGTACACGCCGCCGGCGCCGCCCACCTCGGCTCAGCCGACGACGCCGGTCAGCGCCGCGTAAGCCGGCCGCTCCAGTTCCGCCGTCCCGGAGGCGCCCGCGTGGCGCCTCCCGGCGTTTCAAGGGGGTAGTTCGCGGGCGCCGCGTGCGGGTAGCCGTATGAGTAACGCCCGGTCCGCCGAGGGACGGACCACGGCGACGTGCCTCGCCGCCGCAACAGAGGGAGGGAAACATGAAGGCATCGCCATCCCGCCTGGAGCTGAGCCCGCTGGGCTTCCTGCACCGCAACGCGCGGGCGCTCGGCAACCGCCCGGCCGTGGTCCACGGCGAGCGGCGCCTCAATTACGCGGAGCTCGAGGAGCGCTGCAACCGCCTGGCCTCGGCGCTCCGTGAGCACGGCTTGGAGCGCCACGACCGGGTGGCGATCCTCGCCCCCAACACGCCGGCGCTGCTCGAAGCGCACTACGGGGTTCCGCTCGCGGGCGGTGTGCTCGTGGCCATCAACAGCCGCCTGAGCAGCGAAGAGGTCGAACACATCATGGGCGACTCGGGCGCACGCACGCTGCTCGTCGACGCGCGGCTGAAGGACGTGGTCGAGCCGCTCTCACTCGACGGCGTCGAGACAATCGTGATCGAGGACACCGGCGAGGACGACGACCCGTATGAGCAACTGCTCGCCGGCGGATCTCCGGAGGCGCCCGAAAGCTGGCTCGAGGACGAGAGCGAGCCGATCTCGATCAACTACACCTCGGGCACCACCGGGCAGTCCAAGGGGGCGGTGTACACCCACCGCGGCGCCTACCTGCGCGCGCTCGGGGTGGCCCTCGAGGTGGGGCTCGGCTACGACTCGGTGCATCTGTGGACGCTGCCGATGTTCCACTGCAACGGCTGGTGCCTGACCTGGGGGGTGACCGCGGCGGGCGGAGTGCACGTCTGCCTGCCCAAGGTCGAGCCCGATCGGATCTGGGACCTGTTCGAATCCGAGGGCGTGACGCATTACAGCGGCGCGCCGACGATCCACATGAGCATCGTCAACCACGACAAGGCACACCGGCTCGAGCAGCGCGTGATCGTGCCGACGGGCGGCTCGCCCCCGACGCCGGCTTTGCTGCGGCGGATGCGCGAGCTCAACCTGTATCCGATCCACCTCTACGGCTTGACCGAGACCTACGGCCCGGCCATGGCGTGCAGCTGGCAGCCTCAATGGGACGAGCACGACGTGGAGGAGCAGGCGCGGCTGCTGGCGCGCCAGGGGCACACCTACAACGGCGCCGACCTGGTGCGCGTCGCCGACGACGAGATGCGCGACGTGCCGCGCGACGGCGAGACCGTGGGCGAGGTGCTGATGCGCGGGAACAGCGTCATGGCCCGATACCACGGCAACGACGAGAAGACCGAGGAGGCGTTCGAGGGCGGCTGGTACCACTCCGGCGACCTGGCCGTGTGGCATCCGGACGGCTACGTCGAGCTGCGCGACCGTTCGAAGGACATCATCATCTCGGGCGGGGAGAACATCTCGAGCATCGAGGTCGAGCAGGCGGTCTCCGAGCACGATTCCGTGCTCGAGGCGGCGGTGGTGGCGATGCCGGACGAGAAGTGGGGTGAGCGCCCGAAGGCGTTCGTCGAGCTCAAGGAGGGCGAGGAGGTCAGCGAAGACGACCTGATCTCGTTCTGCCGCGACCACCTGGCCCGCTTCAAGTGCCCCGCCGCGATCGAGTTCTGCGAGCTCCCGCGGACCTCGACCGGGAAGATCCAGAAGTACGTGCTCCGTGAGCGCGAGTGGGAGGGCCATGAGAAGGCGATCGGCTGACGTGCGCCCGCGCGGCGACCAGAGAGGAAGGTGATGACGATGCCCTCGCCGTGGCGCAAGGCGTTCGACCTGATCGAGCGACCGGTCGGCTCCGGTGCCGAGTCCTGGGTGCAGAGCGACACGTTCATGGACCTCGCGGCCACCGGGGTCAAGCTGCAGCGGCGCCTGCTCGGCGAGCTGCGCGGCGCGTCCGCGCGGTGGCTGGCGCTGTGGGGACTGGCCTCCCGAGCGGACGCGGTGGAGCTGATGAACCAGGTGGGAAGCCTCGAGCGCGAGGTCCGCGACCTCCGTCGCCAGCTCGAGCAGAGCGAGACGAGCACACAACGGCGCCGCGACGAGAGCCGTAAGGCGGCGTGATGGCTCCGAACGTGGTCGAGCGGCAGATCCTGCGCGCCCAGAACGGTCTGGCGTATCTCACCGGTCAGCTCAGGCCGGCGACGGGCCGCACCCCGCGTAACCTGGTCTGGCGCAGGGACAAGGCTCAGCTGTGGCGCTATCAGTCCGATCAGCGACGACACCGACCGCCGGTGCTGATCGTCCACAGCCTGGTCAGCAAGAGCTACGTGCTCGACCTGCTGCCCGGGACGAGCTTCGTGCGCCACCTGCTCGGTGAGGGCTTTGACGTGTTCCTGCTCGACTGGTTGGCGCCCGACCCGGCGGATGCGGAGAACAGCCTCGAGACCTACGTCGACGACTACATCCCGAAGGCGATCGCCGCGCTGCTCGAGGAGGCCGATGCCGAGGCGCTGACGCTGGTGGGCTATTGCTTCGGCGGCGTCCTCGCCCTGCTCCTGACCGCGAGTCACCCCGAGCTGCCGATCCGCAACCTGATGGTGATGGCGACTCCGTGTGACTTCCGCGAGATGGGGTTCATGGGCAACATGTTCCGCGACGGGCGACTCGACGCCGCGGATGTCATCGACGAGCGCGGTCTTGTGCCGGCCCGCGTGCTGGACGAGGGCTTTCGGGCGCTCAAGCCGACCGACCGCCTCGTGCAGGGAGCGAGCTTCGTCCAGAACCTGTGGAACGAGGAATCTCTCGAGTCGTTCCTGGCCATCGGCGGTTGGGCGCGAGATCAGGTGCCGTTCCCGGGGGCCGCGTTTCGCCAGACGGTCGACGTGCTGGTCCGCGAGAACGCGTTGTGCAAGGGAGTGGTCCCGCTCCATCGAGGCGAGGTGCGACTGCGGGACATCCGCTGCCCGTTCCTGAACGCGCTCGCCGAGCGCGATGACATCACGCCGGTCGCCTCGTCGGAGCCGCTGACTCGCCTCGTCGGCTCCGAGGATCGCGGCGAGCTTCGCCTCCGGTCCGGTCACATCGGCTTCGTCGCCGGGCGTCACGCGGCCAAGGTGGCCCAGCCGCAGATCGCGGATTGGATCCGCGACCACGGCGACGCGGCCTGAGCGAGCCAGACTAGAATCGCCGCGATGGAGGCCGCGAGCACAGCCGAGCTTCCGCGCCCGCGTGAGCTGACCTCCGAGAAGGCGGCTCGCATCGTCGACGCCATGCGCGCCAGCGTGGCCGAGCGCGGGATCGCCGGATCCACGTTCGACCTGGTGGCGCGCGAAGCCGGCGTGTCGCGCGGGCTGCTGCACTACTACTTCGGGACCAAGGAGCGGCTGCTGGTCGAGGTGGTGCGCCGCGAGTGCGACGTGCGCAAGCGGCGGCTGGAGGCGGCCATCGAGGATGCCGACACCGCCGACCGGGTGCTCGACGCGCTCGTCCAGAGCTTCCAACATTTCCTGGGCGCCGGCCCGAGCGCGGCCCTGATGCACTACGAGATGCTGACGCTGGCCCAGCGGAACGCAGAGATCGCGGGCGAGCTGGCGGCGCTGGGACGCAGCACGCGAGCCCACCTGGTCGAGATCCTCCGCGCCAAGCGGGACGCCGGCGCGCTCGAGCTCCGAGCCGAGCCCGAGGCGGTGGCGCTGTTCCTGTTCGCGCTGGCCGACGGGCTCACAGTGCGGTCGCTGAGCGAGCCGGAGCTCGACGTCAGCCCGGCCATGGCCCAGGCGGTCACGGCCGCGCGGGCGCTCCTCGGGTAAGCGCCGGCTTGAAACGCCTTGCGGTGCTCGCCACGGCGATCGTGGTGCTGGTCCTGCTGGTCGTCGCTCAGCTCGTGCTCCCGGGGATCGCGGCGCAGCGCCTGCGCGACCGCCTGTCGGCTCGGGCACCGTCATCTCCGTGAAGGTCTCGGCCTTCCCCGCGATCGAGTTGCTCTGGCACCACGCCGATCACGTGGTCGTGCGCATGGCGGACTACCGCGCCGCGGTGGCGCTCGCTCGGGAGCACGCTGGCCGGCGCCGGAGACGCGGGGTCGGTCGATGCGTCGGCGAACGCAGCTCGACGTCGGGCTGCTCACGCTCCGCGACGCCAGCCTGACCAAACGTGGCGACCGGCTCACGGGCACCGCGCGCGTCACCCAGGCCGACCTCCGTAGCGCCGTGCCGTTCATCGACAACGTCCAACCGGTCGCCTCGGGTGGCGGCCAACTGACCCTGCAGGGCACCGCGACGCTGTTCGGAGTGACCGCGAGCGCGGCCGCCACCGTGTCGGCGCAGGGCGGCAATGTGATCGTGCAGCCCGATGTGCCGTTCGGAGGACTGGCCACGCTCACCTTGTTCTCGAATCCGCACCTCGCCGTCTCTGATGTCGCGGCGAGTCCGGCTCCGGGCGGGTTCTCGCTGCGGGCTGACGGCCAAGCTCCACTAGCGGGCGGTACTCTCGAGCGCAGTGAGAGGTGGGCTCACTCGTCGCGACGTCCTTCGAGGTGCGGCGGCCGCCGGCGCGGCGTCGCTGATCCCGCCGGCGCGCGCGCTCGGCGCGCCGGGGCCGCAGAGCGACTGGCTCGGGTCGGTGAACGGAGTGTCGCGTCCGGTACGTGCGCCGCGGGCCTTCAGCCTGGTTGGCGTTTCCTGGGACGGGCCGCGCCGGGCGTCGATCGAGCTGCGGACGCGGCCGCCGGTTGGTGGCGCGTGGAGTCGGTGGGCGCTGGCGTCAACCCTCGGGCACGACGGTGACGGCGCGCCCGCGGGCAGGCTCTTCGGCGAGCCGATCTGGAGCGGCGAGGCCGAATACGTACAGCTGCGGAGCGCAGGTCCGGTTCATGGCGTGCGGCTCCACTTCGTGGCGGGCGACGGCGTCGCAGTGCGCGCCGGGACCCCGCTCCCTCTCGCCCAGCCCGTGCTCGCGGCCGGGCCCGGCCAGCCGCCGATCATCGCCCGCTTCGCCTGGGCTCGGGGCGTTGCGCCGCCGGCGGTACCGGCTCACTTCGGATCGGTCAAGCTCGCGTTCGTTCACCACTCGGAGACCGCGAACGGGTATGGCGCGGCCGAGGTCCCCGTCGATCCTGCGCTCGATCTTCGACTACCACCGCTACGTCCGGGGCTTCTGGGACATCGCCTACAACTTCGCCATCGATGAGTTCGGCCGGATCTGGGAAGCGAGGGCGGGCGGGATCGACGAGCCGGTGCTCGGCGCCCATGCGGGCGGATACAACGCCGTGTCGACCGGGGTGGTCGTGCTCGGCGACTTCATGGGCGCCTCGCCGTCGCCGGCGGCGCTGCGCGCGCTCGAGCGCCTGATCGCCTGGAAGCTCTCCCTGCACGGAGTCCCGGCTCGCGGCCGGGTCACCGTCCGGGTGAACCCGAGCGATGCGTTCTACACGCCGTTCCCGCCCGGTGCTCACGTTTCGCTGCCGCGGGTGGCCGGCCATCGCGACGGCGACTCGACGGCCTGCCCGGGCGACGTCCTCTACCGAGAGCTTCCCGCGGTCCGCTCGCGGATCGCCGCGCTGGCGGGAACTCCGCTCAGGCTGACGATCGCCGGGGCTCCCCCCACGGCGGTGGCGCCGGTGACGGTCGAGCTCACCGGGAACCTCGGCGTTCTCGGCGGGGCGCCGGTGGCGGGCGCGCCGCTGGAGCTCCAGCAAATCGCCCCGGGCACGCCGGTGACGCTCGCCACGGCCACGACGGCCGCGGACGGATCCTGGAGCGCTCAGCTGACCCTGTCGGCGAGCACGGCGCTGAGGACGCTCCACCGCGCCGCGCCGGCGGCGGTGTCAGACGTGGCGCAGGTGGCGGTGGCGCCCGCGGTGACGCTCACGGTCGCGCCCGGCCCGCCGGTGCAGGCCAGCGGGACGGTGGCGCCGGCGAAGCCGTATGTCACGATCGAGGTGCGGCGTCGGAGCCGGGTGGTCAAGCGCAAGCGGGTTGCGGTGATCGGCGGCCAGTTCGCCACGGCGATCGCCGTGGCGCGACCGGGCGACGTGGTGCGCGCCACCACCGCGGCCGACGCGGTCAACGCCGCCGGCGCGTCGCCGGTGGTTGCTGTCCCGGTGCGGGAGCGCGGCGGCCCGGTAGCGGCGAGCCGGTTTGGCCAGGTGGCCGTGGTTCTCGGCGGCGCCTTCACGGCAGTCTGCGAATCATGCGTCCAAGGCTGCGACGTACGTTGCGGGCGCCGACCCCACGCCCCCCGGGATTTGTGGGACGATCGCCGCACATGATCAGTGGGACCCCACTGATCGGGCGTGACCGCGAGCTTGCCGAGCTGGAGCGCAGGCTGTCGTTGGCCCGGCTGATCACGGTGACCGGGGCGGGCGGCTGTGGTAAGACGCGCGCTCGCGCTCGAGCTCGCCAACCGGCCCCCCAATGGGATTCCGCCGCTCGAAAGCGTCGTGGTCGAGCTGGCCAGCGTGGCCACCGCGGAGCAACTCATCGATGAGCTGCTTCGGGCTCTGGGGGCCCGCGAGCGCTTTGGGCGCCGTCCCGCTCAGGTGCTGCTCGAGTCGCTGGCGCACGACGGCTGCTGATGGTGCTCGACAACTGCGAGCACCTGCTGCTCGACGCACCGAACGCGTGGTGTCCGAGGTTCTGGACGGAGCCTCCGGAGTGCGGGTTCTGGTGACGAGCCGCGAGCCGCTGGGGACCGAGCGGGAGAGCGTGTTCTGTCTGGGTCCTCTCGAGTCTTCCCGAGCCCGGTGGGGGCCTGGGCGCCGTCGTCCGGTCCGAGGCGGGCCGGTTGTTCATCGACCGCGCCGCCGCGGCCGATCCGGCGTTCGAGCTCACGCCGTCCGCGGCGAGGGCGGTGGGGCGGATCTGCCGCGAGCTCGACGGGCTGCCGCTCGCACTGTGCCTGGCAGCGGCTCGGACCGACACGCTGACCGTGGGCGAGGTGGCCGATGCGCTCGTGCGGCGGGGACGTCTGGACGCTCCGTCCGGCGAGGAGCCACTCGGGCGTCACCGCTCGGTGCGAGCTTCGCTCGACTGGAGCTATCAGCTGCTCGACGTGCCCGAGCGTGCGCTGCTCCGGGGCCTGTCGGTGTTCGCGGGCGGGTTCACGGCGGCGGCCGCGAAAGCGGTCGCGGCGGCCGATCTCGACGATGACGAGGTGCCGGAGCTCCTCGACGCCCTCGTGGCCAAGGGGCTGATCGTGCCCGTTCCGGGCAGGTGGACGGAGCGGTGGTCCTGCCTGGAGACGGTGCGCGAGTATGCCGCCGAGCAGTTGCGTCTCGAAGGGGAGCGGGACGAGATCGAGGACCGGCACCTGGCGTTCTTCAGCGCGTTCGCGGCCGAGGCTGATGATCTGATGCTCGAAGCGGCCGGGCACGAGCTGATCGACGAGGAGACGGCGAATCTGCGGCGGGCGCTGGAGCGGGCGGTCGAACACGATGCGCCCGGCGCGATGAGGATCGTCGCGTCGCTGATCCGCCACTGGGTGCTGGCCGAGCATTTCGAGGAGGCGCGCGGCGCGTGCGCCGCTGTACTCCCGATCGCCGAACGCGAGACCGAGGCGGCCGCCCGCGCCGTCGTGCACTGCGGAGCGGGCTTGATCGGGGTGCTCGGGGAGGACTACGCGGCCGGCTTCGCCAACACCCAGGCCGGGCTCGCGCTCGCGGACGAAATCGATGACATCGACGCCCAAGCCCAGCTGCATGCTGAGGTCGGCGCAGGTGCTGATCCAGACCGGCATGGATTTGGAGACCGGACGCCGCAACGCGTATCGCGCGGTCGAGCTCGGTCGAGCCTGCGAGCGACTCGCTGGGACTCGCCTTCGCCCTGGTCAACGTGGCGATGGTGGACGCCATCTGCGACCGGTTCGACGCCGCTCGCACCGCCTACGACGAGTTCCTGACGATTCAGAACGCCTCGGAGCACATTCGCCTGCGGACGTGGGCCGAGCTGGCGATGGCCTGGACCGAGGTCGATCGCCGGGGCGCCGGAGCGTGGCCTGGCTCATGCCGACCTGGCGCTCGCGCTCGAGGGGGAGGTGCCGTCGATGACTCACTTCCAGGGCGTGGGCTTTCGCGTCCACGCGCTCGGGCTGCTCGGGACGCACCGAGGAAGCGCTGGCCGAGGGGGCGCGCGAGCTGAGCTGGGCGGCAGGAGGCGGGCGCCCTTCAGGCGATCCCGGCGCTGAATGTGGCGCTGATGATCGCCGAGCTCGTGCAGGGCGGGCTCGACGCCGCCGAGCAGGCTCGCGCAACGGGCTGCTGGAGGTGCCGCAGCTGCACACGCTTGCGATCACGCGCGAGACGCTCGGGCGGATCGCCCTGGCCCGTCGCGACCTGCCCGAGGCGCCGAGGCGCAAGCGCGCGAGCTGCGGACGCGTCGCCGGGCGCAACCGGCAGTCCGCGCCACCGTGCCCTCGCCGACTGGATCGGCTGGATGCGCGGCCATCCTCGACGGCGCGGTCGATCGCGGCCGCGAGCTGCTCCAGGCCGAGCCTCGAGACCGCCGCCGAGCTCGGCGTGGAGCGCGAAGCCGCGGATGCGCTGGTGGCGCTGGGGCTGTCTGGCGGCGCGCGCGGGGCGACACGGCGCGGGCCGCGCGTCTCGACGGCGGCAGCGAGCACGGAGCGCGCCGCGCCTTGCGCTGTGCCGCGCTGGGCTCGACGCTCGACTGGATCGAGGAGGCGCGCGCGCGATCGATCGAGCGCGACGGGGACGACATCGTGGAACGCGGCGTGGGCGGAAGGCGAGGGGCTCTCGCTCGCCGATGCGATTGCCTACGCCCGACGCGGCCGCGGCCGGCGCGATCGGCCGTCGAGCCGGCTGGAACAGCCTCACCCCCGCCGAGCTCGAGGTCGGCGACGCTGGCCGTCGAGCGGGCTGTCGAACCCGCAGATCGCCAGCGCGCCTGTTCGTCTCCCGCGCCACCGTCAAGATGCACCTCTCGAGCATCTACCTGAAGCTCGGCATCGGCAACCGCACCGAGCTCGCCGCCGCCACCGCGACGCGCTCGATGGCCACGATGCATCACGGGAAAAGATTGGCCAGGTGGCTGATGTTCTGGCCCCGCTGACGCGCAGAGGATCGCCGGCTGAGCCCGCGCCGCGGGGGCTCGGGAGCGATCTACCTGAAAGGGAGAAGCACATGCGTAGCAAACGCTGCGTCGATTGTCGCCGCCCGCTCGGCCGGCTGGTGCGATGGCGACCTCGCGGTGGCGATCGGCGTCGCCGCTGTGTCGATTGCTCGCCGCTGCCGCCTCGGCCATCGGCCGCTCCGAGCCTGGCCAGCTGGCCGACGAACTCGCAGAGCATCCTGGGCAACCGCAGCCAGCCGCTCGAGTTCACGATCAACCCGCAGAACGTCAACCAGCTCAAGCCGAAGTGGACGTTCCACATGAACGGAACGAGCGGCGAGTCGGCCACGCCGACGGTCGCCGACGGGGTCGTCTACTTCCCGGACTGGAACGGGTGGCTCTACGCGGTCGACGCCCAGACCGGCAACGCGATCTGGGAGAAGCAGATCTCCACTTACGACGGGCCAGCCGGGGCAGGTGTCACGCAACAGCTCCGCTGATCGACGGCAACGAGCTGATCCTCGGCGACAACGCCTCCGAGCGCCACAGCCCGGCAGGAGCGCACTTGTTCGCGGTCAGCCGGACGGATGGTCATGCTGCTGTGGAGCACGCAGGTGGACAGCCAACCCGGCCGCGATCGTGACCTCGAGCCCCGTGGTGTGGGGCAACGAGATCGTCGTCGGCGTCGCCTCCAACGAGGAGGCCGACGCCGAGCAGCGCGGCCTACAACTGCTGCACGTTCCGCGGCGCGGTGGTCGCGCTCGATCGCCACCACCGGCGCGCTCATGTGGAAGACGTACACGGTCCCGTCGAACAACGCAGGCCGGTGGCGACAGCAACGCTCCGTGCGCGACGCCCGAACGGGCCGCACGGATGCGGCTACACCGGCGGTGCCGTCTGGGCCACGCCGACGATCAATCCCGTCGACCAATCAGGTGTTCGTCGGCACCGGTAACAACTACACGACGCCGGATGCGGCGGAGGCGTGCGCCACCGCCGACCAGAACGCCAAGCCCCCGAAGGACGATTCGGGCTGCACCCCGGCCGAACGACTACTTCGACGCGGTGCTGGCGCTGAATCTCCAGACGGGCAAGCTCGAGTGGGGCCACAAGGTCCAGGGCTATGACGCCTGGAACGTGGCCTGCCTGGTCGGCTACACGCCGGGATCGACCTGGTGTCCCGCGCCGGGCAGCCCCGACTGGGACTTCGGCGGAGCTCGCCGAACCTGTTCATCGGTCGGGGCGCGAACGGCCAGCTGCAGACGCTCGTCGGCGACGGCCAGAAGAGCGGCATCTACTGGGCGTTCGATCCCGGCTAACGGGAAGATCGTCTGGCAGCGCGCAGGTCGGGCCGGGCAGCTCGCTCGGCGGCATCGAGTGGGGCAGCGCGTACGACGGCCAGCGGCTGTACGTGCCCGAGGCCGACTCCGTACTTCGGGTCCCCGACACGGCTACACCCTGTGCTGCGGCGGGGTTCGGCGAACAGCGGCTCGTGGTCAGGCCTCGATCCGCTCGACGGGCGCGTTCGACTGGCAGACGGCCGTCCCGAACGACAGTCCCGCGCTCGGCCCGGTGAGCGAGGCCAACGGCGTCATGTACGGCGAGTCGATGGACGGAACGCCGGGCAACCCGGAGATGTTCGCGCTCGACGCCGCCACCGGCAAGATCCTGTGGAGCTATTCCGCCGGCGCGTCGGTCATCGCCGGACCTGCGATCGTCAACGGGACCGTGTACTGGGGAGCCGGATACGTCCACTTCGGCCTTCCCGGTTCACCGGCAGCGACAAGTTCATCGCGTTCACGCTGAACGGACAGTGACGGAGGCGGCTCCGGTCCCGGCTTCGGCCGGGGCCGGGGCCACCGCCGCCTTACGCGGCGAACAGCTTGGGTGCCCGCGCCAGCATGCGCAGGCTCCCGCTGGGGCGGATCCTGCGCTGCACGAGCGCGCGCCACGGCTCGATCGCGGCCGGCGGCGAGGTCGATCCAGTCCTCGAACCGGCAGCGGAAGGTGAGGTCGGCGTGCTCGGCCTTGCCGGGCGAGACCGAGGCGGCGCCGTTCTCGATCCGGAGGTGCCAGGGCTCCGCGTCGGTGAACTCCCATTGGATGGTGGCGCCCGGCGCCGCCGAGGTGTCGATCTGGCGCCGCAGCCCGTCGAACAGCATCTGCGGTGGCCTCGGGATTGGGCGTCACCTTGCCGTTCGGCTCGCCGAGGTACCCGGCGCGCAGCAGCGTCAGCCCGCGCTGCGCGCGCTCGCGCGGCGGGAGGTCGAAGGGCATGCCGACGCGCAGCTCCTCGAGCTTCAGCCCGGCGGCTCGGAGCCGGCCGTCCATCGACTCGGCGCCGTGGGTGTAGACGTCCTCGAGCGTGAAGCCGAAGCACTCGACGTAGCGCTCGTCCCAGCCCGGGCGGCACGAACACGGCGGTCTGTAAGGCAGGATCTCGCGCAGCAGCTCCTCGATCGCCGGCCGGCACTCCGGATCCTCGCGGATCAGGTCGGCGATCATCTTGACCCCGAAGGCGATGTGGCGCTGCTCGTCGCGCGCGACGTTGCGCACGCCCTCGGACAGCCCCGGGAGCAGGTTGCGCCGCGACAGCGACTCGTCGATCAGGTGCTGGCCCGGCTGGGCCAGCGAGGCCTCGATCACGATGTGGTACAGCGTGATCGCCTGCGCGAGCTTGGGCCGCGAGCGGTCGCGCCGCAGCTCGACCGCCATCCGGTCGAGCCGCTCGAACACCTTGCGAAAGCCCCAGGTGAGGTGGGGCCGGGTGGCGGCCAGCGAGCCGGCGGTGTCAGGAGCGGCCTCCGCGACCTCGCGCATGAAGCGCCCGAACAGCACGGCGTGGCGGGCCTCGTCGACCTGCTGCGTGGTCAGGAAGTACTTCTGCTCCTCGCGCGGGGCGGCGTCGATGAACGGCGACAGGTTGTCCGCCACCGAGTCCTCGCCGTGGAAGAACATCGAGTAGATCCACATCGCCGCCCGGCGCTCCAGGTCGGTGAAGGTGCCGTGCCACTGGTCCCGGTCGACGCTGAAGTCGATCTCGGTGGCGCGCCAGTTGCCGTGCTCCCAGCGCTCGTACAGCGTCTCGTAGGAGACCTGGTCGGCGACGAGCGTCGCGGGCGGGGCGGACATGCTTCAGTGGTGTAGCTTCGCACGCGGCGGCCCGCGCGCAAGTACCTAGGCCGCCAACTTGGGGGAGCGCCAGTCGGCGCGCAGCCGCCGCTGGATCTCGTCCGGCAGCGCGTCGATCGCGATCCGGTCCTGGGTCAGGCTGTCCCGGTCGCGCAGCGTGACGGTGCGATCCTCGAGCGACTGGTGGTCGATCGTCACCGCCCACGGCGTGCCGATCTCGTCCTGGCGCCGGTAGCGGCGGCCGATCGCGCCGCTTTCGTCGAACTCGGCCTGAACGCGCTCGCGCAGCGCCCGGTACACCTCGCCGGCGAGCTCGGGCTGGCCGTCCTTGCGTACGAGCGGGAGCACCGCGACCTTGACCGGAGCGAGCTGCGGGTGCAGTCGCAGCACCGTGCGGCGCTCCCCGCCGATCTCGTCCTCGTCGTAGGCGTCGACCAGGAACGCGAGCAGCGCGCGATCCACGCCGGCGGCGGGCTCGATCACGTGCGGGATGTAGCGCTCGCCGCTCGCGCTGTCGACGTACTCGAGCTTCTGCCCCGAGGCCTGCGCGTGCGCCGTCAGGTCGAAGTCGCCGCGGTTGGCGATTCCCTCGAGCTCGGACCAGCCGATCGGGAACAGGTACTCGACGTCGCTGGTGGCGCTCGAGTAGTGCGAGAGCTCGTCGGATTCGTGCGCGCGCAGGCGGAGGTGGTCGGGACGCAGGCCCAGCCGCGTCCACCACGCCATCCGCTGCTCGAGCCAGTGCCCATGCCAGCGCGGGCCGTCGCCTGGCGGGACGAAGAACTCCATCTCCATCTGCTCGAACTCGCGCATCCGGAAGATGAAGTTCCCGGTGGTGATCTCGTTGCGGAAGCTCTTGCCGATCTGCGCGATCCCGAACGGCGGCTTCTTGCGCGAGAACTGGAGGTAGTTGCGGAAGTTGAGGAAGATCCCCTGGGCGGTCTCCGGGCGCAGGTAGACCGTGCTCCCCTCCTCCTTGACCGGGCCCACGGTGGTCTCGAACATCAGATTGAAGTCACGCGCGTCGGTCAGATCGCAGTCGGGCGTCTCGCCCGGGTGCTTGGAGGGCTTGCGTCCACACGCCGACTGGTCGATGTGGTCGGCGCGGAAGCGCAGCTTGCACGTGCGGCAGTCGACGAGCGGGTCGGTGAAGCCGGCCAGATGGCCGCTCGCCCGCCACGTCGTCGGGTGCTGGATGATCGCCGAGTCGAGCGCGACGATGTCGTCGCGCTCCTGGAGCATGGCCCGCCACCACTCGCCCCGCACGTTGTTCTTGAGCAGCACGCCGTAGTGGCCGTAGTCGTAGCTCGCGCCCAGGCCGCCGTAGATCTCGCTGCTCGGGAAGACGAACCCGCGCCGCTTGCACAGCGAGACGATCTTCTCCATGGTCACGGCGTCGGGCGTGGACATCGCGATGAATTGTGGCGGGACGCGCGGTCTAACCGCTTGTGACCCCGGATCATGGAGGTAGCGGCGTGCTGCTCGAGGACAAAGTGACGGTCATCTACGGTGGCGGCGGCAGGGTTGGAAGCGCGGTGGCGCGTGTGTTCGTGCGGGAGGGGGCGCGGGTTTTCCTGGCCGGGCGGTCGCTGGCTCCGCTGGAACGCGCGGCGGCGGAGGCCGGCGGCGCGGCCGGGGTCGCCCAGATCGACGCGCTGGACGGCGATGCGGTCGATCGCCACGCCGACGAGGTGGCGGCCGCCGCCGGTCGGATCGACATCTCCTTCAACCTGATCTCGCACGGTTACGTGCAGGGACGCCCGCTCGTGGCGATGGACCCCGAGGACTACGTTGGACCCGTGCAGAGCGCGGTCCGCTCGAGCTTCCTGACCGCTCGCGCCGCCGCTCGGCACATGATCCCGCAGCGCTCGGGGGTGATCCTCTGCTTCGGCGGAGCCGCCGATCCCCCGCGCGGCGCCCACCTCGGCAGCCTCCAGGTGACGCTTCATGCGGTCGAGGCGATGCGGCGCCAGCTCGCCACGGAGCTCGGCCCGTACGGCATCCGGACGGTCACGCTGCTCACCAGTGGGGTCGCCGAGACGATTCCCGAGGGGCTTGCCGGCCGCGAAGCGATCGTTGAGCGGATCGAGGCCAGCACGCTGCTTGGGCGGACGGCCGCGCTGGACGACGTGGGCAACGTGGCCGCTTTCGCCGCCTCCGACCGGGCCCGCACGATCACCGGCGCGAGCATCAACATCTCGTGCGGCACCTTCCTCGACTGACGGTTGGCACTCTCACCTTGAGAGTGCCAACGAACCGCCGCTACACTTCATGAAGCTATGCCGATCTACGAGTACCGGTGCGAGCAGGGCCACACCTTCGAGGTCATGCAACGGATGAGCGACGACCCGGTGAGCGTCTGCCAGACGTGCGAGGCGCCGGTCGCCCGGGTGTTCCACCCGGTGGCGGTCCACTTCAAGGGCTCAGGCTTCTACAACACCGACTACGGGACTCGCAAGCGGGCGCGCGAGAAGGCCGCTGAGGGCGGCGACTCGTCGTCCTCATCCTCATCCTCGTCCTCCTCTGAGAAGTCCTCGGACTCGAGCACCAAGAGCGACTCGAGCACCAAGAGCGACTCGGGCAGCAAGTCCGAATCCAAGGCCTCGGCCTCCTCCTCTTCGTCCTCGGATTAGCCGTTCAGCAGCTTCGACACCGCGGCGTGCACTGCCTGCGGGGTCACCGTCAGCGAGTCGCCGGCGCCGGGCAGCACCTCCGCGCCCGTGGGCTTGAGGACGTCCACGGGAGCTGATCCGCCGAACTCGGAGGCGGCGAACATGCTGAGGAGCGTGAAGCCGCCCATGTCGGTGCGGAGCACCTTGGGCGCGTCCCACGATGCCCACGGCAGGTGCACAAAGGCATGCGCCGAGAACAGCTGGCCCTTGACCGAGTTGAGGATCTGCTGCTGGTAGCCCTCGCGCGTGAGGTCATTGCTGGCCGGGTCGCACTTGTTCTCACGCGTGCGGGCGAGCGTCAGGGCCTGGATCCCGGTGAGGTGGTGGACGCCGGGGCTCAGGTAGAGCGAGAAGCCGCCGTTCTTGGTGCCGCCGCTGATGTCCGAGCAGATCCGGCCGGTCTTGACGTTGACGCCGCCGACCGCGTCGATGAAGGGTGGGAAGGCGCCGAGGTTGACGATGATCACGTGGTTGATCGGGATCCCGGTGAACTGCTCGATCGTCTTGATCTCGAGCGCCGGTCCGCCGATCGCGTAGGCCGGCGTTGATCTTGCCCAGACCGTGCCCCGGGATCTCCGCCACCGTGTCACGCGGGATCGACAGCCGGCGCGAGGTGCCGCCGCCGACCCGCCACAGCATGATCGTGTCCGCTCTCGACCCGGCGTCGTTGTGGTTGGCGCCCGGCTCCTTGGAGCCCGGACCGGTGCTGGGACGCTGGTCGGTACCGAGCATGAGCACGGTGTCGGTTCCGGTGACCATGTTCGACCCTGAGCTCAGCGCGGCGCTGGCCGACGCGGGCAGGCTGCTGTCCGGCGTGCCGGAGCTGATCAGGAACAGGACCAGCGAGAGCAGCAGCCAGAACACGATCAGGCCGAGCACGTACAGGATCACGCGCTTTACGGTGAACCGGTCGCGCCATCCGCGGGACCCGTAGACGCGGCGATCGCCGCCCCGGCCAGGTCCGCCGAGGTCGAGCTCCTCCTCGCCGCGCAGCCGCGCTCTGAGGCCGCGCGGACCCGCGCGGTAGAGCTTGTACGGCCGTTGATCCAGGTCGCTCGGCATCTGCATATAGTGACGGCATGCCGGGCCGGCGCACCATCGGCGTCGACATGGGCGGGACGAAGCTGCTCGCCGGCGCGGTAGACACGGACCTGTCCGTGTACCGCCGCGCCCAGCGTAGCGTGATCGGTCTTGACCAGTCGTCGCTGCTCGATGTCGTCGTCGACGCGGTCGAGGAGGCGCGCGAGTCGGCCGGCGGTGAGGTCGAGGCAGTCGGCGTCGGAATCCCCGCGCTGATCGACCAGCGAATCGGGCGCGCGGTGTTCTCCACCCACCTTCCCGCTGGCCGACGTGCCGTTCGGCGACATCATGGCCGAGCGGCTCGGCCTGCCGGTCTTCGTCGACAACGACTCGAACCTAGCCGCGCTGGCCGAGCACCGCGCCGGCGCCGCGCGCGGCGCGACCGAGGCGGTCGTGATCACGCTCGGCACCGGCATCGGGGGCGGCCTGATCCTCGGCGGCAAGCTCTACCGCGGGGCCATGGCGCCGCCGCCGAGCTGGGGCACGTGGTCGTCGATATGGATGGCCGACCCTGCCAGGGCAACTGCCACAACCGTGGCTGCCTGGAGGTGCTCGCGTCGGGCACGGCGCTGGCCCGCGAGGCGATGCGTCTCGCCGCGCGAGCACACCGGACTCGGGCCTGGGCCGAGCGCTTGGCCGACGGCCGTGAGCTGGCCGGGCCGCTGGTCACCGAGCTCGCGCATGATGGCGACCCGGCGGCTCTCGAGGCGATCGAGCTGATCGGCCGGCGGCTCGGGGTGGGCATCGCCAACTTCGTCAACATCTTCAACCCCGAGGTGGTGGTGATCGGCGGCGGCGTGATCGGCGCCGGCGAGCTGCTGTTGGCGCCGGCGCGGCAGGAGATGCTGGCCCGGGCGCTGTCGCCCTCGCGCGACGAGGTCCGGGTGGTTGCGGCGCGGTTCGGCGTCGAAGCGGGGATGGTCGGGGGCGGCCGCACTGGCCTTCGACGGGTTGGCGCAGCGGCTATGAGCGGGCGGCTGATCGTCTGCCCGACTCCGATCGGCAACCTCGAGGACGTCACGCTCCGCGTCCTCGCCGCGCTGCGTGAGGCCGACTTGGTGGCGTGCGAGGACACCCGGCGCACGCGCGTCCTGCTCGACCGCTACGGCGTGAGCGCCCGCCTCGTCAGCTACCACGAGCACAACGAGACCGCGCGCGCGGCCGAGCTGGTTGCGCGGATGCGCGACGGGGCGGTGGTGGCGCTGGTGTCCGACGCCGGAATGCCGCTCGTGTCCGATCCCGGGTTCGTGCTGGTCCAGTCGTGCGTCGCCGCTGGGCTCGCGGTCGAGGTGCTGCCCGGACCGAGCGCAGCGCTGGCCGCGCTCGTGGCCAGCGCGCTTCCCGCCGACCGGTGGCGCTTCGTCGGGTTCCTCCCGCGCAAGCGCGGCGACCTGGTCGAGGCGTTCGGCTCTCCGGAGACGCTGGTGGCGTTCGAGTCCCCGCGCCGCGTGGCGGCGTCCCTGCGCGCGCTCGCCGAGCTCGACCCCGAGCGGCCGGTGGCCGTGTGCCGCGAGCTGACGAAGGTCCACGAGGAGGTCGTCCGCGGCAGCGCTCGTGAGCTGGCCGAGCGCTACCGGGCGGCAGCCCCCAAGGGCGAGGTCGTGCTGGTGGTCGGCGCCGCGTCCCCGTCGGCGCCCGACCTCGCGCCGGCGCGTGGACGCGGTCCGGCGGCTCGTGGACGCCGGGGCCAAGCCGCGGGTGGCGGCGTCGGTGGTGGGCGAGCTGACCGGCGTGGCTGCGAATGCCCTCTACCGGGCATTGACGCGATAGGCACCGTTTCGCTCCGCTGAACCGGGCCCGGGAACCTACCTACGCTAATCAGTCAGGCGGCCCAAGCGGCGTGGCAAGTTGAGTCGCGGTGGAGTCAACGTGAGGCTTGACGGGTAACCAACAGGCGACCGCAATTGAAGTGGCGCCTGAGGAGGGGGTCGATGCTTCAACCCTCACGTGCGTATAACCATCGGCTCCGAGCTGGCTAAGGAGCACGAATTGGCAGCCCGCAGCGGATCGCTGAGCCCGGACTGGGAGGACGCCTCGACCACGGTCGCTCCCGTCAACGGCGGCCCGGCCGACGCGCCGGACGGAGACTCGCCGCCCGCGGCCGAGGTGATCTCCGAGCTCCGCGCGCGGGTGGCGGCGCTCGAGAAGCAGACGCAGGAGCGAGTCCAACGCAGACAGATCAGCTTCACGATGCGCAGCGTCGTCGAGATCCTGGCCTCGATCCTCGGCGTCGTCGCGCTCGTGGCCTTTGCCTCCGTGGCGTGGGGAGCCATCACCTTCGTGCTGATCGCGCTCCTCGCCGCGCTCGCGCTGAACCCCGCGGTTGAGTTCTTCGCCTCACGCGGTTTGCGCCGGGGCTGGGCCGCGGTGCTCGTGTTCGTGCTCGCAGTCATCGCAGTGGGCCTGCTCGGTCTGTTGCTGATTCCTCCGCTCGTCACCCAGGTCAGTCACTTCATCGACGTCCTGCCGGCAAAGCTCGACCAGCTGAGCAAGGGCCACGGGCCGCTGGGCTTCCTCGAGCGGAAGTTCCACGTGGTGCAGGAGGCCAACAAGCTCCTCTCGAGCAAGAGTCTCGGCTCCAAGGCCTCGGGCCTGGCCGGCTCGGGGTTGGGCGTGGCGCTCAGCGTGGCCGGCACCGTCATCGGCCTGGTCGTGATCGCGTTCATGACCTTCTTCATGCTGCTCGAGGGCCCTGAGTGGGTGGAGCGGATCCTGGCTCTGGTGCCCTCGAGCGTCGAGCCGCGCTTCCGCCGGATCAGCACGGGCATCGCGCGGACGGTGAGCGGCTTCGTCGGCGGCAATCTGGTGGCCAGCGTGCTGGCCGGAGCGATAACGGCAGTGGTCCTGTTCCTCGGCGGGCTGCCGTACCCGATTCCGCTCGGCGTGCTCGTGGGATTCCTCGATCTGTTGCCGATCTTCGGGGCCTTCGTCGCGCTGGTGATCGTGGCCGCGGTGGCCTTTACCCACGGGATCCTGACCGGGCTGATCGTGACCGGGGTCACCTTCGCCTATCACCAGGTCGAGGTGTACTACCTGCGCCCGGTCATCTACGGCCGGATGATCAAGCTCTCGCCGCTCGCGATCCTCGTGGCGGCGACCGTCGGCACCGAGGTCGCCGGCCCGCTCGGCGCCATCGCGGCCATCCCCGTGGGTGGCGCGATCCAGCTCATCCTGATCGAGGTCCTGGACGCCCGGGGGCATCCGGCCGTGGCGGGAGATCCGCAGGTCGAATCGGCTGGCGACTGACGGCGCTTCGATGTAGGCTGGCGCGCCGTGAGGAGAGGCGCATGGACGCGGGCACGGTCGCTGTGGGCGCTCGCCTTGACGCTGGCCGGGCTCGCCGCCGGCGTCGCGGCCGCCGACGCCGCGGCGGAACGCATCGCGGGCCGGCGCTGCGGGCGCGGCGGCAGGCGGGCTGAGCGCCGTCATCCGCCGCACCGAGCACGGCATCCCCCACATCCAGGCCTCGAGCTGGGCCGGCCTCGGCTACGGCTACGGCTACGCGTTCGCGCAGGACGACATCTGCACGATGGCCGAGGACTACGTGACCGTCGACGCGCAGCGGTCGCGCTTCTTCGGTCCGAGCTGCCAGCTACCTGCAGGGCGGCAACGGGGTGACGGTCGACAACCTCGACTCGGACTTCTTCTTGCAGCAGATCATCGACTCGCACGTCATCGATCATCTGCTCGCGCTCTCGCCGCCGCGGGGACTGGAGGCCTCGGCCAAGGAAGCTGTCCGCGGCTACGTCGCCGGCTACAACCGCTATCTCGCCGACGTCGGCGGAACCAACGGCGTGTCCGATCCGACCTGCCGCGGTAAGCCGTGGGTGCGCCCGATCACCCAGGCTGACGCCTACCGCCGCTTCTACCAGCTGATCGAGCTGGCCAGCGGCGACGTGGCCATCCAGGGAATCGCGCAGGCGCAGCCACCGACCCCGTCGCTCACTCTGCCGACCGCTGCCGTTGCCGTCGCTGGGCGTCGCCGCCACCGCGCGGGCGCTGGCCGCGAAGTTGGACGTTCACAGCGAGGGCAGCAACGCAATCGCCGTCGGGCGAGCCGGCACGCGCGACCACCGCCATGGGCTGCTGCTCGGCAACCCGCACTTCCCCTGGACGGGCAGCGAACGCTTCTACGAGGCCCAGCTCACGATGCCGGGCAAGATCAACGTCGAGGGCGCTTCGCTGTTCGGCGTCCCGGCCGTGCTGATCGGCCACACCGCGACGGTGGCCTGGAGCCACACGGTGTCAACCGCCTACCGCTTCACGCCCTACCAGCTCACGCTCGTGCCCGGCTCGCCGACCACGTTCCTGCGCGACGGCAAGCCCGTGGCAGATGACGAGCCGCACCGTGACGGTTCAGGTCCCCGGAAGCGATGGGACGCTGCACCCCGATGTCGCGGACGCTCTACTCCGCTCCGGGCTACGGGTCGATCTTCAACTCGCTCGAGGGCGTGCCGCTGCCGTGGACGCCGACCACCGCGTTCGCCATGCGCGACGCCAACGCCGACAACTTCCGCGTCTTCAACCACTTCTTCGACGTCGACCGCGCCAGCTCGGTGCCGCAGGTGCTCTCGATCCTCAAGAACTACGAGGGGATCCCGTGGGTCAACACGATCGCCGCCGACAAGCAGGGCAACGCCCTGTACGCGGACATCGGCGCCATCCCCAACGTCTCGAACGCCAAGGCCCAGCAGTGCGACACGGCGCTGGGCGTGGCCACGTTCACCGACCTCGGGCTGCCGATGCTCGACGGCTCGCGCTCGGCCTGCGACTGGGGCACCGACCCGGACGCGATCGAGCCGGGCCTGTTCGGGCCGAGCCACCTCCCTCACCTCTATCGCTCGGACTACGTCACCAACTCCAACGACAGCTACTGGCTGTCCAACCCGCACGAGCCGCTGACCGGCTTCGCGCGGATCATCGGCGACGAGGGCACGGCGCGCAGCCTGCGCACGCGCATCGGTCTGATCATGACCCAGGCGCGCGTCGACGGCAGCGACGGGCTGGGTCCCGCCGGGTTCACCCGCCAGGACATGCAGAACCTGGTCTTCAGCGACCGCCAGTACGGCGGGGAGCTCGTTCGTAACGACCTCGTCTCGATGTGCCGCTCGATGCCCGGTGGCCTGGCGCCCACGACCACCGGGCCACCGGTGGCGGTCGGAGACGCCTGCGACGTGCTCGCGGCCTGGGACCTGCACGAGAACCTGAACTCGCACGGCGCGATCCTGTTCCGCCGCTTCTGGGACCGAGCCATCGCCGCCGAGCCCAGCCCCGTGGTCGCATCCGTTCAACGCCTCGGATCCGGTGCACACGCCGTACGGCCTCGATACCAGCAACCCGCAGGTGCGCACCGCGCTCGGCGACGCGATCAACGACCTGCGAGTCGGCGCACCTGCCGCTCGACGCCTCACCGGGCCAAGCCCAGTTCGCCACGCGGAACGGGCAGAAGATCCCGCTCCACGGCGGGCCGGGTGACCCCAACGGCGAGTTCAACGCCATCTACAACAACTGGGTCCCCGGGCAGGGATTGACCGATCCCTACCTCGGCTCGTCCTACGTGCAGGTCGTGAGCTGGACGGGCAGCGCCTGTCCCGACGTGCGGACGATCCTCACCTATTCGCTGTCGGACAACCCGCGCTCGCCGTTCTTCGCCGACCAGACGAAGATGTTCAGCAAGAAGCAGTGGGTCACCGAACGCTTCTGCATGCAGCGACGTGCTGGCGCACACCCTGTCGACCACGACCCTGGCCGAGCGGTTCGCCGCACTCGCACCGTGCGTCCAAAAGCGCCCCACCGCCGCCGGCCCTCCGTCGCCGGTGCGGTTCACCGGCTGAACGCCGGCGCGTCCGGACGGGGGTCTCCCGGCCCCACGGACGCCGGGCGAAGCCCGGCCCCAATAAAGTCAGTAGGCGCAGCGATGTCCTTCTACATCACCACCCCGATCTACTACGTCAACGCGCAGCCCCACCTGGGCCACGCGTACACGACGATCGCCTGCGACGTGCTGGCGCGCCACATGCGCCAGCGCGGGGAGGACGTGTTCTTCCTCACCGGGACCGACGAGCACGGCGAGCCGGTGGCGGATGCCGCTCACGCTCAGGGGCTCGAGCCGTTGGAGCTCGCGAACCGGAATGCCGAGCGCTTCAAGGCGCTGATGCCGCGGCTCGGGGCCTCGAACGACTTCTTCATCCGCACGACCGACGAGGAGCACATGCGCCGCGTGCAGGAGGTGCTCCAGCGCGTGTACGACAACGGCCACGTGTACAAGGGCGTGTACGAGGGGTGGTACTGCCCGCGCTGCGCGGACTTCAAGGTCGAGAACGAGATCCTCGAGGGCAACCGCTGCCCGATCCACGAGATCCAGCTCACGCGGGAGAGCGAGGAGAACTACTTCTTCCGGCTGTCGGCCTTCCAGGACGCCGCTCGAGCGGCTCTACGAGGAGCGGCGCGACTTCGTGATGCCCGCGGCACCACTACAACGAGGCGCGCTCGTTCATCACCTCGCGGGCTCCAGGACGTGTCGCTGTCGCGCGGCGCACCTGAAGTGGGGGGTGACCGTGCCCTGGGATCCGAGCCACGTGTTCTACGTGTGGTTCGACGCGCTCCTGAACTACTACACCGCGCTCGGCTACGCGCGCCCCGGCGAGGACCTGACCGAGCGCTACTGGCCGGCGACGTACCACGTGATCGGCAAGGACATCCTCAAGTTCCACACGGTGTTCTGGCCGGCGATGCTGATGGCGGCGGATCTCCCGCTGCCGGAGCACGTATTCGTGCATGGCTTCCTGCTCGGCGCGGACGGGCGCAAGATGAGCAAGTCGCTCGGCAACGTGCTCGATCCCGTTCGAGGTGATGGAGGAGTTCGGCACGGACGCGCTGCGCTTCTACCTGATGCGCGACGTGCCCTTCGGCTCGGACGGCGCGGTCGGGATGGACGCGGTGCGCTCGCGCTACGACGCCGAGCTCGCCAACGAGTACGGCAACCTGGCCAGCCGTACGCTGGCGATGGTGCAGCGCTACCGCGAGGGCGTCGTGCCGGCGGTCGCGCGGGATCCGTTGCTCGACGCGGATCTGGAGGGCCTTCCGGCAGAGGTCGCGGCGCTGATGGATCGCGCGGAGCCGACCCAGGCGCTCGACCGGATCTGGCAGCGCGTCCGGAGGCTCAACCGTTACGTCGAGGAGCGGGCGCCGTGGCAGCTCGCGCGGGATCCGGCCGCGGCGGACGCGTTGGACCAGACGCTGGCGTCGCTGATCGAGGGTCTGCGCACGGTCACCGTGATGCTCGAGCCGTACATGCCGGCGAGCACCGAGAAGCTGCTGGCGGCGCTCGGCTCGCCGGGAGGATCGATCAGCTCGCTCGAGCCGCTGTTCCCCAAGAGTGGTTGACAGCCACACGCATCTCGACGTGTGCGAGCCGCCGGACGCCGAGCTGGTGGAGGCGGCCGCGGAGGCGGGCGTGCACCGGATCGTCACCGTCGGGACGAACGGCGCGTCGTGCCGCGCCGCGCTGGCGGCGGCCGAGGACTTCCCGCAGGTGTACGCCGCGATCGGACGCCACCCGAACGAGGCCACCGGCTTCGATGACGCCGATCTCGCCGAGCTCGAGGCGCTGGCCGCCCATCCGAGGTGCGTGGCGATCGGCGAGACCGGCCTCGACTACTACCGCGACTACGCGCCCCGGGCCGACCAGGAGCGCGCCTTCGCACGCGCAGATCGAGCTCGCCCGTTCGGTCGGGCAAGCCGCTCGTGATCCACACTCGCGCCGCCGACGACGACACGCTGCGGATCCTGTCCGAGCGAGCGGGCGGTGTGCGGGTGATCCTGCACTGCTTCTCGATGGCCGACCGGGTCGAGGAGTGCCTGGCGCACGAAGACTGGTGGCTGTCGTTCGCGGGCAACGTCACGTATCCCGCGCTCGGAGGCGCTGCGGACTGGCGGCGCTCCGCGTTCCGGCCGAGCGACTGCTGGTCGAGACCGACGCGCCGTACCTGTCGCCGCAGGTAGTGCGCGGCAAGCCCAACCAGCCGGCGCACGTGGTGCACACCGCACACGCGCTGGCGGTCGAGCGGCGGGTGCCGGTACGATGAGCTCGAGGCGACGATCGAGCGCAGCGCGGCTGACGTGTTCGGATGGTCAAGCTAGGCCAGAACTTCCTCGTCGACCGCAACATCCTCGACGTGATCGAGCGGCTGGCCGAGTTGGCGGCGGACGACGTCGTGCTGGAGGTGGGCGGCGGCGAGGGCGTGCTGTCCGAGCGCCTCGCTGAGCGGGTCGCGCACGTGCACGTGGTCGAGCTCGACCGGGCGCTCGAGCCCGGGTTGCGCGAGCGGCTGGCCGACTACGACAACGTGTCGTTGTGGATGGGCGACGCGCTGGAGCTCGACCTCGCAGCGCTCTCGCCGGCGCCCGGGAAGGTGGTGGCGAACCTCCCGTACGGGATCGCCGCGACGTTCATCCTGCGCACGATCGACGAGCTCCCGAGCGTGACGAGCTGGGTGGTGATGGTCCAGCGCGAGGTGGGCGAGCGGCTGGCCGCGTCGCCCGGGCACGCCGCAGTACGGCGCTCCGTCGGTGCTGGCCCAGCTCGCGTGCGAGGTTCGCGTGCTGCGGCCGGTGGCGCGCACCGTGTTTCGCCCGGTGCCCCGCGTCGACTCGGTGCTGGTCGGGCCTGCGCCGGCGCGGGCCGGGGGCATCGCCGTCAGTGCGAGCGCTGGTGCACGCGGGCTTCGCCCACCGGCGAAAGGCGCTCGCGCGTTCGCTCGCGCTCGCTGCGGACGCGCCGGCGGGAGTGAGAGAGCGGGCGCGCGCCGCGCTGGTCGAGCTCGGCCATCCGGCGGACGAGCGCGCCGAGCGGCTCGCCCCTGCGGAATTCGTCGAGCTGGCGCGGATGCTCGCGGAATGAGGCTGCGCGCGCTGGCGCCGGCCAAGGTCAACCTGTGCCTGTTCCTCGGCGCGCCCGCGCGAGGACGGGCGCCACGAGCTCGTGACGCTGTTCGAGTCGGTGTCGCTGGCCGACGAGCTGAGGCTCGAGGTGCTGACGGAGGGTGCCGACCAGGTCCGTTGCCCGGAGGTACCCGGGCCGAACCTGGTCTCGGACGCGCTGGCCGAGCTGCGCGCGCGAGGGTGGGACGGGCCGCCGGTGGCGATCGAGATCGACAAGCGGATCCCGGTGGCGGCGGGGATGGGGGGCGGCTCGGCCGATGCCGCGGCCGCGATCCGGCTGGCCGGCGCGGTGACGGAGGTGCCCTACGCGACCGAGGTCGCCGTCGGGCTCGGGGCGGACGTCCCCAGCCAGCTCGTACCCGGGCGTGTCGATCGGGCGCGGTGCGGGCGAGGTGGTCGAGGCGGTGGCAGCCGCTTGCGCCCCATGCGTTCCTCGTCCTCCCGCTGCCGTTCGGGTTGTCGACCGCGGACGTGTACCGCGAGGCCGACCGCCTGGGGCTGCCGCGGTCACACTCCGATCTGGAGGCTGGGGCGCGCCGCCTGCGCGCCGCGCTGGAAGCCCCGCTGCCTCCGGCGCTGAGGGTCAACGACCTCCAGCCGGCGGCGCTCTCGCTGCGCCCGGCGATCGAGCGCGCGCTCGACGACGCCCTGTACGCCGGGAGCGAGCACGCGATGGTCTCGGGCTCGGGGCCGACCGTGCTCGGGCTGTTCTGGGGCGAGGACGCGGCCGCGCGGGCGAGCGCGGGAGTGGCGGCGCTGAGCCGGTCGCTACCCTGGGGCGACCACGGCCGTGCCGGTCGACGCCTCGTTCGGATTCCCGCACCCGGCCTGACGTCGTCGCCCGGTTCGGGCACAATTCGCAGCTGGCCGATGACCAACGAAGCGATCACGTATCTGGTGGGTGCCTGTCTGGGCGTGTTCGGACTGTGCGCGTTTCTCGCGCTGGTGGTCATCCCGGCGATGAGCGCGTACCGTCGCGTGCTCGAACGCGCCGCGGTGGCGATCCTCTCGCTCTACGTCCTGGCCGCCCTGGTCGGGGTCGGTGTGCTGCTCGGGGGGCTGATCGTCGTCGAGTGGCCGAGGGTCTTCTGACCGGCGACCCCCTTGCGCTGAAAGCGCCCGGCAATCGCGAGGCCTCGCGCGCCCGACCTCTCCGCCTTGGCCGCGATCACCGACGCGGTCGAGGCCGGCGCCGGCCTGCCCGAGATCCTGCGCGCCGCCGCACGCGCTCTCGACGCCAGCCTCGTGCTGATCGACCGCAGCGCATCGGTGCTGGCGGTGGCGGCGCGCTCGCCGGCCGACGAGCGCTCGCTGATGCGCGACGCCGAGGACGTGACGACGATCGAGCTCAAGGTGGCCGACGCGAGCGTGGGGCGGCTGCGCATGCGGGGCCGCGAAGGACCGCCGGATCCCTCGATGCTGCGGCTGGTCAGCACGCTGATCGCCTCCGAGGTCGAGCGGGTGCGCGCTCCGGAGCGCGCCTCCGAGGAGGCCGCGGGCACGTTCCAGCGGGCGGTGCTGGGGCGCCGGATATCGGACCGGGACGACCTGATCGCCCGCGGGAAGGAGCTCGGCTGCGACTTGTCCTTGGGAGGGTCGGTGCTGGTCGCGCGGGCCCATCCGCGCATTGCCACCGAGGACGACTGGCGCCGGCGGCTGCTGGCGCTCACCGCCCGGGGCGGTCGGTCGGTGGCGCCGGGATCGATCACCACGCCCGAGCCCGAGCGCCCCGCGGAGGTGACGGTGCTGCTGCCCGACCCCGATGGCGAGGTCGGCCGCAGAGCGGCGTCGGCGATCCAGCGCGAGCTCGAGTCCGGGTTGCCGGGGTTCGCGTTCGCGCTCGGCCGCAGCCGGCACACCGTCGACCCTCTCGATCTGCATCGCGCGTTCGACGAGGCCGTGCTGGCGGTCAACGTCGTGGCAGGGGACCCCGAGCGGACGGAGCTCGCGTTCGAGCAGACCGGGACCTACCAGCTGCTCCTGCCCTACATGAAGGACCCGGCCGAGCTCCAGCGCTTCTACCACGAGACGGTCCGCCCGCTCGTGGCCTACGACGAGCAGTACGAGACGGACCTGCTCGGCACGCTGGCGACGTTCCTGGAATCCGACGCGAACGTCAACGCCACCGCGGCTCGGCTCATCACCCACCGGCACACGATCCGGTACCGGTTCGAGCGGGTGCGGGAGCTGACCGGGCTCGACGTGTCCTCCACCGACGGGCGAGAGAAGCTCTCGCTCGGGCTGAAGGCCATGCGGGTGCTGGGGATCGCGCCGCCCCGCGGTCCCGCCACCGAGCCGGGGGCCGAGGGCGGACGTGTGCCGCGTTAGCGCACTAGCTTGAGGCCAGCGCGGCTTCGACGGTCACGGCCACCATCTCACCGGCGACGTCGAGTGGCTCGGTGCTGCGGGTCGCGCGCGCGAGTACGAACGCGCCCTCCAGCGCCGCGAGCATCGCGATCGTCAGCTCGCGCGCCTTCTCCGGCGACAGGCCTGCCTGCTCGTGCCGCTGCGCGCCGCCCACGATCCAGCTCTCGAACACCTCGGCGCAGGCCGTCCTGAGCGTCTCACTGGTGCTCGAGACCTCGAGTGCGATCGTGGCGATCGGGCAGGCGTCGACGTAGTCGGTCTCGCGCAGGTGCTCGCCGGCGAGCCGGAAGAACTCCCTGACCGCCGTGGGCAGGTCGGGCGCGGGGTCGAACACCGCCGGGATCAGTTGCTCGTAGAGCGCGCCGGAGACGCGGATGGCCTCCGCCCCGAGCTGTTCCTTGCCCCCGGGGAAGAAGTGGTAGACCGAGCCGAACGGGGCTTGGGCTGCGGTCACGATCTGCTTGACGCCGGTGGCGGCGAATCCCTGCCTACGGAACAGCTCGGCGCTCGCGCCGACAATCCTGTCTCGGGTGCTTGACATGGGAGTAGTGTATTCGCTAGAGCGATCAATCTAGTGAGGTGCCTGATGCTGTTGTCGTGGCTGGCGTCGAAGGTGATCGGATTCGTGATGCGTCGGACGCGCGCGGGGGATGTGCGGCCGACGCTTGCTCTCGACGCGCCCGATGTGACGCTGACCTTCCCGGGCGACAACTCGTGGTCGGGCGTGTTTCGGGGCAAGGCCGAGGTGGAACGGTGGCTGCGCCGGCTGGCTCGGGTGGGGCTCCAGACGTTCCCGACGAGGTGGTGGTCAAGGGCTTCCCCTGGAACATGACGGTCTGCGTTCGCGGTCACGATTATCTGCGCTCACCGCAGGGCGAGACGGTGTATGAGAACCGGTTCGTGATCTGGGGGCGGATGGCGTGGGGGCGCCTGAAGGAATACGAGGTGTACGAGGACACGATCAAGCCGCGTGCGCTGGACGAGTACCTCCGTACGAACGAGCCGGCGCTGATGAGCACCTGAAACCGGCGGGGGTCGTTGCGGGCGCCCGCGCGCTGCCATTAGCATCGCGCGCCAATGCCGATCGGGATCATCACCGGGTCGGGTACGCACGCCCTGCCGGGGTTCGCGGAGGCCGACCCGGTCACCGTGGAGACGCCCTACGGCGCAGGCACGCGTGACCCACGGCCGGTACGGCGATGTCGACGCGCTGCACGTGTCTCGCCATGGAGCCGGGCATGTGCGCCTGTCCAACCAGGTCACCCATCGGGCGAACATCTGGGCCTTGCGTGAGCTCGGCGCGAGCGCGGTGATCGGATGCACCGCCTGCGGCGCGGTCGACCCCACGCTCGAGCTGGGCTCACTGGTCGTGTTCGACGATCTGCACTTCAGCTCCAACCGCCTTCCCGACGGGTCGCTGTGCACCTTCTTCGTCGAGCCCGGAGACCCGGGGCGAGCGCATTGGATCCTCCACGGAGGGCCGTTCTCGGCAGGGAGTCCGCTCGGCGCTCCTGACGGCGGCCGAGGAGGCCGGGCCCGCGGCGCGCGACGGTGGCGCCTACGGCCACGTCGACGGACCGCGCTTCAACACCCCCATCGAGATCGCCGAGCTCGCGAGGTGCGGCGTGGTCGCCGTCAGCCAGACCGGCGGGCCCGAGACGGTGCTGTGCGGCGAGCTCGAGCTTCCGTACGGACTGATCGGATTCGTCACCGACTACGCCAACGAGGTCAAGCCGGGAGAGCCGACGCCGGTCGCCCGGCTGATCGAGCTGATGGGCGCCAGCACGGCGATCTTCGCCGACGTGCTGCGCCGCGCGGTCGGGATGCTGGAGTCGAACCCGCCGGCCCCGGCGGGCACCGTCTACCGCTTCGAGCAGGGATGAGCGGAGCCGCGCCTGCGGTGCTCGTCATGGCGCGGTCCCCGCGACGCGGGGAGGTCCGACGGGCGCTCGAGCCGGCGCTCGGGGCGGATGGCTCGCTCGCACTGCACAGGGCGCTGCTCGCCGGCACCGCGGCGTGGGCCCAAGACGTCGCGCCGGATGCTGTCTACGTCGCCCACGATCCGCCCGACGGGGGTCCCGATCTGCGTCCGCTGTTCGGCGCCGGCGCCACGCTGTTTCCCCAGAACGGCGAGGGGATCGCGGCCCGGTTGTCCGACGCCGCGGCGCGCGTCTTCTCGCAGCGCGACGGGCCGCTCATGATCGTCTGGCCCGACCTGCCGCAGCTGCGGCGAGAACACGCGTCGGCGGCGCTCGACGACCTGAGCTCCGGGTGCGACGTGGTGCTCGGGCCGGTGATCGACGGCGGGCTGTACCTCGTGGGGATCTCGCACCCGGTCCCGAAGCTGTTCGCGCTGCCCGAGCAGAGCTGGCGCGGGCGCGACGTGATGATGATCGGCCTGTCGGCCGTGCGCGAGGCGGGCCTCGAGCTGGGCATCCTGCGCGCCGAGCGTGCGCTTCACCGGCCGTCGGACGTCCGCGCCGCGCTCGCCGATCCGCTGCTGCCCGAGGCGATCGGAAAGATCCTGCGGCGGGGTTAGCGGCCCTCGGGTCGGCCGCTCAGCCAAACGTCCACTGAGCCGGTTCTGCGTCGCGGTATCCGCGGCGCCGCCGAAGAGCGTTCTCAGAGATGCTGCGAGCCGTCTGGCAGAGTGACCGAGCGGATTTCGGGAACGCGAGTGAGCGCCGAGCGATGGACCGCGCCCTCTTGAATGGCGCCGCATGCGCTCGTAGGCCGAGCTTTCTGAGCGGCAGGCTCGCCGGCCGGCTCGGCGACTGGGCGCGGAGCGCCCCGACGGGTCTAGACCACCCGTCCAGATCCCGCGCCTAGACGGCATCGCGGTTCAAGGTCGCGTTCCGGGGTGCCGATCCGTTTGCGGACTAGGACCTAGCATGGGCTTCACCTACCTTCGGAACATCATCAGCGCCGCGCGCCGCTCTCGCTTGCACCAGGAGCATGGCTTCACGCTGATCGAGGTGATGGTGAGCGCCGTCATCGTCGTGCTGCTCGCCGCCAGCGTCGCGAAGGCGCTCATCGCCAGCACCGACTTCAGTGGGTACGAGCGCTACCGCTCCCAGGCCGACGAGGTCGCCCAGCAGGACCAGGAGCGCCTGAAGTCGATGTCCGACGCGCAGCTCGCCAGCCTGGACCAGACCAAGAACGTCGTCGTCGGTCCCACGAGCTACACCCTGCACTCCACGGCCACGTTCCTCAGCTCGAACGGGACCTCCAGCTGCACCACCGGGAACACCGCGTACTTCAAGGTGACCTCGAACGTCGCGTGGAACGCGACCAAGGGCAACCCGGTCCAGAGCGTGACCGAGGAGACGATCATCACGCGTCCGGTCAGCGGGAGCCTGACGCTGCAGGTCAACGACCAGACCGGAGCGGGGCTGTCAGGCGTAACCGTCACGCCGACCGGCACGAACACGGGCTACACGACCAACGGCGTCACCGACCCGACCGGCTGCGCAGCCTTCGCCGGCCTTCCGATCGACGGCTACTCCCTCGCGCTGAGCGACCCCGGCTACGTGAACATCGATGGCGATCGCGAATCCGACCGAAGCGGCCACGGTCAACTCGACCGGCGTGACCGCGGCGACCGGGATGGTGTTCGGCCAGGCCGGCGCTCGTCACCGCCAACTTCGCCACCCAGGACGCCACCACCTCGACACGCACTGACCGCCAATGGGATACGAGCTCGGCTACTACGGGAACGGCGCCGGCAACCACATGACGGTGTTCAAGTACGATCGGCTCCGGGTCCTCGCCGCCGTGTCCAGCCTTATCGCATCGAACCTGTTCCCATTCGCGCTCTCAGGTCCGAGTTACACCAACAACTACCAGCTGTGGGCCGGCAAGTGCGAGCAGGAGGAGCCGCTCCAGCCGCCCGCGAACACCGGCGCGGCCTCGATCGCGCCCGGCTCGACGACGACGACCAACACGCCGACGGTCGTGGAGCCCGCCGTCGACCTGGCCGTCAAGTACAACGGCTCGCCTGTGACGCCGACCGACGTGTCGATGGAGTTCGCCAGTACGAGCGGCACAGCGTGCACCGACACGTGGTCGCAGGTGCCGGCGGTGACAACGGAGACGGTCAGCCCCGTCTCCTACGGCGTATATCCGGCGCCCTTCGCGAGCAACGCCGCGCAGGGATCGGCCAACGCGAGCGCCAACGGCGACACGGGTTCGCTCAAGGTCTGCGTCGACTACAAGTCGGCAGCGGCTACTACTACTGCACGACACCTGCCGACCGCGTTCACCAACACGAACTTCACCGGTCCGACGTTCCTGCCCACCGACGATGGACGTGCCAAGGACGAGACCGCAGCACAGGCTCAGGTCGACGGGATGCCCGTGACGCGTTCTCATGCGCAAGCTCGTCGCCCGCCTGCGCGACGAGCGCGGCTTCACGCTCGTCGAGCTGCTGGCGACGATGGCCGCCGGCATGGTGGTGCTGGCCGGCCTCACGACGATGCTGGCGGTGACGCTGCGCGAAACGTCGCGCACGTTCACGAACGTGGACGCGACGCAGCGCGGCCGGACGATCCTGGAGACCATTTCCAGCGAGCTTCACTCGGCCTGCGTGGCCGACCTCGAGACTCCGATCCAGGGCGGGGCCAACGGCACGCAGATCAGCAGCTCGAACAACCTCGTGTTCCTGAGCCAGTTCGGGACTTCGGCCAGCCCCACGCCGGTGGAGCACAAGATCAGCTTCAACTCGGCCGCCGGCACGCTGACCGACACCACCTACGCGTCGACGGGCGGAACCGCTCCGACGTGGACCTTCAGCTCGACGGCGTCGAGCACCAAGGTTCTCCTCACGAACGTGGCGGCCACTCCTACCTCGACGCCGGGGCAGAAGGTGCCGGTGTTCCAGTACTTCGCCTACGAGCCATACACCGATGCCAACGGGAACACGGACATGATGCTGATGGACGGGACAAGCACCGTGCCCGGTACGACCAACCTGCCCAACCCCGATCCCCTGTCCGCCACCAGCGGCCTCTCGCAGACCGACGCCGCGTCAGCCGCCGAGGTGATCATCACGCTCAACGTCGGTGGCGCGGGCCACAACAACGAGAACACCACGCTGAGCGACACGACGGACAACCTGACCCGCGCCATCGTCTTCCGATTCACGCCCGCTGCTGACACGACCGGCGCCAACGCCACCTTCAACCCGTGCGACTGATCTCCCTACCCAAGCTCACGACGTTCCTGGCCGCCCTCCGCCGGCGAGCCGCTTCCGAGAGCGGCTTCACGATGGTCGTCGCGCTCGGCGCCCTGGCCGTGACGAGCCTCCTGATCGCCGGTGTGTTCGTCGCGGTGAACGGGGACATCCACCAGAGCAGCCAGGATCTGGCCAGCCAGCAGGCGTATGCCGCCGCCCGCGCCGGCGAGAACGCCTTCCTCTACCAGCTCAACCAGAACCCGAACTACTGGACCACGTGCACCAACGACTACCAGCCGACTCCGGTCGCGGTCCCGGGCGCGGTCACGAACGAGGAGTACTCGTTCGTGCCCGTCTACAACTCCGGCTACACCAACGCCAACTGCACGACGACCAACGCGATCGCCGCCATGGTCGATCCGACGAGTGGAACGCTGCGGATGGAGTTCACCGGTTATTCGGGTAACACCAACGCAGCGGGCGTGCCCAAGATCTCGCGCACGATCGTCACCAGCTTCAAGAAGCCGAGCCCGCTTGACTACCTGTGGTACACCGACCATGAGATGAAGGACCCGACGTTGGATTCGGCCAACTGCACGGGCGAGAAGTACTACTGGCAGTACGGCGGCTCGATCCCGTCCGCCATCGCGAACAACTGCGAGATCAACTGGATCTCGGGCGACACGATGAGCGGCCCGACGTACACCAATGACCTGTACCTCATCTTCAGCGGCGCTTCGCCGACGTTCGGTCGCTCAGGGACCAAGGACCAGACTCAGAGCAGCGCGCCGACCAGCAGCGTGTGCGTCAGCAGCAACTGCCAGAAGGCGACGTTCCAGGGCACGACGCCCGCCGCGAAGCCCTCCGCGAAGTCGGTGCAGCTGCCGGCGACGGTCTCCAGCACCCAGCTCCTGAACGACGCCCAGAACGGCAGGCAACGGCCAGGTGTTCACGGGCACGACGACGCATCAATCTCACCGGCACAACTGCCACGATCAGCAATTGCCCTGGAACGGCCGCCGGCACCGCGTGCACGAGCGTGAACACGTCCGAGACCCTGCCGTCGATCATCTACGTCCAGAGCGCGTCGGGCTGCCCCTCCACCTACTCGCTCAACACGTCGTACGCCACCAACAACCAGGGCCAGTACTACGGGGCGTGCGGCGATGTCTACGTGCACGGGAACTACACCCAGCCGCTCACGATCGTCTCCGACCACGACATCATCATCGTGGCCAACAACGGCACCGCGACTCCCGGCATCACCACCAACGTCGACGGCTCGGGCAACCCGACCGGCAACTCGACGCTCGGCTTGGTGGCCGGCGACTTCGTGCGGGTGATGCACTCGGCCAACACGAACGTCGAACGCGATCACCATCGACGCGGCGATCCTCACCCTCGCCCACTCGTTCATGGTCGACAACTACAACTCCAGCGGCGGTCGGCTCATCGCCCCAGCTCACCGTTCACGGCGCGATCGCCCAGCGCTACCGCGGCATCGTCGGTACCACGACCGGAACCGGGTACATCAAGGACTACCACTACGACGACCGGCTCCACGTGATCCTGCCGCCGTACCTGTTCGACCTCTCGACCGCCGGCTGGAACATCATCCGCGAGACGCTCTGCATGACGACCGGCAACATGTCGGCGTCGACCAGCTGCACCTACCAGGGCTCGTAGCGGCAACGCGCTCGATCTCCACCGACCAGCAGGTGACCCGACGTAGTCGCCGCGCATGCGCCGCAGCTACGGGCCGCTGCGGCGTAGGTCAAAGCTGGGGGGCAGGGACTCGAACCCCGATTTCCGGGACCAAAACCCGGCGTCGCTGCCAGTTGGACCACCCCCCAGAATACCAAGGGCCCCGGACGGCGCGGCCGAATCTAGCAACTCAAGGGAACCACAGGGAGAGCGTTCCGTCCGACGTTGATGCGAACATATGTTCGTGACGTGTTCGCAGTATGAATCACCAACATCCGCCTCGCCGTTCGGCGGACCTTGCTCCGAGCAGGGCTGGCGACCTACGGAGGCCTGAGCTCGTGCCGGGGTATACCCAGGAACAAGCCAGAGCCGCCGTGGCCTCATCGCTCTGCTACTCCGAGGCGCTGATGAAGCTGGGGCTCCGACCCGCCGGCGGAAACCATCGTCTGTTCCGGCGGTATGTGGACGAGGTCTGGCAGATCTCCACGGCCCATTTCGATGCTCAACGGGCTCGTCAGCGCGGCCTTGCGCGCCCGCGACCGAAGCCGATCGAAGAGATCCTCGTCAGCGGCTCTTCCTTCAACCGGACTGACCTCAAGCGTCGTCTCTACGCAACCGGACTCAAGGCTCGCAGGTGCGAGCTCTGCGGTCAGGGCGAGGAGTGGAAGGGCAAGCCCATGTCACTGATCCTCGACCACATCAACGGCGTGCCCAACGACAACCGGCTCGAGAACCTCCGGATCGTGTGTCCGAATTGTGCCGCGACGTTGAGCACGCATTGCGGTCGAAAGAACCGACTGGCCGAGCGCGAGTGCGCGCGATGCGGACGGTTATTCCGTCCGCGACAGCGCAAGCAGCGGTACTGCTCGGTGTACTGCGGCTCGCGCCACGATGTAGATCGCCGGACTCCCAAGCCGCAGACCCGCAAGGTTTCGCGACCGTCTTACGAGCAACTCGCGGCCGACCTCAGTGACATGAGCGTGCTTGCTGTCGGTCGCAAATATGGCGTGTCCGACAACGCGGTCCGGAAGTGGATCCGCTGGTACGAGTACCAAGACGAACGCCGCGAGAACGACAAGGTCACGGTCGACCGAATCGAGGACGTGGTCCCGGATGAGCGGCCGAGCTGAACCACGCGCTAACCACGAGGAACGCGATCCGCGGAGACATGAGAATCGACCCGGCAGCAGCCTGTCCACGACACGATCGCCTACGATCTCGTCGTGGCCGCGCCCGTCGTCGTGATCCTCGCCGCCGGGGAGGGAACCCGCATGCGCTCGGCGACGCCGAAGCTGCTTCACCCCCTCTGCGGGCGGCCGATGATCGCGTGGCCGGTGGCGGCGGCGCGGGAGGCCGGCGCGGGCAAGGTGGTCGTGGTCGACAGCCCGAGGCGGACCCTCGAGGGGACCCTGGACCACGGGGTCGAGTTCGCGATCCAGGAGCAGCCGCGGGGTACCGCGGACGCGGTCCGGGCCGCGGTGCCGTACATGGATCCGGCGGGCACGGTCGTGGTGCTGAACGGCGACCACCCGCTGATCACGTCCGAGACGCTCAAGGGTCTGGTGGACGCTCACGTCCGCTCCGGAGCCGGGGCCACGCTCGCCACCGCGGTGCTCGACGACCCGAGCGGCTACGGCCGGGTGGTGCGCGGTCCTGACGGCACGGTGGAGCGAGTGGTCGAGACGAAGGCGCCTGGTGACGCCACCGAGCTCGAGCTGCGCATCCGCGAGATCAGCACCGGGATCTACGCGTTCGACGGCGAGGCGCTGATCGCGGCGCTCGGCGGCGTCCGCAGCGACAACGCGCAGGGAGAGCTCTATCTGCCCGATGTCGTGCCGATCCTGCGCTCCCGGGAGCGGAGCGTGCTCGCCCACGTCATCGCCGACGCGAGCGAGCTCGGGGTGAACGACCGGATCGGGCTCGCCGCCGTACGCGCGGTGGCGCAGCGCCGCATCCACGAACGGCACATGCGCGCGGGAGTGACGATCGTCGATCCCAGCAGCACCGTCATCGATGCCGACGTTCAGATCGGCCAGGACGCGGTGATCGAGCCGTTCACGAGCCTGCACGGGGCGACGCTCATCGGGGGCCAGGCTCGGATCGGCCCGCTCAGCACGCTCATCGACGCGGAGGTCGGGGAGGCGGCTCGGGTGATCCACTCGTATGTGACCGGTGCGCACGTGGGTAGAGGGGTGAGCGTGGGTCCGTTCGCCTACCTGCGGCCCGGAACCGTCCTCCACGAGGGCGCCAAGGCCGGCACGTTCGTGGAGATCAAGAACTCGGAAGTCGGAGCCGGCGCGAAGGTGCCCCACCTCTCGTACATCGGCGACGCCGACATCGGCGAGGGGACGAACATCGGCGCCGGGACGATCACGGCGAACTACGACGGCGCCAACAAGAGCCGCACGCACATCGGGGCGGGGGCCTTCGTGAGCGTCGACACCATGTTCGTCGCCCCTGTCTCCCTGGGAGACGGCGCGTACACCGGCGCCGGCTCGGTGATCACCGAGGATGTCCCGCCCGGCGCCCTCGGCATAGCGCGGGCGGGCCAGCGCAACGTCGAGGGGTACGCAGAACGCCGGAAAGAGCGAGATGCTGCGCGACACGCCGGCGATGAATCTCGCGACAATGCCGATCCCAGCGCTCCTCAGAAGGACCCGTCGTGACCTCTGACAACGTCCTCCGCCGGACTGCCGATTCCATCCCGACGCGTCGGCGCGTCGGCGTACACTCGCGCCTCCGATGAGCGTGCTGGAGACAAGGGAGGCCGGGACCGACCTTCGCCTTCCGTACGCCAAGCGGCTGATGCTGTTCGCCGGCCGGGCCAACCCGGGGCTCGCGGCCAAGATCGCGGCCAAGCTCGGGGTCGATCTCGGCGGGGTCACGCTCAAGACCTTCTCCAACGGCGAGGTGTACTGCCGCTACGACGAGTCGGTCCGCGGCGCCGATGTCTTCATCGTGCAACCCACGTGCGGCAACTCCGATACGGGCCTGAGCGCCAACGATGCCCTGATGGAGCTGCTCGAGATGGTCGACGGAGCGGTCGGAGGTTCGGCCCACCGGGTGATCGCGGTGGCGCCCTGGTACGGCTATTCGCGCCAGGACAAGAAGTCGGCGCCGCGCGAGCCGATCAGCGCCAGGCTCGTGGCTCGCATGCTCGAGGCCGCGGGGATCGACCGGATCCTGACGATGGACCTCCACTCGGGCCAGATCCAGGGCTTCTTCCAGAAGCCATGCGACCACATGACCGCGCTGTTCATGCTGACCCAGTACTTCGCGGACCTGGCGCTCGACGACGAGCTCGTCGTGGTCGCGCCCGACGCCGGCCGGGTCAAGCTGAACAAGCAGTTCGCGTCGAAGCTGGGCGCCGATCTCGCCATCCTCAACAAGGAGCGCCCCGCCCAGCAGGTCGCCGAGATCAGCTACGTGATCGGCGACGTCGCGGGCAAGACGGCGGTGATCGTCGATGACCTGATCGATACAGCCGGGACGCTCAAGGCCGCAGCCCAGGCGGTCCGGAACGCCGGCGCCCGCCGCGTATTCGCCGCCGCCACGCACGGGGAGTTCTCGGGCAACGCCTGGAAGAACCTGGACGAGGCGGGCTTCGAGCAGGTGGTCGTCACGGACACGATCCCATTGGCGCCCGGGGCGCCGGACTACGTCCGGGTGCTGTCCTGCGCCGATCTGCTGACGAGCTCGATCCGCCAGATCTTCACCGACGGCTCGGTGAGCGACGTCTTCGGCGGCGAGAACCAGCTGTTCTGAGGAGCTCCGCTGCTCATGACTGACGGCCACACGGGCCGGCGGCTGCAGAGCGAGCGCGCCGCGCGCCTCATGGACGTGCTCGGGCTGAGCGAGGATGAGCTGTGCGTAATCCTCGGCGTCGATCCGCTCGCGCTGCTCTCAGGACAGCTCGATCACCGGGCCGAGCTGCCGATCCTCCTCGACCTGCTCGATGAAGCGACGGAGCGAGCTGGACCCGCGGTTCTGAGGCGTTGGGTCCGCGCCCTCGGACCGAGCGGCCGGCCGATCGACGCGTTGCTCGGGCGCGACTTCGCCGCGTTCGAGGACGCGCTGGCGGAGCTGGCCGCACGCGGCTTCGTGCTGCGCGGCGGACCTGCCTGACGTGGGCCGGGCGTTCGTCCACACGCTTCGCGTCCGGTACGCCGAATGCGACGCCCAGGGCGTTGTCTTCAACGCCCATTACCTCACCTACTTCGATGTCAGCATCACCGAGCTGTGGCGGGCGGCCTTCGGCAGCTACCAGGCGATGACAGACCGTGGGGTCGACATCGTCGTGGCCGAGGCACAGCTTCGGTTCCGCGCGCCGGCGCGCTTCGATCAGGAGCTGGAGCTCGAGGTGGCGATCGCCCGGCTGGGAACGACCAGCATCCTCAGCCACCACGTGATTCGCCACCAGCAGCAGACCCTGGTGGAGGGATCGGTGCGGCACGTGCTCGTGGAGCTGCCAAGGCTGACCAAGACGGAGATTCCCGACTGGGCGCGGAACGCTCTCGCCCCCTGGACGCTGGCGGGCAGCGAGACGGGCTAGGTGTGGCGCTCGGCGGCTACTTCGACTCGGGCTCGGCGGGCTTCCCGGGCCAGATCCCGGTCAGGTGGTGGAACGCGCGCGCGGTGGCGCGGTCCATGGCGGCGCCCACCCCGGCCATTGTCGCGGCTTCCAGAGCGGCCGCTCCGACAACCTTGGGAAACGTCGTGTCGGAGGTCGTCGGGTCCGGCGGATCAGCATTGTCGATCTTCGACCACACGCCCTTGAAGATGCTCCGGCCGAGCCGCGCCGCGATGAAGGCGGCGATCAGCCCGAACGGCTTGTAGAGGATCTTCATGGGGTGCAGCCTACCCGCGCCGGGGCGCCGGCGATCGCGCCGGCGATCGCGTCCATGGCCCCGTGGATAAGTGCCGGCCGGCCGTGGTGCTCCAGTTGCAGCTTGGATCCGGCCGGTGTTTCTGGCTAAATACCTGAGAAGTCGTCGGACAAGGGGCAGGGAAATGCTCGAAGAGGATCATGCCCGGCATCAGGCAGCGGAAGATCTGCTCCGCAGGGCTCTGCTTGATCAATCGTCCTCGGTGGCGGTGTCGCTCAAGGTCGGGGGTCTGCCGCTGAGCGACGCGGTCACGGTCATCTTCCACGGGCGGCGCGACCTGGGAACGCTCCAGACCTACGTCGCGCGCGGGCGGCGTGGCGCCGGCGCCACCGTCTCCGCGAGCGAGCTGCTGCGCGTCCCGTGCGATCTCGACCTGGCCGATGCGGAGGATCGAGAGGAGGCCGAGCGGCTCTACCTCGAGCAGGCCACCTCCCTGCGGGACGCGCTGATCGGTGCGGACGTCGTGCTCGACGTGTGGCGTGAGCCCCTGGGTGACCTCGTCGGCGCGATCCAGGTCGACCACTCGGTCGAGCTCTCGATCCGGCTCCCGGCCGCCCGGCTCCTGCCGACGGCGCTGGTGGCGCCCGAGGCGCGGCTCGTCGTCACGCCGGTCTGTGCCGCCCGGACGCTCGCCGAGGGCAAGCCGCCGATCGGGATCGCCTGCGCGCAGCAGGACGTCGCGCGCGTCTATCCACTGGCCGACGATCCCGAGCGCTGCGTCGAGGACTTCCTCGCGCTCGCCGCCGAGCATGCGCGGGCGCTGGCCGAGCGCCTCGATCACCAGGAGGCATCGGTGGAGCGGTTCCTCGAACTGAGCGGCGAGGATCCGCCGGACGCAGGCTAGTGCTCGATTCCGGGAAGACTAGATCCGCGCCACCTCTGGTTAGCTTGGTGCGTGCGGCGCACCTACCTGGTCCTGATCGCGCTGGCGATCCTGTTGTTCCTCGCCATCAGCGCCGTCCTGGCCCGGGCGTTCAGCGTCGATAGCGCCGAGCGCTCGGCGATCACGTCGCTCGTTCAGGCCGAGGCCCGCGGCAACCAGCCGGCGGTGTTCGCGAGGATCCAGGACTGCTCGGGGAGCCCGGATTGCCGGTCTCGCATCGCCGGCGAGGTCGCCTCGCTGCGCCGTCCGGGCGCGCTGACGATCCTGGAGATCCAAGCCTCCGCCGGGTTCTCGCTCGGGAGCACGCTGGGCACGGCCCGCGTCGCCTGGCGCGCCGGCTCGTCGCTGCCGGTCGTCCAGTGCGTCCGGGTCAAGCGGGCCGGCAACGCCATCAGCGGCCTGCGCGTGGAGCTGCTGGCGCTCACGGGCCGGGTGGAATCCGACGCGGACTGCCCCACCCGGTTCTGACCCGGCCGGGAGGGTTCTGACCCGCCGCCCGCCGGCCTTTGGCGACTAAGACTAAGCCTCGCCGCGCTCGCGCCGGCTGGGCAGCCGCGCCGGCCGCACTCCGGTGCGGATAGGCTCCCGCGCCGGCTCCCGCGCCGGCCGGCGATCGCGCCGCGGCAGCAGGTCGGCGAGACGGCGATGGTCACGCAGGCGCACTCGGGCGGGCACGGCGTCGGGCAGCGGGATGCCGCCGCGTGGCGGCTCGGGCGGCTTCGGCGGCCGGCGCGGACCATGACCCCAACCCTCGTCGGAATCGGAGCGCGGTGGCGAGTCCGGCGGCTCCCGCAGAGCGGGGAGCATCAGCACGGCAACACAAGCCAACCCCAGAGCATGAACTCCGGCGATGATCAGCATGAGCTGAACGTCGCCTGACATGGGGTAAGCCTAGCGCGAGGGAATCGCCGCGCCAAGGGGGTCCCACGCGGGCGCCCCAAGGACCTCGCTGCACCCCGGCCGAGCACCCCAATCCTGCCGTCGAACAGCCCAGATCGCTACCATCGTTCGCCGTCATGGCCACCACCTCCGAGAGCACCGCCCTTGCTGTGGAGTCACGCGAGCCGGCCGGCTCGCGTGAGGCGCGCCGGTTGCGCCGCGCCGGCAACGTCCTCGGCGTCGTCTACGGCGGCGGCGACGAGCCCGCTGCCTTCCAGGTAGACGCGCGCGAGCTCCGCCACGCGCTGGCCCATGCCGGCGCCGTCCTCGAGCTGAGCATCGACGGTGCGCGGGGGACGCCCGTGGTGGTCAAGGAGCTCATCCGCCACCCGGTCAGCACCGAGATCGTGCACCTCGATCTGCTCCGGGTCCGGATGGACCAGGCGATCCAGGCGACGGTCGTGCTCGAGCTGGTCGGTGCCGACGATGCGCCCGGAGTCAAGGAGGGCGGCGTGCTCGAGCAGGTCACCCGGGAGCTGACGATCGAGGCGCTGCCGGGCGACATTCCCGACACGCTCTCGCACGAGGTCTCCGAGCTCCAGATCAATGACACGGTGACCCTGAGCGCGCTGACGCCGCCCGGCGGCGTCACGCTGGTGGATGACCCCGAGACGGTGATCGCCACCGTCACCGCGCCGCGGCTCCAGCTCGAGAGCGAGACCGAGATCGAAGAGGAGACCGAGCTCGTGGGCGAGGGTGAGACGCCGGCCGAGGAAGAGGCCGCGGAGGAAGCGGCCGAGTCGGGCTCCGAGGCCTCCCCCGGGGAGTGACCTCGCCGCCGGCCGCAACCGCGGCCGACTCCAGGAGCTGACCGTTGCGCGTTCCCGGTCGCGGCAGCGCCCCCGCCGACTGGCTCGTCGTCGGCCTCGGCAACCCCGGCTCCGAGTACGCCGGCACCCGCCACAACATCGGGTTCGAAGTGGCGAACGAGCTGGTTCGCCGGTGGGACCTGCCCAAGCCGAAATCGAAGTACCGCGGGCTGCTCAGCGAAGGACGGACCGGCCCCGGCGGTCCCCGCATCGCGGTCCTCCTTCCGCAGACCTACATGAACGAGGCCGGACAGTCGGTCGGGCCCGCCCGCGGCGCGTTCAAGGTGCCGCTCGATCGGGTGCTCGTGATCCATGACGAGATCGACCTGCCGTTCGGCGAGATCCGCACTAGGACGGGCGGCGGGCTCGCCGGCCACAACGGCCTCAAGTCGCTCCGCCAGGGCCTCGGCTCGCCCGACTTCACCCGGATCCGGATCGGGGTCGGACGCCCGCCGACGACGGACCCCGACCGGGTGGCGTCGTACGTCCTCGGCCGGTTCGCGGAGCCGCGGGACGAGGTGAAGGCGCTCGTCGAGCGCGCGGCGGACGAGGCCGAGCAGCTGGTCCGGACCGGCGCGCCGGACTAGACCCGGCCTCCGGGCGCGGCGAGCGCAGAACTAGACTCAGATGTAGTGCTCAGCACGCTCCTCTCCCATGCCGACGACGACGCGCAGACGGCCGCGCTCGCCCGCGACGGCGGCCGCGCGTTCGTGTCCCAGTCGGTGCGTCCATACCTGCTCGCGGCACTGCTCGACCGCGAGCCGGACCGTCCCGCGATCGTGGTCGCCGGCGATGACCGGGCCGCGCGCGACCTCGCCGGCGCGCTCAAGGCCTGGCTCGATCCGCGCCCCGTCCGCTACTACCCGAGCCGCGGCGTCACCTACGAGTCGCACCTGGCGCCGCCGCCGCACCTGGTCGGCCTGAGGATCGGCGCCCTCGACGCCCTGCTCGAGCCCGTGGCGGCCGGCACGAGCGCGCCTCAGGCGACCACCGACCCCGGCCCCGCGCCGGTCGTGGTGGTCAGCGCGGTGGCGCTGTCCGAGAAGGTCCCCGATCCCACCCTGCGTCCCCACGCGTTCGCGCTGAGCAAGGGCGATCTGATCGACCTCGAGGAAACGGCCCGGGACCTGGTGGCTGCCGGTTACGAGCGGGTCGACCAGGTCGAGGACCGCGGCCAGTTCGCGATCCGCGGCGGCCTGCTCGACCTCTTCCCGGCCACCGAGGACCGGGCGGTCCGAGTCGACCTGTTCGGCGACGAGATCGAATCGCTCAGATGGTTCTCGACCTTCACCCAGCGGTCCCTGGGCGAGGCGGACACGATCGAGATCGCCCCCGCCGCCGAGCTGGCCGAGGAGTACCGCGAGCTGGCGGAGATCGCCGCGCTCGAGGACGAGAAGAACCGCCCGGACATCGCCGAGCTGCTCCCGGTCGAGGACTTCCACCCGTTCCTCGATCTCGCCCCGCAGAGCGCGAGCGTGCTGATCGCGGCCGAGGAGGAGGTGGCGCCGGCGCTCGCAGACCACTGGCAGGACGTGTGCGCCGCGTTCCACGACGAGGACGCACACCACCTGTACGTCGACCCGCAGACGATCGACCATGCGCTCGCCGATCGGGCGCGGATCCGCCTCTCGAGCATCGACCAGGATCAGCCGCACGCCTTCCGTGCCCAGACCGCGGACATCGCCGCGCGCGGCCTCAAGGAAGCGGAGCCGGAGCTCGAGAAGCTCGCCCGCTCCGGGTACCGGACGATCGTCACGTTCGCGCGCCGCGGCGAGGGCGAGCGGGCGGCATACAACCTCGGCCGCCTGAAGGTCCGCTGGCTGGAGGACCACGCGGACACCGCGCATGCCCAAGCCGGCCAGATCACCTTCGCCCACGCGCGACTGCAGCAGGGCTTCGTCGCCCCGCAGTTCCACCTGGCGGTGATCCCCGAGCACCGTCTGTTCCGCCGCCGGCGCGCCCCTGATCAGCCGGATCGCACCCGCAGGCGCGGGGTCCTCAGAAGCTTCACCGACCTCAGAACGGGCGACTTCGTCGTCCACGAGGACCACGGCATCGCGCGCTTCGCCGGCTTCGACACCAAGACGGTGGCCAGCGTCACGCGCGACTACCTGTACCTGGAGTACGCGGGATCGGACCGGGTGTTCGTCCCCGTCGACCAGCTGGCCAAGATCAGCCGTTACGTCGGGGCCGGCGGCGCACACCCGCCTCTGTCCAAGCTCGGCGGAACCCGCTGGGACACGATCAAGGCGCGGGCACGAAGAGCCGCCCAGGAGCTCGCGGGTGAGCTCCTCAACCTGTACGCGGAGAGAAAACGTCGCGAGGGCCACCCCTTCCCACTCGACACCGACTGGCAGCGCGACTTCGAGGATGCCTTCCCGTTCACCGAGACCCCCGACCAGCGCGACGCGATCGACTTCGTCAAGGCGGACATGGAGGCTCCGCGGCCGATGGACCGGCTGATCTGCGGCGACGTCGGCTACGGCAAGACCGAGGTGGCACTGCGGGCGGCGTTCAAGGCGGTGCAGGACGGCAAGCAGGTGCTGATGCTGGTGCCGACGACGATCCTCGCCCAGCAGCACTTCGGGACGTTCTCCGAGCGGCTCAAGGACTACCCGATCACGATCGAGCACGTGTCGCGCTTCCGCCCGGCCGCCGAGCAGAGAGAGTCCGTCAAGCGGTTCAGCGAGGGCAAGGTGGACATCCTGATCGGGACGCACCGCCTGCTCTCCCGCGACGTCCGGGCCAAGGATCTCGGCCTCCTGATCGTCGACGAGGAGCAGCGCTTCGGCGTCAAGCAGAAGGAGCTGCTGCGCCAGCTCAAGCTCAAGGTCGACGTGATCTCGATGAGCGCCACGCCGATCCCGCGCACGCTTCAGATGTCGCTGGCCGGCGTGCGCGACATCAGCGTGATCGAGACGCCGCCCGAGGGCCGCCGTCCGGTCAAGACCTACGTCGGCGAGTACGACGAAGAGCTCGTCAAGCAGGCGCTCCAGCGCGAGCACGCTCGTCGCGGCCAGGCCTTCTTCCTCCACAACCGGGTCGAGACGATCGAGGAGACGGCGGTCCGCCTCAAAGGCCTGTGTCCGGAGCTGACCTTCGCGGTCGCCCACGGCCAGATGGACGAGCGTCAGCTCGAGCGGCGGATGCTGAGCTTCCTGCGGGGCGACGCCGACGTGCTCGTGTGCACGAGCATCATCGAGTCGGGCATCGACATCCCCCAGGCCAACACGCTGATCGTGGAGCGCGCCGACACGTTCGGGCTGGCCCAGCTCTACCAGATCCGCGGGCGCGTGGGACGCTCGCGCGAGCGCGCCTACGCCTACCTCCTGTATCCGAGCGCCGCGGCGCTCACGCCGGACGCGGCCCAACGACTGAGCGCCCTCTCGGACTACACCGAGCTCGGCGCCGGCTTCAAGATCGCCATGCGCGACCTCGAGATCCGGGGCGCCGGCAACCTGCTGGGCGACGAGCAGTCGGGCCACGTGGCCGCCCTCGGCTTCGAGCTGTACATGCAGATGCTCGACGAGGCGGTGGAAGCGGCGAGCGAGGACGGAGCCGAGGCGGACTGGGAGCCGGTCCGGCTCGACGTCAACGTCGACGCCTACGTACCGGCCGACTACATCCCCTACGAGCAGGCGAAGGTGGAGGTCCACCGGCGGATTGCCGGCGCGCGCGAGCTCGCCGACCTCGTCCTCCTCAAAGATGAGCTCGAGGATCGCTTCGGCGACATCCCCGATCCGCTGCGCAACCTGATCGCGCTCCAGCAGGCTCGGATCAAGCTGGGCCAGGCCGGCGCACGCACGGTCACCTTCCGCGGCGGCCGCCTCGCGGTCACCCCGGTCGAGCTGGACTCGACCAAGGCCAAGCGGATCCGTCAGGAGATTCCGGAGGCGCTGTACGAATCGGGCAAGTCACAGCTCTCGCTGCGCGTCCCGGACGATCCGGCCAAGCGCTTCCCCGCGGTGGTCAAAGCGGCGGATGTCCTGCTCGCGGTCACGCGCGAGGCCGCCTGACCCACTCTTCGTACCCGCTTATCGAACCTCGCTACTATCAGCCGCTGCTGTGACGAAGTCGAAGTTGATCCCGGCGCTTGGCGCCTTTTTTGTGCTCGCGATCGGCCTCGCGGGGTGCGGCAGCGGAATCTCCGGAAACTCGGTGGCGGACGTCGCTGGCAACCCGATCACGCTTCAGGCCTGGAAGCACTGGATGGTCGTCGTGGCCAAGTTCCAGGCTGCGCAGAACCCCGGGCAACCCGTAGTCGTGGCCAACGACCCGCCGAACTTCACCTCGTGCGTGGCCACGATCAAGCCCTTCGAGCCGAAGGGCACCAAGGCCAAGCAGCTGCGCAGTGTCTGCAGCCAGCTCTCGAAGTCCTACAACAGCCAGGTGATGGGCTTCCTGGTCACGTCCTACTGGTACCAGGCCGAGGCTGCCCGCCAGCACATCAAGATCTCTGACGCCACGCTGCAACAGGACTTCAACAAGGCGATCAAATCGGCGTTCCCCACCACCACCCAGTTCACGGCCTTCCTGAGCCAGACCGGCCAGACACGGGCGGACCTGCTCTTCCGCTTCCGTATCCAGGATGTCCTGTCGAAGCTGCTGGCCAAGCACAACACGACCGTGACGCAGGCTCAGATCGCGAAGTACTACGCGAGCCACAAGTCCCAGTTCGGGACCCCGGAGAGCCGCGACATCCGCATCGTCCTGACCAAGACCAACGCCCAGGCCAAGGCTGCTCAGTCCGCGCTCAAATCGGGCAAGAGCTGGGACGCCGTGGCCAAGCAGTACTCGATCGACTCGAGCACCAAGGACAAGGGCGGCCTGTTGAGCGGGGTGACTCAGGGCTCGCAGGACACCGCTCTGGACACGGCCGCGTTCGCCGCGCCGCTGAACAAGCTCGAGGGTCCCGTGCAGGGACAGTTCGGCTTCTACGTCTTCGAGGTCACGAAGATCAAGCCCGGAACCCAGCAGACGCTCGCCCAGGCGAGTCCGCTGATCAAGCAGACGCTCACCACTCAGGCTCAGAACAGCGGCCAGACCGCGGTGGAGAACACGGCCAAGAAGCACTGGCTGAGCCAGACGCATTGCCGCGCGGAGTATTCGATGTCTGACTGCAGCGGCTACAAGCCACCCAAGTCGAGCACCACCAGCACCACGTCGACCACCGGGTGAGCTCCGGGAGCCAGGAGCCCGCAAACGCGCTGGCGCGCCTCGACGCCATCACTCGCCGGCTGCGCCTCGAATGTCCCTGGGACCGCGAGCAGGACGAGCGCTCGATCGTCCCCCATACGGTGGAGGAGGCTTACGAGCTGGCGGACGCCGCACGGCGGGGCGATGACGCGAAGCTGCTCGACGAGCTCGGCGACGTGCTGTTCCAGGTCCACTTCCTGTCCCTGCTGCTCGAGGAGCGCGGGGCCGGCAGCCTGGCTGAGGTGGCCGAGCACTGCACCGAGAAGCTGATCCGCCGCCACCCCCACGTGTTCGGGGAGGCGCAGGCGGAGACCGCGGGAGAGGTCCTCGCCAACTGGGACAAGATCAAGCAGACCGAGCCCGGCCGCGAAGCCGGCGTGTTCGGCGAGGTGCCGGAGAACCTCCCGGGGCCGCTGTATGCCCGCAAGCTCCAGCGCCGGGCCGCCTCGAGCGGGTTCGACTTCCCGGGGGTCGAGGGACCGATCCAGTCGGTGCGCGACGAGCTGGCCGAGCTCGAGGCCGCGCGCACCGAGCAGGAGCAGTTTCACGAGCTCGGTGACCTGCTGTTCGCGGCGGTGAACGTGGCGCGCAAGCTGCGCGTCGATCCGGAGCTCGCCCTGCGGGCGGCCGCCGAGCGCTTCCGCGGCCGGGTCAGCGCCAGCGGCGAGCTGGCCGCATCGGAAGGCCGTTACTGGAACGATCTCTCCCCCGACGAGCAGCTCCTGTACTACGCCCGCGTGCGCCTGAGCGAAGGAGAGCGAGAGCAGCGATGAGCCAGATCGAGCATGTCCATGCCCGGCAGATCCTCGACAGCCGGGGCAACCCCACGGTCGAAGTCGAGCTCAGCCTGCGCTCCGGCGCGTGGGGAAGGGCGGCCGTGCCCTCGGGGGCGTCGACCGGCGAGTTCGAGGCCACCGAGCTGCGCGACGGCGGCTCGGAATGGATGGGCAAGGGCGTCACCAAGGCGGTGGAGAACGTCAACGGCGAGATCGCGACCGCGGTGCGCGGCCAGGACGCCTCGAGCCAGGCGGCACTCGACCGGCTGCTGATCACGCTCGACGGCACCGAGGACAAGTCGCGGCTGGGCGCCAACGCGATTCTCGCGGTGTCCCTCGCGGCGGCCCACGCCGCGGCCGCCGAGGAGCGGCTCCCACTCTGGCGCTATCTGGGCGGCGAGGCCGCGCACCTGCTCCCCGTGCCGATGATGAACGTCCTCAACGGCGGCGCCCACGCCGACAACAAGGTCGACTTCCAGGAGTTCATGATCGTTCCCGTCGGCGCCTCGACATTCCACGAGGCGATGCGGATGGGCTCGGAGGTCTTCCACAACCTCAAGAAGACGCTCAGCGCACACAGCCTCGGGACCGCGGGCGGCGACGAGGGCGGCTTCGCGCCCGACCTCCAGTCCAACGAGGAGGCGCTGCAGGTGCTGTGCGAGGCCATCGACGCCGCGGGGTACGCGCCCGGCGAACAGGTGGCGATCGCCATGGATCCGGCCACCTCCGAGCTCTACCGCGACGGGGGCTACGTGCTCGAGCACGAGGGACGCACCCTGAGCGCCGAAGAGCTCGCCGGGTACTGGGCCGAGCTCGCCGAGCGCTACCCGATCGTGTCGATCGAGGACGGGATGGCGGAGGAGGATTGGGACGGGTGGAAGACGCTGACCGAGCGCCTGGGTCAGCGCATGCAGCTGGTCGGCGACGACCTGTTCGTGACCAACACCGAACGCCTCCGGCGCGGGATCGACGCCGGCGTGGGCAACTCGATCCTGATCAAGGTCAACCAGATCGGCACGCTCACCGAGACCCTCGCGGCGGTGACGATGGCGCGCGAGAATGGCTACACCGCCGTCATGTCGCACCGCTCGGGGGAGACCGAGGACGTCACGATCGCGGACCTCGCCGTGGCGACCGGGTGCGGCCAGATCAAGACCGGCGCTCCGTCGCGCAGCGATCGCGTGGCCAAGTACAACCAGCTTCTGCGGATCGAGGAAGCCCTGGGCGCCGACGCCCGCTATCCGGGCCGCAGCGTATTTAAATCTTGACGCGGGAAGGAGTTCGGCTCGCAAACAGCGAACGGCGAAGCGGATGCCGCAAGCCCGCTCCGCTTCAGCCGCGTCGCGGCGTCGTGTCCCGCCGCCGCGGCCCAAGCGCGTCATCTCGCGCGATCATGTGCGCCGGGTCCGCTGGGACCGCGTCGGACGGGTGGCGCTGGTGATCGTGCTCGTCGTCGTGGCGGTGCTCTACGCGCAGGACGCGATGACGTACCTGTCGACGCGCAGCCAGGCCGACCAGCAGCAGGCGATCGTCAAGCGCCTGCAGCGCGAGAACGCGGCGCTGGCCAAGCAGCAGCAGTCGCTCCACGATCCGGCCACGATCGAGCGGGCGGCGCGATCGCTCGGGATGGTGCTCCCGGGGGAGCGGCCGTACGTGATGATGGGCGGGTCGAGCTCGAGCCACTGACGGGGCGCTGATGCGCTTCGATGACGCGATCGCCCTCTGGCGCGAGGGCCAGCGCCGGCTGGCGGCGGCCGCCCCCGAGGATCGGCCCGCGCTCGAACGGGTCATCGACGCGCTCGTCGACGAGCTGCGCCGGCGCCTCGGTGGCGCGTTCACCGCCGATGAGCTGTCGGACCTCTACAGCCAGATCGGCACCGACTGGGCGTTCGGCATCGCCCTCCGGGTCGCCCCGAACAACCCATCGGCGTGGGACATGAGCACCGTGGTCGGGGCGTCGTTCGCACGCTACGTGCGCGAGGCCACCGACTACGGCGGCGGCCGGCAGATCACCGGCGAGTAGCTACTCGCCGTCGTCGGAGTCCTCGCCACCGGCGCGGCGGATCACGATCTGGTCCTCCTCGATCGCGACCTCGACGGGACGGTGGCCCGCCCAGTACTCGGCGTAGACGGGATCGTCCTGGACGGCGGGATCGAGCCACAGGCCGTAGCCCTCCTCGCCGTGGTCGAAGGTCGCCTCGAGCGTCGTGGACTTGCGCCGGCTGCGGCCGCCACGGCCGCCGCGCTTACCCCGGCGCCGGCGCGCGGGCTTCTCCTCTTCGGACTCCGTCGTCGTCGTCGGTCTCGGCGGCGCGCTGCGCCTCAGCCTCGCGCCTCGGCCTCGGCCGCGTCGAGCTCGGCGGCGATCAGCGCGTCATCCTCGGCCCGGAGATCGATCTCGTCGTCGAAGTCGCCCGCGCCGGCGGTCTCGGGCTCCTGACCCGGCTCGAGCCCCTGCTCGCGCTTGAACGCCTGGATCTGCTGCACCGTGACCTCGAGCTGGTGCGCGATCCACGCGTCGGTCCGACCCTGGCGGACCCATGCTCGGATGCGGTTCAACTCGGGGCGCAGTGAACGACGTGCCATGACCGCGCGGGAGACTAGTACAGGCGCCGGTTGGGCGCGGTAGGCGCCGGAAAAGTTGCGCGCAGATGGAGGCTGCGCGCGTCGTAGTACACAGGTTTTTGGGGGGTTGACGGAGGCCTTGGCCCTCGTCTGGATCGTCAAGTTGTGCAAGAGATGTACGCCTTGTGCGGCCGAGATCCGAACCGCTATGCTGAGAAATCGGGCGCACAGGCAGCTTGTCGAGAGGGCCGTCCAGTGTTGCTCACACGCGATCGGCAAGCAGGGAGGCAATCCCAATGTTGGTACTCACCCGGAAGTCCAACCAGAGCATCATGATCGGGGACGACATCGAGGTCTCTGTCCTGGCGATCATGGGCGAGAAGGTTCGGATCGGGATTCAGGCGCCGCGGGATGTGCCCGTATTCCGCAAGGAGGTCTACCTCGAGATCCAGCAGGAGCGGATGGGTCAGGGCAAGGATGCTCGCGAAGAGGTCGACGCCGCCCTGCGCGGCATGGGTGGCGAGAGCGGCAGCCGCTAGCTCTACGCCAGCAGCGCGTTCAAAGTCACGAACATCACCACCGTGACGATCACGGCGGTGGCGATCAGCGAGAGCACGAGCAGCCAGAAGCGCATCGAGCTGCGGCGCTGACGCCGCTCGCGATGGCGCTTGCGCGAGCGCGCAGCGGCCGTGCGGCGCAGCGACTCGCGCCGGTTGCGATCGAGTTCCGTCTCGTGCCGGAACTCCTGTTCCAGCTGCGCGAGGCTTTGACGCATCCGCATCGCCACGGGTCGCGAGCCTACCAGGGCCACGTTTGTGACCGCATCCGGCTCGGGGCCGGCCTGCGCTCCGCTCCTGAATTCCGGGAGACCGCTCCGCTCGGCCGGCAGTCACCACGGGCCGGCGTCCAGCCGGCCGTCTAAGCGACTACCGCCCCGTTGTAGACCTGCACGAAGTGGAGGTAGTTCTCGGCGATCTGGTGCGCCGCGGCCCCGCGGTCGCCGTCGTCGAGGAAGCCCTTGAGCGCGTCCCACCAGATCGAGCGGCCGATCGCGAAGCCGATGAAGCCGTCGACCGGGGCGGCCTGGCGCAGCCAGTGCTCGACCTTCTCGGTGGAGGCGCCGCGGCCGAGGAGGACGCACTTGACGTTCTCGCGGCCCTGACCGGCCCGGGACTGCTCGGCCAGCATCTCGGCGTCCTCGCGCTCGTCCACGCCCTCGATCTTCCACACGTCGACCTCGATGCCGGCGTTCTGGATGTCCTCGATCGCGCGCCGCATCAGCTCGGGCCGGAGCTCGGCGTCGTAGCGGTCGGTGTCCTCGTCGACCGACTTCAGCTGCTCCTCGGTGGCGGGCACGAGCAGCTCGAACAGGAACTTGCGGTCGTTGTCGTGCAGCCAGTCCGCGAGCTCCTTGAGCCGGCCGAGCTGGCGCTCGTTCATCTCGGTATCCGGGTCATCCGAGTTGTAGCGGACGAGGACCTTCGAGAAGTCGGGGTCGAACTGCTCGATGTGCTTGCCGAAGTCGGCGCCGTACTGGAAGTCGAACTCGTTCTGGCCCGACTTCTCGACCGGCATGGCGAGCTTGAGCCCCTGCTCGCGCGTGTGCTTGGGAATATCGGAGCCGAACTGCTCGTCGACGAGCACGCCGGTGGCTTCGGCCTCGACCCCGCGCTTCACCGCCTCGAGCATCCCTTCGAAGATCACCCGCTTGGAATCGGAGATCGTCTCGACCTGCTCATCGCTCGGGTCGCCTTCGATCCCGAACATCTTCTTCTGAAACGACCCACGATGGTCGAAGGCGAGGATGTACAGCTTGCCGTCGTACCCGAGCCCCATGTGCGTGCCCTTTCTCCGGATGAAGTTCTGATCCCAGTCTACGGCCCCGTCGCTCGTTAGGCTGCCCCGGGTGCAGCACAAATTCACGGGCCCGGCGTACACGATCGGGATCGAGGAGGAGCTGATGATCCTCGACGCCGGCTCGCTCGAGCTGGTCAACGCGATCGAATCTCTGCTCGAGCCCGCTCCCGCCGGCGACATCAAGCCGGAGCTGATGGAGTCGGTGCTCGAGGTGTCCACCGACCCGTGCATGAACACGGTGGAGGCGGGCGAGCAGCTACGGGCGCTGCGCAGCCAGGTCATCCAGACGGCGGCGAGCAAGAACCTGGCGATCGGATCGGCCGGAACGCACCCTTTTGCGATGTGGGAGGACCAGCGGATCGTCGCCCGTCCGCGCTACCGCGACCTGATCTCCGCGCTGCGCTTCGTGGCCCGCCAGGAGCTGATCTTCGGCATGCACGTGCACGTCGGGATCGACGATCCCGACAAGGCGATCCACGTCGCCAACGGAATGCGCGTGCACGTCCCGGTGCTGCTCGGGCTGTCGGCGAACTCGCCCTTCTGGCGTGCGGGCGCCACCGGCCTGGCCTCCACCCGCACCCCGATCTTCCGCGCCTTCCCACGGGTGGGCATCCCGCCCAACTACAAGAACTGGGAAGACTACGAGCGGCGCATCGAGTTCATGATCGAGGCCCGCGTGATCGAGGACTACACCTACCTGTGGCACGACGTCCGGCCCCATCCGATGTTCGGCACGGTGGAGATCCGGGTGATGGACTCCCAGACGCACGTCGAGCACACCCTCGGGCTGGCCGCGCTGGTCCAGGCGCTCGTGCGCGAGCTGGCCGAGCACTTCGACGCGGGCAAGCGGCTGTCGAGCTATCCGTTCGAGATGCTCGACGAGAACAGGTGGCTGGCGGCGCGTCATGGCCTCGAGGGAGAGCTGGTCGACCTGCCGAAATCGGAGCGCGTCTCCACCCGCGCGCTGGCCCGCCGGCTGGTCGACCGGATGCGTCCCCATTGCCAGGACCTCGGCTCCGAGGGCGATCTGGAGGCGGTCGAGGACCTGCTCGAGCGCGGCAACGGAGCGGCTCGCCAGGTGGTCGTGTACGAGGCGAATCACGATCTTCGCGAGGTCATGGCGGAGATCGTCGCCGCCACGGTCGCTTGAGCGCAGCGCGCCCTGTCCAGAGCCAGCGGACGCGCTTACAATCGGTGAGTATGAGCACGGGCGGTCCCGATCTGTTCGTGATCTGCAAGAGCTGCGGATCCGAGGTCAGTCCCTACATCACGGAGTGCCCGTACTGCGGAAACCGCCTGCGCAAGCGCGCGCCCAAGATCGACCGGCAGGGGCGCGTGGCCGAGCGCCGGCGCCGGCGCCCGCCCGCCCCCTCGCTCCCGCGCCTGAAGCGCGGCGAGATCCCCGGGATCCGCGCCGAATCGCGGCCGTACGCGACGATCGTGCTGGTCGTGCTCGGGCTGGTCGGGTGCCTGCTGTGGCGGACCGGGCTGGTCGCATCTGGACCAGATCGCGATCGTCCGGCAAGCCCGGGCCCGCATTGGTGGCGGCTGCTGACCGCGCCGTTCGTGTACGACAACACCGGCTTCGCGATCGTGACGCTCGGCACGATCGGGCTGTACGGAACGCTGGTGGAGCGCCGGCACGGCCCGATCCCCGTGATCGCGCTGGTGGCGCTCGGCGGGATCGGCGGGATCGCGGCCACGGTCGCGGTGTACCCGGACCCGGTCGTGCTCGGCGCCAACGGGGCTGCGCTGGCGCTGCTGGTCGCCTGGGCGATTCCCGACCTGCTGACCCTGCGCGCCGGCGAGGAGATCGAAGGGGATCTGCTCGGCACCGCGGTGATCGCGGTCGTGGTCGCGCTGATGCCGCTCGTGGTGGCCGACGCGAGCTGGGTCGCCGACGGCGTCGGCGTGCTCGCCGGCGTCGGCGGTCGGGCTGCCGCTCACCCGGATCGTCGAGCGCTGATCAGCGCGACGCTGATCGTCCCGGGCTCGCCCGCGACGAGGCGCGCCGATCGCGCGCGCCGGGCATCAGGTCCGCGCGCCTCGGGGGGCACGGCCGCGAGCAGGCCGCCCGAGGTCATCGCGTCGACAGGTCAGCCAGCGCTGCGCCTCGGGGACGTCCGTGGCGAACGTCGTGAACGTCTCCGCGTGGGCGCGGTTGCGGCGGGTGCCGCCGCCGCCGCGGCCTGGTCCGGTCGCGCGAGCAGCTCGAGGACGCCGTCGATGGCGGGCACGGCCGCGGCCTCGACCTCGGCGGCCAGGCCGCTGGCCAGCGCGAGCTCGTGCAGGTGGCCGAGCAGGCCGAAGCCGGTCACGTCGGTGAGGGCGTGGGCGCCGGCGGCGCTGCGCGGCGGCCGCCGCGTCGCGGTTGAGCGTGGTCATGACCTCGATCGCCGCCTGGAGGGGCGCGTCGTGGCAGCCCGCGCTTGACCGCGGTGGACACGGCGCCGGCGCCGAGCGGCTTGGTCAGCACGAGCGCGTCGCCCGGCCGGCCGCCGGCGTTGGTCAGGATCTCGTCGGGGTGGACGATGCCCGTGACGGCGAGCCCGAACTTCGGCTCGGCGTCGTCGATCGAGTGGCCGCCGAGGATCGCCACGCCGGCCTCGTGCGCGGTGGCGGCGGCGCCCCGCAGGATCTCCAGGAGCACCTCGCCGCCGAGCTGCTCGAGCGAGAACGCCACCAGGTTGAGCGCGGTGATCGGCGTGCGCGCCCATGGCGTAGACGTCCGACAGCGCGTTGGTCGCGGCGATCCGCCCGAAGTCGAACGGGTCATCGACGATCGGGGTGAAGAAGTCGACGGTCTGCACGAGCGCGAGCTCGTCGCTCAGCCGGTAGACGCCGGCGTCGTCGCTCGTCTCGAAGCCGACCAGCACGTTCGGGTCCTCGGGCGCTCGGGGGAGGGCGGCCAGGAGCGGGCCGATGGCGGCGGCGGGCAGCTTGCAGCCGCAGCCGGCGCCGTGGGACAGGGAGGTCAGGGGAACGGCCACGCCCCTATGATGCTGCAGGCGAGTGGCCGACCGCGCCTACACCGACGCCGAGCTCGATGCCGCCATCGAGGCGATCACGGACCCGGAGAGATCTGCGGGAGGCGCAGGACCTGGTGGCGCGGAGCGCGCCCGCGCTCCAGCGCGTGCTGAACGCGGCCCTCGAAGAGGGCGGGTGGTTCGGGACCGCGCACGACCAGGCCGTGCGCGAGACCGCCGGCCTCGCCGACCCCGCCGAGCGGGTGCTCGGCGTGAAGACGATGCTGGCGGAGGAGACCCGCCTGGGGATGCTCGTCGGCGTCGCCGTAGGCTTCCAGCTCGCGCGGCGAGCTGGAGCGCGGTGGGACGCCCCGGCCACCCGGTGGACCAACTCAACAGGAGGACTAATGGAACTGCGCTTTCTCGGTCACGCTTGCTTCGAGCTCTCCGACGGCGACACGACCGTGCTGATCGACCCGTTCCTGAGCGGCAACCCGAAGGCGGCGATCTCGGCCGACGACGCGGCGGCGACGACGATCCTGCTCACCCACGGCCACGGCGATCACATCGGCGACACGGTCGACGATCGCCAAGCGCACCGGGGCGCCGGTGGTGGCGATCGTCGAGCTGGCCGGCGAGCTCGGCGACGAGGGCGTCGACGTCCGCGACCCGAACCTCGGGCGGCACGGTCAGGTTCGACTGGGGCTGGGTCAAGCTCGTGCCCGCCTGGCACACGTCCACGACGCCCAAGGGGACGGTCAACACGCCGGCCGGGCTGCTCATCAACTTCAAGGACACGATCGTCTACCACCTGGGCGACACGTGCCTGTTCTCCGATCTGCAGCTCGTGGGCAAGCGCCACCCGATCGACGTCGCGCTCATGTGCATCGGCGGCCACTACACGATGGACCGCACCGACGCCGTCGACGCGGCCGAGCTGGTCGGGGCCAAGACGGTGATCCCGTGCCACTACGACACGTTCCCGCCGATCGAGACCGACGCGCAGGCGTTCAAGTCCGACGTCGAGTCGGCGACGCAGTCGTCGGTGGTCGTGCTCGATCCCGGGCAGTCGCACTCGGTTTGACGCACGCGATCGTCCTCATCGGCGCCGAGCGCTCGGCGCTGGCGACGCTCGGCGGCGAGCTCGCCGGGCATCGACGGCGTGGCCGAGGCGTACTCGGTGACCGGCGAGTGGGACTTCGTGGCGATCCTCCGCCTGCGCGAGCCCGACCAGCTCGCGCAGGTCGTCACCGGCGCGATCTCGCAGCTGCCGGGGGTGGCGCGGACGGAGACGATGGTCGCGTTCGAGGTGTTCTCGCGCCACGACCTCGAGGCGATGTTCTCACTGGGCGGCAGTAGCAGCGCGCTGGTCGAACGCGGCGAGCATCGCGTCGTAGGTGTACGGCGCGACCGCCTGCCGCGCGGCTGCGCCCAGCCGGGCCGCGCGTGCGGCGCGTCGGTGAGGAGGTGGTCGATGGCGCGCGGCGAGCGCTCGGGGTCGTCCGGGCGCGACGACCCAGCCCGTCTCGTCGTGACGGACGAGCCCGCCCGCGACCGCGCCCACCGCGGTGGTGGCGATCACCGGTCGGCCCTGGTGCATGGCCTCGTTGCAGACGAGGCCCCATGGCTCGCGGAAGCGGGGCGTGGGGATCGAGGGGAGCAGCGCGAGCTCGGCGGCGGCGTAGGCGACCGGGAGCTCGGCTCGCGGGAGCGGTCCGAGGAGGCGGGCGCGCGGTACGTCGTCGAACGCGCCGGCGTCCGGGCCGTCGCCGATCAGGATCAGGGTGGCGTCGGCGCTGCACGCTGTCGCCAGGCGTCGGCGAGCACGAGCGCGCCCTTCTCGGGGACGAGGCGGCCGACGTAGGCGACGAGGGGCCTGTCGTCGAGGGCGTGGCGTGCTCGGAACGCGGCGATCTCCGCCGGCGGCGACGGTCCGCGCGAACAGCTCGGGCTCCACCGCCTGCGGGCGCGACGAACACGTCGCTCGTCGCGCCCGCGGATGCCGCGCGACGAAGCGGCGGACGTGCTCGCCGTAGGCGACGACGGCGTCGGCGTGGCGGTAGATGTGGCGGGTGGCGGGGAGGGCGAGCGCGTGGGCCGACCGAGCGCGGCTGGGACCACACCGAGGCCCACAGGATGAAGCGCCTTGTGGTGGCGGCGGGCGCCGGCGTAGGCGGCGGGGAGGAGGGCGCCACCGGCGAACGGCGCGATCACGGCGTCGTAGTGGCGGCCGATGTCGAGGGCCTCTCCGATGCCGTTCAGGCGCCGGGCCGGGAAGGGGCGCGTTGCGCAGTTGCGCGTCGAGGTCGCGGAACCACGGTGGCGCGTAGCGCTCCCCGCCGCCGTAGCAGAGGACCTCGACGCCGTGGCGCTCGGCCAGCAGCTTGAACAGCGGGAGCCGGTAGTCGGAGAGGTAGGTGGTGAGCAGCGCGACCGGCACGGGGGCCGGACGTTGCCAGACCGCGACCGCGCGGGCTGCGACCCGGCCGGCCTACGGCTGGGTGCCGTAGCCGCGCTCGAACCAGAGGGAGCGGTCCTTCCAGTCGTGGACCATCATCGCGCCACCGGCCGCGAGTGCGACAATGGACCGCGCTCGCGCCAGCTGGCGCGCCGTCGGAGCCGGGCTCGGCGATCAGACCGAGGCAGGCGAGGACGGCGACGACGCTGCCGGTGGCGCCGTGGTGGCAGCGCTGGCCGCGAATCCACAGCCGGCGTCGCAGCGCGTCGTACTCAACGAGCTTCATCCGCGAATGTCTGCCGTTCGATCCCATCTGGTTCCTACGTCCTTACGGCATTTATCGACTGCTTTCCTGCGTTTTTTGAGGCCCCGGCGAGCGAGCTTCTTGCTGCTCTGCCTGGTAATTAACGGCTGCGGAAGCGGAAATCGTCCGAGCGCGGCGTCGTCGTCCGCCGCCGCCGAGCTCGGCGGGCCCGCGAGCGACCACGACGGCGCCCGCGGCAACCGGCGCCGCACGGCCACCGCTTCAGCCCGCCGCCCGGCGGCGGCGACGGCGACGCCGGCCACCGCCGCTACGCCCCTTCCGCCGGCCGGGAACGCGCGCCTGCCGGCGAGGTTCGTGATCACCGCCCGCGGATCGCTCAACCCGCCATCGGTGTCGGCGCCGCCCGGGCGTGACCATCGACCTGACCGTCAGCTCAGGCGACGGCCACGCCCACCAGGTCGTGCTGCGGACGACGCCGCCGCGGTCGCTCGCGGTGCCCGCCGGCGGGCGCGCGTCGCTCCGGCTCACCGGGCTGAAGAACGGGCGCTACGAGCTTCAGGTCGACGGCGCCGGCGCGGGCGCGCTGATCGTCGGGGCCCAGCCGGGGCCCTGACCGGTAGCGGCGTCAGCCGATCCGGGACCCGACCGCCGCGCCACCGTCCGGCCGCAGCAGCACGACGCCGCGCTCGGGATCGAGCGCCCCGAGCACGAGCACCTCGGAGCGGAACGGGCCGATCTGGCGCGGCGGGAAGTTGACGACGGCGACGATCAGGCTGTCGGCCAGCTCCTCGGCGCGAGTAGTGGGTGATCTGGGCCGAGGAGCGCTTGACGCCGACCTCGGGGCCGAAGTCGATCGTGAGCTTCCAGGCCGGCTTGCGCGCCTCGGGGAACTCCTCGACCGACGTGATGCGGCCGACGCGCATGTCGACCGCCTGGAAGTGGGCGAGGTCGATCACCCGGCGGAGGAGCCGGTGCCCGAGCTGTCGCTGCTCTGGGGCGCGCTGCCGCCCGACGAGGTGGTGTCGGTGGTGGTGGTCGTCCCGGTGGCTGCCGGTCGTGACGGTCTCGGTCCCGCCGCCGGAGCCGGAGTCCGGCGTGGTCGTGGTGCCGCTCGAGTCGGTGGTCGTCGTCGCCGGCGTCGTCGACTCGTCGCTGGTCGATGCCGCTCGGCTGCGAGGACGGCAGCACGGTGCGTCTGGCTCTGAGTCTGGGTCCGCCCGGGCGGCGGCGCCGCGGTGGTCGTCGCCGTCGTGGTCGTCTTGGTCGTGGTGGCGGTCTGTTCTTGTCGTGCCGCTTGGTCGGGTCGGTGCGTCGTGGTCGTCGTGGTCGTCGCGGCCGTCGGTCTTGGCCGGCTTGGCGGCGGTGCGGGTGCTCCGGCTTGGCCGACGGGGTGGTGGATCGCGATGCGCGGCCACGACCGCGTGCGCGGACCACGGGCGCGTACTGGGCCGCGGCGTGGGTGACCGGCGTCGTGCGACGACGCCGCCGGGCGAGCGCTGCGCTGCGGCGGGGCATGCGAGACCTCGACCGCGCCGGCGGTGACGAGCGCGGCAGCGGCCAGGCCGGCGGCGGCCTTGGTGGCGATCGCGCCCATGCCGGCTGAGAGCAGTCCGCCGGCGCTCGGACCGACGGCGGCGCCCGCGGCGGCGGTGGTGGAGATCGCGGCGGCGGGCCCGGCCGCGCCGGAGGAGCCCGCGCCCGCGCTCGCCCCGGCCGAGTGCCCGATGTGGGTCAGGACGAGCTTCTTGAGCAGGACGAGCGGCCCGATCGGCAGGAGCGCGGTCAGCGCCTTGTTGGTCTCCTTGAGCTGGACCTGGAAGTTCGAGCAGCGCTTGCACGCGCGCAGGTGGCGGCGGACCAGCGCGCCCGGCCGGCGCTGCAGCCCCTCGGCCACCTCGGCGAGCTCGATCCGGACGTCGTCGCAGGAGAGCATGCGCGCCTCGGCCGCCTCGGCCAGCGACATGCGCGCCCGCACGAGCAGCGACTTGACGCTCGGGACGGTCGTCTCCATCGCCTCGGCGATCTGCTCGTAGGAGAGCGCGTCCATCTCGCGCAGGACGAGCGCGGTCTTCTGGGTCTCGGGCAGCTCGTGGATGTCCCCGACGAGCATCCGGAACTCCTCGAGCCTGTGGACCTTGTCCGCGGTGCTCGCGCCGTGGTCGGACAGGTGGACGTCCATCGAGTCGACGCCGACCGCCTGGATCCGGCGCAGGTGGTTCAGGCAGCGGTTGCGCGCGATCCGGTAGAGCCAGGGCCGGACGTTGATCGGGCGCTCGTCGGCGAGGATCGCGTTGAAGGAGGCGGCCAGCACCTCCTGGAGGACGTCCTCGGCGTCCTCGCGCGAGCCGAGCAGATGGCGGCAGAAGGCCAGCAGCCGCGACTGGTAGCGCGAGACGAGCACCTCGAACCCGGCGGGATTGCCCCGGCGGACGACGGCGATCAGGCGCTCGTCTGACTGCAGCCTGAGCAGGGCGGATCGCCCATGCAGCCCGACGCCTCCGGAGTATCTAAGCGCTGAGACTTCCAATCTGGCCTCGCAAAGGACCCCGGCAAGCGGATCCTCGGTGACATCGACACCGTAGCAGCGCAATAGTTGCGCTCCGCGGCATCGCGCGCGTGTCCTTAAGAGGAGTAGGGGCTGCGCGTCGCGTCGCGGCGCCGGCATCCGTGCCGGGCGCCGGCGATCCGCGCCACCGGCACCACTAAGATCCGGCCCGCACGGCCCGGGTAGACAAACTGGCAAAGTCGGCGCTCTTAAAAAGCGCTGCTCCTCGGAGCTTGCGGGTTCGAGTCCCGCCCCGGGTACTCCGCCTGCCGGCCCTCGCCACCAGATTCCGGAGTAGTGCTTTCAGTGACGGGAACCGGCGCAAGATGGGTGCGCTGGTTCTAAATTGACAGCCCGTCAAACCCCTTGGTAGCTTCGCCGGAAGGCTGGCGCCGGGGAATCCAGGATCCCCCCTGGTAGGAGGAGAAGCGTTTGCGTAGGTCGCGGCGGTGCGAAACTCATCCTTGATCGGCCGGATTGCCGCTCTTGGTGCGGTCGTGCTCGCGATCGTGGTCGTCGCCGTGATCGTGCTCTCGAGCGGCTCGAGCTACACGGTCAAGGCGATCTTCCAGAACGCCGACCAGGTCGTCAGCGGCGACCAGGTCGAGGTCGCGGGCGACCCGATCGGCACGGTCTCGAACGTCGAGCTCACGCCGAACAACCAGGCGGTGCTGACGCTCAGCATCAACAACTCGGACTACCAGCCGCTCCACCAGGGCACGACCGCCACCGTGCGGCTGCTCTCCCTGTCGGGCATCGCCAACCGCTACATCGACCTGCGCATGGGCCAGGGCGGCTCGCCCTCGATCCCGAACAACGGCGTGATCGGGACCAACGACACGACCACCGCCGTCGACCTCGACGAGCTGTTCAACTCGCTCAACCAGTCGACGCTCAAGGGGCTGCAGAACGTGATCCAGGGCTCGGCCTCCGAGTACGCCGGTCAGGGCAAGCACATCCAGGCGGCGCTCGCCTACCTGAACCCGGCGATCGCCTCGACCGCGGCCGAGTTCCGCGAGATCAACCGCGACACCTCGCGGTTCACGAACTTCATCGTCAAGACGCAGAACCTGTTCACCGACCTGGCCACCCGCTCGAGCGACCTGAGCGGGCTCGTCCAGCACCTCTCGCAGACCACCCAGGCCCTGGCCAACCAGCAGGTCGCGCTCGGCCAGTCGATCCAGCGCCTCCCGGGCTTCATGCGCCTCGCGAACACGACGTTCGTCAACCTCCGCGCCGCCCTCACCGACCTCACGCCGCTGGTCAACGTCATCAAAGCCGGTGGCGCCGAAGCTCCAGAAGTTCCTCGTCCAGCTCAAGCCGCTGGCCGAGCAGGCGGTGCCGACGGTCCAGAACCTGTCCACCCTGATCTGCAAGCCGCAGACCACCTGCACCCCCAGCTCGCCCGGGCACGAACGACCTGATCCAGCTCACCGAGCTCGGCGTGCCGCTGGCCGCGGCGGCGTGCGGCACCGGCTCGGGCGCGACCGACTGCCTGGGCAAGGTGTTCGCGAACGGCAAGCTGCGCAACGCCGCGTTCCAGGAGTCGACGATCTCGCTCAACCAGTCGAGCCCCGAGCTCGCCACCGACCGGCCCTACGCGGTCGACCTCACCGGCTGGTTCGAGGGCTACTCGCATCCCGGCATCATCGACGCCAACGGAGGCGCCAGCCGGATCCAGACGGTGTTCGGACCGCTGTCGATCGCGACCGGGCTCACTGCCCCTGCCGACTGCGATCCTCCAGCTGTTCGGTGGCCCCCAGGTCACCAGCCACAGCGGCGGGTGGCTGCTCACGACCAACCAGGGCGACCGCTGCCCCGGCTCGCAGGAGCGCGGCGCCCTCTACTACCCCGAGCCGGGCTTCCCGTGTAACCCCGAGTGAGATGCCCACCGGGCAATGAAGCGGATCCTCCTAAGCGGCGCGCTCCTGGTGGCGATCGGCGTGTTCCTGGTCCTGACCGTGGGCGCCGGCAGCCCGAGCCCGGTCGGGCCAGTACACGATCCAGCTCGACAACGCGTTCGGCCTCACCTCGGGCTCGGACTTCAAGGTGGCGGGCGTGCCGGCGGGCAAGATCGGCACGATCGAGCTCCCGCAGAACTGCTCCAAGGGCGGCGGGGACACCGCCTGCTTCGCGCTCGTCCACGTGACGGTGACCCAGCGGGGCTTCGGCCAGTTCCGCTCCGACGCCTTCTGCCAGTCCCGGCCGCAGTCGCTGATCGGCGAGTACTTCGTCGACTGCACGCCCGGCACGAAGGGCAAGGTGCTGCCGCCCGGGAGCACGATCCCGCGCAAGAACACCGAGTCGACGATCCCGTTCGACCTGCTCCAGAACATCAACGCAGCTGCCCTACCGCCAGCGCCTCACGTTGATCATCAACGAGCTCGGCGCGACGGTGGCCGGGCGCTCGGGCGACCTCGAGCAGGCGCTGCGGCGCGCCGTGCCCGCGCTGACCGAGACCGACAACCTGCTCAACCTGCTGGCCAACGACTCGCAGACGCTCCAGTCGCTGACCTCGGACTCCAACAGCGTCATCACGGCGCTGGCGAACAACAGCACCCAGGTCCAGCGGTTCATCGATCGAGGCCAACAACGCCGCCCGGGACTCGGCCACCCAGCAGGCGAACATCTCGGCACCTGGGCCCGCTTCCCCGGGTTCCTCGAGCAGCTCGCCCGACCATGGCCAAGCTCGGAGCGGCGGCGGACGCCAACGACCCGGTGCTGCAGAACCTGCTCTCCTCCTCGGGGCAGCTCCACACGCTGTTCACGAACCTGGCTTCGTGCAACCAGCCGCACAACGACAGCCAGTGCGGCTTCGCCAACGCGTCGCTCCCGTCCCTCCGGGCGCTCGGCAAGGCATCGGTGGTGGGCAAGGCCGCGGTCCAGGCCGCCGCGCCCACGATCAAGGACCTGAACAAAGCGACGGGTCCCAGCAACTGCCTGCAGCACGACCAGAGCCTCGACGCCGCCGGCCAGGGTGCCGGCGGGCCCACCAGCTCCATGTACCAGACCTGCCTCCCGAGCTGGCGCAGAACCTGTCGATCGTGCTGCACGATCTCGACGACCGGGGCCGCGCGGTCGAGCCCGACACGCGCAGCCCGGGCGGAAAGGGCTTCACCGGGCTGGAGGCGCTGCTCTGGTACACGTTCGTCCAGCCGCTCTCGATCAACACGTACACGCAGTACGGGCACATCCTCAGCGTCAACGCGTTCGTCGACCCGCGCTGCTCGCAATACGCCACCCCGCAGCGCCAATCGCCAACAACCTCGCTCAGTACGGCGCGTCCTACCGCGAGTGCTACGCCTTCATCGGCCCCAACCAGCCGGGCGTCAACGAGACCGATCCATCGAACCCGAGCGCGTGCGTGCCGGATCCGGGCGGGGCTCCGCCGAACCCGAACGACCGCGGTCCCGCGACCAGCGCGTGCAAGCTGGCGGCGACCCCGCCAGCCGCAGTGAGCTCTGACACCGCGAAGCACGCCCACCGCGAACACCGCTTCGGACACCGGCAGCACGAGCTCGAGCGGGGCCTCCAGCGGCGGCTCGTCGTCGAGCGCGGCCGCGCCGGCGACCAGCGCACCGAGCGGCTCGGGCGGCTCGGGCTCCGTCCGGGTCCGGGTCCGGCGAGTCGGGTCAGGGCCAGCAGCTCCTCAACTACCTCCTCGTCGCCATGAGACGCGCCACCTCATCCGCCTTCGCCAACCCGGTCCTGATCGGCGCCGTCACGGTGCTGATCACGCTGATGGCGGTGTTCCTGGCCTACAACGCGGATGCCGGCTTGCCGTTCGTGCCCACCCAGGAGCTGAAGGTGGACATCGCCAACGGCTCGGATCTGACGATCGGGGATACCGTGCGCGAGGGTGGCTACCTGGTCGGGCTGATCTCGAATATGCGCGCCGTGCCGTCCAGGAACGGCCAGACCGCAGCGGAGCTCACGCTTCAGATCTCCGAACAAGTACAAGAACATCCCGGCCGACTCCCAGGTTGCGATCCGGCCGCTGTCGCTGCTGGGCCTGAAGTACATCGACCTGGTCACCGGTCACTCCAAGAAGATGATCTCCGACGGCGCGACGCTGCCGGAGAAGCAGACGCGGGTGCCGGTGCAGTTCGACGACGTGCTTGAAGACGTTCGACCCGAAGACGCGCGTGGCGATACAGGAGGACCTCCAGGGCTACGGCGATGGGCTGGCGGCGCGGGGGTCCTCGCTGAACGACACGATCTCCACGCTGCCGCCGCTGCTCCAGCATCTGCAGCCGGTGGCGACGTATCTGTCCGATTCGAACACGCGGCTGGTGCCGTTCTTCAATTCGCTCGAGCGGTTCATGGGGACGGTGGCGCCGGTGGCGAACACCAATGTCGACGTGTTCCGCCAGGCGGCGACCACGTTCCACGCCCTCGCGCAGGATCCGAACGCGCTCGAGCAGACGATCGCCAAGTCGCCGCCCACGCTGAGCGTGTCGACGACGTCGCTGAAGGTGCAGCAGCCGGAGCTCGTGGACTTGACGACGCTCGGCAACGACCTGCAGCCGGCGACGGCGTCGCTCAAGCAGGCGCTGCCGGTCCTGAACCCGGCGCTCGAGGTGGGGACCAAGACGCTGGTGCGCACGCCGCCGCTCGATCAGCGGCTCGCGGGAGTGATGCACGCGCTCAAGGGCCTGGCCCAGGCCCCGGGGACGAACGTGGCGGTGAACGCGCTGGGCTCGACGGTGTCGATCCTGAACCCGATCGTTCGCTACCTGGGTCCGTTCCAGACCACGTGCGACGACTGGGACTACTGGTGGACGTACCTGCCCGAGCATCAGACCGCAGAGGACAGCATCGGGTTCGCTCAGCGGGTGCTCCTGATGTTCGGCGACAGCACCCAGCCCGACAACGTCGCCACCCAGGGCGCGGTCATGCCGGCCGACGGCCAGGGTGGCGGCCCCGAGTACCTCCACGCCCAGACCTACGGCGCGGCGATCGACAACAGCGGCAACGCCGACTGTGAGACCGGGCAGCGCGGCTACCCGCTGAAGCAGAACTACGCCGACCCCTCAGGGCCGCAAGCTGGCCAGCGACTCGCACTCCCCCGGCGACCAGGGCCCGACCTTCAAGGGCCGCACGCGCGTGCCGACCGGAGAGACGTTCACCCGCAACCCCACCACCGGTCCGCAGCTCCCCTACAACCCGACGAACCCATGAAGCGGCGCGGACGCAGACGGAGCGGGATGAGCACCCTGGCGGCGGGTTCGGTCGCGCTGGTCGTGATCGTGCTGTTCACCTATCTGGGCTTCACCAAGTTCGCGAACCCGTTCGCGACTCCGTACACGGTGCACATGATCGTGCCGAACGCCAATGGCCTGGCGCCGGCCGCATGGGTGCGAATCGCGGGCGTGAACGTCGGCAAGGTCGAGACCATCCAGCCGGCGGGGAACTGCAAGAGCACGGGCCAGACCCCGACCCAGTGCGCGGCCGCCGACGTCACGATCACGATCCAGAACCAGGGGCTGCCGATCCACAAGGACGCGACGTTCGCGATCCGCCCGCGCATCTTCCTCGAGGGCAACTTCTTCGTCGACCTGCATCCGGGCACGCCGGAGGCGCCGATCGCGCCGAGCGGCTACGTGTTCCCGATCCAGGCCACGACCGATCCGGTCCAGTTCGACCAGGTCCTGACCTCGCTGCAGTCCGACACGCGGCGCAACCTCCAGATTCTGCTCCAGCAGTACGGCGTGGCGGTGAAGAAGGGTGGCCCGTCGTACAGCAAGTCGATCCAGTACTGGCTGCCGGCCTACAAGTACTCCTCGATCGTCGCCCACGACTCGCTCGGGATCCAGACCCACGACCTGTCGAACGCGCTCTACAAGGGCGGCGACGTCTCCGCGGCACTCAGCACGCACCCGAAGAACCTCGAGAACCTGGTCACGGACTTCAACATCACGGCGAACGCGTTCGCGCGGCAGAGCGCCAACCTCCAGCGCGCGGTGGCCGAGCTGCCGACCACGCTGCATGTGGCGATACCCGCGCTCAACTCGCTCAACAGCGCGTTCTGCTCCGGTCCGGCGGTTCCGAACTGCGCCCCCGGACCGCTGCGTCAGCTGGCCAAGGCACTGATCCCGGCCACGACGTCGACGGGGACGATGGCCACCGCCAGCCTCCCGTTCATCTCCCAGCTGCGACAGCTGGTGCAGCCGTCGGAGCTCGGCGGCCTGAGCACCGATCTCAAGAACACGATTCCGTCGCTGACCCAGCTGACCAAGGAGACGATCCCGCTGCTGCGCAACCAGGTGCGCCCGGCATCGAGCTGCGTGGCCAACAACGTCATCCCGTGGTCGCATCTGACCTTGCAGGACCCGAACTTCAACGCCAAGAACGGCTTCCCGCCGCATCAGGTGTATGTCGAGGCCGCGGACTTCCTGCCCGGTCTGGCCGGCGAGTCCCGCGACTTCGACGCCAACGGCATGTTCGTCCGCGTCCTCGGCGCGCTGGGCAACACCGGCGTGACCTCGCTCCAGTCCGGACTCGTCGGCGGGTCCCTGGCGCCGCTCGTCGGTGCGCAGCCTCAGAAGCCGCCGACCGGCGAGCAGCCGCCGACATTCCAGCCCAACGTTCCGTGCGAGACCCAGCCGCAGGTGACCGATCTCTCGGCCCCGTCGACGCCGGCGCCCGCGACGCTCTCGCCCACCGGACTCCTCCCGTCAGCGCTCACCCAGCTCCTCCAGAACCTTCCGATTCCGAAGATCCCGGGCGCCCCCGCCGGTCTGAGCACCGACACGGCTAAGGCCAAGAAGAAGGCGACGCCGCTGACCGCAGCGCAGCGCGCCGCCGACATGCAGCAGCTCCAGAAGACCGGCGTGTTCGAGATCGTCCCGCCGAAGAACGGCAAATCGACCAGTGCCGCCACCTCCAGCCCGACCTCGACGAAGAAGAGCAGCGCACAATGAAGCGGGCGATCAAGGCGCACCTGGGCGACTTCGTGGCGATCCTGGCGCTGCTGGTCGGAGCGATCGCGGTGTCGGCGTACGTCCTGACCCACGAGCGGCTCCGGTTCCCGCTGATCCAGTCCCAGCCGATCAAGATGAACGCCGAGTTCGAGACCGCCCAGGCGATCACCCCCGGGCAGGGACAGACGGTGCGAGTGTCCGGCGTGCAGGTGGGCGAGATCGGCCAGGTGCAGGTCAAGAACGGCGTGGCCATCGTGGAGATGGACATCGACCAGAAGTACAACCATCTGATCCACACCGATGCCACCATGCTGGCCCGTCCACGCACCGGTCTGCAGGACATGTTCATCGAGCTCACCCCGGGCTCCAAGAACGCGCCGATCGCCAAGTCGGGCTACACGTTCTCGGTCGGCCAGACGCAGCCCGAGGTCAACCCGGACGAGGTCCTCTCCGCGCTCGACTCCGATACCCGCGCCTACCTGGACCTGCTGGTCAACGGCGCGGGCCAGGGACTGAAGGCCAACGGCGGCAACCAGCTCGCGGGCGTGCTCGAGAAGTTCGAGCCGACCCACCGCGACCTGGCCCGGTTGAACGGTGCGGTGTCGCAGCGCGGGGCCGCGCTGCGGCAGTTGGTGAACTCGCTCCAGCGCCTCAACACGGCGCTGGCCGGCAAGCAGGCTCAGATCGTCTCGCTCGTCGACGCCAGCGAGTCGGTCTTCCACGCGTTCGCGATCGAGAACCAGAACGTGAGCCGCGCGGTGCAGGATCTACCGGGCACGCTCCAGCAGACCACGCAGACTCTCGGCAAGGTCCAGACGTTCGCCAACCTGCTGGCACAGACCAACCAGTTGCTGCCGGCGGTCAAGTCGATCCCGGCCGCCAACCAGGCGCTCACCAACCTCGCGATACCGGGCACGCCCATCGTCAAGAACCAGATCCGCCCGTTCGTGATCGCCGCCCGTCCGGTGATCCGGAACCTCAAGGCGCCGGCCAAGAACCTGGCCGCCGCGACGCCGAACCTGAGCAACACGTTCAACGTGCTCAACCACTTCGTGAACATGGTCGGCTACAACACCGAGCCCGCCACCCAGCACAGCTACCTGTGGTGGATCGCCTGGCTCGACCACGAGGTGCGGACGCTGTTCTCGATCCAGGACGCGAACGGCACCTTCCGGCCGATCTTCCTCGAGTCGAGCTGCAGCACCTACAGCGAGCTACTGTCCTTCAACAGCTCCGCCGCGGCCCTGCTGGCGCCGGCGATCGCGAAGGCGTGCAACCTCCCATGACCCGCGAGCCGACCGCGATGAGGACCTGATGGAGACGAACACCCCCGGTCTCGCGAAGGTGCTGACGATGGTGCTGTTCGCGCTGTCGTGCGTGGGGCTGCTGCTGTTCCTGTGGCTGTCGTTCGGCGGGTCGGTCCCATTCAACCCGCGCGGGTACCACATCCAGGTCGCTTTCCGGGATGCCCAGCAGCTCGCCAGCCAGGCGGACGTGCGCATCGCCGGCGTGTCCGTGGGCAAGGTCATCGACAAGACGCTCGACCCGAACGGCAATCGCACGCTGGCGACGATCCAGCTCAACAACGAGTACGCGCCGATCCACAAGGACGCCACCGCGATCCTGCGCACCAAGACGCTGCTCGGCGAGACCTACGTCGACCTGGACCCCGGATCGCGAAGGTCGCCGGCCCTGCCCGACAACGGCGTCCTGGCCCGAGGACAGGTCCAACCCGCGGTCCAGCTCGACACGATCTTCAACGCGCTCGATCCCACCACCCGCCGCGCCTTCCAGACCTGGCAGCAGGAGCTCGCGCTCGCCGTGCGCGGCAACGACGTCAACCTGAACGACGTATTCGGCAACCTGCCCACCTTCGCCGCCGACGCCACGGACATCCTGGCCGTCCTCGACACCCAGCACAACGCGGTGGTGAACCTCGTGCGCAACGGTGGAACCGTGTTCGGGGCGCTCAGCCAGAACCAGACGGCGCTGCACACCCTGATCACGACCTCGGACACGGTGTTCAAGACGACCGCGGCCAATCAGGCCGCGCTGGCCGACACGATCCACGTGTTCCCGACGTTCCTGGACCAGTCGCGGATCACGATGCGCGCGCTCCAGAACTTCGCGTTCAACTCCGACCAGGCGTGCTGCGTCGCGGGTCAGAACGCGCCGGTGCTCAAGGAGCTGATCCCGGTGGCCAAGAACCTCGGGCCGACGCTCCACGCCGTCCAGGTGCTCTCGCCGCCCCTGAAGAAGCTGTTCGTCAACCTCAACCCGTTGATCACGGTCTCGAAGACGGGCTTGCCCGCCACCGCCGAGTTCCTCAAGGGACTGGGCTGCACGCCGCAGCCGCGGACTCACCTGTCCGCCGAATCCGGCCACGCAGACCCTTCTGCCCGCGTTCGGCACGTTCCTCGAGCAGCTCAACCCGATCCTGAATTGGATCGGGCAGCACCAGCAGCTGACCTCCGACTTCATCTCCAACGGCGCGTCGTCGCTGAGCGCGACCAGCAGCAACCGTGGGCGGCAACGGGTTGACGTGCGCCAACAACATCCCGTGTGGCCACTATCTGCGGCAGTTCTCCCTGACCGGTCCCGAGTCGTTCAGCATCGCCCCGAACCGCAGCTCCGACAACCGCGGCGACACCTACCTGCCGCCGCTGTGGGGCTCGAACAAGAACATGTTCATCTACGACGTTCCGCCGGAGTGGGACTGCAACAACACCGGCGGCCAGCACCTGCCCGTGGGCGACGCCCCGACGGGCACCGAGGGATGCTGGGTCGCGCCGCCGCTGCCCGGGGCCAAGAAGGGCGGGCAGTTCCCGCACATCCTGCAGGCCAAGTACCCGAACAACTAGTCTCGGGGGGCGCACGGACACGTCGGGCCGGCGTCTCTCCACGGTCGTTCGGCGCTTCGCCCGTGGCGCGGGACGGGAGGCGGCTTCCAGGGACGCTCGCCGTTGCCGCGCTAGGCGGCGGCGCGAGAGGCGCCGGAGGCGCCGGTGGCGCGGCCCGGTCCGGCCGCGCCGAGGCAGTCCAGCAGGAACGACGCCAGCTCGGCGCCACCGCTGACCTGGAGACCCGTGCGGTCGCCCTCGGGCGAGAACGCGTTGACCCAGGCGGCCGTGTCGCCTCTGACCTGGGCCTCGGCCTGCTCGGCCGGGTGCTCGGACAGGGTGACCCGGCCTTCGGCGATCGTGAACGTGTAGGCGGCCGTCTCGCCGGTCTCCCGGTTCTCCACCGCGAACTCGACCGTGCCTCGCATCGAGGGCGCGCGGATGAGGCCGGGGGCCAGCCTGAAGATCGCCCCGATGTCTATGGACTCCGAGGTGCGCGGCGGGCTCCAGGCCCAGTCGTAGCCCCAGCGGGCCAGCTCGCCGAGCACCGGCATCAGCTCGCGGGCCCGCTCGGTCAGCTCGTAGTCGACGCGCGGCGGGACCTCGCGGAAGCGCTTGCGGGTCAGCATGCCGTCAGCCACCATCCGGTTCAGGCGCGAGCGAAGCTGCTCGGTCGAGATCCCGGGGAGCACGCGCTGGAGCTCGACGAACCGCCGGGGGCCGGCGGCCAGGTCGCGGACGATCAAGAGCGTCCACTTATCTCCCACGAGGTCGAGGGCACGCGCATCTGGCGACCATTGGTCGTATGGGTGGCGCTTTGGCGAGGGTACGTTCGGAATGGCTACTCCCGGTGGACGGCGTACCTACCAAGTTCGAGTCTAACGGACCCAAAGTCGAGGATAAGCGGTTGAAGCGCGGTTTGCGCCGGTTTGGACGTTCGTCGGACCTTTTGCTGGCCATCCGGGCCGTGTAGGCCGTTCGCCAGGCGTACGGCCGGACATCCGTCCGCTTTTTCTCCTCGGATCGCGAAGTTGGCGCAAGTTTCTCCGGGAGCGGTCGTTTTAGCGATCAAATGGGCGAACTGATCGTGATTGAGGATTGGCTGGCGGATCGCTCGCGCGCCACGCGCGACCTGCGCCCGGCGTTCTTCTTCGACCTCACCTGTCCGTTCTCATATCTGGCGGCCGAGCGAGTGGAGCGCGCCCTGGGCGACGTCGAATGGATCCCGGCCGATGGCCTGGTCCTGCGCGAGGGGCGTCCCGACGCCGACGTGGAGGCGCTGCGCAAGGAGGCCGAATGGCGCGCGCTCGAGCTGCGCCTGCCGTTGGTGTGGCCGGAGCGCTTCCCCGCCGATTGGCCCGGCGCCAATGCGGCGGCTTCCCATGCGGCCGAGGCCGGCGCCTGCGCGCGGTTCGCGCTCGCCGCCAGCCGGCTCGCCTTCTGCGGAGGCTTCGACCTCGACGACCCGGAGATCCTCGCCGAGGCGGCGTCGGCCGCCGGCATCCATCCGGACGAATGCCTGGCCGCCGCCGGCGACAGCACGCGCCTGTCGTCGCTGTGCATCACCGCGCACGGCCTGCGCGAACGCGGCGTCCAGGAGCTCCCGGCGATCCGCGTCGGCGGCCAGTGGTTCGCCGGCGAGTCGGCTCTCGACGAGGCGGCCACGCTCGTCCGGACGCTGGCGGCGTACCGCGGCGCCGCCGCGGGGGCCTAACAGTCTTGTAGCGGGCGGCGCACAGGCGGCGGCCCGTCGCGCGGGAGCGACGGGCCGCCGCGCGCAAGCGCGCGCGAGCGGCGGCCGGCCGCTTGCGAGCGCCGAAGCCTCAGTAGGGGCTGACGAGACCGGCCAGGATCAGGTCGTCGATCGGCCCCGCGTCCTGGTCCTGATGTTCCTCGAGCTCGAAGTCCGGCGGTGGGGTGAAGGGAGCCGCGAGCATCGGTTCCCAATCGGCGACCCCCATGCACAGCTCGTCGAACGTCCGGTGTTCCGACGGAGGAGCCTTCATCGTCTGCATTACGGACCTCCTTCGTTCGTTTGCACCTTAGCGCGATGCTACGCGCTGCGCCTAAACCACGTATATTTTTTTCACCTCTGGCCACTGAAACCGAATCCAGCACTCGGTTGCACGGCGGGCGCCTAGTCGCAAAGCGTCTGCGCGCGCACGGCGTCACCAAGCTGTTCACCCTGTCCGGCGGGCACCTGTTCTCGATCTACGACGGCTGCCGCGCCGAGGGGATCGACATCGTCGACGTCCGCCACGAGCAGTCCGCGGCGTTCGCCGCCGAAGGATGGGCCAAGGTGACGCGGACGGTCGGCGTATGCGCGCTGACCGCCGGCCCCGGCATCACCAACGGGATGAGCGCGATCGCCTCCGCGGGGCAGAACCAGTCGCCCGTGCTCGTGCTCGGCGGCCGCGCGCCCCAGTTCCGGTGGGGCCAGGGCTCGCTGCAGGAGATCGATCACGTGCCGTTCGTGCGCCCGCTCACCAAGCTCGCCACCACCGCCGACGCCACCGCGGAGATCCCGAGCCTGGTCGACGAGGCGATCCGCGTGGCGCTCACGCCCCATTCGGGCCCCACGTTCGTCGACTTCCCGCTCGACTACGTGTTCACCGAGGCCGACGAGCCCGAGCCCGGGACCCGGCGCCCCTGAGCCGTGGCGCGGGGAGGGCGCGGACGGCGCGGCGGTGGAGCGCGCGGTGGCGCTGCTGGCCGACGCCGAGCGGCCGGTCGTGATGGCGGGCACCGGCCTCTACTGGGGGCGCGGCGAGACCGCGCTCCGCGCGCTGGTCGAGAAGCTGCGGATCCCGGTGTTCCTCAACGGCCTCGGCCGCGGCTGCCTGCCCGCCGACCATGAGCTCAGCTTCTCGCGCGCGCGGGGCGACGCACTCTCCGGCGCCGACGTGGCGCTCGTCATCGGCGTCCCGCTCGACTTCCGGCTCGCCTTCGGCAAGGCGTTCGCCGAGGATGCCGAGATCGTGGTGATCGACGTGGCGGAGCCGCTGCGCTCCCATCCGCGAGCCGTGTCCGCCGAGCTGTACGGCGCCCTTCCCGCCACGCTGACGGCGGTGGCCGAGGCGAGCGCGGCGGGTCCGAGCGCCGAGCGCGAGCGGTGGATCGAGTCGCTGCGCGCGATCGAGTCCGAGAAGCGCGCCGCCGAGCGCGACCAGCTCCACGACGAGCGCGCGCCGCTTCACCCGATGCGCATCTACGGCGAGCTGGCCCAGATGCTCGACCGCGACGCGATCGTCGTCTGCGACGGCGGCGACTTCGTGTCCTACGCCGGCCGGGTCGTCGACTCCTACGTCCCCGGCGCGCTGGCTCGACCCCGGCCCGTTCGGGTGCCTGGGATCGGGTCCCGGCTACGCCCTGGCCGCCAAGCTCGCGCATCCCGAGCGCCAGGTGGTGCTGCTGCTCGGCGACGGCGCCTTCGGCTTCGCGGGCATGGAGTTCGACACGCTGGCCCGCCACGGCGTGGCCGTCGTCGGGGTGGTCGGCAACAACGGCATCTGGGCGCTCGAGAAGCACCCGATGGAGTTCCTGTACGGGTACTCGGTGGCGGCGGAGCTGCGGCCGGAGACTCGCTACGACCTGATGGCCGAGGCGCTCGGGTGCCACGGCGAGCTCGTGCGGACGCCGGCGGAGCTCCGGCCGGCGCTGGAGCGGGCGTTCGCGTGCGGCGGGCCCGCGCTGGTCAACGTGCTGACCGATCCGACGGTGGCGTACCCGAGGCGCGCGAACCTGGCCTAGCGACAGCCTTTTGGTCGATATGCCGCGCTATGCGCGGCATATCGACCAAGCGGGGGCGCCCGGCAGGGATGCCGGGCGCAACCGGCCCGAGAACGCATCCAGCTCCGGGCCGCGCTTCGCTCCGCTCCAGGAAGTCCACGAGACCGCTTCGCTCGCGCGGCAGTCACCACGGGCCGGCATCCTGCCGGCCCATTAGAAACGAAAACCGCCCGCATTTTCAGCGGGCGGCTTCCGATCCAGGTTTGGCCCAATCGGGACGGGCAGGGGTACGTGCCAGAAAGGGCCGGTTAGGTTGGCTCGGACGGCGGGAGGCGCCGATGTCTGCGGCTTCGCCCGAGCCTATGTTGGGCTAGGCGAACCTGGCCCGAGGACGAATGATCCTCGGTCAGACAGGCAGCAGCAATCGAACATTCGTCCAGTTTGGTCAGATCCCTGACTGGACGAATGTTCTAGCTGCTCGATTTCGGTGGTCCGCGAAACGTCCAACCGGCGGACCTGACTGCTGGGGGGTACCCCGGGCGCGCAAATTCCAACCGTCGAATCGGATTGGCGAAAATTGCACCCGCCTATAATGGGTTTTGGTGTTCTCCTTCCCGAACCCGGTCAACGAGAAGGCGGCGCGGGTCGTGGCGGGCGTGGTGCTGATCGAAGTGATCGTCACGCTCCTCACCGGCTTCTACTGGCTGCTGATCCCGCTCGCCTACGGCTTCTGGGCGCGGGTGCTCACCGGCCCCACGCTGAGCCCCCTCGGCTGGACCGCGCAGAACGTGATCGCGCCGCGGCTGGGCGCCAAGAAGCCGGTGGCCGGTCCGCCGAAGCGCTTCGCCCAGGCGATGGGCGCGGCCATGTCAACGGCGGCGCTCATCCTCGGTCTGGTCCTCGGCGACCACGCCGGCGCGGACGCGATCCTGCTCCTGTTCCTCCCCGCCGCGGGTCTCGAGTCGATCGCCGGCTATTGCGTCGGCTGCAAGGTCTTCGGCCTGCTGATGCGCGCGGGCTGATTCGGGCCGAGGTGTGCGCGGAGTGCGCGGACATCAGCGCGCGGCTACAGGCCCAGCGCGGCACCGCGCAGAATGTCGTGCTCTGAGACCTCGACGCTGGTCGAGCCCGAACATCCGCAGCGTCTCGACGAGGATGATCGCGCCGGCGACGATCGTCGGCGCGCGGTCGGGGTGAAGCCCCGGCACCTCTCGCCGCTCATCCAGCGGCAGCGAGGCCAGGTGCTCGAGCATCTCGTCGATCTCGCCGGCGCTCAGCACGTAGCCGTGCACCTTCTCCGGGTCGTAGGGCTCGAGCTTCTGGGCGATCGCGCCGAGTGAGGTGGCGGTGCCGGCGACGGCGATCGCGTGCTCGACCGCGCGCCGCTGATCCTCCGGCACCCCCCTCGCGAAGATCTCCCTGACGTCCTCGCCCAGGGCTTCGCGCTCCTCGGCCGTGGGCGGGTCGCTGTCGATGTGGCGCTCGGTCTGGCGCACCACGCCGGCCTGGTTGGACACGTGGAAGCTCACCTCGTGGCCGGTGCCGATCACCATCTCGGTTGAGCCGCCGCCGATGTCGATCACGAGGGTCGGCGTCGGATCGTCCGGGTCGCGCTCGCTGGTCGCGCCCAGGAACGTGAGCCTCGCCTCCTCGTCGCCGGTGAGGATGTGCGGCTCGAGCCCGAACCGCTCTTTCACCGTGTCCGCGAACTCCTGGCCGTTGGCCGCGTCGCGCACCGCGCTGGTCAGCACCGCGACCGCGCGGTCGACCTGGTGGCGCTCGATCAGCTCGTGGTAGTCCCCGAGCGTCGAGTACACGCGCTCCATCGCCTCCTCGCCCAGCGAGCCGTCGGCGTCGACGCCCTTGCCCAGCCGGGTCACGACGCTGTGGCGTTCGAGCTCGGCCCGTCACCGCACCGTCCTCGGTGTCGACGATCAGCAATCGCGTCGAGTTGGTTCCGATGTCGACGACTGCAGTGCGCATGAAGGCGCGCATTCTGTCCGATCGCCGAAACTGAAGCGGTGATCCTGGTCGCTCTGGCGGTGGTTCTCGCGACGGCGGTGGGCGTGACGGCCGAGCGCCATACCGCCACGGCGGCGACGAGCGGTGCCCGCGGAGCGCTGCGGCTGATGCTCTACGTGCTCCTGCCGTTCGTGTCGTTCGTGAACTTCTCGCACCTGCGGCTGAGCGTCGGCGCCGGCGTGGGGCTGCTGGTGGCCTACGTCGCGCTGGCGATTGCCGGCACGGCGGCGTGGGCGGCGGCGCGGTGGAGGCTGCACCTCGCCCCGCCGTCCGTGGGCGCGCTCATCTGCTGCGTGATCTCGGTCAACACCGGATACCTGGGGCTGCCGATGGCGTTCGCGCTGCTCGGCTCGCGCGGGTTCACCTCGGCCGTGGCCTACGACCAGCTGGTCAGCGGGCCGGTGTTCCTGGTGGCGGCGTTCGCCGTCGGGGCGGCGTTCGGGGGCAGGGCGCGGAGAGCGGCCGCGCAGCGGCTGCGGGCGTTCGCCACTCGCAACCCGCCGCTCCTGGCCGTGATCGCCGGGCTGCTCACGCCGGCGTCGGTGGTGCCGGGCTCGCTGCTGCACGTCTCGCACCTGGTGGTGATCGCGATGCTGCCGCTCGGATTCCTCGCCGTCGGGGTCAACCTGTCGGCGGAGCGCCGGGAGGAGCGGGCGCCGCTGCTCGAGTGGCCCGACGAGCGCGTGGCGGTGGCGCTGGCCCTGCGCCTGCTGGTGGCGCCGGCGGTCCTCATCCTGGTCTCGCTGGTCGCGATCCGCCTGCCGTCGGCCTATCTGCTCCAGGCGGCCATGCCGACCGGCATCAACTCGCTGATCGTCGGACAGGCCTACGGGCTCGACCAGCGCCTGATCGCCACGACGATCGTGTGGAGCACCGCGGCGGCACTGGTGGTGGGCCTGGCGATCGCGATCGCGTGAGCCCGCTGGATCAGGCGCCCTCGGCGGCGAACACGCGGCGCGAGCGTGCGGTCCGCGGGCGAACCGGGGCAGGCCGAACAGACCGACCAGCGTCCCGATCAGGGCGAACGCGGCCGATACCGCGAAGGCGAGCACGAACCCGCTGGTCAGCGCGGCGTCCCGCGGCGATCCCGTGATGCAGATCGGCGTCGGTGTGCGACGTGGCGATCGTGGCCAGGACGGCCAGGCCCAGGGCGCCACCGAACAGCCGCGCCGTGTTGATCAGGCCCGAGGCGAGCCCCGCCTCCTCGCTGTCCACGCCGGCCACGGCCGAGATCGTCGCCGGCACGAACGCCAGCCCGATCCCGATCGCGCTGATCAGCGAGGGCACGAGCACGTCGCCGAGGTAGGTGCCGTGGGCGAGAGGTCGGTGAACATCACCAGTCCCGCGGTGACCGCGACCATGCCCACGACGAGCAGTGGCTTGGCGCCGACGCGCGTGACCAGGCGCGAGGCGAGCACCGAGCCGCCGACGATGCACAGGGTCATCGGCAGGAACGAGAAGCCGGCGCGGATCGGCGAGTACCCGCGCACCTCCTGGAGGTAGAGCGAGAGGAAGAACCACATCCCGAACGTGGCGCCGCCGAGCAGCAGCACGACCAGGTTGGCCGAACTGAGCGTGCGCGAGCGGTAGATCCGCAGCGGCATCAGCGGCGCCTTGGCCAGGTGGCCCTCGATGCCCAGGAAAATCGTCAGCAGCACCAGCCCGGCCCCCACGAATGCGAGCGTGGGGGCGGCGCCCCAGCCGGTGGCCGAGGTGCGGACGATGCCGAGCACGAGCAGCGAGAGGCCGGCGGTCGCGGTGATGGCGCCCGATACGTCGAAGCTCCGCTCGGCCTCCTCGTCGGTCGCGAGATCGGCCGAGATCAGCCGCTGGGCCAGCAGGGCCGCGGCGATCCCGATCGGGACGTTGATGAACAGGATCCAGCGCCAGCCGAGCGCGTCGGTGAGGATGCCGCCGAGGATCACGCCGGCCGAGCCGCCGACACCGCCCATCGCGCCCCAGATCCCGACCGCGCGGTTGCGGGCGGAGCCCTCGGCGAAGGTGGTGGTGAGGATCGAGAGCGAGGCCGGCGCGATCACCGCTCCGCCCAGCCCCTGCGCGGCGCGCGCCGCGATCAGCGTGGCCTGGCTATCGGCCAGGCCCCCGGCCAGCGACGCCAGCGCGAACAGCACCAGCCCGCCCACGAACACCCGCCTGCGGCCCAGCAGGTCGGCGGCGCGACCGCCGAGCAGGAGGAAGCCGGCGAACGTGACCGTGTAGGCGTTGACGACCCACTGGAGGTCCTGCTCGGTGAAGTGCAGGCCTCCGCGAATCGCCGGCAGCGCTACGTTCACGACCGACACGTCGAGGATCACCATGAACTGCGCCAGGCATGCGAGCAGCAGGGTGGCGCGGAGGTGCGGACGGTGCGTCTGGGCTGAATCGGATGTCATTGGCCTCCGGGCGTCTAAACTCTCGTGGTACGAAGATCATCGTAGCAAATGTTCGATAGATCGTCGTACAATGGGGTGAGGATGGGCATGTCGCTCAGCACCGAGTTAGACGAACACGCAGTCCCGGGTGGGGACACCCCCGGCCCGCTGCCGCACCCTGGGCTCGAGGAGATCGAGCTGCCGGCGATCCTGCACGCGTTGAGCGACCCGATGCGGTTGCGGATCGTGGCGTGCCTGTCCTCCGGCGACGCCCGCACGTGCAAGAGCTTCGAGCTCCCGGTGACCAAGTCGACCTGCACCCATCACTTCCGCGTTCTGCGTGAGGCCGGCGTGATCCGCCAGCGGGTCGAGGGCACGACCCGCCTCAACACGCTGCGCCGCGAGGAGCTCGACGTGCGCTTTCCCGGTCTGCTCGACGCCGTGCTGCGCAGCGCCGGCGCGGCGTCGCCGGCGTCGCCTAGCCGCGCGCCCGATAGAGGACCGCGTTGCGGTCGGCCCGGGTCCCGGCGAAGCCGTTTGGCCGGCCGCCCTGGGCGTCGAGGTAGGCGAGCTGGCGGGAGATCGTCCCGAGGTCTCCCCGGAACGTGTGGTCGAGCATCCAGGTCCTGATCGCGACGCCGTGGCCGGTGCTCACGACCTCCAGCGCGCGGGCCTGCTGGGGGTAGTCGATCAATGAGGCGGTGCTGATCAGCCAGTAGCCGCCGGCGGAGGTCGGCCGGGCCTCGATGCGGTTGCGGTGAATGTGGCCGGACAGCGCGGCGAGCACACGCGGACTGCGGTCGAGCAGCGCCAGCAGGGCGTCGCCGCCCTCCGAGCTCGCCAGCGGCTGATGGGAGACGACGATCACCCAGCGCTCGCCGGCGCCCCGCAGCGCGCCGGCCAGGAAGTCGGCCTGGCCGGGACGGACGAGGCCGCCGGAGCCGCCGGCGCGGCGGGCCAGGTCGAGCACGATCAGGCGGAGGTCCCGTCCGATGTCGACGTGGTAATCCAGGCTCGGGGAAGCGGTGCCGAGCCGGGACAGGGCCTGCGTGGGGGTCATCTCGTGACGGCCGGGGTCCGGCGGGACCGTGACCTTCGGCGCGGCGAGCGCCTGGGCGAGGAACTGGTCGACGAGCCCGGGGCTGGGGGCGCCGTCGGGTGAGATTCCGGCCGGGCCGCCGGCGGACTCACCGCCCGAGAGCCCGGGCGGGACGGTCAGGTTCGAGGCATGTCCCACACCGCCTGCCCTCCCAGCGCCAGCGCGCGCGTCTGCGCGGTGGGCGCGATCTCGCCCTGAACCAGGATGTCGTGGTCGCCCAGCACCTGGTACACCGGCCGGTGCCCCACGCCGGGGCTCCGGAACGGGGTCACAGCGCGCCGGAGCAGACCCGGGTGGCGCGGCGCGTCGAGGTCGGGGCGGTAGTAGAACGGGTCGGCGTTCAGAGCGAGCTGGACCCCGAAGTACCCGCGGGCGCCGCTGCCGGGCCGGACCACACCCCCGCGCAACACGCGAAGCGCCGCCGCAAGCTCGTTGACCTGATCGTTGTCGATCAGGTCGCCGCCCTGGATGACGCCATCCGGGCGGAGCGTCCCGATCGCGCGGACGGTGCCGGCCAGGACCTGGGCCGTCAGCGCCTCCTGCGGGCGGAAGGTCGACTGAAACGGCGCGCCGAGGCGGTCCAGGAAGCTCACGCGAGCGGGGGAGGAGGCGTCGAGCACGTGCGCGTCGGTCACGTGGGCGAGCGTGGCGAGCACGCCGCGTGGCGCGCGCCGGCGCACCCAGCTCGGTCCGCGCCACCAGCGGCTCGCCGGCGGAGGGACGGAGCGTCCCGCTGCCGTCGGGGTCGGTCCACGTGCCGTCGCGGGTCGAGCCCGAGGCCGTCCGCCCGGCGCTCGCTCCCGCACCCACCGGCCAGCACCGCGGCGGCCGCGAGCTCGATCGCCTGGCGGCGGGTGAGCCTGCTCACGCGCCCGCCAGCCCTTCGACCACGTTCGCGCGCGCGGCCTGGCGGCTCACCCATGCCACCGCGACCGCCGCGGCGGCGACCAGGCCCAGGAGGACGACGGCGATCTCGAGGCCGCCGGCGCCCAGCGAAAGCGTGGCGTAGCCCGCCGCGAGACGCCCCAGCGCCGGTCCCAGCACCAGCCGTTCGAGCACGATTCCGAGCGCTCCCGCCGGGATCACCAGCGCGGCCATGGCACCGGTCAACAGCCGCCCGATCGCCCCGCCGCCCGCGCCGAACGCCCTGATCACCGCCACCGTGCGCCGGCGCTCCTGCACGGTCAGCGCGCACGTCTGGATCAGCGCGTACAGGCAGACGAGCGCGTCGACGACGGCGACCGCGCGCAGGATCGCGCGCAGCGTGTCGACCAGCGGCACCCCCCGGCCCACCGCGCCGTGGCGGGCGCCGAGGTGGAGCCGAGCGCGGCGCTGATCGCCGCACGTTCGCCCCCGGCTTCACCCGCACCACGAGCTGCGCCGGGGCCCCGGCATCGGCGGCCAGGAGCGCCGCCGCGCGGGACGTAGGCGACGCGACCATCGTGGTCGAGCGAGCCGACCACCCCGCTCACGCGAGCCGGAGCTCGCGGCCGCTGCCGAGCTGCACCGCCAGCGTCGAGCCGGGCGTCAGGCCGAGGGCGTCAGCCAGGCCCGCGCCCACCTCGGCCTGACCGATGCCGCGCAGGCGCGCGCCCGCCACCAGCGGTGGCGCCTCGAAGGTGGTGTGATCGCCCGGATAGGCGATCACGTCGATCGTCTCGCCGAGCGCGAACGAGTCGACCGCCTCCTCCTCGTAGCGCGGCGCGGCGGCGGCCACGCCGTGGATCGCGCGGACGCGTGGCGCCGCCGCCGGCGGGAGCGCCGCGGTGAGCTGATAGCGCTTCCCGAGGGCGCCCGGATCGGTCTCGAGCGAGGTGAGCGCCGAGGCGAGCGCGAGCAACAGGAGGACGAACGCGGTGGAGATGCCGAGCGCGGTGGCGGTGGCGGCGAGGCGCGCCCGGCGGGCACTCGCGAGCCGGGCGCCCAGCGCCACGATCCCGCCCCCGCGCCGGGACCGCGATCCGCGGGCGCCCGGTCGCGCCCCCGCGAGCTCGGCGCCGCGCAGGAGCGCCACCGGCGAGCGGCCGGCGGCGCGCCATGCCGGCCAGGCCGCGGCGAGGACGGGGATGCCCAGGCTGAGCAGCCACGCGCCGGCCAGCGGCGCGACCAGCCCGGCCCCGGCCGGGGGCTCGTTGAGCATGACCAGCAGCCTCGAGGTGGGCGCGTAGGTGGCGAGCGCCCCCGCGGCCGCGCCCACGGTGGCGGCCGGGGCGGCCACGAGCAGCGCCTCGAGCGCCTGCACCGCAGCCAGGTGGGCCCGCGACGCCCCCACGGCGCGGCGGACGCCGATTGCGGCGCATCCGGCGCTGCACCTCGGCCCGCGCCGAGGCGGCGAGCATCACCGCGGCGGTCAGGAGCGCGATCAGCGACAGCGCCACGAGCAGGTCGATCACGATCCCCGCCGCCTGATCGAGCAGGACGCGCACGCCGGAGCGGGTGACGAAGCGCAGGTTGCGCAGGCCGTAGCTCGAGGCGCGCGCCTGGACCAGGACCTCGTCGAGGTTGCGCGGGTCGCGCAGCCAGATCTCCGCCAGGTTCACCCGGGGGTCGCCTGCGCCTGTCCCTCCGAACAGGGCCCGGCGGGACAGGTACACCCGGGGCACGGCCAGCGGATAGGACACGTTGTCGGGGCTCTCGGAGAAGCCGACCACACGCTCGCCGCCCAGGCCGGCGACGTCGACGAGGCTCCCGAGGTGGATCCCCCAGGCCACGGCCAGCCCGCGCTCGACCACCACCTCACCCGGCGCGCCGGTCAGATCGTGGCCGGCGACGATCGCGTACCCGCGCCGGCCCGGACCGACGATGTCCACAGAGGCATCCGTGCTGCCGTGGCCGCCGTAGCCGAGCCCGATGCGCGTCGCCTCCTGGCGCAGGGAGAATCCGGCGACGTCGGGCAGCGCGGCGATCCGCTGGGCCACCTGTCCGCCGCGCTGCGGATCGAAGCGGACGATGATGTCGGGCAGATCCGCCGCGTGCACGCCGCGGTCGAACCCGAGGCCCAGGCTGTCGGAGACGACCAGCGCCGCCGTCAGCATCGCCGTGGCGAGCGCGATTCCCAGCCCGGTCAGGATCGAGCGCCGGCGGCGCAGGCGCAGCCCGCGGCGGGCGTCTGCCAGCGCCGCCCTCAGGCGGGCTCCCTCAGGCGCAGCTCGTGGCCCGCCGGGCCGGGGGCCGCCGGCACGAGCCGCCCGCCGTCGAGGTGGAGGATCCGGTCGGCGATGGCCGCCGCCTCGGGCTCGTGGGTGACGAGCACGACGGCGCGGTCGCGCAACCCGCGCAGCAGGGCGAGCACGTTGGCGCCGTTCTCCTGGTCGAGGTTGCCGGTCGGCTCGTCGGCCAGCACGAGCTCGGGGTCGTTGACGAGCGCCCGGGCGATCGCCAGCCGCTGCTGCTCGCCACCGGACAGCTCGTGAGGACGACGGCCGGCGATCGGAACCAGACCCAGATCGGCGATCAGCCCGCGCCCGCGCCGCTCGCCGCCGCGGCGCGCGCCCGGCAGCCGCGCCGGCAGGAGCACGTTCTCCTCGCCGCTCAGCTCCTCGATCAGGTGAAACGATTGGAACACGAAGCCGATGTGGCGCAGGCGGGTGCGGGCCTGGGCGCTCGGTCGCTGCGCCGTGATGTCCCGGCCGGCGAGCACGACGCGCCCGGCGTCGGGACGGTCGAGCGCGCCGAGCACGTGCAGGAGGGTGGACTTGCCGCTGCCCGAACGCCCCAGCACGGCGACGACCTCGCCGGCGTCGACCTCGAGGTTCACACCGTCGAGCACACGCCGCGCCGCCCGCCCCGCGCCGACCGTCTTCGTGATGCCGCGAGCGTCCAGGACGGGCACCTGGCCTACGGTACCGACTCCCGGACGGCGGTCTACAAGGTGACCAGCACCGCGCTGTTTGCCGGCAGCGCGAACACGTAGCGGCCGCCGCGCGCCGTCACCTCGGCGGCGTCCGAGCGCCCGGTGAGCGTGCCGGTGGTGGCGCCGAAGTGCTGGCCGCCGAGCGTGACGCCGCTCGTGCTGCTCAGCCGCGGAGCCTTCAGCCGCGTGAGTGTGGCGGTCCCACCGGTGGCGCCCGACAGCGCGACGGTGCGCAGCTTGAGGCTCTCGTTGATGAGCACGACGCGCGTGTGGCCATCCCGTCCGCGAGTGGCCCAGCGGACGATCCCGCCGGCGTTCCTGGCGCTCGTGGCGATCAGGCGCGAACCGGGCGGCGCCGCCTGCGCGAACATCATCAGCCCGTAGTACTCGGGCGCCACCGTGACGCGCCACTTGCCGCCTCGCTGCGTGAAGGTGAACATCTGGTAGGTGGCGCCGGGATACGTGTGCATGTTGACCCCGTCGACCCCCACCCGCGCCATCTCGAACAGCGAATCGACCGCCCACAGCGCCGATACATAGGCATCGCTGACGCCGGGCGCCTTTCCGCACGAGTCGGTGTTCATCTCGTCGATGCGCAGCGGCAGGTGGCGGGCGTGGGCGGTGCGCACGTAGGCCGCGACGCTGTTCGCCATGTCGGTCGTGGCGTAGGGAGCCAGCAGGTGCGCCGCGGTCGGGTACTGCGGCGAGGACTTGCGGATGTAGCACGTCTGCACCGGGTAGCGGTGCAGCGTCACGACCTTGACCCGTGGCTCGGCGGCCAGGAACTGAGAGGTGTGGGCCATCCACTTGGGCGCGCCGGTGGTGGGGCCGGCGAGCGGGCCGGGCAACGCTCCCGCGAACGAGGTGAAGTCGTCGAAGAACGAGCTCTCGTCGTAGCTCGCCGGCCGGCCCTTGATCCCCTGGCCGCTGCGCGAGACGTACCAGCTGAAGACCGGGTAGAGCTCGGGCTCATTGCCGAGCTCGAGCGCCTCGATCGACCCCTGGCCGAGCCCCTTCTCGAACGCGCTGGCCTCGGCCGTGGCCAGGCGCCGGCTGTCGGCCTCCAGGTCGACGCCCATGATCAGCCGCGCATTCAGCGTGCTGGCCAGCGCGTGCATGACCGCCATCCACTGCGGGGTCAGCGTCACCCGCACACCGCCGGGCTTGGCCAGGCCCGCCACGGGCCACCAGGCCCAGTCGGTGCTGTCGCCGCCGATCCTCAGGTCCGGGGATTGCCCCGGGTTGAGGTTGCGGATCATCTGCACGAACAGGGGGTTGAGCGCCTGCGGGTCGGTGCCGGCGTAGGGCAGGATCGCGTTGTTCTCGAAGGAGAATCCGAGGAACCCGGAGGCGATCGGGCGGCCGGTGGCGTGCTGGGAGACCGTGATCACGGCCGCGTTGTGGGGGAGCGCCGGCGCGGGCTTCTCGGCCGCGGCGCGGGAGGTGTGCGTGGCGCTCGATCCGGCACACCCGGCGAGCGCGAGCGCTAGGACGATTCGGAGCAAGCGCCCGCGGGTGAGTGTGCGCATCGGTGTGAGTTTGCCAAGGCCGGCGGCGGGTGACCGCTAGTGTGAACCGCGTGGGGCTCGGAGAGTTGCGATCTGAGGTCGATCCATCGGCCGCGGGGGACGCCGATTCGGCGATCACCGTGCGTGGCCTCTGGAAGTCCTACGGCGACGTTCAGGCGCTCGCCGGGATCGACCTGGACGTGCCCCGCGGGACCGTGCTCGGCCTGCTGGGCCCCAACGGCGCCGGCAAGACGACGCTGGTGCGCGTACTCGCCACGCTGCTGCGCCCCGACCAGGGGACGGCGCGGGTGGTGGGGCTCGACGTCGTCGCCGAAGCGGCCGCTCTGCGCCAGCGGATCGGCCTGGCCGGCCAGTACGCCGCGGTCGACGAGAACCTCACGGGGCTCGAGAACCTGGTCATGGTCGGGCGGCTGTACGGCGCCCGGCGCGGGGTGGCCAGGGCGCGCGGCCGGGAGCTGCTCGAGCGCTTCGATTTGGTCGAGGCGGCCGGCCGGCCGACCAAGACCTACTCCGGCGGCATGCGGCGCCGGCTCGACCTCGCCGCGGCGCTCGTGGCCGAGCCGCCGGTCCTGTTCCTCGACGAGCCCACCACGGGTCTCGACCCGCGCAGTCGATTGGGGCTGTGGGAGGTGATCGAGGGTCTGGTGGCCGACGGCACGACCGTGCTCCTGACCACGCAGTACCTCGACGAGGCCGATCGGCTGGCGGACCGGATCGCGGTCATCGACCACGGCCAGGTGATCGCGTCCGGGACGTCCGACGAGCTCAAGGACCGGGTCGGAGGCGAGCGCCTCGAGGTGCGGCTCGACGACGGCGCCGACGCCGAGGCGGCCAGCCAGCGCGTTGGCGCCGATGAGCGATGACTCGCCGGTGTGCGAGGACGGCCTGATCAAGCTGAGCGTGCGCCAGCGCGGCGGAACGATCGTCGAGGCTGTGCGCCGGCTGAGCGCCGCCGGGGTGGGTGTCGACGATCTCGCGCTGCGACGTCCCACGCTCGACGACGTGTTCCTGTCGCTGACCGGCCACGCGGTCGAGGAGCGGGCGGAGGAAGCGGAGGCGGAGGCGGCGTGAGGCGGCTCGTGTCAGACACGCTCGTGATCGCCGAGCGCAACCTCATCCGGCTGCCCCGCGCGCCCGAGCTGCTGGTCGCGTTCACGATCCAGCCGATCATGTTCGTGCTCCTGTTCCGCTTCGTGTTCGGCGGCGCGATCAGGACGCCCGGCTTCTCCTACGTCGACTTCCTGATCCCCGGGATCATCGTCCAGAACATCGCCTTCGGCGGCTTCGTCACGGCGCTGGGGCTCAACGAGGACGTGCACAAGGGCCTGGTCGACCGGTTCCGCTCGCTGCCGATGGCACGGCCGGCGGTGCTGGCGGGACGAACGCTCGCCGACGTCGTGACCAACGCGCTGTCGATGACGACCCTGCTCGTCACGGGCGTGATCATCGGCTTCTCGTTCCACACCAGCTTCGGCGAGGCCATCGCCGGGGTGGGGCTGCTGTTGCTGTTCGGCTACGCGTTCTCGTGGTTCTTCGCGCTCATCGGCCTGCTCGTCTCCACGCCGGAGTCGGCCAACTCGATCGGCTTCATCGCGGTGTTCCCGCTCACCTTCATCTCCTCGGCGTTCGTGCCGGTGGCATCGATGCCCTCGGCGCTCCGCGCGTTCGCCAACATCAACCCGTTCACGGTCCTGGTCGACGCGATGCGCTCACTGTGGCTGGGGACGCCGGCGCACAACTACGTGTGGGGCGCGGTGGTCTGGTCGCTGGTGATCATCGCGGTGTTCGCGCCGCTCGCGGTGGCGCGGTACCGGCGTTCGGCCGGAGGTTGAGTCTCTGGTCCTTGCGCCCGGCCGGGCGATTTGATCAGATATCGCAATGGACCCGCGGTTGGCCGAGGACGTTGAGCGCCGCTACCGGGTGATCCGCGAGGCGGCCGAGCGGGACGGCCTCGACGCGGTCCTGGTGTGCGCCACCGAGTACACCGGGTTCGAGGGCGCGATGTTCTACCTCTCGGGCTTCCGCATCCTCCATCGCTACGCGTACGTGCTGCTCCCGGTGGAGGAGCCGCCGACCAACATCTTCCCCGGTGAGGGCCGCTGGGTGGGCGACCACTCCGAGGGGTGGGTGGAGGACCGGGCGTTCGCCGAGACGCCGGGCAAGTGGATCGCGCAGCGCATGGCCGAGCGCGGGTGGCGCAAGCTCGGTGTGTACGGCATGGACCTGGTCATGCCCGTCCGCGACTTCGTCGAGCTCCCGCAGGAGAAGATCGTCCGCTGGGACGCCGAGTTCGACATGGCCCGGTCCCAGAAGTCCGAGTACGAGCTCGAGTCGGTGCGCGAGTCGATGCGGATCAACGAGGCCGGCGTGTTCGCGGTGATGCGGGCGTGGGAGCCGGGGATCACCGAGGCCGAGCTGATGGCCGAGGCCGAGCGCGAGTTCGTCCGCCACGGGACGCGCCGGCTGACCATGGACATGGTGCTGACCGGGCCGGAGGGCGCCGCCTATCCGGAGATGCGCCTGCCCGACGAGAACCGGGTGATCGCCGAGGACGAAATGCTGATCTACGGCCTCGAGATCGCCGGCACGGGCGGCCACTGGGTCGAGTTCTCCAGGCCGATGTGCGGCGGGGAGCCGAGCGAGGAATCGCAGCGGATGATGGAGGCCTACCGCGAGTACCACGAGATCTGCCGCGGCGCGATGCGGCCCGGCACCACCGCGCGCGAGGTGCATCGCGCGGTGTCGCGGCCGTTCCTCGAGCAGGGGTGGAAGCTCGGGCACGTCACCGGCCACTCGATCGGGATGACGATGATCGAGCACCCTCGGATCGGCGACGCCTTCGACGTGGAGCTGCGCGAGAACATGGTGTGCTCGATGCACCCGCACGTGATCTCGGCCGACGAGCGCACCTGCCTGTACTTCCAGGACACCTGGCATGTGCGCGCGGACGGCGCGGTCCCGCTGAGCGACGCGCCGGTCGAGTTCTACGACCCGCGCGCGGTCCGCGAGCGGGCCTGATCCAGCGTGACGCTGGAGCTGCCCCGGATCGCCCTCGGGTGCGGCAACTTCGGTGGCGTGGGCTCGGCGCCGGCCTTCTTCGGGCAGGGCCTCGACGCGGACCAGGCGCTCGAGCTGATGGACGCGGCCTGGGAGGCCGGGATCAGGCACTTCGACACGGCCGACGCGTACGGTGGCGGGCGCAGCGAGCTCGCGATCGGCAGATGGATCGCAACCCGGGGTGTTACTCCCGCGATCACGACCAAGACCTACAACCCGATGGGCGAGGGCGCCGACCATGGGCTCGCCCCGGAGCGCGTCGCGCGCCAGCTCGCGTCCAGCCTGGATCGGCTGGGCGTCGACCGCGTCGAGCTCTATCTCGCGCACGAGTTCGACCCCGACACGTCGCTGGCGGACACGTTCGCGGCGTTCGAGGACCACCAGGCGGCCGGGCGGATCGGCGCCTACGGCGTGAGCAACTTCGACGCGGCGCAGCTGACGGAGGCGATCGCGGTCGGTCGCCCCGAAGCCGTCCAGAACGCCCACAGCCTGCTCCAGCCCGAGAGCGAGGACGTGCTCTCACTGTGCGCCGCCAACGCTCTCGCCTACCTGGCCTTCGGTCCGCTCTCCGGCGGGTGGTTGACCGGCAAGTACCGGCGGGGGCAGAGCTTCCCGGCCGGCTCGCGGATGACCCAGCGCCCCGAGCCGTACGAGCGCCTGCTCAGCGACGCGACGTTCGACGTGCTCGAGCGTCTCGAGGCGTACGCACGAGAGCGAGGCCAGTCGCTGGCCGGCCTGGCCCTGGCCTGGCTGCTGGCCGACGAGCGCGTCACGCAGGTCGTGGTCGGCCCCGGGCGGCCCGAGCACCTAGCCCCCGTCGCCGAGGCGCTGGCCCACCCGCTCGCGCCCGAAGAGGCGGCGGCGTTGTGCTGATCCTCTCGCACGCCGATGTCCACGCCGCGCTCTCCCCCGAGGCGTGCGCCGAAGCGATGCGCGACGTGCTCGCCGCCCACGCTCGCGGCGAGACCTACATGCCGCTGCGCTCGGTGATGCGCCCGCCCGAGGCGGCCGGTCTGATGGGGCTGATGCCGGCGTGGGGCCCGGGCCGGTTCGCGCTCAAGGTCGTGTGCGTGATGCCGGGCAACCCGGCGCGCGGGCTCGATGCGCACCAGGGAGTGGTGGCGCTGTTCGACGGCGACACCGGCGTGCCGGAGGCGATCCTCGACGCGTCCGCCCTCACCGAGATCCGCACCGCCGCGGTCACCGCGGTGGCCACGGATGCGCTGGCCCGCCCCGGCGCGCGGGTGCTGGCGATCCTCGGCGCCGGCGTCCAGGCGCGGGCCCACCTCCGGGCGCTGCGAGACACCCGTCAGTTCGCCGAGATCCGGACCTACGCGCCGACGCGCCGGCTGGACGGCGCCACCGCGTGCCCCACCGCCGAGGCGGCGGTGCGCGGCGCCGACGTGGTCGTCACCGCCACCAACTCGCGCACGCCCGTGGTCCGGGACGAGTGGCTCAGCCCCGGCACGCACATCAACGCGATCGGCGCCAGCACCCCCGCGGCGCACGAGATCGAGCCGGAGACGTTCGCCCGCGCCACCGTGTTCGCCGACAGCCGCGAATCGGTCGCCGCCGAGGCCGGGGAATATCTTCGCGCCCGCGAGCGAGGCCTGCCCGCCGAAGTGGCGGCGGAGCTCGGCGAGGTCCTGACCGGCGCGCACTCCGGACGGGCGAGCGACGATGAGCTGACGCTGTTTCGCTCACTCGGGATCGCCGTCGAGGACCTGGCCGCCGCCCGCGCCGCGGTCGACGCGGCGCGCGAGCGAGGCCTCGGGACCGAGGTGCCGGCGTGATCCCGCTGGCCGAGATCGAGGCGGCGCGCGAGCGGATCGGGGACATCGCCGTGCGCACGCCGCTGATCAGGCTGCCGCTCGACGATGCGCCCGCCGAGATCTACCTGAAGCTCGAGACGCTCCAGCCGATCGGTTCGTTCAAGATCCGCGGCGCCCTCAACGCGATCCGCAGCGCGCCGCCGGAGGCCCGCCGCGGCGGACTCGTCACCGCGAGCGCCGGCAACATGGCCCAGGGCGTGGCGTGGGCGGCGCGGGAGCTCGGGTTGCCGGCGCGCATCGTCGTGCCGGAGAGCGCGCCGCAGGCCAAGCTGCGCGCGATCGAACGCCTCGGGGGCGAGGTGATCAAGGTCCCCTACGACGACTGGTGGCGGGCGATCGTCGAGAGCCGCGCCGAGGGAGTCGAGGGGCTGTTCGTGCATCCGGTGCAGGACGAGGCGGTGATGGCGGGCAACGGGACGATCGGTCTCGAGATCCTCGAGGACCTGCCCGACCCCGACGCGGTGGTGATCCCGTTCGGCGGCGGCGGCCTGACCACCGGTATCGCCAGTGCGATCCGGGCATTCCGTGGCGGGGAGACCAAGGTCTACGCCGCCGAGCCCGCGACCGGCGCCGCCCTGTCCGGGGCGCTGTCCGCGGGCGGGCCCACCGACGTCGACTACGAGCCGTCGTTCGTCGACGGCGCCGGCAGCCGGCGCGTGCTCGACGCGATGTGGCCACGCGTCTCCGCGCTCGTCGACGGCGCCTTCCCGGTCCCCATCGACGATGCGGCGGACGCGGTCAGGCTCCTGGCCGAACGCGTGCACGTGATCGCCGAGGGCGCGGGCGCACTCGCCCCGGCCGCGGCGCTGGCGGGCCGCGCCGGCGGCGGGAAGGTGGTGTGCATCGTCTCGGGTGGCAACATCGACTTCGGAAGACTCGCCGAGATCCTTACCGGGAGGTGAGGGGATGAGCAGCGATACCCACGACGAAATGCATACGCCGGTCCTGCCCGGGCGCGGCGCCAGCGACTACGAGCGCTACCTGCGCACCGACGAGCTCCTGGCGCTCCAGAAGGAGCCGCACGAGCGCGTGCACCACGACGAGCTCCTGTTCGAGACCGTGCACCAGTCCTCCGAGCTGTGGCTCAAGCTCGCCACCGAGGAGGTGGAGGAGGCGACGGCGGCGCTCGGGCGCGACGAGCTGGCCGCGGCCATCCGGCTGCTCCGGCGCTCCGTGCTGTGCCTGCAGTACGTGACCACCCAGATGGAGATGCTCAACCAGATGTCGCCGTGGGAGTACCAGCAGATCCGGGTGGTGCTCGGGCACGGCAGCGGCTTCGACTCGCCCGGGTTCCGCCGGGTGGCGCACGCCACCCCGCACCTGTGGAAGGCGTTCGACCACCAGCTCGGCCAAGCCGGGCTCACGCTGATCGAGCTCTACCAGCGCGGGCCGCGAGTTCGAGGAGCTCTACCAGCTCGCCGAGCTCCTGACCGAGTGGGACGAGCGGATCTGGGTGTGGCGCTTTCGCCACTACACGATCGTGGCCCGGGCGCTCGGCGAGGACACGGTCGGTACGCAGGGCACCCCGGTGCAGGTGCTGGGCAAGCTGATCGCCCAGCGCCAGATGCCGAGGCTGTGGGAGACGCGCAGCCGGCTGGTCGAGCTGTTCGACGCCGAGCGGGAGGCCGGCGGCGGCTAGGCCGAGGCGTTGTGCTCGATATGCCGCGCTATGCGCGGAATATCGAGCACGAGCTTCACGCCGGGGCGGGCGCGGCCCGCGCCACCGCCGCCCGGATCTCCTCGCCCACCTGCCGCACGGCCTGGTTGCCGCGCTCGAGCACGTTCACGAGCGCGAAGAACGAGTGGATCATGTCGTCGTAGTGGTGGTGCGTGACGGTCACCCCCGCGGAGCGCAGGGCCTGCGCGTAGGCGAGGCCGTCGTCGCGCAGCGGGTCGTACTCGGCGGTGACCACGATCGCCGGCGGCAACCCTGAGTGGTCATCCGCCCGGAGCGGCGAAGCGTCGGGGTTGGTGCGGACCTCCAGGTCGGCGACGTACTGATCCCAGAACCACTCCATCTCGTCCGTGGTCAGATAGGTCTCGGAGCCGGCGCCGTACTGGCCGTATGACGAAGTGCTCAGATCCGAGTCGGTCACCGGGTACACGAGCACCTGGAGCGCGAGCGAAGGCCCACCGCGATCGCGGGCGCGCAGCGCGCACACCGCGGCCAGGTTCCCGCCGGCGCTGTCGCCGCCCAGCATCAGCGGCCGGTCGCCCGACTGCTCGGCCGCCCACCGCAGCGCGTTCCAGCAATCCTCGAGTGGAGCCGGGAATGGGTGCTCGGGGGCGCGCCGGTAGTGGACCGCGATCACCTCGCATCCAGACTCCTGCGCGAGCAGCCGGCACATCGCGTCGTGGCTGTCGAGGTCGCCGATCACCCAGCCGCCACCGTGGAACCACACGATCGTCCCGGTCGCGTCAGCCGGCAGGTATCGCCGTCCCGCGATCGTCCCGGTCGAAGCCGGTATCGACAGCTCCTCTACGCAGGGGAGCTCGGGCCCGTCGCCGATCAACGCGTTCATCGCGGCGGCCTGGGCCCGCGCCGCCGGCGGGTCGAGCTCGTTCAGGGGTGGAAGCTCGGATTGCTCGGCCTGCTCGAGCATCGCCCGGGCCTGCGGGTGGAGGGGCATCGCGCAGCCGGGGCGGCTCAGGGGCGGACCGACTCGAGCGCGGCCACGAGGCGATCGACCTCCTCGACCGTGTTGTAGTGGATGAACCCGAGCCGGATGGCCTGCTCGGCGTAGCCGAGACGGCGGTACAGACTCAGCGAGTACCACGAGTCGTGCGCCCACACCCCGATCTCCTGCTCGGCCAGGCGCTGCGCGACCTCGGCCGCCGGCACGCCCTCCACGTTGATCAGGAACGTGGGGACCCGGCCCTCCATGCTCGGCAGGCCGTACACGGCGACCGCGTCGGAGATCCCGTCGAGGAAGTGCTGACCGAGATCGCGCTCGTAGGGGACGATCGCGTCGAAGCCGCCGATCGAATCCAGATACTCGAGCGTCGCGCCCAAGCCGGCGAGGAGCTCGTAGGGCTGGGTGCCGGTCTCGAAGCGCCGGCCGAGCGGGGTGCTCGGCGCGGGACGCGCCTTGTACGGACGCCACGTCTCGAGCACGCCGGCGCGGCCGTAGGCCATGCCGAGGTGCGGCCCGCAGAACTTGTAGGGCGAGCACAGCAGCACGTCGGCATCGATCTCGCGCACGTCGATCGGCTCGTGCGCGGCGTAGTGCACGGCGTCGACCCAGGCGAGGGCGCCCACGCGGTGGGCGAGCTCGCACACCCGCTTGGCGTCGACGACGGTGCCGATCGCGTTCGAGGCCCACGCGAACGCGACCACCTTGGTGCGCGGCCCCAGCTTGCTCTCGAGATCCTCGTAGTCGAGGGTGGTGTCGGCAAGCAGCTCGATGTGGCGGACGACGAGGTCGCGGTCGTGGGCCAGCTCGAGCCAGGGTGCGACGCCGCCGTCGTGGTCGAGCGAGGAGACGAGGATCTCGTCACCCGGCTCGAACGTGCGCCCCGCCGTCCGCGACAGCGTGAAGTTCAGAGACGTCATGTTCGCCCCGAAGATCACCTCCTCCGGCCCACACCCGAGCAGCCGCGCCGCACCGGCCTCGGCGCGCTCGAGGATGTCCTTCACCCGCAGGCTCGTGGCGTAGACCGCGCCGAGGTTGGCGCTCGCCTCGCGCAGGGTGCGGGCGATCGCGTCGCCCACCTCGTCGGGAACCTGGGACCCGCCCGGAGCGTCGAAGAACACGAAGCCGCTCTGCAGTGACGAGAAACGACGCCGGATCGCGTCTACGCTGCCCGCCTGGCCAAGTGCCTGTGCCATCGGCTGCTCCTCGTGCTCGTTTGCCGCGGCCCGGCGACGTGCGGAGCGACCTAACTGAATTGCAAGCTTCGCCCGCTTGCACTGCCAGAGCCAGAGTGGTTTGATCAAACCTATCGAGTTCGCGGATCCGGCGGCCGCTTGCCGCCACACGGGGCCCCGATCGGCTCGAGGTGCAGAGAGCCGGTGGCACGACACCAAGGAGAGAACGGCGTGAGCTTTCGCGTGACCCGGCGGTCGCAGGCAACCTGGAGAGGCACCGTTCCGGAAGGTGGCGGGCGGCTGGCGCTCGGCAGCGGCGCGTTCGAGGGACCGTTCAGCCTCAAGGCGCGCGTCGAGGACGTCGAGCAGGCCACCAACCCGGAGGAGCTGATCGCCGCCGCGGAGGCGGGCTGCTTCACGATGTCGCTGGCGAACCTGCTCAGCGAGCAGGGCCATCCGCCCGACGAGCTCAGCACCACCGCGAGCGTGCGCCTCGAGCAACGCGACGGGAGCTTCGCGATCACCACGATCGAGCTGCAGACGCGGGGCCAGGTTCCCGGCGTCGACGCTGCCCGGTTCGCCGAGCTGGCGCGTGAGGCCAAGGAGACGTGCCCGGTCTCGCGCGTGCTCTCGGGCGCCGACATAACCCTCGAGGCCACGCTGACCGCCCCGGCGGAGGCGTAGGACACAGGAAGGGACTGCGCCGGTGCGGTCGAATCCTCTGGGGTCATGCCGGCGATGAGCGGGTCACCGTGCGTGCTCCAGACCGATCTCGCCGGCGCGCAGGGTGAAATCCCGGGCGTCGGTCCGGCGGCCGGTTTCGAGCGGCTCGAACAGTCGCTGGTGCGGCTCGCTCCGGGCACGGCCACCGGCCGCGCCACGGGTGGCGCCGAGGAGGCGCTGTTCGTCCTGGCCGGCAGCGGCGTGCTGCGCCGCGGCGAGCAGCGAGCATCCTCTCGACGCCGAGAGCGGGGCATGCCTCGCGCCCGGGGAGGCGTACGAGCTGGCCGCGGGGCCGGACGGGCTGCACATCCTGTCGGTCCGCATCCCGGACCCCGAGACGACAGGGGAAGCGAAGCCGACGGCCGGCGAGGCGACGCGGAAGGTGGTGCGCCGTCTGGAGGACCAGCAGACCCAGGACGCCACGACCGACCGGCAGTTCCGGATCGTGGCCGATCCGAGCACCGGCCTGCGCTCGGCCACGCACTTCGTCGGATACATCCCGCCCGAGCGCGCGCCCGATCACTTTCACACCTACGACGAGGTCATCTACGTCCTCGACGGCGAGGGCCGCTTTCACGCCGGCGGCGAGACCTCGCCCGTAGCACCCGGAACCTGCATCGGGCTGCCGGCGCGGGTCGTCCACTGCCTGGAGAACACGGGCAAGGGGCTCATGCGGGTGGTTGCCGTATTCCGCCCCGCCGGCTCGCCGGCCGCCGCCTACTACCCGGACGGCACACCGGCCGTCCCGGGCCTGAAGCCGGTGGCACAGACATGACGCAAGACCATCACCCCCCAGGAGGAGGTACCGCATTGAAGGGCCGCATAGCACTCGTCGCGATCGCGCTCAGCGCGCTGATCGCGGCCGGCTGCGGAAGCAGCAGCAACAACAGCAGCAACACGTCGACGAAGTCCGCGAGCAGCGGCTCGAGCGGCGGCAAATGCACGGTGTCGGTCGGCTTCCAAGGGCCGATCACCGGACCGGCGGCGTCGCTCGGTGGCGAGCAGCTGGCCTTCGCCAAGCTCGCCGTCGCCGACGACAACAAGGCCAACGGCACGAACATCACGCTCGTGCAGGGCGACACGCAGCTGACGCCATCGATCGCCACCACGGTCACGCAGCAGTTCACCTCGAACTCGAAGATCGTCGGTGTCGTCGGCCCGGCCGGCAGCCAGGAGGTCCAGGCGGTGGGGCCGCTGTTCGGCCGCGCCGGCATGGCCTTCATCTCGGGCTCGGCGACGAACCCGACACTGACCAGCAGCGGCCGCAACCCGACGTTCTTCCGCGTCGTGGACCTCGACAACCGTCAGGGCCCGGAGGATGCGAACTTCATCATCAGCAAGCTGCATCCCAAGGCGGTCATGATCGTCGACGACCAGGAGGTGTACTCGACCGGCCTGGTGTCCTCGATGATCCCGGTGTTCAAGAAGGCCGGGATCAAGGTCGACCACGAGTCGGTCAGCCAGAAGGTGACCGACTTCTCCTCGCTGGTGGCGAAGGTCACCCCGCAGACGACCGTGGTCGTGCTGCCGTGGCAGCTGCCGCCCAACGCGCAGCAGTTCGGAAAGAACCTCCAGGAGCAGCACAAGACGGCGACGATCGTGGGCACGGACGGCACCGACGCGCCGAGCACGTTCACGATCGCCGGGCTCGTACGTGTCGACGTTCGGTCCGGACATCACCGCGATCCCGTCCGATGCCAAGCTCGTGACGCAGGCCAAGGCGGCGTTCCCGAAGTTCGGTACGTTCGGACCGCCGGTGTACGCCGCCACGCACGTGATCGACGAGGCGATCGCCTCGGCGTGCAAGAGCGGCACGGCGACGCGCAGCAGCGTTCTCTCGGCGGTCAAGGCGACCAACGAGTCGACGTCGGTGCTCGGACAGCCGATCAAGTTCGACGCCCATGGCGATCTGACGAACGCGAAGTGGTTCCTGTTCCACATCAACGCGCAGGGCAAGTACAGCCTCATTCCCAGCGCGTGATCGTCTGACATGAGATAGTCGCATCGGCGCGCGGGCATCGGGATCCACCCGCCCCGCGCGCCGATCGGCGACATAGCAAGCATGCGCTTCTTCATCCAGGAGACGGTGAACGGCCTCACCACCGGTGCCCTGTATGCGCTGATCGCGCTCGGCTACTCGATGGTCTATGGGGTGCTGAAGCTGCTGAACTTCGCCCACGGCGACCTCGTCATGGTCGGCGCGTTCATCGGCTACTTCGTGCTCCAGTGGTTCGGCGGACCGGCCGCGCTCAGCGTGCCGGTTCCGATCGTCCTGATCGTCATGTTCGTGCTCGCCGTCCGCAGGAGCGGGCGCACTCGGCGTGGCGATCGAGCGATTTGCCTACCGGCCGCTGCGCAACGCGCCGCGCATCGCGCCGCTGATCACGGCGCTCGGCGTCTCCTTCTTCCTCGAGAACACCGCGCTGCTGCTGTTCGGCGGCGACTACCGTGAGTACAACTCCTCGGACTTCCTCTCGTTCTCGACCGGCATCCACATCGGTGTGCTGAACATCGACATCGTGCGCATCATGGTGATCGTGCTGAGCGTGCTGCTGATGGTCGGGCTGCGCCTGCTCGTCGACCGCACCAGCTTGGGCCGCCAGATGCGTGCGGTCGCCGCCGACCGCGAGGCGGCGGAGATGCTCGGCATCAACGTCGATCGCACGATCGCCGTCACGTTCCTGATCGGCTCGGCGCTGGCCGGGGTCGCGGGCGTGATGGCCGGTCTCCTGTTCAACCAGATCAACAACTACATGGGCTTCCTGTACGGCCTGAAGGCGTTCACCGCCGCCGTCGTGGGCGGGATCGGCTCGATCTCCGGCGCGGTGGTCGGAGGCCTCCTCATCGGTCTCGCCGAGTCCTACATCACGGGGTACGTGTCCTCGACGTACAGCAACCTGATCGTGTTCGGGATCCTGATCGCGGTCATGCTGCTGCGGCCGAGCGGGCTGCTCGGGCGCGTGCAGCTCCAGAAGGTCTAAGTGGTCGCCACCGTGGATACGCTCGCATTCGACCGGACCCACGGAGGAGACCACTAGCGTGGCCGTCGAGCCCACAGATCCATCGGTCGGGGTAGACGAGTGGGTGGCGCGTTCGGCCGACCGGCGCGAGTACCTGCCGGGCTGGCGGGGGGACGTGCAGCGCCGCGCCGAGCGCGTGGGTTGGTGGCCGTGGCTCGGTGTGTCCGCGCTGATCGGGGCGCTGATCCCGGCGCTCGGGCTCAACCAGTTCCAGTCGCAGGTCGCGATCACCGCGCTGATCCTGGCGCTCTTGTCGGTGGGGCTGAACGTGGCGGTCGGCTGGGCGGGGCTGCTCGACCTCGGCTACGTCGCCTTCTTCGGCTTCGGGGCGTACGGGTTCGCGCTGCTGTCCTCGGCTCAGCTCAGCGCGAAGGGCGTCCACCTCCCCGCCTACGCCTCGATCCCCGCGGTCATGGTGGCCGCGGCGATCCTCGGCGTGCTCGTGGGCCTGCCCTCCCGGCGGCTGATCGGCGACTACCTGGCGATCGTCACGCTGTTCTTCGGCGAGGCGTTCGTCGAGTTCACCAACAACGTGGCCACGAGCAAGCTCGGCGGACCCAACGGGATCGTCGGGCTCGACCCGGTCCACGGGTTCGGTGCGCAGATCCTCACCAACACGGGCTACTACTACCTGCTGCTGATCCTGCTCGTGCTGACGCTGGCCGTGCTGCGCCTGCTCGACACCTCGCGCACCGGCCGCGCGTGGCGCGCGGTCAGAGAGGACCCGCTCGCCGCTTCGGCCATGACGATCCCGGTCAACCGCGTGAAGCTGATGGCGTTCGCCTTCGGCGCGATGATCGCGGCGCTCGCGGGGACGATCTTCGCCGCCCAGCAGACCAACGTGTTCCCGACCAACTTCGACACGCCATTCCTGATCCTGATCTACGCCGGCCTGATCCTGGGGGGCGCCGGAAGCCTGGCCGGCGCGGTGCTCGGCGCGATCCTGGTCGAGGTCGTCCTCGACGGGTTCCTGCGCAGCTCGAGCGAAGCGGGCTACATCTTCTACGGCCTGATCCTGCTCACGCTCGTCTTCAAGCTGCGGCCATGGCGCCGGCTGGGGGTGGTGGCGGCTGCGACCATCGCGTTGGGGTTCGCCCTGCACGCGATCGCGGGCGCGATCAGTCATTCGATCGTGGCCGGAGGCCCGCAGTCCACGGGCTGGATCGCCAACGCCCTGAATGATTGGGTGATCGTGCCCGCGACCAGCGCCGGGGTGCCCCGGTGGCCCGGCAACGTCGGCTTCGTCGTGCTCATCGGTCTGCTGGTGGGGCTCGTGCAACTCCGGGGGCGGTGGCGCACGATCCTGCTCGTGCCCACGATCTACCTCGCCGCCTGCGTATGGGAGGCACGGCTGGTCGCGGAGCCGTCGGTGACGCGCCTGATCCTGCTCGGCGCGATCCTGATCGTGACCATGAACGCGCGGCCGCAGGGACTGCTGGGATCCCGGCGCGTGGAGATCGTGTGAGCGCCGACCCCGCCGAGCCCGCCGAGCCCGCCCGCCTGCTCGAGCTCGACCGGCTGTCGCTGGCCTTCGGCGGCCTGCGCGCGCTCAGCGAGCTGGAGCTGGTCGTGCACGAGCGGGAGATCGTCAGCGTGATCGGCCCCAACGGCGCCGGCAAGACGACCGTCTTCAACGTGATCACTGGCCTGTACGAACCGACCGGCGGCGAGGTCCGCTTCGCCGGACGGTCGCTCGTGGGCAAGAAGCCCCACCAGGTGACGCAGCTCGGGATCGCGCGCACGTTCCAGAGCCTGCGCCTGTTCCTGAACATGTCGGTGCTCGAGAACGTGATGGCCGCGACCTACGGCCGCACCCACGCCACTCCGATCGAGTCGATCCTCCGCCTGCCCCGCGCCCGGCGCGAGGAGCGCGAGGCCCGCGCCCGCGCCGAGGAGATCCTCTCGTTCTTCGGCCAGCGTCTGGCCGGCTATCGCCACCAGCAGCCCGCCTACAGCCTGTCCTACGCCAACCGGCGCCGGCTCGAGGTCGCGCGTGCGCTGGCCACGCAGCCGCGGCTGCTGCTGCTCGACGAGCCTGCGGCCGGCATGAACCCCAGGGAGACCCACGAGGTGACCGAGCTGATCGGGCGCCTGCGGGGCGAGCTCGGGCTGGCCATCCTGGTCATCGAGCACGACATGCACGTCGTCTCCGGCGTGTCGGACCGCGTCGTCGCGCTCGACCACGGGGTCAAGATCGCCGAGGGCAGCTTCGAGACAGTGGCCAACCATCCTGACGTGGTCGAGGCGTACCTCGGGCGTGACCCGGAGGCGCTCGCCGCCGAGGCCTGATGCTGCTCGACGTCGACAACGTCACGACCTACTACGCGCAGGTGCGGATCCTCGAGGGGATCTCGCTGCAGGTCGACGCGGGCGAGCTCGTGTGCCTGCTCGGCGGCAACGCCTCGGGCAAGTCGACGACGCTGAAGACGATCCTCGGGATCGTCCGGCCGCGCGCCGGCCGGGTGCTGCTCGGCGGCGAGGACGCCACCGCGTGGCCGGTGCCGCGGCGGATCGCCGGCGGACTGGCCATCGTGCCCGAGAACCGGCGGCTGTTCGGCGACATGAGCGTGCGCGAGAACCTCGAGCTCGGCGCGGTCCTGCGCTCCGGCGAACCGCTGGAGGAGGACTTCGAGCGCGTGCACACGCTGTTCCCCCGGCTCTACGAGCGGCGTACTCAGCTCGCCGGCACGCTGTCCGGCGGCGAGCAGCAGATGGTGGCGATGGGGCGAGCGCTGATGTCGCGTCCGCGCCTGTTGCTGATGGACGAGCCCTCGATGGGGCTCTCGCCGGCGCTCGTGCAGCAGAACTTCCGCATCATCAAGGACGTGCACGCTTCGGGCGTGGCGGTGCTGATGGTCGAGCAGAACGCCACCATGGCGCTGTCGATCGCCGACCGTGGCTATGTGCTCTCGACCGGACAGATCGTGCTCGAGGGTCCGGCCAGCGAGCTGCTCAAGAGCGAGGACCTGAAGCGGGCCTACCTGGGCGGATGAACGGACGGGAGCGCGCGCAAGCGCTCGACGAGCGCGACCCGCTGCGCGCCTTCCGCGATCGCTTCGTCTTCGATCCGGACGTCGTCTACCTCGACGGCAACTCGCTCGGCTGCCTGCCGCGCGCCACCGCCTCGCGGTTGCATGGGGTGATCGCCGAGCAATGGGGGCGGCGCGGGATCCGCGGCTGGGAGGAGGGGTGGATGGAGCTGCCGCTCGCCGTGGGCGATCTGATCGGCTCGGTGGCGCTCGGCGCCGCGCCCGGGCAGACCGTCGTCGGCGACAGCACCACGGTCTGCTTCTACAAGCTCGCGTGCGCCGCACTCGACGCACGGCCCGATCGCCGGGAGATCGTCACCGACGTCGAGAACTTCCCGACCGATCGCTACGTGCTCGAGGGGATCGCGCGGGCGCGGGGCCTGGAGATCAAGTGGGTGGACGCGCCCGGCATCGATGCGATCGGACCCCAGACGGCGCTCGTCAGCTTCTCGCACGTGTCCTACCGGACCGCCTCGATCGCCGACATGGCCTCGATCTCGGCCGCTGCGCAGGATGCCGGGGCGCTCATGCTCTGGGACCTCAGCCACAGCGCCGGCTCCGTGCCGCTTGCGCTGGACGAGGACGGCGCCGGCCTGGCGGTGGGCTGTACGTACAAGTACCTGCACGGCGGTCCGGGCGCGCCCGCGTACATGTACGTGCGCCGCGCGCTCCAGGGCGAGCTGCGCCAGCCGATCTGGGGCTGGCTCGGGCGGCGGGATCCGTTCGAGATGGCGGCGGGTTACGAGGGCGCCGGCGGCATGCGCGGGTTCCTGTCCGGCACGCCGCCCGTGCTGGCGCTGACCGCGGTGGAGGAGGGCGTCCGCGCGGTGGGGGAGGCGGGATTGGGGGCGATCCGGGAGAAGGGGATCGCGCTGACCGAGCTGGCGATCGAGCTGGCCGACGCGATCGGCGTCTCAGTCGGCTCCCCGCGCGACGCCGACCGTCGCGGCGCACACGTGGCCGTCGTGCATCCGCGCGCCCGGGAGCTGTGCCGGGCGCTGATCGACGCCGGCGTGATCGTCGACTTCCGCCCGCCGGACATCATCCGCTTCGGCTTCGCGCCGCTGACCACGCGCTTCGCCGACGTGTACGACGGGATCGCCGCGCTGGCCGAGTTGGTCCGGACGGGCCCGCCCGGCCCCATGGACGAGTGACCGCATCCGGCTCTGGGCCGCGCATCGCTCCGCTTCTGAAGTCCGGAAGACCGCTGCGCTCGCGCGGCAGCTACCACGGCCGGGCCTCCTGCCCGCCCCTAGTCCGGCTTAACCCAGACGCCGCGCTCCTGCAACAGCTCCACCTGGCGCCGCGTCACCTGCTCGCGGTATTCGTCGTGCGTGTAGGGCTTGCGGTCGAGGTACAGGTTCTTGGGATACACCGGGCGCTCGTAGATCAGCTGGTACTGCTCGGTGGTCAGGTCCTTCATCCAGTTGTCCCACTGCGCCGTCTGGCGGAAATGCCGGAGCGCGTGCACGTCGATCGTGCCGGCGATCCAGGTCGAGCCGGCGCCGTAGGGGACCTCGGTGACGATCTGCCCGCGGTAGTCGACGATCTGCGAGCCGCCGCTGAACGTGTCGATCGGGATCGTGGACGAGGCATCGAGGTAGTAGGTGCCGAGATTCATCCCGATCACGTACATGTTGTTGTCGAGCGCGCGGGCGCGGTTCTGCACGCTGAACATGCCGCTCATCACGCCCGGCGCGGGATACGGGCCGCGGTAGGCGATCTCGCACCCGTTCATGGCGAGGCCGCGCGCGTTCTCCGGGTACGACGCCTCGTTGGCCATCATGATCCCGATCCGGCCGATCGCGGTGTCGGCCACGGGATAGAAGGCGTCGAGGCCGTCGCCGTACAGCTCGGTCCACCGATCCCACACGTTGTGCGGCGTGACCGAGTGCTCGACCGGGAGCAGCGGCACGAGCTTGTGGTGCTTCAGGACGACCGTCCCGTCCTCGGGCTCGATCACGAAGCCGACGTTGAAGAAGCGCCCCGGGAACTCGGGATGGCGGGCCTTGGCCTGCGCGACCACGAACGCCTTCCACTGCCGGGCCAGCTTGCCCAGGTACTCGGTCTCCGGTCCGGGGATGTCGATCGCGCACTCGTGCGCGTACATCTCGTGGTCGAGGTCGAGCACCTCGTCGGTGAAGCCCTGCAGGCCGCCCTCGGGAATGCAGATGAGCCGAACCGGGAGGTCCATGCTCGACAGCCACGAGGCCGCCTTGATCATGTGCGAGATGTGCTCGAGGTTGACCTGGATCTCCTCGCGCCGGCGGATCCCGCGCATCGTCTGGATCAGGCCGACGGCTTGATAGGGCTCGATCATGGCCTGACTCTAATCGGGCGCGAGCGGGTAGCGCACTGCACATGGAAGAACCGCGTAAAGAACCCGAGTCACAGCCCGAAGAGGCCCCGCCCGACACCAGCGAGCACCCCTCCCACGAGGAGGAGGTCGGCGGCAAGGGCGCCGAGGACCCGGCCGAGATGGCCGACGAGGATCGCTACCGCAAGGGCCCCGGCTGGTGACTCGCGCGCGCCGCTAACCCCGGCGGCGGAGCAGGATCAGCACCGCCAGGACGAGCAGCGCCACCGCGCCGGCCGCGCCCGCGCGCCGCGCCGCGGGGCTGCCCGCCAGCAGCGATCCCACGTCGAGCTCGCTCGGCACGGAAGGCGAATTGGGTGCGCCGGCGTCGGACGCGCCCGTGCCGGCGCCGGCGCTTGCGCCGGCAGCCACGCCGGCGGCTTCCTGGGACGGTTCGCTGTGGCCGCCGGCGGCATCTCCTTCGCCGCCGGCGGCCGCCCCGATCCCGTCAACTTGTCCTTCACCAATCTTCTGCTCGAGGCATTGCGAGAACTCCCTTAGTACGCGCTTGCCCACGTCTTCGATCACTCCGCGCCCAAATTGGGCCTGCGGGCCGGTGATGTGCAGGTCGGTCCGCGCCATGACGCGGGTGCCCTCGCTGGTGTCCTCGAGGCGGTTCTGAATCGTCGCGCGCGCCGCGCCCTGCCCCTTGGCCTCGCGCGCGCTCAGCGAGATCACGGCGGTGTGGCTCCCTTCGTCGACCTCGGCGAGCGTCGCGCTGCCGCGGTACTCCACCCGCATCGGGCCGATCTTCAGGCGCATCGAGCCGTTGTAGACGTTCTCCTCGTCGGTGGCGGTGATCGTCGCGCCGGGCAGGCAGGTGGCCACGCCCTCCATGTCGAGCAGGGCGCGCCACACGGTGTCGATCTCGGCGCCGACCGTGAACTCGTTCTCGATGATCACCGCGAGGTCACCTTCACCCCGCGCGGCTCGCCGCGCTCTCCGCTGTGCACGAGCGACCACACCCGCTCCCACGGGTTGTGGCTGTCGGACACGATCGCGTCCTCGGGGCCGAGCGCGTCCTGGATCGCCGAGCACAGGGCGTGCAGCGGCGCGCCGCCGCCCTCGCCCATGCCCTTCGCGCCGTTGGGCGTGAACGGGCTCGGGGACTCGATCTCGCCGACCTTGATGTCCGGCGCGTCGAGCGCGGTCAGCGCGTGGTAGTCGTAGAACGAGGCCTGCTGGAGCTGCCCGTCCTCGTCGTACTCGAACGCCTCGTACAGCGCGGCGCCGATCCCGAGCGCGGTGGCGCCGTGCACCTGGCCCTCGACGATCTGGGGATGGATCCGCTTGCCGCAGTCGTCGGCGGCCGCGTAGTCGAGGATCCTGACTTCACCGGTTTCCTCGTCGATCTCCACCACGCAGGCGTGGATCTGCGAGGCGTAGGTCAGCGTCAGGTTGCCGCGCTTCTTCTCCGGGTCGGGCACCTGGAAGGGCGGCGTGTACACGTAGCGGCAGTTGAGGCTGAGCCGCTCGCGCATCTCCGCCGTCAGCACCGCGTTGTTGGAATAGATCATGTTGGCGATGCCGATGAACGGGATCGCGCGCTCCGCGTCGCCGCGCACCGAGCACATCCCGTCGGCGAGGTCGATCTCCTGCGCGTCGGCCTGGAGCGCGTAGGCGCCGAGCTCGATGATCTCCGCGCGCAGCTTCTCGGCCGCGCCCTTGGCCGCGCCCAGCCCCGTGACCGCGAACTGCGACGCGTACGTCCCCGAGAACGCCACGTACGTGTTCTGCTGCTGGTTGAAGCCCGCGGTGACGTGCACCTGGTCGGGCGGCATGTTGAGGATGTCGGCGACCACCTGCGCCGCCGTGGTCTCGTGTCCCTGTCCCTGCGGCGTCGTGCCCAGGTTGACGTTGACCTCGCCGTACAGGTCGAGCTTCGCGAAGCACGCCTCGCCGTTGCCGGAGAACGGCAGGTCGGGGTTGATGATCCGCGCCTGACCGAAGTTGTTGGTGCCGGAGTCGAGCGTCGAGCCGATCCCGATCCCGATCCGCTTGCCCGAGCCGTGGCCGAGCTCCTGCTGCTTGGCGCGCCACTTCTCCACGTCGATCAGCTCGAGCGCCACGTCGAGCGAGCGCGGCAGGTCGCCCGAGTCGTACACGCACCCGTTCGGCGTCTCGTACGGGTAGTCCTCGGGCTGGACGTAGTTCTGCTTGCGCAGCTTCACCGGGTCGAAGCCGAGCTCGCGCGCCACGACGTCGATGATCCGCTCGGTCAGCCACAGGTGCTGAAGGCGCGAGTAGCCCCGGTTGGGGATCGTCGGGCACTTGTTGGTCATCGTCTCGGTGTAGTCGACGTGCAGGTGCTTCATCCGGTAGCACCCGCAGCAGACCTGCGACCAGATCACCGCGCCGAGCGGCTCGTAGTGCAGGTAGGCGCCGGCGTCGTCGAACGCGCGGGTCTTGAACCCCAGGATCGTCCCGTCCTTCTGGACCGCGACCTTGGTGTCCAGGAACGTGCGCTCGTTGCCGTGACCGGCCGAGAGCATGTGGTCGGTGCGGTACTCGGTCCACTTCGCGGGGCGCCCCGCCTTCTTGGACAGCAGCGCCAGCGCGGCGATCTGCGGGTAGGAGCCGATCTTGATCCCGAACGCGCCGCCGATGTCCTGCGAGGAGAAGGTCAGGCGGTTGGAGGCGACTCCGAGCGTCGGGCCGATCACCATCGACGCGAACATCGGCATCTGGTTGTTCGAGCTGATCCGCACCGTGTCCGTGCCCGGATCCCAGTGCACGACGGCGCCGTTGCACTCGAGCGGAGTCGAGGAGAAGCGGTGGAAGTGCAGGTGGTCGATCTCCACCACGTGGTCGGCGTTCTCGAGCGCCCAGTCGATGTCGCCCCAGTCGTACTCGCCGTGCCAGGCGACGTTGGTGCCGACGACCTCGTGGAGGAGCGGGGCATCGGGGTCGGCCGCCTTGACCGTGTCCACCACCGCGGGCAGCGGCTCGTACTCGACCTCGACGAGGCCGGCGGCGTCGCGCGCCAGCTCGCGCGTCTCGGCCAGGACCACCGCCACCGCGTCGCCGTGGTAGCGGACCTTGTCCACGGCCAGCGGCCACTCCTCGAGCTTCGCCGCCGGGTCGGGGGCGATCTGGAAGAACGGCACCGCGCACATCTCCTTGGCTTCATCGCCCGTGAGCACGGTGTAGACGCCGTCGAGGGCGAGCGCGCGGCTGGGGTCGATGGAGACGATCTTGGCGTGGCCGTGGGGCGAGCGCACGAAGTGCGCGTGGCCCGTGCGGTGCATCCACACGTCGTCGACGAAAGCTCCCTGGCCCTGGAGCAGCCGGCGGTCCTCGACGCGCGGGACGCTCTGGCCGATCGTCGACCGGGTCTCGACGGCGGTGTCGGGTCCGGCTCGTGCTCATACGGTCTCCTCCGCACCGGCGCGGGCCGCGCTCTCGATCGAGCGGATCACGTTCACGTAGCCCGTGCAGCGGCAGATGTTGCCGCGCACCGCGCGGCGGATGTCCTCCTCGCTCGGGTTCGGGTTGCGTCTGAGGAGGAACGTCGCCGCCATGACCAGGCCGGGCGTGCAGTAGCCGCACTGGAGCCCGTGCTGCTCGTGGAAGGCCTGCTGCACCGGGGTGAGCTGACCGTTCTGCGCCACACCCTCGATCGTCTCGACCTCGCACCCGTCGGCCTGAGGCGCCAGCATCATGCAGCTCTTGATCAGCTTGCCGTTGACGATCAGCGAGCACGCGCCGCAGCTGCCGGTGTCGCAGCCGACGTGCGTGCCCATGAGTCCCAGCGTGTCGCGCAGGAAGTGGACGAGCAGCTGGCGCGACTCGACCGTGGCCTTGACGCGCTCGCCATTGAGCGTGAACTCGATTGCCTGGATCGTGCCTGCATCAACCACGCGCCGAGCCTCCCTTGGCGATCGCTTCGCATACTGCGCGCCGTGCCGTCACCCGCGCCATCGCGCGCCGGTACTTGGCGCTGCCATGGGCGTCACCGAGGGGCTCGAGGTCCTCGCCGATCTGCTCGGCGGCGGCTCGCGCCGCCTCGGCCGTGGCCTCGCCGCCCTTGAGCGCGTCCTCCATCCCGCTGTGGCGGGTGGGCACGGCGGAGACGCAGGCCAGCACCACCCGCGCGTCCTCGATCGTGCCGTTGCCCTTGACCAGCGCCGCCGCGCGGGCGATCGCCTTCGAGTCCGTCCCCACCGCCACCGTGCTGTAGCCGGCGCCGGCGTCCGGGGGAAGCGGCGGGATCGTGATCCGGGTGAGGAGCTCGCCCTCCTGCACCGCGGTCATGAAGTAGCCCTGGAAGAACTCCTCGGCTTTGACCTCGCGCTCGCCGCTCTGGGAGGCGATCGTCATCGTCGCGTCGAGCGCGACGAGCAGCGGCGGCAGGTTGTTCGTTGGATCTGAAAGGCAGCAGTTGCCGCCGATCGTGCCCCGGTCGCGGATCTGCTGATCCTCGATGTGGCTGGCCACGTGCGCCAGCAGTGGCTGCGCGGAGCGGACCTCCTCGGAGTGGTCGAGCTCGTCGTAGGTCACGCAGGCACCGATCTCGAGGGCGCCGTCTTCGGCTTCGATCCGCCGGAGCTCCTCCAGGCGGCTGATGTCGACGAGCAGGCCGACCGAGGCCACCCGGTGCTTGAGCACGTTGACCAGGCTCTGGCCGCCGGCCAGCGCCGCCGCGCCGTCGGTCGAGGTCAGCAGCTCGAGCGCCTCGGCCACGTTGTCCGGGCGCGCGTACGCCACCTGTTCAAGGAGCATCGGTCACCTCCAATCGCACCCCCGGACATTTTCAGATATTTGATCAATCGTCAAGGTGGAGGGATGGGCCGGTTGCGCGGCCCGCGACTCCGCTTGCGCGGCCCGCGGCTCCGGCGCGAGACCCCGGCGGAACCCCGGGATCAGGAGGCGAGCGCGGCCTCCGGCTCCGCCGGCAACAGCTCGAACAGGTCGGCACCGTCCATCTGGTTGGCGATCAGGTTGGCGGTCCGGGCGAGGTGGTTGTGCAGCTCGCGGGCCGCCACCTCGGGATCGTGGGCGATGCAGGCCTGGAGGATGCGCTCGTGCTCCAGCCGGCGCTTGTCGAGGTTCTGGCGCACCGGCAGCATCGCGAACCGGTAGCGCTCGCTCGTCTCCCACAGCGGGTGGATCAGCCGCGACATCCAGCGCGAGTTGGCCGCGTCGTAGAGCGCGAAGTGAAACGCGGTGTGGGTGGACCAGACGAGCCCCGGGTCGCGCTGCTTGTAGGCCTTGACGTGCGCGGACAGCGCCTCGGTGGCGCGCTCGGCGTTCTCCTGGGTGAAGTTCTCCGCCGCGTGGCGGACGGCGAGGGGCTCGAGCGCCAGCCGCGCCTCGTACACCTCGCGCAGGTCGTCGATCGAGAGCTCGGTGACGCGGGCCCCGCGGTGGGGGATGTTCTCCACGAGCCCGACCGAGTCGAGCAGGCGAAGCGCCTCGCGGATCGGCATCGGGCTCATCTCGAGCACCTCGGCCAGCTCTTCGATCGGCAGGCGCTCGCCCGGCGCCAGCACGCCGGTGACGATCGCCTCGTGGAGGGTGGCGAACGCGCGCTCGGCGAGGGTGCGGTGCCCGCTCCCCGGACGCAGCGCGGATAGCTTCTCGGCAGCACGCATGACTAACTCGATTTCACCTCTTCCAGTGGAGGCGCCGGAGCGTCCTCCTGTTTCCCCGCCGGCGCGGTCCGGAACCGGGGCGCGCGCCGTAGGCGCCCGAGGAACCCGAGTGAGAACTCGGCTCCTCCCGTGATCCCGCTGGGCCTGAACAGCAGCATCGCCGCCATGATGACACCCAGGATCAGGTCCGATGCTCCATTCGGCAGCGTGACCGAGAAGAACAGGACGTGCACCGTGTTCTCGGCCGCGGACAGCCACGAGTCGAGCAGGCTGATCGCCAGCGCTCCGACCGTGGCGCCCCACAGGCTCGCCGAGCCTCCGATGACGAGCATGGCCAGCGTCAGGAAGGTCAGCTCGAGGTACACCTGGTCGGTCGTGATGCTGCCCAGCTGGTGCACGAGCAGCCCGCCACCGAGCCCGGCCAGCGCGCCCGAGAGCCCGAACGCCAGCAGCCGCTCGCGCGTGATGTTGATGCCGACCGCTTGAGCCGCGGCCGGGTCCTCCCGGGTCGCCCTGAGTAACCGACCCCGGCGCGAGGACTGGTAGAGCGAACGCCACCACGGCGGCGAACACCGCGCCCAGCAGCGACTGCCAGACGCCGACGGACACCGGCACCAGCGACAGCGTGGTGGGCCCGGGACCGATCTTCGTCCACTGCTGGAGGATGTTGTTGGTGATCTCGAGCACCGCGAACGTCGCGATGCCGGCCGCGATCCCCGACAGCCGCATCAGCGGCAGCCCCACGATCAGCGCGACGACCGCGCCCAGCCCGGCCGCGATCACCAGCGAGACGAAGCTCGAGACCGAGTGCTGCGCGATGAACGACCACAGCCCGGGCAGCACCAGGTGCTTGGGACCGGTCGGGATCGTCATCACGCCGGCCGCGAATGCGCCGATCGCGGCGAAGCTGATGTGCCCGAACGAGATCACCCCGGAGTGGCCCACGAACACGTACAGCCCGTAGACGATCGTGGCCGACACGAGCGCGCTGATGAAATCCTGCTGCGTGCCGGCCGCCGTGGTCGATCCGATCAGCGCGACGATCAGCAGCAGCGCCAGCGACGCGATCAGCGTCTGGCTCGAGCGCAGCCGCCGGGTCACACGCGCTCCACGTTGGCGCGGCGCAGCGGCGCGAACAGCCCCACGGGCCGGATCAGCAGGAGCAGGATCACGAGCAGGAACACGAACGCCGTCTGGAACTTCTCCTGCGAGGCGGGGAGGATGTCGTTGAGGACCGAGGTGGCAAAGCCGATGGCGAACCCGCCGGCGGTCGCGCTCCACAGGCGGTCGACGCCGCCCACGACCGCGCCGACCAGCGCGATGATCGTGATGTCCAGGCCCACGGTCGGCGTGACCAACGGCTGCTGCACCGTGAACAGCAGTGCGACCACGGCGGCCATCACGCCGGCGATCACGAACGCGAACGAGATCACCGAGTTGGTGCGCACGCCGAGCAGTCGCGCGGTGCGAAAGTCGGTGGCGGCGGCGCGCATCTGGAGGCCGATGCTGGTGCGGGTGAGGATCGCCGCGGTGCCGCCGAGCAGGACCACGCCGGCGCCGAGCTCGACGAGCGTGATCCAGCGCAGGTCGAGGCCGCCGTGGATGGCGATCGTGTTGATCGACGAGAGCGGATCGGCGGGCCGCCCGTTGGTCCCGAACGCGATCAGCCAGACCGCCTCCAAGGCGAATGCCACCGCGAACGTGGCCACCAACGTCGTGGCCGGCGCGGCTCCTCGCAGCGGCCGGAACGCGATCCGCTCGATCGCCACCGACAGCGTGATGCAGACCACGAACACCAGGATGATCTGCAGGACCAGCGGCCACGAGCTGGTGAGGCTGAGCGCGTAGGCGCCGGCGGTGATCAGCTCGCCCTGGGCGAAGTTGATCAGCCGCAGCACGCCGAATACGAGCGCGAGCCCGATCGCCACCAGCGCATAGAGCACGCCGAGCGCGAGCGCGTCGATGATCGTCTGCCCGGCGTTCATGACCCGAAGTACGCCTCCACCATCTTCTCGGTGTTCTCTGCGTCAGCCGGCGTCAGCTGCATCTTGACCCGGCCGTTGCCGAGCACGTAGGTGCGGTCGGCGAAGCCGACGGTGATCTGTGCGCGCTGTTCGACGAGCAGGATCGTCACGGCGCCGGCGCGGATCTCGCCCAGCGCGTTCCACACGGCCTCGACCACCGACGGCGCCAGGCCGAGCGACGGCTCGTCGAGCAGCAGCAGGCGGGGCTTGGCCACGAGCGCGCGGGCGATGGCCAGCTGCTGCTGCTGCCCGCCCGAGAGCACGCCGGCCTGACGGCGGCGAAAGTCGTGCACGACGGGAAACAGGGTCTTCACCCAGTCGAGATCCGCCTGCACGCCGTTCGTCACCGAGCGTCCCACCAGGCCGAGCCGCAGGTTCTCCTCGACCGTCAGGTTGTTGAAGATGTGGCGCCCCTCGGGCACCATCGCGATCCCCCGCCGCGCGATCTGCTCGGTGGCGACGCCCAGCACGGACTGGCCCTCGAACAGGATCGAGCCGACGGCCACCGGCGTCGCGCCCATCACCGCGTGCAGCAGCGTGCTCTTGCCGGCGCCGTTGGGCCCCACGAGGCCGACCACCTCGCCGCGGCCGACGGTGAGCGAGGCACCGCGCAGCGCGGGCACCGCGCCGTAGCGAACCTCGACGCCCTCCAGCGTGAGGATCGGGTCAGGCACGCGCCTGCTCCTTGACCCCGGAGGAGCCGAGGTAGGCCGAGGCCACGTCGATGTTCCTGCGGATCTCGGCCGGCGTTCCCGCCGCCAGCGTCCGCCCCTGGTCGAGCACGTGGATGCGCTCGCAGACGTCCATGATCAGCGACATGTTGTGGTCGACGAGCAGCACTCCGGCACCGTACTCGTCGCGCACGCGTCGCACGAGGGCCGCGAACGACTCGAGGTCCGAATCCGACAGCCCGGCGGCCGGCTCGTCGAGCAGCACGTAGCGCGGTCGGGACGCCAGCGCCCGCGCCACGCTCACCTTCTGCTCCTCGCCGTGCGGGAGCGCGGCCGCCGGCACGGCGGCGCGGTCGCGCAGCTCGAGCGCGTCGAGCAGCTCGAGGCTCACCTTGCGCGCCTCGCCGGCGCTCATTCCCATGCCGAGCGCTCCGAGCTCCACGTTCTCGGCCACGCTCAGCGCGCGGAACAGGTGACCGTGCTGGAAGGTTCGCGCCAGGCCGGCGCGGGCCCGCCGGCTGGCCGGCCAGCGGGTCACGTCGTCGCCCCCCAAGGTGACCGAACCAGAGCTCGGCAGGTCGAACCCGGTGATCAGGTTGATCAGCGTGGTCTTGCCCGCCCCGTTGGGCCCGATCAGGCCCACGACCTCGTGACGCTCGATCTCGAGCGTCACTCCCTGGACGGCGTGAACTCCTTGAAACGAGCGCGAGACGTCGGTGGTCCGAAGCGATCCCTCCGACCACCGACGCCCGCGCGACGTTCGATTCAGCGCCACCTCACTCCGTCAGAGCTGGGCGAGACCGCCCGCCTTGATCAGGTACTTGAAGTGGCCCTTGCCGTTCACGACCTCGAGCACACGGTACTCCCGCCCGAACACGGTGTGGAGCTGCGGCGAGAAGCTCACGTCCCCGGAGATCGTCGGGAGGTTGTGGAAGCCCTGCATCGTCGCCGCGAGCTTGGTGCCGTCGGTGGAGCCGCCGTTCGCCTTGATCGCGGCCACGATCCCGTCGATCGCCGCCGCGCCGGTGACGAAGCCGCCGGTGGTGGGCATGTGACCCTCCGAGGTCAGCTTCGCGATCTCCGCCCTCACCTGCGGGTTCGGGTCGTCGCCGTAGATCGAGGTGTACGAGTCGGTCCAGAAGTTGGTCGAGAGCTTCGGGTTCTTCGGCATCCAGTAGGTGCCGTCGAGCGACCACGGCGCGAGGAACGGGGTGTTGTTCCCGGCCGAGCGCACATCGGAGAGCAGGGTGGAGATGTCAGGCGCCGCCGTCGTGCACACCTGGATCACGTCGGCGTGCGTGCTGTTGACGCGGCTGGCCACGTTGGCGATCGTGTGGTCGCCCTGGGTCCAGGTCTGCTGGGAGACGACCTTGCCGCCGAGCGAGGTGAACTTGTTGGTGAATGCCTGACACACGTTCTGGCTGTAGACGATCTGCTTGTCGGTGACGACGACCGCCGTCTTCCAGCCCTGCTTGATCGCGATCCGCGCGTCGGCCGCGCCCTCGTCCTGGGCCACGTTGCCGTAGCTGAACGCGAGCTCACCCTGGGAGCCGAAGCGCTTCGGCCCCATCTGATCGGTGCCGATGCACGGCGCGATCGTGAGCAGCTTGCTCGCCAGTCCGACCGTGATCGACGGCGTGGAGAAGTCCACGTCGCAGGTCACCCACAGGATGTTGGCGCCCTTCTGGACCAGGTTGAGCGCGTCGGCCCGGGTCTGGGCCGGCTTGAGCTGGGTGTTGGCGATCGCGAACTTGATCTGGTGTCCGTCCACGCCGCCCTGCGGCGTTGATCTTGGCGGCCTCGACCTCGGCGCCGTAGAGCGCCGGGTCGTCGGTCGGGGCCATCAGCGCGGTGAAGTCCACCGCGGCGCCGATCAGGATCGGCTTGCCTTCCCGCCGCGCCGCAGGACCCGGACCCGCCCGAGGACCCGGACGAGCTCTTGCTCGACCCGCAGGCGGTGATCACCAGCGCGGCGGCCCCCAGTGCCAGCAGCGCCAAAGCTGAACGTCTGATTCTCCTCATGCTGAGACCTTCTCCTTGTGTGTGGACCTCAGTTGGCCGATCCCGCCGCGGCGCCCGCGGGTGCTACTGCCTGCTGGAAGTGGGGCATGACGCGGTCGGCGAACAGCTCCTGCGTCTTGATCGCCTTCCAATGCTCGAAGCCGCCGGGATTGGCGGTGATCGCGACCTCGGTAAGCCCCGTGCACACCTCGCGCGTCTGCTCGATGCGCTCGATCACGTCCTCGGGCGTTCCCACCCAGACGATGTCCCCTTCGATCATCTCGTCGTAGGGGGTGGCGGCGAGCTGCTCCATGATGCCCGAGGTGTAGAAGCCGTAGCCGGCGCGCTGCAGCTCCTCGTCGGAGGCGCGCTCCTCGAGCGGGGAGGCATTGCCCTCGAGGAAGCCGCGCATGCCCTGCTCGGCGTCGCGCTTGGCCACCTCGCGGTCGTCGTCCATGTAGCAGGCGTGGATCCAGACGATGTCGGGCTCGTTGCCGTGCGCGGCGCAGCTCTCGCGGTAGATGTTGAGCTGCGCCTCGAGCGCCTTGTACGGGAGCAGCGGCGGCACCGCCACCGACCAGCCCTTGCGACCGGCCAGCTCGTAGGTCGAGTCGCTCGTCCCGCCCACGAAGATGCGCTGCTTGCGCTTGGGCGGAGCCGGCACGATGTGGGAGTCGTGGACGCTGTAGAAGCGGCCCTCGTGCGAGAAGCGCTCGTTCTCGAGCGCGGTGAAGAACAGCTCGAAGGACTCCTCGTGCAGCGCCTTGACGTCCTCCAGCCGGATGCCCGCCTTGGGCGGGATCCAGCCGTGGCCGCGTCCCACGCCGAACTCGTAGCGGCCGTTCAGGACGATCTCCGCCTGCGCGATCCGCGAGGCCAGCACGGTCGGGTTGTGGTACGGCAGCACGTGGAGCATGGTGCGGAAGCGGATCTGCTTGGTCATCGGCGCGACCTGGCAGAAGAAGGACATCGGGTCGGGACAGGTCGAGAACTTGGGGAAGAAGAAGTGCTCGACGATCGCGTAGGTGTCGTAGCCCAGCCGGTCGGCGTGGACGATCTGTTCTCTCACCTCGGCGAACAGCCGCTCGGCGGACTTGCCGGGCCAGTGCTGCATCTCCGAGTAGATGCTGAACCTCATGATCCTCCTCGCCCTCGTCCGTCGCCTCGCGTGTCTCCTCGCGCCCGGCCGCGCCACCGCCGCTTGCCTCGGCGCGACACTATCCCGCGTTTAGATCAAATGTCAAATCTCCGGGGAGGGCTTAGCCGGACCCAAACATTCCGCGCCTGCGGGCACCTTCACGCCCCGACCATGCTGAAGCCACCGTCGTAGACGAGGAAGCTCCCGGTGAGGTGCGCCGAGTCCTCGGAGGCGAGGAACAGCACCGGCGGGACGATGTCCTCGGGCGCCGGGATCCGGGCCAGCGGGGTGCGCGCCAGCACCTCCTCGCGGCGCCCCGAGCGCCAGTCCTCGCGGCCCAGCGTCGTCTCGGTCTCGATGAATCCCGGGCCGAGGGCGTTGACGCGCACGCGCGGCGCGAACGCGGCGGCGTAGGACTTGGTCAGCCCGATCACCCCGTACTTCGAGGCGGCGTACTGAGGCGCGCGCGGGCTCCCGGTGACGACCACGTTCGAGCACACGTTGACGATCGCGCCGCGCCGCAGTCGAGCATCCGCCGCCCGACCTCGTGGATGACCAGCATCGTCCCCTTGACGTCGGTCAGGAGCACGCGGTCGATCAGTCGCTCGTCGAGCTCCTGCCATGAGCGCTGCTCGGGCGCGGCATCGCCGACGTTGTTGACGAGCACGTCGATCGCGAGCCGCATCGCTCGGCCATCGCCTCGACCTGCTCGAGCTGGGTGATGTCCGCCTGCACGGTGCTGGCGCGGCGGCCGAGCGCTTCGATCTCGCCCGCCACCCGCTCGGCTCCCTCCTGCGAGCGGTTGTAGTGCACGATCACGTCGGCGCCCGCACGCGCGAGTCCGAGCGCCAGGGCGCTGCCCAGGCCCCGGCCGGCGCCGGTGACGAGTGCGGTGCGTCCCTCGAGGCGCCCCTGGGTCATGCGAGGCGGAAGTCCTCGAGCGGCGGCGCGCCCCGCTCGGCCACCTCGACTCCGTGCTGGCGACCGCATCCGGGGCACAGGTAGCGCACGAGCTCGAGCGTGGCGTGGACGACGATGCCGCGCGGGAGGTCCCGGAGGACCTGGCGCACGCAGCCCTGCCGCCAGTCGCCGCGCGCCGGGCCGAGCGGTCGCCCGCACGGGCATTCGATCTGGAGCGCGCCGGGGTCCGGGGACCGCGGGTCGGCCCGGGCCGCGGGGTCGCGGGCGAGCACGAGCGAGATCCCCACCCGTCCGACCGGCTCGCCGCGCGGCGGCGCCTCCGGGGCGGCCGCGCTTTTCAGCCGGGCGCGTCGCAGCGCGTCTCGGTCGCCCGGCACCCCGTACACCTCGCGCGCCTTGCGCTCGGTGATGATCCCCAGGGCGACGTCGTGTTCGACCAGGCGCTCGTCGCGGTCGAGCGGATCGCCGTAACCGCCGCCACCCTGCCACGTGTAGAGCACCACGTCACCCGGGACGATCCCGAACTCAGGCACCTTGGCCTCGAGCACCTCGACCTCGCCGCCGAGCTTGTCGAGGTCGATCGGCGAGAGCACGTCGTCGAGGTTGAGCGGCAGCTTGCCCGCGGCCATCAGCGCGTGCACCCGCGTCCCGCGCGCGATCAGCTGGCGGTTGCACACGCCGGGCCAGCCGCCGAACTGCCCGAAGGACACCGGCACCTCGACGCCGTGCGAGGTCAGCGAGTTGCGCAGCCGGGGGACGCCGTGCGGGGTCCACGCCGTCCCCGCGGCGCGTCCGCCGCGATAGGTGCCGTCGCCGCCGGTGTCGGGAAAGAAGGTGCGGAACAGGAACAGCATCGGCCCGTGGAGCTCGTTGGTCTCGACGTTGGCGATGTGCGGGCGCGGCGCCACCAGCGCGCCCGACTGGTCGATCCCGTCCGCCACCGCACTCGCCCCGCCGCCCCCGATCTGGGGATCGATCAGCTGCGTCCCGTACGGCTCGCCGTACTGGTTGCGATCGCCGCTGAACAGCGCCGCGAACGTTCCGTGGGTGATCGCGCACGAATGCGCTCGCAGCTCCTCGGAGAAGGCGAGCAGCTTCGACACCGCGTGGCTGGCCACGCTCATGATCGTCCAGCCCTGACCCACCGTGGCCGCGCCGGTGGCGGCGGGTCGCTCGGCGTTGACGATCAGCCCTTTGGGCGCGATCACCTCGAGCGCCCCCAGGATCCCGTGGTTCCACGGGATACCGGCGCCCAGGATCGGCGCCGTGCCGCCGAAGATCGCCCCGATCAGGGCTCCCTCGGTGCAGTTGATGTAGGTGGGGGCCTGGGGCGCCGAGCCGCGCATGTCGAAGCGCAGCACGTCGCCCTGCTTCTCCAGGCGCACGTCGACCGGGTAGACCTTGTTCTCGACGCCGTCGTGGTCGAGGAACCCGCGGGTGTGGAAGGTGCCGTCGGGGAGCGAGCGCAGCCGCTCGCGCATCCGCCGCTCGGAGTAGCGGATCAGCTCCTCCATCGCGGTGGTGATCGTGTCCGCTCCGTAGCGCGCCACCAGCTCGAGCAGGCGCTCGCGCGCCACCGCGTTGGAGGCGATGAACCCGCGCAGGTCGAGCCCGACCATCTGCGGCTGGCGGGTCATGTTGAGGATCAGCCGCCACACGTCCTGGCGCAGCACGCCTCCCTCGACCAGCTTGATCGGGGGCATCATCAGCCCCTCCTGGTACTTCTCGCGCGCGCCGGCGGAGATCGAGCCGACGCTCATCCCGCCCATGTCGACCTGGTGCGCGGCCACGCCGGCCCAGGCGATCAGCCGGCCCTCATGATGGATCGGCGCGACCACGCTCACGTCGGGGTGGTGCACGGCGCCGTAGTAGGGGTCGTTGACGGCGAACATGTCGCCCTCGCCGATCTCCTCCCCGGGGAAGGCCTCCATCACGTAGCGCAGCACGATCGGCATCGCGCCCGAGTGGAACACCACCTGCGGGCCCATCGAGGCGATCCGGCCGTCCGCGGTGTAGATCGCGTTGTTGAAGTCGCTCGCCGCGGTCACGATCGGCGAGACCGACACGTCCTTGAGCGCGATCGCCTGCTCCTCGTTGACCGCCTCGAGCTTGTGGCGCAGGATCTCGAAGGTCACCGGGTCGAGCTGGAGCGGACGTTCGAGGGCATCCCAGTCGGCCGGACTCGGGCCGAGGGCGTAGTCCTCCGGCGCGGCGATCACACGCTCCCCCTTCTGATCTCCACCGCCAGCAACTCGCCCACCTCGGCGCGCTGGCCGGTGCACAGCGCCAGCGTCGTCGTCGCGTACTGGATCACCGCCGGCCCCTCGACGGCGTCTCCGGCGCGCAACTCCTCGCCGGTGTAGATCGGCGTGCTCGCGAACTCGCCCGTCAGCGCGTCATACACCTCGCGCTCGCCGCGGGGCGCCGCGCTCCCTTCCCGGCGAGGAGCGCTGCTCAGCGCCGGCCGCCGCACCGCGCCCCGCCCGAGGACCACGAACGTGACGAGCTCGAAGCCGGCCGCCTCGGGCACCGCCGTCTCTCCGTAGCGGCGCGCGTACTCGGCGAGGAAGTCCTCGACCAGCGCGGGCACCGACCCCAGGTAGGGGAGCTCGAGGGCCTTGGTCTGGCGTACGAAGCGCACCTCGACGACCCGCCGGAGCGACCGGGCGCTCTCGTCGACGCCCTGCGCCGTCAGGCGCTCGATCGCCTGCCACTCCAGCCTGAGGAACATGTCCTCGATCTCGTCCGCCGGCGCGTCGGCGCCCAGCGCGGTGCGCGCCAGCCGCATCGGGGCGCTGCGCTCGACGCGGACGGCCAGATCCGAGGAGGCGGCGCCCAGCGCCGAGTGCACCGACTGCGTGGCCGGGACGAGCACGGCGTCGACCAGCTCGAGCGCGAACGCCGCCGCGTGGGCCGGTCCGGCTCCGCCGAAGGCGTACAGGGTGAAGTCGCGCGGGTCGTGGCCGCGCTCGAGCGTGACCGTGCGCAGCAGGTCGGCCATCCGGCCGTCCACGATCCGCTTGATCCCGGCCGCGGCCTCGGTGACGTCGACGCCGAGCGGGTCCGCGACGTGGGTCTTGACCGCGTCGTGCGCGGCCTGCACGTCGAGGGCGATCCGGCCGCCGAGGAACCCGGCGGGATCGAGGATGCCGAGCAGCAGGTCGGCGTCGGTGACCGTGGGCAGCGTGCCGCCGGCGCCGTAGCAGGCCGGGCCGGGGGCGGCGCCGGCCGATTGCGGACCGACGCGCAGATAGCCGCCGGCCTCCACCCGGGCGATCGAGCCGCCGCCGGCGCCGATCGCCTTGACGTCGACCATCGGCAGCAGCAGGTGGTACTTGCCGATCTCGGTCTCGATCCGGCCCAGGGCGGCGCCGTCGACGATCAGCCCGACGTCGGTCGAGGTGCCGCCCATGTCGAACGTGATCACGTTGCGGTGACCGAGCGCCTGGCCCAGGTACTGGGAGGCGGTGACTCCGCCGGACGGCCCGGACAGCAGCATCCGCGCCGGCGCCCGCCCGGCCTCGGCGGCGGTCATCGCGCTGCCGCTCGAGTCGAGCAGGAGCAGGTTGCGCCGGCCCAGCCGGCGCTCGAGCGCCTCCATGTAGCGCGAGATCACCGGCCCGAGGTAGGCGTTGACCAGCGTCGTGGCCGTGCGCTCGTACTCGCCCACCCGCGGGACCAGGTCGCTCGAGGTGGAGATGTAGACGCTCGGGCAGCTCCTCGCGCAGGATCTCGGCCGCCTGACGCTCGTGCCCGGGGTTCTTGAACGACCACAGGAAGCAGATCGCCACCGCCTCCACGTCGGTCTCGCGCAGCGCCGCCGCCGCCGCGCGCACGTCCTCCTCCTTCAGCGGGCCCAGGATCGCGCCGCGGTAGTCGATCCGCTCGCGGATCCCGAACACGCGCGCCCGCGGCGTCAGCGGCTCGGGCACGCGGCGCAGCGAGTAGTCGGTGAGCTCGCCGGGGGAGAGGCCGGCGGTCATCCCCAGCTGGCGCTGCATGAAGATCGTGTCCTCGAAGCCGCGGGTGGTGAGCAGCGCGGTCTCGGCGCCGCGGCGTTCGAGCAGGGCGTTGGTGGCGGCCGTGGTCCCGTGGGCGATCAGCGCGACGTCGGCCAGGAACGCCTCGAGGTCTCCCTCGCCGGCGGCCCCTCCGTTCACCTCGCCGGCGGCCTCCCTGAGGTTGGCCTCGAGCCCCTCGAGCAGCGCGCCCGGCGTGGTGGGCGACTTGTAGCTGCGGATCTCGCCGGCGCCGTCGATCACCACCGTGTCGGTGAACGTGCCGCCGATGTCGACCCCCACGACGTAGCTTGCAATTCCAGACAACGGCCGCGATCCTCCCGGCGACGTGTATCAAATGTCAAGTTTTTCCTGATGCCGGGTACGACGCGATCCTGATCGGCGCCGGCCACAACGCCCTGGTGACCGCCGCCTACCTGGCCCGCGCCGGCTGGAGCACGCTCGTGCTCGAGCGCTCCGCGCGCCCCGGCGGCGCCGTGATCAGCGACGAGCTGACGCGCCCCGGCTTCGTCCACGACCTGTTCGCGACGAACATGAACCTGTTCCTCGGCTCGCCGGTGGCGGCCGAGCTCGGCGGAGAGCTCGAGCGCCACGGCCTGCGCTACGCCGGCTCCGCCCACCCGTTCGCCAACGCCTATCCCGGACGGCCGCGCCCTGCGGGTGCTCCAGGACGTCCCCGGCACGGTGGCCGAGCTGGAGCGCCACGATCCGCGCGACGCCGAGGGGTGGCGCGAGCTCGACGCGCTGTACGGGCGACTGAGCCCGGCGCTGTTCGCGCTCTACGGGTCGCGGCTCGACGCGCGCAGCCTGAGCTCTCTGGCGCTGCAGCAATCGCCGCGCTCGGAGTGGACGGGGCGCGCGAGCTGGCGCGTCTGCTTCTCAGCTCCACGCGCGAGCTCGCCGAGACCTACCTGCACTCGCGCGAGGCGCACGCCCTGCTCGCGTGCTGGGGCATGCACCTCGACTTCGGCCCCGACGTGAGCGGTGGCGCGATGTTCCCCTTCCTGGAGGCGTTCACCGACATGCGCACCGGCATCGCGATCGCCGAGGGCGGCGCCTCGCGGCTGATCGACGCCCTGGCGGCGGTGGGGGCCGAGGCCGGCGCTGAGCTTCGCACCGGCGCCGAGGTGGCGCGGGTGGTGGTCGAGGGCGGTCGGGCGGTCGGCGTGGAGCTCGATTCCGGAGAGCGGATCGGCGCCCGCCGGGCGGTGATCGCCGGCGTCACGCCGCACGATGCTGTACGAGCGGCTGCTCGCCGACGCGCCCGTGCCGGCGCCGCTGCGGCGGGCCGCGCAGCGCTACCGGTACGGGCCCGGGACGCTGATGGTCCACCTCGCGCTGTCCGCACCACCGACCTGGGAGGCCGGCGAGGACCTGGCGCGCTTCGCCTACGTCCACGTCGCGCCGTACGTCGAGGACCTGGCCGCCACCTACGCGGACGCCTGCGCCGGGCTCCTGCCGCGCGAGCCGCTGCTCGTCGTCGGGCAGAGCTCGGCCGTGGACCCCACCCGCGTCCCGGGCGACGGCGCGGTCCTGTGGGTCCAGGTGCGCGCGCTGCCGGCGGAGATCCGCGGCGACGCGGCCGGGGAGATCGAGGCGCGGACGTGGGACGAGGCGCGCGAGCCGTACGCCGACCGGGTGATGGCCAAGCTCGAGCGCTACGCCCCGGGCATCGGCGACCTCGTGCTCGACCGCGCCGTGCTCACGCCCGCCGACCTCGAGCGCCACGACCCGAACCTGGTCGGCGGCGACTCGATCGCCGGGAGCATGCACCTGCGCCAGAACTTCCTGTTCCGCCCGTTCCCGGCCGTGCGCGACTACGAGACCGGGATCGACCGCCTGCTCATGGTCGGCGCCGCCACCTGGCCGGGCGCCGGCGTGAACGCGATCTCCGGCTACAACGTCGCGCGCAAGCTGCTGGCGCCGGCGCCGCGCCGGCGCGAGGACTTCCGCGCCGTGCTCAGCGGCGTCCGCGCAGCAGGCGGCGCGCTTTACCGAGGCGCCCGCCGTCGGCGATGATCCGCAGCGCCACGATCCGGCCCGAGGCGGCGTTCAGCCCCGGCCCCGGGTAGGTCGAGGCGCCGCACTGATAGAGGTTCTCGACCGGCGTGAGGTGCGCGCCGTAGCCGGGCAGCGGTCGCCACAGATACGACTGACCGAGCTCGCAGTCGCCGGAGTAGATGTCGCCGCGGACCAGGTTCGGGTTGCGCCGCTCGAGCTCCGCCGGCGACAGCGCCACCGTGACCCCGCGCGCGCCCGGCCAGTTCTCCACGTGCGGCTCCAGGCGCGCGAGCACGCGCTCGGTGTAGGCGTGCGTGAGCGCGTCGTCCCAGGCGCCGTCCCCGACCGCGATCTCCCCGGCGGCGTCGCCGGTCGGCGCGTAGGGGACCTGCTGGAGCTGGATCCACAAGCGTGCCCGCGCCCGGCGGCGCGCGCGTCGGGTCGATCGTCGTCTGCTGGCCGACGACCACGGTGGGGCGCTCGGGGAGCAGCCCGGCCGCGGCCTGCGCGCAGGCGAGCGAGACGTCGCCCACGCCGTCGCTCACGTGGACGATGGGCACGGCGTTCAGGCGCGCGTCCCGCCACCGCAGCGGCTCGGTCAGCGCGACGTGGATCTGCATGCCGGCGCGCGGGCTGTAGCGGAAGCGGCGCGCCTGCTCGACCGCCGCCGGCGGCGCCGCGCCTTCGGGGAGCAGCCGCCCGTAGAGCTGGGTCGGCGTGGTGTTGGCGATCACGGCGCGCGCGGCCGTGATCTCCCGCCCGCCGGCGACCACGCCGACGGCGCGGCTGCCCCGGGTGAGGATCCGCTCGACCTCGACCCCGGTGCTGACCCGCCCGCCGTGCTCGGCGATCAGCCGCTCGAAGGCCGCGACGAAGTTGCCCGCGCCGCCCTGCACCACGGGCAGCCCGACCGCGTGCAGCGAGCCGGCGATGGCCAGCGCCTGAAAGCCGCTGCCGGCGGCGTCCGGGGGCAGGCCGGTGTGGAGCGCCCAGGGGGAGTAGAGATCCGCGACCTCCCGCCCCTCGAAGCGCGTCTCGAACCAGCCGCGCGCGGAGGAGACCAGGTCGGAGGCGAAGCGCAGCCCGCGCTTGACGCCGAGCTGGCGCGCCAGCGACACCCCGAGCTTGGGCGCCCCGCCGGAGAACAGCTCGACCCCGAACAGCTGGCCCACGGTGGGGATCGTCTCCCCGAAGGCTCTGCATCTCCGCCAGGTAGGCGGCGCGGTCGCGCGGGTCGAAGCTCTCGACCGTCCGCTCGGCGTCGCGGTAGGCGAGCGTGGCCGAGCCGTCGGCGCGGACGTTCGCGGTCGTGGCGTCCGGGCGTCTCGCAGTACTCGATCCCCAGCTCCGGCCCCAGCTCCGCGAACGCCGCCGAGAGCTTGAACAGCGGGTGCCAGGAGGAGAACGTGTCGTGGACGTAGCCCGTCGTGGTCAGCTCCTCGGAGGTCACGGCCCCACCCGCCACCGGGTTTCGCTCCAGCACCTCGACGCTCAGGCCGGCGCGCGCCAGGTAGGCGGCCGCCACCAGGCCGTTGTGGCCCGAGCCGATCACCACCACATCGCGGAGCTCAGGCACGCGCGCGGCTCATTCGTGGCTCGATATTCCGCGCATAGCGCGCATATCGAGCAATGCCCTCTCGGATCACGGCTGCCTCCAGGAGTACTCGAGGCCCTTGATCAGCGCCGCGATCGCCTCGTTCAACGGAGTCGGCACGCCGTGCTCGGCTCCGAAGCGAGCGACGCCCCCGTTCAAGGCATCGATCTCGGTCGCGCGCTCGGCGAGCACGTCCTGGAGCATGCTCGCGCGGTGCTCGTAGGCCACCTTCGCCGCGTGGTCGACGAGCTCGTCGGGATCGGAGTCCAGGGTGATCCCGAGCGCGTCCGCCACCGCCACGCCCTTCGGCCACGAGCGCGCTGACCAGCCGGCGCGTCTCGGGCAGCTCGCACACGCGCCCGTGGGTCAGCCGGGTCAGGGCGCCGATCGGGTTGGTGGCGGCGTTGAAGATGAGCTTGGTCCACTGGGCGCCGCGGGCGTCCGGCAGAGCCCGGGTGTTCATCCCGCCCTCCGTCAGTGCCGACGCCAGTCGCTCCACCTCGTCCATGCGAGCCGGGCGCGGCTCGAACGGCCCGAGCCAGGTGTCGCCCCGCGTGTCCATGTGCACCACGCCCGGCTCGAGCACCCGCCCCGCCGGGAAGGTGGTACCGCGGATCACCCGCTCCACGTGCTCGGCGATCTCCTCCTCGTTGCCCACCCCGTTCTGCACCGAGGCCACCGCGCCGTCGGCGAACGCCCCCGCCGCCTGCGAGATCGCGCCGGCGGTGAACATGCTCTTGACCGCGACGATCCCGAACTCGCACGGCGGCAGCTCGGCCGGGTCGGTCGTCGCCCGCACGCGCCCCACCACGTCGGCCTGGCCGACGAGCCGCAGGCCGTCGCGGTTGATCGCCTCGACGTGGGGCTCGACCACGTCATAGCCCCACACCTCGACGCCGTCCACCTGCGCCAGGTGCGCGGCAAACAGGCTCCCCACCGCGCCGACGCCGACCACGCACACCCTCATGTGGAGACCTCCTTGAGCGACCGCCACGACGCCTCTTTGCCCTTGATCAGCTGGTACGCCGCCGCGGTCACCGGCACCGCCACCCCGTGCTCCGCCGCCACCCGCACCAGCGCGCCGGCGATGAAGTCGACCTCGGTCGGCCGGTGCGCGAGCACGTCCTCGAGCATCGAGGGCAGGTGCGCGTAGTCGCTGTGCGAGGTCTCGCCCCGCCGCACCGCCAGCGGGTTCATCTCCCACGGGTCCTCGTACAGCGCCACGCCCGCGGCCGCGGCCACGGCCTTGCCCTCATCCACGAGCGCCCGGACCGCATGGCCCAGCGACCAGAGCTCCTCCTCGTCCACGAACCGCGCCACGTGCGGGAGCTCGGTCAGCGCCGAGACGCTGTTGATCGCCGAGTTGAAGATCAGCTTCGACCACTGCGCCGGCACCAGGTCGGGCATCGCCTCGGCGTGCAGCCCCGACGCGTTGATCAGCCGGGCCACCTCGTCGACGATCACGTGCTCGGTCGCGGTCCCCGCCCACGGCCCGAGCCACGTGGCGGTGTCGAGCTCGTACTCGACGTGGACGTCCGAGCGCCGCGTCCCGCTCATGAACGTGACCGAGGAGATCAGCGGCCAGTCGCCGTGCCGGGCGATCACCTGCTCGGCCCCGAGGCCGTTCTGGATCGTCATCATCGTCGCCCCCGGCGCGACCCCCGTCAGCCGCGCGCCGACGGTATCGAGATCGGTGGCCTTGACCGCGATGACGCCCAGGTCGAACTCGGGCAGCTCGCTCGCGTCGGCCGTGGCCTGGACCCGGCCCACGAACTCGCTCTTCCCCGACACCCGCAGACCCTCGGACCGCAACGCCTCAGCGTGGGCCGGCCGGCGCGTCAGCACCCACACCTCGCACACCCGGCTCAGATGCGCGGCGAGCAGGCTGCCGATCGCCCCGGCGCCGATCACGCACACGCGGGTGACCCCCTCCCGCGACATCGGCAGGTGAACCTCAGCGGGCATCGACCAGCTCGCGGAACTCCTCGTCTGAGACCAGGCCGTGCTTGCGCGCACCGAGCGCCTTGACCTCGGCCAGCAGCGCCGGCCAGTCCTGCTCGGGCCGGTCGATGCCCAGCTCGGCGAGCTTGATCCGGATCGAGTCGAGGCCGCTCTTCTTGCCCAGCACGATCCGCCGCGGCGCGCCCACCAGCTCCGAGGAGTACGGCTCGATCGCCGGCGGGTCGTGGAACTGGCTGGCCACCGCGCCGCTCTCGCGCGTGAACAGGGTGTCCCCGGTGAGCGGCTTCCACGGCTCGAGCTCGTAGCCGGACAGGCGCCGCACCAGCTCCGCCACCGCGCGCAGCCCGATCGAACCGCAAGCCGGTGGCCACCCCGTAGAGCGCATCCAGCGCCAGCGCCACCTCGGCCAGGTTGGCGTTGCCGGCGCGCTCGCCCATCCCGTTGATCGTGCCCTGCACCCACCCCGCGCCCGCCCGCACGGCGGCCACGGCCGCGGCGGTGGCCAGCCCGAAGTCGTTGTGGCCGTGCCAGTGCACCGGGATCTCCTCGCCGACCCAGCCCCGCGCGGCGCGCACGAGCAGCGCCGCCGCCTCCGGCGTGACCGCGCCGAGCGTGTCGACGATCGCGATCTCCCGCGCTCCCGCCTGGACCGCCTCGCCGTACACGCGCTCCAGGAAGCTCAGATCGGCGCGCGTCCCGTCCACCCCGAAGAAGCAGACGGTGACCCCGCTCTCGGTGGCGTGCGACACCGCCGTGACCACCCGCTCGATCAGCTTCTCCCGGCTGATCCCGTACGCGCTCAGCTTCCCGTCCGACACCGGCGACTCGATCACCGCCGCCCGCACCCCGATCTCGAGCAGCGCGTCGACGTCCGCCGGCACGGCGCGGGCGAAGCCCCAGATCTCCGCCGCCAGCCCATCCGCCGCGATCGCGCGGAACGCCTCCACGTCGTCCGCCGACACGCGCGGGAACCCCGCCTCGATCCGCTCGATGCCGAGCGAGTCGATCGCCCGCGCGATCGCGAGCTTCTGGTCGGGGTCGAGCGCCACGCCGACGGTCTGCTCGCCGTCGCGCAGGGTCGTGTCGTACAGCCCCACCCGCGCCGGCGCGTCGCCGGCGGTTCCAGCCAGGGCGCGGTCGTTCAGCGAACCGGTCCAGATGTGTTCCTTGGGGATCATCAGGCCCTTCTGAAGTCGTCGGGATAGCGACCGAGCATCTCGCAGCCGCTCTCGGTGATCAGGAAGTTGTCCTCCACGCGCAGGCCCCCGCCGCCGGGCCAGTACAGGCCGGGCTCGACCGCCAGCACCATGCCCTGGCTGCAGCTCGCCCGCCCCGGCCTGGTGCGCGTACGGCGGCTCGTGGGCGCGGGCGCCGACGCCGTGGGCGATCGGATGCGACGGCTGCCCGGGATAGCCCAGCGAGGCGATCCCGTCCCGCACCAGCCGGTCGAGCTCGGGCAGGCTCGGCCCCGGGCCGCAGATGCTCGATCGCCCGGCGGTAGACGCCCGAGCAGCCCGTCGGTCAGCTCGTCGTACTCGGCGTCAGCGAGCCCGGGCAGGCGTTCTTGGTCAGATCGCACCAGTAGCCGTCGGTGACGACCCAGATCTCGAGCAGCGTCGGCTCGTGCTCGCACACGGTCTGGTCGCTCGTGGCCGTGAACGTGCGGATCCCCGGGCCCGACCACACCGAGCGTGAACGCGCGCGCGTGATCGACCTGACCCCGATAGCCCGTCCCGTGCGAGTGCACGTAGCCCTCGTACAGCGCGCCCACCTCGCTCGTCTTCATCCCGGCGCGGATCGTGTCGCGCACGTGCTCCATCGCGTCGGCCGCCAGGTCGGCGGCCAGGCGCATCCGCTCGATCTCCTGCTCGGTCTTGATCGCCCGCGCCTGCGCCAGCAGCCCCGAGGCAGTCGACCACCTCGCGGCAGACGTCGTCGAAGCCGCCGAACCAGGTCTGCGAGAACACGGTCGGCTCGGCCACCATCAGGTCGCCGGCGGCCGTGCCCTGCGTGAGCTCGAGCCCGACCCGTCCGGTCAGGCCGCGCTCGCGCAGCACCTCCCGGCAGATGTCCGAGCGTGCGATACCACGGCGGGCGCGGGTCCGTCGGGTGGTAGCCGTCGAGCGGGCGCAGGTCCTGCGCTCCAGCTCGTGCGCGCCGCCTCCTCGAGCTGGGGCTCGAGCACGACCAGCACCGGCTCCCCGGAGGCCGGCATGACGAGCGCGTCGTAGCCCTTCATGCCCCAGTAGCTGTCGAGGTAGACGATGTTGTCGGGCGAGCGGACCACGACGGCGTCGAGCTCCTGCTCGGCCATCAGCGCGCGGAAGCGGTCGAGCTTCGCCTGATCGACCGGCCAGCTCACCAGCGCTTCAGCGGAGGCGCCGGCACCCCGTGCGCCTCCTCCCACGAGATCACCGGGTTGCGCAGCACGCCGATCCCCTCGATCTCGCACTCCATGACGTCGCCGGGCTTCAGGTAGTAGTCCTGCGCGTCCTCGCGGAAGCCGGCCACGCCCGACACCGTCCCGAGCGACAGCACGTCGCCGGCGCTGTAGTCGAGCGGCGAGTAGTGCGCGATCACCTCGGGGATGGTCAGCGCCATGTTGCCCGACACCGACTTCTGCCTGACCTCGCCGTTGACGCGCAGCTGCATGTCGAGCTTGTACGGGTCCGGGATCTCGTCCGGGGTGACGATCCACGGACCGAGCGGGCAGAAGGTGTCGATCGCCTTGCAGAACGAGAACACGCCCGAGCGCATCTCGCGCCGCTGGATGTCGCGCGCGGTGATGTCGTTGAAGATCACGTAGCCGCCGATGTACGACTCGGCCTCGTGCTCGTCGAAGTTCTTGCCGGTCCGGGACATGACCAGCGCGAGCTCGAGCTCGTGGTCGAGCTCGTTGGTCAGGTGCGAGGGGTAGACGACCGGGTCCTCGGGGCCGATGATCGCGTCGATGTTCTGGAAGAACACGATCCACGGCGCGATCTCGTGCGACCACTTGACGACCTTCGACTCCTCCTCGTGCTCGCGGTAGTTGCCCGAGGTGTGGAAGAACTTCTTGGGGATGATCGGCGGGCGCAGGCGCACGTCGGCCAGCGCGACCCGCTCGCCGTTCGCGCCCCGCGCCACCGTGGCCGGGTCCTCGCCCGACTCGAACAGCTCGCGCATCGTCGCGATCCCGTCCATCACCCTGATGTGCCCGTCCGTGAGCGAGCCGCACCGCGTCCTGCCGTCCGGGTCGGTGAACGTCACCAGCTTCACGTCGCTACCTCGCAGATCGCAGCGACCGCGAGTGCGTAGACGGTCGCGATTTTGACCAGCCCCTCGATGTCGAGGTTCTCCCCGTCCGGCCCGGGCAGCCCGCTCGAGGTCCCGTAGTTGACGGTCTCGATCCCGTAGCGGGTGAGCGCCGAGGCGTCGGAGAACCAGCGCACGGTGTCGCGCTCCGGCGGCTGCGCCGAACACCCGCTCGTGGCCGGCGTCGATCGCCTTGATCATCGGGTGCCCCTCGTCGATCTCCGCGCCCGGCGCGGTGACGAACACCTCGTACTCGATCGCCGTAGTCGGGATGCTTGTCGCGCAGCTCGCGCACCAGCTCCGCCAGCTCGCGCTTGGCGTCCTGCATCGGCATCGTCGGCGGGACCCGGATGTCGAGGAACAGGTCGGTGCGGTTCGGGGTGCGGCTCACCCGCCACGGATGCCCGCCGCGCAGCGAGCCGATGTTGACCACGCCGTCGAGGCCGCGGTAGCGCGATCTCTGCTCCCACTCCGGGATCCACTCGAGCACGTCGTCGAGCACCGCGCGCATGCGCACGATCGAGTTCTCCTCCATCCGCCCCTTCGAGAACGCGGTGTGGATGAACGGGCCCGTGGGTCGAGATCCGCGCCCACATCGTCCCGTAGTGGCCGAGCACCACGCGCTGCTCGGTCGGCTCGCCGAGGATGCACATGTCGGCGATCGCCGCCGTGGGTGGGCAGGTAGCGGCTGCCGGCGGCGTAGCCGCGGTACTCGCGCGCCGCGGAACTCCTCGCCCCACTGCGTCTTCTCGATCTCGCCCACCACGCACGCGATCAGCACGTCGCCCTTGCAGCCTCACGCCCGCGTCGCGCACCGCGCGCACCGCCTCGAGATAGCACGCGAGCGCGCCCTTCATGTTGCTGATGCCGAGGCCGTAGATGCGCCCGTCCTTGACCACGGCCTCGGGCTGGAAGCCGAAGATGTGGCGCAGGTGCGGCTCGCGCCCCGAGTACGAGGTGTCCATGTGGCCGTTGAACATCAGCGTCGGTCCGCCGCCCGCGCCCTCCGAGCGTGCCGATCACGTTCGGGCGCCCGTCCTCGACCTCCTGCCAGGTGACGCCCAGGCCCGTCTCCTCGAACGCGGCTCGCGACCGCCTCGGCCATCGCCTGCTCGGAGCCGGTCGGGCTCGGCGTGCTCACGTACGCGCACGCGGTCTGCACCAGCCGCCGCTCGTCGACGCACTCGATCAGACGCTCGGTCAGCTCGGAGTCGGCGGCGAGCGTCATCGGCGGAAGTGTGGCAGGACCTTTTCGGCGAACAGCTCGATCTGGCGCTCGCGATCATCGCCCCACAGCTCGAGCATCACGTGCGTGCAGCCGGCCTCGGCGTACTCCTCGATCGCCGCGATGCAGTCGCTCGGCGTGCCCGCGATCGGCTTGCACTTGTCGAGGATCTCGTCGGTCACCGCCGCCGCCGCGGCGCGCCGGCCGCCGCGACTCCATCGCCTCGGCGATCGGCCGGATCTCCTCCTGCGAGAGCCCCGCCTCCTCGAGCAGCACGTCGGCCGAGGCCTGGATGTTCTGGACCTTGTTGGCCAGGTACATGCCGGCGATCTCCCGCGCGCCCTGGCGGCCGGTGTCGCGGTCCTCGTCGATCGAGGCGACGATCGTGCACCCGAGGTCGAGCTCCTCGACGTCGCGCCCCTTGGCCTCGGCGCCCTCGCGCATGTTCTGCTTGGCGTAGCGGATGAACCCGGGCGTGGTGATGCTCGGCGGTGAGCAGCCCGTCGCCCTCCTCGCCGGCGTAGCGCTGCATCCGCGGGCCGGTGCCCGCGACGTAGATGGGCACGCTCCCGCGCGGCGACTCCGCCTCCGTCCGACAGCGCCGGCACGACCGCGGTGAACGCCTTGCCCTCGTAGCTGAACTCCCCGCCCTCGAGCACGCCGCGCACGATCCGCACCGCGTCGCGCGTCGGGTTGAGCGGCTTGACGTCGTCGGCGCCGATCTCCTTCATGAAGATCCGGCTGGCGCCGAAGCCGAGGATGAAGCGGTCGGGCGCCAGCTCCTGGGTCACGCGCGCGTCCATCGCCACCTGGATCGGGTGGCGCGTGAACGGCGAGATGATCCCCCAGCCGACCGTCAGCTGCTCGGTCTCCTTGGCGATCAGCGCCGAGAGCACGGTCGAGCTGCGCGCCTCCATCTGGTGCTTGCGCCACCACGGGTACGCCTCGGCCAGCCAGATCGTGTCGAACCCGTGACGGTCGAGCGCCCGCGCATGGCCCAGGATCTCGTCGAGCGGCTCCATGGTCAGCTGCATCACGCCGATGCGCAACGGGACAGCCAATGAACTCCCTCACAATGCCGGCGGGAAGCCGGGTCGCCCAGAAAAGTACTCGCCGTATATTTGATCAGAAAGGGGTGGGGGGTGCAATTGGGTTTCGGGGCCGCGCGCTGGCGCGCGGCGTGCATGCCCGAACGTCGTCGGCGGCCAGGTTCGACCCGCGGCATGCCATGCCGCAGCGTCCGAGGCGCCGGTACCGCACACCTCATCGCGTCCCCATCGCCACCCGGGCGACCGAACTGCCACGGTTGTGGATGACCGCGGCAGTCCGCGGCCGCGCGCCGGCGCGCTCTCAGTGCGCGGCCAGCGCGGTGCGGACGTCGTACTCCCAGATCGGCTGCCGCGTGCCCCAGGGGAGCGTCTCCCGCAGCGTGGGTAGGCGGCGTCGCGGCGGCGCTGCTCCTCGCCGTCGGGCAGGTAGAACGACTCGGCCGCCGCGTGCGAGGAGCTCTGGAGCTCGCCGGCCCGCGCCATCCGGATCGACTCGTAGCGGCGCAGCGCCGCGGGCACGTCGTCGGGGTCGCCGGCCAGGCACTCGGCGAGCACGAAGGCGTCCTCCACCGCCTGCGCCGCGCCCTGGGCCTGGAAGGGCTCCATCGCGTGCGCCGCGTCGCCGAGCAGGGTGACCCGGCCGTAGGACCACTGGGCGAGCGGCCGGCGGACGAACACCGCGCCGCGGAGCATCGTCCCGCAGGCGCGAATCCGCTCGAGCAGCGGCTCGTGCCAGCCCGCGAAGTGCTCGAGCGCCTCCTCGGCCGGCGCGCTCAGCGTCCACGACTCGTGCGAGAACTCGGCGTTCTGGACCGCGCAGTTCACCGCCAGCCGCTCGCCGCCCGAGATCCAGTACGACACGCCGTGGCGGTAGGGGCCGATCCAGTAGTAGTTGACGTGCTCGGGATGAAGCTCGATCACCGCCTCGCGCGGGGCCACGCCCCGGTAGACCACCGTGCCCGAGAACACCGGCTCGTCGGCGCCGGTGAACTGCTGGCGGATGCGCGAGCGGATCCCGTCCGCCGCCACCGCGACGTCGGCCGCGCGCGGTCCGCCGCCGGCGAGCTCCAGCGTGACCCCGCCGGCGTCCTGCGCCACCGCACAGCACCTGCGCGCCCGCGGTCACCGTGCCCGGCGGCAGTGCGTCGAGCAGCAGGTGATGGAGGTCGGGGCGGTAGAAGTCGAGCTGCGGCGCGCCGAAGTGTCCTCCATGGCCGCGCCGAGCGGGGTGTGGAGGAGCAGCGAGCCGTCGTCCCAGCGCACGAAGTCGACCGCCTCGGGCCGCACCCCGATCTCACGCAGCCGCCCCAGCAGCCCCAGCTCGTCCATCAGCCGCAGCGCGTTCGGCCCGAGCTGGAGCGAGGCTCCGGTGGCGCTCAGCCCCGGCGCCTGCTCGTACACCGCGCAATCGATGCCCTTACGCGTCAGCGCGATCGCGGCGGTCAGCCCGCCCACTCCCGCGCCGACGATCGCGACCCTCAGCCCCATGGAGGAATTTGATCACAGATCAGACCCGCGGTTATGCTCGCGAGAGCCGAATTCCGAGGAGCGCCCATGGCCATTCACACTCCCGCCGCCTCGACCCGCGAGCGCGTGCCCTTCCGGGTGATCGACGCGGACGGCCACGCCACCGAGCTCACCTACTCCTCGCCGCATCCCGCGGCCGAGCACGACGAGACGGCGGTGCTCGAGCGGCTGCCCTGGTATGACGCGGGGCAGCCCCTGCACAACTGGGCCCTCCACGAGACCGACTTCTACGACGAGGTCGAGCAGATCTGGGGGCGCCGGTGGGGCGCCGAGGGGATCGGCCGGCTGCGCGAGGTGCTCGTCTCGCGTCCGACCGAGAACGAGACCCGTCCGGAGTTCGCCAAGGAGTGGCAGTACTACTACTCGACCGCCGCCGGCAACGCCGACCTCGGCCGGCTCCAGGCTCAGTTCGACGAGTACTACCAGGTGCTGCGCGACCACGGGGTACGCGTCAACTACGTCGAGCCGCCGGTTCCCGCGATCGGCGCCTACGGCTACCTGAAGAACCTGGTCACGCTCGCGGGCGGCGGCCTCGTGGTCCGCGGCGGGGCGATCATCCACCGGATGGGGCTCGGCTCCTGGCAGCGGGGCCGCGAGGTGATCTGGTCACAGGCGCTGACCGCGCTGGGCGTGCCGATCTACCTGACCATCCACGGCCGCGGCAGTCGGCGAGCCCGGGGCGGGGCGCTGGCTCGACGCCAAGACGTTCGTGTTCAACAACAGCGTCGTGGCCAACGAGGAGGGGATGCGCCAGATCGAGTTCGTGCTGAACGGCCTCGGGATCGAGCTCGTGCGCACCTACAGCCCGGGCTGGGTCGGCACCACCGGCCACGGCAACATCGGCACGACCCACGCCGACATGTTCGTGATGATCCCCGACCACGGAGTGGCCGTGCTCGCGCCGCACCTGGTCGACTACGAGTTCGTCCGCTGCCTGATGCGCCGCGACTTCAAGGTGATCGAGGTGCCGGTGGAGGAGTACTGGGACCTGGCCGTCAACGCGGTCACGCTCGAACCGGGGAAGGTCGTGATGAACGCCGGCGCGCCTTCGACCGTCGCCGCGCTCGAGCGCGCGGGCGTCGAGGTGATCCAGGTCGACTTCTCCGAGAGCCACAAGTTCGCCATCGCCGGGCTGCACTGCGCGACGCTCGAGCTCGTCCGCGACCAAGATGGCGACTGAGCAGCGCCTCGGCCTGGGCTGCGAGGACCGCGGCGCCGGCGAGCCGGCGCTGCTGCTCCTGACCGGATGGTGCTCGAGCCGGGGGCGCTGGGCGCAAGCCGCGCCGCTGCTGGCCCGCCACCGCCGTGTGGTCAGCCTCGACTGGCGCGGCCACGGCGACTCCGAGCCCGCCGCCGGCGACTTCGGGACCGCCGACATGGTGCAGGACGCGCTGGCCGTGATCGAGGCCACCGGGCTCGAGACCGTGATCCCGTGCTCGGCCTCGCACTCGGGATGGGTGGCGATCGAGCTGGCCCGGCGGCTGGGCACCCGCGTGCCCGCGATCGCGCACCTCGACTGGCTGCTCGTCGAGCCGTCCGAGCCGTACATGGCGCTGCTGCGCCAGCTCCAGACGCCGGACGGCTGGCCGCAGGCGCGGGACAAGCTGTTCGAGATCTGGCGCGCGGACGATGACAGCGCCGAGGTCGCGGAGGCGATCACCGTGATGAACCGCCAGGGAGCGGACATGTGGATGCGCTCCGGGCGCGAGATCGAGGGCGAATACCGGCGCGAGGGCAGCCCGCTGCGGGCGCTGGCCGAGCTCGACCTCGCCCCGGACGGTGCTGCACGTCTACGGCCAGCCGGCGCTCCCGGGAGTACCTGGACGTGCAGCAGCGGTTCGCGGCCGAGCACGATTGGTTCTCGGTGCGCCGGATCGAGGCGCGCACGCACTTCTCGATGATCGAGGCGCCCGAGGCGGTCGCCGCCGCGATCGAGGATCTCGCCCGCGCGGTGGCGCCGGCATGAGCGCGACGGCGGTTCGCCACCCGCTGCGCGGCCTGCCGCTCGAGCAGCAGACGCTGCCCGGCGCTGCTCGAGCGCCAGGCCGCAGGTCTACGGCGACCGGCCCGCTGTTTCGCTGCGGCCCGCTCGAGCTCAGCTACCGCGGCGTGCGTGACCTGGCCGCCCGCTCGGCCGGGCGCCTGCGCGCCTGCGGCGTCGCGCCGGGCGACCGGGTGGCCGCCATGTGCGAGAACCGGATCGAGCTGTTCGAGCTGATCCTCGGCTGCGCGTGGCTCGGCGCGATCGTCGTGCCGATCAACACCGCCTCGCGCGGGCCCCAGCTCGAGCACGTCCTCGGCAACTGCGGCGCCCGGCTGCTCCTGGCCGACGCCGCCGTGACCGACGCGCTCGCGGCGCTCGGGACGCACGGCGCGCTCGAGGGGATCTGGGTGCTCGACTCGCCGCTGGAGACGGTGGCGGGGCGCCCGGCGAGTGCGCCGCCGGCCGCCGGCGAGGCGATCGAGCCCGCGCCGGTGGGGCCCGGGGACATCGCCGCGATCCTCTACACCTCCGGCACCACGGGTCCCTCGAAGGGTGTGCGGTGCCCCCACGCCCAGTTCTACTGGTGGGGCGTGCTGGTGAGCGAGTCGCTCGGGATCGGCGAGGGCGACGTCGTGTACACGTGCCTGCCGCTGTTTCACACCAACGCGCTGAACGCGTTCGTGCAGGCGCTCGTCAGCGGCGCCACCTACGTGCTCGGCGAGCGCTTCTCCGCGTCGCGCTTCTGGGCGCGGGTCGCCGAGGCCGGCGCGGACGTCACCTACCTGCTGGGGGCGATGGTCAGCATCCTGCTCGCCCGGCCCTCGGAGGCGGTCGAGCGCGAGCACCACGTCCGGATCGCGCTCGCTCCGGCCACGCCCGCGCGCGCCTTCGACCGTTTCCGCGAGCGCTTCGGCGTTCAGCTCGTGGAGGGCTACGGCTCGACGGAGACCAACTGCGCGATCGCCGCCGAGCGTCCCGAGATCGGGCGCGGCGGCTACATGGGCACGGTGCGGGAGGGCTTCAGCGCGCGCGTGGTCGACGAGCACGACCGCCCGCTGCCCGACGGCACGCCCGGAGAGCTCGTGCTGCGCCACGACGAGCCGTTCGCGTTCGGCGACGGCTACTGGGCGATGCCCGAGCAGACGGTCAAGGCGTGGCGGAACCTGTGGTTCCACACCGGCGACCGCGTGGTGCGCGACGCCGACGGGTGGTATCGCTTCTTCGACCGGGCCAAGGACGCGATCCGCCGGCGCGGCGAGAACATCTCCTCATGGGAGGTCGAGCAGGTGCTGCTCGAGCATCCCGCCGTCCAGTCCGCGGCGGCGTTCCCGGTGCCCTCGGAGCTGGGCGAGGACGAGGTCATGGTGGCGATCGTGCTCGAGGCCGGCCGCTCGCTTGACCCCGGAGGAGCTGATCGAGCATTGCCGGCCTCGGCTGGCCCGCTTCGCGCTCCCGCGCTACGTGGACTTCGTCGACGAGTTGCCGCTCACCGAGAACGGCAAGGTGCGCAAGCAGGTCCTGCGGGCGCGCGGGGTGAGCGCGCGGACCTGGGACCGCGAGTAGCAGCCAACCGAACCGTTCTTCGATCATGTCCCAGCCAGCCCGCGAAACCTCGAACGGCTCGCTAATCGACGCGGCCACGGAGCTGTCCGACCTGGCCCGGGAGCTCGCGCCCGCCACCGAGGCCGAACGTCGGCTTCCCGACGCGCTCGTAGAGCGGTTGCGTGTCTCTGGACTGTTCCGAGCGGGCGCGCCCGATGCCGTCGGCGCCGCCGAAGCGCCGCCGGCCGTGACGTTGCGGTGCGCCGAGGAGATTGCACGGGGAGACGCCTCGGCGGGCTGGTGTGTGTCGATCGCCGCCACGAGCAGCCTGCTCGGCGGCTGGTTGTGCGAGGACGGGCTGACCGATGTGTTCGGCCCTCCCGGGAACGTGGCGGCGGGTGTCTGGGCGCCTCGGGGAGTTGCCCGCCCGGTCGACGGTGGCTTCCGGGTGTCGGGCCGGTGGGCGTTCTGCAGCGGGATCCTGCACTCCGATTACCTGTTCGGGGGGTGCCTCGTCGAGGACGGGGCGCGTGGCTCGCCGGCGCCGCGGGTGCTCGGGATGAGGGTGAATGAGCTCGAGGTGCTCGACACCTGGCACACCAGCGGGCTGCGCGGCACGGGGAGCCACGATGCGGTTGCGGACGACGTGTTCGTCCCTCGGCACCGGAGCCTGTGGCTGCTCGACCCGCCGAGCTCGGATGCGGCGCTCTACCGCTTTCCCATCTTCGCCTACTTCGCGCTCTCCATCGCCGCGGCGGCACTCGGCAACGCGCGGGGCGCGATCGAGGACCTGAAGGCGCTCGCGGTCGACAAGGTGGGGCTGGGATCGACCCGCGCGCTCGCGCAGCGCCCCGCGACCTGGGCGGCGGTGGGAGCTGCGGAGGCGTCGCTGCGTGCGGCCCGCGCGTTCTATTACCAGGCGATCGACGAGGCGTGGGCCGAGGCGCAGTCGCTCGAGCCGGTGTCGACCGAGCGCCGGATCGGCCTGCGCCTGGCTGCCACGCACGGGGTCAGGACGTCCGCGGACGTGGCACGCGCGATGCACGACCTGGGCGGCGGATCCGCGATCTACGAGACCTCCCGCTCCAGCGACGCCTTCGGGACGCCCTGACCGCGACCGCGCACTTCCAGGTAAACCCCACCACGTGGGAGCTCACCGGTCGGCTGCTCCTCGACCAGCCCACCGACGCGACGATGCTGTGAAGCGGACGAGAAGTCCGGCCCTGCGCGCCCGTGGCGCGGGCGCGCGGACCTGGGATAGCGCTTCCAGCTAGGCCGTAGAACTGGTTCGGCGCGACCTTGAGCTTGGTCGAGCCGAACGTGGTGCTCCGGCCGCAATGGCCGGTGATCGTGTAGGTGCCCGTGTTCAGGTTGACGCTCAGCTTGACGCACTTGGAGAACGTGGCGACGCCCTTCTTGGTCGTAGGCACCGAGATCGAAGGAACGCCCTTGTACTTGGACTTCGTGACGCCCGGGAACGCCTTCGAGTAGAGCGTCACCGCGTCGGTCTTGTGGCCGGTCGGGCAACCGGTGTGGCTGATCGAGCCCTGAGCTTGATGCTGTTGCCTGCGTTGACCGGCCCGGCGAGACCTTCAGGAAGTGGGGCGAGGTCGCCGCCAGCGCTGCGGGCGCGAACGCGGCCAGGCAGATCAGCGCTGCAACTAGCTTCTTCAAGAGAACTCCTCTGTTCGGGGTCAGGCAGCCGGCGATGGTAGTAGGCCCCTCAGTACTAGCCCCAACACCGCGAGCCGGGGATGGTTGCGGGCGGGGCGGCGCCTGGGCGGCCTGTCACCCGGCCCACGCCGACCGCGACCGGTCTACCGCCGGCAACGGCGTGCCGGGTAACGGGGTACTAATAGCAAGCGCTGTTAGCGCTCACACCTTGAGGGAGGCGAGATGAGCGACACCCGGCAGCGACCAGAACGGGCTCACGATCCCGCGGGTGAGGACCGCCGGATGCGAGCAGAAGGCGGGTTCCGCGATTCGTTTCGCTGGGACGTGATCCGCTCGACCCCGCGCTACGCCTACCTGGTCGCCGGCGTGGCCGCGCTGGGCGGGATGTTGTTCGGCTACGACATCGGCGTCATCTCCGGCGCGGAGAAGCTGCTGACGGCTCGGTTCAAGCTGAGTGCGGGCATCGAGGAGTTCGCCGTGGCATCGGTCCTGATCGGCTCGATCATCGGCGGCGTATTCGGCGGCCGGCTAGCCGACCGGATCAGCCGGCGCTATGCGCTGGTGACGATGGCGGTGATCTACACGGTGGGGGCGATCGCCACCGCGCTGGCGCCGAGCATCGCGCTGTTCATCGTCTTCCGCATCGTCGTGGGCATCGCCGTGGGCGCGTCCTCGATGGTCGTCCCCACCTACATCGCCGAGCTCTCGCCGCGCCAGATCCGCGGTGGCCTGGTGATCCTCCAGCAGCTGGCGATCTCGGGCGGGATCTTCCTGTCCTACATCTGGGACTACATCTCGTTCAAGGCCGGTTGGGGCTGGAGGCCGATGTTCGCCGCCGCGGCCGTTCCCGGGATCGCTCTCGGCGTGGGCATGCTCTACATGTCGCACACGCCGCGCTGGCTCGGGATGCAGGGCCGCTGGGACGAAGCCGACGAGGTGATGGGCCGGGTCAACCCCAACTGCAAGGACGAGGAGCTCCAGCGCGTGCGCGAGGATCTCGAGGAGGGCGAGCGGGGCTCGCTGCGCGAGCTGCTACGGCCCGGGCGTCCGCGGCGCGCTGATCGCGGGGCTCGGGCTGGCCATCCTGCAGCAGTTCGTGGGACCCAACACCGTCCTCTTCTACGGCCCGACGATCTTCGGCTATGCCGGCATCTCGGCGGGCTCGGGTGGCCTGACGGCCGAGATCTGCGTCGGCGCGGTGCTGTTCGTGTTCGTGCTGCCGACGATCGCGCTCGTCGACGTGGTCGGGCGCAAGCTCCTGTTTTACATCGGGCTCGTCGGGATGGGGAGCATGCTCGTCCTGCTCGGCCTCGCCTTCCACTTCGGCGCGTCGAGCTGGGGCGTCGGCGTGCTGATCATCCTGCTCGTCTACATCGCCTTCTACTCGCTGAGCATCTCGCCGCTGTTCTGGCTGATGACAGCCGAGCTCTATCCGAACCGATTGCGGGGAATCGGCGCCAGCACCGCCACCGTCGCCAACTGGTCGGCGAACCTGCTCATCACCGTGACCTTCCTGACCGCCGTGGACGCGCCTGGGCAAGGACGTCGTGTTCTGGATCTACGCGGGGTTCGCCGCCGTGGGCATCGTGTTCGTCCGCGCCTTCGTGCCGGAGACGAAGGGCCGCTCGCTCGAGGAGATCGACGTCTACTGGAACAACGGGCGCAGCTGGCCGGAGAGCCGCGAGGCCGCCCAGCGCCGCAGCCTCGGCGGCCGGCGCGGTACTCGCCGGCGCCTGCTCGACCCGGGCGCCGTTCTACCGTGCTTCGGCGCGTGGCCGGCCAGGTAGTGCTGGCCCTGGTGCACGAGCACGGTGATGTGCTTGACGAAGTCGGTGACGAGCACGGCGTGGAGCTGCACGGCGATCCAGGTCCCGTCGCAGCGGTCCTTGGTCGTCCACTTCGTGCCGCGCACGGTCCCGGCGGCGAACCGCCCCTGGTGCGGAAGCGGCCGCGGGCGCTCGAGCGCAGCGTCTGGAGGACACGGCTACTGAGTGCGGCGCGAGCGAGCGGGTCGCGTGCGCCCTTGGCCTTGCAGCTGGCGTATGACGGCACCCCGAACCTGCCCTCGACCAGCGTGAGCGTTGCTCAGCGCCGACCGATCCTGGGTCACTCTGAACACGGCTCCGCCGAACGTGCCGGTGTAGGTCTTGCCCTTCTTGCCGGCGCTCGTCATCAGCTTGAGCGAGCCGTGGAACGCGTCGATCTCGGTGCCGTTGGGCAGCCTGCGCCCCTCGGTCAGGGGGACGAGCTTTCCGTTCTTGACGAAGAACACGATCCCGCTCACCGGGCTGACGTCCTCGCTCTTGCCGAGCACGGGCGCCGGTGGCGCGCCGTCCTTGCGGGTCGTGAACGTCAGCTCGGAGCCCGTGGACGTGCCCCGGCTGTTCGTGGCGACGAGCCGCACGTGGTAGAGGGCGTTGGGCACCAGCCCGGTGATGGTCGCGCTCTACCTTCGTCGCCGACGTCCCCGCGCCGACCGAATGGGCGGGCGTCGACTGGTCGAAGACGCTGCCGCCGAGTCCCGGCTGCCGGTAGCGCTTGTCGAGCCCGTACTGGAACCGGCCGTCGTGGGCAAGCCATTCGCGTCGACGAGGCCCGACAAGCGAGGCCGTGGTCGCTCCGGTGGGGGTCGGCTTCGAGGTGGTCGCCGTCGGGCGCGAGCCGCAGCGGTGGCGGTGAACGCGGCGCTGACCGCGTGTCCGAGTTCAGCGTCACCTGGCAGGTACCGGTGCCGGAGCACCCGCCGCCGCTCCACCCCGCGAATGTGGAGCCCGATCCGGGCGTGGCGGTCAGGGTGACGACCGTGCCCTCCGGATAGGAGTGGCCGCACGTGGAGGGACAGGAGATCCCGCCGGAGCCGTCCGAGACGGTTCCGCCGCCCGACCCAGTCCGGGTCACGCTCAGGGTGTGGCTCGGTGGGGGTACGTAGCCGGAGCCGGTATCGACGAGCGCATCGCCGTTGTCCAGGCCCACGCCCATGCACGTGTTGCTCGCGGCGTCGCAGCGCACCCCGCTCAGGGCAGCCGAGCCATTGCCCGAGCTCGGCGCCGCTCACCTGCCACCAGTTCGCGCCGTCCCACTGCTCGACGAGCGGGACGCTCGGCGAGCTGTTGTCCGCGGTCGTATTGCCGACGGCGGTGCAGTTCGAGGCGCTGACGCACGAGATGTCGCTGAACGCCGAGGCGTAGGCACCGGGATTCGGGCTGGTGACGGGAGTGAATCCGCCGCTGCCGTTCCAGGTCTCGACCAGGGTCTGATCCGGAAATCCCTGGGTCCCGACGGCGATGCACGACGTAGCGCTCGTGCAGTCGAGGTCGACCAACGCGCCGCCGGTGCTGTCGGTCCCGAGCGTCGACCAGGTCCACGTCCCGTTCGTCTCGGTGCCCTGCTCGGCAAGCCCGCCACCGTCGCGCGTGCTCCGATCGCGATGCAGCTCGTGGCGGTGGGGCAGCTCACCGCCTGAAGGCCGTTGCTGGTCCCCGGATCCGGGCTCGAGACGCGTGCTGAAGCTCCACGTTCCGTTCGTCTCGGTGCCCTGGAGCACGAACGTGTGCGAGTTCGGGTCGCTGCCGGAGGTGTTCTGGTGGTAGCCGACGGCCGTACATTGGTTCGTGCCGCCGGCATTCGTGCAGTCGACACCAAGCAACAGGTTGTAGGTGTCCCCGACGTTGGGCGATGACACGATGCTCCAGCTGCTCCCGTCCCAGGCCTCGACCAAGGTGTGGTAGACGTCGAGCCGCTCGACGCCGGTGGTGTAGTAGCCGACCGCGACGCAGTTGCTGGCGTCGATACAGCTGACCGAGTTGAGCACGCCGAAGTTCTGGCTCGGCTGCGGAGGGTTCGCCGACGTCCAGGTGCCGTTGTTGTCCTCGAGGATCGCCTCGCTGTTGCCGGAGTAGCCGACCGCGAAGCAGTACGGTGGCGCTCGGACACGCCACGTCCCTCAGCGACACGCCGGTGAAGGCGCTCTGCCCCGTGACCTGGCTCCAGGTCGTGGTGCTGTCGCTGGCGCGCGCCACCTGTGCGCCGATGATGAGCGACGCCAGCAATACGAGCGTGGATCCGCGGACCACGCGTCGCCTCAATCCCAACATGATTCACCCCTTGTCTTCGGCGTCGCAGCCCACGACGCATCGCCCCACGATCAGCGCGCAACCTACCATAAGGTAGGCTTAAAGTCGCACGACGATCTTGCCCGCGACGTCGCCGCGCTCGAGCATGCGGTGGCCCTCGGCGATCTGGTCGAGCGCCAGCGACCGCGCCCACCATGCGGCTGGAACCGGCCGTCGTCGAAGTGGCGGATGGCGGCGAGCGCGTCCTCCATCGTGCCCAGGCGCGAGCCGAGGATGCGCACCTGCTTGACGAACATCGCGGTGACGTCCATGGTCGCGTCGTCGCCGCTGGTGGCGCCGGCGCTGACGATCGTCGCCGCCCGAGGCGCACATCTCGAGCGAGCGCTGCCAGGTGGCGGCGCCCACGTGCTCGAACACGATCGAGGCGCCGAGGCCGTCGGTGAAGTCGAGCACCCGCCCGACGACGTCGTCGCGATGGTGGTCGACGATCAGGTCGGCCGTCCGGCCGGCGAGCGCCTCGAGCTTGGGCGCGGTCCCGGCGCTGGCGATCACCCGCGCGCCGACCAGCTTCGCGATCTCGATCGCGGCGCTGCCCAGCCCGCTCGTGCCGGCCCACACGAACACCACGTCGTCGGGCCCGACTCCGGCCTTGGTCACGAGCATCTCCCACGCGGTGATGTAGGCGTTGGCGAAGCAGGCGACGTGCTCGGCCGGGACGCTCGGCGCCACCGGCACGGCGAGCGCTTCGGGAACGACCGCGAGCTCCGGCGTAGGTGCCGTGGTAGACGTCGAACGCGATGCAGTACTGCGAGCGCTCGCGCCGGCAGTACGCGCAGCGCCCGCAGGTGATGTACGGGTTGAGCGTGATCCGGTCGCCGGCGCGGAAGCGCTCGACCTCGGCGCCCGCCTCGACCACCACGCCGCACAGGTCGATCCCGAGGATGGCCGGCAGCGGCACGCAGTACGCCGGGTGGGGATGGCCGAGGCGCATCCACAGGTCGCGGCGGTTCACCGTCGTCGCCTGCACGCGCACGAGCAGGTCGCGCGGGCCCGGGACCGGATCCGCCACCTCTTCGACCTCGAGCACCTCGGGGCCGCCGAGCCGGTGCATGCGAACCGCTCTCAATCGACGAGCGCCGTGACCTCGATCTCGATCAGCAGTCCCGGCACCGCGAGCGCGGTGACGCCGAGGATCGTCTGCGCGCGGATGCTCGCTCTCGCCCGTGACCTCCTGCGATCGCGCCGCCGATCGCCTCGAACTGCGTCGGGGAGAGCGTGTAGATCGTCCGGCGCGACCACGTCGCCCCATTCCGCGCCCGCTGCCTTCAGCGCGATCCCCACGTTCTCCATGGCGGCCTTGGTCTGCGCGACCAGGTCGTCGCCGCCGACGATCGTGAAGTCCTTGTCCGAGCGCCACCTGGCCCGCAACGGAGACGAGCCGCTGCCCGGTGGCGGCGATCACGTGGCTGAAGCCCGGGGGATCGAACAGCTCGGGCGGGTTGATCACCTTGCGCTCGCCCACTGGACAGGCGACACTTTCATATCTTTGATCAGAAGTCAAAGGAGGCGGAGCGGGTGGAGGAGGACGATCGAGCGTGACCTTCGTCGACGGCGCCGGACGGCGTGCGGCTGCGGCTGAGCGACCGCGGCGCCGGCGAGCCGCCCGTGCTGCTCGTGCACGGCTGGAAGGGCTCTCACCGCCTGTGGGATCCGGTGATCGCGCGGCTCGCCGAGAGCCACCGGGTGGTGGCGTACGACCAGCGCGGGCATGGGAGAGTCGGACAAGCCGCGCTGCGCCTACGACTTCGACGAGCTCTCCGATGACCTGGGCGCGGTGATCGAGACGCTGGGGCTGCGCGACGTGGTGCTCGTGGCGTGGTCGATGGGGACGACGGTCTCGCTGCGCTACCTGGAGCGCGGCGGGGCCGGCGTGCGCGGGCTGGTGATCGTGAACGGGCCGCTGCGCCTCACGCGCGCCGCCGACTTCCCCCACGCTATGACCGAGGACGAGCTCGCCGGCTACATGCGCGAGCTGCGCGACTCCTGGCCGGCGGGCGAGCGGGAGTTCCAGGCCCAGACGCTGCTCGACCCGGTGCCGGCGGTGGTCGACTGGCTCTACGCGATCGCGCTCCAGACCCCGCTCGACGTGGCCCTGCGCCTGGTCGAGAACCAGGCCGAGCTGGACATGCGCGCGCGCGCTGGCCGGGCTCGAGAGTCCCCGTGCTCGCCGCCTACTCGACCAACGATCCCTACTACCCGCCGTCGTTGGCGCGTTACATCGCCGAGCACGCGCCGCGCCGGCGAGTACGTCCTGTTCGAGAAATCCCGTCACTGCATCCCGATCGAGGAGGCCAATCAGGTTTTGCCACGTACTGAGGGAGTTCGCTTGAACCACGCCGAGCAGGGTCAGGGGATGCCGGTGGTGCTGCTGCACCAGACGCCACGCTCGGTCGACGAGTACCGCGACGTGATGCCGGTCGCTGGCCGCGCGCGGCTACCGCGCGATCGCCTTCGACACGCCCGGCTTCGGCGACTCGCCGCCGGTGGCGGGAGAGCCGAGCATCGAGGCTTGGGCCGCCGCGATCGGCGAGGCGATCGACGGGCTCGGGATCGACCGGTTCGCGCTCGTGGGTCACCACACCGGCGGCGTGATCGCGGTCGAGCTGGCCGTGCGGCGCGCCGAGCGGATCGACCGCGCTCGTACTGAGCTCGGCGCCGCTCACCGACGCCGCCTACCACGCCGGCGCCGTCGACGAGTCGAGCGTCGACCAGGGCGAGGACGCCGACAGCCTGCGCGCCTCGCGCGCGGACTTCTATCCGCCGACCGACCCGACCTGCTCGACCGCTACGTCGCCGACGCGCTGCGGGCCGGGGAGCTGCGCCGGCGCGGGCACCACATCGTGGCGGGCTACGAGATGGACGTCTCGCCGCTGACGCATGCCGGTGCTCCTGATCGGCGCCGACGCCGATCCCTACGCCTTCCCGCAGCTCGAGCGGATGGCGGCGGCGCTGCCGCACGCCGAGACGGCGGTCATCGCCGGCGGGATGGTGCCGCTGCCGGACGGGTGGCCCGAGGAGTTCGCCGCTGCCGCGGCGGATTTCCTTGACCGCGCGTCGGCATGGAGCCGGCCGCACCGGCCCCACGGTTGACGGCCCCGCAGGGCCGGCCCATCATTAGAAGCACGTTGCGCGGACCTTGCGCTGGCTCCCCCGAAGTGATAGGGATTGTATCAAATGTCAAACGTGGGTGGAGGAGAGGAATGACCATCAAGAGATGGGCGGTCGTGCTGACGCTCGCGGCCGCGGTGGCCGGCTGCGGCAGCTCGAAGAGCAGCACCACGTCGAGCAGCTCGGCGGGCGCGAGCAGCTCGAGCTCGAGCGCTCCCGCCGCGGCGAGCGTGCCATTCGCGAGCATCGAGCAGTACGGTGCCGGCGAGCTATCCGCAGCCGAAGTCGAAGAAGCTCGTGCTCGGCTATCTCAACCCCGAGGGATCGAGCAACGAGTTCCTCACCGTGCTCGGCAACTCGATGAAGCTCGAGACCCAGAAGCTCGGCGGCACGTACGTCGAGAAGGACGCCGAGGGCGACGTCAACACGCAGGTCAGCCAGTTCGACCAGCTGATCGCGCAGAAGGTCAACGGGATCGCGGTGTTCGCCCTCGACCCGAAGTCGCTCGCGCCGGACGTGGCCCGCGCGCGCAAGGCTCGGCATCCACCTGGTCACGATCGACCTGAACTTCACGAGCACCACGGACCTCGGCGGCTACGAGAGCCAGGTGTGGCAGCGCCGCGACCAGGGCGCGTATCTGACCGCGCAGAAGATGGCGCAGCTGCTCAAGCCGGGCGACACCTTGGGCACGATCGACCTGATCGTCAAGGTGCCCTCGATCGTGTACAGCATCGCGCGCGACACCTACTGGGCGCAGAAGTTCGGCCTCAAGGTGGTCGGGCCCGGCCTCGAACCCGACCGACGACATCGCCGGCGGCGAGAAGGCGATGACCCAGCTGCTCGGCAAGAGCTCGAACCTGAAGGGCGTCATGGCCTACAACGACCCCTCGGCGGTGGGCGCCGGGTCGGCGGCGCGCTCGCAGGGGATCACCAACCTGGCCCTGGCCGGCGAGAACGGAGGCAGCGACGCGCTCGGTGCGATCAAGGCCGGACGCGAGACGTTCTCGATCAAGCTCGATGACCCGAGCATGGGCAAGGACTTCGCCTGGGGTCTGTATGACCTGTCCGAGGGCGTGAAGATCCCGCCGACGATCAAGGCCGGCACGCCCGTGCTCGTCGACAAGGACAACGTCGGATCGACGCAGTCCCGTGGGAGGCAGCAGCTCAAGCAGGAGTATCCCGGGAGCTGAGCGCCGCCGTTAGATGGTCGACACCCCACCACTCATCCCCCTCGGCCTCACGGAGGAGGTCGCCGAGCGCGTGTTCGTGATGCCCGATCAGCGCGTGGAGTTCGTGCCGAACGTCGGGATAGTGGTCGGGGACCGGTCGGCGCTGGTGATCGACACGGCGATGGGTCCGCGCAACGGCGAGCGGATCCTCCAGGAGGCGCGGCGGCTGGGCGGCGAGCGCAAGATGCTGCTCACCACGACCCACTTCCACCCCGAGCACGCGTTCGGCAGCCAGGTGTTCTCCGACGCCACGTACGTCTGCAACGCCGGGCAGACGGAGGAGATGGCGGCCAAGGGCTCCGAGTACATCGAGATGTTCAGCGGGTTCGGGCCGGGGCTGGCCGAGCTCCTGGCCGAGGTGGAGCTCGTGACGCCGGATGTCAGCTACTTCGGCCCGCGGCTCGACCTCGACCTCGGTGGCGTGGTGGCCGAGCTCCACGTGATCGGGCCGGCGCACACGCGCGGCGATCAGGTGATCTTCCTCCCGGAGTCGGGCGTGCTGTTCGCCGGGGACCTGGTCGAGGATCGGTTCCTGCCGATCTTCCCCGACGAGGACGCCAACGGCCTGCTGTGGCTGGCCGCGCTCGACCGGCTGGAGGCGCTCGAGCCGCGGATCGTCGTCGGCGGTCACGGCCAGGTCGGCGACGTCGGCCTGATCGAGGCGCTGCGCTCGTATCTGGTGGCTGTGCGCGACCGGGTGGGGGATCTGCGCGCGCAGGGCATGCCGCTCGAGCAGATCGAGGAGCAGCTCGAGCCCGAGCTGGCCGAGCTGCAGAGCGGCTGGGACAACCAGATGTGGATCAAGAGTGCCATCGACAGCTTCCACGCCGCAGCTTCGCACTGAGCCCTCGGCGGCTCGATGGCTCTCCCGGCTGGTGGCGCGCGAGCTGTCGGCGCGTGAGCTGGCCGAGCACTACCTCGAGCGGATCCAGCGGGCCGACGAACGGCTGAACGCGGTCGTCGCGATCGAGCCCGACCGCGTGCTGGCCGAGGCGGACGACGCCGACGCGCGCGCGCCGGGCCGGCGACGAGCGCCCGCTCCTGGGCCTGCCCGTGACGATCAAGGACTCGATCGACGTCGCCGGGATGCCGTGCACGGGCGGCTCGTACGCGCGGATCGGGTTCGTGCCCGCGGCCGACGCCACCGTGGTCGCGCGGTTGCGCGACGCCGGGGCGATCGTGCTGGCCAAGACCAACGTCCCCGAGTACAGCTCGGCCTACGAGACCGACAACGTGTTGCACGGACGGACCGTGCACCCGCTCGACGCCACGCGGACGCCCGGCGGGTCGAGCGGAGGCGAAGGCGCTCTGGCGGGGGCGGACGCCAGCGCGCTGGGGATCGGGACCGACGGCGGCGGGTCGATCCGGGTCCCCGCGCACTACTGCGGCGTGGTCGGCCTGCGGCCGACCGTGGGGCGGGTGCCGGACACGGGGCTGTGGCCGTCCACGCGCGCGGGCGGGTACATGGACCTGTTCTGCGTCGGGCCGCTCGCGCGCTACGTCGAGGACATCGCGCTCGTGCTGCCGGTGATCAGCGGGCCGGACGGGGTCGATCCGTATGCCGTGCCGGCGCCGCTCGGCGATCCGGGACCGTGGACGTCACGGGGTTGCGGGTGGGCGTGTTCGCGGACGATCCTCGGTTGAGCGTGACCGGCGGGACGCTGGGCGCCCTGGTGCGGGCGCGGCGCGAACGCTCGCCGACGCCGGCGCGGACGTCGTCGACGTCTCCGCGCCGTGGCACGAGGACCCGACCGCGCTGTTCTTCGAGTGCGTGGCCGCCGACGGCGGGGCGCAGGTGCGGACCGATCTCGCCCCCGCGGGCGGCCGCCACCACGTGATGATGATGGAGCTGCTGGCCGCGGTGGGGGCGCGGGCCCCGCGCGCCTCGGATTGGTTCGAAGTGCAGTCCCGGGTGTTCGCGCTGCGAGCCGCGGTGCGGGCGCTCGCCCGGTCGGTCGACGTGCTCCTGTGCCCGGTGGTAGCCGGGCCGGCGCCGCTCCACGGTGAGCCGCCGGGTGGGCTGCCCCGCGCGGAGTACGGGGAGTTCCGCGCCTTCGACTACGTCCACCTGATGGCGCTGGGCGGGCTGCCCGCGGCTTCTGTGCCCGTCGGGACCGAGGATGGCTTGCCCGTGGGCGTGCAGGTGGCGGCGGCGCCGTGGCGCGAGGACCTGGTGCTGGCGGCGGCCGGAGCACTCGAGGCTCGTCTGTGAGCGCTCTGCTCGAGGCCGCCGGCGTGCGCAAGAGCTACGGGGGCGTGCGGGCGCTCCGGGGCGTGGACTTCGAGCTGCGCGCGGGCGAGATCCACGGTCTGGTGGGCGAGAACGGCTCGGGCAAGTCGACGCTCCTGCGCGTGGTCTCCGGCCAGCTCGCGCCGGACGCGGGGAGCGTGGCGCTGGGCGGCTCGCCCCTGCGCTTCGGTGACGCGGCGCGCGCGATGCAGTCGGGGATCGCCACCGTCACCCAGGAGACGACGCTCGTGCCGCATCTGACCGTGGCCGAGAACATCTTCCTCGGGCCGCGCAAGGCGCGGCGCTGGTACGGGATCGACTGGCGCGCGACCCGGGAGCGGGCGCGGGGGATCTTGGCGCGTCTCGGTCTCGAGATCGCACCCGAGCAGGTGGTCGGCGAGCTCCGGCCCGACCAGCAGCAGATGGTCGAGATCGCGCGGGCGCTGTCGATGGACGCGCGGGTGGTGATCCTCGACGAACCGACCAGCTCGCTGACCGACGACGAGGTGACGGCGCTGTTCGAGGCGGTGCGGGCACTGCGCGATCAGGGCGTGGCGGTGGCGTTCGTCTCGCACCGGATGAACGAGATCTTCGACCTGGTGGATCGCGTGACCGTGCTGCGCGACGGGGCGGTGATGGGGACGGGCCCGATCGACTCGTATGACCGGGCCGGGTTGATCTCGCTGATGATCGGGCGCGCGCTGGGGGATCTGGAGTTGGCGGGCTCGGGAGGACAGGTGAGCGCGAATCCCGTGCTGCGGGTGCGGGGTTTTGGGGTGCCGGGCCGCGTCTCCGGCGTCGATCTGGAGGTCGAGCCGGGCGAGATCGTCGGGCTGGCGGGCCTGGTCGGCGCGGGGCGGAGCGCGCTGCTCGAGGGCCTGTTCGGGGCGGACGTGCGGGCGTCGGGCGCGATCGAGGTGGATGGGCGGCCGGTCGCGTTCCGCGCGAGCAGGCACGCGATGCGAGCGGGGATCGGTTACGTGCCGGCGGATCGCAAGACGCTCGGCTTGGTGCAGGACATGAGCGTGCGCCAGAACCTGTTGATGGCGCACAGCTCGGGCTCGTTCCGGCTACGCCGTCCCAGCCGCGCGCGTGAGCTCGAGATGGTGCACGCGTCGGTGCGCCGGCTGGGGATCGTCAGCGAGTCGGTCGACGCGCCCGTGTCGCTTCTGAGCGGGGGCAACCAGCAGAAGGTGGTGCTGGCCAAGTGGCTGGCGATCCAGCCCAAGGTGCTGCTGCTGGACGAGCCGACGCGCGGCGTCGACGTGGGGTCCAAGAGCGAGATCTACAAGTTGCTCGACGAGATCAAGGAGAGTGGCGTGGGCATCCTGGTCAGTTCGTCCGAGACACCGGAGCTGCGGTTGCTGTGCGACCGTGTGCTGGTCATGTACCGGGGACGGATCGTCGCCTCGCTGACCCGCGAGGAGGCGACGGAGGCGCGCATCGCCCACTACGCGATCGGGCATCATGAGTTCCGCAATGGGCACTGACCCCGGCGGCGCGACGGGCATGCGCTCGCGTATCCCGGGCGGGAGCGCGGTGGCGGCTCGCGCCGCGTTCCGTCAGCGGTTCCTCGCGGTGCTGGTGCTGTTCATCGCGATCTTCATCTACTTCTCGCTGGCCCAGTCGCGCTTCTTCACCTCGGCCGACCTCGACGCGCTGATGACGAGCGCCGCGGTGCTGTGGATGGTCGCGATGGGGCTCACGTTCGTGATGCTGACCGGCGGCTTCGACCTGTCGCTCGGGTCGCTGCTCGCCCTGAGCGGGATCGCGCTGGGGAAGCTGATGGCCGGCGGCGGCGTGCCGTTCGGCTACGCGATCGTGATCACGATGATGTTCGGGCTGGCGGTGGGGGCGGCCGGCAACGGGTTCCTGATCGGGAAGGTCGGGCTGCCGTTCCTGGTCGTCACGCTCGGGACGTTGACCCTGTACGGGGGCCTGGTCGATCTCTGGTCCAAGAGCTACACGACGACGCTGCTGTCCCCGGCCCTGACCGGGCTGGCGTTCAACCACGCGCTGGGGATCCCGATTCCCGCGTGGATCATGCTCGGGGTGTTCCTGGTCGCGCTGTACGTGCAACGCTCGACGTACTTCGGGCGGGATGTGTACGCCGTCGGCGGGAGCATCGACGCCGCGCGCCTGTCCGGCGTGCGGGTGGGCCGGACGCTGATCGCCGTGTACGCGATCGCGGGCCTGCTGGCGGCGCTGGCGGGCGTGCTCCAGGACGCGCGGATCGGCGCGGCCAGCCCGCTGGTCGGCTCGACCGTGATCTTCGACGCGGCGGCGGCGGTCTTGCTCGGCGGCACCTCGTTCGCCGGCGGGGTCGGTGGCGTGGGCGGCACCGCGATCGGTGTGGCGTTCCTGGCCACGCTGCAGCAGGGACTGTCGATCTCGGGCGTGCAGGACTACTGGCAGCAGATCATCACCGGCTTGATCCTGATCATCGTCGTCCTGCTCGACCGGGTGCAGCGGCTGGGGCTGGCCAGCATCGGGATCCGCCGGCCGGTGCGGGCGGGGGCTTTGCCGGGGGCGAGCGATTCCGATGCCGCCGCTACTCCTGGCGAACGAGTGCGCTCGTAAACTCCTCGCGGCACTCGTGTGAGGGGAGCGCGAAGGTCGATCGTCTGCTCGCCGTCGGGAGGCCCAGTCGTGCGAGGTGGACGGCGGCTTCGGCGTGCTTGGCCAGGACCGGCACTGGGTTCAGGATGACGGCTCCGTCCACGTCGAGGTCCGGCTTTCCCGACAGCACCAGCGCGGGGAGGCCGCCCGCTGGGATCAGCACCTCGGCGCCGGCTTGCGTCAGCGGCTGCGCGACTGTCTTGAACGCCTCGTAGACGCGGCCGAACGCGTTGTCATCTGCGCACGCTTTCACGTAGTCGGCGACGGCGAGGCCGGTGAGCGCGGTCACGCCGATCACCCGGGTGGTGAGGCCGTATTTGGTGATCTGCTCGCGGTGCCAGGGGATGAAGATCGGGTTGATCGTGATCAGGCCGATCAGCTGGCCGAGCGTGCACGCGTGGAGCATGCTCGTCTCGCCGAGCCCGAGCACGGGGAGGTTCACCGCGGAGCGCGCCTCGTGCAGCCCGCTGTCCTGGAAGTGACCGACGACGAACGCGTCCACGCCTTCTTGCTCGGCTTTGATCGCGTTGGCGACGACCTGCATGGCGCATCTGGTCTCCGTGAGCCGGTGGAGGTGGACGTCCGGCGGTTTTAGTCCGATGACCTCGAACGTCGTGTCGGGACCGGCCGCGTGTTCGAGCTGCTGGTTGAGGAGGTCGAAGTAGTCGGTGTGCTCGGTCGGGTCGATGAAGCTCTGCCAGCGAATGCGCATTCGGTCGCTCCTCTTCGTTAGGTGGTCGCAGATCGCGCCGTCGTCGGTGACCGTCAGCCGCACGCGTGTTCCGGGTTCGTCTTGTTTGGCGAGGCGAGCGATCGACGACCGGTCCGGCGTCGAGGCGCACTGAGGCCAGGCGTGCGTCATCTTGGCGGGGAAGGACCGTTTGTTGTTCGACTTGGCCCTCTCCGGCGGCGATGCGTTGCAGGGCGCCGCCGCAGTCGGGGCAGCGGAGGCGGTCAGGGAACCAGTGCGCGGCGCAGGACGTGCAGCGCTGGATCTGGAGCTCGGTCACCGGCGTTCGAGGACCATCGCGCCGGCGGCGGCGCCGTAGCGGTAGAGGACCATGCCGTAGCCGGCCACGACGGCCAGTCTTGCGTTTTCAACCAGTCTTTGACCCGCCTCCCCCCGAAGCTGACGAACCGCCTCGACGACCCCGTGAAGGCCGCCCGCCGCGCCGGCCTGGCCGGCTGAGAGCTGACCGCCCGATGTGTTGACCGGCGGTCCGGTTTCTCCGTGTGCAAGGGCGCGGGGATCGCCGAAGCCGAGGTCGGCGAGCTGGATCAGCGCCATGGCCGGATAGTCGTCGTAGACCATGGCCAGGTCCATGTCGGCCGGACCGGCGTCCGCTTGGTCCCACAGCGTCTGGGCCACGTTCGTCAGGCCGGTCTGTGAGGCCGTCGCCGGTTTGGTCGTCCGGGTTGAAGCTCAGCGCGACTGACCTGATCGCCACACCCTCGTTCGCCGCTTTGATGATGAGTGCGTCGGCGCCGGTCACGACCGGGACGCAGTCGTAGATGCACAGCGGGTCGGCCACGATCGGCGCCTGCAGGTACTCGTCGATCGTGAGCGGCGTTCGGTAGACCGCGCCCGGGTTGCCTGCCGCGTGCTGTCGCTGCGCGGTCACGAGCGCTCCGTAATCGGCGCGCTCGAGGCCGTGCTCTTGCGCGTGGCGCTGGGTGAGCATCGCGAACAGGCTGTTGGGGCCGCCGAAGCCGAGCGGCGCGAGATGGTCACGGGTGGCGCTGTTGTAGTTCTCGACGAGGTGGGTGAACGATGCGCGCGTGAGGTGGTCGCCGGCGAGGACGAGGATCGTGGTGGCGTCGCCGGCCTCGATCGCGCGGACGGCGTGCTGGACCATGTTCACGCCGCTGGCGCCGCCGTTGGTGTCCTGCATCAGCCAGGTGAGGTGCAGGCCGAGGCGCCAGGCGAGGTCGATGGCGTGGTCGGGGGCGAGCGAGAAGGAGGAGACGGCCAGGCCGTCGATCTCGTTCGCCTGGGTTTTCGCGTTCGCGAGCGCCTGCACGGCGGCATCCGCGAGGACCTTGGGGGTCGTCGTGTCCGGGGGCGGATGGCGGGTGTACGTCGCCTCGGCGGCGCCGGCGATTGTCGGTAGTTCAGCCATGGCGGGAGCTCGGCGAAGAGACTAACCTCGGGTCCATGGCTACGACTGCTCCCGCCTCATCTCAGAAGATCCGCCCGCGCGATTACCTCGAGCTCGACCACCTCTTGTCGGACGAGGAACGCGACATCCGCGACACCGTCCGATCGTTTGTTCGAGATCAGGTGCTCCCGAACGTGGGGGAGTGGTTCGAGGAGGCGCGGATCCCGCCCGAGCTGGCTAGGGAACTGGGGAAGATAGGCGTGCTGGGGATGCATCTGACCGGGTATGGCTGCGCGGGCGCGAGCGCCACCGCGTACGGGCTCGTGTGCATGGAGCTCGAGGCCGGGGACAGCGGGGTGCGCAGCCTCGTGTCGGTCCAGGGCTCGCTCGCCATGTACGCGATCTGGAAGTGGGGGAGCGAGGAGCAGAAGCAGGAATGGCTTCCCCGGATGGCCGCCGGAGAGGCGATCGGCTGCTTCGGGCTGACCGAGCCCGACGCGGGATCGGACCCGTCGTCGATGCGCACGCGCGCCCGCCGCGACGGCTCTGACTGGATTCTGCACGGCCAGAAGATGTGGATCACCAACGGTTCGGTCGCGGACGTGGCCGTCGTGTGGGCGCAGACCGATTCCGGGTTGCGGGGGTTCCTGGTGCCGAAGGGGACGCCCGGGTTCACGACCCAGGACATCCATAAGAAGCTGTCGCTGCGGGCGTCGGTGACGTCTGAGCTTTTGCTGGACGACGTGCGGTTGCCCGCGGATGCCGTTTTGCCCGAGGTGTCGTCTCTGCGGGGACCTTTGTCGTGTCTGAACGAGGCGCGGTACGGGATCGTGTGGGGCGCGGCGGGGGCGGCGCGCGCGTGCTTCGAGGCCGCTTTGGACTATTCGCTCGAGCGACGGCAGTTCGATCGACCGATCGCCTCGTTCCAGATCCAGCAGCAGAAGCTGGCCTTCATGGCGTTGGAGGTCAACCGGGCGACGCTGCTGGCGCTCCACCTGGGGCGGATGAAGGACGAGGGGCGGCTCCGCTCCGAGCACGTGTCGATGGGCAAGCTCGGGAACGTGAACGCGGCGCTGGAGGTGGCGCGGAGCGCGCGTCAGGTGCTCGGCGCGAACGGCGTCACGCTCGAGTATCCGGTCATCCGGCACATGAACAACCTCGAGTCGGTCGTGACCTACGAGGGGACGGCGGACGTGCACGCGCTGGTGATCGGTGGCGCGCTAACCGGGATCAACGCCTTCCGCTAGGAAGTCCGCGGCGGTCTCCCACGTCAGGTCCGCCGGCGCTTGGCACATCTCCAGTTTTTCTTGTAGCTCGGCCGGTGTGGGCGGGCGGTCCGGGGCGCCCGGCGGGCGTGTCGAGCCGCGCCTGGACCGCCTCGCCGCCCGCGATCTCAACTCGATCGCCACCTCGCCGGCGAGAAGGCCCTTCGCCCTCGGCCGTGGCGCTGGATCTCGACGCGCTCGATCAGAGGCTGCGCTTCCGGGCGCTGGACGGCTTCGTCCGAGAACGTGTGGAAGTTGATGTGTCCGTCGAGCAGGAACGCGGCGATCGCGTACTCGAGGCTGAACTTCCCTTCGAGGCCGGTGGTGGGGCGGCTGTGAATCAGCGGCTGGAGGGAGCTCTTCGGCGTGGTGACGCGGATCCGCTCGATCTCGGTTGGCGGCGGCAGCTCCGGGACCGTCTTCAGTGCCGCGATCGGGCGCTGGAGCGCGTAGCAGCAGGGGAAGAGCTTGATCGCGAGGCCGCCCGGGAGCGCGCTGTCGCCCGCGGTGGTTTCCGGGGCGCGCTCCGCGTTCACGAGCTTCATGTAGTGATCGAGAGCCGACGGGTCGGCGGTGGCGCCTGCCGCGGCCAGGTTCGCTGCCCGTACGCCGGCATCCGCCGCGAATCCGACCTGCAGCGACTTGGCCGCCGTCCCGAACGCGCGCTGCGTCCCGCCGGCGGCGGGAACGCTCAAGGCGATCGCCGTGGCGGTCCGCTCTGCATCGAGGCCAAGTGCCGTCGCTGCGGTCACGGCCGCCGCCGGCGCGCCGGCGGTGCAGGTGGCGTGCCAGCCGGCGCTGTAGTGGCGCCAGCCGAGCGCGGTGCCGAGGCGCGCCATCACGCCGGCGCCGGCGAGGTACGCGCGCGCGCCACCGTTCGTGGCGAGCGCCGTCGCGACGCAGACCGCGCTGATGTGGGCGGTCGACGGCATGTGGAGGTCGTCGAAGTCGAGGACGTGGGCGGTGGCGGCGAGCCGGCCGGCTGGGTTCAGCTGCGCGAACAGGTGGCGGAGCGGGTGATCCCTGGCCGCGGTGGCGGTGGCCACGGTGTCGGTGAGCGACCGCTGCGCCAGAGCGAGATCGTCGGCGGACGGTTCGAGCTCGGTCGCCCAAGTGGCGAGGGCATGCGCCGCCGCCCCCTGCATGCGCGATGCCCGGGCTGTCGCCATGAACGCGACGCTACCGGAGAGGTGGTTTCCCGCGGTCTCGCTGTGTCCCGCCGCGCCGTCTCAGGGGTCTGAGAGGTCGGAGATGACGGTGGCTGGGGTGATCCGGGCCAGCGCCAGGGCACGGTGGTCAGCGAACTCCGGCGCGAGGTGCACGGCGCTGCGACCGATCGCCAGCTCGGATCTGCGCTGACGACGCGGCCATCTCCCTGGCGAGCGCGCCCAGCGCTCGACGATCGATCTGCGCCACGCGGTGAGCGCTGCCCCCCGGCCGCCGACCTCGACGAACGACTCGAGGATCGGCGCGCCCAGCACCGCATCTCGGGTCATATCCGTAAGAGCCTCGGGCGGGCAATCCACCCCCCGCCAGGTTGGATAGTTGTCGCGGGCGGGTTGTGCCGCGCCCACCTTGACGCGCTCGTGGCCCCGTCCCTAGGCTTGGCTGAGTTCGGGTGCCTCGGTTGCGGCCAGGCAGGAGGTGAGGGTTGATGAAGTCTCGTGTCCTCTGCGTCCTCACGGCGCTGTTGATGCTTGTCATCGTCGTCGGTCCGGCGAGTGCTGCCCGATCGCGGCACGCCGCGGCTGCTTCTGCCGCCCCCGGCGCCCCCGGAGCCCCGAGCTACTTCGACCTGGCCCGTAAGGATTGCGTGGGCACCGCGCGCAACACCTCCTCGAAAGTCTGGTTCACGGTCGCGAACGGCGTGCTCTCCGACACGTACTGGCCGACGGAGGACGCCACCAACGTCCACACCCTCCAGTACATCGTCACCGACGGGAGCACGTTCACCGACCTGCAGGAACGCGACATGACCTATCGGGTCGTGCCCGACCCGAGCGGGATGGCCTGCACGATCGTCGCCTCGCCGAAGGCGTCGGCGCACGGCTACAGCATCGAGACCACCTACATCGCCGATCCGTCGCGAGACGCGGTGCTGATGCGGACGACTTTCACCGGTCCGCGGAGCGACCAGCTCTACGTCAGGCTCGATCCGCTCGCTGGTGGGACGGGCGGCGGCGGATCCCAGAATGCCGGCGGGAACACCGCGGCCCTGGATACCGTCGCCGGCCGCCCTGTCCCGGTCGCCTCCAACACCAACACCGTCACGCAGGCGGTGAATCGCGACTACGCCGTGCCTACCTACGAAGCGCTCGAGGGGAGCGGCGGGTTCTCCACCGCGAGCGTCGGCTACGCCGGCAGCGCCAGCGACGGCCTCACGATGCTCGACTCCACGCGTCAGCTGACCACCTACGACTCGGCGCCGAATGGCCACGTCGCTCTGACCGCCGCGCCACGTTCGCGGTCGTTCAACTTGGCGCTGGGCTTCGGGAAGACCGACAGCGCGGCGCTCGCGGCTGCCGGCGGTGCCGTGGCGCAGCGGTTCGATTCGGCGTTCGGCTCGTACGAGCGCCAGTGGGGCGCGCTACGACGCCGGGCTCCGCCGGCCCTCGCGCGCGCTCGGCGCCGCCGCGGTGCGCGAGTACTACGAGTCCGTCAACGTCGTGAAGGCGAGCGAGGACAAGACGTTCCCGGGCGCGATCGGCGCCGGCCTGGCCTCGCCGTGGGGCCAGTCGGTCCCGGCGGGAGTTTCTACTAACGGCGCGCCGACCTATTTCGGCTCCTACCGCGAGGTGTTCGCGCGCGACCTGTACGAGGCGTTCACCGGGCTGCTCGTGGCCGGCGACGTCTCGACCGCACGGGCGGCTGACCGCTTCCTGTTCGAGCGCCAGCAGCAGCCGGACGGCTCGATGCCGCGCAACTCGCTGCTCAACGGCAAGCCGGCGCCGGACACGGGCGGCCTCCAGCTCGACGAGTGCTCGTACCCGATCCTCATGGACTGGGAGTCCGGCCTCGCCGGCGACCGCCGGCTGTATCTGAAGCACGTGATCCCGGCCGCGGACTTCGTCGTCGCCCACGGGCCATCCGACGGTTCCGAGCGCTGGGAGGAGCAGTCCGGCTACTCGCCCTCGACGATCGCGGCCGAGATCGCCGGGTTGACCGCGGCGGCGCGGATCGCTTCTGTCCAGGGAGATCGCGCGCACGCTGCGCTCTACCAGGCGACGGCGGATGACTTCGCTCGGAACATCAAGACCTGGGACGTGACCACGAATGGTCCGTTCATCGCCCAGTTCGGGGTTCCCAACTACTTCATCCGGGTCTCGAAGACCGGCGACCCGAACGCGGCGATCTCCTACAGCTTGGGCAACGGGAGCGCGACCGCCGACCAGCGGTCGATCATCGACGCCGGCTTCCTCGAGCTGGTCCGGCTGGGCGTGTTGCCGGCGAGCGACCCGAGTGTCCGGAACTCGCTGAGTGTCGTCGACAAGATCATCGAGCGGGGGACGCCGAGCGGGCCGGGCTTCTATCGCTACGGGATCAGCTCGACCGAGTCCGCTGACGGCTACGGCGACTGCTTCCAGCCGAGCTTGACGAGCTGCTCCGTGGTCGGGCGCGCCGTGGCCGCCGACCGGCACGGGGACCGGTCACCTGTGGCCGGTGCTGAGCGGCGAGCGCGGCGAATACGACGTGGCGGCCGGGCGGTCGGGGGACGCTGGCGCGCTGCTGAGCGCGATGCGGAGTATGACCTCGGGCCAGGGGTTGGAGCCCGAGCAGGCCTGGGAGGACCCGGAGCTGGCGCCTTCGCCGTATGGGACCGACCCGTCGGTCGCGTCGATCGGATTCGTCGACGGGCAGCCGGCGGGTTCGGCGAGCCCGCTGACCTGGGCCCAGGCGCAGTACGCGCGTCTGGCGTTGGATCTGAGCGCGGGCCGTGATCTGGACACGCCGTCGATCGTGGCGCGTCGCTATGTCGCGCACGGGATGCCGGGGACGTTGCCGCTGTCGGTGAGCTCGCCCTCGTCGGGTGCTCGGATCGACGCGAGCAACGTCGTGGTTTCCGGAACGACCGCGCCGCGCGCGGCCGTGAGCGTCGAGGCGTGGAACAGCTTCTCCGTGCCGGCGGCGATCGCCTCGACGAAGGCCGATTCATCCGGCGGGTTCTCGGTGTCGGTGCCGGTGAGCTTCGGCGCCACCACGATCACGGTGTCGTCCTCGTTGCGTCGCGCCTCCGGGTACGCCCAGGTGGGGGTGAGCAACGCCAAGCTCCCGGGAACGACCGTGCTGAGCGCGTCCGACGTGGCCGGCGACGACAACGGACCGGGGACCTACCAGTACCCGACCGATCCGTCGTTCCAGCCCGGGGCCTTCGACCTGACCGGGATGACGATCAACGAGGACGCGAGCAACGTGTACCTCCAGGTCGGGATCAAGAATCTGGCGTCGACCTTCGGCTCCTCGTTCGGGGCGCAGCTGCTCGACTTCTACGTTCGGAACCCGTCGGCCTCGTCGTTCTCGAGCGCCGCCGCGTTCCCGTCCCGGAACTACACGATCGCCTCGCCATGGAGCGAGCGGCTCGAGGCCCAGGGCTTCGCCCCGGTCGTCTGGGTCGACTCGAGCGGGCACTCGCTCGGGAATGCTCAGCTCGTCGTCGACCAGACGGGCGAGACCGCCACCATCGTCGCGCCGCGGGCGGCGTTCGGGAACCCGGGGTCGGGGTGGGTGTTCACGGTGGCGCTGACCGGCCAGGACGGCTTCAGCTCCGACCAGGCCCGCGCGTTCACCGCCACCCCAGGCGCGTTCATGTTCGGCGTCTGCGCGCCCGGCGGGACCTCCCCGATCTGCTCGGTCAATCCGGGATCCGTGCCGAAGGTGATCGACACGATCGTGCCCGGCGGGGTCGCGCAGCAGGACGCAGAGCTCGACCCGACGCGGGGTCCGGTGGCGCTGGCGGGGACCCCGGTGCCGTGAACCGGCAGCCGCCCACGTCGCGGTTCCGGACCGGGGACGACGCCGTCTCACGCTCGGACTGAGCTACGCGCCGTGCCCGGCGTACGGCGCGCGCTCGCGCGAACCGTTCCACGTCGCAGCAAGGTGGCCTCGCGTTCCCAGGGCGGCTGGCGAAGATGTACGTGACCTGAACCTACTGAATACGGTCAGGTGCTATTGAAGTCGAGATAACTATGTCTGGGTTGGCCCCAGTTAGCCTCAACTAGCCCCGAACGGGCATCAAATTACGCTAGACTCGTTGGTCCGCCGCGGGGTGGAGCAGTCTGGTAGCTCGTCGGGCTCATAACCCGAAGGTCGCGGGTTCGAATCCCGCCCCCGCTACTCCGAAAAGGTCCGCATTTGCGGGCCTTTTCTATTTTCTAGAGTGTAATTCCCACAAGATTGGTGAAGGTGGAGTACCACTCTGGAGTACCAAACGGGGCTCAAAAACGACGGTTCTTCGGGCTCTGGGCGCACCGGAATCGCCCGGAAGTCAGGCGGCGCTCGCTTGCGCGTTCCGGTTGATCGATGTAATCCGTGCAACCAGATCGTCGACATCCGCGACCGGGAAGATCTCTTCGGGCCCGCCGGGAGCGACGGTGGTGAACGGCTGGTCGTAGAGGAGCTGTGCGTCCATCAGGCCGTTGGCGGTGAGATAGCTGACAACCAGGGCAATGAAGTCGTGTTGTGCAGCGGTCAGTGTTTTCCCGTCGATGAATCCTGACAGTGCCTCGGACGCGGCAGCGCGGTCGAGGCCGACGAGGCTCCGCACGAAGGTGCCGAGACCGCCCGGCTCGGAGCTCGCACGGTCGATGTGCGAAACGTCCCCGACGCCGGCCGTCCGGAGCATCCGGTCGAGTTCCTCGAGATCCGTCTGCGTCATCGGGACGTTGCGCCGCAACTTCTGGAGCGCGAGGTGATCCTCGTGCTCGCGCAGGTACGCACGGGCCTTCTGACGGAACCGCTCGTAGGTGTCTCCCGAACCTACCGCGCGTAGCTCGACCTCCTCGAGGTCGCCGAGGTTGTCGATGAAGTCGGTATAGACAACGACGCGCTTGCGCTTCTCGAGCAGTCGTACGAGGCCGCGCACATGGCGGCGTGCGTATTCGAGCATCGGGAGCGTGACGTCGATCCACCACTCATCGCCGGCCAGCTCGTCGAGAATCGCCTGCTCGGCCCTGATCGCCGGGATCGCAGAGCTGCTCGAGTAGCCCCGAGGCGATCTCCTGGACCTGCCGCCGCAGGCGTTCCTCGCCCGGGCTCGCCGAGGAGCCGGCAGAGCTGGAGCTTGAGGATGATCAGGTCAAAGCGCTTGGCCTCCTCATCGTCCTCCGGGAGCGTCGTCGGTAGGTCGGCGACGCGATCGGCAAGTTCGAGCGCCTTCTGGATATCGAGCTCGGTCCACGGCTCTTCTTCGCGATAGTGCTCGACCCAGCGGCGCTGTGGGTCGGACGAGGAAGTTGTCGACGTTCATGCGCGCGACCTGCTCGCGCAGCAGCTCGATGACGTCGGAGCGCAGACCGGCGTCGCTGTGGGTGCCGTCACCGACTCCTTCTGCCTCGGCAAGCTCGAGCGATCAGCTCGCAGCCGCTCCCGGAACAGTCGTCAGGCGCAGCGACTCGCCGACGCCGCCGTCGCTTGGCACGTCTCCTGATTGAAGTAGTCGAGGTTCTCGCAGCAGTCGAAGACGTAGAAGTCCTGTTTGTCCTCGCCAGGACCGAACAGGTCCGGACGCAGCCGCGTGCCGCGGCCGACCATCTGCCAGAACTTCGTCTTCGAGCGGACCGGCTTGAAGAACACGAGGTTGACGACCTCGGGCACGTCGATGCCGGTGTCGAGCATGTCGACCGAGACCGCGATGTGCGGCGCCTTGTCCGTGTTCGAGAAGTCGTCGATCAGTGACTGGGCGTACTCGACGTCGTAGGTGATGACCCGGGCGAACGCGCCGGCGTGCTTGGGGTAGTTGGCATCGAAGCGCTGCGCGATGAAGTCGGCGTGGGCGTTGTTCTTGGCGAAGATGATCGTCTTGCCGAGCCGGTCGCCGCCGGCGACTCGCTGGCCGCGCGTCATCAGGTCGCGAGCACCTTGTCGACGGTGTCCTCGTTGAAGAGCCACGCGTTCACCGCCTCGGCGGCGACCCCGTCGGGAAGGTCGGCTCGTCCTCGTCCCACTCCAGGGCATCCCACGTCTCCTTCTCCTCCTCGGAGAGGTCGTTGTACCTGATGCCCTGCGCGGGGGAACTTGATCGGCACGGTGATCGCGCGTGGGCGGGACCAGGAACCCTCCTTGATCGCTTCGTCGAGGTGGTAGGCGTCGGTCGGGACGCCGGTCTCCAGGTCGAAGAGCTGGTAGGTGTTGATGTCGATCTCATCCTTGGGCGTCGCGGTGAGGCCGACGAGCAGCGAGTCGAAGTAGTCGAAGATCGCCCGGTACTTCTGGTACACCGAGCGGTGCGCCTCGTCGATGACGATGAGGTCGAAGTAGCCCGGACCGAAGCGGCGCTCCTCGCCCGCGTCCGCTCGTCGATCAGGCCCATCATCGTCGGATAGGTCGAGACGTAGACGCGGCCCTCGCCGTCGCGCTCGGTCACCAGGTTCACGGTCGACGACGTCGGGAGATGCGTCTTGAACGCGCCGACCGCCTGGTTGACGAGCGCGATCCGGTCCGCCAGGAACAGGATGCGCTTGGCCCAGTTGCAGCGCATCAGCAGGTCGAACAGCGCGATGACGGTTCGGGTCTTGCCGGCGCCGGTCGCCATCACGAGCAGCGCCTTGCGCTCGAGGTCGTTCTCGAACGCCTCGCCGATCCGCCGGATGGCGCGCGTCTGGTAGTACCGCTCGACGATCGCGGTCGTTGATCTCGAGCGTCGCCGAGTGACTTGCGGCTGGTCCTCCGCTGGATCAGCAGCTCGAGCTCGTCCTTCGTGTAGAAGCCCTGCACCGGCCGCGGCGGGTACGCTGGTCGTCCCAGATCCACGTCTCGTAGCCGTTGGAGTAGAAGATCACCGGCCGCCGCCCGAACTGCCGCCTCCAGGCAGTCGGCGTAGAGCTTCGCCTGCTGCTGCCCGACCTGCGGAGTCGCGGCTGGTTCGCTTCGCCTCGACCAGGCCGAGCGGCTTGCCGTCGTCGCCCCAGAGCACGTAGTCGACGTAGCCGGTGCCCTTGTCGTTCGGCATGCCCGTGACCTCGTACTCGCGGTCGCGCTCTCGGAAGCGGCCAGCCCGCCTCGTGCAGCAGCACGTCGATGTAGCGGTCCCGGGTCTCTGCCTCGGAGTAGTCGTGCTCGTCGGGACGCTGCCTCGTTCACGGCCTTCGCCGCGACGACCTGGGCGCGCAGCTGCTCGAGCTCCGCCTGCAGCGCCGCGTTCTCCTCCGCGGCTGCGGTCGAGCTCCTCGTCGCGTCGCTCGTTCTCCTGCTGGCGTTCGCGCAGCGCCTCGGCGCTCGCCTGCCGCTGCTCCGGCCGTCAGCGGCCGCGGGATCGCCGCCGCGTCGAACACAAGGTTCGCATGCGGCGGCATCTGCCGGCTCGCGGTGCGTACGTGCGCGCCAGCCAGAACATCACGTGGAACAGCTCCCTGACGCACCCCGAGCGCGGCGTCGGCCTTGATCGGCCGCGTCGTGAACGGCCCGTTGCCCTGCCGGCGGATCAGGTCCATCTTGGTCTGGATCCGTCGTCGACCGCGTGCCGAAACGACGGCTCGAACAGCATCGCCGAGAGATCGTCCTTGTACGGGCGGCGCAGCGAGCGGTCCGCGTCGTACAGCCAGTGGACCGCCAGCTCGAGCGCAGCGGCGGGCGTAGAAGCAGGCCGCGCGAGGGTCAGTGACGGCGTTGCGCTCTGCCCGGGCCGCCTCGACCGCGACAGCTCCGGCCATGGCCGTCAGGAACGCGAAGTTCGACGGGCCGCGCTGCGAGCGCGCCGTGCGCGATCATAGTCAAAGCTCGCCCGCGAACGCCCGCTGCTGCAGGCTGCGAATAGGGCCTCCGCCTGACGTGCCTCGCCGATATCGGGTGGTCGCGTCACGCACTCGACTGTGACACGCGCTCGAAGTCGACTGCTGCACTCCGACGGGGGGACCACGATGCCGAACCGACTTGATCTCGGTCGGAGATATGTGGGGATCGTCGTTCGATCGGACGCACAGTGACGCTCGAACCTGCGTGGACTTCGTCGCAAGTAGCAAGTCGCTGATCAATGACTGAACGATCAGCCTGAGATTCGCGCGACACGTTGGACGAGCAGCGCTGCAAGGTCGATCTCCGTATCGATTGCGACCGAGCGCCGTCGATATCAGCGACGTGTCCATGGCGACCACGATGTCGTCGGCATTGAGCGCACATCTGCGGTGATCGCATCCGAGATCGTCCTCCGGCTAACTGTCGCAGATCGGCCCAGTCGAGCCTGCCCGGAATAGACATTCGCACCTCGAGCAGAGCCGAATACCGCCGCGATCGAATCTCGCCGCTGGGACGACGCGAACGCCAATGAGGACCGTCAGCGATCTCCGATCGCCATGGGTCACAGTAACCTCGTCCAGTGGCTCTGTCGAACCTTCGAGAAAGATCGACGGCGCTCGAGCTCGCTCAAGAGGTACGAGCGCTTCGCGCCGCTGAGTACCGCAGCCCGCGGCGACGTCCAGGATCTCGGGCGATCCGTCGCTGCTCATCGAGCGGCGGGAGCGGCAGCTCGACTTGCTCTATAGTCGATCCGGCTGATAGCTCGCGTGAAGTTGCGCCGCGCCCAGTCGATGCTAGACGAGCGCTGCGCGTTCGCACCCAATGCGAAGAGGTATCCTGCATCGACGTCGCCTTGCGATCGAGCGTCGGCACAGCCTGACTCGGTCCGATCAGCACCGCTCGGGTGTGATCAGCGACCGTTCGTCCGATGGAGCGCGTGGATCGCGACGCAAATGTCACCTGGCGTCGGAACACCTGGCGTCGGCGTCGTCGAGGCTTCGTACGGCGTGAGGCCGTCGCATCCTTCACTGTCTCCGGCGCCAGCCACGAGGTAACCGAGTGCCTCGTCGCCGAGTGCTTCAGCCGTGGAGCGCACTCGCGCCGACTCGCGAACCTCAGCGAGTGATCGCCCAGGGGCACCGTCACCCCACTAGCATCCCTTCAGCTCGATCAGTCCCTGCCCGGATCTCGCTCCTCGAGCTGCTCGAGTTCGGCGATGATCTCCAGCGGCGGCCGGTGCTCGACCTCCTCGTGGACGACCTCCTTGTAGCGGTTGAGCGAGAGGTCGTATCCCTGCGGCGACGATGTCGGCCTTCGGCACGCAGAAGCTCTGCTCGGTCCGTGCGCGCGTCCGCTCGTCGCCGTCGCGCTCGCCCAGCGCGTCGAGCACGTCGGGCAGGTTGTTCTTGGCGTGCTCCTCGTCGGTCAGCGGCACGTCGGGCGCCGGCCCGAGCTTGTCCTCGTCGAGCAGCGGCGTGCGCTTGTCGTCGAGGCTACCAGCCGTCGGCGGTCACGTCGTAGAACCAGACGTCGTCGGTGCCGCCGGTGTCGGTCTTGGTGAAGAGCAGGATCGCGGTCGAGACCCCGGCGTACGGCCTGAAGACGCCGCTCGGCAGCTTCACGACGGCATCGAGCTTCTGGTCCTCGACCAGGATCCGCCGCAGCTCCTTGTGCGCCTTGCTCGACCCGAACAGCACGCCGTCGGGCACGATGACCGCCGCCCGCCCGCCGGGTCTGAGCAGCCGGAGGAACAGCGCGAGGAACAGCAGCTCGGTCTTCTTCGTCTTGACGACCTGCAGCAGGTCCTTGGCGGTCGTCTCGTAGTCGAGGCTCCCGGCGAACGGCGGATTGGCGAGGATCAGCGTGTAGCGCTCCTCCTCGTCGCTCGCGCCCTCGGAGAGCGAGTCGCGGTAGCGGATGTCGGGCGCCTCGACGCCGTGCAGCAGCATGTTCATGCTGCCGATCCGCAGCATCGTGCTGTCGAAGTCGAAGCCGTGGAACATGCTGTTGTGGAAGTGCTGCGCTCGCCTCGGCGTCGTGCGAGCACCTCCGGGTGGTGCGTCGCGCAGATACTCGCCGGCGGCGACCAGGAAGCCGGCGGTGCCGCACGCCGGGTCGCAGATCACGTCCTTGGGCGTCGGCGCCGTCATCTCGACCATCAGCTGCGATGATGTGCCGCGGCGTGCGGAACTGGCCGTTCTGGCCGGCGCGTCGCGATCTTGCCGAGCATGTACTCGTAGAGGTCGCCCTTGGTGTCCCGATCCTCCATCGGGATCTCGTCGAGCATGTCGACGACCTTTGCGAGCAGCGCCGGCGTCGGGATCGTGAACCGCGCATCTCATGTGGTGCGAGTAGGTCGAGTCCTCGCCGCCGAGCGTGCGCAGGAACGGGAACACGTGCTCGCTGACGACGTCGAACATCTCGCCGGGCGTCGAGTCCTTGAACCGCGACCAGCGCAGGTCCGCGTACGGGCGCCCGCGGTCGTCGCCCTCGGGAAGATCGGATGCTCGATCGGCTCGCCGAGTGCGGTTGGCCTTGTTCTCCTCCAGCGTCTGCAGCTCGTCCAGGCGCCGGAGGAACAGCAGGTAGGTGATCTGCTCGATCACCTCGAGCGGGTTGGCGATGCCGCCCGACCAGAACGCGTCCCAGATGCGGTCGACCTTGCCTTTGATCTCTCCGGTCAGCATGATCCGCCAACCTTACAGTCCTTCAGACTTGACGCTCCACGGCTCAAATGACGGGACCGCGGCAGCGATGACGGAGCAGGCCTCCCCACTCTCGTGGCTTCGGCAGAGCATCGCGCGGCCGGCGAGCTGTTGCCGCCTTGGCGCTCGTCAGCGCGATCATCTACTAAGCGACCGGCGGCCGAGGACGTGAGCGGAAAAGTTGGCGTCCATGGGCCTCGTCGCCAAACCGACCGAGCTCCGGCTGCTGTGCGCCGAGGGATGAGATCCTCAGCTCGGTCGTGCTCTTGGCCGAATGCGGGCCTCACCTTTTGTCCGGCCGCATACGCTGCGTGCATAGGCACGCGTCGGCCCAGTCTGCCGCCGGCCTTGTTACTTGGGGCCTGTAGCCACGACCCGAGGGTTGCGGCTAGCTGGCAATCAGGGTTCGACTTCGCGGTCTCGGGCAATCTGAAATGATCCCCCGGCCCGTGGCCGCCACCGAGCTCACTCACTCTAAACGGCGGGTTGACAACCCGGCAGGTTGGGTCCTGTATCTAGCCCACGCTAGACCCAGTCGCCTTGTTGTCTTCGTCCACGGCTTCGGTGGAAAGCCGCTTCGAACATGGCGGGAGTTCCCGGACAGCGGATCGCGTCGGGCATGGTGGCGGACGTGCGATTTCTTGTTCGCCGCGTACGACTCGAAAAGAGATTCCATAACCGGAGCTGGCGACCGCCTAAGACGGGGCGTCGAAGGCTTCTATCCGCAGCTACCGAGCGAGCTCGTTGAGGTCGACGGAGTCGCCGTTCGGCAGACCGGCGACCTCCACTATTCATCGCTCACGCTCGTTGGCCATTCGCTAGGCGGAGTTATTATCCGGCGAGCAATGTGCAAGGCACTTAGACGGTGGCTTGACCGTCGAGACATCTCGCCTGAAGCGCCGCGCCCCCCAATTCTTGATGCTGAGTTGCGCCTTTTCAGTCCTGCGAGCGCGGGCTTTCGTCCCGCAGGGACCGCAGGGCTCTTCCGAGCGTCACCGTTCTGGCTTGCTGCAGAGATGAGTCTACGAAGATCGTCAGCGTACTCTGATCTCCGGCGAGGAGACGAGGCTCTTGGTGAACACGCGGAGGCGGACCGAGACGTTTGTAGTCGCGAACCGCGAGGAACTTCGCTGCCTGCGCGCATCAATCCTTGGGGCGATCCCGAAGACTTGGTCGTCGCTGATCGCTATGACACCGACTACGCCGACCAGTCCGCCGACGGCACCGATCACCGTTCCGTTTGTAAGCCAAGCAGAGCATATCCACTCCCA
>CAVPZV010000001.1:0-157539 GCA_963710305.1 uncultured Solirubrobacterales bacterium | reverse complement strand
CTACTGTGCAGTTTTCAAGGTCCGCGAAGAGGCGAAGCTCGCCACGCGGAGGCCCGGGAGCTGGTCCACGAGCCGCCGGCAGCGAGCCGGTCTCTCAAAACTCAACAGCATGCGAGCCGCCTCGACGCGTTAGCGCCGTGGAGGCCTGCCAGGCCCGGTCGACATTAGAGTGCCCAAATTTGGGCTCCCTAGAAAGGAGGTGATCCAGCCGCAGCTTCCGCTACGGCTACCTTGTTACGACTTCACCCCAGTCGCGAGCCCCACCTTCGACGGCTCCCTCCCAAAAGGGTTAGGCCACCGGCTTCGGGTGTTGCTCACTCCCATGGTGTGACGGGCGGTGTGTACAAGGCCCGGGAACGTATTCACCGCGGCAGTGCTGATCCGCGATTACTAGCAACTCCGCCTTCATGCAGGCGAGTTTCAGCCTGCAATCCGAACCGAGACGCGCTTTAAGGGATTCGCTCCACCTCGCGGTCTTGCAACCCTCTGTACGCGCCAATGTAGCACGTGTGTAGCCCTGGACATAAGGGGCATGATGACTTGACGTCATCCCCACCTTCCTCCGGTTTGTCACCGGCAGTCTCGCATGAGTCCCCAACTAAATGCTGGCAACATGCGACGGGGGTTGCGCTCGTTGCGGGACTTAACCCAACATCTCACGACACGAGCTGACGACAGCCATGCACCACCTGTGATCCTGCCCCGAAGGGAGACCGTGTTTCCACGGCTGTCAGGAACATGTCAAGCCCAGGTAAGGTTCTTCGCGTTGCGTCGAATTAAACCACATGCTCCGCTGCTTGTGCGGGCCCCCGTCAATTCCTTTGAGTTTTAGCCTTGCGGCCGTACTCCCCAGGCGGGGCACTTAATGCGTTAGCGTCGGCACGGAGGGAGTCGACACCCCCCACACCTAGTGCCCATCGTTTACGGCGTGGACTACCAGGGTATCTAATCCTGTTTGCTCCCCACGCTTTCGCGTCTCAGCGTCAGTACCGTCCCAGCGAGCTGCCTTCGCCATTGGTGTTCCTCCTGATATCTGCGCATTTCACCGCTACACCAGGAATTCCACTCGCCTCTTCCGGACTCTAGCTCGACAGTATCCGCCCGCCTCCCGGGGTTGAGCCCCGGGCTTTCAGAGCGGACTTACCGAGCCGCCTACACGCTCTTTACGCCCAATGATTCCGGACAACGCTTGCCCCCTACGTATTACCGCGGCTGCTGGCACGTAGTTAGCCGGGGCTTCTTCTGAAGGTACCGTCACTCCAGCCGGCTATTCACCGACGGAGCTTCGTCCCAACTGAAAGGGGTTTACAACCCGAAGGCCGTCTTCCCCCACGCGGCGTTGCTGCGTCACGCTTTCGCGCATTGCGCAAGATTCCCCACTGCTGCCTCCCGTAGGAGTCTGGGCCGTGTCTCAGTCCCAGTGTGGCTGATCGTCCTCTCAGACCAGCTACCCATCGTTGCCTTGGTGAGCCTTTACCTCACCAACAAGCTAATGGGCCGCGGGCCCATCCCGATGCGGAGGCCGAAGCTTCCTTTCCCCAGCGGCCTTATGGCCAGAGGGCACATTCGGTATTAGCCCGAGTTTCCTCGGGTTGTCCCAATCATCGGGGCAGGTTACCCACGTGTTACTCACCCGTTCGCGGCTTTGCCCCGGGCCGAAGCCCGGTTCGTCGCTCCACTTGCATGTGTTAGGCACGCCGCCAGCGTTCGTCCTGAGCCAGGATCAAACTCTCCGTGAAGAACTACGAACAACGCAGCGGCTGGTCGCGAGACCAACCACCGTTCACAAAGAGTCGTCAGGTCCCAGTCCGCCTTGAGCGGACGTCATCCCACCGGATGGTGGGCGGGACCCGGGCCTGATCCCTGGTGGGATCAGACCCTCGCGTCCACACGAGGGAGTCCGTGTACACCACGGGCTCCGGGACGCAAGACGGGGTCAATTCTGGCACCGCCGATCGAGTACGACCCGCAAGCGGGCCATGTCGAGCGACGGCGTCGAACCTGGACACACTCCTCGACCGAGGGACGGTCGAGAGTGCGCATGCTGTTGAGTTTTCAAAGACCGTCGCACCTCTTCGGAAGGGGTGCTCCCTTCTATCGGCGCGCGTGAGTCGGTACTCGACCCCGAGCGGACAGCTGAGTATAGCGCGCGGCCAGCCCAGCTGAGAAGCGCCAACCCGTCGCGACGAGCGGCTCCTCCGCGGATGCCATCGTAGCCGAATCGGCCGTGTGGACGCCTCCGCGAGAGCTCGCCCGGATGCGAGCGGCGCTCGCGGGCGGGCCGGAGGGTCGGCCGGCCCGACGCCCACTCCCCACAGACGCCGGCCCTGCCGATTCCCGCCACCGACCCATGGGTACCGCCTGAGTAGCGACACTCGAGCGAGGCAGGGAGAGGCAGATGGCTTACAGACTCACCGACGGAGAGGCGGCCGATCAGGGGATCCGGCGGATCGCCACCGAGCAGTTGGACGGGGCGATCGGCGAGCTGACGGACGGGATCGAGACCGATCCGGTAGAGGCGGTCCACGCGGCGCGCAAGGCGCTCAAGAAGGAACGATCCCTGTTGCGGCTGTCCCGCGGCTCGATCAAGCCCTCGACCCGCCGGCGGGAGAACGACGCATTCCGCGACGCGGGCCGGCGCCTGTCGGCGGCCAGGGACGCCGAGGTCATGGTCGAGGCGACCGCCGGCCTGGCCGAGCGATATGCGGGCCAGCTGGCGGAGAGGAACTTCACGGCCATCCGCGACCACCTGGACCAGGCCGGGGATGGCCCGCGGCGGTCGCTGATGGACTCCGGCCTGACGGACGAGGTGGCGGAGGAGCTGAAGGCCGCGCGGCTGCGTACCGCCCAGTGGCGGCTTCGGCACGGTGGATGGAAAGCGATAGACGCCGGCCTGGACCGTGGCTATCGGCGCGGACGGCGGGCGTTCAGGACCGCCCAGGACGACCCCACGGTCGAGCGGCTGCACGACTGGCGCAAGCGGGCGAAGGACTACTGGTACCACCTGCGGCTTCTCGAGCCCATCGCGCCCGGGACCATGAAGGGCCAGGCCAAGGACGCCCACCTGCTCTCCGACCTGCTCGGCGACGATCACGATCTGGCGCTCCTGCGCAAGACGCTGCTGGAGGCGGGGCCGGCGCTGACCGTCGATCTCGATGCGGTGATCGGCCTTCTCGACCACCGGCGCGGCCAGCTGCAGGCTCAGGCGATGCTCGTGGGAGAGCGCCTGTACGCCGAGAAGCCGAAGGCCTTCCGGCGGCGCATGCGGGCCTACTGGAAGACGTGGCGCGCGGAGAGCAGGACCGGCGCGGTGCAGCGACCGGCGCGAGTCGCCGAGCTCACTCGCCAGCCCGTCGTCCCGTAGGCCACGCACGACACCGGCGGCGGCCCGGGAAAAGCGCGCTCAGGAGATCACCTGCACGGTCACCGTCCGCCGGCGCGGACGGTCGTCGAAGTCGATCAGCACCACCTGCTGCCAGGTCCCCAGCGCGAGCTGGCCGTCGAGAAGTGGGATCGACTCCGATGGCCCGATCACCGCGGCGCGCAGGTGCGCGTGCGCGTTGGTATCCCCATTGCGGACGTTGTGCTCGTACTCATCGCGGGCCGGGATCAGCCGATCGAGGAGCGACTGGAGGTCGTGAACCCCGCCCGGCTCGTACTCCATGGTGGTCACGGCCACGGTCGAGCCGGTGGCGAAAACGCTCACCAGCCCCCGGTCGACGCCCGAGGTCCGGACCACGCTCGCCACTCCCGGGGTGATGTCGACGATATGCCCGTTGCCCGGCGTCTCGAGCCGCAGCAGTCCGCCGTGAACCGCCACTCTCAGCCCACTTGCACGCGGACGAACCGCCGCTTGCCGAGCTGAACGACCTTGCCGTCCAGCGAGGCAGCCGGCACGTCGAGCGATCCGTTGGCGAGCCGCTCGCCGTCCACCCGCACCCCGCCTTGAGCCAGCGTGCGCCGCGCCTCCGAGGTCGAGATCCCGAACGCCGCGGACAGCAGCGCGGGCAGATGAACTACGGCGGAGCCGTCGGACCCCCGCGCCGGCGCGAACTGCACCACCGGCACGTCCTCGGGCACCTCGTGGCGCACGAACACGCGGTCGAAGTGCTGCTCGGCCGCCCCCGCGGCATCCGGGCCGTGATATCGCTCGACCACGGCCCGCGCCAGCGCGCGCTTGGCATCCCGTGGCCCGACCCCCCCGGGGGGCTCGACGCCGAGCAGCAGCTCGTACCACGGCTCGATCGAGGAATCCGGAATCGACAGGGTCTTGCCGTACATCTCCTCCGGCGATTCCGTGACCCCGATGTAGTTGCCGAAGGACTTGGACATCTTGCGCTCGCCGTCGAGGCCGGTGAGCAGCGGCAGGGTCATCACCAGCTGCTCGGGCTGGCCATAGGCGCGCTGGATGTCCCGGCCGAGGAGGAGGTTGAACTTCTGATCCGTCCCGCCGAGCTCGACGTCGGCGCGCACGGCGACCGAGTCGTAGCCCTGGAGCATCGGATACAGCAGCTCCAGGACCGAGATCGGCTCCTGCGCGGCGAAGCGCTTGGCGAAGTCGTCGCGCTCGAGCATCTGCGCCACCGTGGCATGGCGCAGCAGCCCGAACAGCCGCTCGACCGGCATGTCGAGCCACTCGCTGTTGAAGCGCACCTCCAGCCCTTGCGGGCTGAGCACCTTCAGCGCCTGCTCCTGGAAGGTCCGTGCGTTGGCGTCGATCTCGCCGGGCTCCAGCATCGGCCGGGTGGTGGAGCGGCCGCTCGGATCCCCCACCCGCGCGGTGTAGTCGCCGACGATCAGCACGACAGTGTGGCCGAGCTCCTGGAACTCGCGCAGCTTCTGCAGCACCACCGTGAATCCGAGGTGGATGTCGGGCGCCGTCGGGTCGATCCCGAGCTTGACCCGCAGCGGCCGGCCGGTCCTCAGCCTGGCCTCGAGCTCCCCTTCGGGCAGGCAATCCACCGTGTTCCGGGTCAGCCAGGCAGCATCCTGCGCCGGCTTGGAGCCCTCGGAATCCATCCGAGCCAATGCTAGACTCTCGCGCCGCGCGGGACCCTTTGTCCGTTTGCCGCCTGGATACGGTTCCGCTTTGGGCGTGGCCGGCGCACAGCTCCCCGCTGGGCGCCGTCAGAGCACGCCGGATCGCATGAGCGACGTTCAGATCCCGATACAGGGCGACGACCCGGGGCCGCCGATCCCTCTAGCAACCGCCGCGCCGGCGCAGGCGCGGGCGGAGCGACGGCGACCGTCCGGCCAAGCCGCGCGTCCGCAAGCTGCGCGTGCTGGCGGTGCTGGTCGGGCTGGGCGTGCTGGCCGCGATCTCGACCGTCTACGGCGTGCTCATGGCGGTCGCCTCGGACATCCCGCAGATCGAGAACCGCCAGCAGTACAAGCTGACGACGAACTCGTTCCTGTACGACGACCACTGGCGTCCGATCGGCGTGCTGGCTCCCCCGAACCAGCCGGTGATCGACAACTACGACCAGATCTCGCCGTGGATGCGCCGCGCCATCGTCTCGGTCGAGGACAAGCGGTTCTGGTCGGACCCGGGCGTCGACCTCAAGGGGATCGCGCGTGCTTTCGTCTCCGACGTCGGCGGTGGCCCGGTGCAGGGCGGCTCGACGATCTCGCAGCAGTTCGTCAAGAACGCGCTGTCGGAGGAGAACAACCGGACCGTGCTCGAGAAGCTGCGGGAGGCCGCGATCGCCTACCACCTCACCCGCAGGTGGAAGCCGCAGAAGATCCTGACCGAGTACCTGAACACGATCTACTTCGGCAACGGCGCCTACGGCGTGGAGTCGGCCGCGCGCGTGTACTTCGGCAAGGTCCACGGCTTCGACTCCGGCGCTCCTGCTTCTGCCGCCGCAGCAGGCTCGTCCGGCACCGAGAGCTCCTCGCGCACGGCCTGCGGTGACAGCACGCCGAGCGCGCCCCAGCCGAAGTGCGCCGCGACGCTTACGCCCGCTGAGGGCGCGCTGCTCGCCGGCATGGTCGCCAATCCGAGCGCGTTCGACCCGATCGCCCACCCCCACGCCGCGATCGGAAGGCGCGACCTGGTGCTCCGGGACATGTTCGAGCAGCACTACCTGACGCGCGCCGAATACGAGCACGCGCTGCGCGCACCGCTGCCCACGGCCAACGACATCCAGCAGCCCACCGAGCCTTCAGTGGCCCCGTACTTCACGAGCTGGCTGCGCCCGCAGCTGCTCGGCGCCGTGGAGCGCGGCACGGGCGTGGCACCGAGCGTGGCCGAGTACCGGACCTACTACGGCGGCCTGAAGATCCGCACCACGCTCGACCTCAAGCTTCAGCAGGCCGCCGACGCAGGCGGTCTCCGCTGAGCTGCCCTCGGGAGAGGGCCTTCCCGGCGCGTCGCTCGTCGCCATCGACAACAAGACCGGCGAGGTCCGGGCGATGGTGGGCGGCCCGATCGTCAACGGCCGCGAGGACTACACGCATTCGCAGTTCAACCTCGCCACCGAGGGCCTGCGGCAGCCCGGCTCGTCGTTCAAGCCGTTCACGCTGGCGGTCGCGCTCCAGCGCGGATACTCGCCGGACTCGATCATCGATTCGGCGCCGCAGGACTTCATCGTGCCCAACAGTGGTGGCAAGGAGCACTTCATCGTCCACAACTTCGGCAACACGTACTCCGGGCCGATCTCGCTCGCCAGTGCCACCGCGATCTCGGACAACTCGGTGTTCGCGCAGGTCGGCATCAACGTCGGCACCAACCGGATCGCTCAGATGGCGCACGCGATGGGGATCCGCACGCCGGTGTCGACCAACTACGCGATGATCCTTGGCGGCTTGAAGATCGGCGTCAGCCCGCTCGACATGGCCCACGCATACGAGACGCTCGCCACCGGCGGCAAGCGCGTGTACAACCCGGCACTCGGAGCTCCCGACGAGGGGCCGACGGGGATCGCAGAGATCCAGTGCCCGCCGCACGAGTGCCGGGCGGGCGTCGTGACCGATCATCCCGACTATCACCGCGTCCTTCCGGCCAGCGTGGCGAGCACGATCCACGACATGCTCGGCGGGGTGGTCGCGAACGGCACCGGCACGGAGGCCGCGATCCAGGGCGTGGACGTGGCGGGCAAGACCGGGACCACGACCGACTACGCCGATGCCTGGTTCGTCGGCTGGACGCCGCAGATGACCGTGGCCGTGTGGGTCGGATACCCGAACAAGCTCGTCTCGATGAGCACCCTCTACAACGGCCAGCCGGTCGAGGGTGGCACCTACCCGGCCATCATCTGGCACAACTTCATGGTCCAGGCGCTCCAGATCCTGGCCAGCGAGTCACCTCAATCGCAGAAGCAGTCGAGCAGCAGCTCGAGCAGCACCGACACCTCCGGATCGGGGTCGAGCCCCAGCTCGACCACATCGGGTTCGACCGGATCCAGCAGCGGAACGTCGACCGTCCAGACCACGCCCGCGGCGCCGACCGGCGGCGGTACGACGGGGGGCGGCACCGGAGGCGCTGGGGGCACGGGCGGAACCGGTGGAGGGACCGGCGGCGGAGGTACCCCCGGCGGCGCGGGCGGAGGAACCGGTGGCGGTGGCGGAGGGACCGGTGGTGGCACCGGCGAGCACGTGGCGGCACCGGTGGCGGCACGGGAGGCGGCACCGGTGGCGGCGGAACCGGTGGCGGTGGCGGAGGGACCGGTGGTGGCACCGGCGGAGGCACCGGTGGCGGCGGCACAGGCGGGACCGGCGGCGCGTCGCCAGGGACCCAGTAGGCCCATCGATTGCTCGATATGCCGCGCTATCCGCGGCATATCGAGCACGGCGCGGGCCGTGAGCTCACGCTCCGCCGGGGACCCGCTCGCTCAGGCCCCGCTCGGCACCCGCCGCGTCCGCCTGACCACGCGCCCGCCGGCGCCCACTGGACGTGACAGGAACCGGCTTCCGGTGGCGCAGAACCGCCACGGGAGCTCGACCGCCTTGGTGATCCCGATACGGCGATCGGTGGCGACCGGAACGTCGCGCCATGCCAGCCGGACGCGCGGAGATGACCACCGGCCCGGCACGCAGGTCACCACCGTTGTCCGTCAGCTCGACCCCTAGCGCCTGGGTCAGCTTCCCCGGGCCCGAGCAGAGCGACTCGAGCCGCTCGAGGCCCCGCCTCGCGCGCATCGCCTCCACGCCCTCGACGGGCTCGAGCGCCCGGATCAGCACCGCCGCTCCCACCCCCGGCGGCTCGCAGACCGCGTTCAGACACGCGTGGATCCCGTAGGAGCGGTAAACGTAGGCGCGGCCCGGGGGCCCGAACAGGACACGGGTACGCTCGGTCAGCCCCACGTACGCGTGGCAGGCGGGCTCGGTCTCGTGGTAGGCCTCGGTCTCGACGATCACGCCGGCGCTCCCTTCGTGCGAGAGCACGCAGCCGATCAGGTCCCGCGCGACCTCCACCACGGGCCGCTCATACCACGACGGCCTCACGAGCCGGAGGCCAGCGCCGCGCGCGCCCGCTCCGAGCTGCTCGCGCACGCGGGCGAGGCTGGTGCCGCCCTCGGACACCTTCGACTCGAGCCAGGCCCGGTCGCGCAGCACGGCGTAGAACTCCTCGTCGAGCAGCGGCGACTGCGCCGCCAGCTGCTCGCGGCTCAGCTCCGACAATCGCTTGCCCTCTGAGACCGCCACGCGCACGAGCCCCGCCACGACCCCGTGCGCCTGGCGGAACGGCATGCCGCGCCGCACGAGCAGGTCGGCCACGTCGGTGGCGGCCAGGAACTCATCCGAGGCGGCGTTCGCGAGCCGCTCGCGCCGGAAGGTCAACCCCTCGAGCATCCCGCGCGCCGCCGCCAGCGACAGCTCGAGCGTGTCGGCGGCATCGAACAGGTGCTCCTTGTCCTCCTGGAGATCCTTGTTGTAGGTGAGCGGGAGTCCGTGCATCACCCCGTGCAGCCCGACGAGATGCGCGACCAGCCGCGGCGCCTTGGCCCGCAGCAGCTCGGCCGCATCGGGATTCTTCTTCTGCGGCATGATCGAGGAGCCCGAGGCCCAGGCGTCGGTGACCTCGCAGAAGCCGAACTCCTCGCTCGACCACAGCACGATCTCGGCGCCGAGCCGCGACAGGTGCGTGGCGCAGGTGGCGGCCGCGGCCAGGTAGTCGAGGACGAAGTCGCGGTTCGAGACTGCGTCGATCGAGTTTGCCGCCACCTCGACGAAGCCCAGCTCGCGCGCCACGAGCGACCGGTCGGTGGCGAAGTTCACCCCGGCGAGCGCGCCCGCCCCCAGCGGCAGCGAGCCGGTGGACGCGACGACGCCGTACATCCGCTCGCGATCGCGCACGAGCATCCAGAAGTACGCGAGCAGATGGTGGCTCAGGTACACCGGCTGGGCGCGCTGGAGGTGCGTGTAGCCCGGCATCGGCCAGTCGAGATGGGCCTCGGCCAGCCGGGTCAGAGTCCGCGCCACATCCTCGATCGCATCCACCGCCCGGAAGGCGTGGGCACGGACGAACAGCGCCATGTCGGTCGCGACCTGATCGTTGCGCGACCGCGCAGTGTGGAGCTTTCCGCCCACGGTGCCGACGAGCTCGGTGACGCGGCGCTCGATCGCCATGTGGATGTCCTCGTCGCCGTCGGCGAACGGGAACGTCCCGTCGCGCAGCTCACCCGCGACCTGGTCGAGGCCGGCCAGCAGCTGGTCGCGCTCCTCATCGCTGATGATTCCCTGAGCCGCGAGCATCGAGGCGTGCGCGCGCGACTGCTCGACGTCGTAGGGTCCAAGACGCCAATCGAAGCCGATCGAGTCGTTCAGGGCGCGGAAATCCGCGTGCTGGGGCTCGGCGAAGCGCGACATCGCCCCCGCATACTACGAACGGCTATCCCGCGACGGGCGGCACCGTGGCCCGGCAGCCCCCCGTCGTCCGGCCCGCCGCCACGATTTCGATTAGCCCTCGAGCTTCCCGGGCGGGCCGCCGAGGGCGTGGATCAGAGCCGAGAAGCTCTTGCCCGCTCCGGTGGGGACGCTGTCGGCGTCGCTGCGAGCGCTCCACTGGTGCTTGGCCGCCGCATAGGTCACGGTCTTGTAGCCGGCGGCCCAGCCAACCTCGATGCCGGTCGACCAGCCGGGAATCAAGCTGGCCACCGGTTGACCCGGGCCCACGATCTGGCCGGCCCGAAGCCCCGGAGCGGGCTTCACGCCTTCGGCGTAGTACACGTGGCAGCCGGCATCGGTCCCGTCGAGCAGGCGGTACTCGATGAACCCACCCGGCCAACCGGTGGCGTTCGTCCCCACGTACGTGATCCGCGCCGCGCCGATCGCACCGAGCGCTCCCGTTCCGGCGTAGTCGACGCCCTGGTCGATCCGTTCCGGCGTCACGTGGGCGGCCGCGAGCGGGTTGAAGTAGTTGCTCACACCGACGACGGCCCGGCACGGGCGGGGTGTGCTCGCCCTGCCGCCTCGAGAGACCGGCGAGCGGGATTGGGCGGGGATCCTCACCGAGTCGGCATACGTCGGGCCGCCCTGCTCCGGGCGGGTGAGCTTCAGGTGAGCGGCGAGGCGCGCGGTTCGCGAGCCGCCGAACGACCCGGAGACGACGAGGACGAGCAACGCGAGCCCGAGCACCGCCCCGGAGGCGGCAAGGAGCGGGCGCGGGCGCACGATCCGCGGCTGCTGGCCGTCGCCCACGGCGGCTCCACGCGCGCGCTGCGGCCGCGAGCCGCGGCGACCGGCGGCTCCACACGCGGGCGCTCACGCTGGGGCGAGCCCGCCCGTGCCGCCACCCGCCGGGCGCGTGAGCGCTCGAGCGACTCCTCCCACAGCTCATTCCGCGCGAGGTCACGGACGCCGTCCAACAAAGCCTCCTTCTCGATCCGACTCGAGCCTGCGGAGTTAGCTGACGGGCTCGCGCGTAAGCGCTACACCGCACTGTGGCGGCGATTCGCCCCTGCGGCCACAGTGGCCGCCCTGGGTCCCCCGCTCACCGGCCACGGATGGCTCGGCGATTCGGCTCGTTATGTATCGCGGCAAGCTATCACGCACCGCAGCGGAAGGGCGGCCGTGATCAGGACACGGACATGCGCGCCGACAGCACGCTGCGCAGCGCCTCCGCGACCAGCCCCACCTGCCCCTCGGTCATCTCGGGGAAGAACGGCAGCGCGATCGAGCGCGCGGCGACGTCCTCGCACACCGGGAACTCTCCCTCGCGGTGCCCGAAACGCTCGCGATAGAAGCTCATCAGGTGGATGGCGGGGAAGTACGGCTTGCTCGGGATTCCCCGTGCGGCCAGCGCCCGCACGGTCTCGTCACGGTCGATCTCGTGTGGGAGCTGAACGACGTACACGAACCACCCACGGCGAGCCCGGCCGACATCTGGGCACGGCAGCGTCAGGCCCTCGATCCCGGCCAGCGCATCGCCGTACCAACCGGCCGCGCGGGAGCGCCCGGCGAGCAGCGAATCGAGCCGTTCCAGCTGCGCCACGCCCAGCGCGCACGACAGCTCGGGCAGCCGGTAGTTGAACCCGAGGCGATCGTGATCGAGCCAGTCCATGTTGGGCGCCCGCCCCTGGTTGCGCTCGGAATCGAGACGCTCTTTCAGCTCCGGGTCGGCAACGGTGACCATCCCGCCCTCGCCCGTGGCCATCTGCTTGTTGGCGTAGAACGCGAACACGGCCGGATGCCCCCGCGTGCCCACCGTGATCCCGTCGGCGTCGACCGCACCCAGCGCCTCGCAGGCGTCCTCGACGATGGGTAGCCCGAGGCGCTCGAACGCGGCGATATCCGCCGGGTAGCCGAACACGTGGACGGGCAGGATCGCCGCGGTCCGCGCTGACACGGCCGCGGCGGCCGCCTCCGGATCCAGGTTGAGCGTCACCGGGTCGATGTCGGCGAACACGGGACGCGCGCGCTCGAACAGCGCGACGTTGGCGCTGGACACGAACGAGAACGGAGTCGTGATCACCTCGCCGCCGTCGCTCACGCCCACCGCGCGGAGCGCCAGGTGCAGACCCGCCGTGCCGCTCGAGACGCCGCACGCGTAGCGCGCGCCCACCCGCGCCGCGAACCCGTGCTCGAAGCGCGTCAGCATCGGACCGAGCGACAGGCGGCCCTCCCGGAGGACCTCAAGGACGAGCTCCTCCTCGCGCGCGCCGATCACCGGCTGCGCGAGCGGGACGAGCTCTTTCACGAGCCCGACGCAGGCGCGGCCTGGCCGCGCGCCCTTCGGCGCGACTGCGCCACCTGCATGCCGTACTCGAGCGAGTCGACGAGTGCCTCCCAGGAGGCCTCGATGACATTCTCCGACACGCCGATCGATCCCCACACCGTCTCGCCGTCGGACGCATCCAGCAGGACGCGGGTGACCGCGCCGGTCCCCTTCGCCTCGTCCAGGATGCGCACCTTGAAGTTGACCAGGTCGATGTCGCGCAGATGCGGGTGGATCTCGACCAGCGCGTCGCGCAGCGCGCGGTCCAGCGCGTTCACCGGCCCGTTGCCCTCCGCGGTGCGAACGTAGCGCTCCCCATCGGGTCCGGACGGGGTCCAAATCTTTATCGTGGCCTCGGTCTCGACCCTACCATCGGCGCGCTTCTCGACGATCACCCGCCAGGACTCAAGGATGAACAGCGGCTCGTACTCGCCCGTCTCCTTGCGCAGGAGAAGCTCGAACGACCCGTCCGCCGCCTCGTAGTGGTAGCCGCCGTGCTCGAGCTCCTTGACCCGCTCGACCACGCGGGCCGCCTCGACGTCGTCCAGGCCGATGCCCGCTTCCCGCGCCCGCGCCTGAACGGTGCCCCGGCCCGAGAGCTCGGACACGAGCAGCTCGCGCTCGTTGCCCACCACGAGCGGGTCGACGTGCTCGAACGTCGACGGATCGACGTTCACTCCGGCCACGTGCATCCCGCCCTTGTGCGCGAACGCGTTGCGCCCCACGTACGGCTGGTCGGGATCGGGGGTGAAGTTCAGGAGCTCGTCGAAGAAGTGCGCGGTCGGCGTCAGCGCCGCGAGCTGGGCTTCGGTCAGGCACCGGTGGCCGAGCTTGAGCTGGAGGTTGGCGATGATCGTGGCCAGGTTGGCGTTGCCGCACCGCTCGCCGTAGCCGTTCATCGTCCCCTGCACGTGCGTCGCACCCTGCTCGACCGCGGCCAGCGTGCAGGCCACGCCGCACCCCGCGTCGTCGTGACAGTGGATACCGATCCGCACTCCGGCCGGAGCGAGGGCAGCGGCCACCTCGCGCATCGCGCCCGCCACGACGGAAGGCAGGCTCCCCCCGTTGGTATCGCAACACACCACGGTCTCCGCCCCCGCGTCGGCCGCCGCGCGCAGGCAGCGCAGGGCGTAGGCGGGGTCGTCGGCGTAGCCGTCGAAGAAGTGCTCGGCGTCGTAGACCACGCGCTTGCCGCACGCGACCAGGTAGGCCACCGACTCCGAGATCATCCGCAGGTTCTCGTCCCGGTCGACCTTGACCACCTTCTCGAGATGCAGGCTCCAGGTCTTGCCCACGAGCGTGCACACAGGCGCGAAGCAGTCCGCCAGCACGCGCAGCGCGGGATCCTCCGAGGCGGCCAGCCCACGCCGGCGGGTCATGCCGAAGGCGCAGATCGCGGCGTGCGAGAACGTCTCGTCCCCGAGGAGCGAGAACAATTCGAGCTCCTTGGGATTGGAGCTGGGAAAGCCGGCCTCGATCAGGTCGATTCCCAGCTCGTCGAGACGGTGGGCGACCCGCAGCTTCTCCTCGGCCGACAGCGACATGCCCTCGCCCTGCATGCCGTCGCGCAGCGTCGTGTCGTAGAGCTGGATCTCGGTCATCGCCTGCTGATCGCGGCCGGAGGGCGCACGGCTACGCGGTGCGCGAGGGCACCTTCACGATGTCGAGCCACTCCTGGTAGCGCGGATCGCGGCCGTGGAGCGCGTCGTCGAACACGCGCTGGAGCTCGGCCGTGATCGGGCCCGGCTTGCCGCTGCCGATCGCGTGGTCGTCGACCTCGCGCACCGGCACGAGCTCCGCCGCCGTGCCCGACAGGAACACCTCGTCGGCCAGGTACAGCTCGGCCCTCGCCAGGTCCCGCTCGACGACTTCGTAGCCGAGGTCGGACGCGATCTGGATGATCGACTTGCGGCTGATCCCGTCGAGGATGCCGGCCGTCTGCGGCGGGGTGAAGATCCGCCCGTCCCGCACGAGGTAGATGTTCTCGCCGGAGCCCTCGCACACGAAGCCGTGCGAATCGAGCAGGATGGCCTCCTCGTATCCCGCCTTGGACGCCTCGATCTTGGCCAGGACGCTGTTCAGGTACTGGCCGCTCGCCTTCGCGTGGGGGATCAGCGCGTCATGCGGGATCCGCCGCCAGCTCGCCACCTTGGCGCGCACGCCCAGCTGCTTGCCCTCCTCGCCCAGGTAGGCGCCCCACGGCCACACCGCGATCGAGACCTCCACCGGGGCGTCGAGCGGGTAGAGGCCCATCTGGCCGTAGCCTCGGAAGGCGATCGGGCGGATGTAGCACTCGCGCAGCTCGTTGGCCGCGATCAGCTCGTGCGTCGCCGCACGCAGCTCCTCGAGCGTGTACGGGATCGGCATGTAGTAGAGCTCGGCCGACTTGAACAACCGGTCGAGGTGGTCCTGGTTGCGGAACACGCCCGGGCCGCGGTCGGTCGCGTAACAGCGGATCCCCTCGAACACGCCGGTCCCGTAGTGCAGGCCGTGGGTCAGTACGTGGACCTTCGCGTCCTCCCAGGCGACCAGCTCTCCGTTGTGCCAGATGAGGTCCGCTTGCTCCACGACTGCTCCTTAGAGATGGTTCAGGACTGCCCGGGTGGCCTCCGCTGTGCCTGCGCTACCCCCCAGGTCGGCCGTGCGCAGCCCGTCGGCCAGCGCGCGATCGACCGCCGATTCTACCGCCGCCGCCTCGGCCTCCATTTCGAATCCGTGGCGCAGCATCAGCGCCACGGACAGGAACATGGCCAGCGGATTGGCGGCGCCGGTCCCCGCGATGTCGGGCGCCGAGCCGTGCACGGGCTCGAACAGCCCCGGGGAATCGGACCCGCCCGCCCCACCCAGCGACGCGCTCGGGAGCATCCCGATCGACCCGGTCAGCATCGCCGCCTCGTCGCTGAGGATGTCGCCGAACATGTTCTCGGTCAGGATCACCTCGAAGTGCCGGGGCGCCGCGATCAGCCGCATCGCGGCGTTGTCGACCAGCAGGTGCTCGAGCTCGATGTTGGGGAACTCGCGGCCGTGCAGGTCGCGCACGACCTCTCGCCACAGACGGCTGGTCTCGAGCACGTTGGCCTTGTCGACGCTGGTGACGCGGGAGCGGGCGGAACGGAAGGCCACCCGGGCGATCCGCTCGATCTCCTCCCTCGTGTAGACGCATTCGTCGGAGGCGCGATCGGCGCTCCGTGTCTTTGACCCGAAGTAGATCCCACCGGTGAGCTCGCGCACCACCAGCAGATCCACCCGCTCGATCACCTCGAGCTTGAGCGGGCTCGCGTCGTACAGCGCCGGGACCGGCCGGACCGGTCGCAGGTTGGCGAACAGGCCGAGGCCCTTGCGCAGACCGAGCAGACCCTGCTCGGGGCGAGGCTTGGACGGATCGGTCGTGTCCCACTTGGGCCCACCCACGGCGGCCAGCAGCACGGCGTCGGCGGCGCGGCACGCGGCCAGCGTCTCGTCGGTCAAGGCCGTGCCGTGGGCGTCGATCGAGGCGCCCCCGAACGGCTGCTCCTCGAAATCGAAGGCGCAGTCGGCTGCAACGGCCCGCAGTACCTCCAGGGCCGGGGCCATGATCTCGGGCCCGATCCCATCGCCGGGCAGCGTCACGATCTTGCTGGACATGGCGCCGGACGCTACCGATCAGGCCGCGTGGGCAGCCGGCTGGGCGGCGGCCGCGGTGGCCACGTCGCGGGGGTAGGTGTGGCGGGCTCGGGCCAGGAACACGCCGGCCGCCACGAGCGTTGCGAGCAGGATCAGGAAGGTGATCTCGAGGCCCCGGGCGGCGCTGGCCGAGACGATCCCGGCGTGCGTCCCGACCGGCGTCTGCGCCGGCACGATGCCCGCCACGAGCTGCGACAGGCCTCCGAACACGATCGGCGAGAGCGCCTGGACGAGCGAGCGCGCCACCGTGCGCACGCTCTCGGCCCGGCCCCACAACCCCGGGGGGACGATGTCGAGCCGCGCCGCATCGAGCGGCGGGTTCGCGGCCGCCAGAAGTCCCGCGCCGGCCATGTCGAACCACACCGACGGGAACACATGGGTGCCCAGCAGGCCCGGAATGAGCAGGACGGCCGCCCCGACGAAGCAGATCGCCGGGACCCAGACGCGAGCTTCGAGCATGCCGTTTCGCACCATCAGGTCGGTGATCCGGCCGCTCAGCAGCGTGCCGATCAGCGCGCCGATCACGAGCAGCGCCAGCACCAGCTCGGCCGTGGCCTGGCTGGCGTGGTAGTGCCCGCGCACGAACAGCGTCGCGAACGTCTGCAGGCCCGCGAAGTAGAAGTAGCCGAGCGAGGAGCCGATGATCAGCATCACGTTGCTCGGGATCCGCAGGACGTAGCGGACCGCGTGGGCCAACGGCATCTGAGCCGGATCCTCGTCGAGGATCAGGTCGGGGTCCGGCTCCATCCCCCGTGCCCGCACCGCCTCGTAGGCGGCCTCGCCATCCTCGACGGCGGGCGGCGCCTCGCCGGACTCCTCCTGCGCCTCCCCGTCGGGCGCGACGGCCGGCGCCGGAACGACTCCGAGGCTCATCGCCCCCACCGCCAGCCGGCTCTGCCCGCCCCGCAGCGGCTCGGGTACGGTCCGCCACAGCGTCATGGCGAGGAAGAAGCCGGGGATCGCGAGGAGGATGAACGCCGCCCTCCAGTCGATCAGGCTGGCCACGCTGCCACTGACGATGAACCCGATCGCGCTTCCCACCGTCTCCCCGGCGAGTATGTAGGCCCAGACGCGCCCCCGCTCGCTCGAAGGGAAGTAGTCGCCGGTCAGCGAGGCGATGGCCGGCCCGGCGCTGGCGGTCACAGCGCCCAGCACCAGCCGCGTCAGCAGCAGGGTCGAGTAGCTGCTCGAAAACGCGCTGACCGCCGAGGCGAGGCTCCAGAGGACGATGCTGATCGACAGCACCGGTATCCGCCTGATCCGGTCGACGAGCATGCCGACCGGGATCGTGAAGACGGCACCGACCAGCAGCGAGATCGAGCTGAGCAGGCCGATCTTGGTGTTGCCGATATGGAGCGCGTGCTCGAGTTGAGGGGCGATCGCGCCCACGGTGGCCGCGTCCGCGCCGTTCAAGGCGAGCACGGCGGCGAACACAAAGAGCACGCGCGCCCGTGCCGGCCCGCCTACGCGCTTGACGAGCTCGCCCCGCATGAGCCGCCCGATCCAGCGGAGCAGGCGTACGAAGCCGTCGGCCGTGCGTCCGGCCGCGCTCTCGGCCGCCATCAGGGCGCCGCCGGGGGCGCGTCAGGCTCGGACTGCGTGTCGTCGTCCGCCTGCCAGCGCCGCACCGTCTTGCGCAGCGACACGTAGCCGAGGATGCCGGGCAGCGTCGGGATCCAGAACGAGATCGCGCGGTAGGCCAGGGTGCCGATCAGCGCGCTCCCGGCGGGCACGCCGAAGGCGACGAACGCGCCGAACATCCCACCCTCCACCCCGCCCACGCCACCGGCCAGCGGCAGCAGGCTCCCCAGCGTGCCGAGGAAGTAGCCCATGACGACGACGGCCACCGGGACGGCGTGGTTGAAGGCCTTGAACGACAGGTCGAGCACGGCGATGTCGAATCCCCAGTACACCAGCGCCCCGAGAAGGCCGAGCCGGCGCTCCTTGATCAAGCTCTCGGCCGTGCGCACGCCGGAGCCGAGCGCCGACGGAGCGGTCGCGAAGCGGGCCGCGAGCCGGCCGACACGGCCGGAGCGCTTCGAGAGCTGGCGCAGGCGCCGTTCGAAATCCTGCGGGACGAGTCCCATCGCGGCGATCAGCACGATCCCGATCGCGCTGAGCGCGGCCGGAAGCACGGTGAGCGCGAACGGTGCCTCGCCGGAGAACACCCCCCAGCGCAGGCCGAACCCGCAGACCACGAGCGCCGCCAGGTACACCGAGTACTGAACGACATAGCTGGCGATCATTCGGCAGGCGATGATCCTCGAGTCCATCCGGGCGCGCCGTAGGGCCCACACGGTCAGCGCGACGCCCCCGGCGCCGGCCGCCGCGAGCAGCCGGATCGCGGCGATCCCGGCGAGCGGGATCTCCAGGCTGGCCCGCCAGTTGATCCGGTCGTTCCCGCGGCCGAACACGGTCCCGAACAGCAGCGAGTAGCCACCGAGGGACAGCAGCTCGAACACCATCGCGAGCGCGAGCAGCACCGGATCGCCGTGCTTGAGCTGTCCCCAGGTCCGGTTGAGCCCGGCCAGCTTCGGGAACGAAGAAGTACAGGCCGACGAGCGTGGCGAGCGTGAAGACCGTCCCGAGCACGACCTTGCGGCGGCTGATCGGCCCCGTGGGCTCGGCGCGGTCGGCGCGCTCTGCCATCTCCTCGGGGAGGTCGGGTGCGTCCGGTGCGTGCTCGGGAGCTTGTGACATCGCCACTCAAGTTACCCGCGGATCCGCGGGAAAGCCCCGCGCGGGGGGCTACGGGCGCCGGGCTGTCATGTTCAGCCGGACGTATTCGAGTGCCAGCGGGTCGCCCGCACGCTCGAGGACGCGGTCGACGAACTCCGTCCGGAGCTCCTCGGGGAGCGGGTCCAGATGCCGCACCAGGCACACCGTCTGGATGAACGCCCGCGGATCCTCCGGCGTGACGGACCTGGGTTCGAGCCAGCACGAGACCTCGGCGAAGCCCGCCCGGCGCAGCCGCTCTCCCGTCTCGCTGTCGGTGGCGTAGTTCCACGGCCGCTTCCAGCCCACGAAGTGCGGCGCGAACGGCTCCTCCCCCGCCACCGTGTCGGCCAGCGTCCGGAACGCGTCGATGTTCCCCCGCCCCCCGCACTGCGCCACGAGCTGGCCGCCCGGCGCCGTGGCGCGGTGAAGTGCCGCGAACAGCGCGTCGTGATCGTGGATCCAGTGGAAGGTGGCGTTGGAGAAGATCGCGTCCACCGGCTCGGGGAGCTCGAGCTCGACCAGGTCCTGGCAGAGCACGGTGGCGCGATCGCCGAGAGCGACGCGGGCGTGCTCGACCATCGACGGCGCCGCGTCGACGGCGTACACCCGGCCGCGGGGGACGAGATCGGCGAGCAGCGCCGTCACCCGCCCCGAGCCGCATCCGGCGTCGAGCATGACCTCGTCGCCGCTGAGCTGGAGGCGCTCGAGCTGCTCGCGCGCCCACGCGAGCTGGGGATCGGAGATCCGGTCGTAGCTCGCCGCGTCCCAGTCGCGGCTCATAGCGCGGTCGTGACCGGCCCGGGCCGTTCATGCTCGGCCTCGAACGCGGCGATCGATTCCTCCTCGCCCAGCGTCAGCGCGATGTCGTCCAGCCCGTTCAGCAGACGATGCTTGGTCTCGGGATTTATGTCGAATTTGGCCTGGCCGCCCGGCCAGCGGACCTCCTGGGCGGCCAGGTCCACCTGAGCCTGTCCCGCCTCGGCGATCGACGCGCACGCCTCCGCCGGCAGCTCCACCGGCAGCAGCCCGATCTTGGTGCAGTTGGAGCGGAAGATGTCCGCGAAGCTCGGCGCGATGATCGCCTGGAACCCGTAGTCCTCGAGCGCCCACGGGCGCGTGCTCGCGGCTCGAGCCGCAGCCGAAGTTACGCCCCGCGACCAGGATCGGATTGGCCGGCAGGTTCCAGTCGGAGCGCTTGGCCCAGTCGTAGAACAGGAACTCCCCGAACCCGGTCCGCTCGACCCGCTTGAGGAACTGCTTGGGGATGATCTGGTCGGTGTCGACGTCGTCCCGGCCCAGCACCGACACCTGGCCGGTGATCGTCTCGATCGCTCTCATCGCCACTCCCTGATGTCGACGAAGTGCCCGGCGATGGCCGCCGCGGCCGCCATCTGGGGCGAGACCAGGTGCGAGCGCGCGCCTCGGCCCTGCCGGCCTTCGAAGTTGCGGTTCGACGTCGACGCCACGCGCTCGCCCGGCGCCGCGATGTCCGGGTTCATGCCCAGGCACATCGAGCAGCCCGCCTCGCGCCAGTCGAAGCCGGCGCGCTTGAACAGCTCGTCGAGGCCCTCGCGCTCGGCCTGCGCCTTCACCTGCTGCGAGCCGGGCACGACCATCGCGTACACGTCGGCGGCCACCTTCTGCCCGTCGATCACCTCGGCGGCCGCGCGCAGGTCACCGATCCGCGCGTTCGTGCACGACCCGATGAACACCCGATCGAGCTTGATCTCCTGGATCGGCGTTCCCGGCTCGAGGCCCATGTACTCGAGCGCGTGCTCGTCCTGCTCGGAGTCGGGGTCGGGGACGCTGTCGGTCACCTGCACCACCATCCCCGGGGTCGTCCCCCAGGTGACCATGGGACTGACCGCCGAGGCGTCGACGACCACCTCCCGGTCGAACTCGGCGCCCTCGTCGGTCGTGAGCTCCCGCCACTCCTCGGGGATCTCGGATGGGGCCGCGGGACGGCCGGCGACCCACTCGAACGTCGTGTCGTCGGGCGCGACCATGCCGGCGCGGCCACCGCCCTCGATCGTCATGTTGCAGATCGTCATCCGGCCCTCCATCGAGAGCGCCTCGATCGCCGGCCCGGCGTACTCGACGACATGGCCGACCGCTCCGGCCACGCCGATCTGGCCGATCGTGGCCAGGATCAGGTCCTTGGCCGTGACCCCGAACCCGAGCGAGCCCTCGTAGCGGATCCGCATCGAGCGCGGCTTTGACTGGACCAGGCACTGGGTCGCCAGCACGTGCTCGACCTCGCTGGTCCCGATCCCGAACGCCAGCGCCCCGAACGCGCCGTGGGTGGCGGTGTGCGAGTCGCCGCACACGATCGTCATGCCGGGCTGGGTGACCCCCAGCTCCGGGCCGATGATGTGCACGATCCCCTGCCGGTCCGAGCCCAGCGAGTAGAGCGGGATCCCGAACTCCTCGCAGTTGCGCTCGAGCGTCTCCACCTGCACGCGGCTCAGCTCGTCGCGGATCCGCGCCGCCACCGGCGTGCCGTCGGTGGGGACGTTGTGATCGGCGGTGGCCAGCGTCCGGTCGGGCCGGCGCACCTTGCGCCCGGCCAGGCGCAGCCCGTCGAACGCCTGCGGGCTCGTCACCTCGTGGACGAGGTGCAGGTCGATGTAGATCAGGCCGGAGGCGACCTCGTGGGCGTCCCAGATCTTCTCGAACAGCGTCTTTGGCATCGGTCTAGCTCCTGCGCAGGCCGGCGCTCACCACCGCGAGCAGCACGGCCGGATCGGGTCCGGGGTTGTGGAAGTGGTGGGGAAGGTCCGCATCGAAGGTCACGCAGTCACCGGCCCCGAGCGCGTAGGGCGTGCCATCGCAGTGGAGGACTACCCGCCCCGACTCGACCAGAGCGGTCTCGCGGCTGCCCGGCTCGTGCATCGGCGGGTCACCGGGACCGCCCGTGACCGCGCCGGCGGCGAGCGCGTGGCGCGAGAGCTCGGCCCGCTGCCCGGGCAGAGGCGGGGTGAGGATCTCGTAGCTGTGCCCCCGCGCGCGTCCGGGGCCCTTGCGCCGCTCGGCGCGACGGACCACGGTGACCGCGCCGTCCTCGTCGAGGCGCAGCAGCTGGGAGAGCCGCAGCTCCAGGCCGGCGGCGATCCGCGAAGCCACCTGGAGCGTCGGGCTGGTCTCGCCCCGCTCGACCTGGGAGAGCATCGGCGCGCTGACGCCGGAGCGCTCGGCCAGGTCGCGCAGCGACAGGGACATCGAGTCGCGCAAGGCGCGAATGCGCGGTCCGAGGGCGCCGTCGGTGGCGGTAGCCGTCATACGGGCGTACGTTATCACGTACACGCTGGCCGGACCGGATGTCCGGCCGTGGTGACTGCCGCGCAAGCGAAGCGGCCTCCCGGACTCCTGGAGCGGAGCGACAGCGCGGCCAGGAGCCGGACGCGGTCACATCGACGCGCCACCGCTAGCCTCACGCGCATGATCACCCGCCCGGATGTTCTCGTGCTCGGGGGCGGTGGCGTCCTCGGCGAGGCGTGGATGATGGGCGTCCTCGCCGGCATCGAGGACGCCACCGGCTTCGACCTGCGCCAGTGCGAGCACTTCGTCGGGACCTCCGCCGGCGCGATCGTCGCCGCCCACCTGGTCGCGGGCCAATCTCCCCGCCGGCCGCGGAACGAGACGCACGGCGGAGATCGAACGGTCCTCCCCGCGCCCGGTCGAGGGGCTCGCGGCGGCGGCACTCGTCGCCGCGCGCCGTGCCGGCGCGGTGGCCCTGGCCGCGGGCGCGAGCTTCGCGCCGCTGGCGCTCGGGCTGGCGGCGCCCGGCGGTGCCGTCATGCGGGGGCTGATGCTCCGGCGGCTCCCGCGCCCCCAGCAGACGCTCGACGGCCTGCTCCGCCACGTCGAGCGCTACGGCGCCCGGTTCGACGGACGGCTGCGCGTGGCGGCGGTCGACCGGGCCAGCGGCCGGCGCGTGGTGTTCGGCAGCCCCGGCGCGCCCGGGGCGAGCGTTGCGCAGGCGGTGACCGCCTCGTGCACGGTGCCCTGGCTGTTCGCGCCGTTCGAGATCGACGGCCGCGAGTACGTCGACGGAGGCGTCTGGAGCGCGACCAACCTCGACGCCGCGCCGGCGGGCCGCGACACCCACGTCCTGTGCCTGAACCCGACCGCGAGCCTCCCCGGGTCGAGCGGGGCGCTGGCGGTGATGCGACGGGTGTCGCGGTCGGCGGTGTCGGTCGAGGCGCTCGCGCTGCGCCGGCGCGGCGTCGCGGTTCAGACCGTGGGCCCGAACGTGGAGAGCGCCGCGGTCGATGGGCACGAACTTCATGGACCGCGAGCCGCGCAGCCGCGTGCTCGCCGCCGGCTACCGGCAGGGCCTCGATCTCGGCCGTCGAGACGGCAACCGGCAGCCGGCGCGACGCTGACCTGCACCTGTCTAAGGCGCAGTGGCGCCGGACACCGCCGGCTCGGCGCCGGCCATGATCTCCCGCCGGCGCACGGCGTTCGAGAGCGCGCGCACGTAGGCGCGCCCCGCCGCCTCGAGGATGTCGGTGGACACGCCCTGACCGGCGCCGGTGACGCCGCCGATCTCGAGCACGACCGACGTCTCGCCGAGCGCGTCCTGGCCCGCCAGTCACCGCGTCGACCCGAAACTCGCGCAGGCGCGCGTCGATGCCGGTGGCGGCGTTGATCGCGCGGAAGATCGCGTCGACCGGGCCGTCGCCGGTGAACGAGCCCGTCAGTTCGGCGCCGTCCGGTGAGAGCACGCCGACGGTGGCGTGCGGCGGACGGCGCGAGGAAGCCTCCACGTCGAACCACTGGAACTGGTAGGCCGGCGACCTCCTCGCGCAGCTCGTCGGTGACGAGCGCCTCGAGGTCCATCGCGGTCACGTGCTTCTTCTTGTCCGCGATCTCCTTGAATCGCTTGAACGCCGTGTTCAGCGACTGTCCGGAGAGGTCGATGCCCAGCTCCGAGAGCGCCTGCTGCAACGCGTGCCGCCCGGAGTGCTTGCCGAGGACGATCGAGTTGGCGTCCAGCCCGACTGTGGTCGCGTCCATGATCTCGTACGTCGTGCGCTCCTTGAGCACGCCGTCCTGATGGATCCCCGACTCGTGCGCGAACGCGTTGCGGCCGACGATCGCCTTGTTCGGCTGCACCGGGTACCCGGTGAGGCGCGAGACCAGCCGGCTCGTACGCGCGATCTCGCGGGTCACGATCCCGGTTCGCAGGCCCACGTCGGGCGCGCGGGTGTGCAGGAGCATCACGATCTCCTCGAGCGAGGCGTTCCCCGCCCGCTCGCCGATGCCGTTGATCGCGCATTCGACCTGGCGCGCGCCGGCGAGCAGTCCCGCGAACGAGTTCGCCACCGCCAGTCCCAGGTCGTCGTGGCAGTGCACGGACAGCACGACGCCCCGCAGCGCGGGGACCAGTTCGTACAGGCGCGCGAGGTACGCCGTGTACTCGTCCGGCATCGTGTAGCCGACGGTGTCCGGGATGTTGATCGTGGTGGCGCCCTCGTCGATCGCCACCTGGCACACCTCGGCGGTGAACTCGACGTCCGCGCGCGTGGCGTCCATGGGCGAGAACTCCACGTCGTCGACGTACTGCTTGGCGTGCGCGACGGCGGCGCGCGCCTGGCCGATCACGTCCTCGCGCGTGGTCTGCAGCTGGTGGCGGATGTGGATGTCCGAGGTGGAGATGAACGTGTGGATGCGCGGCCGCTCGGCGTCCTTGACCGCGTTCCACGCAGCATCGATGTCGGCCACGTGCGTGCGGGCCAGCCCGGCGATGACCGGTCCCTCGACCTCCCGCGCGATCTCCTGCACCGCCTCGAAGTCGCCCGGCGAGGTGATCGGGAACCCGGCCTCGATCACGTCGACGCCCAGCCGCGCGAGCTGCTGGGCGATCTCCAGCTTCTCCTGCGTGTTGAGCGAGATGCCCGGCGACTGCTCGCCGTCGCGCAACGTCGTGTCGAAGATCAGTACTCGGCTTGGGTCCTCGGCTGTGCTCATGTCGCTCCTCTCGAAATTCGCTTCTTCTCGGTGCTGGTCTCGCGGCTACGTGCGGCCGCCGGCGCGCTATTCCCCCCGAAGGGGGAGGAGAAGAAGTCGAAGGTCGAGCCACGTCGACATGCGACAAACAGCGTACCAATCGCGGTCAAGCGGGATCATCTGAAGATGGTGAGACGGTGGGACCACGACAAGACCCTGCCCCGCGGCGACGCGCCGGGCACGCGAGGTGGCCGTCCCGTGCGCCTCCAGAGCGGGCGCGCGTCCCGCGACACCGGTGTGGAGCGCCCGCCGCGGCTGGACCCACCGCCCGACGCGCTCATCGTCGTCAGGCCGCGGATGTCGCTGTTTCACCCCAAGCAGTGGATGGCGGTCACCGCGGACGGGTTCGAGGCGCGGGACGGTGACAACGTCGAGGTGCTGCGCCGCCGCGAGGTTGAGGCGATCGCGCTTGTCGACGCATCACGTTCGTCGGCGCCGGCGAGCGCGTGCTCGGCACGACGGCACCCGTGTACACGCGCTCGCAGATAGAGCGGGTCGCGGGCGCGCTGGGCGTGCGCGTGATCGTGCCCTAGAGCGAGACGGTCCGGCCGGCCTCGAACCCCTCCGAGGCCACGAGCTGCTCGATCACGTCCTGGGGCACGGCGGCGTCGGTCGTCATGGCCATCACGGCCCCTCCGTCGTCGCTTCCCGCCCCGGCCGGCGGCTGGTGGCCGACGGCGGCGGAGACGATGTTGATGCCGTGCTCGCCGAAGCTGGTCCCGACGCGGCCGATCATCCCGGGGACGTCGCGATAGCGGAACACGGTGATGTGATCCTCGAGCTGGATCGCGAAGCGCTGACCCCACACCTCGAGCAGGTGCGGGCGGTTTCGCCGGCCGATGAGCGTGCCGACCACGCGGACGCTGTCCTCGCCGCTGGTCAGCGTGACGCGGACGAGGTCGGTGTAGTCCTGCGCCATCGAGCGCTTGGTCTCCGCGAGCTCGATGCCCCGCTCCTCGGCGATGGCCGGAGCGTTGACCTCGTTGATCTCCTCCTCGGTGTGTCCGTGCAGCACGCCGAGCAGCACCTGGATCGAGAGCAGCCGGGTGTCGCGCTCGGCGATGCCGCCCAGGAACTCGCTCTCGACCCGGTCCACCGACGCGCCCTCGGCCACCGCGCCGGCGATCTGCCCGAGCGCGCGGCACAGCGACACGAACGGTCCGAGCAGCTCCATGTCCTCGGAGGGGATCGCCGGGACGTTGACCGCGCTCGTGACGACGCCGCCGGTGAGCGCGGCCACGACCTGCTCGGCGGCCTGGAATCCGGCGCGGTCGGTCGCCTCAGCCGTCGAGGCCCCGAGGTGCGGCGTGACGATCACGTTCTTGTAGCCGAACAGCGGGTGGTCGGTGATCGGCTCGGTGCGGAACACGTCGAGCGCGGCGCCGCCGACCTTGCCCGAGTCGAGCGCCGCCTGAAGGTCCTCGTCGACGACGAGCGGCCCGCGCGCCACGTTCAGGATCCGCACCCCGTCCTTGCACTTGGCCAGCACCTCCGCGTTCAGCCACCCCTCGGTCTCGGGCGTCTTGGGCAGGTGCAGCGTGATGAAGTCGGCCGCCGCGTACACGTCGTCGGGCGACTGCGCCTGCTCGACGCCCATCTCCCGGTAGCGGTCGGCGCCCACGTACGGGTCGTAGGCGACGACCCGCATCCCGAACGCGAGCGCGCGGTGGGCGACCAGCTGGCCGATCCGCCCGAAGCCGAGGATCCCGAGCGTCTTCTCGCTCAGCTCGACGCCCGAGAACTTCGATCGCTCCCACTTGCCGCTGGTCAGCGAGGCGTGGGCCTGAGGCACGTTGCGCGCGAGCGCCAGCAGCAGCGCCATCGTGTGCTCGGCCGCGGTGATCACGTTCGACTGCGGCGCGTTGGCGACGACGATCCCGCGCTTGGTCGCCGCCGGCACGTCGACGTTGTCGACGCCCACCCCGGCGCGGCCCACCGCCGCGCAGCCGGGTGGCGCGGCCGAGCAGCTCGGCGTCGAGCTTGGTCGCTGAGCGGATCAGGATCCCCTCGTAGCCGCCGATGCGCTCGGCCAGCTCCTCGCGCGACCAGCCGTCGGCGACGTCGACGTCGAAGTGCGAGCGCAGCAGCTCGATGCCGGAGGCGCCGATGTTCTCGGCGACCAGCACTCGGGTCGCGGCCATCAGCTTCGCTCCAGCACCCAGTCGATGCACGCCGTCAGCGCCCGCACCTCGCTCGGGTCGGTGGCGGGGTACATGGCGATCCGGAGCTGGTTTCGCCCCAGCTTGCGGTACGGCTCGACGTCGACGATCCCGTTGGCGCGCAGCGTGGCCGCCAGCCCGGCGGCGTCGACCTCCTCGTCGAAGTCGATCGTCCCGACCACGAGCGAGCGCTTGGCCGGATCGGCGACGAACGGCGACGCATGCGCGTGGGCGTCGGCCCACCCGTACAGGTGGCCGGAGGACTCGCGCGTGCGCGCGACCATCGCGTCGAGCCCGCCCTGCCCGAGCATCCAGTCGAGCTGGTCGGCGAGCAGGAACAGGGTGGCGATGGCGGGCGTGTTGTAGGTCTGGTCCTTGAGCGAGTTCTCGAGCGCGACGGCCAGCGACAGCGACTCCGGGATCCACCGACCACCGGGCCGCTCCGTGCACGTCCGCTCGATCCGCTCGAGCGCCGCCGGGCTGAGCAGCGTGAGCCACAGTCCGCCGTCGGAGGCGAAGCCCTTCTGCGGCGCGAAGTAGTAGGCATCGGTCTCCGCGACGTCGACCGGGAGGCCGCCCGCGGCCGAGGTGGCGTCGATCAGGACGAGCGCGTCGCCGCGCAGGCCGCGTGCACCGGGACCATCACCCCGGTCGAGGTCTCGTTGTGCGCCCAGGCCGACCACGTCGGCGTCCGGGTCGCTCGTGGCGCGGGCGCGTCGCCCGGGTCCGCGGCGATCACGATCGGATCCTCGAGGAACGGAGCCTCCCGCGTCACCGCGGCGAACTTGGAGGAGAACTCCCCGAAGGTGAGATGGAGCGCACGCTCGCGCACCAGGCAGCACGCGGCCGCGTCCCAGAACGCGGTCGCCCCGCCGTTGCCGAGCACGACCTCGTAGCCGTCGGGAACGCGGAACAGCTCGCGCAGGCCCTCGCGGACCTGACCCACGAGCTGCTTGACCGGCTTCTGGCGGTGCGAGGTGCCCATCACGGCGGCGCCGGCCTGCACCAGGTGCTCGAGCTGCTCGGGGCGGATCCGGGACGGGCCTGAGCCGAAGCGACCGTCGACCGGCTTGAGGTCCTCGGGGATCCGCAAGATCGTCTCAGCCATGGACTACCTCCAAGGTAGCGGAGCGTTCACTCCTGGAATTCGGTGTCGATCCAGTCCATCTGCGAGCGGAGCTCCTTGCCCACGACCTCGACCTGATGGCGGGACTGCTCCTCGCGCATGCGCTTGAAGTTCTCCTGCCCGGCGCGGTTCTCGGCGATCCACTCGCGCGCGAAGTCGCCGGACTGGATCTCCGTGAGGATCTGCTGCATCGCCTGGCGGGTGGCGTCGCTGATGACGCGCTGCCCACGGGTCAGATCGCCGTACTCGGCCGTGTTGGAGATCGAGTAGCGCATCCCGGCGATCCCCTTCTCGTACATCAGGTCGACGATCAGCTTGAGCTCGTGCAGGCACTCGAAGTAGGCCAGGCGCGGGTCATAGCCGGCCTGGGTGAGCGTCTCGTAGCCCGCGCGGACCAGCTCGGTGACGCCACCGCAGAGGACCGCCTGCTCACCGAAGAGGTCGGTCTCCGTCTCGTCCTTGAACGTCGTATCGATCACCCCGCCGCGGGTGCAGCCGATTCCCTTGGCGTAGGCCAGCGCCAGGTTCAATGCGTCGCCGCTCCCGTCCTGGTGAACGGCCACCAGACCGGGGACGCCGGAGCCCTCGAGGTACTGGCGGCGGACGAGATGGCCAGGGCCCTTGGGCGCGACCAGCGTCACGTCCACGTCCGGCGGCGCGACGACCTCGCCGTAGTGGATCGAGAATCCGTGCCCGAACATCAGCATGTTCCCGGCCGCGATCCCGTCCTTGACGCTGTGCTCCCACACATCGCGGTGGAGCTCGTCCGGCACGAGCATCATCACGACGTCGCCCGCGCTGGCCGCGTCGGCGGGCTCGAGCACTTCGAGGCCGTGGTCGCGGGCCTTGGCCACGCTTCCCGAGCTCCCGCGCAGCCCTACGACCACGGAGACGCCGGAGTCCTTCAGGTTCAGGGCGTGGGCGTGGCCCTGGGAGCCGTAGCCGATGATGGCCACGGTCTTGCCGTCGAGCAGCGAGAGATCAGCGTCGTCGTCGTAGAACATCTGGCAGGAGGCTAGCTGGGCGGGCGCCGGCGCGGCTGCGTGGCATGCCGCGCCGGTGTCGAGTGCGCTGCTATCCCCCGCCGAACCTCTGCCGAAGCGCGAGCACGCTGTTGATGTACTGCTGGGTGTCCCTGTAGAGCCCGTGCTCGCGGACCGAGGGCAGGCCCTGGTAGTAGCCGGCCGCCGCCAGCGCCGGGTCGCCGCCGGTCGAGTTGAGCAGCGAGCGGAGCAGGAGCACGCCGCCGCGGACGTTGTCCGAGGCCGAGGCCGGGGCCAGGGCGGGACCCGGGTTCAGCGAGTCCTGGATCCATTGCCACGTGCCGGGCAGGATCTGCATGATCCCGCGAGCGTCCGCATTCGATACGAGGTCGTTGTTGAAGCCGCTCTCCTGCCAGGCGATGGCATCCGCGAGCGACGGCGAGACGCCGTTGTCAGCCGCGACCTGTCCGATCTGGGAAGCGCTCAGCACCTCCGGGGTCGGATACGGCGGGTTGGTCACGTCCCCCTGGGCCACCGAGCCGACCGGCTGCGACGTCGCCGCCGAGGCGGTGGCCGGCGTGCCGGAGAGATGCAGCGTCGCGCCGACGAGGATCGGCTGGCTCAGGTTCAGGCCGTTGCTCGCGGCCAGGCTGTCGAGGCTCACGCCGGCTCGGGCGGCGATCGCCGAAAGGGTGTCGCCCGACCGCACCACGTACGCGCCGCCGCTTCCGCTCGAGGAGCCGGTCGTGGTCGACACCGGCACGGCCGTCGAGGCGCCGGGCGTTCCCGCGAGCCTCAGCGCGGATCCCGAGATGAGCAGGCCGTTCGGGTCAAGCCCGTTGGCCGCGGCCAGGCTGGCCACGCTGACCCCGGCGCGCGCCGCGATCGAGGAAAGCGTGTCGCCGGGCGCCACCACGTAGGAACCGCCGGACGACCCGCCGGCGCCGGCGGTGCTCGCCGTCTCGCCACAGCCGACGTCGTCGGCGTCGTCGTCGCCGTCACACACGGCACCGCTCGACGTCGCGCCGGTCGAGGCCACGCCGGTAGAGCCCACGCCGGTCGACTGCTGGGGCGGGATCTGGATCGTCTCGCCGGAGACCAGCCCCGAGCTGGAGGACAGCCCGTTCGCCGCGGCCAGCTGGGACACGCTCAGGCCATCGGCGGCGGCGATCGAGCTGAGCGACTCGCCGGACGCGATCGTGTGGCTGAAGTAAGCCGACGCGCTGGCGGGCGCGATCAGCATCGCCAGGATCGAAATTGAGAGAAAAAGTCGGACTCGCATGGGCGGCAGTGTTTCCGACGACGCCCTCCTGCGGAATGCCTGCAACCCTCTTTTCAGGTTGCACGTTCGCTTGCACCGGTTTGGAGTGCGTTCAGGCGCCGGCCAGCGCGACCAGCGAGCGGCCGGGGAGCGAGAACGACCCGTCCGGCCGGGCGTAAGGCGCAACGCGCCGCTCGATCTCTCGCTCGAGCTCCTCACGCCCCTGGGCGGAGAGGCGTTCGTAGAGCTCGGCGAAGGAGAGTGACAGGGTGCGCTCCTCGTCGACGTATTCGCGCAACCCCGGGTACTCCCGAGGCAGCTCGACCGGCTCCACCAGGACCTCCACGAAGCCTGCGTCCTCGAGCATCGCGGCCAGCCGCCCCTCGGCCGACAGCCTGAACATCCCGGGGCCGTCCGGATCCGGCGGCTCGGCGTGGCCGAGGTCGATCACGACCTGGTCCATGATCTCCGCCCACGGGTTGGCCTCGGCGGTATCCCATACCGCGACCGCCGCGCGCCCGCCCGGCCTCAGCACGCGGCGCATCTCCCGCAGCGCCGCATCCGGATCGACGATGAGCATCACGCCCCAGCGGCACAGGATCGCGTCGACGCTCGCGGTGGGCAGATCGATCCACTCGAGATCGAGCTGCTTGAAATCGACGTTCGCGATCCCGAGCTCGCCGGCGCGCTTGCGCGCGACCTCCACCATCGCCGCCGCGCCGTCGCTCGAGATCAGGGTGCCGCCCGGCGCGATCATCTCGGCCGCCAGGAACCCGGTGTCGCCGGGGCCGGCGGCCAGCTCGAGCACGCGCTCTCCCGGCTGCAGCCCGAGGTGCTCGACCATCCAAACCGACAGTGGCATGCCGTGCTCGCGCACGCGGGCCGCCCCGCGCTCCCAGCCCGCGGCCCCGCGCTCCCACCGCTCGGCCATCTCCGCGCGCTGGGTGTCCGGGTCGGCCACGTCTATCCCTTCCGCTCCGACAGGCGGCGGGCGATCTCCTCGAAGGCGCCCTCGATCTGCGACCCGAGCCGCTGCTGGAAGATGGCCATGACCGCCTCCGAGGCGATCGGCGCCAGCCGCTGGACCGCCTCCTCGATCTCCGGCCAGCGCTCCGCCGGCATGTCCGCCTGCGCGAACGGCTTCCACACCTCGCGCAGGAACAGCTTGACGAACGACTTGGACACCGAGTCGGAGTGGCGCTCGATGTCCTCGAGCACGGCGAGGGCGCTGTGCGGTGAGATGCCCCGCCCGATCACCTCTTCGGCGATCGCCAGCAGCGACGGGCTCGGAACCTCGTACTGGTCGTCCCCGACCGGGACGAGCACGCCGAGGCGGACGGCCTTCTCGAGCACGTCGGGCGCCTCCTCGGGGCTCACCCGGAAGCGGCGACCGAGCTCGGCGATCGACAGCGTCTCCGACGGCTCGGCGGCCGCGGCCGCGCCGCTCAGTGCCTGCTTGAAGCGAAGCAGCCGCTCTGTCGTGCCCTGGGTGTCGTCGAGCAGGCGCTTGATGCCGTTCAGGTTGAAGCCGTCGTCCTGGAGCTGGCGGATCAGCCGCAGCTGGGAGAGGTGCTCGGAGCCGTAGTAGCCGACGCGCTGGCGCACATCGGGCGGCGCCAGCAGTCCGCGCGCCTGGTGGGCGCGGATGTTGCGCACGGTCATCCCCGACTCGGCCGCGAGCTGCTCGATCGTCAGCTGGTTCTCCGTCCGGACGGAAGACACGTCCGCGATCATAGTTCTCGTCGGAGCAGCTTCCCGGAGGCCGTGCGCGGGAGCTGGTCGGCGAATCTGATCTCCTTGGGGACCTTGAACCGGGCCAGCTTCTGCGCGCAATGCGCCTGGAGCTCCTCGGCCCCGGCGCCGTTGCGGAGCACGACCGTCGCCACGATGCGCTCCCCCCACTCCGGGTCGGGCAGCGAGTGCACGGCGGCGTCGCTGACCGCGGGGTGCTCCAGCAGCACGTCCTCGACCTCGGTGGGAGCGACGTTCTCGCCCCCGGTGATGATCGTGTCGGCCTTGCGGCCCGTGATCACGAGCCGCCCGCGCTCGTCGAATCCCGCCAGGTCGCCCGTGTGCAGCCAGCCGCCCTCGCCGCGTGCGCTCGGCGAGACGATCGCGCCGCGCACGCGGAGCTCTCCGTCCGCTGCGGTCTCGATCTCGACGCCCGGGAGCGGCCACCCGAACGTGGCGATCTGCGAGCACGCCTCGGTCATCCCGTAGGTCGGCGCCACCGGGCACGCCGGCCTGCCTGCGCCCGTGCGAGCAGCGCCGGCGCGATCGGCCCGCCGCCGAGCAGCGCCCACCGGAGCGTCGGCGGCCGCTGGAGCCCCGCGTCGAGGAGGCGGGCCAGCATCGTCGGCACGAGCGAGACGAGCGTGATCCGCCGCTCGGGATCCATCAGCTCGTCGAGGACGGTGCCGGTGTCGAAGCGGCCGTGGAGCACCGCGGTGGTTCCGTAGATCGCGCTGCGGATGGGGATCGACAGGCCGCCGACGTGAGTGAGCGGCATCGGGCACAGCCAGCGCTCGTCCTGGTCGAGCCCCAGCGCCACCGCCGAGCCGAGCGCGCTCGCCAGGAAGTTGCCGATCGTGAGCGGCACTGGCTTGGGGGCCGCGGTCGTCCCCGAGGTGTGCATGACCGCCGCCTCCGCCCCGACGCGCCCGAGGTTCCTCGGAACTAATTCACATGAATCTCGGTCACGTCGAGCGGCTCGGCCACCACGAGGCCCGCGCCGGCGCGGCGCCGCTCTCGCTCGGCCCCGGACAGGCGCAGGTCGATCGGGACGATCGCCGCCCCCGCCACCAGGCACGCGTGCAGCGCGACCACGAAGTCCAGCCCGGGGGCAGCGCCACCGCCACCCGCGCGCCGGGACGCACACCGAGCGCGCCGGCGGCGCCCACGGCCGCATCGGCGAGCTCCGCGTACGTCAGCGCGCCGTCTGGCGTCTCGATCGCCACGCCGTCGGGGCGGCGGGCGGCGGCCGTCTGGACCCAGGACTGCATGGCAGAAACGGTAGTCTCGCCCGCGTGTCAGTGACCTGGACGCCCGCCGGCGAGTACGAGGACATCCGCTACGAGATCGCCGCCGGCGAGGATGGCGGCATCGCCAAGATCACGATCAACCGGCCCGAGGTGCGCAACGCGTTCCGGCCCGAGACCGTCGTCGAGCTCTCCGACGCGCTTCACCCGCGCCCGCGAGGACCTGTCGGTCGGCGTGGTGATCCTCACCGGCGAGGGCCCGGACGCGTTCTGCTCCGGCGGCGACCAGCGCGTGCGCGGCTCGCGCGGCGGCTACGTCACCGGCGCCGACCCGACCGCCGCCGGCCGCCACGAGGCGGTCGGGCGCTTCGAGGTCACCGACCTGCACATCCAGATCCGCCGGATGCCCAAGCCGGTGGTGGCGATGGTCGCCGGCTACGCCGTCGGCGGTGGCCACGTGCTGCACGTCGTCTGCGACCTCACGATCGCGGCCGAGAACGCGCGCTTCGGGCAGACCGGTCCCAAGGTGGGCTCCTTCGACGGCGGGTTCGGCGCCACCGTCCTCTCGCGGCTCGTCGGCCCCAAGAAGGCCAAGGAGATCTGGTTCCTGTGCCGCCAGTACGACGCCCACCAGGCGCTCGAGATGGGCCTGATCAACGCGGTCGTGCCGCTGGAGCGCCTCGAGGAGGAGACGGTCCAGTGGTGCCGGGAGATGCTCGCCCTCTCGCCGTTCGCGCTGCGGCTGCTCAAGGCGAGCTTCAACGCCGACGAGGACGGCCTGGCCGGGATCCAGCAGCTCGCCCACGACGCGAACCTCCTCTTCTACATGAGCGAGGAGGCCCAGGAGGGGCGCAACGCCTACCTGGAGAAGCGCAAGCCGGACTTCTCGAAGTTCCCCCGCCGCGCGTGATGGCAGTGGCGAGCGCCCCGAGCGGGGTGCGCATCTGGTTGATGGCCTCACGCGTGCGCACGCTGCCCGCGGCGATCGCCCCGGTGCTCGTCGGCACCGCACTCGCGGGGTGGGCGCATGTGTTCCACCCGCTGCGCTTCGTCGCGGCGCTGCTCGGCGCGGTGTTCATCCAGGTCGGAACCAACCTGTCCAACGACTACTCCGACGCTCGCCGGGGCGCCGACGCCGAGGACCGCCTCGGACCGGTGCGGGTGACCGCCGGCGGACTCGTCCCTCCGCGCCGCGTGCTCGTCGCCACCTACGTGTCGTTCGGCATGGCCGTGCTGTTCGGCGTCTACCTCGTCGTCGTCGCGGGATGGCAGCTCCTGCTCGTGGGGGCCGCCTCGATCCTGGCCGGCGTCCTCTACACCGGAGGCCCCCGCCCCTACGGCTACGAGGGGCTGGGCGAGGTATTCGTGTTCCTGTTCTTCGGGGTGGTCGCCGTGGCGGGCTCGTGCTTCGTGCAGCTCAAGCACCTCAACTGGGAGGCCTTCGCGCTGGCGGTTCCGGTGGGCCTGATCGCCGCCGGGATCCTCGTCGTCAACAACGTCCGGGACATCGAGTCCGATCGCCGCGCCGGCAAGCGCACGCTGGCCGTGCGGCTGGGCCGGCAACGGACGCGCGTGATGTTCGCCGTCGTCGTGTACCTCGCCTATCTGCTGGCGCCGGTCACCTGGATCTTCGGCCCCCTCAAGCCATGGCTGCTCCTGTCCTGGCTCACCCTGCCGCTCGCCGCCACCGTGATCCGAACCGTGCGCAACCACACCGACGGCCCTTCGCTCAACGGGGCGCTGGCGCGGACCGGCCTGCTCCAGCTGACCTTCTGCGCGCTGCTCTCGGCCGGGCTGCTGCTGAGCCGTTGAACGTCCGCATCTCCCCGGTGACGGCGCGCCTGCGGGCGCCGTTCGTCACCGCCTGGGGATCGGTGTCCGAGCGCGAGTTGGTCATGCTGGAGCTCACGGACCGCGACGGGGTACTCGGGCGCGGCGAGGCGGCGCCGCTCTCCGGGTACGACGGAGTGACCACGGACGAGGTGCTGGCGGCGCTCGAGGGCTGCCGGCCGGTGCTCGAGCGCGACGGGACCCTGGCCGAGTGCGCCGAGATGACCGTCCTCCCCCAGGCCCTGGCCGCAATCGACCTCGCCCTGTGGGATCTACGCGGGCGGCGCGCCGGGCAGCCGGTGTGGCGGCTGCTCGGCGCCACCGAGGCGCCGGCGGTCGAGGTCAACTACACGGTCGGCGCCACCGATCGCGCCGGCGCCGCCGCCGAGGCGGCCGCGGCCCGGGCCGCCGGATTCCGCTGCGTGAAGGTCAAGGTCGGGGTGGGCGACGACGCGGGCCGGATCGCCGCCGTGCGCGCCGCCGCCGGCCGTGAGATGGCGATCCGCCTCGACGCCAACGGCGCGTGGAGCGCCGAGGAGGCCGCGGCGATGCTGCGGGTGCTGGCGCCGGCGGGGATCGAGCTGTGCGAGGAGCCCGTCGCCGGGATCGCCGAGCTCGCGGGGCTGGAGTGCGCCGGTCCCGGTGGCGCTCGACGAGAGCGCCCTGGACGCGCTCGGACCGTCGGATGGCCGACGCGGTGTGCCTGAAGATCGCCCGCTGCGGCGGGATCACCGGCCTGGTCGCGGCTGCCCGCCGCGCCCGCGCCGACCGGCTACGAGATCTACCTGGCCTCGACGCTCGACGGGCCGCTCGGCATCGCCGCTGCGCTCCACGCCGCGGCTGCTGTCGCGCCCGACCGCCCCTGCGGGCTGGCCACGCTGTCGATGTTCGAGGGCCTCGGCGATCCGCTGCCCGTGCGCCACGGGCTGATCACCGCGCCGTCCGCCCCCGGCCTAGGGCGTGGTCGAGAAACTCGCTGATATAGACCGATAACTCGACACGCCCACTGTCAAAGGGCGATCAGACGGGCCACTTCCTCGGGCTTCTCGAGGTGCACGGCGTGCCCGGCGCCGGCGACGATCGCCACCTCGGCGTGCGGCATCCCAGCCGCCATCCGGAACGCGATCGCCTGGAAGCGCTCGTCGCGCCCACCCACGATCAGCATCACCGGCATCCGCAGCTCCCCGAGCCGGTCCCAGAGCGGAGGCAGAGCGCCCGTCCCGAGCCCGCGCAGCGCCTCAGCCAGAGCCGGCGGAGAGTTGCGCAGACGATCGGCGCGCGCCGCGGAGACGATGTGCGGCGGCTGGTCGGCCAGCACCGGCGTCCGCGCCCAGCGCTCGGCGAAGCGCTCGATGTCCATCCCCTCGATCCCGTCCGCAAGCTGCTCGTCGACCCGCCGGCGCGAGTCCCGCTCGCGCGGCGAGGCCAGACCGGGGCTGGCGCTGATCAACACCAGCCTCGCGACGCGTTCCTGGAGCGCCAGCGCCACGTGGAGCGCGATCCGCCCGCCCATCGAGTAGCCGACGAGCTCGAACTCACCTGGGACCAGCGCGTCGATGTCCGAGATCACCGCCTCCAGCGAGACCGGACGGGCTTCGGCGGCCGAGCCGTGGCCGCGGATGTCGGGCGTGATCGCCCGGTAGCTTTCGCCGAGCGCCTCCGTTACCCGGGTCCAGCTCGCGCCGGTGTTCGTGAACCCGTGGAGAAAGACGATCGTCGGCGCCATCCCCGCCCATCATGACGGCAACCGACACCTACCTGCTTCTGCGCGCCTTCTGCGACGAGCTCGCCCGCTGCGGGCTGCAGCACGCCTGCACCTCGCCCGGGTCGCGCAACACGCCGATCGTGCTCTCGCTCGCCCGCGAGCCGGGGATCCGCTGCTGGTCGCACCTCGACGAGCGCTGCGCCGGCTTCTTCGCCCTCGGCGCCGCCAAGGCGTCGGGCAAGCCGGTGGCGGTGACGTGCACGAGCGGCACCGCCGCGGCCAACCTCGCGCCGGCGGTGATCGAGGCCCACTGGGCCCGGGTGCCGCTGATCGTCCTCACCGCCGACCGCCCGCCCGAGCTGCGCGAGGTGGGCGCCGGCCAGACGATCGACCAGATCAAGCTCTACGGCGATGCGGTCAAGTGGTTCTTCGAGGTCGGCGTGCACGATGCCTCGCCGGAGCGGCTCCGGCTGGATCCGCGCCGCTCGCCTGCCGGGCCTACTGGACCGCGCTCGACGGCGCGCGCCGGCCCGGTCCACCTGAACTTCCCGCTGCGCGAGCCGCTGGTCCTCGGCGATCAGCCGCTGCCGCCCGACCTGACCGGCCGTCCCGACGGACGTCCGCGCGTGCTGCGCACCGCCGCGGAGCCGAGCCCGCCGGCGACGCTGCCCGAGCTGCCGGCGCGAGGGGTGATCGTGGCCGGGAAGGGTCGAGCACGACCCGCGGCTGCCCGCCGCGGCGGCGCAGTTCGCCGGACGGGTCGGCTACCCGCTCCTCGCCGACCCGCTGTCGGGCGCGCGCCACGGGCCGGCGGCGATCGCGCACTACGACGTGCTCCTGCGCGACGAGCGGTTCCTCGCCGAGGCCAGGCCGGAGCTGGTGATCCGCACCGGGGACCTGCCCACCTCCAAGCCGCTGCGCGCCTGGCTCGCGGAGCTCGGCGACGTCGACCAGGTCGCGCTCGACCCCCTGGCCACCTGGCAGGACCCCGCCGCCGTCATGTCCGGTCTCGACCTGAGCGATCCCGCTCGGGCGCTCGAGACGTGGGGGCCGGAGACCGCCACCGATCCCGACTGGCTCGCGCGGTGGCGCGCGCGCCGACGACGCCGCCGCCCGTGCGATCGACGACGCCCTCGGCGACGGGCTGTCCGAGCCCGCGGTGGCGCGGAGGCTCGGCGAGTGGCTGCCGGCGGAGGCCACGCTGTTCGTCGCGTCGTCGATGCCGATCCGCGACGTCGAGCTGTTCCTGGCCGCACACGAGCTCGCGCCGCGCGTGCTCTCCAACCGCGGGCGCCAACGGCATCGACGGGACCGTCTCGGCCGCGTTCGGCGCCGCCGCGGCCGGCGAGGGACCCGTCGTGCTGCTGATCGGCGACGTCGCGCTGGCGCACGACATCGGCGGCCTGCTGGCGGCGCGCCGCCTCGGCCTGGCGCTGACGATCGTGCTGCTCAACAACGACGGCGGCGGGATCTTCCACTTCCTGCCCGTGGCGGGCGAGGGCGAGGCGTTCGAGCAGCACATCGCGACGCCGCACGGGCTCGAGTTCGCGCACGCGGCCAAGCTCTACGGGTGCGCGCTACGAACGTCCCGAGACCGTCGAGCAGCTCCGCCTGAGCCTCGACGCGGCGCCGGGCCGAGCCGGCGACCACGATCATCGAGGTCAGGACGAACCGCGTCGAGAACCTGGCGCTGCACCGGCGGGTGGCCGAAGCGGTGGCGGCCGCGCTCTGACACGCTTCCCGGTCATGTGCGACTTCCACACGGACCTCCCGCCGCTCGAGTCCGACGAGTACCGCCTCGACACCCCTCGAGTCCGCGGCTTCATCGCCACCGTCCGCGAGCGGATCGCCGCGCGCACCGACGCCGGCCGACGCCTGCCGAGCGATCAGCCCGCTGTTCGCCGAGCTCCTCGCCGACCGCGAGTGGCTGCCGGCCGCCTACCAGGAGCCCGCGCCCGAGAGCGGCATGGGCGGCGGGATCGGACAGTGGCTCGTCTTCCGCGCCGCCGACCGCTCGCTGTCGCTGTTCAGCCTCGTCGTCCCGCCCGGCGCCATGACGCCCGGTCCATGACCACCTGGCGTGGGGGCTCGTCGGCGTGTACCGCGGCAACCAGGACGAGGAGTTCTACCGGCCCGGCGACGGCCGGCTCGATTCGCTGCGCCGGCGCCCGCTCGCAGCCCGGCGACTTCTACCGGCTGCTGCCCCCGCGCGACGACGTCCACCGCGTGCGCACGACCTCCGCCGAGACCTCGGTCTCGATCCACCTGCTGGCCAACGACACCGGCTGCGTCTGGCGCCACACCTACGACGAGCACAGCGGCGAGACGAGCCCGTTCCGCTCCGGCTACGTCAACGCCGAGTGCGCATGACGGCCGCGCTCCAGCACCACGCGATCGGGATCAGCTGGACCGAGGAGGGCGGGATGACTCGCACCGCGCACGCGGTGGCGAGCGACGGCCGCGTGTGGCTGATCGACCCCTACGAGGACGAGGCGCGCCCTGCAAGCCGCGGCGAGCCCTGGGTCGAGCCGGCCGGCGTGATCCAGCTGCTCGACCGCCACAACCGGGACTGCGCGCCGATCGCCTCGCGTCTCGGTGTGCCGCACCTGCGTCTGCCCGACAGCGCGCCGGACACGCCGTTCGAGATCGTGCCGGTGATCTCGCGCTGGGGGTGGCACGAGGTAGCGCTGTGGTGGGAGGACAAGCGTGCGCTGATCGTCGCCGAGGCGATCGGCACCGCGCCCGCCTTCGCGCTGGGCGGCGCGCCGGGGTCCATCCGATGCTCCGGCTGACGCCGCCACGCTCGCAGTTCGCCCGCTTCCGGCCCGCGATGCTGCTCGTCGGGCACGGGCCGACGATCGAGACCGGCGGCGCGGCGGCGCTCGTCGGAGGCGCTCGGCCACGCCCGCGGCGATCTCCCGCGCCTGGTCACCAGCGTGCCGAAGCTCCTGCGCGGCCGCTGAGCTTCTACGGGTGGGCGCGGAGGGCCAGCACCCGCGCCACCGCCTGCTCGGCGCCGGCCCGGCCGAGCCGGCCGTCCCGGATCGCCGCCGCCAGCGCGCCACGCACCGCGACGCCCAGAGACGGGCGTGTTCTCGGACGGATTCGTGGCCGAGCACAGGATCAGATCGACGCCCGCCCGCGCCGCCAGCACCCCTCGCGCACCCAGGCCCCCGAATGCCCGCAGAGACCCGGCGGTGATCGCGTCGGTGATGGTGACCCCGCGGAAGCCGAGGCGCCGCCGCAGCTCGCCGCCGATCACGGCCGGCGACAGTCCGGCTGGAAGATGCGGATCGAGCGCCGGGTACACGGCCCACGAGCTCATCACGAGCTTCACGCCGGCGGCGATCGCGCGCCGGTAGGGCGCCTCGTCGACCGTGCGCAGCTGCCCCAGCGGCACGTTCAGCGCGACCGGCTCGCGCGTCCGTGTTCTGCGCGGCGCTCGCCGCTCCCAGCCCCGGGAAGTGCTTGCCGGTGGCCGCGACCCCTGCGCGCTGCTGGCCGGCGATGAACGCGCCGCCGAGCTGCGCGACACGCGCCGGATCGCTCGAGTACGAGCGCTGGTAGTGGTCGATGAAGTTCCCGGCGCGACGGTACACGTCGAGCACCGGCGCGAGGTTGACGTTCAGCCCCGCGCCGGCGAGCGTCCGCGCCGCGCCCGCACCGGCGTCGCGTGCCAGCGTGGCCGCGTTCGCGCTCTGCCCGATCTGCTTCTCCGACAGCACCGGCTGCCCGGGCAGGCGCCGGACCTCGCCTCCCTCCTGATCGGTCATCAGCAGCAGCGGCGACCGCACGGGGCTGGCCGCGGCGGCCCGTTGCAGCTCCGCTGCGACGTCGCCGCAGCTGGCCCGCGCTCGAGACGTTGGGCGCGAAGAAGATCACCCCGGCCGCCTCGCCGGCACGGATCGCGCGGAGCAGGCTCGCCGGCGGCACCAATCCGGCGTAGGCGTAGACGATCCGCTGGCCCGGCGAGCTGCGCCGGGGTCAGTCGCTGCTCGAGCGTTCGATGCGTGAGCGGGGGGCGGGCCGCCGCTGTCGTCGTCGCCGCGCGAGGGGCCACCGCCGCGGGGGCGCGGAGGCGGCTGCGTGCGCGCGACAGGCCGCGCAGCCGGGCGCCGCCACGCTGCCGCACCCGCGCCGCGAGCAGCGCGACGACTACAAGCGCTTCTCGAACCAGTGATGAGCGAACGGCTCGGCGTTGAACGGCGCAACCTCCACGTACCCGCTCGAACGGTACAGGCCGATCGCCTCGGTCAAGGCACGGTTCGTGTCCAGCCGCACCGCCGGCGCGCCCGCGGCGGCGGCGCGCGCCTCGAGCTCGCCCAGCAGCCGCCGGCCGATGCCCAGCCCGCGGGCGCTCCCGCTCACCCACATGCGCTTGATCTCCGACGGCGCGCCGGGTCGATGCTTGACCGCACCGCACCCGACCGCCTCGGCCCGCAGGTAGGCGATCAGCATCTCGCCCGCCGGGGGGCGCACCGCGTCCGGCTCGACCGGGATGGCCTGGCTCGGGTCGAGCCCCGGCTCGGAGCGACGGTCGAGCTCGTCGAAGTATCGCCGCACGCAGGCCCTCGCGTCCGGGTGCGGCGGGTCGACGCGGCGGATCTCGACCATCGCCGCGGTCAGGAGCCGCTCAACCTCCCCCATCGCGCGCAACAGCCGTCCCCGCTGCCGCTCGCTCAGAGGCGACAGAAACGACTCCGCGAGCTGGTCGCTTCGCCGATCGAGGACCGCGCGCTCCTCGAGGCCGGCCGCGGTCAGCCGCACCGTGCGCACCCGCCGGTCGGCCGGGCTCGGGACCACGCTCGACCAGCCCGTCGTCCTCGAGCGCGCGCAGCAGGCGGCTGGCGTGGCCGGAGTCGAGACCCAGGCGCGTCCTGAGCTCGCGCACCTCGCTGCCCTCGGTCCCGATCTCCCACAGCATCCGCGCCTCGGCCATGGGCCGGTCGCGGGCCAGGAAGCGATCGCTCAGCGCGCCGACCCGCTGCGCCACCAGGCGGTTGAACCGGCGGACCTGCTCGACCTGGTCCGTCTGCATTCTCTGACCTTAGTCAGAGATGTCCGCCGTGTCCAACGCCCTGCCCATGTGGGCCTTGACAGCGCTCCGCCGGAGGTTAAGGATGCCGGGTGGAGGCGCCCGAGCACCTCGGGCGGTGGAAGCCAGGAGGTAGTGCACGTGGGACGACGTTCGGTCTGAGCTCTCTCGGTGTGGCGTTGCTGTTGGTCGGAGCGCTCGCGCTACCGGCTACGACCAGCGCCGCCGGTACTCCGTTTACGCCGCTGCCGGGCAGCGCGACCGCCGGGGGCAAGGCCACGGGCAGCTTCCACAGCCGGTCGATGTCGATCACCGTGGTGCTCGCCCCGCGCAACGACGCGCAGCTCCAAAGCCTCCTCGCCGGCCAGCAGAGCGCGGCGAGCCCGAACTACCACCACTGGCTCACCAAGGGCCAGTTCGCCGCCCGGTTCGCCCCCAGCGCCGCCGAGCGTGCTCGGCGTCGCGCGCTACCTGGCCGGAGCCGGACTGGCCGTGACCGCGGCTCCTCGTCGCCGTTCCTGATCCGCGCCGTCGGGTCGAGCGCCCGGGTCGCCGGCGCCTTCCGGACCGAGCTCCGCACCTACCGCGGCGCCAAGGGGACCGCCTACTTCTCCAACGCGTCGGCCATCCAGCTGCCCGCCGGCCTGGCCCGCGATGTGCTCGGCGTGGTCGGGCTGACCAACACGATCCGCCTGCACGCCAACGCCGTGCGCATCGACCAACCACATCGAGCGCGGCGGCCAAGCGCCCGAACCGCGAATCCCGACTGCGAGACGCCGTACCCGACGGTCCGCAGCAGCTCGTCCAGCAGTACTTCGACAACAACCCGTTCCCGTACGGCTACGGCGGCGGACCGGGCTGCAGCGGCCTCACGCCGTCGCAGGACAACTCGCTCTACGACGCGCCGAACGCGGGAGCCCGCGGCCAGGGCGCCGGCGTGAACGTGGCCGTGTTCGAGCTCTCCGCCTACCAGCACTCCGACATCGACACGTGGGCACACACGTTCTATGGCCCCCGCTACAACCCGCCGCTGGTCGACGTCAACGTCGACGGCGGCCCGCTCCACCCGCAGTGCCCGGCCGGCGACACCTGCCCGCCGGACTTCAACGGATACGCCGGCGACATCGAGGTCGATGCCGACATCGAGATGTCGCTGGCCATCGCCCCGGCGATGCGGCACATGATCGTCTACAACGCTCCCAACGACGAGACCGGCCAGACCGAGCTCGACGAGTACACGACGATCGCCAACCAGGACACCGCGGACACGATCAGCTCGAGCTGGGGCGTGTGCGAGAACGACGTCACTCCCTCCTACGCCCAGGCCGAGAACGCGATCTTCGAGCAGATGGCCGCGCAGGGCCAGAGCCTGTTCACCTCCTCCGGCGACACCGGCGCGTTCGGCTGCATCCGCACCGACGGCGACCACGGTGGTCAACGTCGGCGACCCGGGCGGCCAGCCGTACATCACCGACGTCGGCGGCACGTCCTTCACCCACTTCAACCCGGGGCACGACCCCGATCCCGCCGTACCCGCAGGGCTACGAGACGGTGTGGAACGTCGACGGCCTGTGCAACTCGAGCCCCAACGAGTACGGCGACCGAGCGGATTCTTCTGGTGCGCCGCCGCCGGCGCCGGCGGCGGCGGCAGCAGCCAGTTCTGGGGCCGCCCCGGCTACCAGCGAGGACCCGGCGTGAACAACCGCTACACGACCTACAACTGCTCGCTGGCCCGCAGGGGGACGCCGTGCCGCGAGGTGCCCGACATCTCGGTCAACGCCGACGAGTTCACCCCCTACAGCGAGTACTGCACGGGAAGCGCGGCCACGCCGTACAGCGTCTGCGCCACCTTCAGCAGCACCCAGGTCCCGCCCGGATGGTTCGGCATCGGCGGCACCAGCCTGTCCTCGCCGTTCATGGCGGCGATCATCGCCGACCGCGACGGCTACACCGGGCGCCGGACCGGCCTGGCCAACCCGCTCCTGTACTCGCTGTTCAACCAGGACGCCGGTGCGCTACTTCCACGACATCACCGGCATTCCACCAGTTCCCGAACAACAACGGGCTGTTCCCGACGACGCCGGGCTTCGACGAGGCGACCGGTATCGGATCGCCGATCATGGCGCCGATCATCACGGCCAGCGGCCGCTTCTAGCCGGCCAGCAGGGGCAGCAGCGCCCCGAGCTTGACCTCCGACTCCGCCAGCTCACTGGCGGGGTCGGAGTCGCGCACGATCCCGCACCCGGCGTAGAGCCGCGCCAGCGGCCCGCGCAGCAGCGCGCACCGGAGCGCCACGCAGAACTCGCCGTCGCCGGCGGCGTCGGTCCACCCGACCGTGCCGGCGTACCAGCCGCGGTCGAAGCCCTCGAGCGCGGGGATCAGCCGCGCCGCCACCGCGCCCGGCTCGCCGCCCACCGCCGGCGTCGGGTGGAGCGCGCCCGCCAGCTCGACCGCGCCGAGCGGGTCGGCGAGCTGGGCCCGGATCGGCGTGCCCAGATGCTGGATGTTGGCCACGCGCACGAGCGCCGGCTCGGGCGCGGCGGTCACCCACACCGACAGCGGGCGCAGCGCGCGGGCGATCCGCCGCGCGACGATCGCGTTCTCCTCGCGGTCCTTGTCGCTCTGCAGCAGCTGCTCGCCGAGGTGATCGTCGACCGCGGGATCGGCGCTGCGCCGGGCCGACCCGGCCAGCGCCACCGTGCTCGCCCGCTGGCCCTCGCGGCGGACCAGCAGCTCGGGGCTGGCGGCCAGGAACGTGGCATCGCCCCGCCCCACCGCGAACACGTAGCAGGACGGGAACGCCTCACGCAGCAGCCCGATGATCGCCGCCGGGTCGTGGTCGACCGGCGCGCGCACCTCCACCTCGCGCGCGAGCACGACCTTCTCGAGCTCGCCGCCGCGGATCCGCTGCACCGCCCGCGCCACCGCCTCCTCGTAGTGCGCCGGCGGCATCGGGCTGTTGACCTTGTAGGCGCCGGCGGGGTCGGGATCGAGCAGCGGCAGCGCCGCTCCCGGCCGGAGCTCGCCGAGCCGCCGCTCCACCCGCGCCAGCACGTCGGCGGCGGTGTCGTCCGGGGCCACGTCCACGTTCACGGTCAGCGCCACGTGCCGTCCCCGGCGCGCCAGCGAGAGCTCGGGGACGACCAGCGACGCCGGCGCGAACCCCTCCCACTCCGGCGCCGCCGCCGCCGTCTGGCGCGAAGCTGAACCCCCCGAGCGCGGCCAGCCCGGCGCCCGCCGGGCCGTCCGGCGGGTCGGCGTACGCGGCCGCGCTCAGCGCCCGCCACCGGCGCGCGACGTCGGCGAACCGGTCTGGTCCGCTCGCCTCCAGCATCCGCACGGCGCCGAGCGCCGCGAGCGCCGAGCCGTCGCGGTCGGGCTGCTCGAGCAGAACCACGGCTCCCCCGGCCTCGCGCGCGGCGCTGACCAGCGCGGTCGGATCGCACGCCGGGTCGACGTCGCAGGTGACGCTGACGAGCGCCGGGACACCGGTGGCGCGGGCGCGGCGGAGCGCCGCCTCCACCCGCCGCTCCAGCCTCGCGGTGGCCCGGGCGTCGAGCCAGCGATCGGCCTGGGCGAGCGCGGTCACGCCGCCCAGTCTACGTCTCGCTGCGGCCCCGCGAGATCGCGATCTCGCCCGTGCGCGCCATCTCGATCAGCCCGAACGGCCGCACCAGCCGCTCGAACGCGTCGACCTTGTCGCACGTGCCGGTGACCTCGACGACCAGCGAGCGCTTGGTCACGTCGACGATCTTGGCCCGGAAGATCTCGCAGATCTGCATGACCTCGGCGCGGCTGGCGCCGTCGGCGGAGATCTTGAACAGCGCCAGCTCGCGCGCCAGCGTCTCCTCCGGCTCGAGGTCGCGGATCTTCAGCACGTTGACGAGCTTGTGCAGCTGCTTGGTCACCTGGTCGATCGGGTGCACGGCGCCGTCGAGCGTCAGCGTGATCCGCGAGATCCGCTCGTCGTCGGTCGGGCCGACCGCCAGCGTGTCGATGTTGAAGCCGCGCCGCGCGAACAGGCCGGCGATCCGGGTCAGGACGCCGGGCTTGTTCTCGACCAGGATCGAGAGGATGTGCTTGCGGCCGGTGCGCAGCCCGCCGGCCGCCTCGAGCTCGTCGAGCGACAGGACTTCCTTGGTTGCCGGCTCGCCCATGGCGCTCACCCGACCATGTTCCGCGCCGGCTGCCCGGCGGGGATCATCGGGTAGGTGTTCTCCTCGCGCGTGACGCGGACGTCGACGAGCACCGGGCCCTCGGTGGCGAGCGCGGCCTCGCATGTCCTCGACCAGCGTGCCTTGTCCTCGAAGCGCATGCCGGTGGCGCCGTAGGCCTCGGCCAGCTTGACGAAGTCGGGCCACTGGCCCATGTCGACCTGGCTGTAGCGCTTGTCCCAGAACAGCTCCTGCCACTGGCGGACCATGCCCAGGTAGCCGTTGTTCATGATGAACACCTTGATCGCGATGCCCTCCTGGGCGCAGGTCGCGAGCTCCTGCATGTTCATCTGCACCGAGCCGTCGCCGGCGATGCAGACCACGGTCTGATCCGGGCAGCCGACCTTGGCGCCCATCGCCGCCGGCAGGCCGAAGCCCATCGTGCCCAGCCCGCCCGAGTTGATCCAGCGCCGCGGCTCGGCGAAGTGGAAGTACTGCGCCGTCCACATCTGGTGCTGGCCGACGTCGCTGGTCACGATCGCGTCGCCGCCGGTCGCCTCGTACAGCGCCTGGATCATGTACTGCGGCTTGATCTCGGCGTCGGTGGAGTCCTCGTAGCCGAGCGGGTGGCGCTCCTGCCAGGTGCGGATCCGCGACCACCACTCCTCGAGCCGGGCCGGCGTCGGGCGCCAGCGCCCGGTACTCGGCGGTCAGCCGCGGCAGGATGTTCTTGGCGTCGCCGACGATCGGGATGTGCGCCGGGACGTTCTTGGAGATCTCGGCCGGGTCGATGTCGATGTGGATGAACTTGGCCCGCGGCGCGAACTCCGACAGCTTGCCGGTGATCCGGTCGTCGAAGCGGGCGCCGATGGCGACGATCAGGTCGGCCTCGTCCATCGCGTAGTTGGCCGCGCGGGTGCCGTGCATGCCGAGCATCCCCAGCCACTGCTCGTGCGGCGCCGGGAAGCCGCCCAGGCCCATCACCGTGCAGGTGACCGGGAAGCGATCGGCGGTGGCCAGCTCGGTCAGCTCGGCCGCCGCGTCGGCGCTGACCACGCCGCCGCCGGCGTAGATCACCGGCCGGCGCGCGTTGGCCAGCGCCTTGGCGGCGAGCCGGATCTGCTTCTGGTTGCCGTCGGTGGTCGGCTGGTAGCCGGGCAGGTGCACGTCGGTGACCGGCTCGTAGGGGATGTCGGCCCGGCTCAGGTCCTGCGGGATGTCGACCACCACCGGACCCGGGCGGCCCGTGCGGGCGATGTGGAAGGCCTCGTGGATCGAGCGCGGGATCTCCAGCGGGTGCTGGATCATGAAGCTGTGCTTGACGATCGGCATCGTGATGCCGATCGTGTCGGCCTCCTGGAAGCCGTCGGTGCCGAGCAGCTCGGTGCGGACCTGGCCGGTGAGGAACACCACCGGGACCGAGTCCATCATCGCGTCGCAGATCGGCGTGACCAGGTTGGTGGCGCCGGGGCCGCTCGTGCCCAGCGACGACGCCGACCTTGCCGGTCGCCTTGGCGTAGCCCTCGGCGGCGTGGCCGCCGCCGGCCTCGTGGCGGACGAGGATGTGGCGGATGCCGGCGTCGTAGAAGGCGTCGTAGGTGGGGAGGTTGGCGCCGCCGGGCAGCCCGAATACGACGTCGACACCCTCGGCCTTCAGGCATTCCATCAGGGCGTCGACTGCACGCATGCTGCGCCTCCTTTCAGCGGGTTTAGGCGCCGCGGCCGGCTCCGCGCACGGCGGGAGAATCGAGTCTAACAGCGCGGGTTTGTGGACGCCGGCCGGAGTGGCCTGGCTGGCGTCACGCGCGCGAGCCGCTACCGGCGCTAGCGAGGCCTCGGGGGCGATCGCCACGTCGGGGAACTCGAGCTCGTCGCCGCAGCGCATGCACACGCGTCGTGCAGCTTGAGCACCCTGCCGCAGCCCGGGCACTGGCGGCGCAGCTCCCGGTTCTCCCAGCGGTAGACAGACCGCCGCGAGCAGCCCGATGAACGGGACCAGGCCGAGATCAGGAACCACATGAAGAACGAGCTGCCCTTGATTCTTCCGACGACCCCCCGGCGAGGCCGAAGAAGAACACGATGACGACGTAGGCCATCCCAGCCACGGGCAGGTACCTACCAGACGAGCTGCTTGAGGGCCCAGAGCACCGCGACGACCACCGCCACGGTGACGATCGTCCAGAAGATCGCCGCGACGAAGCCGACCACGAGCTTGACCGCGATCACCGCGGCGACGATCAGCACCAGCCCGGCGGCCGCCCGCCTGACCATCGGCGGGCGAGAGCGGGTCGGCTCCACTTGGGTGTTCATAGCGCAAGCGTACCGCCGCGTAGCAAGCCACCGCCAGTAAGGATTTACGAAGTCGGTCAGTCGTAGACGCGCTTCAGGTGCTCGAAGCGCGCATCCGACCCCACGGGTCGGCTCTCGAAGCGCAGCCGGGCCAGGCGGTAGCGGCGCACGTTGGGGGCCCCGGGCTCGTCGATGTCGGCGCGGCGGTCGGCGACGAGGAGGACCTTGGAGGCTGCGATTGGACGGGTCATGGGCAGATGATCGCCCGCGAGCCTAAAGCGCACATTGGCCCTGGGTACAAAGTTCCTCACGGCGCGATGCGGCCCTGCGGAGCGCGCGCGCCGCGTCGAGCGCCCCGCGCGGCGGGACGGGCCAGCCGCCGGCGCAGCCGCCAGCGCGCGCCCGAGAACGCGAGGTTGGCGACGGTGGCGAAGCCCGACTCGTCCGTGCGCAGCGCCAGCAGCAGGTGGGCGATCCGGTCGCCGGAGGGCAGCTCCGGGTCGGGCACGCGCACGCAGTAGCAGTACACGCGCCGGCCGCCCGGCCGCACGAGCAGCGCGCCCGCCTCGCCGACCAGCCACACGCCGAGCGCGCCCGCGCTCCATGGCCAGGCCGGTCCGGCGCTGGAGCTCGCGCGCGTCGTGGTCGAGGAGGTCGCCGAGCAGCCCGAGCGCGACCGCCTCAGCCTGCGCGTCCGCGCCGCGCGCGGCGCGCAGCACGCCGGCGCCGCGCGCGGCGTACAGCTCGGGAAGGATCCACGCGTAGGCCAGCGCGACGAGCCCGATCGGGAACAGGATCGGCTTGCGCGCCACGAGCAGCGCGGCGACGGCGAGGAACGGGATCGTCTGCGACGAGGATCGAGCAGCGTCCAGCGGCGCCCCCAGCGCGCAGGAGCCGCTCGTCGACGCGCCGGCGCCAGGGAACGCGCGCCAGCTCGGGAAGCGCCCCGGCCGCTCAAGCGGCTACCCGCCGGCGATCGGGCGGCGGAGGATCACCACCGGCGCGTCGAGCGGCAGCTCGCGCACCTGCTCGGCGTGGCCCTCGCCGTGGGAGACGACCGCGAAATAGCCCTGATCGAGCTCGGCGCGGAACGCCGCCACCGCCGCCTCCACGCTGACCGGATCCTCCGCGGTCCACTCCGCCAGCGTCGTGTGGCCGGTGTGGTCCATCCGAATCAGTCGGGACATCCTCGGCCTCCTGTTGCGGGTGCCTGCGCAGATCCTACGCCCCGATCACTGCAGCCGCTCCAGGATCAGCCGCCTGACCTCGCCCCCGTCGGCGCGGCCCTTGGTCTCGCGCATCACGAACCCGACCAGCGGACCGATCGCCTTCATGTTGCCGCCGCGGACCTTCTCGGCCGCCGCGGGGTCCGAGGCGAGCGCCCGGTCGACGATCTCGGCCAGGCCGTCGTCCTCGTCGCCCAGCGCGCCCAGTCCCTCGCGCTCGACGATCGCGCGCGGATCCCCGCCCTCGGCGGCCAGGCGGGTGAGCACCTCGCGGGCGGCGTCCCGGCTCACCTCCTTGGCCTTCACCATCGTGGCCAGCGCGGCCAGGCTCTCGGGCGCGACCTTGCTCTCGGCCGGGTCGGCGTTCGGCCCGATCCGCTCGACGAGCTGCGGGATCCAGTTGGAGAGCTCCACCGGGTCCAGCGCCGTCGCCGTCGGACGCCAGCGCCCGCTCGAAGTAGTCGCCCAGCTCGGCGCGGAACGCGAACTCCTGCGCCCGTCCCGGGTTCAGCCCCAGCTCGCGCTCGAACCGCGCCGCCCGCTCGGCCGGGAGCTCGGCGGGCAGCGCCGCGCGCGCCGCGGTCCAGCATCTCCTCGGTGGCGAGCAGCGGCACGAGGTCGGGCTCGGGGAAGTAGCGGTAGTCGTGCGCCTCCTCCTTGGAGCGCAGCGGCGTCAGCCGATCGGAGACCGGGTCGTAGTGCATGGTCTCCTGGATCACGTCGTAGCCGTCCTCGAGCAGCTTGACCTGGCGCCGGATCTCGGCCCGCAGGCCCCGCTCGAGGAAGCGGAACGAGTTCATGTTCTTGAGCTCGGTCTTGGTCCCCAGCTCGTGCGTGCCCACGGGCCGGACCGAGACGTTGCCGTCGCAGCGCAGCGACCCCTCGTCCATGTTGACGTCGGAGACGCCCAGCTGGCGCAGCGTCGTCCGCAGCAGGTTCAGCCACTCGCGCGCCTGCTCGGGCGAGTGGATGTCGGGCTCGGTGACGATCTCCACCAGCGGCGTGCCGCCCCGGTTGAAGTCGACCGAGCTGCGGTCCGAGCCGTGGATCCGCCCGCTCTCGCCCAGGTGGGTGAGCTTGGCCGCGTCCTCCTCGAGGTGCACGCGGTGGATGCGCACGTCGCCGAGCCGGCCGCCCCGGCACAGCGGGACGTCGTACTGGGAGACCTGGTAGCCCTTGGGCAGGTCGGGATAGAAGTAGTTCTTGCGGTGAAACAGCGAGCGCTCGGCGATCTCGCAGCCCAGCGCCAGGCCGATCATGATCCCGAAGTGGATCGCCCGCTCGTTGACCACCGGGCAGCGCGCCCGGCAGCCCCAGGCACGTCGGGCAGGTGTGGATGTTGGGCGGGTCGCCGAAGGACAGCTCGCAGCCGCAGAACATCTTCGTCCGCGTCTTCAGCTGGACGTGGATCTCGAGGCCGATGACCGGCTCGTAGTCAGGCACGGGCGCGGCTCCCATCGAATCCGATCGCCTGCTCGAGCGCGTACGCCGCGTCGAGCAGGCGGTTCTCGCTGAACGCCGGCCCGCGAGCTGGAAGCCGACCGGCAGGCCGTCGCTCAGCCCGGAGGGGATCGAGATCGCCGGGATGCCGGCCAGCGACATCGGCACCGTGCAGAAGTCGTTCAGGTACATGGCCAGCGGATCGTCGGTCTTGGCGCCGAGCTCGAACGCCGTCCACGGGCTGGTCGGCGTGACCACGAAGTCGAAGCGCTCGAACACCGCGCGGAAGTCCTCGGAGATCTTGGTCCGGACCTTCTGCGCGGTCCCGTAGTAGGCGTCGTAGTAGCCGCTCGAGAGCGCGTAGGTGCCGAGCATGATCCGCCGCTTGACCTCGGGACCGAAGCCGGCCGCGCGGGTGCGGGTGTACATCTCGATCAGCTCGGCCGAGCCGTCGACGCGCAGGCCGTAGCGCACGCCGTCGAAGCGAGCCAGGTTGGCCGAGGCCTCGGCCGGCGCGATCAGGTAGTAGGCCGAGAGCGCGTGCGGCGCGTGCGGCAGGTGGCACGGCTCGACCGTGGCGCCGAGCGACTCGGCCAGCGCGAGCGTGGCCTCGAAGCTCTCCTGCACGCCGGGCGCCACGCCGCCCTCGGAGCCGGCCAGCTCCTCGGGCACGCCGAGCCGGATCCCCGCAGGTCCTCGGCCCGCGGCAACGCGATCTCGCTCGGGGAACTCGAGCGAGGTCGAGTCGTGGGGGTCGCGGCCCGACCATGTGCGCGAGCAGCAGCGCGGCATCGGTGACGTCGCGGGTCAGCGGGCCCGGCCTGGTCGAGCGAGGAGGCGAAGGCGATCATCCCGTAGCGCGAGCAGGCGCCGTACGTCGGCTTCAGCCCGACGATCCCGCACAGGGCGGCGGGCTGGCGGATCGATCCGCCGGTGTCGGTGCCGATCGCCCAGGGGGCGAGGCCGGCGGCCACCGCGGCGGCGCTCCCGCCGGAGGAGCCGCCGGGGACGCGGCCGCGGTCCCACGGGTTGAGCACCGGGCCGTAGCCCGAGTTCTCGTTCGAGGAGCCCATCGCGAACTCGTCCTGGTTGGTCTTGCCCAGCAGCGGCGCGCCGGCGTCGGTCAGCTTCGCGACCACCGTGGCCGTGTACGGCGGCCGGTAGCCCTCGAGGATGCGCGAGCCGGACTGGCTCGGGATCCCCTCGGTGCAGAACAGGTCCTTGACCGCCAGCGGCACGCCGCCCAGCGGGCCGTCGCCGTGCTCGGGCGCCTCGCGCGGCCACCCATGTGAACGCGTTCAGCTCATCGTGCGGCCGCGCGCGAGCGGTAGGCCTCGAACAGCTCGCGCGGATCGAGCTCCCCGGCCCGCACGCGATCGGCCGCCTCGGCGGCGCTCAGCTCGATCAGCTCGGTCATCCGGCGCCGGGGCTGGGAACGCCAAACCCGCCGTCCTCGGCCGGCTCCGGTGCCGAGGCCAAGGCGACGTCGTGCGGGAGCGACGGCGTGGGCTCGTCCGCGCGCAGCACGTTGACCACGTCGACGACGTGCGAGGTCGGCGGGACGTCGCGGAGGTCGAGCTCCGAGATCTTCTCGATGTGGTCGAGCACCTTCGACAGCTCGCTCGCCATCCGCTCGACCTCGTCGTCGCTCAGCTCCAGGCGCGCCAGGCGCGCCACGTGGAGGACTTGGGTGCGGTCGAGCATCGCCGGCCCGATTTTAGTCGGGGGCTCCCGCGTGACCCTGGAGCGAGGGCAGCGTGACGAGCGGGATCGCCTGAGGGCCGTCCTCGGGCAGGATCCCCTCCTGGCGCAGAGACAGGAACGCCCCGACGACGAGCAGGCAGGCGCTCGCGAGGCCGAGCCAAGCCCAAACCCGCTCCTGCGGGGCCGGGCTGATCACCACCCGATAGATCAGCCAGAGGACGGTGAGGACGCCGAGGACGGTGACGATCACGCTCAGTGCCGCCGGAAGCGCCGGGGCCCGGCGCGTCGCCTGGGTGACCACGAGCGCGAGCGCCGTCGCCACCGTGACCAGCACCGCCCAGCGCGAGCTGGTCAGGACCTGCCACCCGGTCCCGCGGCCATACCAGTGGGCGACCAGAAGGAGCACGAGAAGTACCACGGCGCTGGCGCCGGCCACCAGCTCGCCGAGCCGGAGCCTCGCCGGCCGGAGATCCATCAGCGAGCGGGGATGACGGGCGCGCCGCGGCTGGCCTGAAGCGCGGCATAGATGAGCGCGGCGGCCACGATCACGGCGAAGATGAACCCCCACCCGAGGTTCCCGGCGTGGAGGAGGAGCTTGAGCGCCAGGAGCACGGCCGCGGCCACTGCCAGCACGAGGCGCGTGGTGCGCCCGTCGCGGATCGTCGGGATCTTCTTGTCGGGCAGGAACCGCTGCATGCCCAGATCGAAGAGCAGCGCCACCAGCGCCAGCGCTGCCAGGACCCCCCACACCCCGTACGGCGCCTCGATGGCGGGGCGAGTCTCCGACACGCTGAAGGCACCGGCGCTGACCGTCACCGAGTACCAGGGAAACGCGAGCACGGTGATCAGCAGCAGCAGCGCGAGGCCACCAACGATCAAGTCATCGCGTTCTACACCGTGCTCCACGATCGATCCGAGCCCTACCCGGGCTGCCCGCCCTCCACACGGCGAACCCGGCGCGCGAACCGGCGTGGCGCGGGCGCGTGCGCTCCTCGCGCACCGCCTCGTAGCCGCCGAGCGCGACGCCCAGCGCGCACAGCAGGCCGACGAACGCCCCGAGCTTCTGGTCGACCACCTGGTTGGACGAGGGCAGATCGATCAGCACCCGGTAGATGAGCAGCAGCGAGGTGAGCGAGGCGATCCCGAGCACGATCATGCTCGTGCTCGTCTTGCTCCCGTGCGAGCGCTGCGTGGCGTGCAGCAGCGGCGCCCCGAGCGCGGCCACGATCGTGGCCGCCACCACCCAGCGCACGAGCGCCATGCCGTGCCACCCGTTTACGGCCCAGACCAGCGCTCGGGTGCGGCCGGGGATCCCGTCCACCCCGAACCACTTGAGCGCGAACATCACGATCAGCAGCGCGAGCGCGCTCGCCGCGCTCAGCAGCTCGCCATGGCCGATCCGGCGCACGCCGCGCACGCTAGCCATCGCCCGCTCACGCCGGTGCGATCACGCGCGTGCGGCCCGCGCGCGCTGCCGGGCCGCGCCGGCGCGGGCGCGGCGCGCGCGGATCGGCGGCCAGACGCAGCGCGTCGAAGGCGCCCGCGAAATCACGCGCCACGGCCATCAGGTCGGAGACGACGTCCGGGTCGGCGCACAGGCCCACGTGGAGGCTGGCGCCGTAGGCGAGGACGCCGACCGACAGCCCGTGGCCGCGGACGAGCGGAACCGCGGGGTACGCGGCGTGAACGCGCCGGCCGAGCAGATATTGATGCTCGGCCGGCCCGGGAATGGTCGAGAGCACGGTGTTGAACGCCTGCGGGCGGGTGAGAAGCCAGGCGACCGCGTCCCGCACCTGGACCGGCGCCAGCCGTGAGGCTCGGACCACGGCGTCGATCGGCTCGGCATGCGCCGCCCGCTCGTGCTGCCGGGTCTGCCGGGCCACCTCCCTCAACACGTTCAGCGGGTCGCGCTCCCCGACGGGCAGCTCGACGAGCACGCCGGATAGATGGTCGCCGAGCTCGCCCGCGCCGGCGGCACGCGGTTCGACGGGAAGCACCGCTCGCAGCCACGGATGGCATTCGTCCGTGCGGCGGAAGTAGCGCGCGAACGCCAGCGTCGCCGTGGCGAGCACCACCTCGTCCACGCTCGCGCCCTGCCGCCTGCCCACTTCGCGCGCCGCCGCGAATGGGAGCCGCGTGAACGCCACCGAGCGCCGCGATCCGATCGCGCGGTTCAGTGAGGTGGCCGGAGCCCGGGTTCCGAGCGCGGCGAGCGCGCCGCCGAGGCGCCCCAGCGCTGCGACGCCCTCGCCGACGACGCCCGGGTTCATCGTCCCGCGGAGCGCGAGCTCAGAGGCCGAGCGCGCCAGGCGCAGGCGCTCGCCGGCGCTCGCGGCCATCCGGTCGAGGATGCCCGGAGCGGGCTCGGGCTCGAACCGGCGCGGCAGGACGGCCGGGTTCGAGGCTTCGCGGTCGAGCAGAAGAGTCGCGAGCGCGTCCGCGCCGAGTCCGCCGGTCAGCGCGTGGTGGACCTGGGCGACGATCGCGAACCGCCCTCCGCGCAACCCGGTGATCAGGTGCAGGCGCCACAGCGGGCGTCGGCGCTCCATGGGAGCCGACAGCAGCTCGCCCGCCAGCACGCGCAGCTCGGGCATGCCGCCCCCGGCCGGCGCGGGCACGGCGAGCACGTGGCGCGCCACGTCAAACGCCTCGTCGTCGACCCAGAGCGGATCGTGCAGCCGCAGCCGTGAGCTCACCACCCGCCGGCGAAACCGCGGGACCCGGTCCAGCCGGCGCCGCGACGTGGCGGCGCAGCGCAGCAAGGCTCGGCGGCTCACCTTCGAGGATGAGCGTCCAGCCCACGTGCATGTGCGCTGCGGGCGTCTCCAGCCGGAGAAAGCACTCATCCAGCGCCGACAGGCTGTCCACGGTCATCTCTCTCTCTCTCGTCGCAGGCGTCCGGGTGGCCTACGGGCAGCGATCCGTGCGCCCTCGCCGGCAAGTATGTCCAAAATGCTCGCTCTCAGCGGGCTCCCTGGAGGATTTCTTCGCAGCTTCCGGTCTTGGTGTGCGCAGAGCGCAATCAGCGCTTGGAGATCGGCGCCAGATCCGCTACGAGCTTGCGCTCCGAGTGGTCCTTGCTGAAGCGGATCACCACGATCCCGCCCGGCTCGAGACCCGTGACCACGCCCTCGCCGAACGTTGGGTGAAGCACGTCGTCGCCCATCCCGAAGGCACTCGGCGCCGGCGCGTCGGGCTGGGTCCACGAGCCGCTCGACGCCCACGAGGTGGCTCGGGCGCGGACGCCGCCAAGCCGTGGTCGCTGCCCGGCCTGGTCGGTCAGCTCGGCCGGGATCTCGGCCAGGAAGCGGCTGGGACCGCCGAAGTGGCGTGCTCCGAACACGTTGCGCGTGCGCGCGTAGGTCAGGTACAGGTCGCGCTCGGCCCGGGTGATCCCGACGTAGCAGAGCCGGCGCTCCTCCTCCAGGCCGCCCTCGTCCAGCGCCCGCGAGTGCGGGAACATGCCCTCCTCGCACCCGATGATGAACACGATCGGGTATTCGAGGCCCTTGGCGTTGTGCAGCGTCATCAGCGTGACCAGCCCCTCGCCGTCGCTGCGGTCGTCGGCGTCGGAGATGAGCGCGACCTGCTGGAGGAAGTCGCCCAGCCCGCGCGGCTCGTCCTCAGCGGTCGGGGCCTGCTCGCCGGCGCCGGCGTCGAACTCGACCGCCACATTCACCAGCTCCTCGAGGTTCTCGAGGCGCCCCTGAGCCTCGATCGTCCGCTCGGCCTCGAGCGCCTCGAGGTAGCCCGTCTCGCTCAGGACCTCCCCCAGCAGCGCCGCCACGGGCGCCCCGGACTCGGCGCGTTCGCGCAGCACGTGCATCGCCCCCATGAACCGCTTGAACGCCTTGATCGCGGCCGCGCCCAGGCCCGGCACCTGCTCCGGCTCGGAGGCGACGTCCCAGATCGGCGTTCCCAGGGTGTTGGCGAAGGCCAGCACGCGCGAGAGCGAGGTCGCGCCGATCCCCCGCCGGGGTGAATTGACGATCCGCGTGAACGCGCCCACGTCCTGCGGATTGATCAATACCGTCAGGTAGGCGATCGCGTCCTTGATCTCGGCCCGCTCGTAGAACTTGGTCCCGCCGATCATCTGGTAGGGGACCTCGGCGCGTACCAGCGTGTCCTGGAGCACGCGCGACTGCGCGTTGGTGCGATAGAAGACCGCGATCTCCGCGCGCGAGGTGCCGCCGTCGACCAACCTCTCGATCTCGCCGGTCACGAACCGCGCCTCGGCGTGCTCGTCCTCGAGCTCCCTGATCTTGATCGGGTCGCCCTGCCCGATGTCGGTCCACAGCAGCTTCGACTTCCGGCCCCGGTTGTTGGCGATGACCGCGTTGGCCGCGTCGAGGATGGTCTGGGTCGAGCGGTAGTTCTGCTCGAGTCGCACCACCTCGGCGTCTCCGAAGTCATCCTCGAACTCGAGGATGTTCCTGATGTCCGCCCCGCGGAACTGATAGATCGACTGATCCGGGTCTCCTACCACCGCCAGGTTGCGGTGCTCGCCGGCCAGCAGCTGGAGCCACCGGTACTGAACGTGGTTGGTGTCCTGGTACTCGTCGACGAGCACGTGGCGGAACTCGGTGGCGTAGCGCTCGCGCACCTCTCCGAACAGCTCGAGCACGTTGACCGCGCGTACGAGCAGGTCGTCGAAGTCCATCGCGTTCATCCGGTGCAGCTCGCGCTCGTAGGACCGGAACACGTCCGCCACCGTCTGCTCGAAGTAGGAGCCGACCATGCGGCCGTAGGCGTCGGCGTCCCGCAGCCGGTTCTTGGCGTCCGAGATCTGCGTGTGCACGGCGGCCGGGGTGAACCGCTTGGGATCGACGCCCAGCTCGTCCAGGCACCGCTTGACCAGGCGGCGCGTGTCGGCCTGGTCGTAGATCGTGAACTGGCGCGTGTAGCCGAGCTTGTCGGCGTGGGCGCGCAGCATCCGGGCGCAGGCGGCGTGGAAGGTCATCACCCACATGGCCCGGACCCGGCGGCCGACCAGCAGCTCGACCCGGTCGCGCATCTCGGACGCGGCCTTGTTGGTGAACGTGATGGCCAGGATCTCGTTCGGCTTGGCCGCGCCCGTGGCCACCAGGTAGGCGATCCGGTGGGTGAGCACGCGGGTCTTCCCCGAGCCCGCGCCGGCGATGATCAGCAGCGGCCCCTCCCCGTGCGTGACCGCGTCGCGCTGCGGGCCGTTGAGGCCGGCCAGCAGGGCTTCGAGCTCGGTGTTGGTGTCCGTCATCGCGCTGGTTTCAACGGTAGCGTCGGGCCGCGATGGAAGAACTGAGAAGGGCATGCGCCACCGTGGCCGAGCGCGCGCGGTTCGTGCGGATCGACATGGAGCGGATCCGCGGCTTACGCGGCCGGCCTCCCGCTCGACGTGCCCGGCGGACGAGGCGGAGCCGCAGGACGCCGCGTTCTGGCTCACCCTCGACGCGATCAACTTCGGCTCGGGCTGGTTCCCGACCCTGCGCAAGCGACCCGGCCGTTCGGGCTATCGCACGATCGAGGCCGGCATCCGCGAGCGCTTCGCCACGCACGGGCCGTGGAGCGCGGAGGAGCTGGCGGCGATCGAGGCGCCTGAGATCGCGGCGGGGCTCGGGCAGGACCCGTGGCACGAGCTGATGGAGCTGTTCGCGCGAGCGCTGCGCGACCTCGGCCGCCACGTGCGAGACGAGCACGCCGGGCGGTTCGAGGCGCTCGCCGCGGGCGACTCCGCGGTGGCGCTGGCCGCGCACCTCGGCTCGTGGGAGTGCTTCGCCGACGCGTCGGCCTACGACGGGCTGCGAGTCCCGTTCCTCAAGCGGGCGCAGATCGCGGCGGCGGATCTGGCCCGCGCCGGCGCCGCCCACTTCCGCGACCTCGATCGTCTGACGATGTTCGCCGACAACCTCGTGCCCCACGTGCTCCGCCTCGACGGGGTGCTGACGTTCGACCCGGGGCTGGTAGCGCGGATCGAACAGGAGGAGCTGATCGAGCACGGCTCGCCCGAGGAGGTCGAGATCCGCGCGTGCGCGCTCCACGCGGTCGAGCTGATCGTCGCCGCTCGTGGCGGCACCTGCGCCGCCGAGGTCGACCAGGTGCTGTGGCTCCGGGGCCAGGAGCCCCGCTACAAGGCCGTGCCGCGCCACCGATCGCGCTGCACGGCGTACTGAGCGCGGGCTACTCCCCCAGCGCCTCGGCCCGCGTCCGCGCGATCGCGTCCGCGCCGGCATCGCCCACGAGCTTCTCGGGATGCATCGTCCAGCTCGTGCCGAGATCGAGCGCCGGGAAGCGCCCGGTGGCGGTGAGGCGGGCGTCGAGCGAGATCACGGTGGTCTCGCCACCGAACGGCTGCGACGCGGTGGCGATGACGGTCAGCGAGCCGCCGTCGACGATCCGGCGCGCCGCGGCGAGCGCCTTGCGCGCCCCGCTCGGACTCAGGCCGTCGAGCGTGTCGATGAGGACGACCGCGTGCCCGCCCCGGGCGGCCAGCCGCCGGCCCTGGTCGACGATCCGCTCCACCGCCTGGCCCTGGGCGTCGGATGAGCCGGCGAGCGTCACCGTGGCGGCGGGCTCGAGCTCGCCCCAGTCCGACACCTCCTCAGGGCGCACGCCGGCGAGCACCAGCAGCGGCGACAGCTCGTCCTGCCCGCTGAGCGTCGCGGCGAGGCGGCGCAGGGCCTCGGTCTTGCCGGCCTGGGCGGCGCCGCTGATGAGCACGCGCGACCCGCGCCCGAACGGCGTGAGGAACTCGATCGCCTTGATCGTCGGGTCCTCGGAGCCGAGCCGGAAGCGCTCTTCGGGGAACGCCGGCGGGGAGGTCGTCGAAGCGGGCGCTGTCGGCCACCTCGGACGCGGGCCGGCCGTTGATCGTGTCGACGCGGACCAGCGAGGCGAACCGCTCAGAACGGCGCGGCGACCGGCGGGGGCCGGCGATCCGGTCGCCCGGCACGAGCTCGCAGCGCTTGACCTGGGCCGCCGAGATGTACACGTCGTCCTCGGAGGGCTCGGGCGGATCCACGCGCATGAAGCCCGAGCCGTTGGGAAGCAGCTCGACCACGCCCTCGGCTACCTCCTCACCGCCCCGCGGCTCCTCGGCGCGAGCCGGGCGCGTCGCCTCGGTGTCGCCGTCGTCCTCATCGCCGGACGTGTCGTCGTCGCTGTCGCCGTCCGAGCGGGCGGACTCGTCGCGCCCGCCGCGGCCTCGTCCCCCGCGACGCCCGCGGCGCCGGCGCGCCGCGGTGGAACCGGTCTCGCGAGCGTGGATCTCCTCGGCGACGACACCGGTGAACTCGGCGCTGTCGGCCGGCTCCTCCTCACCGGCCGCCGAGTCGCCCTCAACCGTGCGGGCGTCCGTGGCGTCCGAGTCGTCCTCGACCGGACGGGCGGCATCCTCGGCATCGGGGTCGCCTCCGACCGTACCGCCGCCCTCACCTCCCTGGCGCTCGAGGATCGCGTCGATCAGCTCGGCGCGGCGCAGCCGCCGGTAGCCGTCGATGGACAACTCCGAGGCGATCACGTGAAGATCGGCGAGCGGGCTTTCCTCTAGCGCGGAGCGATCCAGGATGGACATGCGTACCTCCTTCTGGGTGGGGATCGGTGGGCTCCGGCCGCGTTGAGCCAGCGGCCGGCGATTCACATGTCAGTCGCCCAGCCTAGCGGCCCCGCCCGACGCGGGCGCCTCGGCCCACCGCAGCTCGTCGGCCAGCCGGAGCCCCGGATCGAGCCCGCGCTGGCCGCGCAGGACCGCGCGCACGGCGAGGAACTCGGCGACCTCGCGCACGTCGTGCACCCTCAGCACGTGTACGCCGGCGTCCACCCCGAACCCGACCGCGGCGAGGGTTCCGGCGAGCCGCTCGCGCGGGGGCCGGCCCGTGATCGCCCCGATGAAGTCCTTGCGCGACACGGCGAGCAGCACCGGCCGGCCGAGCGCCTGCAGACTCGGCAGCGCCCGCAGCACGTCGACCGTCTGCGTCGGCGTCTTGCCCAGGTCCGGCCCCGGGTCGAGCAGGATCTGCTCGCGCTCCACCCCGCGGTCCTGCGCCACCGCCATGCGCTCGCGCAGGAACGCCTCGACGTCGTCGACGACCCGGCCGTCGAGCGCCGGGTCGAGCAGCTTCTGCTTGGGCTCCGCTCGGGTGTGCGCCACCACCAGCGCCGCGCCCGTCGCCGCGCACACATCGGCCAGCTCGGGATCGTGCAGGCCGCTGAAGTCGTTGACGATCGACGCGCCGGCCGCGATCGCCGCACGCGCCACGGCCGGCTTCCAGGTGTCCACGGACACGACCGCTCCGAGCTCCGCCACGCGCTCGATCACCGGCACCACCCGCGCGATCTCCTCGCTCGGCCGCCACCGGCGGGCGGTTGGTCACGCCCGACTCGCCGCCGATGTCGATGATCCCGGCGCCGGCCGCGATCAGCTCCCGGGCCAGCGACACCCGCGCCTCCAGCGTGGCGTACACGCCGCCGTCGGAGAACGAGTCCGGCGTGGCGTTGACCACTCCCATCAGCCACGGCTGCTCGCCCAGCTCGAGCACACCGCGGGACGTGCTCAACCTCATCTCACCGTCTCCAGCGCGATGCCCTCCATCTCGACCTCGTCACGGAATCGCTGCACCTCGGCCGCCCTACGCGTCTCGTCCCAGCCGAGCTCGGATCCGAGCGCGCCGGCCACTCGGGCCAGCACCCGTTCGTCCAGCACCTCCCGCGCCGCCAGGATCCCCAGCCGCGTCCGCCGCAGGAGCACGTCTCCGATCGAGCGCGCCTGCTCGCAGCGAGCCGAGAACGGCGCCTCGGCGAGCAGGTCGGGCAGCCCGGCGACGATCGGCCCGCCGAGCTGCGGCTCCGAGGCGACGACCGCGAGCACGTTCTCGGCCGCGTGGCCGTACCGGGCGGCCAGCGCCTCGTACGCATCGTCCGCCACCCCCGCCACCCGCGGCAGCGACGCCGGCTCCGCCGGCTCTCCGAGCGGGATCTCGTGGGTCCGGCACGGGGCCTCCCGGCCGTCGCGCTCGACCAGCCGGTCCACCGCGAGCTTGGCCATCCGCCGCCAGGTCGTGAGCTTGCCGCCGGTGATCGTGATCAACCCGCTCGAGGTCTCGTACAGCTCGGCCTTGCGCGAGATGTCGACCGATTTGCGCGTGTCGCCCGAGGAGATCAGGGGCCGGACGCCCGCATACGCGCCGGTCAGGGCGCCCGGCGCGAGCGAGGTGCCGAAGAACTGGTTCACCGCGCCCAGCAGGTACTCGACGTCCTCGGGCGCCGGCTGGACGTGATCGATGTCCCCGTCGTAGTTGTTGTCGGTGGTACCGACCAGGCTCCGGCCAAGCCACGGCAGCGCGAAGATCGAGCGGCCCTCCCCGGCCGGCACGATCGCGCCGGCGCGGAGCGGCAGGTCGTCTCCGGAAAGGGTCAGGTGCGTCCCGCGGCTCGGCGCGATCGTCGGGACCTCGGCCTCCGAGTGAAGCTCCTCGGGACGGATCCGGTCCGCCCACACCCCGGTGGCGTTGACGACGTTGTCGGCGCGGACGACGAACTCCGAGCCGCTCTCCAACTCACGCACCCGCGCGCCGGCGGGATCGAGCTCGACCACCTCGACCCGGTTGGCCATGATCGTCCCGAACCGCTCTGCCTCGCCCAGGATCGTCAGCACCAGCCGGACGTCGTCGGTCTGGCAGTCGAAGAACAGGTAGCCCGAGGTTGGCCGGCGGCGAGCCAGCGCCGGCAGCAGCTCGACCACCGCCTCGCCGTCGATCACCCGGTGGCGGGCCGGGCTCCAGTCGCTCTCCCAGCCGTCATCCGAAGCGCGGCTGCGCGACGCGGCCCGCCGGGTGCCCCGGCGTCCGCGCAGGCGCGGGGTCGCCATCACGTCGTACATGTTCAGCCCGATGCCGACCAGCCGGTCGAGCCGAGCCCCGTCGAAGGCCGGCACCACGATCGGGAGCGGCCGCACCAGATGCGGCGCCAGCTTGACCATGAGCTGGCGCTCGAGCAGCGCCTCGCGCACCAGACCCAGGTCGAAGTTCTGCAGGTAGCGCAGTCCGCCGTGGACGAGCTTCGAGGAGCGGCTGCTCGTCCCGGCCGCAAAGTCCGTCTTCTCGACGAGCGCGACGCTATAGCCCCGCGTGGCGGCGTCCAGGGCCACGCCGGCGCCCGTGACGCCGCCGCCAATGACGAGGACATCGAACTGCTCACCCGCCAGGGTCTCGATCGCGCGCTCCCGGACAAGCATCGCGTGTCCAGGTTATCTGGCCGTCGTCACCGGGTCGGGTGAATCACGCCGGCGTCGCCCCCGCCCCGGCGCACGGCCTCGGCGGCGGCGACGACACGCTTCGGGCCCAGAAACTCGAGTCCCGACGCTGTCCCGATGGTGGGAGCGATCTTGATGTCGGGATTGAGCGGCGAGGTGTCGGTGACCGCGAATGACTGCCCGAGCTGCTCCAGGCCCGATGTCGTCGGCAGCGCCAGGAACGCGGGCTCGGCCTGCGTCGTGCTCGCGTTTCGCTGTGAGGCACGCGGCGCGTCGATCGCCGCCGGCAGGCTCATCCCGAAGTCGATCCGGTTGATCAGGATCTGCACGACGGTGGTGATGATCGTGGCGCCGCCCGCGGCGCCGACGGCCATGAACGGCCGTCCGTTCCGGAGCACGACCGTGGGCGACATGCTCGAGCGGGGACGCTTTCCGGCCGCCGGCAGGTTCGGGTCGGGCACGCCGGCTTGCAGCGGAGCGAAGTCGAAGTCGGTGAGCTCGTTGTTGAGCAGGAAGCCGCGCCCCGGCACGACGACCGCATTGCCCCCGAGCTCCTCGATCGTGTTCGTGTAGGAGACGACGTCCCCGCGGGAGTCGGCGACCACGAAGTGGTTCGTGTTCGTCCCCTCGCTCGGCTGTGATGCGCTCGTCGGCTGCTTCGGGGTGCAACCGCCGGCGCCGGCGAACGGATCGCCCGGCGCCACCGGGCTGTGGAGCGCGTGCGCGGGATCGATCAGGCATGCGCGCTGGCGCCCGAAGGTCTTCGAGAGCAGTTGCGCCACCGGCACGTTCACGTAAGCGGGATCTCCGATCCAGCGGTTGCGATCGGCGAACGCCAGCCGCGTGGACTCCAGGAAGTGATGCAGCGCCTGGACCCGCGTCTCCCGGGCCAGGTCGAAGTTGCCGAGGATGTTGAGCGATTCGCCGACCGTCGTCCCGCCGCTGGAGGACGGGGCCATCGAGTAGACGTCGTAGCCGCGGTAGCGCACGTGGGTCGGCGCCCGGAACAGCGCGCGGTAGCGCCTCAGATCCGCCAGCGTCATCTTCCCCGGACGCGGGACGAGCGTCGTGCCGGGCGCGAGCGGCAGGTGCTGGACCGTATGGACGACATCGGCGCCGATCGCCCCGCCGTAGAACGCGCCGACGCCGCGCCGGCCGATCAGCGAATAGGTCCGGGCGAGCGCCGGATTGCGCATGATCGAGCCCACGCGCGGGAGCTGACCCCCGGGCAGAAACAGGGCACGCGTGGAGCTGAAGTCGGCGAAGCGGAAGGCGTTCTCGCGATCCTCCTCGCGCAGGGTCGCGCTCACCGGAAAGCCCTGGCGCGCCACGCGCTCGGCCGGCTTCAGGTCGAAGCCGAGGCTCAGGCGGCCGAACCGGGAGAGCGCCTGTTGCCAGGTCATCAGCGTGCCCGGCACGCCCACGGAGATGCCGCTGGTCACCGCGGTCGGGAAGTCCAACGGCTTGCCGGTCTGCGGGTCGATGAACAGGTTCTGGTCGTCGGCCGCCGGCGCGGTCTCGCGCCCGTCGATCGTGTACACGCGGTGCGTCGCCGCGTCGTAGTAGACGAAGTAGCCGCCCCCGCCGATCCCGGCCACGAACGGGTCCGTGACCCCGAGCGTCGAGGCCACCGCCACCGCGGCATCGGCCGCCGTGCCGCCATCGCGCAGCACCTGGAGACCGGCCTGCGTCGCCGCCGGCGTCTCCGATGCCACCGCCCCGCCGCTACCGGTGGCGACCGCCTGTTTGGCCGATGCGACTCCAGCCGAGCACAGCAGCGCCAGCACGAGCGCGACGCACCAGCGCAGTGTCTTGCTCACGGGCACCCGCTAAGGGTGCCCACGCGGGCGCCGGCCTATGCGCGCTATTCGCCCGAGTAGGCCGGATCGGCCACGCCGTCCTGCTGGCGCTTCTCGACGATCTTCTTGATCCGCTCGATCGTCTCCTCGGACATGCGCCGGATCTCCCAGTGCGTCAGCTTCATCACGCGCATCGGCGTGGCCGCGACCACGTCGGCGTTGCGCGGCCGGCGCTCGAGCAGGCCAATCTCGCCGATCAGGTCGCCCTTGCCGAGCGTGGCCACCTTCTTGCCGTCCTGGATGACGTCCGCCTTGCCCTCCTCGATCGCGATCAGCTCGACCGAGTAGTCGCCCTGCTTCATCAGCATATGCCCCTCGGCGATGCTGCGTCTCGGTGGCGAACGCCGCCAGCCGGTGCGCCTCCTCGTCGGAGATGTTGGAGAAGATCGGGATTTCCTTGAGGCGTTTCTCGTCCATGGTTCCTCGATGGTCGGTTGCGTCGCGACTCTAACTACAGGGCTTGTACTTCGCTTGTGATGTCGCTCACGGATTTCTTGGCGTCGCCGAAGAGTAGGGCGGTTTTGGGGTCGTAGAAGAGGGGATTCTCGATGCCGGCGAAGCCTGAGGCCATGCTGCGTTTGAGGACGATGATGCTGCCGGAGCGGTCGACCTCGAGGATGGGCATGCCGTAGATGGGGCTGCCGGGTTCGTTCTTGGCGGCGGGGTTGGTGACGTCGTTGGCGCCGATGACGAGGGTGACGTCGGTGCGCGAGAACTCGGGGTTGATCTCGTCCATTTCGCGCAGCAGGTCGTACGGGACGTCGGCTTCGGCGAGCAGCACGTTCATGTGGCCGGGCATGCGCCCGGCGACGGGGTGGATGGCGAATTTGACCTCGACGCCTTTGCTCTCCAGCGCGCGCTCGAGCTCGCGCACAGCGTGCTGGGCCTGTGCGACAGCCATGCCGTAGCCCGGGGCGATCACGACCAGCCGGGCGTAGGAGAGCTGAATCGCGACATCCTGCGCACTGGTGGAGCGGACGGTCCCGCCACCGTCCGCTGAGGCACCGACGGGCGCGGCGATGGCGCCGCCGAACCCGCCGGCCACGATCGCCGGGACCGAGCGGTTCATCGCCTTCGCCATCAGGTTGGTGAGGATGGTGCCGGAGGCGCCGACGATCATCCCGGCCACGATCATCACCGGGTTCGATAAGGCGACGCCCGTCGCCGCCGCCGAGAGGCCGGTGAACGCGTTCAAGAGCGAGATCACCACCGGCATGTCGGCCCCGCCGATCGGAAGCACGATCGTGTTCCCGAGGATCGCCGGGACGAACAGGATGCCGAGGATGAACAGGGCCTGGGAATGGGTGCCGGCGCACAGGATGATCGCGCTGGCCAGCGTGATCAGCAGCAGCGCGAGGTTCACGACCGATTGCCATATGCCGGGGAGCTTGATCGGCCGCCCCGGGAGGATCTCCTGGAGCTTCAGGAACGCGATGTTCGACCCCCAGAACGAGATCGATCCCACGACCGCGCCGAACAGCTCGAACACCTCAGCGCGCAGCGGCCAGTCGCCGCCGAAGTGGTGGCGGTACTCGACCCACGCGATCAGCGCGACCGCGCCACCACCCACCCCGTTGAAGATCGCCACCATCTGCGGCATCGCGGTCATCCGCACCCGAAGCGCGGCCGGGATCCCGATCGCCGTCCCGATCACCAACCCGAGGATGATCAACCAGACCGTCGAGGAACCGTGAAACTCGCGCTGCGCAGCAGCGTCGCGACGACCGCGATCGCCATTCCCACCGCCGCGATCTTGTTCCCCCGCACCGCCGTTCGAGGGCCGGTCAGCCCTGTCATGCCGTAGATCAACAAGCTGAACGCGACGATGTACGCCGCGTCGATGAAGTTCGTCGTCTGCAGGAACACCGTCGCGAGCACGGTCACTGCACCTTGCCGTCCGAGCCCACGCCTCGTCCGTCTTGGGCGGATCCTTGGCCTTGAACATCCCGAGCATCCGGTCGGTGACCAGAAACCCGCCGATCACGTTGATCGTCCCGAACGCCACCGCGATCACCAGCAGGATCTTCTCGAGCACCCCGCTCGACTCAGCCATCAGCAACAGACCGCCGAGCACCACGATCCCGTGGATCGCGTTCGTCCCCGACATCAACGGCGTATGCAACGTGTTCGGCACCTTCGAGATCACCGTGTAACCCACGAACCCGGCCAACACCAACATGGCAATGTCGATCACCAAGCTATCCACAAGCGACTCCTCGAGTTATGCCGGGGCGCCCGCGGCCTGCTTGGCGCCCTCGTGAACGATCTCCCCACCCCTCGTGATGCACGCGCCGGCAATCACCTCATCCTCGAAGTCGAGCTCGAGCTGGCCTTCCTTGATCATCAGTCCCGAGCAGTGACTCGACGTTGCGCGCGTAGAGCTGCGAGGCGTGCTCGGCCATCGTGCTCGGCACGTTGAGCGGGGCGATGATCTTCACGTCGTGGCGCGTCACGGTCTCGCCGGGCTCGGTCAGCTCGACGTTGCCGCCGCCCTCTGCCGCCAGATCGACGATCACTGAGCCCGGCTTCATCCGGCGTATCGGCGTCCTCGGTGACCAGGATCGGCGCGCGCCGGCCGGGCACGGCGGCGGTCGTGATCACGACGTCGACCTTGCCGATCGCCTCCGCCATCAGCTCCTGCTGGCGCGCCTGCTGCTCGGGCGTGAGCTCCTTGGCGTAGCCGCCGGCTCCCTCCAGGTCGCCGCCGAGATCGAACTCGAGGAAGTGAGCGCCGAGCGACTCGACCTGCTCCTTCACCGCGGCGCGCACGTCGAAGCCCTGTACGACGGCACCGAGGCGGCGCGCCGTGGCGATCGCCTGGAGCCCGGCCACGCCGGCGCCGAGCACGAGCACGGTGGCGGGGCGGATCGTGCCCGCGGCGGTCATCAGCATCGGGAAGAACCGGCCGATCTCGGTCGAGGCGATCAGCACCGACTTGTAGCCGGCGATGTTCGCCTGCGAGCTGAGCGCATCCATCGACTGCGCGCGGCTGATCCGCGGAATCGCCTCCATCGCGAACGCCGTGGCGCCGGACCCGGCGATCGCCCGCACCCCGTCGCCGTTCGTGAGTGGCTGGAGGAAGCCGATCAGCACGCCGTCGGACCTCAGCCGACCGACCTCCTCCTGAGTGGGCGGCGCCACCTTCACCACCACGTCGCAGCCGTACACCTCGGCCGGATCCTCGGTCATCTGCGCGCCGGCTTCCTCGTACAGCGAGTCGGGCAGAAGGGCACCGGCGCCGGCGCCGCGCTCGACCACGATCGTGTGCTCCTGGCCGCTGAGCTTGCGAACGACCTCGGGCACGAGCGCCACGCGCCGCTCGCGGTCCACGGTTTCCTTGGGGACTCCGATCTTCACAGGGGCGGGGAGGCTAGTCGATTTGTCCGCTTTCCAGCGGCGCGAGGAGCAGTGCGGTGACGACGCCTGCGTCCCCGGCGAGTGTCTGCACGTCCGCGCCGGACGCCCTGACGGCGAGGCGACGAGATGCACGCGTGCGCCGCGGCGTTGGCTTGGCCCGGCGGGCCGGAGCGCGTGGGTGCGCCGGCCGCGACGCGACGCCATGGTGGCGTGGTGTCTCCCGCGGCGCCGGCGCCGGCGCGAGCGGCAGCGGCTTGCCCGCGAGCGCCATCTCGGCCTCGGCCGTGACCCAGACCGGCGTCTGGTCCTGGCCGCGCGCGTAGCTGACGTGCCCGTCGGGCGCGATCAGGGAGCTCAGGAACTGGACGGGGTTGGCCCCGCCGCTGCGGTGCACCGACGACGGGTCGACACCGGCGGCGATCAGCCCCTGGACGGCCCACGCCGTCGACTGCGCGTTCGAGGTCGTTGCGCCCTGGGTCGGGAACCCGCCGTCGCGGTTCTGCCGGCTGCGGATATACGCGACCGCGCGCGCCTGCGCCGAGCCGGAGCCGCCCGCAGCGGCCAGCGCCTCGAGCGCGGCGGCGGTGTCGTCGACGTCGCTGCCCCCACCGGCGGTGCTGAAGCTGAAGCCGCCATCGCGGTCCTGCTGGCGGAGCAGCCAACTCACCGTCGAGCCTGGAACGGGCGCTCCCGCAGCCCGTAGCGCCAGGACCCCGAACGCCGTCAGGTTCACCTGCTGCGAGATCGCCCCGTTGCCCGCGAAGGCGCCGGCCAGCGGGCCGAGCCACGCCGCCGCGCCGGAGCCCGCGGCGCGCGCGGCCAGGATCGTCCGCTCGAGCGACCCGGGATCGGAGCCGCCGGGGTGGGCGATCACGTACGCGAGCAGGCTGGGCCCACCGTGGCTCACGCTCGCCGGGTTGATGCCGTCGGCCGCCAGACCGAGGGCGGCCCAGCCGGCGTAGAGCGGCGAGGAGGCCTCCCCCGGTGCCGATCCGAATCCGCCGTCGGAGTTCTGGACCGCCCGCAGGTAGGACGCCGGAGTGGCGGCGCGCGCCGGCGCGGCCACCAGAAGACCGGCGAGCGACCACCGCGACCAGCGCCACCGGCACCGCCGGCTCCCGCCAGATCACCTCCAGGCGGAGCGGTGAACCGCTTGAGCGAGCGTGCCAGCGCCGGCCCGAACACGAGCGCGAAGGCCAGGCACGATCCGGCGTGAACGAGGTCGAAGCCGGTCCCCCGGCCCACGTACACGCCGAGCTGCACCAGGCTGTGGTCGCTGTAGGTGATCCAGTCGCCGAAGTCCTGGAAGGCGGTGAACGCGTAGCCGACGACGGCGCACACGACGGCCAGCGGCCAGCGGCCGAGCGGCCGGCGCCCGCGCATCACCGCGAGTCCCGCGCCGATCAGTCCGGCGACGCCCCAGCCCGCCATCTGCCACGGCGTCCACGGACCCTGCCCGAAGAAGAAGTTCGACACCAGCCCGGTGAGCGCACCGACCACGAATCCCGGCGCGCCCCCGAGCGCGTAGCCGGAGATCAGCACGATGTCGGTGGTCGGCTTGACGTTGGGGAGCGCCGCGAAGGCGATCCGGCCCAGCGCAGCCAGTGCGGCCAGCGTCGCCACGAGGGCCACCACCCGGGCGTCCGGCCGCGTGCGCTCGTACCAGGCGAATCCGCCGGCGAGCGCGAGCGCGAGCAGCGTAAAGGCGGCGGCCTGCCAGCTCATACCGGGCTCATCTCCGGCTGCTCGATCAGCGCGGCGCCCTGCTCGGGGGTGAGCACGCCGCCCGCGCCACCGAGGATCCGCGCCGTCTCGGTGGCGAAGTACGTGCCGCCCGAGAGCACTTCGGATACCGGCCCGTCGGCGACCGGAGCACCGTCGGCGAGCAGCACGACACGGTCGGCGAAGGCCGCCGCGAACTCGGGATCGTGGGTGGCTACGAGCACGCCGGCGTCGAGCTCCCGCACCAGACGCGGCCAGCTGCTGCTTGTGGGCCCGGTCCATCCCGCGCGTGGGCTCGTCGAGGCATACCGCGACCGCCGGCTCGGCCACCGCGGGGTCGAGCACGACGGCCAGGGCGAGCCGCTGTCGCTCGCCCACCGATAGCTCGCGCGGGTGGCGCTCGGCGGCGCCGGCCAGTCCCACCAGCGCGAGCGCGGCGGCGGACGCCTCCTGGCCCACGGTCTCGTGCACCAGGTAGTCGCCCGGGTTCTGGAGGAGCAGGGCCACGCGGCCCGCGGCGCGCACGCGCCCGCGGGTGGGCTTGGACAGTCCGGCTGCGTGGCGCAGGAGCGTCGACTTGCCGGCGCCGTTTCGACCCATCAGTGCCACCCGCTCGCCGGCGCGCCAGTCTGAGGGACACGCCGCGCAGGATCGCGGGGCCGTCGCGCAGCTCGTGCCAGACGCGTTCGAAGCTGAGAACCGCGCGCCCCCCGCTCCCGCCGCTGACCTCCCGCCCGCCCGCGCGCTGGCTGGCTGGCCAGCCAGGCTGGACGAGGCGAGTGATCGGGCAGAAGCCCCCGCTCGCGCAGCGCCGCCCGCGCGCGCTTCACTCCCGGGCGCCGGCGGCAACCCCAGCGCCCCCAGCAGCCGCGCGCCCGGAGTCTGACAGCTCCGGCGCCGCGCCGGCCGCCCAGGCCAGGAACCCTCCGGGCGCAGCGTCGCAGGCGATCGCGCCGTCCTTCATCGCGATCACCCGGTCCGCCGCGGCCAAGCACCGCTCGAGCCGGTGCTCGGCGAGCAGGATCGTCGTGTCGGAGTCCTCGTTCAGCCGGCGCAGCAGCGCGATCAGCTCATCGCCCGCCACCGGGTCGAGCTGAGAGGTGGCTCGTCGAGCACGACCAGCGCCGGCCGTCCCGCGAGCGCCGCGCCCAGGGCCACGCGCTGGAGCTCGCCGCCGGAGAGCTCGGCCGTGGGGCGATCGAGCAGATGCGCGATCCCGAGTGCGAGCGCCGCCTCCTCGACCCCGCGGGCCACCACCGCCGCGGGCTCGCCGCGATTCTCGAGCGGAAACGACAGCTCTCCGCGCGGCGTCCCCATCACGACCTGGGTCTCCGGGTCCTGGAACAGCGTGCCCACCGACGACGCGAGCGTCGCCGGGTCCGTGCTCGCGCGTATCCATCCCCGCCACGTCACCCGGCCCGCGAACTCGCCGCCGTGGAAGTGCGGAACCAGTCCGCTCAGCGCCCGCAGCAGCGTCGACTTGCCCGACCCCGACGCGCCGGCCAAGACCACCAGCTCGCCCGCCCCCACCTCCAGGCTCACCCCGGCGAGCGCAGGCGCTCCGCTCCCGGGTAGCGGTAGGTGAGCTCGCGGACGTCGACTACCGAGTCCACGCCTCGATCCCCCTCCGATCGGCGAACGGTGCCAGCGCCACGGCGATCAACGCCCCGCACCCGATCAGCCCGCCACCGGCACCCGCGTATGGAGCACCGGGTACGCCGCGAACGTCGCCACCCCCCGGCCCGCAGCGCCACGGCCCCGGCGACGATCGCCAGCGCCGCGCCCGCGAAGGCCAGGTCGTGACGCGAGTAGGCGCGGCGCCGGCGAGGGGGGCGCCGGGCGGCGCCGTACCCGCGGACCTCGAGCGCGGCGGCGACGTCGAGCGCCCGGTCGAGGACCCCGGCGGTCGCGGCGCGCATCAGCGAGAAGCGCGAGGGCGGCGGCCCGGGCCGGCAGCGTTGCGCGTCGGCCAGACGCCTCGAGTCACGCAGCAGGACGGGGACCATGCGCGTGGCCAGCGTCGCGGTCAGCGCCGAGTGAAACGAGACGCGGCGCAGCAGACGCAGCACCTCGTCGGGGTCGACCGCGGCGGTGTAGAGCGCGCCCGACAGGATCAGCACGAGCGCCTTCAGCGCCGAGAATGCCGCCGTAGGCCGCCGCCTCGAGCGTGATGTCGGTGTGCCCGAGCACCGGGAGGTTGCCGAGCCGGACGATCACGGTGAGGCCGTCGCGAGTGACGAGCGCGTTCACGAGCGCGATCGCCACGACGAGCGGGAGCGCCAGCAGCGCCGCGCGCCGCAGCTCCCGCCCCACGCGCGCGCCGATTCCCGCCCCCATGAGCGTCACCGCCACCGCGCCGAGGGCGACCGGGTTGGAGAGGATCAGCGCCGCGCAGGCGAAGGCCAGGCAGTAGGCGCAGCCGGCGGCCGCGCGCGCCGCGTGCAGCGGGCTGGCGCGCCGGCGGTAGCTCAACTGGCCCCTCTCAAAGGCAGGGGGTAGTCGCTTTGGCCCTGAACGGCGAGCGCGAAGTGGTCGTGCAGCCGGGTCTGGGTGAGTGCGGCGGCCGCCGCCGCCACCCCTGCGGCGTCCGTGCCCGTGACGACCCACGTCGGGCCCGCCCCCTCCTCGTTCGTCGCCGCGATCAGCCCCGCACCCGCGCCGAGCGTGCGGACCACGTGTCCCTTCGGATCGAGCAGCCTGAGCGAGTGCCCCGCGGCCGAGGCGAACTTCGCGTAGACCCCGCTCGAGCCCGGGCCCGCGTCGATCACCTGCGAGACCAGCGTTCCCCGCAGCGCCGACCACGGCCCGACGAGGATGGTGGCGATGTCGGTCCCCGTGGCCGCGCCGATCACCTGCGTGGAGACGGCCACGCCAAGGTGCGAGAGCTGATCGCTGATCTGCGTGCAGGCGTGCGTCACGGTTGGACCGCACTCGAGCACGGTGGGAAAGCGCTTGCCGCCCTCACCGTTCAGGAACGGCTCCGGGAACGACCCCACGACGGCGGGGATCGAGTCTGTGGCGCTCCAGTCGTGGAGGTCCCACCAGATGGTGTCGCCCCGGTGGACGTTCGTGTTCGCCGCCCCCACCGAGGCCTGGATCCCGTTGACGTAATAGAACCAGTCGAGGTGGGACGAGGAGCCCGAGAGCCCGTCGATCGATTCGACGAACCCGCCGCCGTAGCGCGTGGTCACGCGGAACGATCGCTCGAGTGAGCGCATCACGCTCTCCGATCCGGGGACGTGCGTCCGGGTCACGCTCGCCACCGGCCTGCTTCCGAAGGCACGCGTGACCGTCACGGTCACGCCCCCGGTGCCACGACCGGCGCCGAGCCCGCACCCCGCGAGGAGCAGGATCGCGGCGACGGCGGCGAGCGCCGCCGGCGCCATGCGGGCCCGGCCGGTCAGCATCGCTCAGCCGACCCGAACGGTCTCCGGCGCGGATCGGATGTCCCCGGTGCGGCTCGCCTGGAGGGTGAGCGTCCCGGCCTTGGTCGCGTCGACGGTGGCGACCCCGTGGCTGTTGGTCGTCGCGTTCACGCCGTGACCGGTCACGTGGGCGTGGGCCAGCGGCGTCCGCTTGCCCGTGCGTCCGATCGCATCGACGGTCACCGTGAACGAGTGCCCCGCGGTGGCGCTCTTGGGCGCGCTCAGTGCGAGCAGGAAGGCCTTGTCGAAGTTGAGACTGTCGGGAATGGCCGCGAACAGCAGCTGCTCACCGCGATGCAGCTTCAGGCCGCAGACCCCCGTCGAGGCGGGCGTGTCGCCGACCCAGACGCTCCAGAAGTCCTTGCCCGAGAACAGGTGGGCCTCACTGAAGATGCGCGTCAGCTCGAGGCCGAAGCTGGCGGTGTACGTCCCGCCCCACCGGTGCTTGGTGGCCACGTCGAGCGCGCCCGCCGCCGTGTTGGCTGAGCACTTTCCCGTGGGCGTGCCCCCCTTGGTGATCGACCCGCTCTTCGGGGCCGTCACCTGAGTCGGCGCCAGCAGGGTCCGGTTCAGTCCTTCGACCCGGACGGTCACGCGCGTGCCGCCGGTGTTCTTGGCGGCGGCGAGAGCCGCAGCCGGGGTCAGGGCGAGAGCGAGGGTCGCTCCGCCGAGGGCGAAGGTGAGTCTGCGTTGCATGAGGGCCACCCCTTTCCGCGAGGGCGTATCGGCTTGACGGTCGGAGGCTGGTCTCCTGGCTTACGGGCCTACCGGCCGCGCCTTCCCGGCTGACGTCGTCAGCCAGTGGCTTTCTCGTGCGGCTGGCGTCCCCGATCACAGTGGCGGGTCCGCGCCGGCTTCTCACCGGCTTCCCATGACCACCGACCTTGAACGGCAGGCATCGTACCGCGCCGGCGCCGGCTCAGGCAGCTCGCCGCGCAGCTTCGCGCTGGCCGATGGCGCGCGCCACCAGGCCGACGGCTTCGAACGGCCGTTGCTCTATCGAGGCTTCGGTGACGCGGAGGACCGTTATGCCCTTCTCGGTCAGGAGCCTCCCGTCCCGCCGGCGGTCGCTCTCAAACCGCCTGCGGCTGCCGTGCGTGCCGTACGCGTCGACCTCGAGCGCGAGGCCAAGCTCGGGCCAGAGGAAATCGATTCGGTAACCGAGCACGTGGACCTGGAGTCGCGGCTCGGGCAGGTCGGCGGCGCGGATCAGTACGAGCATCCGCTCCTCGGGCGGAGAGTCGGTTCTGCTCGACGTGGTGTGTCCGCGCGCGACCCGGGCGAGCCGCGCCCGTCCGTGATGGCCGCCCGCGCGCGCGAGCAGCGTCGTCGAGCTGCGCCATCGTGACGATCCGGCGCACGAACAGAGCTTCGTCGAGCAGGAGCTCAACCTCGCGATCTGACAGGTCGGCCGCGACATCGAGCAGCGCTCGCGCGGGCGAGGTGATGGGAAGGCCGTCGTGCAGGCGGACGTCGGCCGCGGAGATCGTCACGCAGCGGTGGACGACCACGCCGGTCGGCGCCGGACATCCTCGGTAGCCCGGGATCGTCACGTGAACCGGCCGCGCACGCCCGGTCGCAGCCGCCAGAGCGTCGCCGCGCTGTGATGGCTCAGCATCGCGTCCGGGCCGCAGGCGAGCAACGCGGCGGCCTCGGCGCCGAGCGGAAGGTCCGCCGGTATTCGGCAGCCCGTACACGCCCCGGTGGATCAGCTCGAGCCGGCCGCTGCGAACGCGCCGCTTGATCGCACACCGGCTGATGCCGGCCGCCAGTAGCTGCGCTCGCGCCACGCGAGCGCGCTGCTGGCCGGCAATCGCGCGGATCCGCTCGTCGATCGGGACGCCCGAGAGCGACCCCTACCCGCCGACCACCGAGCAGAGTCCACAGTGCTCGGCGCGGAGGGGTCGGTTTCCGCGCCCTGGCCGCCGAGCGTCTCCGCCCGCGCGGCATGATCGGCGAGAAGGGTCGGCGAGCGGCGCTCATACACATAAGAGCCCGGCGGCGCCGGAAACACACCCCCTAGACTCAATCGCAAGGCCGATGACCGTCAACCTGACCCGCATCTACACCCGCCTCGGCGACGGCGGCGAGACCCACCTCGGGGACATGAGCCGCGTGCCCAAGACCCACCCGCGGATCGAGGCGTACGGGACGGTGGACGAGCTGAACGCCCACATCGGCCTGACGCTGACCCTCGCCGACCTCCCCGAGCCATATGGCGAATGGCTGCGCCGGGTTCAGAACGACCTGTTCGACGTGGGCGCCGACATCGCCGCCCCCGAGGACCCGGAGCGCGAGCGCCTGCGCGTCCTCCCCGAGCAGACGACGTGGCTCGAGCAGCGCTGTGACGAGGTCAACGCGACGCTCACCCCGCTCAAGTCGTTCGTGCTCCCCGGCGGGACCCCCGCCGCCGCCCACCTCCACGTGTGCCGGACGGTGTGCCGGCGGGCCGAGCGCCTGTCGATCGCCGCCGGCGAGGAGGTCAACCCCGAGGTGGTCCGCTACCTCAACCGGCTCTCGGACCTGCTGTTCATCCTGAGCCGGGGCGCCAACGGTGGCGACGAGCCGCTGTGGGAGCCCGGGCGCTACCGCTGACGGCCATCATCACGCCGGTGGCCAGCGCCACCGCCACCGCGCCGATCGCCGCCGCGCCCACCACGAACACGGTGTGGGCCTGCGCATAGTTGACGACCTCGTGCGGGCGCACGAGCACGATCAGGCACGCGAGCACAGCGGCGGCGAGGAGTGTGGCCGCCACGGGGGCCAGCGCCGCCTGAACCGATACGGGCTCGGCGGCGTCCTCGCCCCGCCGCCGGCGGGCGCGAGGCGCGCTCAAGAGCAGTGCGCCGACGCCCAGGAGCGTCCACGTCGTGGCGACGAGATAGCCCCCGAGCACGTCACTCGGGTAGTGCCAGCCGAGCGTCAGGAACGCGTAGCAGACCGCGATCGCGAACGCGGCCCCCAGCGCGGCGACCGTCGGCCGCATCCGCCGCGGCGCGGCCAGTACGCAGGTCAAGGCCAGCGACATCGCAGCGGTGGCATGCCCGCTCGGCCAGGTCGAGCCGGTGACCGGATTCTCGCCGCCGAGCAGATTGCTCGGGTGCGGCGTGCTCAGCAGCGACTTGAGCAGCTCCGTCGTGCAGCTGGCTCCGAGCAGGATCACCCCGACCGTCAGCGCGAGTCGCCACCGTCTGCGCAGCAGCGCCACCGCCACCGGAATCGCCGCCAGGAAGAAGAACGGCCTGGGATCGCACAGGTCCGCCACGTGGTTGGCGATCCGCGGGATCAGGCCGCGGTCGTGGAACTCGTAGAACCCCTTGAAGATCGACTGGTCGGCCGTCCCCACCGGACCGACGTGGAACGCCAGCAGCCACGTCAGGACCAGTAAGACGACACCGACGCCGGCGCCGATGAACGCATTTCGCGCGCGCAGGAACACGAGCCCAGGTTATTGGGCCCGTGCTAACGCGAGACTAAGCGCGTCTACGAGCGCTGCTCGACCGGCGCGTGGCGGCTGATCCGGATCTCCGGCGCCATCCCGGTCCGCCCGATGTAGCGGTAGCGCTCGATGTCCTCCGGGCCGGCGACCTCGACCGTCACGCCCGCGGCCATCTCGAAGCGCGCGGCCTCGTAGAGCAGCTCCTGGTAGTCGGGCGCGCCGGCGGGCCGGCCCTCGACGTCGAGGTCGTGCGCGCCGCAGCGGAGCGTCCAGCGCTGGCCGCGCCCCAGCTTCTCCGCGGTCAACTTCGCCGGCACCGTGTCGCTCTCGTCCTCGGCCGCGCCGTCGACGCGAATACGCGCGTGCGCCGCCCACAGCGCGCGCTCCAGGCGCTCGAAGTTCCTGCTGTACGGAGCGAGCACGACCGCCACCGGACCGCGCGCATGCATACCGCCGCGGACCGCCTCGGCGACCGGCCCGACCAGCACGTAGTCGATGCGGTTGGCGTTCAGCCAGCGAACCATGGCGATCGCATGGTGGTCGAGGTGCTCGAACCCCTTGGTGGGGTCGGCGGGTCGGCTGTCGATCCTTGGTACACGACGTTTGAGCAGCATGGGCATGCGTTTCGCCGGTGCCGGGCCGACTCCTTCCCGGAAAGAGATGAATGCCGGATCGCGCTATACCGTTCCGGCCATGAGCTTTGAGGGGATCGAGGCCCGGCGCGCGGCGCGGGCACACGAGCGTCGCCGCCGCCGGCAGCGGCGGCGCATCGCCGCGGTCGGCGCGCTCGCCGCGGTCATCGCTGCCGCGGTCGGGGTCGCGCTCGCCTCCTCGGCCGGCAACTCCGCGAGCCCCAAGGTCGCTCAGACCAGGGCGCCGGCGCATCACGGCGCCACGGCGGCGGCCAAGTCGGCCAAGCCCGCCGGCCACGGCTCGACGGTCACGGGCGCCGGGACCGGAAAGCCAGGCCACGTATCCGTGCCGGTGCTGATGTACCACGTGATCGCACCTCCGCCCGACGGTGCCCCGTACCCCGGGCTGTACGTGGATCCGGACCAGTTCGCGGAGCAGATGGCGGCCCTGAAGTCCGCCGGCTGGCATCCCGTGACGCTCGACCAGCTGCGCGCCTACTGGACGCGCGGGGTCCCGCTCGGTCCGGGCAAGCCGGTGGTGCTCACGTTCGACAACGGCTACCGCTCCCAGTACGTCAACGCGCTGCCGATCCTGCGGCGGCTCGGCTGGGTGGCCGACGAGAACATCCAGCTGACCGGCCTGCCGGTGTCGGAGGGCGGGCTCACCGACGCGCAGGTGCGGGGCATGATCGCGGCGGGCTGGGAGCTCGACACTCAGGGCATCAGCCACGCCGACCTCGTGACCCTCGACCCGTCCGAGCTGCACTATCAGGTGACGGTCGCCCGGCAGATGCTCCAGAAGCGCTATGGCGTGCAGGTCAACTGGTTCTGCTACCCCTCCGGCCACTACAACGCCACCGTGATCGCCGCGGTCAAGGCCGCCGGCTTCGTCGGCTCGACCACGGTCATCCCCGGGTGGGCCGGCCCGAGCAGCGACCCCTTCCTCCTGCCGCGACTGCGCGTGCTCCGCGGCACGAGCGGAAGCGCGCTGCTGGCGCAGATCGACGCCGCCCGCAGTGCCTCGGCGCCGCCCCCCTCTTACGGCACGTAACCGCTGACGTAAGCTGAGCACATGCTCGGCAAGAGCGCGGCTGGATGGTCCCGCGGCGCACGCCCCGGTGGCGCCGCCGGCCTCGCCGTGACCGCCGTCGCGGTGGCGGCCACCACCGCCGCGATCTACCCGCTGAAGCACGTCGCGCCGGTGGTGTCGCTGAGCGTCGTCTACCTGCCCGCGGTGCTGCTCGTGTCCGCCTACTGGGGCCTCGGGCTGGGCCTCGTCACCGCCCTGCTCAGCGCGGCCGCGTTCAACTTCTTCCACCTTCCCCCGACCGGGCGCTTCACGATCGCCGACAGCCGCAACTGGGTGGCCCTGGCCGCGTTCACCGTCGTCGCGGCGGTGGCCAGCTCGATGGCCGAGATCGCGCGCAACCGCGCCGTCGAGGCCGAGCGCCGCCGCGGCGAGGCCGACCTGGCCGCCTCGCTGGCCAAGGAGCTGCTGGCCGGCGCCGAGACGCGCGAGGCGCTCGGCGCAAGCGCCCGCCGCATCGCCGAGGCCCTCGCCATGCCCTCCGCCGCGATCGAGCTCGGCTCCTGCCAGGGCGACGAGCGCCGCCAGGCGTTCGCCCTGCGCGACGCCGCCGGACTGCAGGTGGCCACGCTGCTCGTTCCGCGCCGGCTCCCGGCCGAGACCCTGGGGCGGCTCCGGACCCAGGTGGTCCCGTCGCTCGGCGCGCTGGTGGCGATCGCCCTGCGCCGGGACGCGCTCCAGGCCGAGGCCGTGGAGACGGAGGCGCTGCGGCGCAGCGACGACGTCAAGACGGCGCTGTTGCGCGCGGTCTCCCACGACCTGCGCACGCCGCTGACCGCGATCGTCGCCGCCGGCCACGCCCTCGGGACCGGCTCGCTGACGCCGCAGGACCGGACCGAGCTGAGCGATGCGGTGGTCGAGGAGGGCACGCGGCTCGCGGCGCTGGTCGAGAAGCTGCTCGACCTCTCGAAGCTCCAGGCGGGCGCGGCCGAGCCCCGCCGCGATTGGGTCTCGCTCGAGGAGGTGCTCCTGTCCGCGCGCGAGGGCGCCGGCGAGGTCAGGCTCGAGATCGACTCCGACGTGCCCGAGGTGCGGGCCGACGCGGCCCAGCTCGAGCGGGCGTTCGCCAACCTGCTCGAGAACGCGAGGCGCTACTCGGCGGGGCGCCCCGTCTCCGTCCACGTGCGGCGCGTGGGAGACCGCGTGGTGGTGCGCGTGGTCGACCAGGGCCCGGGCATCGACCCGATCGAACGCGCCCGGATCTTCGAGCCCTTCTACCGGGGCGCGCACGCCGGCGCCGAGCCCTGGACCGGCTCCGGCCTTGGCCTGGCCATCGCCAAGGGGTTCGTCGAGGGCAACGGCGGGACGATCTCGGTGGAGTCGCTGCCGGGGCAGGGAACGTGCTTCGTCGTCTCCCTGCCGATCGAGCCGGCGGCGGTGGCGCCGGCGCCGGTGTGAGCGGCGCGCCGCGCGTGCTCGTCTGCGACGACGAGCAACAGATCCTCCGGGCGCTGCGCGTGATCCTGCGCGACGCCGGCTTCGAGGCGCTGCCGGCGAGCACGGCCGAGGAGGCGCTCGACGTGGCCGCGGTGCAGCGCCCGTCCGCGGCCATCGTCGACCTGGTGCTCCCGGACGGAGACGGCGTCGAGGTCTGCCGGCGCCTGCGCGAGTGGAGCCAGATGCCGATCATCGTGCTCTCGGCCGTGGGCGACGAGGACGCCAAGGTCCGCGCCCTCGCCGCCGGCGCCGATGACTACGTGACCAAGCCGTTCGGACCGCGGGAGCTGATGGCGCGCCTTCAGGCCAACCTGCGACGCACGGCGCCGGGACCCGAGGAATCGGTGATCACGGCCGACGGCCTGGAGATCGACCTGGGCCGCCGGGTGGTGACGGTCCAGGGCCAGGAGGTCCACCTGACGCCGACCGAGTTCGACCTCCTGCGCCAGCTCGCACGCAACCGCGGCCGCCTGATGACCCACCGCGAGCTGCTCGCGTCGGTGTGGGGCTCCGGCTACGCCGAGGACACCGCGGTCCTGCGCGCGCACATCGCCAACCTCAGGCGCAAGATCGAGCCGGGGGGCGGACCGAGGTTCATCCGCACCGACCCGGGCGTCGGCTACCGATTCTCAGCGTGATGCGGGGCCGGTCGCGCTGCGCGCGCCCGTCGTCCGTGGGGCCGGTTGCGCGCGGCCTCCGTGCCGCGCGCCGGCTTCGGGCGTGACGCTCGGCCCCGCCCCGTTTTCGGCGGGCGGGGTCTCGATCACGATCCGGCACGGCCGGTGCGCGAGCAGGTAGCTGGCGGTGGGTCCGAGCGAGCGCTCGGACGGTGGCGCGTGCGTGGTGCTCAGGTAGATGATCTCGGCCTTGGTCCGCTCGGCCTCGTCGACCAGCCCCGCGCCCGGGTTGCGCGTGCGGATCAGGCGCGTCTGCACCTTCACCCCGGACCTGCGCCCGGCCACGCGGGCCGCCTCGAGCACGCTCAGCCCGAGTTGCTCCTCCTCCTCGAGGCCGGCGTCGAGCGAGAGCTGGTTGGGCACGCGGAGCACGTACACCGCCTCGACCAGCGCCCCCTCGCCGACGAGCTTGGCGGCGCTCCGCAGCGCGCGGGCGTCGACGTCGGTGCCGAAGATGGGGACGATCGCCGAGCGGTACTCGAGCTCGACGAAGAAGGCCGGCCGCTGTCGGTGGGCGATCTTGTGGTGGCTGGTCAGGTCCATCCCCTGACGCCGGCGGTAGACCGCGTAACCGGCCAGCCCCACGACCATCCAGCCCGTGCCCACGTAGCGGGCGTCGACGTGGAGCGCGAGCACCGAGATCCAGGCGGCGAACGTCCCGATCCCGCCGATCACCGCGGTCAGGGGCAGATCGCAACCGCGCACCCGCACGTTCCAGGGCATCCGGTAGGGACGCTCCCGATCCGGTTCCTTGAAGCGCATCGCGATCATCGCCGCGTGCGCGGTGGTGAACGACAGCATCGCCCCGTACGAGTACAGGTTGCCCAGGAAGTCGGTCTGTCCTGGGATCAGCAGGAGGCCGGCGAACACCGAGAACACCACGATCGTGAACCACGGCGTCCGGTAGCGGCGGTGCAGCTGGGCGAAGATCCCCGGCAGCTGGCGATGCTCGGCCAGCGACCAGGACAGCCGCGAGATCCCGATCAGCCCCGCGTTGGTGGCGATGAACAGGATCGTCGCCGCCAGGATCCCGACGTAGTACCGGAGCACGTGGGTCAGGCCCGTGCTCAACCCGAGGTGCTCGATGATCCCCAGCACCGGGTCGTTCTGGAAGCCGCCCTGGGACGGGGGCAGACCGAGAAGCGTGTAGGCGTGCGTAGCCGTGTCCGACGCACGGGCAGGGCCGACAGCGCCACCACGGTCATGCCGGCGTACACGCCGAGCACCGCGATCAGGATCAGGTTCACCGCCCGGGGTACGTCCCGGCCCGGATCGCGCGCCTCCTCGGCCATGTTCGAGACCGTCTCGATCCCGGTGTAGGCGAGCATCGCCAGCGACAGGGCGAAGATCAGATGGCTGTAGGAGGGGACCGTCCCCAGGTGCACCTGGTGCACGAGCAGCGACGGGTTCAGGACGAACACCGCGCCGATCAGGATGATCAGGACCTGGGTGAGCAGATCCGACACGGCGAGGAAGAGGTTGAGCTTGGCCGACTCGCCGATCCCGCGGATGTTCAGCCACGCGCAGCAGCGCCACCACGATCAGGCCGCCGATCACGTCCCCGGGCGGGTGGGTGAGCGCGGGCCAGAACGCGCCGAGGTAGTGGGGCACGAAGAAGGCCGAGATGGCGATCGTGAGGATGTAGTCGAGGCTGAGCGCCCACCCCGCGAAGAACGACACCAGCTCGTTGAAGGAGTGCCGGGCGAACGACGAGGAGCCGCCGGCCTCGGGGAACATCGAGGCGCCCTCGGCGTAGGTCTTCGCGGTCAGCGCGAACAGCCCGCCGGCCAGCATGAACACGATCGGGGTGAGGCCCAGGGCGTAGAACGCGACCAGGCCGAGCGCGTAGTAGATCGAGGAGCCCACGTTGCCGTAGGCGGTCGCGAACAGGCCGCCCACGCCGACGCTGCGGCGAAGTCCATGGGTCTCGATGCGAGCCATCCGGCACCAGCGACGCTAAGCCCGCCGGCGCTAAGAAGCCGCTAAACAAGCGCCCGCCGGCCGTAGAGAATTCGTTAACGCGCGGCGGGGTCCCGCAGCCGGTAACCGACGCCGGGCTCGGTCAACAGATACTGGGGGCGCGCGGGGTCGGTCTCGAGCTTGGCGCGGATGTGGGCCACGTGGACGCGAAGGTAATGCGTCGCGTCGTCGTACTGCGGTCCCCACACCTCGCGCAACAGGGCCCGGTGTGTGACCAGCCGGCCCTGGTTGTGGGCCAGCACGCGCACCAGGTCGAACTCGATCGGGGTCAGGTGGATCTCCTGCCCCGCCCGGTGAACGCGCCGGTCGGCGAAGTCGATCTCGAGCTCGCCGATCGTGAGCGTGCTGCTCCCGCCGCCGTCGCTCGATCGGCGCAGGACGGCGCGGAGCCGCGCGAGCAACTCGTCGGTCCCGAACGGCTTGGTGACGTAGTCGTCGGCGCCGGCGTCGAGCGCCCGCACCTTCTCGCGTTCGTCGCCCACCGCGGAGAGCACCAAGATCGGCAGGCCGCTCCAGCGGCGCACCTCGCGGCACACGTCCACGCCCTGTCCGTCCGGAAGCACGAGGTCGAGCACGACCGCGTCGGGCGGACGCGAAGCGAGCGACGCCAGCGCCTCGGCCTTGGTCTCCGCGGCCTCGACCGCGTAGCCCGCGTTGCGCAGGATGATCTTCAACCCGCGGACGATGTGCGGCTCGTCGTCGACGACGAGAATTCGCGCCCGCCCGCCTGTCGCGGTCGTCACTCCACCGCCACCGGCTGCGCCGCCAGCGGAAAGCTGACCACGAACGTCGTTCCCGAGCTGCGGCCGGACTGGAGCGCGATCCGCCCGCCGTTGGCCTCGACGAACCCGCGACAGATGGCAAGTCCGAGGCCTGATCCGGCGCCGCCGGCCTCGCTGCTGCGGAAGAACGGCTCGAAGATGCGGGCTCGGTGGCGCCTGGGGATGCCCGGGCCCTGGTCGGTCACCCGGACCGTGATCCGTCCGGCGCCGGCGGACGCGGCGATCTCGACCGGCGTCCCCGGCGGCGAGAACTTGGCCGCGTTCTCGATCAGGTTGGCGAACACCCGCTCCAGCTGGGCCGCGTCGGCGCGGATGAGCGGGAGTCCGGACGGCAGCGAGAAGTCGACCTGATGTCCATCCGCGATCTGCGCGGCGGCCGAGGTCACGACGTCGTGCAGGTCGCACCAGTCCGGCTGCGGGGAGACCGCGCCGGCCTCGATCCTCGACAGGTCGAGGAGATCGCCCACGAGGCGGGCCAGCCGAGTGCCCTCGGCATCGATCACGTCGATCAGCTCCGAGCGCTCCGACTCGGTGATCGCCGCGGTGCGCAGAGCCGCGGCCGCGGTCGTGATCGCGGTGAGCGGCGAGCGGAGATCGTGTGAGATCGCGTGCAGGAGCGCGGTGCGCGCGACCTCGGTTCGCCGAGCCGCCTCGGTCTCGGCGGCTCGCTCCGCCACCACGTCCCGCTCGACGGCGACGTCGATCAGCCGCCCGAGCGGCTCGGCGATCCGCTCGATGTCGGCCTGCGGCCACTCGCTGTCGCGCGAGACGTAGAGCCACGCTCGGCGCGCCCGGCCGGGAAGGTGGACCGTCATCTCCTCCGGACCCGGCGAGGGAACGGGCTCGAACACCACGCGGGCGCCGCCGGCGCCCGTGGCCAGCGCGATCCGCTTGCCGATGCTCTCGAGCTGGATCTGGACGCTCTCGCCCGCGAGGACGGCGGACGCGGCCTGGGCGATCAGCGTGGCCTCGCGCTCGCGCGCGGTGGCGAGCCCCGCACGACTCTCGGCCTCGGCCGCCTTCTCGCGCCCGGTCGCCGCCAGCCGGCCCACCACCACCGCCGCGATCAGCAGGACGGTGAGCTCGACGACATCCTGGGAATGGGCGATCGAGAGACGGTGGCGCGGCGTGATGAACAGGTAGTTGAGGACGAGCACGCTGAGCACGGCCGTGATGAGCGCCGGGCCCTGACCGCGCCGGACCGCGATCGCGAGCACGGCGAGCAGGTAGAGGATCCCGAGCCCGGCCGCCGGCGCGCTCGACTGAAGCGCCGCCACTCCCCCGCTGGCCGCCGCCACCGCGGCCCCCACCTCCAGCGCGACCAGCGCCGTGCGTCCGCACGAGCACCCTCGGTGGGCGGCGATGGTCAAACCCCCGCATAGGCGCTTAAGGCTACGCCGGGACGGGCGTCGCGCCGGGAGCGTTTCGGAGACGCCGTCTCCAGGATCACGCGCGTGGGTCGCTCGCGCAGCACCGTCTCGACCGCGCGGCCGAGGCCGCCGGAGCCCTGAGTGGCGATCGGCATCACGATCGCCGCCGCCTTCATGGCCCGGGCCTCGTCCACGATCCGGCGCCCGGTCTGCCCGGCGCGCACCTTCTCCCAGTGACCGGAGACGCGCCGGCCGGCCTGGACCTTGGCCTGCTCGATCACCGACTGGGCTGCGGCCTCCTGCTCGGCCATCTGAGCGTCGATCGGGACGCTCGCGGGCACCGCGATCGTCACCATCACGTGAATCCCCCGCCGGCGCCGGGAGGCCATCCGCGCCGCCGTGGCCATCACCTCCGGCACGAAGCCCTGCTCGTCGAAGGCCACGAGCACCGACGCGTATTCGGCTTCGGTCTCGGTCGCGGGCCGCGGGATGGCCACCTTCGTCGTCGTCACCAGGTCGAGCCCGTGACGGTGACGGTAGATGGGGTACACGATCATCCCCACGATGAGCCAGCCGATGCCCACGATCGCCACGCTGACGTGGAGGGCGGCCAGTACGCACAGTGACGCGAACGTGGAGAGCGCCGCCCACGACCGCGAACAGCGGCACGTCGACGCCGCGCACGCGGAGGTTTCCGGGCGGCCGGTACGGGCGCTTGCGTGCCGGCGCAGCGAGACGCGCATCCGCGTCACCGACAGGTGCGCGATCGTGAACGACAGCATCGCCCCGAACGCGTACAGGTTGCCCAGGAACGCGGCCTGACCCGGGATCAGGGTCAGGGCCGCGAGAGCGCTGAAGATCAGGATCCCCACCCAGGGGGTCCCGAACTTCGGATGCAGCTGGCGTAGCCGATCGGGAACCTGCCGGTGGATGCCCATCGAGTACGTCAGGCGCGACACTCCGAGGAGGCCGGCGTTGGTGGCGATGAACAGGATCGTCGCCGCCAGCAGCCCCACGTAGATCTCGGCGGCGTGCTGGAGCGGGCCCAGATGCAGTGCGCGGACGACGCCGAGCACGGGGTCGCCGGCATAACCCCCGTGCTTGTCGTCGACCCCGAGCAGGGTCACGTAGGAGTGTCCGCGGCGGACCACCGGCAGGGCGGACAGCGCGATCGCCGGCAGCAGCGCGTAGATCGCGAACACCGCGATCACCACCCGGTTGATCGCGCGGGGCACGGTGCGGCCCGGATCCTTGGCCTCCTCGGACATGTTCGAGATCGTCTCGATGCCGGTGTAGGCGAGCATGCAGAGCGGGATCGCGACGAAGAAGTCGCCCCACTTCGGCGCCACGCCGAAGTGCACGTTGTTGACCAGGATGTGGGGCGAGAACACCAGCGCCAACCCGACCAGCACGATCAGCACCTGGGTGCAGAAGTCGATCACGGCGAGCACCAGGTTGACGCCCACCGACTCCTCCACCCCGCGGATGTTGATGGCGGCGAGTATGACGATCACCACTATTCCGCCGAGGACGTCGCCGGGAGGGTGCTCGAGGCCGTGAAAGAACAGGCCGCCGATGTAGTGCGGGACGAAGAAGGCCGAGGTGGCGACCGTCAGCATGTAGTTGAGCATCTGGCCCCACGCCGCGAAGAAGGACCAGAACTCGTTGAAGGCGTGCCGCGCGAAGCTCGAAGACCCGCCGGCCTCGGGGAACATCGCCGTCGCCTCCGCGTACGTCGACGCGGTGAGGAAGAAGATGAAGCCCGAGATGATGAACACCAGCGGCGTCAGGCCGAGAGCCAGCGACGCCACCAGGCCGAGCGCGTAATAGATCGACGAGCCGACGTTGCCGTAGGCGCTCGACGCGAGCGTGTAGACGCCGAGCACGCGCTGGAGCCCCTCGAGTCGTCGCTGCGCCATCAGCTGGGCGGCCGCCGCCGCGCGTCGGCGAGCCGGATGCGCCGGCGAACCGGCGAGGCTCCGGCCGCCTGACCGTCTGCGCCCGCAACCGCAGGCGCCTCCTGCTCCCGCGCCCCGGTCGCCACGGGCTCGGCAGCCGGCGCCGCCGGCTCCTGCTCCGGAGCCGCTTCATCGGCGGCCGGCTCCTCGCGCCGGCTCGCCGGCGGCGCGGTCAGGATCACCCGGCAGGGCGCCCGGCGGATCACGTACTTGGTGATCTCCCCCAGGTAGTTCTCGAGCGGTCCGCCGGCGCCGCCGAACAGGGATCCGCCACGCACCCGAGAGGGTTCCTCGGCGCCGAGCACGATCGCTTCCACCCCGCGGCGGCGGGCCTCGTGGACGATCGCCTCCCCCGCTCGCCGGGCGCGGACGATCGCCGTCGCCACCTCCACTCCCTCGTACTCCTCCCCCACCGCCTTGGCCCGGGCGAGCGCCTCCCGCGCGCGCTTGACCTGGGCGTCCGGGAGCGGAGCCTCGAGCGGCAGCGACAGCGGGATCTCGAACACCCAGATCGCCTCGATCACCGCGCCCTCCTCGTCGAGGTCGTCGTGGGTCTCGCCGGCGAGCCGCCCCGCCGTCTGGACGATGTCGTCGTCGAGCTTGTTGCCGAAGATCGGGACCAGGATCGAGCCGAAGTCGGGCTCCAGCGCCTCGTGCCGGAGCGCGCGGTCGGGGATCGTCACCCGCTTGAGCAGCGGCTTCTGCTCAACCTTGCGATAGGTCACGTACAGGACGAGACCGGCAAGCAGCCAGGCGCCGCCGACCCAGCGTGCGCCGGCGTGGTAGACGAGCACGGCGATCCAGCCCGCCCCGCCGAGCAGCGCGCCGAGCACGGCCGGGAGGGGGACGCGCGCGCCGCGGAAGGACACCGAGAGCGGCACCGCGTAGTCACGCCGCCGGTCGGGCTCGCGGAAGCGCAGCGCGATCACCGACACGTGCGCGATCGTGAACGCGAGCAACGCTCCGAACGCGTAGATCCCCACCAGCAGGTCGAGCCGGGTGGGGAGCACGAGCGCGCCCGCAGCGATCGCGGCCGCGCCGATGATCACGAACGGTGTCCCCCAGCGAGGATGCAGGCGACCGACGGCGCTCGGGATCTGACGGTTGGTGGCCATCGAGTACCCCACCCGGGAGACGCCGAGCATGGCCGAGCCGGCCGCCGCGGTCAGGCCCAGGGCCCCGCTTACCGCGACCACGTACTTGAGCACGTCGGCGACCCAGTGCGGGTGGAAGGACTCGACGACGCCCAGCAGGGGTGCCTTTATGTGGCTCGTGCCGAGCGCGGTCATGCCGTGGTGCACGGGAAGCGCCGCCACCGCGACCGCGCTGATGCCGACGTAGATGAGCACGACGACGGCCGATCCCGGACCCACCATCCGCCGCATCTGCTCGGGCGTCGCCCGCGCCTCACCGGCGATGCTCGCGGCGGCCTCGAGGCCGGTGAACGCGATCACGGCGATCGTCAGCGCGAAGGCCAGATCGGCCCCGCTCGGGGCGCTCCCCAGGTGGATGCTGCGGGTGAGATGCGACCCGTGGAACACGAGCACCAGCCCGAGCACGATCACGATCACCTGTACTGCCAGGTCCAGGAACGTGCTCACGACCCGGCGGCGGACCCGGCGCGCGCTCACCCCGGTGAAGTTGTCCACGGCGACGAACGCGATCACGGCCAGGGCAATCGCGATCTCGAGCGCCCCGCGGCCGATCGGCGCCCCGAAGGCCGCCAGGTAGCTGGGCACGGTGAGCGCCGTGACCGCGACCAGGATCGTGTAGTCCAGCACGATCGCCCACCCCGCCACGAAGCTGACCAGCTCGTTGAACGCGTAGCGGGCGAACACCGCCGAGCCGCCTCGCTCGGGGTGCAGGCCGGCGCCCTCCGCGTAGGTCATGGCCGAGAGCTGGAAGAAGATCCCGGCGGCCAGGAACACGGCCGGGGTGAGGCCGTTGGCTCGGTGTGCCACGACGCCGAGGGCGAAGTAGACCGAGCTGACGGAGGTTGTGTATACGACCGCGAACAGTGCGCGGTAGCTGAGAGGCCGCTCAGTCACTCACTCTCGAGGGGCGAGCCTACCCCCGCAAGTGGAGGTATAGACGCCCCGCTCCCGCCAGTATGAACAGCACCCCCAAGAGCACCCCCGTGGCGAGGACCCCTCCCCCAGCGGCCAGGGTCCGGGCGAGCAGGACGACGCCGATCGCGATCATGACGATCGACATCAGCCGGGTCGAGGTCCGGTGGAGCTGGCGCTGCCTTGACATTCGATACGTAGCGTACCGACGGGAGGCAAGCCCCCCGTCACCCCCTGTGTGGGCGGCTGACCCGCCCCAGAGGCCCGGCGTCTTCACAGCATCTTGATGGCCGGGGCGCGTTTCTGTATGCGGCCTTCACCGGGCTGGGTCCACGATCTCCTCATGGATCTCGTAGCCATCGTCCTGGCCGTCGCGACATTCGCCTTGCTGCTCGCGCTGGTCCTCGGAATAGAGCGGATTTGAGCGCGTCCGACGTCTTCGGTCTGGTCGTCGCGGCGCTCGTGTGCCTGTACCTCCTCTACGCGCTCCTGCGCGGCGAGAGGTTCTGATGACCTTCGCCGGCTGGCTCACGATCTTCGCCTTCGCGCTGATCCTGACCGCGCTCGCGCTCCCGCTCAGCCGCTACATGGCGGCGGTGTACTCGGGCGAGCGCACGTTCCTCGATCCGCTGTTCCGCACGCCCGAACGTCTTCTGTACCGGGTGATGCGCGTGGACGCCGCGCGCGAGCAGGACTGGAAGGCGTACGCCAGGAGCCTGATCGTCTTCTCACTCGCCGGGTGGCTGCTCCTGTACCTGATCCTGCGCACCCAGACGCTGTGGGACTGGACGGGGCTCAACCCGCAGCACTTCCACTCCGGCACGTGGGACGTGACGTTCAACACCACCTCGTCGTTCCTGACGAACACCAACTGGCAGTACTACGGCGGCGAGACGACGATGAGCTACTTCAGCCAGATGGCTGGGCTCACCGTGCAGAACTTCCTCTCCGCCGGGGTCGGGATCGCGGTGGCCGTGGCGCTGATCCGCGGGATCGTGGCGCGAAGCGGCAGGTCGCTGGGCAACTTCTGGTTCGACCTCGTGCGCACCGTGCTGTGGGTCCTGACGCCGATCTCGTTCGTGCTGGCGATCGTGTTCGTCTTCGGAGGCGAGATCCAGAACTTCTCGCACTACGTCACGTTCAACGGCCCCACCGGTCTGTCTCAGACGATCGCCATGGGCCCGGTCGCCTCCCAAGAGGCGATCAAGCTGCTCGGCACCAACGGCGGCGGGTTCTTCAACACCAACTCGGCCCACCCGTTCGAGAACCCGACCGGGTTCACCAATCTGGTCGAGATGCTCGCGGTCCTAGTCATCCCCGCCGCTCTGATCCTCATGTACGGGCGGATGACCGGCAACCGCCGCCAGGGCTACACGATCTACGGGACCGTGATGTTCATGTTCCTGTGCGCCGCGGCCGTCGCGTACATAGCCGAGGCGCACGGCTCACCCGCTCAGCATGCCGCCGGATTGCACACGAGCGTGATCGCGGGATCCACCGGCGGCAACCTGGAGGGCAAGGAGCAGCGGTTCGGCATCGCCGGCTCGGCCCTGTTCGACGTGGTCACCACCGTCACCTCGTGCGGCGCGGTCAACAGCGCGCTCGAGTCATTCACGGGCATCGGCGGCGCGGTTCCCTTCGCGAACCTGTCGGCGAGCGAGGTGATCTTCGGAGGGGTCGGCACGGGCCTGTACTCGATCCTCCTGTACGTGCTCCTCGCCGTGTTCATCGGCGGGCTGATGGTCGGCCGCACGCCCGAGTATCTCGGCAAGAAGATCGAGGCGCGCGAGATCAAGCTGACCGTGCTCGGGTTGCTGTTCACACCGCTGGCGTCGCTGTTCGCGACCGCGCTGGCCACGGCGAGCTGCGTCCGGGCGCGCCTCCATCTCGGCGGCGGCGACCGGGCCGCAGGGGTTCTCGGAGACGTTCTACGCCTACCTGAGCCAGGCCAACAACAACGGGTCCGCCCTCGCCGGCTATACCGGTTATCTCCAGCCGAACGCCGGCAACCTCGGCGCCCACGGGGTCAAGTTCGCCGACCTGCTCGGAGGCTTCGAGATGATGTTCGCCCGCTACGCGCCGATCCTGTTCACGCTGGCTGTGGCAGGCGCGCTGGCGGGTAAGCGGGTCAGTCCCGCCGGCCTCGGCACGATGCGCACCGACAACGTCACCTTCGCGGTGTTGCTGATCGGCGTGATCGTGCTCGTGGGCGCACTCACCTTCTTCCCCGCTCTGCTTCTCGGCCCGATCGTCCAGGGCCTCACCCATCACCTCTATTGACCATGAAACGCGACATATTGACATCGGTCATCGGGATCCTCGTACTGACGCTTCTGTGCGGGATCGTCTTCCCCCTGCTCGTCACCGGCATAAGCCAGGTCGCCTTCCCCGGTAACGCCAACGGCCAGAAGGTGTACGCCGGCGGCAGGCTCGTCGGCTCGAAGATCATCGGCCAGAGCTTCGGCGGCAATCGCCGCTACTTCCAGTCTCGACCGAGCGCCACGACCCCGGCTGACAACGCCGCGGGCACGGCCTTCTCCAATCTCGGGCCCAACAGCGTCGCCACCGAGAAGGCGATCGCGGCCAACATCACGGCCTACCTCAAGCTCGAGCGGCCCTACGACTCCGAGCTGACCGCCGCCAAGGTCCCTGTGGATGCGGCGGACAGCTCGGCCTCCGGGATCGATCCCGACATCTCGGTGGCCAATGCGGACATCCAGGCCCACCGCGATCGCCGCGGTCCGTCACCTCCCCATGCCCACCGTGAGGAGGCTGATCTCGAAGTACACGAGCGGCCGAGGCCTCGGCTTCTCGGGCGAGTCCGGAGTGGACGTGCTGGAGCTCAATCTGGCCCTCGACCGGATGTCCTCGGGAGGTCACTGATGGCGCTCGATACCGCACCGCCCCCCGCCCCCGCGCCGAGCGTCCCGTCCGAGCGCCGGGCGATCTCCCTGTTCCGGCCTGACATCGCACGCCGCGCGCTGCTCGACAGCTTCCTGAAGCTCGACCCCCGGGTGCAGATCCGCAACCCGGTGATGTTCGTGGTCGAGATCGGCGCCGTGATCACCACTGTCACCTGGTTCATCCAGGTATTCGGCGGTGGCCCGCTCGGGGGCGGTCACGAGCCGGCCTGGTACACGCTCACGATCTCGATCTGGCTGTGGCTCACCGTCGTGTTCGCGAACATGGCCGAGGCCTTCGCCGAAGGCCGCGGGCGCGCCCAGGCGGACGCGCTGCGGGCGATGCGCCAAGAGACGGTGGCGATGCTCAGGGACGGCACCGTCAAGCGGGCCTCCGAGCTGGTCAAGGGCGATGTCGTCGTGGTCGACGCGGGTGAGCTGATCCCCGGCGACGGCACCGTGATCGAAGGCATCGCGTCCGTGGACGAGTCCGCCATCACGGGCGAGTCGGCGCCGGTCATCCGTGAATCGGGCGGCGACCGCAGCGCGGTGACGGGAGGTACGCGAGTGCTCTCGGATCGGATCGTGGTCGAGATCACCCAGGAGCCCGGCCACTCGTTCCTCGACCGGATGATCTCGCTCGTGGAAGGCGCCGCGCGGCGCAAGACGCCGAACGAGGTCGCGCTCGGGATCCTGCTCGCCGGGCTGACCCTGATCTTCATGATCGTGGTGGTGACGCTGAGGCCGTTCGGGCTGTTCGCGCACACGTCGATCTCCGAGACGACGCTGATCTCGCTCCTGGTGGCGCTGATCCCGACCACGATCGGCGCGCTGCTGTCGGCGATCGGGATCGCCGGGATGGACCGGCTGGTGCGCCGCAACGTGCTCGCTCTGTCCGGGCGCGCGGTCGAGGCGTCGGGCGACGTCGACGTGCTGCTGCTCGACAAGACGGGGACGATCACGATCGGAAACCGCCTCGCGCGCGAGTTCATCCCCATGCCGGGCGTCTCGGAGGCCGAGCTCGCCGAGGTCTCGCAGCTCGCCTCGCTCGCGGACGAGACTCCCGAGGGCCGCTCGATCGTCGTGCTGGCCAAGCAGTACGGCATCCGCGAGCACGACATGTCCCAGCTCGACGCCGAGTTCGTGCCGTTCACCGCCCAGACGCGGATGAGCGGGGTCAACCTCGAGCGGAAGCCGGCTGCGCAAGGGCGCCGGCGACGCGGTGATCGCGTTCGTGACCGCGGAGGGCGGGCGCCCGCCGGCCGAGCTCCAGCCGGTGCTCGACCGCATCGGGCGCGAGGGCGGCACGCCACTGGCGGTGGCCCGCGACTCGCAGGTCATGGGCGTCATCTACCTCAAGGACACGATCAAGGAGGGCATGCGCGAGCGCTTCGACCATCTCCGGGCGATGGGCATCCGCACGGTCATGATCACCGGCGACAACCGCCTCACCGCGGCCAAGATCGCCGAGGAGTCCGGCGTCGACGACTTCCTCGCCGAGGCCACCCCCGAGGCCAAGCTCGCGCTGATCAAGGAGCAGCAGGAGCAGGGCCGGATGGTGGCGATGACCGGCGACGGCACCAACGACGCGCCCGCGCTGGCGCAGGCCGACGTCGGGCGTGGCCATGAACACCGGCACCCAGGCCGCGCGCGAGGCCGGCAACATGGTCGACCTCGACTCCAATCCGACGAAGCTCATCGAGATCGTCGAGGTCGGCAAGCAGCTGCTGATCACGCGCGGCGCGCTCACCACCTTCTCGATCGCCAACGACGTCGCCAAGTACTTCGCGATCCTGCCGGCGATCTTCCTGTTCACCTACCCGACGGCCAACAACGGGCAGGGCCCGCTTCACGTGCTCAACATCATGAGCCTGGGCACGCCTCGCTCGGCGGTGATCTCAGCGATCGTGTTCAACGCCATCGTGATCCCGCTGCTGATCCCGCTCGCCCTCAGGGGCGTCCGCTACCGCCCGATCGGCGCCAGCGCACTGCTGCGGCGCAACCTGTGGATCTACGGGCTCGGTGGGATCATTGCCCCGTTCATCGGTATCAAGCTGATCGACCTGATCGTGCACAACGTCCTCGGGGCATGAGTGAGGGGCCACCACAAGATCTTCCTGGGCATGGCGGCCGGCGTGGGCAAGACCTACCAGATGCTGCGTGAGGGCCAGGCGGAGGCGGAGGCGGGACGCGACGTGGTGATCGGCTATCTCGAGCCGCACGGCCGAGCCGACACCGTGGCGCAGGCCGAAGGGCTCGAGCTGATCCCGCGCCGGCGCGTCCCCTACCGCGACGCGGTGCTCGAGGAGATGGACCTCCCCGCGATCCTGAGCCGCGCGCCCGAGCTCGCCCTGATCGACGAGCTCGCCCACACCAACGCCAGGGGCGTGGAGCACGAGAAGCGCTACGAGGACATCGAGGACGTGCTGGGCGCGGGCATCGACGTGTTCTCCACCGTGAACGTCCAGCACCTGGAGAGCCTCAACGACCAGGTTGCCGAGCTCACGGGCGTGCGCGTGCGCGAGACCGTGCCCGACTCGGTGCTCGAGCGCGGCCGACGACGTCGTGCTCGTCGACATCACGCCGCAGTCGCTGATCGAGCGGCTGATGGCGGGCAAGGTCTACCCGGCCGAGCGCGTCCAGGCCGCGCTGAACAACTTCTTCAAGGTCGAGAACCTCTCCTCGCTGCGCGAGGTGGCCCTCCGGCAGGTGGCCGAGGAGATCGAATCCAAGCGCCTTCCCACCGCCGAGGCCGCATCCACGCCGCCGCGAGGACTCGCTCGTGCAGGCCTCCATCCCCCAGGCCATCGGCGAGCGCCTGCTCGCGCTGGTCACGCCCAAGCCGAAGTCTCAGCGGGTCGTCCGCCGCGCCTGGCGCTCGGCCCAGCGGCTGGGCGGCGAGCTCGACCTGCTGTGGGTGGCCGACCACGATCCGGGCGCGGAGGAGCAGGAGCAGATCGAGGCGCTCCGCCGCCTGGCCAGCGTGCTCGGCGCCCACCTGCTGATCGAGCGCGGCGATGACGTCGCCATCGACGGCCCAACGCGTGGCCCGGGAGCGTGGCACGACCTACGTCCTGATGGGCACGCCCAAGCCCCGCCCGGCGTGGCGGCGCCTGACCCAGCCGGCCCTCCCGTTCCGCCTGATCGAGCTGCTGCCGGGAGTCGACGTTCGGATCGTGGCCGATCGAACACGGAGGACGCCATGACCCCGGTTCTGATCGTGCTCGTGGTCGTGCTGGCGGTGGCGCTCGTCGCGCTCTCCGCCCATCAACTCCGCACCCGCCGCTCGCCCGCCCCCGCGCCGCGAGCACCCTCGGGCATCCGGCGGATCCTGTTCCCGTTCATCGCGGGGGCGCTGTCGAAGCCCGCGCTCGACGCAGCCCTGCGCCTCTCGATCGCCGAGGGCGCGACGCTCATCCCGGTATTCCTGGCCCGCGTCCCCCTCACCCTCCCGCTCCAGGCGCCGCTCCCGCGCCAGTCCGGCGTCTGCATCCCGCTCCAGGAGGCGATCGAGCAACGGGCGATCGAGGCCGGCGTTCCGGTCGATTCGCGGGTCGAGCGTGGTCGCAGCTACCGGCATGCGCTCCGCCAGGCGATCGAGAACGAGCAGTTCGACTGGATCGTGGTCGCCGCGGCGTCGCACGGCCATCCCGGCTTCGACGCCGACGACGTGGCCTGGCTGCTCGCCCACGCGCACGGCGAGATCATCGTGCTGCGGCCGGGCGATGAGGAGTTCGCTGAGCCGGCTCGAGCGCTCAGTCGTGAATATGAAACGGCAGGGTCGCGATGACCACGTCGGTGCGCGCCTTCAACACGGCCGCGAGGAGCCGGCCGCGCTGGTTGTGGAGGATCTCGTGCCGGCGCTTGCGCGGCAGGATCTCAGGGATCAGCACGGTTATCGTCGCATCCTCGTTCTCGATCGACTTCACGTAGCGCAGCACCGAGCGAATCAGCGACCGGTGTGGGTCGAGCAGCACCTCGACCGGAACGCTGCACTCCCACTCGTCCCACGTGCGCTTGATCTCGGCGGACTCCTCCTCGTCGCCGGCCACGGCCACCGCGACCACGGTCTGTCCCAGCGAGAGCGCCGCGCTGAGCGCGCGCTCGGTCAGGAGGTTCACCGTCGAGGCCGGCACGATCACCACGCTGTCGCGCCGGCGGGGCAGCGCCGGCGTCTTGCCCAGGCGCAGCTCCTTGGCCACCTTCGCGTAGTAGGACTCGGTGTTGGCGAACAGCATGATCAGCAGCGGGACCGCAATCGTCACCACCCACGCGCCGGCGAGGAACTTGGAGATCAGGAACACGAACACGGCGACGGTGGTCATCACCGCGCCCGTCCCGTTGAGCGCGGCGCGGAGCTGCCACTTCGAGGACCGCTCGCGGCGCCAGTGACGTACCAATCCGATCTGGCTGATCGTGAACCCGACGAACACGCCGATCGCGTACAGCGGGATCAGCCGCTGCGTGTCGGCGCTCACCGCCACCAGCAGCGCCGCCGCCGCGATCGCCAGCGCCAGGATCCCGATCCGGTAGACGGGCTTCTCGGCCCGCAGGTAGAACACGTGCGGCATGCGGTGATCGCGCGCCAGCAGGCTCATCAGCACCGGCAGCCCGCCGAAGCTCGTATTGGCGGCGAGGCCGAGGACGGCGGTGACGGCCAGGTTCGAGACGTAGAACGGCCACCCCGTCCCGAACGCTCCCGCCGTCACCTGGGACAGCATCGTCACCCCGCCCCGAGGCTGCACGTCGTGTGCGTGGATCACCAACGCGAGCCCGACGAGCATCACCGCGAGCATCACGCCCAGCGAAACCTCGGTGCGCTGGGCGTACTTCGCCCTCGGTTCCTTGAACGCGGGCGTGCCGTTCGCGATCGCCTCGATCCCCGTGACGGCCGAGCAGCCGGCGGCGAATGCCTTGAGCAGGAGCACGATGCCCAGCGCCTCGGTGACCGGGAAGCGCTCGGCAGTCCCGATGTGCGTGTGGGGATGGAAGTCGACCGCCCCCAGCACGATCGTCGCGACCATGCTGATCAGGAAGATCGCCGCGGGCAGCATCAGCAACTTCGCGGACTCGGCGATCCCGAACATGTTGACCGCCGTGAGCGCGGCCAGGCCGACGAGGCAGACCAGGAGCAGATGGTGCGAGAGGCCCGGGAACACGCTGCCCAAGCTGGCCGCGCCGGCGGCCAGGCTGACCGCCACCGTGAGCACGTAGTCGACCACCAGCGAGGCGGCGGCGAGCAGGCTCGGCCACTTTCCCAGATTGCGCTTGGCCACCGCGTACGCGCCACCGCCGTCCGGGTGCGCCGCGATGACCTGCGTGTAGGAGATCACGAGCAGCACGAGCATCGCCGTGATCACGAGCGTCAACGGCACGATGTCGTGGAGCGCCCCGACCCCCGCGGCCACGAGCACGAGGGCCATGGCCTCGGGCCCGTAGGCCACGCTTGAGAGCGCGTCGAGGCTGAGCGCGGCCAGGCCGCCGAGCACGGTGAGGTCGTGACCCTCGTCGGCGTGCTTGCCCGCGCGCGGACGATCGCCTCCGCGCCAGCGCCGGTGCAGCGGTCGCTTCACCGGCTTTCCGAGGACGGAGACTCCGGTCGGCTCCTGCGTGGTGGTGCCGGTGTCGTCCATCGCTGTCAGAGGGCCGTCGCCGACAGCGAACTCTGACAGGTCAGAGGGGCCATCGTGCCGGCATGCCCGTCACCTCGACGGACACGCCGGCACGTGGCAGGCCAGGCTCAGGCCAGGCCGTTGGCGGCCAGGAACGCGTGCGCGACCGTGGCGGGCGACTGCTGGTCGAGCTGGACGGCGGCGTTCATCTTGATGATCGCCGGCAGGGTCAGGAGCGAGCTGACCTTGTTGACCGTCTGCTCGAAGGCGGGACCCTCGCTCTGCACCAGGCTCGCCTTGACCACCGGGGCGACGTTCTGGAAGCCGAACAGCTTCTTGGAGTCGGTCAGCACCGTGTACTTACCGCTCTGCAGCTGCGGGTCGGTGGTGAAGATCGTCGCGATCTTCACCTGCCCCGAGTCGAGCGCCTTGTAGTTGAGGCCCTCAGCCAGCGGGACGAACTGCAGGGAGTTGAGTCCGTAGACCTGCTTGAGGCCGACGAGGCCGTCGAAGCGAGTGCGGTTCTCGGCCGGAGCGCCGTAGCTCACCTTGCCCAGCTTCGACATGTCGGCGATCGTGTGCAGGCCCTTCTGGCTGGCGAACGCCTTGGTGGCGGCGAGGCCGTCGGCGTCGTAGAACGGCGTCTGGCTCAGCAGCGTGAAGCCGTGCTTCTTCGCGTAGGCGTTGGCGAGGGTGTAGGTCTCCTGCGCGCTGCTGGGCGGCTTGGTGTCGCCCGCGATCGCCGTCAGCAGGGTGCCGGTGTACTCGGGGTACATCTGGATCTGACCGTTCTGGAGGGCCTTCCAGATGATCTCCGAGCTGCCGATGTTGCCCTTCAGGGTCACCGTGTAGCCCTTGGCCTGGAGCGCCTGCTGGTAGAGCGCGCCGAGCAGGTACTCCTCGTCGAAGTTCTTGTCGCCCAACACGATCGGCGGCTTGCCCTTGCCGGGGCCGCTCGACGCGGCGCCGGTGCTCGACGACGAGGACGATCCGCCACTCGCCGCGGTCGACGTGGTGCTCGAGTTCGAGCTGCCGCACGCGGCCAGAGTCATCGTGAGCGCGAGAGCCACGGCGACTGTCTTCCAGTGTTTCGTCATGTGTTCTCCTGATTGATTGACTTCGGTCCCGTGGTCAGGCTGAGTTGGTGACGAGCGGCGCCAGCGTTGTCGACGCTTCCTCACCGCGGGCCAGCTTGATTCCACGCGGGGTAAGCAGTGATTGCACGCTCGACAGCAGCACCTCGATGCCAAGCGCGAGCGCGGCGATCAGGTAGGCCGCCCCGATCACACCGGGCAGCCGGTAGCTCGCTTCGTTGTTGATGATGTCGCCCAGCGTGCCGCTGTAGCCGGTCAGCGAGGCGATGGTCGTGGTTGAGATGACGAACAGCGACGCCGTGCGAATGCCGGCGAAGATCAGGGGCACGCCCATCGGGAGCTCGACCTGGCGCACGATCTGCCACTCGGTCAGGCCCATGCCCCGCGCGGCGTCGACCGTCTCGCGATCGACGCCGTCGATGGCCACGTAGGCGTTGGTGACCATCGGCGGGATGGCGAGCACGATCAGCGCGAGCTCCACGTTCTTGAGGCCGATACCGAGCACCGCCGCTCCGATGGCCAGTACGGCGAGGCTCGGCAGCGCACGCCACACGTTGCCCAGGTTGATGGCGAGGAACGAGAAGCGGTGGATGTGGCCGAGCCACACCCCGATCGGGATCGCGATCACGAGCGAGATCACGATGCCGATCGCTGCGACCTTGAGCGTCTCGAGCGTCAGCGTCACGAGCGTCGGCAGGCCGCTCACCCCGTTCAGCTGCCCGTTGCTGCCGATGAAGTGGAAGGCCTGGATGAAGTTGTGCATCGCCGGTGCTTTCCCCCGTCAGGCCCGCGTCCACGGGGTCAGGACCCGCTGGAGGCCGACGAGCAGGGCGTCGGCGACGAGGGCGAGGAGGACGGCCAGCGCGCCGGCGGCGATGAGCTCGGTCTTGAACACGTTCTTGGCCACCGCGTCGAGGATCGGGACGCCCAGCCCTTCGTTGTCGACCAGCGAGGCCACGGTCGCCAGCGAGATGACGGTGACGGTGGCGATCCGCAGCCCGGCGATGATGGCCGGCAGGGCGAGCGGGAGCTCGACGCGCAGCAGCGATTGCGTGCGGCCCATGCCCATCCCGGAGGCCGCCTCGCGGACCTCCGCGGGCACCTCCCGCAGCCCGGTCAGCGTGTTGCGGAACAGGATGAGCAGCGTGTATGACACGAGCGCAACCTCGGCCGTGGTGCGGCTCAGGCCGAGCGCGGGCACGCCGTCGAGAAGCTCGAACAGGGCGAGCGACGGGATCGTGTACAGGATCGACGTGACGATGATCACCGGCCGCTCGACCCAGCCATGGCGATACGCGGTGAGAGCCAGGGTCGTGGCGATGACGAAGCCGATGGCCACGGCGATCAGCGTGAGGACGATGTGCTGGCGCAGCGCCGGCCACAGCAGGGGGCTCCAGTTCGTCGTGAGCCAGTGGGTGCAGAACAGGCCGTTCTTGCGCTCGCAGCTGAACGACGAGCTCCCGCCGAAGCTCGGGATGACCGGGCCGCCGGCGGCGAGGACGAATGTTCACTGCGCGGTCTCTCGCTCCGAGAGCTGGCCGTTGGCCAGGACGCCCCCGAGCAGCTCGAGCGTGACGATTCCCGCCACGTCTCCGTCCTCGCCGACGACGGCGAGCGGTTGCCCGCCGTGGGCGATGAGCTGCGACAGGGCGTCGCGGACCGTCGTGCGCAGGTCGAGCCCGTTCTTGGTCGGTTGGCCGTTCTTCGGCAGGAGGTCCACATCCGCGAGCGTGGAGAGTCCGAGTCGCTTGAGCGCGCGGTCCGCGCCGACGAATTGGGCCACGAAGTCGTCGGCCGGGTGGGTGAGGAGCCGCTCGGGCGAGTCGTACTGCGCGAGCACGCCGCCCTGGCGCAGGATGCAGATGCGGTCGCCCATCTTGATCGCCTCGTCGATGTCATGGGTGACGAACACGATCGTCTTGCGCACCAGCGCCTGCAGCCGGAGGAACTCGTCCTGGAGGCGGGAGCGGTTGATCGGGTCGATCGCGCCGAAGGGCTCATCCATCAGCATCAGGGGCGGATCGGCCGCCAGCGCGCGGGCCACGCCCACCCGCTGGCGCTGGCCGCCGGAGAGCTGAGCCGGGTAGCGGGGGCCGATCTCCTCCGGATCCATGCCGATCAGCTCGAGCAGCTCGGCCACCCGAGCCTGCGTTCGCCGCTTGTCCCAGCCGAGCAGCCGGGGGACGGTGGCGATGTTGTCGGCCACGCTCAGGTGCGGAAACAGTCCGATCTGCTGGATGACGTAGCCGATCTCACGGCGCAGCTCGGTCGGCTCTCGCTTCAGGATGCTGCTTCCGCCGAGCAGGATGTCGCCGGAGCTGAGCGCGATCATGCGGTTGATCAGCCGCATCGCGGTCGTCTTGCCCGAGCCTGAGGGCCCGACGAGCACGCACACCTCGCCGGCGCCGACCTGGAAGCTGAGCTCCTTGATGGCCGGCTGCCGCTGCCCCGGGTACTGCTTCGAGACGCCGCGGAACTCGAGCTCCGCGGCTTGCGGGAACGTCGACGGCCCCTCTGATTGGGCGTTGTCTGGTGTGTTCACGATTTAAACCCCCCGGGGAACCTGCGCCATCGTACCGTGTTACGCCGATCGCATCCGCCGCGACGCTGCCTAGAGTCGGGCTCTTGCCGACGGCAACGATCGATCTCGACGGCACCAGCCTCACGCCGCAAGCCCTCGCGCGGATTGCCCGGGACGGCGTCTCGGTCCGGCTCACCGAGGCCGCCCGAGCCCGCAACGACGCCGCCCGTGAGACGCTTGCGCGCCTGCTCGCGACCGGTGCTCAGGTTTATGGAGTGAGCACCGGCGTGGGCTCGCTGCGCGATCACCGCGATCGCCCCCGAGGACCGGGCCGAGCACTCGGTCAAGCTCCTGCGCAGCCACGCCTGCGCTGCGGGGCGCGATCTCGCCGACGAGATCGTGCGCGCCGCCATGGCGGCGCGGGCCAATCAGCTTGGCGCCGGTGGCGCCGGCGTGGCCCCGGAGCTGCTCGACGCGCTGATCGGCGCATTGAATGCCGGAATCACGCCGTTCACGCGGGAGCTCGGATCGCTCGGCACCGGCGATCTCACCGCCCTCGCCGACATCGGCCTGGCCATGCTCGGCGAGGGGCAGGTGCGCCGGCACGACCGCGTCCTGCCCGCCGCGCGCGCTCTCGCCGACGCCGGGGTCGCGCCCGGCCGACTCGGGCCCCGCGACGGCCTGGCCTTCATCAGCTCCAACGCGGTCACAGTCGCGCACGCGGGATTGCTCGTGGTCGACGTCTGGCGCCTGCTCGACACGTGGCTCGCCGTGGCCGCGCTCTCATTCGAGGCCGCGGCGGCCGATCCCGTCGTCCTCGACGCCCGCGTGCACTCCTTCCGGCACCGTCGCGGTCAGTCAGAGGTCGCACGGCGCATGCGCGAGCTGCTCGCCGGCTACGCCCAGCCGGCGCCGCCCGTCGGCGTCTTCGCGATCCAGGACCCGTACCCGTTCCGAGCCCTCCCCCAGGTCGACGGCGCGGTGCACGACGCGCTCGAGAGCCTCCACGAGACGGTCGAGCACGAGCTGAACTTCGCCGGCGAGAACGCGCTCGTGGTCGCCGAGGACGGCGTCGCGCTGCCCAACGGCAATCCCCACGCCGCGCCGCTGGCCGGCGCCATCGACCACCTCAGGATGGCCCTCGCCCAGTCGGCCGCGCTCGTCGCCGCCCGGGTGAGCACGCTCCTGGACACCGGCTTCACCGGGCTTCCGCCCTTCCTGGCGCAGCGGCCCGGTCCGGACTCCGGGGCGCTCGTGGTGGAGTACACCGCCCACGCCGCCGCCGCCGAGGTGCGCTCGCTGGTCACTCCGGTCGCCGCGCAGACGGTGTCGGTCTCACGCGGGGTCGAGTCGCACTCGAGCCTCGCGCCGATCGCCGCCCGCCGCGCCCACGAGACGCTGCGCGCGCTCGAGGTCGTGATCGCGTCCGAGCTCGTCGTGGCCGTGCGGGCGATGCGCATGGCGGGCCGCGAGCCGGCCGGCGCCGGCGTCCGCCCGCTGTTCGCCACCGCGGCGGCGATCCTCAGCCCCGAGCTCGGCGATCGCCCGCTCCACCCCGACATCGAGGCAGCCCGCGTGCTCGTGTCCAGCTGGAGCCGGGAAGCGCCTTTCGCGGCCGGCTGACCCGCTTGATTGAGCGCGCAAGGGCGCGGCTAGCATGGACCCGAGTGTCCGCCACCGAGTCCTCCGAGCTCAGCCGACAGCGCCGGTTCCTGGTCCTGGCCGTCTGCTCGATGAGCCTGCTGATCGTCGGGCTCGACACCACGATCGTCAACGTGGCGCTGCCCTCGATCCGGCGTGAGCTCCATTCCTCGGTCTCGGGGCTTCAATGGACGATCGACGCCTACACCCTGGTGCTGGCCAGCCTGCTCATGCTGTCCGGGTCCACCGCGGACCGGGTCGGACGCCGGCGCACCTTCCAGGTCGGCCTCGTGGTGTTCTCGCTCGGCTCGCTGCTCTGCGCCCTCTCCCCCAGCCTCGGATTCCTGATCGGCGCCCGGGTCGTCCAGGCCATCGGCGGCTCGATGCTCAACCCGGTGGCGCTGTCGATCATCCGCAACGTGTTCGAGGACCCACGCGAGCGGGCGATGGCGATGGGCGTGTGGGGCGCCGTCTTCGGGATCAGCATGGCGCTGGGGCCGGTCGTGGGCGGGATCCTGGTCGACACGACGAGCTGGCGCGCCGTGTTCGTGGTCAACCTCCCGGTCGGCGTGGCCGCGATCGTGCTCACCGCGATGTTCCTCCCCGAGTCACGCGCCGAGCACCATCGGCGGATCGACCCGGTCGGGCAGGCGCTGATCGTCGCCGCCCTCGCCTCCTTGACCTACGCGATCATCCAGGGGCCGCGCGCCGGCTGGTCCTCGCCCGAGATCATCACCCTGTTCGCGGTGGCGGTGGTCTGCTTCGTCGTGCTCGTGCCCTACGAGCTGCGCCGCCGTGAGCCGCTGCTGGAGATGCGCTTCTTCCGCAGTGCGCCGTTCTCCGGAGCCAACGCGATCGCCGTCTGCGCGTTCGCCGCCATCGGGGGCTTTTTGTTCCTGAATACGCTCTATCTACAAGAGGTACGGCACCTGTCGCCGCTCCACGCGGGCCTGTACCTGCTGCCGATGGCGGCCATGATCTTCGTCGCGGCGCCGCTCTCCGGCCGGCTCGTGGGCGCCCACGGCGGGCGTCCATCGCTCATCCTGGCCGGCGCGGCGGTGGTGACCGGCGCGCTGATGCTCACCCGCCTCACCCCCCACACCTCGACGCTCTACCTGCTGGGCGCCTACTTCGTGTTCGGGCTCGGCGCCGGCATGGTCAACCCCCCGATCAGCAACACCGCGGTATCGGGCATGCCGTCCTCCCAGGCCGGCGTCGCCGCGGCGGTGGCCTCGACCAGCCGCCAGGTCGGGATGACGCTCGGCGTGGCGGTGATCGGCGCGATCGCCGGCGGCTCGCTCAGCGGTTCGATCGGGGGCGCCTTCGCCGAGGCCACGCACCCCGGCTGGTGGGTGGTGGCGGTGCTCGGCGCGGCCATCCTCGTCCTCGGCTTCCTCACCACCACGCCGTGGGCCGAGGAGACGGCAGAGCGGACCGCCGATCGGTTCTCCGAGCCGGCGCTCGCGCGCGGGTAGCGACCGGCCCGTTCTGACCGCCGCCGGCCGGTCCCACGTGGGAGAAAACTACCTCCATGCTGAAGTTATCTCCCAAGCGCCCCGATCAGCGCCCGGTAGGCGCCGAACGACGGCTTGGCGCTGTAGTCCGCCCGCATCAGCCCGTCGGAGGAGAACGTGGCGCCGATCAGCGTGGCCGGCGGGCTCTCGGTCGAGTCGCGCAGGTTGAACCAGCGGTAGTCGGTGATCCCGTACGTGCCCGAGTAGTCGTGGACGGCTTGGACGAGCTGCTGGAGCGCCGCCGCCTGCTGAGCTTCGGACAGGACGCCGGTGGGGACGCCGTTCTCGGTGATCCAGATCGGCGTCCGTGGGCCGATCCCCGCTTTGGGCGCCAGGCACGAACGCACCACGCCGGCCGCCTGGGCCAGCTCGGCCCGGTAGGTGTCGCCCGGCGCCATCGCCGGCGGGTAGATCGAGCCGGGGTAGAAGTCGAGACCGACGAATCCGAGCGCGCGCCGGAAGGCGCGGCCCCCGTGCGACCCGAGATAGGAGAAGAACGCGGCATCGCCGGAGGGTGAGAACCGGTAGGCGTAGGTGAAGCCGAAGCGGAGCTGGCGGAAGCCTCGACGGCGGGCCTCGGCGTGCGCCGCCTCGATGCCCTTGATCAGGGCATCCTCCGCGCGCGCGTAGGAGCCGTCGGACGTGTTCGGTGAGAACGTGACGTTGACCTCGTTGGTGATCGTCATCGACACCACCCGGCGGTTGCGGCCGAACACGTCGACCACATGGCGCACGTAGCGCACCCAGGCGGGAATGTTCCCCTCCTCCCCGGACGCCGGGTGGTAGCGCACCTGGAGCTCGACCTCGAATCCGGCGCCCGTGTACGCGCGCACCATCCGCTGGAAGGCGGCGATCCCGCTCGCCCCGTCTGACCACATCAGGCGGTTGAGCCGGACCACGACCACGCGGCCCGGCGGCCCGAGCGCCTTCACCGCGGCCAGGTCACGGGCCGGATCGTCGGGCACGCTCGGAAGCTGGACGCCGCCGGCGCTGCCGGCGATCCCCGGGTCGATCCCGAAGCGCACCGGCGTCCGGGCGGCCCGCGCCGGCAGGCCGCCGTAGGACGCCGTGCAGTAGGGATCGGAGACGGCGGCGGAGGCTGGGCCTGCGGGGACTGCGACAGCCAGAGCGCTCAGCAGCCCGGCGACCCGGAGGCGCCGGTTCACGCCGCCGGGCTCAGCCCATCGAGCTCACGGCTCGCCGCCAGCTCCGAGAGCGCCTTGCGCTCGAGCTTGCGCACCGCATCCTGCGAGATCCCCAGGCGACGGCCGGTCTCGCTGAGCGGAGCGGGATCGGGGTTCCCGTTCAGGCCGTAGCGGAGCTTGACCACCTCGCGCTCGCGCTCGGGGAGCCGCTCGAGCGCTCGGCGCAGGGCGTCCTCGCGGAGCGAGATGTCGACCTCCTCCTCAGGGCCGCGCTCGCCGCTGGGCAGCAGCGCTCCGAACACGGTCTCCTCCTGGTCCCCCACGGGCCGATCGAGGCTCGTCACGACCCGCGCGGCCTCCCGCGCCTCCCGGACCTCGTCCAGGCTCAGCTCGGCGGCGCGCGCGATCTCCTCGTCGGTCGGGTCGCGCCCCAGCTGCGCCGCCAGCTCCGAATGCGCGCGGGCGATCTTGCGCTCCCGCTGGCCCAGATGCACGGGGATCCGGATCGTGCGGGCCCGGTTGTCGAGCGCGCGCTGGATCGCCTGCCGGATCCAGAACGTGGCGTAGGTGGAGAACTTGTAGCCCCGGCGCCAGTCGAACTTCTCCGACGCGCGGATCAGGCCGAAGATGCCTTCCTGGATCAGATCGAGCAGCGGGAGATCGTGGCCCTGGTACTTGCGGGCGTTGGATATGACCAGCCGCAGGTTGGAGTTGATCAGCTGCTCCTTGGCCTCGAGGTCACCCCGCTCGATGCGCTTGGCCAGCGACACCTCCTCCGCCCGCGTCAGCAGGGGGTGACGCCGAACCTCCTGGAGGAACAGCGCCATCGCGTCGGTCGTCTGCTGGGCCAGATCGCCGTTGGAGTAGCTCGTCTGTTCGACGCCGCGTCCGGCCGCAGTCGTCGCTGACCTCGATCCCGCGGGCCTCCAGCATCTCCTGGAGCGCCTGCGCATCGTCGTCGGTCAGCTCGGTCTGCTGGACGATCTCGCTCAGGTCCGCGAGCGACACGCACTGCTCGCCGCGCGCCTCGGCGCGGACGGTGAGCCCGTCGACCAGCTCCGGCAGGGATTCTGCGTGCGACCCGTTTTCTGGTTCACCAGCCATGATTCGGTGCTACCCAGCGGGGGAGTATCCATTACGCAACATCATGAGCACAACACACCGCTTTTCTGAGCGTTCGTTCGAGTCGCTTTACGCCCACGGCTTCGTCCGCGTGGCCGCCGCCGTGCCAGAGGTGCGGATCGCCGATCCGGCCTTCAACGCCGAGCGCACGATCGAGCTGGCCCGGCGGGCCGCGGACGCCGGCGCGGCGCTGATCGTGTTCCCCGAGCTCGGCCTCTCCGCCTACTCGGACGACGATCTGTTCCGCCAGCAGGCCCTCCAGCAGGCGGTCGTGCAGGCGATCGAGGAGATCGTCGTCGCGACGGGCGACCTGCCCGCGATGCTCGCGGTCGGGGCGCCGCTGGCCACCGAGGGCGGTCTGTTCAACACCGGCGTGGTGATCCACCGCGGCCGGGTCCTCGGCGTCATCCCCAAGAGCTTCCTCCCCCAGTACCGCGAGTACTACGAGAAGCGGCAGTTCCGCGCCGCCCGCGACGCCGTACGGACGGAGATCGAGCTGCTCGGCCAGTCGGTGCCGTTCGGCTCGGACCTCCTGTTCACGAGTCGCGATTTCCCCGGCTTCACCGTCCACGTCGAGATCTGCGAGGACTTGTGGGTGCCGATCCCTCCGAGCTCCTACGGGGCGATGGCCGGCGCCACGATCATCGCCAACCTGTCGGCGAGCAACATCACGGTCGGCAAGGCCGACTTCCGGCGCCTGCTCACGCAATCGCAGTCGGCGCGGACGATGACCGGCTACATCTTCACCGCCGCCGGCATGGGCGAGTCGACCACCGATCTGGCCTGGGACGGGCAGGCGATGATCTGCGAGAACGGCGACCTGCTCGCCGAGGCGGAGCGGTTCGCCATCGACGAGCAGGTGATCTTCGCCGACATCGACCTCGACCGGATCATCTCCGAGCGCACGAGCATCACCAGCTACGGCGACTCCATCCACGACTACCGCGACCCGCTGCGAAAGATGCGCCGGGTGGACCTCGAGCTGGGGATCGGCGGCGTGAGCGTCCCGCTCGAGCGCGAGGTCGAGCGCTTCCCGTTCGTCCCCGCCGACCCGGGCCGGCGGATCGAGCGCTGCGAGGAGGTCTACAACATCCAGGTCCGGGGCCTGGAGACTCGCCTGCGCGCCACCGGGATCGAGAAGGTGGTGATCGGCGTCTCCGGCGGCCTGGACTCGACGCACGCGCTGATCGTCTGCGCACGGGCCATGGATCGCCTCGGGCTTCCCCGATCGAACGTCCTCGCCTACACGATGCCGGGCTTCGCCACGAGCAAGCTCACGCTGCGCAACTCCCGGGCGCTGATGAAGGCGCTCGGCGTGAGCGCCGAGGAGATCGACATCCGCCCGTCGGCCAACCAGATGCTCCACGACCTGGGGCATCCGGCGGCCGACGGCGAGAAGGTCTACGACGTCACCTACGAGAACGTCCAGGCCGGCGAGCGCACCTCGCACCTGTTCCGCCTCGCCAACTACCACGGCGGGCTCGTGGTGGGGACGGGCGACCTGTCCGAGCTCGCGCTCGGCTGGGCCACCTACGGCGTGGGCGACCAGATGTCTCACTACAGCGTCAACGCCTCGGTGCCCAAGACCCTGATCCAGTTCCTCCTGCGCTGGGCGATCGACACCGGCCAGTTCGAGGAGGCGGGCGAGGTCCTCCAGTCGGTGATCGACACCGAGATCTCACCGGAGCTCGTCCCCGGCGAGGACGACGACGCGCCCGGCCAGGGAAGCGAGAGCAAGGTCGGTCCCTACGAGCTCCAGGACTTCTTCCTGTACTACGTGCTCCGCTACGGCTACTCGCCCAGCAAGGTCGCTTACCTCGCCCACCACGCCTGGCACGATCGCGAGACGGGCACCTGGCCCGACCTGATCCCGCCCGACCGCCGCAACGAGTACTCGCTGGCGGACATCAAGCACTGGCTCGAGGTGTTCCTCGACCGCTTCTTCCGCACCAGCCAGTTCAAGCGCTCGGCGATTCCGAACGCGCCCAAGGTCGGGTCGGGCGGGTCGCTCTCGCCGCGGGGTGACTGGCGCGCACCCAGCGACAGCACGGCGACGACGTGGCTCCAGGAGCTCCGCGAGGCGGTTCCGGACGCGATCGGATCGCGCTCCCCCGGTTCTGACGAGCGATGAGCGTCGAGATCCGCGCCGGCCGTCGCACGGTGCAGATCTCGCGGCCTGACAAGGCGCTGTTTCCCTGCGGGCTCACCAAGGCCGAGCTGGCGCGGTACTACGACGCGGTGGCGCCGGCGATGCTTCCGCACCTCGCCGACCGCCCGCTCAACCTCGAGCGGTATCCGGACGGGATCGAGAAGCAGCGCATCATCCAGCAGCGCGCGAGCGACCACTTCCCGTCGTGGATCAAGCGCGTCCGCGTGCCGAAGGCCGGCGGCACCGTCGACCACGTCGTGGCCCGGGACAGCGCCACGCTCGTCTACCTGGCAAACCAGGCGGCGATCACTCTGCACCCCTGGCTGAGCCGCGCCGACAAGCTCGACCGCCCCGACCGCATCATCTTCGACCTCGACCCCTCCGGCGACGACGTGGCCGAGGTCGCGCGCGGCGGCGCTCGCCATCGGCTCGGTCCTGCGCGAGCTCGGACTCGAGCCGTGGGCGATGACGACCGGCTCGCGCGGCTACCACGTGCTCGTGCCGCTCCAGCGCCGCGCGGACTTCGACAGCGTCCGCGAGTTCTCCCGCGGGGTCGCCGCACTGGCCGCCGCACGGGATCCGGAGCTGTTCACGGTGGAGCAGCGCAAGGCCAAGCGCGGCGGGCGGATCCTGATCGACGTGATGCGCAACGCGTATGCGCACACCGCGGTGGCGCCGTACGCGGTACGGCCTCGGCCCGGCGCGCCGGTGGCCACCCCGCTTCACTGGGACGAGCTGTCAGACCCGAAGATCGCCCCCGGCCGCTTCACGGTCAGAGACGTCCCCGCGCGCCTCGAGCGCGACGGCGACGCCTGGGCAGGCCTGAACCGTCACGCCCAGTCGCTCGGCGAGGCGCGGCGGCGTCTGACGCGTGCGATGTCGGCGTAGTATCGGCGGCTGAGCGTCAGCCGGCCGCCCCGTCCTCAACGAAGTCCGCCAGCCGCTCCTGGACCGAATCGAGCAGCTTGCGACTCCGCGCACCGGTGGCCACACGCGCCGCCGTGACCACGCCGGCGCCGAGCAGGATCGCGCGGCCCGGCGGAAGCCCGCGGCGCTTCTTGCCCTTCGGCTTCGGCGCGGCGGACATGACATCGTCGATCGCCGCCTCCACGGCGGCGAGGATCACCCGACGGGTATCGATCGCCATCTACACGGCCTCCTAGCGCGTCCGCGTCCGGCCTTCGCCGTGGCCGGAGCTCCGCGAGCGAGACGTCGTGCGCCCGCGCGAGGAGGATGCGCTCGCCGAGCTGCCGTTCGAGGAGCCGCCCGAGCGCCCGCGGCTGCTCGAGCTCCGCCCGGAACCGGAGCTGCTGCGCCCGGAACCGGAGCCGCTGCGCCCGGACCGGAGCCGCTGCCGCGCTCGAGGAGCGTCCCGAGCCCGAGCCGCTCCGCGCGTTCGAGCTGCGACCGCCGGAACGCGAGCTGCCGGAACGCGACCGCGAGGACTTCTGGTCAGCGGGCGTGGCCTTCTCCGCCCGCGGCCCCTTGAAGACGTCCTCGAACTTCGAGTACTCGCGGCCCTTGTCGTAGCTCTCGTCGTGCTTCTGGACGACCTTCCCCTTCTCGATCACGCCTCGCCACGCGCCGGTCTCGACCTCCTGGACCTCGATGAACGCCTTGAAGCGGTGGAGGTCCCCGCGCGCCGCGCGCTTGACGTGCCGCAGCCCGCGGGCTGCCTTCTCGAGCATCCCGCCCGGCTCGATGTCGAGGTCGAGCATCACGCGGGTCAGCCGCGGCCCGAGCTCGTGGAAGGTGACCACGCCGGTGTGGCTGATTCCCTGCTCGACCTTCCACTTGACCCGCTCATCCGGACGCTGGGTCTCGATTCTGGCCGCGAACTCCTTCTTCTTGCCCCAGATCTTGGTTGAGAAGGCGACGGAGGACTCGCTCTTCTGGGTGACGCCCGTGACGCGGTGCATGAAGCTCGGCCACAGCTCGTACTGCGTCCACTGGTTGTAGACGGTCTCGATCGGGGCGCCGATGTCGATGCTCTGCTGCACGGGCATCCGCCGTCCCTTGCCGACGCCGGGGACGGTGCCCTTGCTCGGCGCCCGAACTGCCGCCACCGCCGCCGTCCCCGCCACCGAACGGGAGCGCGCCCTTGAGCGCGTCGGTGATCATGCCGCCGGGGCCGTTGCCCTGACCCAGGCCGCCGCCGAGCTTGTCACCGAGGCCTCCCACGAGGTTCTCCAGGCCGTCGGATCCGGCTGACTTGATCGCCTTGCCGATGCCCTTGGCCGCCAGTGGCGCGAGCGCCGCCACGCCGGCGCCGGCGGCGACTCCGCGCACGCCTGACAGCGCTCCGCCCGGACGCTTGGCTTCCCGGAGGCCCTTGGAGCCCTCCTTGGCGGCGCGGTTCACGAGCTCCTGGATGGTGTCCTGAAAGTCGTTGGCCATCCTCTCCCACCTCCGAATCGTTCGCTTCTGGTTTGTGCTACCCGGTCGGAACGCGCGCAACCGCATCGCCACCATGGCCTACGCTACGGGCAGGAGATGTTGCAGCCGGTCTCACGTGGTATGTCCGCCCTGGCGGCAATCGCGGTCGGGCTGACGGCATGCGGCGCCGCCAGCGCGGCCAAGCCGAGCGGCGCCGGCACTGATCCGCCCGCGCGGCCTGCCGTGTGCGCCACCACCTCGCCGCGGCAGATCGCCACCCAATCCTTGGTCGCCGGCGCGCGCGCAGCTCGCCCCTCCCGGCGCCACCGCGATCCGCCTGTGTCGCTACGGCGGTCTGAACAGCCGGCCGCCGGACGCCTTGGTGCGCTCCGCGCTGATCACGAACCGCGCCGCGGTCGCGGGCCTGGTGCAGGGGTTCGACCGCCTCCCGTCCGCCATCGGCACGTTCCACTGCCCGGTCGACGACGGCTCCGAGATCGTCGCGCTGCTCGCCTACCCCCATGGCCGCGCGGTCACGATCAGCGCCGGGCTGCGGGGCTGCCAGAGCGTGACCAACGGCGACATCCGCCGCACCGCGTCGGGCGCAGGCGGCCAGCCGGGTCCGGCGCTGATCGCGCAGCTCGAGCGCCTTACGTCCTGACCGCCGATATGGTGCGCGGCCGATGAGCGATCCGTCAGGAGCGCCGAGCTCCGCCTACGGCGCGGCAGGCGTCGACTACGAGGCGCTTGACGCCGGCAAACGCGACGCGTTGACCGCCGCCCTCGCCACGTCCGGTCTGCTCGCCGCGCACGGCGGGCGCGCACTGGACGACTCGCGCGGCGAGCCGGCGTTCGTCTTCGAGCTCGGCGATCACACGCTCGCGTTCGTGCTCGAAGGCCTCGGGACGAAGTCGATGATCGCGCGGGAGGTCGAGCGGGAGATGGGACTGAGCCGGTTCGACAACGTCGCCTATGACACGGTGGCGGCGATCGTCAACGACCTCTGCTGCGTGGGCGCCCTGCCGCTCGTCGTGAACGCCTACTTCGCCACCGGATCCTCGGACTGGTACGACGATCGTGAGCGACGCGCGGCACTGCTCGAGGGATGGCGCGTCGGCTGCGTCGACGCCGGCGCCACCTGGGGCGGCGGCGAGTCGCCCTCGCTGCCCGGCCTGGTCAGCGCAGATGACATCGAGCTCGCGGGGAGCGCCGTGGGCCTCGTGCCGGCGGAGGCGGCGATCCTCGGCGCCGAGCTCGCGCCCGGTGATGAGATCGTCCTCGTCGCATCGAGCGGGCTGCACGCCAACGGATCCTCGCTGGCGCGGATGATCGCTGCGCGCCTCGAAGACGGGTACGGCACGCCGCTCCCGAGCGGCCGGTCCTTCGGCGAGGCGCTGCTCGACCGCAGCCTGATCTACGTCGGACTCGTGCGCGCGCTCCTACACGCGGGCGTCGAGGTCCACTACCTGAGCCACATCACCGGCCACGGGTTGCTCAAGCTGATGCGCCCCGCGCGCGAGCTCACGTATCGGATCACCGCGCTTCCCGACGTCCCCGAGGTCCTGAGCTTCCTCGCCGAGCAGGCGGACATGGCGCCCCGCGCGGCGTACTCGACGTTCAACATGGGCTGCGGCTTCGCCGTGTACTGCGCCCCGGGCGCGGGCGCGGAGGTCGTGCGACTCGCGACGCAGAGCGGCCTCGAGGCGTGCGCGGCGGGCGTAGTCGAAGCCGGGCCGCGCCGCGTCATCCTCGAGCCCGTCGAGGTCCTGTTCGAGAGCTCGGACCTCGATCTGTCACCCCGCCGCGGCTGAGCGCTGCGCCTCAGCCGGAGCCATGGCGACTGTGAACCACACCGTCTTGCCGCCCTTGGGCGTCTGGTCCACCCCCCAGTCCTCTGAGAGCAGCTCGACGATCTGAAGGCCGCGCCCCGTCGGTTCCTCGAGTCCCGGGGAGCGCTTCTGGGGAACTCCGTCCGCTCGGTCGCTGACCTCGACGCGGATCTCATGCGGCGTGCGCGCGATCGTCAGCTCGAACTCCCTCCCGGCGTGGCGGATGCAGTTGGTCGCGAGCTCGGAGACCATCAGCTCGATGGCCTGGACCGTGTCGGAAGCAGCGCCCTCCACCGCGTGCAGCGCGAAGTGCCGCGCGGCCGCAGCCGAGCTGGGATCACCCGGGAAATGTCGCGTCTGTCTCATTGGGTCAGCTTCAACCTTTCGCTCAGACCCATTGACGTGATCACCTTTCGCAGCAAAGGGGATGGTCTTTGCAGCTCCAGGTGATCGACCTCGGCCGCCCACCGTACCCAGAGCGCGATCGATGAGCTGTCGGCGAACCGCAGGTCGTACACGTCGAGCACCAAGCGCCTGACCCCCCGTTCGATGACCGACCCGACCGCCGCGTCGAGCGACCCGACGTTCGCCACGTCGAGCTCGCCCCGCAGCGTCACCGTCGCCGTGCCCGAATCGTCGGCCTCGATGTGGAAGTCGGCATCGCGGCTCAGTCCAGCCATCTGAACCCCACGATCGCCGTGTCATCCTCGGCCTGCTCGCCGCGCACGTCGACCAGCAGCCGCTGCAGGAGCTCGTCCAGACCGGAGCCGTTGGCCGCGCGCAGCATCGCACAGCCGCTCGAGCCCCTGGTCCAGGTGCTCACCCCGCCGCTCGACCAGCCCGTCGGTGTACGCCACGAGCGTCGCGCCGGCGGGCGCAGTGGCCGTCGCCGACGTGTACGTCGGCGCTCGGTCCACGCCGACCGGGAGCCCCACGTCGCCGCTCAGGTACCTGCCCTCGCCGCCACACACCAGCAGCGGCGGCAGATGACCGGCGCTCGTGACGGTGAGCTCGGCGCGCGCCGACGTCGACGCTCACGCACAGCACCGTGGCGAGCTGACCCGTGGTCGTGATGTTGACCAGGCGGGAGAGCTTGGCGAGGATCTCCGCCGGCGCGTCGCCCTCGACGGCGTAGGCGCGAATCGAGTAGCGCAGCGTGGCCATGGTCGCGGCGGCGCGCAGGCCGTGCCCCGACACGTCGCCCACCACGAGCAGCACCCGCCGGTCATCGAGCACGATCACGTCGTACCAGTCGCCGCCGATGTCCACGCCGCGCTCAGCTCGCCTCATAGAGAGCGCCGGCCTCCGCGCCCGGGATGCGCGGCATCTTGTCGGGCAGCAGCGCGTGCTGGAGGGTCTGCGCGATGCCGCGTTGCTCAGCGTAGAGTCGGCGGTTCTCCTCGGCGGTTCGGTCGAGCTGGCCCGCCAGGCTCTCGGCGTCGCGGCGGCGCCGGACCAGCCGGCGCGTGATGGCCGCCCCCAGAACCGCGAGGAGGACTCCGGCGATGGCGATGATCCACGGCAAGCTCTGCGGCAGCGTTCCGGCGAGCGGACGGCGAGCGGCCATGACCAGCATGAACGCGTTGTCGCCGAAGGCGACCGTGGTGGTGGCGGTCCGTCCGGACAGCGGAAGGTGCTTGACGCTCGTCAAGAGCAGCTGCGAGGGGCGTTCGGTGCGGCCGAGGTAGATCGCGTAGTTCGAGGTCCGCGAAGGCGGAGTTGCCCTGGATCGGGGCGTGCCGACTCCGGGGCAGCGGGGTCTCGGCATAGACGACGAACCTCCGCGTCGCTCCGGGCGCCGCGAACGCGTACCCGAGGCCGAACGCCGGAGGCGTGAGCAGGCCGATAACGCTGAGCCGCCGCGTGCGGGCAGCATGGACGATGAAGGCCCGCGCACTCGGGCATCGACGCCAGCGCGGGAGGAGCCCCGACCGTGGTGATCCGGCCGGAGGCTGCACCCGCCCGCCACAGCGACACCGACGCGAACCGGCCCCCCTTGCCCACGAACGGGGCGACGAAGCCGCGGAACCTCGACACGTTCCCGCCCGTCGCGTCGGCGAGCTCGGCCGCCGAGGCGAGCTGGGTCTGGATCCCCGGCACGGCCGCGGTCAGCAACGAGGCGCGTCCCGAACGCGCAGCTTGAGCAGCCGATTCTCGTTGTCGCGGTACAGCGCCAGCGAGACCAGCGCCAGCGCCGCCGTGACCGCCAGCACGACGATCAGCACCGCCACCGGCAGCCGGTACGGCGATCCGCGAGCGATCCGCAATCGTCGCTGCGGCGGGCCCGTCCGACGGCTGCGTGCTCGCGCCTTGTCTGGTTGCCTGGTGTTGGGCGCCGCGGTCGGCGTCACTGCCCCCTGACGGGTGAGGTTGGGCACACGCTACCGCTGTCGGCGGCGGCGCAGCGCCTTGCGGTCGATCTTGCCCACAGTCGTGAGCGGAATCGACTCCACGAGGTGCACTTCGCGGGGGTACTTGTAGGCGCCGATGCGCTCGCGCGCCCAGTCGACGAGCTCCTCCGGCGTCGCCCGGGCACCGGGAGCGAGGGCGACGAAGGCGACGATCTCCTCGCCGTGGACCGTGTCGGGCTTGCCCACCACCGCCGCCATCTGCACCGACGGGTGCTCGACCAGGGCATCCTCCACGTCGCGCGGATAGACGTTGAACCCGCCGCGGATGATCAGGTCCTTCTTGCGGTCGACGATGTACAGATAGCCGTCCTCGTCGAGGTATCCGATGTCGCCGGTGTGGAGCCACCCGTCGCGGAGCGCCTCGGCGGTCGCCTCGGCCGCGCGCCAGTAGCCGCGCATCACCCCGGGCGAGCGGCAGCAGACCTCGCCGGGCTGCCCGGACGGCAGGGTCCGTCCCTCGTCGTCCACGATCCGGACCTCGCTGTCGGGCACGGGAAGCCCGACCGAGCCGAGCCGCTCCCGCCCCACGGGACTGCTCGACACGAGCGCGGCCGTCTCCGTCAGCCCGTATCCCTGGCGGATCGTCACCGACGGCACGCGCCGCGAGAACTCCTGCTCGACCTCGGCCGAGAGTGGCGCCCCGCCCGAGTTGAGGTAGAGCAGACTGGATATGTCGTAGTCCTCGAGCGGCTCGGCCAGCAGGAGCTGGAGCATCGACGGGACCACCGCGCTCGTCTGCAAGCCGTGCTCCTGGATCATCTCGAGGAAGGTCGTCGGGTGAAACCAGCGCAGCAGCACCGTGATGCCCTGCTCGTCGGAGTGCATGGCGGTGATCGTCACGAGCAGACCGAACGCGTGCGAGAGCGGCAGCGTGACCAGCATCCGGTTCAGCCCGGCGACGTGCCCCGACCGATACGCGGAGCGGCCGGAGAAGCACAGGTTTGAATGCGAGAGCATCACGCCCTTGGACCGGCCGGTCGTCCCGCCGGTGTAGAGGAGCGCCGCCAGGTCCTCGTTTGCGCGCGGAACGATCGGCGCGGGATCCGTCGCCTCCAGGACAGCCAGCGGCAGGATCGCCTCCTCCTCCCCGTCGGCGGAGATCACGTAGCGCACGTGGTCGAGGCCGCGGACCGCCTCGCGCACCTTCGGCGCGAACTCCTGCGTGGTGAGCACCGCGCACGCCTCGGCGTCGGCGATGACGTGTCTGAGCTCCTCGGCCGAGAGCAGGAAGGTGGCCGGGGTGACGACCGCGCCGGCCCGCCACACCGCCTGGTAGATGACCGAGACCTCCGGGCAGTTGGCCATCGTGACGACGACCCGGTCGCCCGCGCCGACGCCCAGTCCTGTAAGCCCGGCGGCGATGCGGCAGGACCGCTCGAACAGCTCGCCGGAGCCGTACCAGCGATCCTCGAACAGCAGCGCCGGATAGTCGCCCCGGGTCTCGAAGGACTGCTCGCTGAGCAGGCCGAGCGTGTGCTCGCCGACGGCGGTCAAGGCGCGCAACACGATACTCGGTCGCGCGCACGTCTCATTGGCTCTCGCGCACCACTTCCTCAGCGGCCTTGTCCGTCCGCAGACCGAGAAAGCGCGGATGGCGCAGCCGCCCGGCGCTCGTCCATTCGGTGAAGGCGACCTGCGCGACGAGCACCGGGTCGGTCCACGTCACGCCGCGCTCACGGATCGTCGCGGCGTCGGCGAACGGCGGCGTGTCGCGCTGCAGCGCGCGCAGGCGCGTGCCGAGGTCGCGCAGCGTCTCGCGGTCGAAGCCGGTGCCGACCTTGCCCGCGTACCTGAACGTCCCCTCGGCGTAGTAGCCGACCAGCAACGCGCCCAGCTCCACCCGTGAGCCGCGCGGGGAGGTGAAGCCGCCGATCACGAGCTCCTGTCCCTGCTCGCACTTGAACTTCAGCCAGTCGCGTGAGCGCGTCGTGACGTACGGGCTGTCGGCGCGCTTGGCGATGACGCCCTCCCACCCTTTGCGACAGGCCTCCTCGAACATCGCCTCGCCCGCCTCGTTGCGGTGCGTCGACAGGCGCACCGCGCCCGAGGCATGCACCGTCTGCCGGAGCAGCCGCTTGCGCGTGCGCAGCTCGAGGCGCCGTACGTCGTAGCCCTCCAGCCACGTCAGGTCGAACACGTAGTAGTACACCGCCACCGGGCGGTGGCCGCGCGCGGCCAGGCGTGCGAAGCTCGTGTTCGAGCCCTCGAAGGCGACGATCTCGCCGTCGAGCGCGAACTCCTCGCACGGAGCGGCCTCGAGCGCGGCCGCGACCTCCGGATAACGGGAGTTCAGCGACAGGTCGTTGCGCGAGAGCAGGCGCACCCGGCCGCCGGCGCGGATCGCCACGCAGCGGATGCCGTCGAGCTTGCGCTCGAAGATCCAGTCGGGGTCGCTGAACCGCTCCCGGGTGAGGACCGCCTTCATCACCTCGGCGCGCTGCGGCGCCGGCGCGGGTGTCACGCGTTCGCGCTCGTGCGGGTCGAGCGAATCGAGGTGGTCACCCACGGCCACGGGCTACCCCGCGCGTCCGGGGCCGACACGAGGGCGATCCGGGCCTCGCGACTAGACTCGCGCGGGTATGCAGTTCGGAGTCGGCTACTTCCCCACCCACGACGGGATGCGTCCCGGTGCGGTGGCGCGCCTGGTCGAGGAGCACGGCCACGACTCGCTGTTCTTCGCCGAGCACACCCACATCCCGGCCAGCCGGGAGAGCCAGTGGCCCGGCGGCGAGGAGCTGCCGCGCAAGTACAGCCATACCTACGACCTGTTCGTCGCGCTGACGGCGGCGGCCGAGGCAACCTCGCGCCTGCGCGTCGCGAGCGGGATCTGCCTCGTGGTGGAACGCGATCCGATCGTCACCGCCAAGGAGGTCGCGTCGATCGACCACCTCTCCGGCGGGCGCTTCGAGTTCGGCGTCGGCGCCGGCTGGAACCGCGAGGAGATGGCCAACCACGGCACCGATCCGCGCACGCGCATGCGGCTGATGCAGGAGCGCATCGAGGCGATGAAGGCCATCTGGAGCCAGGACGAAGCGAGCTACCGCGGGGACTTCGTCAGCTTCGAACGGATCTGGTCGTGGCCCAAGCCCGCGCAGCGGCCGCATCCGCCGGTGCTGGTGGGCGGCAACGGCCCGACCGTGGAGGACCGGGTGCTCGCCTTCGGCGACGCCTGGATGCCCAACTATGGGCGCGGCGCCGACGACCTCGTCGAGCGCTGGGGGCGGCTGCGCGACCGGGCCGATCGGCCGATCGATTTCATGGCGATGGGCGTACCGGCCGAGGCCGAGGTGCTGGAGAAGCTTCAGCAGGCGGGCTGCCGGCGCGTGGTGCGCTGGGTCCCGTCGGCGGCCCGGCCGATCGTCGAGCAGGCGCTCGAGCGCTGGGCGGCGGCGATCGCCGAGTTGACCGGCGAGGCGTGAGTCCCGAGGAGGCGCGCCGGCGCTTCGCCGCCGCCAAGGTGGCGCGCCTCGCCACGGCCGACGCGAAGGGACAGCCGCACGTCGTGCCGATCGTGTACGCGCTCGAGGACGACCGTGTCTACAGCGCGGTCGACGCCAAGCCCAAGCGCACGACCGAGCTCCGGCGGCTCGCCAACGTCCGCGAGAACCCGGCGGTGGCGCTGCTCGCCGATCACTACGAAGACGACTGGGACGCGCTGTGGTGGGTGCGCGCCGATGGCAGCGGCCGGGTCCTCGACCCCGGCTGCGCGGAGGCGCGACGCGCGGTCGCCCTATTGAGCGCGCGCTATCCCCAGCAGCGCGGCGCCGGCGCCGTGTTGGCCGTCGACGTCGCGCGCTGGAGCGGCTGGAGCGCCCGCTGACGCGGGCTCACGGCGTGTAGTCGGAGCTGTGGCAGGGCCTCCCGCCGCAGACGTTGACCACCGTCCCGTTCGGGGCCAGGAAGTCCGAGATCTGGAGCTGTGCGGCCGGCGTGTTGCGCGGGTCGTGATGGGGATCGATGTTGTGCGCCCCCTTGGTCGGCGGGACGTTGCCCACCGGCGGCGGCTGCACCCGCCCCGGTCCGCTGTCCCAGATCTCGATCGCCGAGCCGCCGAAGGGGTAGTGCCCGATCGTGGGGATCCCGTAGAACAGCCTGCGGTCGCGGACACGCGAGGAGTCGAGCGCCGGTTCGTATGCGCGGGCGCCGATCGCCCTGGCCTCGGCCGCGCCGGCGTACATGCTCACCTGGAAGTCGCCGTAGGCGTTCTGCATCAGCACGACGTGGGACGGCGTGTCGGGCAGCGGGTGCGAGGTCATCTGCGCGGCGTAGCCCTCGGGATCGCCACGCACCCACAGCTGGTCGATCACGTCGAGGATCACCGGGTAGAGCGATGGGTCCGGGTAGCTCGAGTCGAGGATCGCCTTGAACGATGTGAAGTCCGTGCTCCGCTGCACGAGCAGGTTGCCGTAGTCGATTCCGGTCACCCCGAGGACCGCGCGCTGGAAGTCGGGCGCCACCGCGGTGGCCAGCCCACCCTCGATCCCTCCCTGACTGTTCCCGTCGTAGTACAGATGGGAGGTGTCGAGCACGCTGCGGCCGAGCGACTGGAAGGCGGGATTGGCCGCAAAGCCCTGTGGGTTGCGCATCAGACGTCCGAGGTACAGCGTGTTCAGCACCCCCTGCTGGAGACGGTCGACCACCACCGGGAACTCGCTCAGGTTCGAGACCGCACTCGCGTCGAAGAGGCTGTCGCCGGCGGCCAGCCCCCACCAGTCGGTGGCGCAGAAGGCCATGTTGTGCTGCGTGGCGAGCGCCTCCACCCAGCTGTCGGTCACCTCGGTATGGGAGCCGAGCAGGCCGTGGCCGTAGAGCGAGATTCGTGCCGGGTGGGTCCCGGTCGCCGACGTGGGCACGATGCACTCGAACTGCGCCGTGGCGACGTTGCCCGCGATCTGAGTGGGAAGCGCGTCACGCTTGTGCGAGCTGTAGTGGAAGCCGGTGGTGGCCGTCGGTCCGCAGGTGGTCAGGTAGCACGGGACCTGGAAGGTCCCCTGGACGTCACGCAGCTGTGACGAGAGCAGGCTGGTGCTCGTCACGCTGTAGGCCGGCGCCCGCCCCTGCACCTTCCCGTCGGCCAGGTTGTGGTCGCCGAGCTGGGCGAAGGCGTTGTTGCGGATCGACAGCAGCCGTGAGGTGAGGCTCTGCCTGGAGGCGACGGTGAAGTCCCACGCCTCGTACAGGTTGCTCCGCCCGACCTTCGCTCGCTTGAGCGCCGCGAAGATCTTCGTGTACCGGCCGCGCTGGGAGCGCTCGGCCTTGGGCAGGGCGCGCCCGTCGCGGAGCTTCTCGAACCATGCCGGCGCGCGCAGGATCCGTCCTCTGGCGTTGCGCAGGTTGCGCAGCGCGACCACGTAGGTGTGTCCTTCCGTCAGCTCCTTGGCCGGCAGGATCATCAGGTCGCGCGCCTGCGGGCTCGTGGTGTTGGCGTCGAGCTGCGCGAAGATCAGCTGACGGGCGCCGGTGCGCTCGTCGATCACCACGATCGGCGCCTTCGGCGCGAACGCGCGGCTCAGGTTGAGCACGCCGACCGGGTTCGTCCGGGCCAGCGCCTTGGCGTTGTCGAGCCCCGGGACGTGGACGATCATCGCGCTGCCGGGGCTGAACCCGTCGCCCGAGTCGTACTCGGCGACGCTGATCCGCTGCCCGCTGGTGTTGACCGGCATCGCCCGCGCCGGCAGGTTGACCCGGAGCCCGGTCGCCGTCGAGCGGTCGCGCACCGTGAACTGGTTGTTGGGGAACGGCAGCAGACAGGGCGTCTTGCCGAACGGCTGGCAGTCGGAGGCGGGCGGCTTCTTCGCGGCCGCCCCGGCGGACCCGGCGGTCCCGACGAGCAGCGCCGCGGCCACGACCAAACCCACGCCAACGGCCCCCCACAGCTTCCACAACCGTGCAGCACGAGCAGCCATCCCTCTCCTCTCCGGACGACGACGAGTGCGGAAATATAGCTGACGCTAGTGAGTCGCTCGGGGCGCGCCTGCCCGCTGTACTCGGGGTTGGGGAGCATGTTGGTGGCCATCGCCATGCGATTGGTCAGGTTGTACATGGCCGCGATCTCGGCGACGTCCCACGCCTCCTCCGGGCTCAGCCCTGCGTCGAGCAGCGTCTGCAGATCCGCGCGCTCGATCTCCCGGGGACGCAGCGTGAGCTTCTCGGCGTAGGCGCAGATCGTGGCGCGCCGCGCGTCCAGCCCCGCCCGCCGCCAGTCGTAGGAGATGCGCTCGCCGAGGATCGGATCTCCCAGCTCCTCCCGGAGCGCGGCCCCATGCGCCACCAGGCAGTAAAGGCAGCCGTTGGCGGCGCTGACCACGACGGCGATCAGCTCGCGATCGGCTGCGCTCAGGTGCTCGGTCGGCTCGTGCAGCTGGCGGTAGTGGGCGAACCAGGCGCTCAGGCGCTCCGGGCGGAACGCGTAGACGCGGAACACGTTGGGGACGAACCCCAGTCGCTCGCGCGCCTTCGCGAACAGCCCCTTGAGCCCTGGGGGCAGGTCCTCTTCGCGGGGGACGGGGAACCAGGAACCGGTGTCGGTGCTCTCGGTGGTGGTGGACATGGCCGGATTGTCCCGCGCCGCGCGCGGGACAACCCCGCCTCGCCTCAGCCGCGGATGCTCGGGTGTGCCGCGTCGGACACGCGCCGGCCGAGCTCGCGCACCTGCTCGTCGGACAGGTGGCTGATGTCGAGGCCGGCCTGGTGCAGCTCTCGGCGCACGTTCACGGTCGCCCGCACCACGTCGACCGCGCGGCCGAGCTTGGTCAGGACGCCGTTGAGGACCGGGTCGTCGAGCGACGTCGTCCCATCGGCGGCCGGCTTCAGCAGCCACGTGCGCAGCGCCTCGGCCTCGTGCAGCGGCAGCTCGAACGTGATCCGGGCGTCGGAGTCAAGATCGGAGAACCCGTTCTCGGTGATCTGTTCGGCGATGCTCATGGCTTTCGTCCCTCCATGGACGGATGCTCCCCGCGCGTTTCTCGGCGCACGGGATTGGGTCTTGGTGGCGCGTATATCGACCGGTGGCGGCGCTCGCTTGAGCGGAGCGAGGACGCGGTCAGCGCACGCCCGGCACGCGGCGCAAGATCCTCAGCCCGAGCGTGATGAACTTGGTCCACACCCGCTGCCCGACCAGCGGGGGCGGCGCCAGCGGCATCAGTCGCTGCACCGAGATCGTCTGCGGCTCGGTGTACTTGAGGATTCCGTGCGACCCGTGCCGGCGACCCAGGCCGGACTCCTTCATCCCGCCCATGGGCGCGTCGATCGAACCCCAGGCCGCGATGTAGCCCTCGTTGATGTTGACCGTGCCGGCCTGAAGGCGCTGGGCGACTCGCCGGCCGCGCGCGGGATCGCGCGTCCACACGCTGTAGTTCAGACCGAAGCAGCTGTCGTTGGCCCGCTCCACCACCTCTTCCTCGGTGGCGAAGGTCGACACGGCGACCACGGGTCCGAACGTCTCGTCCGCGAACAGCGACATCGAGTCCCCGACCTCGCCGAGGATCGTCGGCTCGTAGAAGTACGGGCCGATGTCCGGCCGGGCCTTTCCGCCGGCGAGCACCTTCGCGCCCTTGGACGTCGCATCGTCGACGTGCTCACGGACGGTCTCGAGCTGCTCCTCGCCGATCAACGACCCCATGTCGTAGTCGTAGTTCAAGCCGGCGCCCAAGCGCATCTTGCGCACACGGGCGACCAGCTTCTCGATGAACTCGTCGGCGATCTGCTCGTGCACGTACAGGCGCTCGACGGAGATGCACAGCTGGCCGGAGTTCGAGAACATCGCGCGCTCGGCGCCCTCGACCGTGCGCGTCATATTGGCGTCTTCGAGCACGATCATCGCATTCTTTCCCCCGAGCTCCATCGAGCTCGGGATCAGGCGCTCGGCCGCCTGGCTCGCCACCTGGCGTCCGACCGAGGTGCTCCCGGTGAACATGATGTAGTCGACGCGCTTGATCAGCTCGGGCCCGAGCTCGGAGCCCGAGCCGGTGACGACCTGGAGCACGCCCTGCGGCAGCCCTGCCTCCTCGATGAGCTCGAGCGCCAGCAGCCCGCTGAACGGCGTCTTGGAGTCCACCTTCATCACCACCGCGTTGCCCGCGGCGAGCGCCGGCACCGCATCGCTGATGCTGAGCGTCAATGGGTAATTCCAGGGCGAGATGACGCCGACCACCCCCAACGGATGGTGGTGCTCCCAGGTGGCGGTGAGGAAGGGGAACGCCCCGCGCCGGCGCGTCGGCCGCAGGTAGTCCTCCGCTGTGCGCGCGTAGTAGCGGGCGACCAGCGCCGCATCCATGATCTCCTCGAACCCGTGGCGGCGCGCCTTGCCTGTCTCCAGCTGGATCACGTCGAGGAGCTCGTCTTGGCGAGCGAGGACCAGATCGTGGTAGCGCAGCAGGATCTCACGCCGCGTGGCGTGGTCGGACTGCCTCCACTTCGCCTGCGCCTCGCGAGCCCGGCGCACGGCGAACTCGACGTCGTCGCCCGTGCACTTCGGCACCGTTCCCAGCAGCTGGCCGGTGGCGGGCTTCTCGACCTCGATCGACTCGTTCTCGCCGGCCGAGGTGGTCACGCGCGCGGCCAGCGCCGCCAGGCGGCGGGTGTCTACCCGCTGGGAACCCGTCGGCGGAGGCGTCTGCCGTTGCCTGGTCGGTCTCGGTGGCGACACTCATGGGCGGCTCCTCGGCGTCACGGAGAAACACGCGTCATAGAAGTCGAAGCTCGCCGGCAGCGCACCGGCGGAGCCGAGCTTCGGACGCTGGAGGGTCAGGGAGTGGCGGTCGAGCATCTGCGCCAGGACCGCCTTGCCGAGCAGGAGGACGAGCGCTCCGCCCGGGCAGTCCTGCGTGCCGTTGCTCAGGTGGTTGAAGCGGTAGTCGCGCCCGTCGTCGGCCCAGCGCTCCGGCTTCAGCCGATCGGCGTCCTCGACGTGGTCGGGATCACGGTGGTTGAACACGTTCAGGACCATCACCTGCGTGCCCTCCTCCAGCTTCTCTCCCGCCAGCGTCGTCTCGCGCGTCGTCTCACGGGCCAGCAGCGGCGTCGTCGGCCACAGCCGCATCGCCTCCTGCAGGCACCCCTCGAGGTAGCGCAGGCCGTCCACGGCGCCGGCGTCGGCCAGGTCGGCCCCGTCGAGCTCCGTGCGCACGCGCTGCTCGACCGCCTGGTCGGAGACGATCGCCGCCAGCGCCCGATAGGCGTTGGCCCCGAGCGTGTCGCGCATGGCGAACATCCAGTGGGGAACCTGCTGCGCGACGCGCGTGGTGTCCGTGTGCGGCGCCTCGGACATCCGGGCCAGCAGGCTGTCGCGCCCGGGCTCCCGGAGGTGGCGCTCGATCCCGGCGTAGAGCTCGTAGTACGCGTCGTTGTCGCTCAGCCCGACGAGCCGGTTGGCCTCCCCCATCAGCTTCTCGAGCTGACCGGTCAGCTCCTGGTCCTCACGGGCCTGATCGCCGAAGATCACGCGCAAGGTGATGCGGTCGAACAGCCGCTCCCACTCATCCCATTTCAGCGCGCCTCCGAGCCCGAGCCGCTCGACCTCCTCGGCCACCACGCTGAGGAAATGACCGGCAAACGGGTGCACGCGCTCGGGCGTGGCGAGCACGGCCTCGTTGAACGCCCGCCGATCTCGCCACTCATCCCCGCGCGAGAGCGTCAGCGCGTCGGGCTGGAAGTGCGACATGCCCTTGGCCTTGGCTCCGGAGTCGCTGGCATAGGCGTCAGCGGACTGGTCGAGGACGTCCTTGATCGCGTTCTCGCCCCACAGGACGACGATGCGGCCTCCGAGGATCCTGATCCCCTGGCCGTCGTGCTTGCGGCGCAGGCCCGAGAGCACCGAGATGGTGCGCCGGTCGGCCTCGATCGCGGTCAGGAGCTTCATCGCCGACCGGCGGGGACTGAACAGCCCGCGCACGAGCGCAGGCACGACGCCCGTGATCAGCACCGTCAGCGACTCGGGAAGCGAGGCCGCGGGAAGTCCCCCCGCGGCCTGCTGCCCTGAACTCGACGATCGGGTGACCGAAGACTGCTGCGTCGCGGTCATGCGTTGATCGCGGCCAATGCCTTCTTGACGCCCTCCACCCGGTTCTGGATCCCGCTCTGGCGCGACCCGTCCGGCGAGACACGGTTCCACGGCAGGAACGCGTTCGGCAGCCCGTCGAGCGCCGGCTCGAGCTCCGGGTAATGGCGCAGCAGCACGTCCTTGAGCTTCGTGTGGGTCACCCACTTGATCCCGGTCTCGGTGTACACCTCGGGCCGGAAGTCGGTGGTGAAGAAACGGTCGCTCTTGAGACGCCGGGAGGCCATCAGGATGAACACCCGGAAGGCCGTATCGGAGAAGCCGAACCCGGGCGGCAGCGGCTCGGCGTACATGCCCACCTGGAGGTCGACCTTGTCGACGTCGTTGTTGTAGACGCGCCGCATCTCCTCCGCCCACCGCTTGTTGTCGGTCATCTCCTCGAACGAGCGGATCCGCGGCATCCGCATCTCCTCGCGGAAGTCGTTGTAGCGGGGAACACCGCGCTCGCGGTCCCGGAGGACGTCGAGCGTGGCCAGATCCATGACCTCTCCGTCGATCCGCGTGAAGCGCTGGAGCGCCCGCGGGTAATTGTGCAGGCAGATCTGCCCGGGGTGCTCGACGCCCATCGAGTAGATCAGGTCGGCGACCTCGAAGTTGTCCATGAAGCCCCGGGTGTGCTTTCCCTGGAGCTCGACGAACTCCCGCTGGTCGCGCAGCTCGCCGCTCTGGGCGTTGTAGAGGTTCCAGTCGTCGCGCAGCAGCGGGTGCATGCGGTACACCGAGATGAACTCCTCGGTCAGCTGGAAGCGCGCGCCGTGGTGCTCCTGCGGCGAGCCCATGATGCCGCTGAAGATCTCCGAGTCGCCCAGACGCCCGAATCGGTCCTTCAGATGCTGACCGAAGATGCCCGACCAGTTGACGTTCATTGCCATCCACAGCGCCGGCGTGTTCACGATGCCGGGCGTCCATTCGACCGTATGGATCTTGGCCATCAGCGCCGAGTTGATCAGCCAGGCGGTGTCGAACAGCTTCTGGTCATCCCACCCCCGGTTCTCACGCGCCAGCACATCGCAGATGGCGTTGTGCTCCTTGGTGAACAGCGTGTGCAGGCAGGAGAGTCCGAACCACCAGTTCTCGTTGAAGCCGGTCATGTCGACGCCGCGCTGGTTCTCGTCCTCGGGCAGGCGCCCGTTCGACTCGAGCTTGAGCTTGCCGTCCTTGAACGTGCGCAGCTGATCCTGGCGCTCCTTGCTCGCGCCGTAGATCTGCGAGCCGTCCCACCAGTGGGTCTCGGTGTTGCCGAAGTCGATCCCGTTGCCGTTCGACTCGTTGGCGCCGGACCCGGAGGAGTGGGCCGGTACCGACACCGTACGGCGAACCTGCATCGGGTGGTCGGGCCAGTCGTCGTGGTCGTCGACTGGAACCTCCATGACCTCGTCCTCCTTGCCGCGGCCGTGGAAGAACCAGTTGTGGTTCTCGAACTGGATCCACGCCATGGCCAGGACGTTCAGGTGCACCGCCGGCTTGAACTCGTCCCGGGTCATCAGATCGAGCGAGACCTTGCGCGGGCTGGGGTCGAACAGGCGCGGCGGCTTCTCCGGCTTGATCCGCTTCGGGTTGACGTTCCGGGTGAAGGCCGTCCCGTTCGAGCCCATCTCGGGGTCCTCGAGGTCGTTCCACTTCCCGTCCGGACGGCGCGCGGTCAGGACTTCCGGCGGCGGCTCCTCCAGTCCGTGGGTCCGGATCGGCGTGCCGGTGTCGAACAGATTGAGGTCGCGAAGGTCGAGGCGGAGCGACAGGAGGTTGAGGGCCTTCAGGTTGACGGTGGGCATCTCGTACCAGGCGCGCTTCTGGTTGATCCTGCTGAACACCGCATGCATCAGGCGGTGGGAAAGCGGTCTACTCACCGGGGGTTCTCCTTTTAGCTCGTCGCGCGGTAGGGCAACCTCCGCGCTGGTGCTACGTTCGTTACCCGCCAGTAGCAAAACGCATGCGCGGACTTTGCGGACCTTTGGCGACGAGAGGCGGGACATCCCTTGGGGTTGTCAACCTCCGCCCGATGGCCTATCACTATGTGCCCTGATCCTCTGGAGGTCGAACGATGAAGGCGCTCTGGTCCTCGATCCTTGCCATGCTCCTGCTCGCCGCCGAAACGGTGCTCGCGGCGGCCCTCGTGGTGCTTCCGGTGAAGGCGCTGCGAGCCCGGGGCAGCGACTAGCCCGTCTGCCCGGCTAGCCCTGCTCCCCGGCTGAGCTCGGCGCGCAAGCCGGGCTGTCCGTCTGAGCTCGACGCGCGAACCGCGCTACTTCTTGCGGTCCACCGCCCGTTGGAGCTGGTCCTTGTTCATCTTCGAGCGGCCCTCGATCCCGAGCTTCTGAGCCTCGTTGTAGAGCTGGTCGCGCGTGCGGCCCTTGGCCCTCGAGGTCCCGGAGCGCTGGCCGCCGCGCCGGCTCGAGGACATGTCGTCGGTCGAGGTGCGTGACTTGGACCGTGACTCGCCCGAGCGGGCCTTTTCCTTGTTGACGGTCCGGGCGGCGATCTCCTCGGCGCGGCTCTCGCTCGCTCCTTGGTCGCGCTGACTCTGCTTGACGTGCTCGTACTGACGTGCGCGCTTGGTGCCCTTCTTTACGCCTCGCGGTGGCACGGCTCACCTCCATCAGGTCGTGTGGGCGGTCGAGTACCCGGCGGCCCGCGGGCTAAACGGCCGGAGCGGTGACCGGCGCCACGCCCGCGCGGTCAGCGAAGCTCGTGGCAGATCGTCCCGAGCACCGAGCAGCGCACGGCCGTCCCGACGATCCAGCTGCTCGGCACGGGGCCCCAGTAACGGCTGTCGTCGGACACGCCCCGGTTGTCCCCGAGTACGTAGTACTCGTCGGGCGGAACCTTGACGGCGGTCGGGAAGCTGCACGCCGAGGCGCCGGCGCACGGCGCGACGTACGGCTCCTCGAGGGCCCTCCCGTTGCGGAGCGCACGGCCACCGACGATGGCGATTGTGTCACCCGGACCGGCGACGACCCGCTTGATGAAGACGGCGTGGGATTCGCCCGGGGTCGACTCGCCGCACGGCTGCGTGTAACCCGAGCCCTCGGTAGCCGAGCCGCACAGGGGATCCACCGGCCGCGCTCCCGACGGAGGATGGAACACGACTATGTCGCCGATCTTGGGGCGCGCGCCGCGGTCGACCGCGACCCGCTCCCCCACCTTCAAGGTCGGCATCATCGAGTTCGACGTGACGCGGAAATAGCTGACGTTCGTGCGGACCCCGAGCCAGAGGGAGGCCAATCCGAGCACCACGAGCGCGGCGACCCGCCGGCCGAGGCGACGCTTGATCGGCTGCCCGAGCGGGACGGGCGGCGCGTCCAGGTTGGCGGTCGACATCGAGGGTTCATCGGCCGCGGAGCGTGGCGCCTTGACTGCGGCGATGGCCGGGGGCCGTCCAGGGGGATTGCTCGATTTGGGCCGCGACCCGGACCAAATCCAGCACGCCGGCTCGAAGATGGCGCATCGAGGGGGGTGAATCGCTGCGTCTCGAGGCTATTGCTGGATGTGGGGCGCTATCCGGACCAAATCGAGCGCACGATCGCCAGGACCGCGGCTCGACAGCAGGGACACATAACTCGCGGGCAGCTCCTCGGACTCAGCCTCACACCGTCCGCCATCAAGCGCCGCGTCCGCGCGGGCCGGCTCATCCCCGTTTACGCCGGTGTGTACGCCGTCGGATATCGCCGCAACGACCGCCTGGCGCGCGCGGCCGCCGCTGTGCTCGCCTGCGGCCCGGGCGCCGTGCTCAGCCACCACTCCGCGGCGGCGCTGTGGGGCTTCCGCAAGTGGCGCGACAGCCCGATCGATGTCACCGCGCCCGGCGACCACCGCCGGCGCGGAATCACGACGCACCGCTGCGCCCTCAACCGCCGGGGCGTCACCACCCACCACGGCATCCGCGTCACCACCCCCGCGAGGACGCTCCTCGACATAGCGCCGAGCCTCGACGACCGACAGCTGATCCGGGCGATCAACGACGCTCTGATCTCGAACTACCTGCACGACGGCGACCTCGTCGGCACCCGCCTGGAGCAATTCGTCGGCGAGCTCTCCCGCTCACCCTTCGAGGACGAGTTCAGACCCTGGCTGAGAGCCTTCGACCTACCCGAGCCGCTCTACAACCTCATCCTCTTCGGCTGCGAGGTCGACGCCTACTACCCTGACGCGCGCCTGATCGTCGAGCTCGACGGGTGGCCGTATCACCGGACCAAGGCGGCGTTCGAGAACGACCGGGAACGGGACGCGCGGATGCTCGCAGCGGGCATCGCCACCATCCGCATCACCCGAAACCGCCTGAGAAACTCACCCGCGAAGGAGGCCGCGCGCCTGGGCGCCATCCTCGAGGCACGAACCCGTCGATCGTGACATCGCCGGCGAGGGCGGCACTCAGGCGATCGCCGGACTAGGTCCCGTCGTCTGCGTCGGCGCCCGCTTGGAACACGTCCTCTGCAGAGACGTCTCTGACGCCACGGCTGCCGGGGTCCCGAACCCGTTCCCTGGTCTCATCGGTCCGTTTATCGTCGCCCGGCGTCTCGAGGTCGTCGGGATCCTCCACACGCTTCGAGGCGCCTGGCTCTTCGGGGACGAGCGTCACGTAGCCCTTGTTATCGCTCCACATCTCCTGATCGGCCGTCCCGATGCCGTAATAGACGCGCAGCTCGCGGTCGCGGTCCTCGGAGATGCAGTCGTCCTCGGGTTTGGGGGCGCCGAGGACGTGCTGCTTGCTGTACTGAACCCGCAGCTCGTCCTTCTCCTCCTTGAGCCTGGCGAGCGGAACGACAGCCCGCTCCTTTGCGACGAGGCCGTGCTTCGTCTCGATCTCGATCCACATCGGGAACCCGTCGTCGGTTGCGAAGATCGCCTTGACCTCGCCCAGTGGCGCCTCGTCCTGGTCCATGACCTTTCTTCCCGGCAGGCTGCTGACGTCTTCGATTGACTTGCTCATATCTCTCCTTGCGCACGCACCGCTCCTGAGCTTACGGCGACGGGCGCCCTCGATGGCGCCGCCGCTACGGGCGCACGGCCGCTGGGCGGATCCTGGAGCCGCGTGAAATGCTCTGCCCGGCGGCAAAGCGGGCCGCGCCGAGCGGTCCGGGTCGATCGTGAGAGATTCACCCGACGCGACATCCGCCGCCGGGCGAATCGCCTCTCTGTGCGAGGAGACCCTGCGCCGGAACTGGCGCGAGGGCACGCGGCACTCCGACGGCGTCCGCTTCGCCTATACGCGGCCGAGCCTCGGCCACTACCCGTTCCAGTGGTATTGGGACTCGTGCTTCGCGGCGATCGTGTGGCGCCGTTTCGAGCCCGATCGCGCCCGGACGGAGCTCGAGTCTCTGCTGGCGGCCCAGCGGGAGGACGGGTTCATCGGCCACACCGTGTTCTGGGACACGCCGTTGAACGAGCGTCAGCGGCTGACATACAACGTGGTCTCTCACGACGCCACCATGACCGAGAGCATCCAGCCGCCGGTGCTGGCGTGGGCGTGGCGAATCGCGGTCGGGCTTCCATCCGACGTGCCGGCGATCGCCCGCCACTACGACTGGCTCGCCGAGCACCGCGACCTCGACGGCGACGGGCTGATCTGGATCGTGCAGCCGGACGAGTCCGGCCTTGACGCTTCGCCTCAGTTCGACGCCGTCTGGAGGGGTCACGCCGACGGTCTCCCCGGGTTCCTTCTGTTGGTGCGCCGGAACCGCAAGCTGGGCTACGACCTGAGCCGGATCGCCGCCGACGGCGGTCCGGTGTGCTGCGAGGTGTTGACCAACGTGCTCTACGCGCTCTCGCTGCTCGCGCTGGGCCGCCCGTCGCTGACTCAGACGATCGTTGACCGGATGTACGACGAGCAGGCCGGGTTGTTCCGGCCGCTCGTGAGGCCGCGGCCGGAGGATGAGCCGGCGGTGACGTGGGCGGCGCTGTCGCCGTTGGCGCTGCCGGACCTGCCCGAGGAGATCGCGCGGCGTCTGGTCGAGGACCATCTGCTCGATCCCGAGCGATTCTGGCTGCCCGTCCCGCCACCGTCCGTGCCTCCGACCGAGCGCTCGTTCTCACGCCGGGAGTCGACACTCGGCATCAAGCGGTACTGGCGCGGCCCGACCTGGATCAACGCCGCCTGGCTGATGTGGCTCGGCTTGATTCGCCTCGGCTACTCGGACGAGGCCATCACGCTGCGCGACCGCTTGGCCCGCGCCGTCGACGCCGCGGGGCTGCGCGAGTACTACGACCCATACGACGGTCGGGGGATGGGAGCGACCGGCTTCGGATGGTCCTCGCTGATCATGGAGATGCTCCAGCCGGACGCCCGTGCCGCCCGCAGCTTCATCGGCGACTAGGACGCGAGAGGGGCAGTTGACGCGTCTCTGGCAGGGCGAAAAACTTCCCCCATGAGCGTCGACGCCCCGACCGATCTCGCATGCGACATCGCTCGGTTGACCGCATCGATCGACGGCGCGGCGAAGGCGACCGAGACGGCACTGATCGCGGGTGATGACGTGTCCGAGGCCGCCGGCCCCTCTCCCCTGCTGGCAGAAGGCAACGAGCTGAGCCGGCAGCTCACGGCTCTGCGCGAGCGAGTGGCTCGAGCACGAGATGGCCGGGACGATCCGCGGGCGTTGCGCTCCGAGCTCGCGACCCTGCTGTTCTTCGCCCGGACGCTCGAGGATGACGCTGACCGTTGGCGCGCCGGGCTGGAAGAGAGGCTCACCGAGCTCGAGCGGCAACGAGCAGTCGCACGACGAGAGCAGGAGCGATTGGCCGCCGAGCGTGCGGAGCTCGTTCGACGTCGCGACAGGCTTCAATCGAGCATCGTCCAGACCGCCACATCGATCGCCGCGCTGGACGGTGGCGAGTGTCGAAACACCCTGCCCATCTTCACCCTGGGCGCCGGTGCCACGGTCTGCTCCGTGTCCGTCTCTTGCCCCCGGAGAGGGTTACACGTGCCGAAACACTGGCTCGTGACGCTCAACGGCGATCGGCGCGCTGTATCAGTCAGACGCGCGTAGCCCGAGCTTCGGGCGCCCGTGGGCCGGCGCTTGCCAGGTGCTCCGCTTGATGCCCGAGGCGAGGGGTACTGGCTGACCGTGGCTGAGAGCGACGGTAGGTCGGTCGCGTGGACGAGCCGGCGCAGCGTCGAGCGATCTCGCCGAACTGCGGCCGGAAGCCGGAAGACGGTCTTGACCGCGCTCGTCGCGAACGCCGCTGTGACGCTGGCGAAGCTCGTGGGCGGACTGCTGAGTGGCTCCGCGGCGATGTTCGCCGAGACCGCTCACTCGCTCGCCGACACCGTGAACCAGGTCTTCCTGCTCGTTTCGATCGGGCTCGCGGACCGTGAGCCCACACCGGAGCAGCCGTTCGGTTATGGCCGTGTGCGGTTCCTGTGGACGTTCGTGGCGGCGGTCGCGATGTTCCTCGCCGGGGCGATCTTCGCCGTCGGATATGGCGTCTACCAGCTCACTTCAAACCGGGGATCCGGCGGGTATGTGGCGGCCTACGTGACACTGGGCATCTCGCTCGTAGCGGAAGGCAGCTCGTGGATACGCGCGACGCGCCAGACGCGCGCCGAGGCGCGCCGCGAGCAGCTCCCGTTGCTGCGCTACGTGCGCGAGACCCGCGACCCGAACGTCAAGATGGTCCTGTTCGAGGACACCGCCGCGCTGGTCGGGATCGCACTCGCGCTGTCCGGCATCCTCATCGACCAGCTCACCCACTCGGGCATCTTCGATCCCGCGGCGTCCATCGCCATCGGCGTCCTTCTCGTGGGCGTGGCCGGCTGGATGGCGCACGACACGTCCGAGTTGCTGGTCGGCGGCGCCGCCCGTCCCGCCGAGCGCAAGGCGCTGGGCCGCGCGCTCGAGGAATTCGCCGAGATCGAGACGGTGGTCGAGCTACTGACGATGGTCCTTGGTCCCAACTCGCTTTTGGTGGCGGCCCGCATCGACTTCGCGGACGGGCTCGACGACGACGACGTCGAAAGGATCTCCGAGACGATCGAGCATCGCTTGCGCGAAGTCGTCCCGGACGTGACCGAGGTCTTTCTCGACGCCACGACTTCGCCGCGCCGTCAGCGCAGACCCGGAGCGCCGCCAGAGTGTCAGTCGCAGAGCGCGATGAACGGAACGCCGATCGTGCTCACCGTGAGGTCGACGGTTCCCTTCAGCGGGGCGAGCAGTGAGGCCGAGCGGGCGTTCGGCCCAGCGAGCTCACAGCCCTTCTGGATCTTGCCGACGAGATGCCGCGGCGAGCGCGCTCGTGGCGCGCACCGAAACCCCGACGGCTCGCGAATCGCGGTCTCCGGTAACACCAGCATACGGTGTGTTGCCGCGGGGTAGACCATCCTGCGATGAGGCGATGGATGGCAGTCCTGCTGGCGCTGGTCTTCGTCGCGTTCGCCTGCGATGACGCCATGGCGCAGAGCGGCCCCTTCGCCCCCTTGAATCGGTCCGGTCCGCCGCTCTCGGTCCCCGCGGCCAAGCTGCAGGCCGCGTTCAGCTGCACATCCGGCATCGCCGGCGACGCTCGCAATCCGATCCTGCTCGTCCCCGGGACGAACCTCGATCCCGGCTCCAATTACTCGTGGAACTATGAGCGCGCGTTCGCGGCGCTGCACTGGCCGTACTGCACGGTCACGCTTCCGTACCACACGATGGGCGACATCCAGGTGGCGGGCGAGTACGTCGTCTACGCGCTGCGTACGATGGCGGCCCGCTCGGGCCGCCAGGTCGACATCCTCGGCTTCAGCCAGGGCGGGATGCTCCCGCGATGGGCACTTCGCTTCTGGCCCGATACGCGGCGGATCGTTCACACATATGTCGCGCTCGATCCGTCCAATCACGGCACGCTCGATGCGGATGCCATCTGCCAGCACCAGTGTGCGCCGGCGGACTGGCAGCAGGCCGCGGGCTCTCGGTTCGACAGCGCGTTGAACAGCTACACCGAGACGTTCGCCGGCATCTACTACACGGTGATCTTCAGCCGCACCGATGAGATCGTGGTTCCCAATCTCGACGCCTCGGGAAGCTCGAGCCTGCATACGGGCGCCGGCCACATCGCCAACATCGCGGTTCAGGACATCTGCCCGGGCGACGTCTCCGACCACCTGGCCATGGGCAGCTACGACCCGGTTGGCTACGCGCTGGCCGTCGACGCCCTCTCACACGAGAGCCTGGCTGTCCCCGCCCATGTACCGCCGACCGTGTGCACTGAGCCCTTTCAGCCCGGCGTGAATCCCAGCACGTTCGCGAGCGACTATGCGGCGTATCTGGCGGCGGTTGGTCAGGCACAGATGCAGGCACCCCAGGTGAGCGCCGAGCCGCCGCTCGAGTGCTACGTGTTCGCCTCCTGCAAGCTGGGGCGCGCTCCCGCAACACATAAGACCAAGCCGGGTTCGGCCAAGCGCCACCCCCGGCGTCGGCACCGGCGCCACCGCTCCGCCGCCTCCAAACCGCAACGGCGGCCGAGCTTCACGGGGTAGAGCCGCCCCCGGTTCCCCCGCCCCCTTCGCTGAACGAGGCCGCATCGGAAACGCGGCAGCGCTGCGCCGTACGCCTGGCGCACGTGAGCGAGGAGCGCAATGATGCACGCGTGGGTGCTCGGGGAGGCGTCGCCGCCGTGATCGCACTGACGCTGTGGCTCAGCGGTTGCGGCGGCGGTCATCACTCGACCTCGACCGTCCGCCGGCCGACTGTGGCTCCCCCTCGAGCAGAGCTGGTCGGGAGCCATTCGTGCCCCGGGCAACCCGGCTTTTCATGTTGGAGCCTGCGCGTCCCGCTCGATTACGCCGGTCAGACGCGCGGAACCTTGGACCTCGCCGTCGGCGCCTCGACGGTCAGCTCGGCCCCTCGCGGCGTGCTGCTGTTCCTGGCGGGCGGGCCGGGCCAGCCGGGAGTTCCGCTGCTGCCCCGTGTTTACGCGCGCCTCCATACCGTCCTCGCGGGATATCGAATCGTGATGTTCGACCAGCGTGGCACCGGAGCGGGAGCGCTCGACTGCCCGGCCCTACAGGCGGCCGCCGGCACCTCTGATCTGGCCGTTGCCTCCTCGGCCACGGTGACGGCCTGCGCGCGCTCGATCGGCACCGCCAGGCGCTACTACTCCACGCCGGAGACGGTCGCCGACATCGAGCAGCTCCGAGTCGCGCTTGGAGCGAAGCGGTTGACGCTCGACGGCGTCTCCTACGGCACGTTCGTCGCGGAGCGCTACGCGTTGACCTATCCGACGCACGTCGCGCGGCTCGTGCTCGACTCGGTCGTCCCGCACATCGGCGTCGATCCCCTCTACCGCGCCGCCCTGTCCCGTAGTGCGCCGGTGCTGCGGTCGGTATGCGCGGCGCAACGATGCGGGTGGGATCCGGCGGCCGACCTCGCCGCGGTCGTGCGTCGCTTCCACGATGGTCCGGCGCTCCTGGACGCGCTGGTGGGGGAAAGCGTGATTGCGCCCGGTTACCCAGGCGTGCTCGACGCCCTGCACTCCGCGCGAGCCGGGCGCCCCCGCGCCCTCGAACGCTTCGTCGCTGCGGCGCAGCGCGGCGAAGCGGCTCCCGCCAGGTTCCTGAGCCAGGGCTTGCACGAGAGCACCCTGTGCCTGGACCTCGCCCCTCCCTGGGATCCGGACCAGCCGGTCTCCAAGCGAGCCGCGACCCTGTCCGCCCTCGCCGCAGCGATCCCGGAGGCGGACCTGTATCCGTTCGACCGCGCCACCGCCACCGGCAACGGACTCGCGCAGGGTTGCCTCGACTGGCCGCCGACGCGGCTGCCCGCAGTATCCGACGGCAGCCCGGCGGCCCGGCTTCCGCCGGTGCCCGTCCTGCTGCTCGCCGGCGAGCGCGACCTCTCAACCCCGCTGGCCTGGGCGCAGGCCGAGGCGGCGACGGCACCCCGCGGGCAGCTTCTCGAGGTCCCAGGCGCCGGACACTCGGTCCAGCTTCGCGTTCGATCCGTTCGTCGCGCGCTGGCGCGGTTCCTTGACGGCGCGTAGGCGAGCCGATGCCTCACGTGCGCACTGGACCGCGCACCAACCCGAAGCGATCCACGGCACCGACCGGATAGCCGATCACGGGTTGAGCCCGTAGCCTTCCGACGATGTTCCTGAATATGCTCGTCGCAATCGACGGTTCAGCCCATGCGTCGCATGCGCTGAGTCAGGCCGCGGACCTCGCCGAGCGCTACAACGCCAGGTTGACGGTGATGACGACAGTGCCGGACGCGTCGAGCTGGCTCCTCGTCGGCCCCGGCTATGGGGTCGACTACCAGGCGCTCGGCCAAGAGTCCGAGCGCGAGTACGCCAAGCTCCTCGACGACGCCATCGCCGCCCTACCCGCGGACCTGCCGGTGACCAAGGTGCTCTCGCACGGGCGAGCCGCCGAATGCATCCTGAAGCAGCTCGAGAAAGGCGGGCACGATCTGATCGTGATGGGCTCCAGGGGCCGTGGGGAGATGCGCTCCCTGCTGCTCGGCAGCGTCAGCCACCAGGTGCTGAACGCCAGTCCCGCCGCGGTCCTGGTCGTGCACGCGCCGGAGGACGCCACCGCGCGCTGACAGATCCCGGCGAAGGATCATCATCCGTTTGAGCTGCGTCGTCACCCTCCCCCCGGGGCCGCGACGGAACCACGCTGCAAGACCTCTCGCGACTCGTCCGGCTCAGGACGAGCTGCCGCTCCCAGTGCTCCGTTCGTCCTCCTCCTCGTCGAGCGGTTGGGATGAAACTCGGTCCATGCCCGAGTTTGCTCCCAAGTCCTGGCGTGGCTCCAACTCGAGCTCGAGCGAAAGTACCTTGTCATTCGAGGCGCCCCCGGCGGCGCCTGGCTTTGTCCTCGGATCCTCGTGTAGCCGGGCACACGTCGGGACCACCGGCGTCCAGCCGGCGGTGCCCGTCCGCGCCAGGCATCCGCCGGTGTCACCTCGCGGTGCCAAGCCGCTTCAGGAACGGAGCACTAGCCGTGCCGCGAGAGGCGCTGCGCCACCGCGTAGGCAATCCGGGTCGCCTCGGCGATCGACTTGTAGTCGAGGTTGTCAGGCGTGTCGGTCATCAGGTGGTAGTTGGACATCGCCTGCCATTCGTTCAGCGAACATAGGCAGACGCTGGGGTAGCCGGCGCGGCTGGTGATCACGCTGTCGGTCGACGCACGGGCGTGAAATCCACGTTCAAGCTCGATTCCCTGCTCGACGGCGCAACGCTCGATCAGGTCACGGAACGACGGGTCGGTGTAGTCCTGCATCCAGAACGGACCCTCGCCCTCGAGCATGATCAGTCGCGGGGATCCGATCGTGTCGAAGTTCAGCATCCAGGTGCGATCCGGGTCGAGCTCGTGCCGGTGGCGCGCAACGAATCCGCGGATCCCGTCCTGGAGCGTCTCCTCGGCCCCGGCGGACAGGAGCACGACCCGCAGGCCGGGGATCGGCCGGTCGCGCAGCAGCTCGGCGAACGCGACGATCAGGCCGACGGCCGAGAGGTTGTCGTTGGCACCGGGAACGGTCGGACTGCGCATGACGTCGGTCACGAGGCACGTGGCCAAGCCCGTGACGGCGAGCCCCGTGGCCGCCGCCGCGCGGCGGCCGCTCGCGGCGCCGAGCAGGGCCACAAGCTGCCCCGCCACGCCGATCCACCACTGGGGAGGCTGGGTCTTGACCCGCCGCAGCAGTCCGGGAAATCGCTCGTTGAACTTCCTCTGGAGAGTCTGGTCGAACAGCAGTCCCGTCTGGGCGGCGTCGTGGTGAGAGAGCACGACGAGCGTCCGGTCCGCGTCCGGGTCGCCCAACCGCGCGACCACGTTGACCGTGGTCCGGTGGCGGCGCAGCACCCGCCGCACGATCCGCGGGCCGTTCTCGGCCTCGTCGAGCACGCCGGCGATCGACGCCGCCGCGAGCAGCGCCCCAGACAGGCGCCGGTTCGCGAGCACCAGCGCGGCGCCGGCGATCCCAAGCGTTCCCATCGCGACCAGAGTCGGTGGAGCTCCGCCCCAGCTCGGCTCCTCCTCGACGGCGATCTCTGCGACGCCTGCCGCGCGCAGCCGCGCGGCGATCCATTCGGCCGCTTCGCGCTCGCCCGGTGAGCACGCCGTCGTGTCGATCGGCGCCAACTGCTCGCACACCTCGCGCAGCGTGCGCTCGAGCGCGTCGCTCTCGTCGAATGCTGCGGCCACGATCTCCAGCCTAACGACACGCGTCGGGGGCGGACTGGGCTACGAGAGCCACGCGGTCTTCTAAGTTGGCGTCCCGAACGTCGAGGCTGCGCTGCAGCGAGCCGAGAGGCTCGGAGGCACGCGGGTCATGGGTCCAGCCACATCACCGAGTGGTCTCGTGGTCGGTCATTTCGCGGACCCTGAGGGCACCCTGATCGGTGTCGCTGGCGTCTCGTAGGCCAAATGCTCCTTGCTTCGCCCGCGGAGCCCCTCGAATCAACGAGCGCCGTTGCTAGTCAGCCCACCAGTCGCGCTGACCCTCGACGTCCTCGCGCGGAGCCTCGCCGAGATTGGGCGCGCCGATGACGAGGATCTCGAGTCCCTCGGGCCCGGCCTCGTAGCCTCGCCACGTGCCGGGCGGGACGCGCACCGCGTCCCATTCCCTGAGCTCGACGATCTCGTCGTCGACCTTCATCCGCCCGCTCCCGCGCACGACCACGTACACCTCCTCCTGCTTCTCGTGCGTGTGTCCGTACGGAAAGCGATAGCCGGGCGGGACGCGCTGATAGGTCAGGCCGGATTCCTCGAGCTCGAGCGCGGCGGTCGCCGCACGGAACTCCAGGTCCGGCGCGCCGTCGAACTTCGACCCGAGGTCCTCCAGATCCTCCCTGAGATTCCGGAGCGTGAACGGCACGGTCGCAATCCTATGATGCCCTGGCTGGGGTCACCGATCTGATGCGTCAAGAGCCGCGATGCTTGATCGTGGCCGATGACCCCGAGAGGCGCTCGCCTGGCAACCGATAGGGAGGAGGACCCATGGAGTTCTTGGTAGCGCAGCGACCGTCTTCGCAGCCGCTGGGAGCCGGTCATGAGCAGTGATCACCTTCCCGGGCCTCGCCTCACCAAGGTCTATCGCCTCGAGGCCACGCTCGGTCAACCGCTGGATCTCGGGAAAGGACCGCAGGACCACCGCCGCATCGTGCCCCTGACCGGCGGGACGTTCATTGGACCTGAGCTGCGAGGCACGCTCATTGCCGGGTGCCAGCGCCGACTGGCAGACCCTCCTGCCCGACGGCACCGCGCTCGGCGACATCCGCTACACGCTGCTGACCGACGCCGGTGAGCTGCTCTACGTCCAATCACGAAGCGTGCGGCACGGCAGCCCCGAGGTCCTCGCGCGTCTCGGGCGAGGTGAGGACGTCGACGCCAGCGAGTACACCTTCCGGGCCTCAACCCGGATCGAGGCCGTCGGCCCGCATCTCGACTGGCTGAACAAGGGCATCTTCATCAGCGTTGGCGGCCGCAAGGCCGACGGCGTGATCTACGAGACCTACCTCGTCGAGTGAATGACGAATGACGAGTGGGCCGACAGCACCAACCATCAACAGGCAGCCCACAGGATCGCGAGGAGCGCCGGGTCGGGTTCGGGAGCTGAGGTCCTCGCCGACCCGGCGCCCCGTGCGCCTGTTACATCGCGATCGCTTCGTAGACGTCGACCGCGCCACCGGTCTCGAGGACCGGGCAGCCCTTTGCGAGCTCGACCGCCGAACCGAGGCTGTCGGCTGACACGATGGAGTAGCCGGTCAGGCCGCGCGAGCCGCCATCGCTGACTGAGCCGCCCGTGCCGACCGTCTTGGCGGTCCCGGTCGGGGCGCCGCCGTCGACGACGGCCGAACCGAGCTGTCCGAACCATTGACCCCACTTGGCCATCTGGGCGTTGCGCTCGGCCTCGTCAGCGACCACACCGTTGCCGCCGCTGTACGCGAACATGTAATTCGCCATCTCCTACACCCTTTCGGTCGCGGCCGGCGCGGATACCGGCCCTTTGATCTGATGACGAACAGCGGGCGCCCGGTGGGACACGGGAATCGAGAGAAGGCGACAGGCTTGATGAAACAATGAGGTGGTGACCCCCGCGAGCCCGACGATGGCCGGCGAGTCGCTGTGGCCGCGGGTCGCGGGGCTCCCGCTCGTCATCGAGGGGTGCGAATACGAGCGCCTGCACGCCGTCCTCGCTTACGAGTTCGAGCGGATCACGACACACGTGCGGCTCGTCGGCGCCGGAACCGACGGGCTCGGCGAGGACGTCTCGGTGTTCCGAGAGGACGGCACCGCACTGCATGAGACCCGGCCGCGGCTTTCACTCGAAGGGGAATGGACGCTGGCCGGGTTCTGCGACCGTCTCGCCACGCTCGAGCTGTGGCCGCAGCCGCCGGAGTGGGACGGGGCGCGGCGCTTTCGCAACTGGGCGTTCGAGTCCGCGGCGCTCGACCTCGCGCTGCGCCAGGCAGGCCGCTCGCTGCACGAGACACTCGGACTGGAGCCGCAGCCGGTGCGCTTCGTCAACTCGCTCGGCCTCGGCAAGGTTCCTTCGATCGAGCCGGTGCGACGGCGGCTCGCTCGCTCGCCCGGTGTGCGCTTCAAGCTCGACGCGGAGGCGACGTGGGCGCCGGCGCTCGTCGACGAGGTCGCGGCAACCGGCGCGGTCGACACGATCGACTTCAAAGGCCACTACGGCTTCGAGGTCGAGGATCCAGAGGCCCTCGGTGCGCTGTATGACCACGTGCTCGGCGCGTTCCCGGACGCCTACTTGGAGGACCCACACGATCTGCCCGAGATCGCGCAGCGACTCGGCGATCACCTCGAGCGCGTGTCCTACGACTCGCCAATTCGAAGCGCCGAGGACATCGGCGCGACGCCGCTGGCCGCGCGCGTGGTCAACGTCAAGCCGTCGCGGATCGGGAGCCTGCGCCAGGTCTTCGACGTCTACGCGCGCTGCGCGCGTGAGCGGCGGCCGATGTACGGCGGCGGCATGGGCGAGCTGGGCGTGGGCCGCGGGCAGATCGAGCTGCTCGCCGCGCTGTTCCACGCCGACGCGCCCAACGACGTCGCGCCCAGCCCTTATAACGAGGATGACCCGCCGGGCAGCCTGCCGGCCAGCCCGCTCCCGCCGCGCCCGGACGCGACCGGGTTCCGCTGGGCGGCGTAGACACGCCCGACCGCGACGATCCGCCGGTCAGCCTCGCTCAGCGTCTGCGGAGAACCCACCCCCGGATCCTCCCGGGCAGTCGCGCTCGGGCCTTGCATTCCGCGGATCGGCACCGGGCGCCGCCGCGCTGCGCTACGCGCCGATCGACAGCGGTTCCTGCCCGTTGGCGCGCAGTCCGCCTTCGATTGCAGCGATCACGGCGTCCACAACGGCGACGCGGGCGTAGCGTTTGCTGTCACCGGGAATCACCGTCCACCTCGCGCAATCGTGATCGGTGCGCTCGAGCATCGCCGTGACGGCGACCTCGTACTCCGGACGCCGCTTGCGATTGCGCCAGTCCTCATCGGTCAGCTTCCAGCTCTTGAGCGGCTTGCGCTCACGCCGGCGAAAGCGGCGCAACTGCTCCTCGTCGGAGAGGTGAAGCCAGAACTTGACCAGCACAGTGCCCTCGAGGCACAGACCGCGCTCGAACGCGACGATCTCGTCGTAGGCGCGCTCCCACTCCGCTTCTGACGCGAATCCCTCGACCCGCTCGACCAACACTCTGCCGTACCACGAGCGATCCAAGACCGACATCCCGCCCCACCCCGGGAGCGCGGGGCCGAAGCGCCACAGGAAGTGATGGCGCCGCTCACGCTCGTCCGGCACGGCGAACTCGGCAACCGTCACGTGGCGCGAGTCGAGCTTCGAGACGAGGCGCTTGATCGCGCCGCCCTTGCCGGCGGCATCCCAGCCCTCGAAGACGATGCACACCGGCGGCCCAAGCTCACCGTCGCCGAGCTGGCCGCCGAGCTGCAGACGCAACTCGAGCAGCCGCTTCTGGGCGGCCTTGAGCTTCCGCTTGCCCTCCTTCTTGGAGAGCTTCGCGGACAGGTCGACATCGTTCAGGACGGCCATCGCTCTGATCCTTTCAGACCGCGCCGGGCGAAGCGAGATCCAGATCGAGGTACGGCGTTAACGGAGGATCAGCGGGGAGCGCCCATGGCGGACCAGCATTGTCTCGCGCCGTGGCAGCTCGCGAGGCGGCGAAGCTGCCGGTGGAGCGTCGCCAAGCGGCGGGGCGGCAGGAGGCCGGCGATGTTGTGGAGCTCGAACGGGTCGCGGCGTAGGTCGTAGTACTCGCGCTCGGCGTCGTCGTACTCGACGTACAGGAAGTCGCCGGCGCGCATGGCCTCGTACGTTCGCGGGTTGCCTGCGCCGGAGCGCTGGTAGTCGGGGTCCGCGCCCGAGAGGTCGGGGCCATGATGCTCGACGAGAACCCGCGTGCGCCAGGCGCGTGGGTGAAGCCCGGACAGCAGGGGGACGAGGCTGTGTCCGTCACCGCTGAGGCTCGTGCCGGCAAGACCGGCAAAGGTCTTTGCCAGGTCGATGTTCTCGGCGAGCGCGGTTGTGTTCGTTCCCGGGCTCACGCCGGGACCGATGACGATGAGGGGAACGTGGATGTCCGTGTCAAACGCGGTGAGCTTGCCGGGAAGGAGTCGGTATTCACCGGTGTGGTAGCCGTTGTCGGAGCTGAAGACCAGATACGTGTTCTGCGCAATTCCGTCGGCGGTGAGCGTCTGCTCGATCTGAGCGATCAAGTGGTCAACCGCCAGCACGGATTGCGCGCGCCGGCGGTAGGCGCGGTTGATCCGGCGGATATGGCGCCGGGTGAGGGGTTGGCGGTTCACGAGCCAACGCGGAGCGTCGGTCGGCAGGCGGTCGAAGCTCGGCGGCCGCGGCGCGGTGAGGCCGGCAAAGCGGTGCTTGTCGCGGGGCGCGGGAACGTACGGACTATGCGGGGCGAACGTGGCTTCTTCCAGGAAGAACGGCTGATGGCGCGCGGCCGCCTGGTTGATGAAGTCGACGCCGAGCCGTGCGATCACGTCGGTGAGGTAATCGCTGGGACGATGCCCGGCGAAGTGGAGGCTGCCGTCTTGGTTGAGCCGGTAGTTGAACTCCGGGTAACCCCAGCCGGCCACGTCCCACTCGTTCCACCCCGGTGGGACATAGGTGGCCGGGGTTCCGGCCACGGCCCCGTCGGCGACGTGACCGGACCGCGGCAGATAGCCGTTCAGGTACTTGCCCATCATCGCTGTCAGGTAGCCGGCGCCCTGCAGCGCGTCCGCGAATGTGTGCCGCTCCTCACCGCGGCGGTAGAAGGTGCCGAAGCCGCCGTCCGGACCGAAGTTGGAGAAGATGTGGGTGTCGTGGGGCAGGTTCCCGGTGAGGATCGACGCACGGGACGGGCAGCACAGCGAGTCGGACACGAAGTAATCGCGGAACGTCAGGCCGTTGCGCTGCATCGCCTCGACGTGGGGCATGAACCGGAGCAGGTTCATCGACAGGTCGTCGGTCAGGATGAACACGATGTTCGGCTTGGCCGCGCCGGTGACCGGGGCATCGGCTGGACGTAGGTGGATCGCCCGCACCGGGGGCAGGGGGCGCTTGCCGACATCGCGCGCGGATCCTCCGCAGGCGGCGGCGATCAAGCACCCGGTGACGAGGGCGATCAGCCTGCAGTGCGCGCTCACGGGCGGAACCTATCGGTGCGAGCGAGCCTGAGCGGTCCCGCGACCGAGCCGCCTTGTATCTCGGCCGCTGCGGGGACGAGTTCGCCCGTGACCAGCCCGGTCTCGTGGGTCAACTCGTCGATTACCTCGAAGGCGCGTCCGATGCGATCGGGCGAGTCGATCACGATCGTGATCACAGGGACGTGGCGTCGGATCTGGAGCAGCCGGTCGCCATGCGGGGCGTGCTCGCCGTGGAACCCCCAGATTCCACGCAGGCTCGTGGCGCCGGCGGCGCCGTGCTCTCGCAGAGCGCGTACGAGGGCGACGTGGATCGGGGAGCCTCGGTATTTCGCTTGCTCTGAGGTGTAGACCATGAGCTTCTGCCACACGGGAAGACCGGACGGGTCGGTGGCGGCGATCTCTCTGGGCCGCGACAGGAGCTCGCCGTCGCGCTTGAGCACGCGTACTCGCTCGAGCGTGAACAGCGGTTGCGCGAGCAGGCCCGCGAGCTCGGGCAGCACGGCACCGATGCGCTCGCCGGAACCGATCGCGATGATCATCAGGGGGACGTTGGCGTTACGACCGAAGAATCGTGCGCGTTCGCGTTGCCCGCGCAGTGTGCCGTCGACGCCGAGGAGCACGGTCGCGCCCGCAATCCGGCGGCGGTGCAGCAGCTCGCAGACCGCGAGGAATGCGGGCTCGCGCTGCACCTGCTCCTGTCGGCCGACGTAGATGGTGAGCTTCGTCGCCTCTTCCAGGTCTTCGGGAAGCACGACCGCGTCGACGTCCTCGATCAGCAGGCGCGCGCGCTCGAGCGTGACCAGCCCGTGGCGCTTGATCGCCAGGAGCTCGTCGAGCAGTGCGCTGATCCGCTCGCGAGTGTCGACAGCGACCGAGACCACCGGGAGGTCCTCTGACAGGGTGAGCAGCCGGTCGGTGCGGACGTGGTGCTTGCGGCCGAATCCCTCCACCCCGCGCACCAGCAAACTGACCTGAACCATTCGACGGCCATACAGGCCCAGCAGCTCGTCCGCCACCAACCCTCCGTCGGTGCGGTGACGCTCGCCGAAGTACGTCGTGAGCTTGAGGCAATCCGCGTTCACAGATGCGCCCCGATCGACCGGCCGAGCGCGGCCGCGAGCAGCCCGAGGACGAGGCTCACGGCGAGGTTCGCGAACGCCCGCGGCAGCTCCCCCTCTTCGGTCAGACGCTGACTCTCGAGCATCCAGGTGGAGAACGTGGTGAACGAGCCGATCGTGGCCGCGCCGATCAGGGTGGCGGCGTCGCCGGTGACGGCGAGCCCGGTGATCAGGCCAAGGACCAGGGAGCCGCTCAGGTTGACCACGAGGGTTCCGTAGGGGAACTGCCGGGCGATCCTGCGCGAGACGGCTCCGTCGAGCAGGAAGCGGAGAATCGCTCCGCCGCCGCCGAGCCCGGCGGCGATGATCCAGACGACGACGCTCATGTGATCGTCCGTGCCCGCCTTACAGCCGCGCTCGCGAGGTGCACAGCCGCGTAGCCGGCCAGGATGCTGGCTGCGGCATAACCGGCGGCGGTGCCGTAGTGGCCGACGTCGATCATCTTGAGCAGCTCGACCTGCACCGTCGAGAACGTCGTGAGCGCGCCGCAGAAGCCGGTTCCGAGCAGCGGACGACGGTAGGTGGATAGCGGGAGGCGCTCCTGAAGCCGCGTGACGAAGTAGCCGAGGGCGAACGCCCCGGAGACGTTGATCGCAAAGATGATCCACGGCCATGACGGCGCATCAGCGACCGGCAGCTTGGTGAGGGCGATACGCCCGACGGCGCCGACCGCGCCGCCGAGGAAGATGGCGAGTAGCTCTCGTCGGTCGTATCTGCTCATCGTCGGCGCTCGCGGCGTCGGTGATATCGTCAGTTTCCAGGGGTCACGGTACGCCACCAAAGGCCCCAGCAGCAGCACGACGCGAACGGGCAGGACGTGGATCAACCAGTGGGCTAGTGTCGGCATCGAGACGGCCTGGCTCCTTTCGCGCGTATGTACCGCGTGCGATAGAAGCCATCAGCCGGGACACCGGCAGTTCGGGAGACCCTGCGCGGCCTCCGCGCCAGAGCTTCATCTGGCGCCCCAAACAATACCCAAACGACAGACGGCATACGCCGAGGCCCGCCTCGGACGACTCTGTCGCGGTCGCAGGAGCCTCGCCCTCCTGTTCGCGATCAGCCCGGCGCGAAACGACCGGTCGCCGCGGATCGCGCTCAGCGGGAATACGATCCCGCTGGTGGCCGGACCGCTAGAGCTCTACCTGTTTGACAGCGGCACGCTGGCGCTCGGCGGCGTCGAGGTTCCGGTCCCGTTCTTCCTGCTGCGCCATCCTCAGGGCCTCATCCTCGTGGACGGGGGCAACCCCCTCGCGGTGGCGCGCGACCCGCACGCGCACTGGGGCGGGCTGGCGGACGTGTTCGAGGTTCACATGAGCGAAGCGCAGCATTGCGAGGCCCAGCTTCGGGAGCTCGGGGTCGCTCCCGACGATGTCTCGCACATCGTCCAGACCCATCTGCATATCGATCACACCGGGGCGCTCGGCCACTTCCCGAACGCTGTCGTGGTCGTTCATGCGAGAGAGCGCGAGGCTGCGCTGGCCGCGGATGATCCGATGCAGAGCGGGTACGTCCGCGCCGACTACGACCGTCCCGAGCTGCAGTGGCAGACCGTCGAAGGGGACACCGACCTGTTCGGTGATGGCTCGGTCCGGCTGGTTGAGACCCCGGGCCACGCCGCGGGCCACATGTCCTTGCTGATCGGTCTGGCCAACCGGGGCCCCGTGCTGATCACCGCGGATGCCTCCGACAACCTGGCCCAATGGGAGGGACGGGCCCACGTGCGCGCGTTTCATGACCGCGCGGACGCCGCCCGCTCGCTTCGACGCCTGCACGAGCTGGCCGAGCAGACCGGGGCAATGGTCGTGTTCGGGCACGACCCCGAGAACTGGGCCCAGCTCAAGCACGCCCCCGAGTCCTACCGGTAGACCGGCCGGGGTCCGCCAAGCGACAAGCTCCACAGCCCCAGGGCGGTCAGCCTCGGTCGTGCCGACCGATCCGTTCTGCCAAGGGAGAGCTCAGCTAAGAGTCTGTCCGCGTCGCGCGTCGGCACGGCGCTTGCCTTCGTGCATCGCCTGGACGCGGGCGACAGGGATCGCGCGGCCCTCCTCGATCAGTGCGGCGGGCAGCGACTGCGGCTTGGGAAGGTGCTCCGCCCACGGGTTGCCGCCGCTGACGAGGGCCGGCACGGTGTGGATGGTGAAGTCGGCCGGCGTCACGCGGTCGAGCTCATCCCAGGAGACCGGAAAAGATACGGGCGTGCCGGGCCGGACGCGCGGGCTGTAGGCGGCGACTACGGTCGCACCGCCCGTGCGTGTCGCGTCGACGAACACCTTGCCCGCCCGCTCCTCGATGACGTAGGCGGTCGTGGCCAAATCCGGATCGAGGCGCTCGGCGCGCGCCGCGAGCGCGCGTGTGGCAGCGGCGATCTCGTGGGGACTCGCGGGCTGCGCCACTGGCACGAACACGTGCAAGCCCTTCGCCCCGCTGGTCTTGACGGCACCCGTGAGTCCGGCGTCGGCGAGCGCCTGGCGCACGAGCTCGGCGACGCGCGCGACGGCGCCAAAGCCGGCATCCGCCGGCGGGTCGAGATCGAGCACCAGGTGCGTCTGCGCGAAGCCGTCCGAATCGGCGCGCACGAGCGTCGGGTGATACTCGATTGCCCGCTGGTTCGCGAACCACAGCAGGGTCCGCCGCTCATTGCAGAGCGCGTAGGCAACGTCGCGCTTCGAGCGCTCGGCCCAGATCGCCACCGTCTTTACCCACGGCGGCGCGTACTTAGGGACGTTCTTTTGCATGAACGGCTTCTGTCCACGCAGCGCTCGCACCACCGACAACGGCCGATCGCGCAGCTCGCCGAGCAACTGCTCGCTCACGCTTTCGAGGTAGTCGACGAGATCTCGCTTCGTCGCCCGCGCACCGTCGAACAGCGGCTGGTCGAGGTTCGTCAGCGGAACCTCGTCGCGTCCCTCCATGCTCGGCGACTCTACGGTACGCCCCCCACTACGCGCGAACGGTTCTGATCGCCACGTGAGCGTCTATAGGAAGCGCAAGATCGCCTGATTTGACGCGCGCGTCGTAGCTTCGCTGCAATCCGTCCGAAGCATCGCGGGCCGCATCGAACGCTCGTCTGCCACCTCTAGCCACGCGCCGCGTCCGCTCGACCAGCCTCGACTTGCCCACGCAGCGCGGCTCGACCTCCTCGCACGCGCGGTGCCCGATATGCGCCGCTCCCGCCTACTGGATGATGGCGGGGAAGATCGGGACGAGCGGCTGCTGGCCGTCTTCCAGCACCACGTTCAGGCCCTGATCGATGCGGTCCCGCTGGGTGTGTTCCTGCAGGAGGAGACGCACGCCGCGCTACGCATCCTCACGGCGCGCGACGGCCTGGTCCAGCCGCGGACGGTCCAGAGGCTGGCCGAGCTCTACCGCGAGGAGCAAGAGGCCGGGAACCTCGACCCCCCTGTGGACGTCGAGACGCTCGCCTACGCCGTCGTGCGCGTCAACGAGGGCTTCATCTACAACGACGCGCGTGGCTGCCGCTTTCCGGTGGCAAAGCGGGGCAGTCGTTACTGTCGGATATGAGCCCGAAGCGATAGTCGCTGGACACATTGCGTTTCTCGGGTCAGGGTGGGATCATCTGTCCAGCGAACTTGGCCTGAGGAGCACGCGCTGTGTCCGATTCCGAGCCTTGTGGTGGCGAGAGCACCCGATTGGGAGCGCAGGGCTGCGCTCGTAGCACCAAGCAGCTAATCGATCGCGTGCAAACGCTCGCGGAGATGCCGCGGCCGGCCGGCGGATATCCACTGGAGTGGGTCGTCGAGGCCTTCTATGCCGGAGATAGCACGGCGATAACCACGCTCGCCATTCGCTCCGCCAAATGCTGATCGACTTCGGCGCTCAGCGTCACCTGCGGACTGCCGCCTAAGTCGAAACGCGGCACTCGAAGACGTTCCGCGGAAACGATTGCGCGCTCAGAATCTCCGCGAAAACGTCGAGGCGCTGCTCCTCTTCGATCGCCGGGGCAGCGAGTGATGCGCAGCGGAGCTTTCAGTCTGTGCCGTGTCCGTTGTCTGGGTCGAGCCGCTCGATTACCTGACGGCGGCGCTCTTGCATCACGGTCACGTGTTCGGCGGTGAAGGTGATGAGAGGCTGTCTGATAACGAACTCAGCCAGCCAGCGCTCGATATTGAGCAGCTGCGCGACCGCGTCGCCTGCGGCATCGTCGGTCTTGGCCGCAAGGACCGCGCGGAGTACCTCCTCCGGGACTTGAGCGGCAGCCAGCCCTGCATCGATGTGTTTGAGGGCTCGTTCGGCCGCCGAGCGCCCGAGCCGTGCCTTGGTGCCCGGATCGCGCTCGGCGGCGAGCACCATCTCTCGGATCGTCTCGGCATCCGCGCCGAGCTCTCGCAGTATCGCTGCCGAGAGCCCGTCGGTCTCGCTCAGCAGCGCCAGCAGCAGGTGCCCGGTGTCGATGTGGTTGGTACCAAGCGAAAGCCCCTCGCGCAGCGCTCGTTCGAGGACCCCCTTTGCGGCCAGCGTGAATGGCATCTGACCGTGGGTGACCGGTGCCGCCCTCGGCACGATCCGCACGATCTCGTTCCGCGCCAGCTCAGGCGTGACGCCGAAGCTTCGAAGGACCGGCGACGCCGCGCCGCCTTCCTCACGCAGAAGACCCAGCAATAGGTGCTCAACGCCGATGTAGCTATGCCCGAGCGTGCGGGCCTCGCCTTGGGCCAGAAAGATGACCTGTCGCGCGCCGTCGGTGAAGCGCTCAAACATGACGCCGAGCATGCCACGTAAGGGCGGACGCATTCCCGCCCGTACCCGCGTCGGCTGATTACGACCGCTTCAACACTGCGCAAAGCGGCCCACATCCGGTGGCGGCGACAGACGCCGCACAGCCGGCCGGACGTCACCGATCCGAGCTACAGCCTTCCACTGAGTGCACTGCTGGTTGTGGCCGGGCTGGGCGGTCGCAGACGGTCACTCAGGCCGGCGATTGATCAGGTGGCGGTCCGCGGAAGACGGGATGATCGGGTGCGATGTGGCGCACATCCTCGTCTGAAGAGTCGGGTCCAACACCGGCGAAAAAGACGCCGACCTCGAACTTCCACTTCTTCAGGTAGGCTCGGAGCAGCGGTGGCTTTTCGTCGTCGGCGACTCGACCGCGTGGAACAACTCAGTCCGCCTGCCGACACGCAGCCTCCCCTGACCGCTAGCGCGAAGGTTCTTGACCCATTGCGTGTGACCACGAGGCGCGACCAGATATTCGGCGCCCTCGTAGCGCAGGAGATTCACCGGGGTCTGTCGCCACTCCCCGGACTTGCGCCCCCGGACCTCAAGCACGCGCGACCCGTATACGCTCACGCCCAGTCGCGTTAGCACGGCGACGACCCGATTGAAGACGTTCGTCGTGAACCAGCCCGGACGTTGGTAGTGCTCGGCCACGTCAGCCATTCTCCCACCGTGGGATAAAGGCCGGGCGCCCGGCACCATGTCCCCGCTCGCTGGTGTTGCCCAGCGCGAGTGCTTTCAACACTGCAGCCGGTACCGACGGCACGATCGGATCGGCAACACGTGGACGGGGCCGATTCCTCGCCGCCAGCGCGGGAACGCACGATCGCCTTCGTCCAGGTCTCAGTGCCGGCACGAGACCCGAGGTTGGCGACCGATGAAAGTCAAGGGTCGGGGCGTGTGGCTGGCTGAGTCCTGCCATCGCTTGTGTGGCGAGCTTGCAGGCGAACTGCCTATACCGTCGTCGCCAACTCGATCGTCAGCTCAACGATGTCTAGGGCAGGGAAGCGGCCGTCGGCGTCCAGACGCGCCGTTGCGGTTCTGACGGTTGCGAGACCGGCTGGATGTTCGCGGCTATGCCCTGCTTTGACGACGCGACGAGCATGTCGCCGCTTCTGCTCGCACCGCGCTGACGCCCCGCGCGACGCGGAACTCCGCGGCGACCTCGCGTGTCGCCGCCTGGCTCCGAGCGGAAATACGTGAAGCGCATCTACGCGCGATATACGGGCAAGCCCGGCCGCTAGTTCGCCCGCTAGGTCGATGCCGCCACCCCGGCTGATCTGCGCCAGGGCTCGCTGAGGAATCGCGACCCCCGGTAGCGCGCAGGCGCGCTCTGCCATGTGCGCGCTGCGGAGCAGCGCGACGCTTGCGTAGAACCCCACGCCCGCGAGGGTATCCTCGGCGGCCGACAGGAACGCTTCGAAGCGTGCGAGGTCGAAGATCATCTGCGACTGCACGAAGGTTGCTCCTGCGCCGATCTTGCGCCGCAGGAGCCGCAACCCCCGGTCGAGGTCCGCCGCGAAGGGATTGACGACCCCCCGACCGCCAGCGGGTGCGGGGCGCCCCATGCCGACGCGCTCGCAATGAGCTGCGTGGCGGTCATGTCGCCCACATGTTCGATGCCAGGCACCGGATCGCCCTGCATGCAGAGGACCGCCTCAGCGCCGAGCGCCGCCCTCCACGACCTGGGACTGCAGGGCAAGCCGGTTGCGATCGCGGCACGAGACGTGGACGATTGTCCCCACGCCCTGCTCCCGCGCGAGCGCTACCGCAGCCAGCGGCGACATCCGCGACTGGCCGGCGTGATTGTCGGTCAACCCTACGACGTCGACGGTGTCGGCCAGAACAGCGATCCGGTCGCTACGCGCACGCCATCGGCCTCGGCCGGCAGCGAGATCTCCGCGGACGTCAGGGCGCTCAGCGACACGACCGCTGAAGCCTAGCCCGGCGGTCCCTCAGGCCGACCCCTGCCTCATTAGAGGATCGGGAAACGGGGCATCTGCTTCCGGTGCGGGCGGCCGCCAAGCCGTCGACGTACGCTGCTCCGCCTCGCGCGGCCCGCAGGGCCCCGGGCCGCCGGACGCCGAGACCCACTTCTCACAGCTTTTGCATGGCGCGCGCGTTAGACTGTGGATTACCCTGCTTCGCGCGGTAACGAGGGCCCTCGGGTCGTCGGCTTCGCGAGGCGGGCGCGTTATTCAAGTCATTCGCCGACGAATCGTTGGGCTCGCGTGGATACAAACGATCCTCGAGCGGCCCGGCCCGTCGTTGACGAATTTGTGCGGCACCCCCGGCGGAATGATCGCCACGTCTCCTGGGCCGGCCTTTAGCTGCTGGTCCCCTACCTGGAAGCTGATGTTGCCTTCCTGGACCACCCAGGTCTCGTCGTAGGCGTGACGGTGCAGCCGCGGTCCCTGGCCGGGCTCGCTCTCGTCGATGATCAGCGAAATCGACGCGCCGTGGTCTTCGCCTCGAATCGTTGGGCCGTCGAGTTCGTCGCGGTGGATCAGTGGCACTTTTGTCGCTCCTCCCTAGCCCCGCGAGCTGCTCCAGACGCACACCGATCAGCTTCTCGACGAGCGACTTCGGCAGTGGACGGTCGACCTGGAAGTGCAGCGCGCTCTCGGTCATCGTGTACCCGCGAAGCTCCTCGGAGAGCGCCTGGAGTACCGAGCCGCTGAACGGCAGGTAGCTGCGGTGGGCCTTGAACGCGGCGAACCCGGCGATCGTCTTGCCGCCCACCCGGAAGGCGGGGACGCGATACGAGATCACCTGCTCGGCATCCGGGACGATCTCGAGGATCGTCCGGCGCAGTTGCTCGAGTGTGCTGCGCTTCGGCTCCTCGACACCCCGGAGGTACTCGTCAACCTCTTGCGCGGACATCGTGCGCCAGTCTAGGAAGCCTCAGTCGCTGCCGGGCGAAGCGTTCCGCCCGGCTGCGCCCGGGCCCCGGCGACGAACTGTGCCAGCACGGGCACCATCGCCTTCGGCGAGACGTTGTGGTTCTGGCCCGGAAGCTCGCGGAGGGTCGCGTTCGGCAGCACCTCGACCAGCGCCTTGGAGGCGTGCTTGAGGACGGGGTAGGTCTTGGAGCCGTAGGCGACCAGCGCCGGGCAGGTGACCGTCGCCCATTCCTCGGCCCTGAGCGGCCGCCCGTGCATGTTCTGCTCGCCAAGCGCCGCGTAGTCGAACGTCAGCGTCAGCCCGTTCGCCGCGAACTTCTTGAACGCGGGCATCAGGGGCATCGCCAGCACAAACGGAGCCGGCAGCCCGATGCCGTTGCGCATGAAGTGCTTGGCTGCACGCATCGGGTTCCCCTCGGCGACGATCTGCTCGAGCCGCTCGCCGTAGTCGTCGAGCGGGTACTTGGCGTCGGGGTCGGTCTTGAACGGCGTCTCGTACACAACGAGCTTCTCCACGCCGACGTCCGCCGCGGCCGCCCGTAACGCCACCGCTCCTCCCGAGGACCAGCCCCACAGCGACGCGCGCCCGCCGGCCGCGTCGATCAGCGCGGCGATGTCCTCGATCTCGCGCTGGACCGAGACCGGCCCCGCCTCGCCGCTGTCGCCACGGCCGCGGCGGTCATAGTTGATCACCGTGCAGTGGTCCGACAGCGCCTCGGCGATCTGCTCGAACTTCTTGAACTTGCGGTAGCCCATCGCCCCCGTAACCAGGATCACCGCAGGGCCCTCTCCGTACCGGTCATAGGCGATCCGCGTGCCGTCGGCTGAAGTGACTGTGTACATGTCGTCCTCCGATGAAGTCGTTCCGGCAGCTAGGACCGCGAAACACCACCAAACTCATCGCCGAAGGACCGGGGTCCGTGACCTGCAGTCGCGCGACCTCCTCTGGCGCTGCGACGCGAACCTAGCCCAACTAAACGAGCGTCCCGCTCTGCGCGGACTGCAGGGGAGCCAGCGCCTACCGATCGGACCGGCGCCGAGCGCCGCCGGGATGCGCCGTGCTCGCGGCGTTAGGTTGGGAGGGTGCTCGGGCTCTCGCGGTCCGGTCTGCTCTTGCGACCGCAGGGCTGGTGCTTGGGTCGAGACGTCCGCCGTCGTGGGGGCGAGAGTCATGCGCACCACCGAAGAGCCGGTGTGCACAGGGCTCGTTATATGGTCAGGTACGCGGGCGCCGTACGTGCGTAGTGCGCTCGTGGAGCTTGTCGCGAGCGGCGAGCGCGTGACCGCATGTGCGGCGAAGGGGTGGGGGTCTTCGAACCAGTCAGCCAGCCCAACTGGCTCCCGACAACTGACAACGCTTGGTATTGCGAGCGTCCTGCAGGAGCGTCGTACGGAATGGTATACCGTCTACCGTCTCGTTCTACCTACGGATTGGGCTCGCCGTGCCCGTCTCCGTCATCGTGCTGTCGATCGTGCTCGCTGTTGCGTTCACGGGCGCCGGTTGTCGAAGCTCACGGGACAATCGGCCATGCGAGACGCGGCAACGCACTTCGGGATCGCGTGGGAGCGTTACCGGCTGATTGGCGTGCTTGAGTTGGCTGGCGCTTCGGGCGTGCTCATCGGGTTTGCCCTCACCGCACTCGGTGCGTTGGCTGCGATTGGATTGACGCTACTCATGATCGCGGCGATTGCCGTCCACCGTCGCGCCGGGGACCCTCCAGGTCAGATGGCTCCGGCTGGCGTCCTCGGCGTCCTCGCCGCCGTCACCGCAGTGCTCTACCTCGCCCACTAGAGACGAGACCTTCGTCGGTCCCACCGGGGTCCGCCATTGGTCAGTCGAGGCGCTTGCGGAGACGTCGAGTCGGCGACTAGGCTTTGCATTCCAATCCAAAAGGGGTGTCCATGCACGCGCGAGTGGCGACGTTTGACCATACGGGGAGCAATCCTGACGATGTGCGGCGCGGGTTTGAGGAGATCAAGCAGCGGGCGGCGGCCGGGCCGCCGGAGGGCTTGCCCGCAGTCGGGCTGCTTGACCTGTACAACCCGGATGACGGCAAGTCTCTCTCCATCACCCTCTTCGAGACCGAGGAGGATCTCAGGCAGGGCGACGCCACCCTGAGCTCGATGGACCCGCCCAGATCCGGCCTGAGCGCCCGGCGCGTATCAGTCGAGATGTATGAGGTAGCCGTCAAGATCGACGCATAGATCCCTCGGACGCGCCGTCGATCCTGATCTCCGGCGCGAGTAATGCCACCCGTGCCGACCCGCGCTTTCTTCCCACCGCGAAGTCATCATCCACCGTTGCCGACGCGCGCTCTGCACTGCAGCAATGATGTGGTATCCGCCGACCACGTCGTCGCTCTTGGTGCGAGGCAGCCGCCGGCCCGGGCAGCTGCAGGATGCGTGCTGGCTCGGCCTCGATCGGACGCGCAGCAAGCGGCGGGGGCGAGTGCTTCGCTGATCCGCACTCCCGCTCGCCAAAGAATTACGCGAGCAGCGCGCGCAGCCCCAGCGCCGTCCGCCCGGTCGTCGTCGGCGCGCCTCAGCAGCGACGATCTCCTCGATCGCCGGGGGGTCAGCCTGGTGCCGCCGGCCTTTATTCCTCGGCGGCCGTCCCTCGGTGGTACACCGGCATGGTGGCTGGCGATCGGCGATGCCCGGCCGCGTCTAACAGAACGCATTCCATCGCTCCCTCTTCGGGACGTCGAACGGGATCCTCGATCGTGGGAGGCAAGCCACGCTGTTACGGCTTTGGCATCGACCACGTACGCCGTCTGTAGACCCTCAGGTGGTGAATCGCGGGGCGCGCCGCTCACCCAGGTCGCAGCCTGCAATCGCGCTCGCGCGGGCATGGAGTCCCAGCGGGCTTCGTGACCGCGTCTGACCCGGATCCGGTCGTCCTCGAGCGGGCAGCGAGCCGCGAGTGCGTAGCTGCTCTGGTCGCCGGGGAGGAGCGCGGTCGACGACCTGCTGGACTCTGCGATCCAGTCTCGAGCCCGAGTTCGGCTCCTGTTCTGTCGACTCGAACCGGAAGCAGCGAGGCCTTACGTGGCCGGTTCGTAGCTGTCCCTCATCGTTCCACCGGGAGTGTCGGGCCAGACGTTCGTTTTTGCGCCGGGAAGCCGGAAGTCTGGGGGCGACACCTAAACTGCCGGACCGCCGTCCTAGAGGGAGCAATCGGCCGTTCATTTGCATGGAGGTGACCGGGAGCGATGAGGTGGTCGGCGCACCACTCTTGAGCGGGCGAGCGTGAAGGCGTGATACGCATCCCACACGACGTTGGCGGGCGCCGACATGCTTAGTGCCTAACCAGTTGCTCGGGATCGCGTCCGGCTGACAGAAGCTCACGCGTGCGCCGGATCGAGTTCGGCTGCACTCCCCGCAGCCGGCGGGATTGGCGTGGCCGGCGATGTTGGCACGCCGCTCGGGGTCGGCCGGGTCGCGGGCGTGGCGTTCGGCGGTGATGGCGCGACGCGGAGGGCTCGCGCCGCCCACGCGGGCAGCCACCAGTTGTAGGACCCGAACAGGCTGACTAGCGCGGGGACGAGCAGGCAACGGATCAGGGTGGCGTCGAAAAGGATCCCTGCGCCGAGGCCGGTGGCGAGGATCTTGATGTCGGTTTCCGGACCGGTGGACATGGCCAGGAACGAGAGCACGAGGATCAGCGCGGCGCTGGTGACCAGTCGCCCGGTTCGTCCGATCCCTTCGATCACGGCCGTGCGGGTGTCACCGTGCCGGTCGTAGCTCTCGCGCATGCGGGCGAGGATGAAGACTTCGTAGTCCATTGATAGGCCGAACAGGAAGGCGAACACCATTACCGGGATCCACATCGTGATCGCGCCGGTGGCGGGGATTCCCCACACGGCCTGGCTGGCGTGCCCGTGCTGCCAGATCCACACCATCACACCGTATGCCGCGCCGAGCGAGGCGAGGTTGAGTATCACGGCCTTCAGCGGCAGTAGCAGCGAGCGGAATGCCCGCGCGAGCAGTACGAACGTCGCCAGTGCGATCAGCGCGAGCATCAGCGGAAAGCTGCCGTACACGTCGTGAGAGAAGTCGATCATCGACGGGCCCGACCCGGCGACGCCCAGCAACCCGGGGTCCCGAGCGATCGCGGCGCGGATCGTGCGGACGGTTTTCTGTCCGGCGGCGACGTTGGTTTCCGCGCGCGGGAGCACGGTGATCAGCGCGGTGCCCCCGCGGCGAAACTGTTCGCTCGCGGGGGCGATCGCGGCGTGGACGCCGGGCACGCTGGCGAGGCGCTTCATGACCGCTGGGACCGCGTCCGCGCGGGCGAGGAGGTCGACCGGCGTCAGCGTGCCCGCGGGGACGCCGCCCGACTCGAGTGTCGCCAGCGCCATGTGGGCAGGTCCGCTCTGCGCGAGCGCCGCCGTGCTCGGCTCGCCGAGGCTGGATCGAGAACGCGGGGATGATGAGCACCGCGAGTGTGGCGGCGCCGGCGAGCGCGGCCAGTCCGCGGTGGCGGGCAGTGAAGCGCGCCCACGCGGTCCAGCCCCGAGAAGCGGTGTTCTCGGTCCGCAGCCGTGGCCAGTCCAGCCGTGGGCCGATGGTTGCGAGCACGACGGGGAGCAGGGTGAGCGCAACGGCCACCGAGATCAGCGGGATCAGCACGCCGCCGATGCCGGCGCTGCGTAGAAACGGGACCGGGAGCACGACCAGGGCCAGCAGGCCGATGCCGACGGTCATTCCCGAGAACAGCACCGCGCGGCCGGCGGAGGCCATCGCGGCCTGGACCGCGTCCTCGTTGTCGGCACCGTGGGCGCGCTCCTCGCGCCAGCGGCTGACGACCAGCAGCGTGTAGTCGATGGCCACGCCGAGCCCGATTAGCGCGATCAGGAACTCGACGATCTGGCTGACTGCGGTCAAGTGCGTGAGCCCGCCGAGCGCGAGGAAGGTGGTGAGAATCGAGATCCCTGCGATCACCAGCGGCACGAACGCGAGAAAACTGGCGAACACGAACGCGAGCACGACCAGCGCCCCGAGCGCCCCGAGCATCGCCTCGGCCACTACGCCGGCGCCGTTGCCGGCGGGCTTGCCCGTGGTCAGCGCCTGCATCCCCGTGACCCGCACCTGCCAGTCGGCGGGCACGGCGGCGCTGACCGCGCGCTGGATCCGGGAGGTCAGATCGCCGGGCGATATCGGGTCGCTCTGCGGCGCGAACACGAGCGCGTAGGTGCTGCGCCCGTCCGTGGTCGCGAACGCCGGATCGCCGGTGGTGGCGTAATCGGTCACGCGGGCCGAGGGCTCCACGCCCCCGGCGGCGGCGAGCGCCCAGCCGAGGCGAGCGGAGACGCCTTGCGTATGGATTGTGGTGCCGGCCGGCAGCGTGATCACTGGAACG